>NZ_JANHKS010000016.1 GCF_028682175.1 Pseudomonas putida | reverse complement strand
CCGCCGGCAAGCCGTGCTGCTACGAAGCGCCAATGACCGACAGAAAAACGGCGTGCCTGAGCACGCCGTTTTCATTCCCGCATCCAGATCAATTACTGATCGCCAGAATGCTCGCCTGATAAGCCCCGACAAAGGTGTCGAAGTCCACCGGCTCTTCGGTCTGTTCCATCTCGGACTGCTGCGCCAGCGACTCGCGAGCCCTGGTTTCGAAGTCCGTCTGATCCTCGACACTCAACGGCTGGCTACGGAAGTGCTCGGCGTGCACCTGCGCCTGGCGCAGGGAGAAGGCGGTAAAGCCTTCCTTGTGCTCGCTCATCGCGGCCAGCACCTGTGCCGACGGCGTCAGCGACGCATCCGCGACCTTGGCGCGCTGGGCGGCCAGGGATTTGGCGTGTTCGTCGATGCCCTGGCTCTTGTCCAGCAGCGCAATGATCGGCTCGATCTTGTCCAGCAACTCGTCGGCCCAGACCTTCAGGTCGATGGTCGAGGTATTGCGGCTCAGTTGCAGCCCAGGACGGCGACCTTCCTTGACCACGGTCAGGAAGTTACTGCTGGCGTTACCGCACTCGCAATCGGCCAGTTGCGGGCTTTCCTGCAGGGCGCAGAACAGCACGAAGGCGTCGATGAAGCGCGACTGTTGCAGGTCGATGCCCACTGGCAGGAACGGGTTGATGTCCAGGCAGCGCACTTCGACGTATTGCACGCCACGGGCCATCAGCGCCTGAATCGGACGTTCGCCCGAGTAGGTGACGCGTTTGGGGCGGATGGTCGAGTAGTACTCGTTCTCGATCTGCAGCACGTTGGTGTTGAGCTGAATCCACTCGCCATCCTTGTGCGTACCGATTTCGACATACGGCGCGTAGGGCGTTGCCACCGCTTTGCGCAGGCTGTCGGTGTAGGTCAGCAGGTCGTTATAGCAAGGCGTCAGGTCGGCCTGGGCGTTGCTCTGGTAACCCAGGTCGCTCATGCGCAGGCTGGTGGCGTAGGGCAGGTACAAGGTGTCTGCGTCGTACTGTTCGAGCTGGTGCGAACGGCCACGCAGGAAGCTGGCGTCCAGCGCCGGCGATGCACCGAACAGGTACATCAGCAGCCAGCTGTAGCGACGGAAATTGCGAATCAGGCCAATGTAGCTCTCGGACTGGAAGTCGCGGTCGCTGCCCTGGAAACCTTCGGTCTGGCGCAGCAGCGGCCAGATGGCCTCCGGCAGCGAGAAGTTGTAGTGGATCCCGGCGATGCATTGCATCGTCTTGCCGTAGCGCAGCGCCAATCCCTGGCGGTACACGTACTTGAGCTTGCCGATGTTGGAGGTGCCGTAATACGCGATCGGGATGTCTTCCTCGGCCGGCAGCGGGCACGGCATCGAAGGGCTCCAGATGTACTCGTTGCCCAGCTTGCTGTAGGCGAAGCGGTGGATTTTCTCCAGGCTTTCGAGGGTATCTGCAGGGTTGCTCAGCGCCGGGGTAATGAACTCCAGCAGCGATTCGGAGTAATCGGTGGTGATCTGTTCGTTGGTCAGCGCAGAGCCCAGTGCTTCGGGATGCGGCGTCTGGGCCAGGCGACCTTCGCCCGTCACGCGCAGGCATTCACGCTCGATACCATGCAAGCACTTCTCCAGGAGGGAGAGGTTGGGCTGCTCGCCAAGCAGAGCCAGGCGGCGGTTGAGAAGTTCGCTCAAGTTGGAATTCCTTCACGCGTCAGTCGGCCCTATATGGGGGCGATATGGCGGTCTACAAGGGTGAAGAAAGGAACTGGCGTTTTCGCCTCGTTTTTGGTCCGAACGCCTGAGTCCGTCGCTGTCGGTTCCTGCAGGTCTGCCTGCAGGAACTGCCAGAATAATTTCGGCACTGCTGTCCATCTCGGAACCAGTGCACAGATTCTGCGCCGAAATTAACCCATATTCCTATCGGACAGCTAGACGATCGCGAACGTGCCTTGCGCTTTAGCGACCAGTTTGTCGGCCTGGCGCACCTCGGCTTCGACCACCAGCGTGCGTCTTCCTGCGTGCAGGACGGTGCCGATACAGGTGACTTCACCGTCCGGCACGCCGCGCATGTAGTTGATCTTGCATTCAACGGTAACGCTTTGCTTGTCGAAACCATGGGAGCTGGAACAGGCCAGCCCCATGGCGATATCGACGAGGCTGAACAGCGCGCCGCCGTGCATCACGTTGCCACGGTTGCGCAGGTGTGGCTCCAGCGCCAGGGTCACCTCGGCGACCCCGTCGCCCAGGCGCACCAGCTTGCAGCCCAGCGTCTTGAAGTAGGCGCTTTCGGTCAGACCTTGCGGAATATCCATCAGCGTTTCTTCAGTTGTTTGGCGTTGGCGAAGAGTGAAGCCATGGCGTTGTTGGCCGGGGCTGCGGTCGCGGTTTCCTTGCGCGGTGCACTGCTCTGCTGCTGACGCGGCGAGGAGCCTGGACGCGGGCCACGGGCGCCGTCGATCTTCTCGCCCGGAGTGTCGCTCATGCGCATCGACAGGCCCACGCGCTTGCGCGGAATGTCGACTTCCATGACCTTGACCTTGACCACGTCACCGGCTTTCACCGCTTCGCGAGGATCCTTGATGAACTTCTCCGAAAGCGCAGAGATATGCACCAAACCGTCCTGATGCACGCCGATGTCGACGAAAGCACCGAAATTGGTCACGTTGGTCACCACGCCTTCGAGGATCATGCCCAGTTGCAGGTCCTTGAGGTCTTCGACGCCTTCCTGGAACTCGGCAGTCTTGAACTCCGGGCGCGGGTCGCGGCCCGGCTTTTCCAGTTCCTGAAGAATGTCGGTGACGGTCGGCAGGCCGAAAGTCTCGTCGGTGAATTTCTTCGGATCCAGACGCTTGAGGAAGCTGGCGTCGCCGATCAGCGAGCGGATGTCGCGGTCGGTTTCAGCGGCGATGCGTTGCACCAGCGGATAGGCCTCAGGGTGCACTGCGGACGAATCCAGCGGATTGTCACCGTTCATGACGCGCAGGAAGCCTGCGGCCTGTTCGAAGGTCTTCTCGCCCAGGCGCGGGACTTTCTTCAGCGAGGCGCGAGTCTTGAAGGCGCCGTTCTCGTCGCGATGGTTGACGATGTTCTGCGCAAGCGTGGTGTTGAGGCCGGAAATCCGCGCCAGCAGGGCGACCGACGCGGTGTTCACGTCCACGCCCACGGCGTTCACGCAGTCCTCGACAACCGCGTCCAGGCCCCGCGCCAGCTTGAGCTGGGAAACGTCGTGCTGGTACTGGCCGACGCCGATGGATTTCGGATCGATCTTCACCAGCTCTGCCAGCGGATCCTGCAGGCGACGGGCGATGGACACCGCGCCACGGATCGACACGTCCAGGTCCGGGAATTCCTTGGCCGCCAGTTCCGAGGCCGAATACACCGAAGCGCCTGCCTCGGAGACCATGATCTTGGTCATCTTCAGGCCCGGGTATTTCTTGATCAGTTCGGCGGCCAGCTTGTCGGTTTCGCGGCTGGCGGTGCCGTTGCCGATGGCGATCAGGTCAACCGAGTGCTTGGCGCACAGGGCGGCCAGCACAGCGATGGTCTGGTCCCACTGGTTTTTCGGCACATGCGGGTAAACGGTGGCGTGATCCAGCAGCTTGCCGGTGGCATCGACCACGGCCACCTTGCAGCCGGTGCGCAGGCCAGGGTCCAGCCCCAGGGTCGCACGCGGGCCTGCGGGGGCGGCCAGCAGCAGGTCATGCAGGTTGTGGGCGAACACGTTGATGGCTTCGGTCTCGGCGCCATCGCGCAGCTCGCCCAGCAGGTCGGTTTCAAGGTGCGAGTAGAGCTTGACCTTCCACGTCCAGCGCACCACTTCGCCCAGCCATTTGTCGGCAGGACGGTTCTGGTTCGACAGGCCGAAACGCTCGCCGATCATCAGCTCGCAAGGGTGCAGGGTGCCTGGCAGTTCCTCGCCGACCTTCAGCGCCGAGCTGAGGATGCCTTCGTTGCGGCCACGGAAAATCGCCAGGGCGCGGTGCGACGGCATGCTCTTGAGCGGCTCGTCGTGTTCGAAATAGTCGCGGAATTTCGCGCCTTCTTCTTCCTTGCCAGCCACCACTCGGGCACTGATGACCGCTTCCTGCTTGAGGAAACCGCGCAGTTTTTCCAGCAGCGTGGCGTCTTCGGCGAAGCGCTCCATGAGGATGTACTTGGCGCCTTCGAGCACAGCCTTGGTGTCAGCGAAGCCTTTTTCGGCATCGACGAAGCGCGCAGCTTCGGTTTCGGGTGTCAGCGTCGGGTCGTTGAACAAGCCGTCCGCCAGTTCGCCGAGGCCCGCTTCCAGGGCGATCTGGCCCTTGGTGCGGCGCTTCTGCTTGTACGGCAGGTACAGGTCTTCGAGGCGGGTCTTGGTGTCGGCCAGCTTGATGTCGCGGGCCAATTCAGGGGTCAGCTTGCCTTGCTCTTCGATGCTGGCAAGGATCGCCACGCGGCGGTCTTCGAGTTCACGCAGATAGCGCAGGCGCTCTTCCAGATGACGCAGTTGCGTGTCATCGAGGCTGCCAGTCACTTCTTTACGGTAGCGAGCGATGAAGGGCACGGTAGAGCCTTCATCCAGTAGCGCGACGGCCGCTTCGACCTGTTGCGGGCGGACACCGAGTTCCTCGGCGATGCGGCTGTTGATACTGTCCATAAAACCACCTGGCAAATGTATGTGCAAAAAATCCAGCTGCTGGCGAACCGCCGTGAGCGGGTGTTGCCTGACCTTGAGGGCGGCGCATTATACCCAGTGAACCCTGATATGGGGACCGGCCCGTCAGCTGCGGTAAAACCCTTGTAGAAGCCCCGCCCGCGATAGCCCCGCAGCCGCGAGGCAGAGCATCAGTGGCAGCCCAGGAAAAATCTGCTAACAATGCACACGGTGCGCGTAGCAGCAGCTACGCCATAATGCGCGCCGAGATCAAAGGAGCATCCAATGAGCAGCACTGCACAAACGGCTGAAGGCGAGAAAATCCTCATCGTCGATGATGACCCGGGCCTGAGCAGCCTGTTAGAACGCTTTTTCACCAGCAAGGGCTATCGCGCCCGTGCGGTGGCCAACGTGGAGCAAATGGACCGACTGCTGGCTCGCGAAGTGTTTCACCTCGTGGTCCTGGACCTGATGCTGCCGGGCGAGGATGGCCTGTCGGCATGCCGTCGTCTGCGCGCCTCCAACAACCAGATTCCCATCATCATGCTCACCGCCAAGGGCGACGAGCTGAGCCGCATCAAGGGCCTTGAGCTGGGCGCTGACGATTACCTGGCCAAGCCTTTCAACCCTGACGAGCTGATGGCCCGCGTCAAGGCGGTGTTGCGTCGCCAGTCCGCGCCAGTTCCCGGAGCACCGGCCAGCGAGGACGAAACCGTCACCTTTGGCGACTACGAGCTCTCCCTGGCAACCCGTGAGCTCAAGCGCGGCGATGAAGTGCACATGCTCACCACCGGTGAGTTCGCGGTGCTCAAGGCGCTGGTCATGCATGCCCGCGAGCCATTGACCCGGGACAAACTCATGAACCTGGCCCGTGGTCGTGAATGGGATGCGCTGGAGCGGTCCATCGACGTCCAGATTTCCCGCCTGCGGCGCCTGATCGAAGTGGACGCTGCCAAGCCGCGCTACATCCAGACGGTCTGGGGTGTGGGCTATGTATTTGTGCCGGACGGCGCCAACAAGTAACAAAGGTCGAGTCGACAGATTGCCCGTCGGGTGCGTTGCGCACCCGCAAACGCCAACCAGTCACCCTGACGTTTCCAGACGGAATCGCCGGAGTGCCTGGTTTTGCTGTCTCTTGTCATCCGCGAAAATTCGCGAGCCTGGCTCGCTCCTGCAAAGTGTGTAGCTGCTGCCATGAAGACGCCGCTCTGGTTCCCGCAAAGTTTTTTCTCTCGCACCCTGTGGCTGGTGCTTATCGTGGTTCTGTTCTCCAAGGCACTGACGCTGGTCTATCTGCTGATGAACGAGGACGTGCTTGTGGACCGCCAGTACAGCCATGGCGTTGCCTTGACCTTGCGGGCCTACTGGGCGGCGGATGAAAGCGACCGGCAGACCATCGCCGACGCGGCAGGCCTGATTCGCGTGGTTGGCGGTGGCGTTCCGGAAGGCGAGCAGCACTGGCCGTACTCCGAGATCTACCAGCGGCAGATGCAGGCGGAGCTTGGCGCAGACACCGAGGTGCGACTGCGCGTGCATGCGCCTCCGGCGCTGTGGGTGCGTGCGCCGAGCCTGGGCGATGGCTGGCTGAAGGTGCCGCTGTATCCGCACCCTCTGCGTGGCCAGAAAATCTGGAGCGTGCTGGGCTGGTTCCTGGCAATCGGTCTGCTGTCCACGGCCTCCGCGTGGATTTTCGTCAGCCAGCTCAACCAGCCGCTCAAGCGCCTGGTGTTCGCCGCTCGCCAGTTGGGGCAGGGGCGCAGCGTGCGCCTGCCGGTCAGCGATACCCCCAGCGAAATGACCGAGGTCTACCGCGCCTTCAACCAGATGGCTGAAGACGTCGAGCAGGCAGGGCAGGAGAGGGAACTGATGTTGGCCGGGGTTTCCCACGACTTGCGCACACCGCTCACGCGGCTGCGGCTGTCACTGGAGCTGATGCCCAAGGACAACGAATTCATGGATGGCATGGTTCGCGACATCGAAGACATGGACGCGATCCTGGATCAGTTTCTGGCGTTCATCCGCGACGGGCGCGACGAAGAGGTCGAGGAAGTCGATCTGGTGGAACTGGTCAACGAAGTGGTCGCGCCTTACAACACGCCGGTGGAACAGGTGCGCCTGTGCCTTGAGTCCATTCCGCCCTTTGCGTTGCGCCGTGTTTCGATGAAGCGCCTGCTCGCCAACCTCATCGGCAATGCCATGCATCACGCAGGGGATGGTGTTGAGGTGGCGGCCTATGTGTCCGGCGACAGCGGCGCTCCTTACGTGGTGCTCAGCGTCATGGACCGCGGCCTGGGCATCGATCCGTCGGAACTGGAAGGCATCTTCAACCCCTTCACCCGCGGCGACCGCGCCCGCAGCGGCAAAGGCACCGGCCTGGGGCTGGCCATCGTCAAGCGCATCGCCGCGATGCACGGCGGCAATGTCGAGCTGCGTAATCGTTCGGGAGGAGGGTTGGAAGCGCGAGTCAGGCTGCCGCTGGGGTTGATGTTGCCAAGGGATGCGGTTTGACCCGCATGCCTGTGTAGGAGCGCGCTTGCCCGCGACTGCGGCGTGACAGTCACCGCGAGGGTGTCTGGATTGACGCAGTCGCGGGCAAGCGCGCTCCTACAGGCGGGTGCCGCAGCGGGTTTGGCCGATGGACGTGCGGATCACCCCTTGCCCTTGGTCCGCGTCATGTGCGGACCGCCGTTTTTCTCGATGTATTGAATGATCATCCCCGCCACGTCCTTGCCTGTGGTGGCCTCGATGCCTTCCAGGCCGGGCGAGGAGTTCACTTCCATCACCAGCGGCCCGTGGTTGGAGCGCAGGATGTCGACCCCGGCCACGCTCAGGCCCATGACCTTGGCGGCGCGGATGGCGGTCATGCGCTCTTCGGGGGTGATCTTGATGAGGCTGGCCGTGCCGCCACGGTGCAGGTTGGAGCGGAACTCGCCGGGTTTGGCCTGGCGCATCATCGAGGCGATGACCTTGTCGCCCACCACGAAGCAGCGGATGTCAGCACCGCCCGCTTCCTTGATGTACTCCTGCACCATGATGTCCTGCTTGAGGCCCATGAACGCCTCGATCACCGATTCCGCAGCCGTGGCGGTTTCGCACAGCACCACGCCGATGCCCTGGGTGCCTTCCAGCACCTTGATGACCAGCGGAGCGCCATTGACCATCTGGATCAGGTCGGGGATGTCGTCGGGGGAGTGGGCAAAGCCGGTCACCGGCAGGCCGATCCCGCGGCGGGACAGCAGCTGCAGCGAGCGAAGCTTGTCTCGCGAGCGGGCGATGGCGACCGATTCGTTGAGCGGGAACACGCCCATCATTTCGAACTGACGCAGTACCGCGCAGCCATAGAAGGTGACCGAGGCGCCGATGCGCGGGATCACCGCATCGAAACCTTCCAGTGGCTTGCCTCGGTAGTGGATCTGCGGCTTATGACTGGCGATGTTCATATAGGCGCGCAGGGTATCGATCACAACGACCTCGTGGCCTCGCTGGATACCGGCTTCGACCAGGCGACGAGTTGAATACAGACGCGGATTTCGCGAAAGCACAGCGATCTTCATGCAACACCTGTGACAGAGGAATTTGAGGCCGGAAATACCGGTTTGTCCTGAACATAAGTAACGCCCGGATTGACCACCAGCTGGCCGTCGATCAGAGCCTTGGAACCCAATAACAACCGATACCGCATGGCCTTGCGGCACGCCAGCGTGAACTCGACGGGCCAGACCCGGTCACCCAGCGCCAGCGTGGTGCGAATCACATACCGCACCTGAGCCTGCCCGTTGGAACTCTTGATGGTTTTCATCGCCACCAGTTGCGCTTCGCATCGGCGATGGCGCAACTGCACGACGGTGCCAAGGTGGGCGTTGAAGCGCACCCACTTTTCTCCATCGCGTTCGAAGGGCTCGATTTCCGTGGCGTGCAGGCTTGAGGTGCTGGCCCCGGTGTCGATCTTCGCGCGCAGCCCGGCGACGCCCAGATGGGGCAGCGCCACCCATTCGCGAAGGCCGATGACTGTGAGATGGTCGAATGTTTTCAAAGCGATCCCGTACGTTTGAGCGTTCTGCCCACAATAGCTTGGCGAAGACGAGTGTGCATGCCCTCACATGTGTGCGGAGGATTCTACCCAACGCTTGCGATTACTGCGTGCTCGACATTGCGTAGTACAGTTCTGACTATCACGTAATTGAGGAATTCAGATGACACAGAAGTCAGACGAGGACGACAAGGTTCGTCTGGACAAATGGCTTTGGGCCGCGCGCTTCTTCAAGACCCGCGCACTGGCCAAGGCGGCCATAGAAAGCGGCAAGGTGCACTGCCGTGGAGAGCGTTGCAAGCCGGGCAAGGAGCCGCGCATTGGCGACGAGTTCCAGATTCGAGCCGGCTTCGATGAGCGCACGGTCGTCGTCAAGGCGCTGTCCATCGTGCGTCGCGGCGCGCCGGAGGCACAGTTGCTCTACAGCGAAACTCCGGAAAGTGTGGCCAAACGTGAGCAGGCGGCCGAGATGCGCAAGGCGGGCAGCCTGGGCGTGACAACGGACGGCAGGCCGACCAAGAAGCAGCGCCGACAATTGTTTCAGTTTCGGTCAGGGGATGATTGAAGTCGCGCCTGCCAATTCGTAGCAGCGCGGCTTGCCGGCGGGGGCGATTTCAATGACGCCCCGCCGGCAAGCCGTGCTGCTACAAGTCGTCGGCGGTTACAACTGCGCGCCCGGCTTCATGATCGCAAGGCATTTGAACAGCGGAATCCGCCCGAACAGATTGAAGATCGGCGCCGTCGCTCGCAGCACAAAGCCGGTGGCGACCGCCGCGAACGGGGTGTAGCAGCTCCAGGCCAGCGCCAGCAGGGCGATCAATACGCCGCCGATGTAGTCATCCTGGCCCCAGTGCGCACCCGCGACCAGGCGCGGCATCATGAACAGCAACGCCAGCGCCCAGATCACTACGCGTTGGCCAACGGTGCGGCTGAAGAGGGTCATGAACATTGCCCAGATCAGCAGGACCGAAGCGTGGTCGCCCGGAAAGCTCTGGCTCGAACGGTCCTTGAGCTGCCATTTGTCTTCCAGCGTCGGGAAGATCTCGCTGAGCTTGATCGCGTCGGGAATCACCACCGATGCGCTGTCATGCTGCAAGGACGTGTGATCGATGATCTTGGAAAACACGGTGCGGATGATCAGCAGCAGGATCAGCGTCAACACGAAGCCGATCAATGCAGCCCGTGCCTGCACCGCCTTGAACACCCAGTCGCCCTTGATGAGCAGCATCAACAGAATCAGGCCGACGACGATATCGAACGGGCGCATACTGGCGACTGTCCAGGTCCACAACCAGGCCTTGTTCTGTACCAGTGGTCGGTTCAGCAGATGGAAAAACCATTCGTCGAACTGCGTGAATGCCGCATGGCCTGTGGGCCAAATCCACACCAGCAGCAAGACGAGCGCTACCAGATGACACAGCAAGAATTTTTTGGCGTTCCACTTGGGTTGGAACAGCGCTGGATAGTCCATAAAATAACCCCATCGAAATGGCAATGCGGCACAGGTTAGTGCGAAACCGCGTTTTATAGGCGCTTGTCATCACTTTGTCATTAATTCAGATACCTTTTTCCCATGCATGAATTCCCGGATATCGATTACACCCAGCGTTTCATCTTCGATGAGAGCGACGTTCGCGGCGAGCTAGTGGCGCTCGAGCGCAGCTACGCGGAGGTTTTGGCCAAGCACCCGTACCCTGAGCCGGTCGCGCAATTGCTCGGCGAAATGCTCGCAGCGGCTGCCTTGCTGGTGGGCACCTTGAAGTTCGACGGTTTGCTGGTGCTCCAGGCCCGCTCCCTCGGCCCGGTGTCGCTGCTGATGATCGAGTGCTCCAGTGAGCGCGAGCTTCGCGGTATTGCCCGTTACGACGAGAGCCTGGTCACGCCAGGCGCGACGTTGCAGGACCTGATGCCCGACGGCGACCTGACCATGACCATCGATCCGCGCCAGGGCAAACGCTACCAGGGCATCGTGGGTCTGGACGGGGTCGATCTGTCGGCCTGCCTGTCCGAATACTTCGTGATGTCCGAGCAGTTGCCTACGCGCTTCTGGATCAAGGCTGACGGCAAGCGGGCCCGTGGCATGCTGCTCCAGCAGCTGCCACCGGAAAAACTCCGCGAGCCCGAAGAGCGCGCGGCCAGTTGGCAGCACGTCAACACGCTGGTCGACACACTGACTGCCGAAGAGCTGCTGAGCCTCAACAACGAGACCGTTCTGCACCGCCTGTTCCACGAAGACGCCGTGCGCATGTTCGATATTCAGCCGCTGGTGTTCCGTTGCAGCTGCTCGCGCGAGCGGTCGGCCAACGCGCTGGTCAGTCTTGGTCTGGAAGATGCACAGCAATTGGTGGTCGAGCACAACGGTACCGTCGAGATCGATTGCCAGTTCTGCAATCAGCGCTATTTGTTCGATGCAACAGATGTAGTGCAGCTGTTCGCAGGCGGCGGCGTCGATACCCCTTCCGACACTCGCCATTGATGTAGTGCCAAGGCCGGGCTGAATGGTTTCTGCCCGGCAGGCTTGGCTCTCCTTTATGTAGTTCTGACAGGAGGGCCCTACCTTTTTTGGGCTTTTCTGGCATAATCCGGCCACTTTTTAGCTGTAGTAGTCAGGGTTTTTCTACTACAAAACGTTTGGAGCACTCGGCCAGCGGGCCGACGGGGAATCTCATGACGCAAGCCAATAACGCCGTTCACACCGATCTCAGTGTTGACGATCTGGTTAAAGAAGCCCTCAGTCGCGGTGAAGGCGTACTGTCCGATACCGGCGCACTCGTCGTGGAAACCGGCCATCGCACTGGCCGTTCGCCAGTCGACCGTTTCATCGTTGAAGAACCGACTACCCAGGAAGCAATTGCCTGGGGTCCGATCAACCGCAAATTCCCTGCCGACAAATTCGATGCCCTGTGGGCCCGTGTCGAGGCGTTCAACAACGCCCAGGAACATTTCGTTTCCCACGTGCACGTAGGCGCTGCGGCCGATCACTACCTGGCCGTGAAAATGACCACCCAGACTGCCTGGCAGAACCTGTTCGGTCGTTGCCTGTTCATCAACCCGGCTCAGTACAACCCGGCCGGTCGCGAAGAATGGCAGATCCTCAACGTTGCCAACTTCGAGTGCGTGCCTGAGCGTGACGGCACCAACTCCGACGGCACCGTCATCATCAACTTCGCACAGAAGAAAGTCCTGATCGCGGGCATGCGTTACGCCGGCGAAATGAAAAAGGCCATGTTCTCGGTACAGAACTTCCTGCTGCCGGCGTCCGACGTGCTGCCAATGCACTGCGCCGCCAACATCGGCGAAGAAGGCGACGTGACCCTGTTCTTCGGTCTGTCGGGCACCGGCAAGACCACCCTGTCGGCCGACGAAAGCCGTTACCTGATCGGTGACGACGAGCACGGCTGGGGCGAAGGCGTTGTCTTCAACATGGAAGGCGGTTGCTACGCCAAGTGCATCGACCTGTCCGAGAAGAACGAGCCTGTCATCTGGAAAGCCATCAAGCATGGCGCAGTGCTGGAAAACGTAGTTCTGGATGCCAACAAGCACGCCGACTACGCCGACAGCAGCCTGACCCAGAACAGCCGCGCCGCCTACCCGCTGGAGCACGTTGAAAAGCGCTCCGAAGCGAACCTGGGCGGCGAGCCAAACGCCGTGATCTTCCTGACCTGCGACCTGACCGGCGTTCTGCCGCCTGTGTCGATCCTCAGCGAAGAACAAGCGGCCTACCACTTCCTGTCGGGCTACACCGCGCTGGTCGGTTCGACCGAAATGGGCTCGGGCGCCGGCATCAAGTCGACCTTCTCCACCTGCTTCGGCGCGCCGTTCTTCCCGCGTCCGGCTGGCGAATACGCAGAGCTGCTGATCAAGCGCATCCGCGGCTTCGGCTCCAAGGTCTACCTGGTCAACACCGGCTGGACCGGCGGCGGCTACGGCGTGGGCAAACGCTTCAACATCCCGACCACCCGTGGCGTCATCGCAGCCATCCAGAGCGGCGCGCTGATCGGTGCTGAAACCGAGCACCTGGACACCGTCAACCTGGACGTGCCGAAGTCGGTACCGGGCGTCGAAACCGTACTGCTCAACCCGCGCAACACCTGGGCTGACAAAGCGGCCTACGACGAAGCCGCCAAGGCCCTGGCCGGCCTGTTCATCGAGAACTTCAAGAAGTTCGACGTGAGCGACGCCATCAAGGCAGCGGGTCCGAAGTTGTAAGATCGGATTCAGCCGAACAAGAAACCGCCCTTCGGGGCGGTTTTTTTATGGGCGCGGCGGCCTCGAAACCGCCATCGCCGGCAAGCCGGACTGCTACGGGGGATTGGGGGGGCGCAAGATTTGTGTCACACCCTTGGTCCGTAGCAATCCGGCTCGCCGGCGTCGGCGTGCTTGAAATCGCTCCCGCCGGCAAGCCGTGCTGCTACGGATTCAATGGTGTCTCACAAATCCCGCACCCCCTCACCACCCCGTAGCAGCACGGCTTGCCGGCGGGGGCGGCTTTGGGATCGGTATCGCCGGTAAGTCAGACTGGGCAGGGCTCAGCCCGCTTTTTCAGTCGCCGGAAAGTCCTGGGTGATGTCAAAGCTGCCTTTGGCAACGACGCTCTTGGCGTTGCACAGCCCTGCGTCGAACCCCGGATGACGTTCGCCGTGCTCGGCGGCGTAGGCGGCGGCTTCCCGGGTGCAGTCGTCGGACGGCTGCTCGGGTGACAGGGCGGCATTGAACTGGAAGGTGCCGATCAGGCGATAGCGGTCCAGCAGCTTGTTGCCCGACTCCAGCTTTTCGATCTTGCTGAAATCGAGTTTCACGTTGCTGTTGGCACCGCTCTTGTCGGCATCGTAGTACTGGTAGTAGGAACCGGTATCGTAGGAGGCGCTGTTTTCGTCGTGGGCGACTTCCACGCGGCCGCCCTGAAACATGATGGCGTGCTTTTCCTGATCGGGATCTTCAAAAGAGAAGCCCACCACCGGCCCGATGCTGACTTCGTTGCGGTCGCCGTCGGCTTCCTGGTCGGCGCTCAGGGTCAGCCAGTTGGCGCCGGGCTGCTTGCCCGGCAGGAACCCTACACCTACCGCGTCGCCATGGGCCTCGTAATGCAGGTTCATGGCGCCGCTGACATCCACCGTCATTGATTTGGACAGCCCGCGAGCGTCGGCAGTGGCGCTGGCGGCTTTTCCGGCGCTCTTGTCACCGCAACCGGCGAGCGTGGCCATCAAGGCGGTGAATAACAGGGGCAGGTAATGGGTGCGGGTCATGACGTCTTCCTGAAGTGATCGGCCTTTGGGCCTCTGCTTGGCGAAACGTATGACCATCGAAACCGGATTTTGTCGAATCCCTTCGGTAATTCTTTGCCTGACATCTAAGTTTCAGCGGCGGTGTGTCACTACGGCCTGTAAGTCCGCGCCGCTTCGCAGAACTGGTCTTGGGCCAATTTGTTTTTTTCGTCCTTGTCCTTGGCTGCGCGTTTGGTCCAGTCGCTGCACATGTCCTTGAAGTAGGGCTCGGCGGCACGCCGGCATTCTCGGTATTCGACAGTGTCGCTCTTGAAGTTCATGCACACGCTGCTGTTTTCGACGTGGTGGTTGTAGATCCGATAACGCGCCTCGTAGCGGTTGCGGCCGTCAACCTCACGGATCAGCACGCCCGCCACTTCGTATTGCCGGCCGGTTTCGGCCTTGGGCTTGGCGGCGGCAGATTTGTACTGCGCCATGTAGCGATCCGAGACCATGCCCTGGGGGCGAGGCGCGTTGTAGTCGGTGGCTTGGCCGTCGCCGAAGCGGCAATTGATGACGTTGCGGTCGATCACGTTGCCTTCTTTCAGACAGTCATCCAGCGGTTTGGAGGCAACAGGCTGGGGTGTCGTGTCCAGCCGTGGCGCCACGTAGACCACCTGCTCAGTGGTGCGGATCGCGGGTTCAGGCGCCATGGTCTCCGGCTCGCTCGGAGTCTGGAGCGCCAAGGACGGGTCAACAGCCGTCGCAACTGCTTTCCTTGGTTGGAGCATCTGCGTGAACAGGTAAACGATCGCCAGCAGCAGGGCGACGCCAATCAGCAGGGTCCCCAGGGGCAAGGGTCTTTTTTGCTGTGGGACTTTTCGCTTACCTGGATGCGATCCGAGTACGACATCGAACTGGTCGGGTGTCAGACGCTGTATCACGGTCTGCCCGTCGTCCTTGGGCGGTTGGTTGGGTTGCATGGCCTCTCCCTGGCGGATGTCGCGTTTTCTAGATGATCTTGGGGCATGAGCGCACGGGCGCATTCGACCGTGGTTTTGTGTTGCGGGAGGTTAAGCGGCGTGATGTTGTTTTGCTAGTGCCCGGTATCGAAGTTGTGTGAGGAATGTATCCTGATCGACATTTGTGTCACGGCCTTGAGCAATCACAGAGGGATGCATGATGAGCCAGACCCCGCAACGCACCGACTACCGCCACTTCCAGCCCGTCACCACACGTTGGCATGACAACGACATCTACGGCCATGTGAACAACGTGACGTACTACAGCTTCTTCGACAGCACCGTGAACAGCTACCTGATCGAGCGCGGCGGGCTGGATATTCACGAGGGGAGCGTGGTGGGATTCGTGGTCAGTTCGGCGTGTGACTACTTTGCCTCGATTGCCTACCCGGACCTGATCGAGGTCGGTCTGCGGGTGGGCAAGCTGGGCAACAGTTCAGTGCAATACGAGCTGGCGATTTTCAGGGCGGGAGAAGAGGAGGCCTGTGCGGCCGGGCGCTTCGTGCATGTGTTCGTGGATCGCCAGTCGAACCAGCCGGTGGCCATTCCTGCAGAAATGCGTCAGGCGCTGGAACATCTGACGGTCTGAAACGACAACCGGCCGCGTAGTCGGCGGCCGGTGGTCATGTGCGATAGCTGCTTTGCGGATCAGCGATGACGCCAGCCGCGATGACGACCGTGGTCGTGGTGACGGTGGCCGCGGTCGTGGTCGTAGTAACGACGGTCACCACGATAGCCACGGCGGTTGTCGTCGTCACGACGGCTCTGCTCGCCCATGTAGTTACCCAGTGCGCCACCGGCGCCGCCGCCGGCTGCTGCGCCGATCAGGCTGCCGGTGCTGCCACCGACGCTGCGGCCGATCACGTTGCCGCCCGCAGCGCCCAGGCCACCGCCAATGGCAGCTTCGGCACGGTTGTGGCGGTTGGCGCCCACTGCGCCACCTGCAGCGCCGCCCAGGCCTGCGCCGATGGCGGAGCCAGTGCTGCCGCCGATCTGCTGGCCGACAACCGAACCCAGTACCCCACCCAATGCGCCGCCCACACCGGCGTTCAGGTTATCGCCAGCCGAGGCGAAACCAGTGGCCAGCGAGAGGGACAACAACAGAATCGAGGAATACTTCATGTATGTGTGCTCGTAGGGATGACGACGCGATCCTGCAATCATGAAGAAAATGTCACAATCGAATTCCGACGAGTAACACGACTTGTATACAAATATCTAAGTTATTGTTTTTGATCGGGAACTTAATCTATTTTGCCCGGTCATAGACTACTTCACACAGGCCTGAATCATGCGATTCGGGCCTTTTTTGTGGGCGAAAGGAATTCAAATGTACAGGGCGGGATACACAGAGTCATGCGGATGAGTGACTGACCTGTGGGAGCGCGCTTGCCCGCGACGGCGGCGTGTCCGCACCGGATTCGGTCATGACACACCGCTGTCGCGGGCAAGCGCGCTCCTACAAGGAATGGCGTTCGGCGTTAGATGATTCGCGCCGTTTCGCTATGCCGCTCCAGCTTGATCGCCACGAACTTCGACGTCGGCGTATGGCTGCCTTCGCCAATGCTTTCCAGCGGCACCAGCGGGTTCACTTCCGGGTAGTAGGCAGCAGCCTGGCCGGCAGGGATATCGAACGGCAACAGGGTGAAGCCCTTGACCCGGCGCTCGATGTCATCGCCCCAGATCGACACGATGTCGGCTTTCTGGCCGGGCACGAAGCCCAGGCGGATGATGTCGGCTTCGTTGAGGAACATCACGTCACGCATGCCCTTCACCCCGCGATAACGGTCGTCCAGGCCGTAGATGGTGGTGTTGTACTGATCGTGGGAGCGCATCGACTGCATGATCAGGTCCGGCACGATGCCCTTGGCGCGAATGCTTTCGTGCAGCAGATCCTGCGGCAACTGGTTGGACTTGAAGGTGGCCCGTGCGCTTGGCGTGTTCCATTTGCGCGAACCGGCGGTGCTGCCCAGGTAGAAGCCGCCCGGATTCTTGATCTTCTCGTTGAAGTTCTGGAACGCCGGAATGGTGTCGGCGATCAGGTCGCGGATGCGGTCGTAATCTTCCACCAGCCACAGCCAGTCCACCGGCTGCTTGCCCAGGGTCGCGTTGGCGATACCGGCCAGGATCGCAGGCTCCGAGCGCATGTGGCGCGACAGCGGCTTGAGCTGGCCGTTGGAGGCGTGAACCATGCTGAAGGAATCTTCCACGGTGACCGCTTGCGGGCCTTCGGCCTGCATGTCGATGTCGGTGCGGCCGAAGCACGGCAGGATCAGCGCTTCCTTGCCGTGGGTCAGGTGGCTGCGGTTGAGCTTGGTGCTGATTTGCACGGTCAGGTCGCAGTTGCGCAGTGCTTCGAAGGTGCGGTTGCTGTCTGGCGTGGCCTGGGCGAAGTTGCCGCCCAGGGCGATGAAGACTTTGGAGCGGCCTTCGAGCATCGCATGGATGGCCTCGACCACGTTGTGGCCGTTCTCGCGCGGCACCTTGAACTGAAAGCGTTTTTCCAGGGCATCGAGGAAGAACGCCGGTGGGCGCTCGTTGATGCCCATGGTGCGGTCGCCCTGAACGTTACTGTGGCCACGCACCGGGCACAGGCCAGCGCCAGGCTTGCCGATGTTGCCGCGCAGCAGCATCAGGTTGGCGACTTCCTGGATGGTCGGCACCGAATGGCGATGCTGCGTCAGGCCCATCGCCCAGCACATGATGACGTTCTTGCTCTTGGCGTACATGCGCGCCGCCAGCTCGATGTCTTGCAGCGACAGCCCCGACTGCTCGACGATGAACTCCCAGGAGGTGTCGTCGACCACGGCCAGGTAGTCCAGCACGCCGTGGGTGTGCTCGTTGAGGAAGGCGTGGTCGAACACCGCAGGCCCATTGGTGGCCTGGGCTTCGCGTTCCCATTGCAGCAGGAACTTGGCCATGCCGCGCAGCATCGCCATGTCGCCACCCAGCGATGGGCGGAAGAAGGCAGTGTTGGTCGGTTCCGAACCGTTGCTGAGCATTTCCAGCGGATGCTGTGGATGCTGGAAGCGCTCAAGACCGCGCTCCTTGAGCGGGTTGATGCACACCACCTGAGCGCCGCGCTGGACTGCTTCGCGCAGCGGTTCGAGCATGCGCGGATGGTTGGTGCCCGGGTTCTGGCCGAAGACGAAAATCGCGTCCGAGTGTTCGAAGTCGTCGAAAGTCACGGTGCCTTTGCCGACGCCAACGCTCTGCGACAGCGCAACGCCACTGGCTTCGTGGCACATGTTCGAGCAGTCGGGGAAGTTGTTGGTGCCATAGGCGCGCACGAACAGTTGATACAGGTACGCCGCTTCGTTGCTGGCCCGACCCGAGGTGTAGAACTCGGCCATGTTCGGGCTTGGCAGATTGTTCAAGTGTTTGGCGATCAGGGCGAAAGCGTCGTCCCAGGCGATGGGCTTGTAACGATCGGTTTCGGCGTCGTAGACCATAGGCTCGGTCAGGCGGCCCTGATATTCGAGCCAGTAGTCACTCTGTTCCAGCAAGGCGCTGACGCTGTAGCGGGCGAAGAAGGACGGGTCGACGCGGCGCTTGGTGGCCTCCCAGTTGACCGCCTTGGCGCCGTTTTCACAGAACTTGACCATGCCGCTTTCAGGCGAGTCACCCCATGCGCAACCCGGGCAGTCGAAGCCGCCGTTCTGGTTGGTCTTGAGCATCATGCGCAGGTTTTTCAGCGCGTTGTCGCTGGTGAGCCAAGCTTTACTGACGCTGATCAACGCGCCCCATCCGCCAGCCGGGCCTTTGTAAGGCTTGTAGCGCGGGATCGGGGTCTTGTCGGCTTGTTTGTGCATGCTCACGCTTTACTCTCCAAGGCAGGGCTGAAGACCCTAGGGGCGCTGTGTTTGGGCAGATGAATGAGGTTGAGGTTGTGACGGCGGGCCCACTGCACTGCCAGCCCGGTGGGCGATGACAGGCTGACCAGGGTCTGGATCCCGGCACGCAAGACTTTCTGGATCAGTTCAAGGCTGCAACGGCTGGTGACGATGGCCAGGCCCCCGGTGCTGGGGATGTTCTGGCGGATCAGGGCGCCGATCAGTTTGTCCAGGGCGTTGTGCCGGCCGATGTCTTCCCGGCCCATCAGCATTTCGCCTTGGTCGTTCATAAAAATAGCCGCATGGACGGCACCGCAATACGCGCCCAGCGGCTGAAACTCGTTCATACGTTCACGCAGGCCCGTGAGCCATTCGGCTGGCGGCAGCGGGGCGCCGGGCAGCACGTTCAGCTCAGGCAATGCCTGCTCCACCGCTTCCACGCCGCACAGCCCGCAGCCGCTGGTCCCCGCCAGCTGCCGACGCTGGGTCTTGAGGTTCCAGAAGGCGCGGCTGGCGATCTCGACCTCGGCCGTTTGCGCAGAACCGCAACCGCCGAGCTTGATGTCGTAGATCTCGTCAGGCGACTCGATGATCCCGCTGCCAATGCTGAACCCGACGATGAAGTCTTCAAGATCAGTCGGGGTGACCAGCATCACTGCCTGGCTGATGCCGTTGTAGGCAATCGCCAGCGCCACTTCCTCAGCGAGCAGGTTCGGCTCGCTGGCGTCACCTTCCAGATTCGAGAAGCTGTAGGACTGACTTGCGGCAGGCGCGGGCAGTGATTTTGCGGGCGCCGTGCCTACCGTTTTCTTGGGAGGCATGGGGGATGACCGGCAGTGTATGAAGGCCTTAAGCATATTCCACCGGTGGTATGACGTCTAATCGCTAGTACTGATGTCTTGATAGATGACGTCGATCAAGATGGCTCGGTCATTTTGTGATACAGGCCAAAGCAGGCTTCAGCCAATGCCGAGCGGGGTGCCGAGCGGCGCATGATCAAGCCCAGGCGCGCCAGGGTGGTGGCCTGTTCGATCGGTTGCAGACGCAGGTGATCGGCCAGGTTTTCCAGCCCGCCGTCCAGCGGCATGATCGCGCAGCAGAAGCCCTCGTTCACGGCTTGCAACAATTGATGCACGGCGTCGGTCTGGATCAGCGGCTGGGGTTGCAGGCCGCGGCTGTGGAAGTTGTGGTCGATGGACTGGCGAAAGTGCATCCCGCTGGTGAGCATGCCCAGCGGCAGTTCGATCAGGCTTTCCCAGCTCAGCGGCGCGTCGCCAAAGCTGAAGTGGCGCGGATCGTACATCAGCCCCATGCGGGTCTCGGCCAGCTCCAGCGATTCGAAACGCTCGGTGTCCAGCCGGTCCAGGTACGAGACGCCCAGGTCCAGCCGGTTGCTGGCCAATTGGTCGAGCATCTGCTCGGAACTCAACGACGACAGCTCGAAGCGCATGTGCGGGTGTGCGGCATGCATGCGTTGCAGCAAGGGCAGCGGGTCGAAGTTCGACAGCGGCACCACGCCCAGGCGCAGTGTACCGACGAGATTGCCGCGACAGGCCGCCGCTTCGGCCTGCAAGCCGTCATAGGCCGCCAGCACCGTGCGCGCCCAGGCCAGTACGCGTTCGCCCGGAGCGGTGAAGCCCTCGAACCGTTGCCCACGGTTGACCAGCGGCAGGTCCAGCTCTTCTTCCAGGCTGCGAAGGCGCATGGAGAGGGTGGGCTGGGTGATGTGGCAACGCGCAGCCGCCTGCCCGAAATGACGGGTTTCGTCCAGGGCGATCAGGAACTTCAGCTGCTTGATATCCATTGTCACTCCGCAAGGCAAAGGGCTGGCCGGAGGGATTCTAACGTGCAGGGCCGCCCGATGGGGTGGCGAATGTGTAAGGGGTCATTGGTCGGATGCAGCAGGCAGCCGGCAGGATGGGGCTATGGTTGGAATTCGGACATCAATAAATGCAGGGAGAAACATCATGAGCATTTTCAGTTTTCTGAAGGAAGCGGGCGAAAAGATCCTCGATGCGCTGACCCCGGGAAACGCCAATGCTGACGAAGTCCTGAAGAAGCATATTTCAGAGGTTGGTCTGGGTAATCCGAATATCACGGCAACCGTGGAGGGCGACAAGGTAACGCTCACGGGCGAGGTCGCCAGCCAGGAAGAGAAGGAAAAGATCATTCTGGCGGCGGGCAATATCGCAGGCGTTGGCAGCGTTGAAGATCAGATCACGGTGACCGGCCCGGCGGCCGCACCGGCGAGGTTCGTGACGGTGGAGAAGGGCGATACGCTCAGTGCCATTTCCAAACGTGTGTACGGTGACCCGAACAAGTATCAGAAGATTTTCGAGGCCAACAAGCCGATGCTCAAGGATGTGAACAAGATTTATCCGGGGCAGGTTTTGCGGATTCCTGAGTAGCCTGCAAAGGTTGTATCCGTAGCAGCACGGCTTGCCGGCGGGAGCGGTGTGTCAGGCGAAATATATGGCACAGACAGACCGACCCGCCGGCAAGCCGTGCTGCTACGGGGCGTAAAGCTTACAACCCCCGCATCAACTCCCGGTAATCCTCCACCGCCGCAAACTCCTCGGTGTCCTTGGGCCCCTTGCGGCTGTCTGGCTCGCGCACCGCGAGCAGGTGCCGGATGCCATAACGCCCGGCGCTGCGCAGGATCGGCAAGGTATCGTCGATGAACAGGCTGCGCGCCGGATCGAAGCCGATGTCAGCGTGCAGCGCGTCCCAGAACTGCGGGTTTTCCTTGGGAAAGCCGTAGTCGTGGGAGCTGATCAAGCGTTCGAAGTAGGGCGCCAGTTGCAGGCGCTCCATTTTCAGTGACAGCGAATCACGGTGGGCATTGGTAATCATGATCACGCGCTTGCCGGCCTTCTGGATCGCGGCCAGAAAGGTCTCCGCGTCCGGGCGCAGGGCGATCAGGTGCGCGACTTCGACCTTCAGGTCCTTGACCGACAGCTTGAGCTCGGCACTCCAGAAGTCGGTGCAGTACCAGTTGAGGGTCCCGGCATTCTTTTCGAACAGCGGCATCAGTTCCAGCATGGCCATGCTCAGGCTGATTCCGTGCAGATCGGCGTAGCGCTGGGGCAGGTATTCCAGCCAGAAGTGATTGTCGAAATGCAGGTCCAGCAAGGTCCCGTCCATATCCAGCAGGACGGTGTCGATATCGGGCCAGGGCAAGGAAGGCATTGGGGTCCCTCGGTAATGAATGAATCACGCAGGCTTTGCGACGCAAACATTCGCAAAAGCCGCTGTATAGTACCCCGTCTACACCAAGGAGCCCGCCATGCGCCAGAAACCCACCGTACTCGCTCGCGAAATCGTCGCCAGCAGCCGCCTGTTCCGCGTCGAGGAAGTGCAGCTGCGTTTCTCCAACGGCGTCGAGCGCGTTTACGAGCGTCTGGTCGGGCGTGGCAACGGATACGGCGCAGTGATGATCGTGGCGATGCTCGATGCCGAACATGCGGTGCTGGTCGAGGAATACTGCGGCGGCACCGACGAGTACGAGCTGTCCTTGCCCAAGGGGCTGGTGGAGCCTGGCGAAGACGTGCTGGCAGCCGCCAACCGCGAACTCAAGGAAGAAGCCGGCTATGGCGCGCGGCAACTGGAACACCTCACCGAACTGTCGCTGTCGCCCGGCTACATGAGCCAGAAGATTCAGGTGGTGCTGGCCACCGATCTGTATGAAGAGCGCCTGCTGGGCGACGAGCCCGAGCCCATGCGTGTGGACAAGATCAACCTGCGCGAGCTGGCGAGCCTCGCTCAGCACCCGCAATTTTCCGAAGGCCGGGCGCTCGCGGCGCTGTACCTGGCCCGTGACCTGCTGACCCAGCGTGGAGCCTTCCAGCCATGACCGATGCCTTCGCCCAACTGCCCCATCCGCTGCTGGCGCCGGTCGTCGAGCTGTGTCGCCGCGCTGGCGAAGTCATCCTGCCGTTCTGGCGCTCGGGTGTGGAAGTGACGGCCAAGCCCGATGACTCACCCGTGACGGCGGCGGACCTGGCGGCCCATGAACTGCTGGTGGCGGGCTTGAAAGCGCTCGATCCGAGCATCCATATCCTTTCCGAAGAAGACGCCAATATCCCCTTGAGCGAGCGCAGCCAGTGGCAGCGCTGGTGGCTGGTCGATCCGCTGGACGGCACCAAGGAATTCATTTCCGGCAGCGAGGAATTCACCGTCAACGTCGCGCTGATCGAGAACGGGCGCGTGGTGTTCGGCGTCGTTTCGATGCCCACCAACAACCGATGCTACTTCGGTGGCGCCGGGCTGGGGGCGTGGCGCAGCGAAGATGCAGCGCACCTTGAGCCGATCTCTGTGCGCACCCGGCCTGGTGTTGGGGAGTCGTTCACGGTGGTCGCCAGTCGTCGCCATTCCAGCCCGGCACAGGAAAAACTGCTGGCAGGTCTGTCAGTGGCGGTGGGCGAGCTTGCGCTGGCCAACATCGGCAGCTCGCTCAAGTTCTGCCTGCTGGCCGAAGGGTCAGCCGATTGTTATCCGCGTCTTGCACCCACTTCGCAGTGGGACACCGCAGCGGCGCAGGGCGTGCTGGAAGGCGCGGGCGGCGTGGTGCTGGATCTGGGAGGCGAGACGTTCGATTATCCGGCCCGTGAGTCCCTGCTCAACGGGTACTTCCTGGCATTGCCGGCGCAGGCGTCGTGGCGCGATGCGTTGATCCAGCTCGCCAGTGCCGACCCAGGCGATCATTGATTGGCCGGTCAAGGATTGCAGTCGCGTTTCACCGTTTCCTCATAGCCGACGTCGGGCCGCCCTGGTTCGACGTTCCATGTGTCTTTCGTGGTCAATTTGTCCAGGTGGCAAATGATCTGATCGCGCATACCGCGCGTGTTATTGCCTTCCAGCCAATGGACATTGCCTGACTGGTCCCTGATGACCTCGTCGATGGCCAACCCCGTCGACGTTCGCTGGCCCCGAAGGCTTCGGGTGCAAGGGGTGGGGACCAGGCTCAGTGACCAGAGCTTGGGGCCTGTGTCGAATCGCCAGATGGCCGACAGGAAATACCTGTCACAGGCAGGGGTAACGAAGTCGAAGCGTGGAGTTGCCGCAGCGTTGGCCTGTGGCTGGTCATCGCTGCTGGCATTGGCGCTGACGAAAACAAGTGCTGAACAAAACAGAATGGCTTTCCCGATCCCCATGGCGCAGACCTCTTCCCTGACAAATCCGATTCCAACTCCCGAATCCAAGGTTAGTTGCAGGTTCCAGCGACATTAGATCGTGTCGCGATAGGGGTTATCGCGATCCGCTCACTTGTGCAGCACGTACTGCCCGACGAATTCCACCGCCGGCTCATCCGAACCCTCGGCAACGATCCGCGTCTTGAGCGCCAGCCGGGCCATGCCGCGGCGTTGGTACATTTTCAGGAATTTGTCCCAGCTGGCGTCATCGGGGGCGTCGCAGATGGCGACACCGTCGCGCTTGACCGGCAGCGGGTACTGAATCTGCCCGTCCTGAATCACGATGTGTCCGTCGTCGATCCCGGCTTCCTTGAGCCGCAGGTACAGCCAGCCCCAGCCCGCCAGCACCGCGCCGCAGTACAGGCTTCCGCCGAACAGCGTGCTCTTGTGATTGATGTTCTGCGCCAGTGGCAAATGCAGACGCAGTTGGTGATCTTGCCAACTGATGACCTCCACGCCCATGTCGCGGGTCAAGGGAATGTCCTGATGAAGCACGCTCTGGAGCAATTGAGCGAGCAGATCATTCGTTGTCATCGGAGCCTCCGCCGCTGAAGTTCAGGCCGTGCTTGCGCAGCTTGTCGTGCAGGGTCTTGCGCGGCACGCCCAGGGCTTCGGCCAGACTGCGGACCGAGCTGTGGGGGCGGGCCAGTTCGGCGGCGATCAGGGCGCGTTCGAAACCTTCGACCTGCTCGCTCAGGCCGCCGCTCGACGACGGCAGCGCGGTAGCGGATGCACCTTCGAGTTCCAGCTCAAGGCCCAGGGCGAAGCGTTCGGCGGCGTTCTGCAGTTCGCGCACGTTGCCCGGCCAGTTGTGGCGCAGCAGCATCGAGCGGTGACCCGGTTGCAGTTCATGGCGCGGCATGCCGTGACGCAGGCTGGCGGCGTCGGCGAAGTGCTGGAACAGCACCAGCGGATCCTCGCCCCGTTCGCGCAGGGGCGGGATGCGCAGCGGCGCGACGTTGAGCCGGTAATACAAGTCGGCGCGGAAACGGCCCTGATCGGCCGCATGGCGCAGGTCTTCCTTGGTGGCGGCGATGACGCGGATGTCCAGCGGGATCTGCTGGTTGCCACCCAGGCGCTCGACCACGCGCTCCTGCAACAGACGCAACAGCTTGACCTGCACATCCATGCTCATGCTCTCGATCTCGTCGAGAAACAGCGTGCCGCCGTTGGCGAACTCGAACTTTCCGATGCGCCGCTTCTGCGCACCGGTGAACGCGCCGGGCTCGTGGCCGAACAATTCGCTCTCCACCACCGATTCCGCCAGGGCGCCTGCGTTGATCGCCACGAACGGCCCGGCGCGGCGGCTGGACAAGTCATGCAGGGCGCGGGCGACGACTTCCTTGCCCGCGCCGGTTTCACCCAGAATCAACACGTCGGCCTTGGTTGCCGCCAGGGCGCCGATCTGGTCGCGAAGACGTTGCATCGGTGCCGAAAGGCCCACCAGACGTGTGCTCAGTTGCTGGCGATCGCTCAGTTCCAGACGCAGGCTGCGGTTGTCCAGCACCAGTCGGCGCAACGCCAAGGCACGGCGCACGCTGTCGAGCAGGGCGTCGCTGGCGAAGGGTTTTTCCAGAAAGTCATAAGCACCGGCGCGCATCGCCTGCACGGCCAGCGGGACGTCACCGTGGCCGGTGATCAGCAGCACCGGAAGCTCCGGATCCTGGGCGTGCAACTGGTTGAGCAGTTCGAGCCCGTCGATGCCCGGCATGCGGATATCGCTGACGATCACCCCCGGCCAGTCGCGCTCGATGCGCCCCTGCAAACCCTTGGCGTCGCTCAGCGGCAGGATTTTCAAGCCAGCCAGATCCAGCGTCTGGCTCAGGGCCTGGCGCAGGTGCGGGTCGTCGTCGATCAGCACGACCTGTATCCGGCTGTCGATGGCGGTGTCCGTGGTCATGCAGATAGATCCTCCGGCGGTTGAAGACTGACGCCCGATGCAGCCGTACGCATGCGCAGCGTCAACAGCGCGCCGCCTTCGGGGTGGTTGGCGAACAGCAACTCACCGCCCAGGGCGCGCATCAGCGTATCGCAGATCGCAAGGCCCAGGCCCAGCCCCTGGGTGCTGGTCTTGGTGGTGAAAAAAGGTTCGCGAGCGTGTTCCAGCGCTTCTCTGGAAAAGCCCGGCCCGTTATCGCGAATGTACAGGTTGACGCCCTCGGCGCTGTGTTCGGCACTGATCCACAGTTTGCGCGGCGGACCTTTTTCGGTCAGCGCGTCCAGCGCATTGGCCAGCAGGTTGCCCAGCACCTGACGCAGGCGTGTCTCGCCGGCCTGCACCCACAGGGTCGCATCGGGCAGGTCGCGGATCAGCTCGACGTCCATCGCCCGGCGGCGTTTGGCGAGCAGCGACAGTGCATCGTCCAGCGCCGGCTGCAGGGCCACGCTTTCTGGCGCATGACGGTCGCGGCGGGCGAAGGCGCGCAGGTGGGCGATGATCGAGGCCATGCGCCCGGTCAGTTCGCTGATGAGCTTGAGGTTGCCACGGGCGTCGTCGGTGCGTTGATGATCGAGCAGCACCTCGGCGTTTTCCGCGTAACTGCGAATGGCCGCCAGTGGCTGGTTGAGTTCATGGCTGATGCTGGCCGACATGGTGCCCAGCGCCGAGAGCTTGCCGGCCTGCACCAGTTCATCCTGGGCGCGAAACAACTCCTGTTGCGCATGTTCGCGCTCCAGCACTTCCTGACGCAGGCGCCGGTTGAGGCCTTCCAGGTCGGCGGTGCGTTCGGTCACCCGCACTTCCAGTTCGCGACGCGCCTTGCCTTCGATGTTGATGCGGTCCAGATAGTGGCGACGGCGCTGCATCATGATGCCCAGCAGCAACATCAGCACCAGCAACGTGCCGCCACCGATGGTCACCACCGTGCGTACCGGGCGTGATACCAGCACCTTGGGCGCGAGAATGTTCACGCTCCAGCCGGTTTCGTCGATCTGCTGGGTTTGCGTCAGCCAGCCATCCTCGTCCAGTTGCAACGGCCGTGGATCGCGGGTCGGGTAGGGCTGGATGGCCACGATGGCCTGCTTTTCTTCTTCGCTCAGGGGCCGGGTCGCGCGGAAGCGCCAGTTGGGGTTGGAGGTCAGGATCACCACGCCGTTGTGGTCGGTGACCAAGAGTTGTTCCGGCGTCTTGCCCCAGAGTGTTTCGGTCAGGTCCAGATCGACCTTGACCACCAGCACGCCGATCACGGTATTGCCATCGCGCACGGCGGCGGCGAAGAAGTAACCGCGTTTGGCCGACGTGGTGCCCAGCCCGAAGAAGCGCCCCAGCTTGCCGGCCATGGCATTGCTGAAGTAAGGGCGGAACGCGAAGTTGCGGCCCACGAAGCTGTCGCGCTTGTCCCAGTTGGAGGCGGCCAGGGTGTCGCCATTGGGGGCCATCAGGTAGATGACCTCCGCGCCGGTCTGGCTGGCGGTGTTCATCAAGAGCTGATTTGCACGGGCCTGGGTCGCGGCGTCCTGCGGATTGGCGAGCATGGCGCGCAGGCCCGGCAGGTCACCGAGAATCTGCGGCAGCACTTCGTAGCGATGCAGGGTGCCGAGCAGGTTGGCGACGTACAGATCCAGGGTCTGGCGATTCTGGCTCAGCAGTTCGTTGCGGTAGTAATGCTCGGCCAGACGCTCCAGCGGCCACAGCAGGGGGGCCAGCAACAGAGCCAGTAACGCCAGGCTGCGCCAGCGCGGGCGGGGCGGGAGAGAGGTGCGAGTCATTGTATGCGTACACTGCTGGTGTATGTGGTGCCTGCACTGATGTCTCGCGGATGAATCCGCTCCCACAGCGAATCGTGTCTCGCCTGTGGGAGCGGATTTATCCGCGAACGAGCGCGCAGCGGTCGCAATAGACTACTCGCGGTGTAGGCTCGATATCACTCGCATTATGCCTACGGCTGGTGTGCTAAGCACTCCAGCATTGCGTCATGCCAGTCGGGCTGGCTGACGCCCCACTCCCGTTGCAGCCGGGTGCAGTCCAGGCGCGAGTTGAGCGGGCGCGCCGCCGGGGTCGGGTAGGCGCTGGAAGGAATGGGCTCAAGGGTCGCGCAGGGCTTGCCGGCCTTTACCAGTTGCTGGCCGATGGCCTGGGCAAAGCCGAACCAGGACGTTTCGCCACTGTTGGTCAGGTGATAGACACCCCAGGCGCCCGGCTTGCCATCGCGCCAGCGCTCGACCAGTTCGCGGGTGCTGTGGGCGATGGTGCCGGCCCAGGTCGGCGCGCCAATCTGGTCGGCGACGACGGTCAGCTTCTCGCGCTCCTGCAGCAACCGTTGCATGGTCAGCAGGAAGTTGCGCCCGGTCAGGGAATACACCCAACTGGTGCGCAGAATCAGGTACTGACCGCCTGCCTGTTCGACGGCCTGTTCGCCCGCCAGCTTGCTGAGGCCGTAGACGCCCAGTGGGTTGGGTACGTCGGACTCGGTCCAGGCACCGTCCTTGCTGCCATCGAACACGTAATCGGTGGAGTAGTGAATGAACGGAATGCCCAACGCGGCCGCTTCTTCGGCAAGCACGCCGGGTGAAGTGGCGTTGATCGCGAAGGCCAGTTCAGGCTCGCTCTCGGCCTGATCCACCGCCGTGTGCGCCGCTGCGTTGATGATGACGTCCGGCTTGATGTCACGCACCAGCGCACGAATCGATTCGGGCTGGCTCAGGTCCAGACGCTCACGCCCCGGCACGATCAGTTCGCCCAGGTCTTTGAGGCTGTGTTGCAACGCCTGGGACACCTGGCCGTGTTGCCCTACGATCAGGATTCGCAGGGCATGGCTCATGGGAACAGATCCGCGTCGGTCAGGCGCTTGCCCACCTGGTCCTTGGCTGACAGCTTGGGTGCGTCAGTCAGTTGCCAGTCGATGGCAAGGTCCGGATCGTCCCAGCGAATGCAGCGCTCGGCCGACGGGGTGTAGTAATCGGTGGTCTTGTAGAGAAATTCGGCATGCTCGCTCAGGACCACGAAGCCGTGGGCGAATCCTGGCGGGATCCACACCTGCCGGGCGTTCTGCGCCGACAGCTCAAGGGCGACCCACTTGCCGAAGTTCGGCGAGCTGCGCCGGATATCGACCGCGATATCCAGCACGCTGCCTGCCGTCACCCGGACCAGCTTGCCCTGCGCGTGCTCGATCTGATAATGCAGCCCGCGCAGGACGTTTTTTTGCGAGCGCGAATGGTTGTCTTGCACGAAATGGGCGCTGACGCCCGTTGCCTCGGCAAACGCCGCGGCATTGAAGCTTTCGTAGAAGAATCCACGCTCGTCACCGAACACCTTGGGTTCGATGATGAGGACATCTGGCAACTCACTCGCGATGACGTTCACTGACTTTCCCCTGCGATTTTGAACAGGTACTGGCCGTAGCCGGTTTTACCAAAATAATCCGCCCGCTTGAGCAGGTGGGCCCGGTCGATCCAGCCGTTCTGGTAGGCGATCTCTTCCAGGCACGCAACCTTGAGGCCCTGGCGATGCTCGACCACTTGCACGTATTGCGAGGCGTCGAGCAGGCTGTCGTGGGTGCCGGTGTCGAGCCAGGCGAAACCACGGCCAAAGCGCTCGACGCGCAAATTACCGCGCTTGAGGTAGGCGTTGTTGACGTCGGTGATTTCCAGTTCGCCACGAGGGGACGGTTTGACGTCCTTGGCGATCTGTATCACGTCGTTGTCGTAGAAATACAGGCCCGTCACCGCGTAGCTGGACTTGGGCGCCTTGGGCTTCTCTTCGATGGACAGCGCATGGCCTTGCTCGTCGAAGTCGATCACGCCGAAGCGCTCCGGGTCCTTGACCCAGTAGCCGAACACCGTGGCACCGGACTTGTGCTCCGCAGCGCGCTTGAGCTGGTCGCTGAAGTGCTGGCCGTGGAAGATGTTGTCGCCCAGGATCAGGCAGACCGAATCGTCGCCGATGAACTCTTCACCGATCAGGAACGCCTGGGCCAAGCCGTCTGGCTTGGGCTGTTCGGCATAATGGAAATGCACGCCGAACTGGCTGCCGTCACCGAGCAGGGCGCGGTATTGCGGCAAGTCCTGCGGGGTGGAGATGACGAGGATCTCCTGGATGCCGGCCAGCATCAGGACCGAGATCGGGTAGTAGATCATCGGTTTGTCGTAGATCGGCAGCAACTGCTTGGAAACCCCGAGCGTGATCGGGTGCAGGCGCGTGCCGGAGCCACCGGCCAGTACGATTCCTTTGGTCATGCGATCAGATCCTTTACGTGAGTGCCGAGGCGTTCGCCCTGATAGCTGCCGTCCTGAACGTTGCGGCACCATTCCAGATTGTCCAGGTACCACTGCACGGTCTTGCGCAGGCCCGACTCGAAGGTTTCTTCGGGGGTCCAGCCAAGCTCGCGCTCGATCTTGCTGGCGTCGATGGCGTAACGCATGTCGTGGCCGGGGCGGTCGGTGACGTAGGTAATCAGGTCGGCGTAGTTGGCCACACCCTTGCGCTGTTCCGGGGCGAGCTCTTCGAGCAGGGCGCAGATGCCGCGCACCACGTCGATGTTCTTCTGCTCGTTGTGCCCGCCAATGTTGTAGGTTTCGCCGACCTTGCCTTCGGTCACGACCTTGAACAATGCACGCGCATGGTCCTCGACGAACAGCCAGTCACGCACTTGCAACCCGTTGCCATACACCGGCAGCGGTTTGCCGGCCAGGGCGTTGAGGATCACCAGCGGAATGAGTTTTTCCGGGAAGTGGAACGGCCCGTAGTTGTTCGAGCAGTTGGTGACCACCACCGGCAGGCCGTAAGTGCGCTGCCAGGCGCGAACCAGATGGTCCGAAGCCGCCTTGCTGGCCGAGTAGGGCGAGCTGGGCGCATAGGGCGTGGTTTCGGTGAACAGGTCGTCCACGCCGTGCAGGTCGCCGTACACCTCATCGGTGGAGATGTGGTGGAAACGGAAAGCCGCGCGCTCGGCATCCCCAAGGCCCTGCCAATAGGCACGGGTGGCTTCCAGCAGGCTGTAGGTGCCGACGATGTTGGTCTGGATGAACGCCGACGGACCGTCGATGGAACGGTCTACGTGGGATTCAGCCGCCAGGTGCATGATCGCGTCCGGCTTGAAGCGCTCCAGAACGGCGCTCACGGCGGACTGGTCGACGATGTCCAACTGCACGAACTCGTAACGTGTATTAGTGACGATACTTTGCAGCGATTCGAGGTTGCCTGCGTACGTCAGTTTGTCGAGATTCAGTACTTCATGGTCGGTGTTGTTGATCAAATGGCGGATCAGCGCCGAACCGATAAAACCGGCGCCACCGGTGACAAGTATTCGCATAGCCAAACCTTCTTCCCTGGATGGACGTCAAGATAACGAAGCATAGCTTGTGGTGCTGCGGTGACGCGCGCAAGGCACAATCGGCCCGCAGGCCATGAAATTAATTGATTGCCGAGCGCTGTAAGCGTCATAAAACCGCCGCAAGTGTTTCATCAGTGTAACGGATGCGCTATCTATCGATCGTTTCGGGATTTTCTTTATGACCGTTCGGCCGGGCTTGCCTATATACACGTCTACTGGCGATATTGCTCATCCCTTCCTGCCCAACGGATCCCTGCCATGCCGCTCGCCACTCTGATTCGTCGATCCAGCCTGCCTTGCCCGGACATCAGCACCGATCAGGCAGCCCGATTGCTCTCGACGCATTACGGGCTGACGGGCGCGCTCAGGGAGCTGGGCAGCCATCAGGATCGCAACTTTCGGGTTGATGGCGGTGAAGGCCGGCGCTTCGTATTGAAGATCTGCCATGGCGATTACTCGACCACCGAGCTGGCTGCGCAACATGCGGCCCTGCTCCATCTGGCCGATGTGCCGGGCATTCGCGTACCGCAGGTGATCACCGCCCTCAACGGCCAGGACCTGCTGTCGATCGAGGTGGAAGGCCACGCGGTGCATGTGCGCCTGCTGGAGTTCATCGAAGGGCAGTCGCTGGCTCACGTCGAGCATCTGAGCCAGCCAGTGGTGGCGGGGCTGGCGCAGTTGTGCGCGCGGGTCGATGTCGCGCTGACCGACTTCCGGCATCCCGGGCTCGAGCGCATCCTGCAGTGGGACCCGCGCCACGCCAGCGCGCTGGTCAGGCACCTGCTGCCGGTCATCGAGGACGCCGACAAGCGAGCCTGCATCGCCCAGGCCGCTGAACAGGCCCATGCCCGTCTGGTGCCGCTGGTTGCGGGGTTGCCGATACAGGCGATCCACATGGACATCACCGAATACAACGTGGTCTGGGAACGTGATGCCCATCATATGTGGCAATTGCAGGGCCTGATCGATTTTGGCGATCTGGTCAGCACCTGGCGCATCGCCGATCTGTCGGTGACCTGCGCCGCGCTGCTGCACCATGCCCAGGGCGATCCGCTCTATATCCTGTCGGCGATCCGGGCCTATCACGCGATCAACCCGTTGCAGCCCCAGGAGTTGCAGGCCCTGTGGCCGCTGATCGTCGCGCGCTCGGCGGTGCTGGTGCTCAGCAGCGAGCAGCAGGCCAGCATCGAGCCGGACAATGCCTATATCCAGGCGAACCTGGCCAGCGAGTGGAACATCTTCGACGTCGCGACCTCCGTGCCGATGGCGCTGATGGAGGCGGCGATCTTCAATGCAGTGGGCCAACTGGACACTGCTGGCGAGGAGCATTCCTTCGCGCCGCTGCTGCCCGGTTTGAATGGCCAGGCCTTTACCTCTGTGGACCTGGGCGTGCTCAGCGAGCATTTCGAGGCGGGCAACTGGGAGCAGAGCGGGATCGACGAGCAACTGCTCAAGGACGCCGCCCGGGCCCACGGGCTGGCGGCCAGCCGCTACGGTGAATACCGGTTGTCCCGGACGTTGCCTGACAGCGCCCGCGAACCGGACACTTTCGCCCTGCATGTCGAACTGGTCATTCCCTATGGCATTGCAGTGCACGCACCTTTTCACGGGGCCTTGCGGCATACCGCCGATGGAGCGCTGGTGCTGGTCGGCAGCGACATGAACCTGCGCCTGTGGGGCGTGCGTTCGGACTTCGATTCAGGCGTGCAGTTTGCCGCTGGCGATGTGATCGGGCAGGGCGGCGGCTCGCTGATCGTGCAGCTGTGCAGCGAACCGGACGTCAGCCCGCCGTTGTTCACCACGCCTTCCCGGGCAGCGGCATGGCAGGCCTTGTGCCCGTCGCCCAAGGCGCTGCTGGGGTTCGATTGCGACGCCCCCGGCGCTGAAAACGCTGCCGACTTGCTGGCGCGCCGCGATGCCAGCTTCGCCCGTTCGCAGAAGCACTATTACCAGGCGCCACCGCAGATCGAACGTGGCTGGCGCAATCATCTGATCGACATGCAGGGCCGGTCCTATCTGGACATGCTCAACAACGTGGCCGTGCTCGGCCATGGTCACCCGCGCATGGTGCAGGTGGCGGCCAGACAATGGTCGCTGCTCAACACCAACTCGCGCTTTCACTACGCGGCCATTGCCGAGTTTTCCGAGCGCCTGCTCAAGCTCGCACCTGAGGGCATGGACCGGGTGTTTCTGGTCAACAGCGGCACCGAGGCGAATGATCTGGCGATTCGCCTGGCCTGGGCCTACAGCGGCGGGCGCGATGTCCTGAGTGTGCTGGAGGCGTATCACGGCTGGTCGGTGGCCACCGACGCCATCTCGACCTCCATCGCCGATAACCCGCAAGCCCTCAGCACCCGGCCTGACTGGGTGCATCCGGTGGTCGCGCCGAATACGTATCGGGGTGAGGCGAGGGGCGCGGACAGCACGCCGTTCTACCTGCAAAGCGTCGATGCCCATCTGGCGCGCCTGGCCGAGCAAGGTCGGCAACTGGCCGGTTTCATCTGCGAACCGGTGTATGGCAACGCTGGCGGCATCTCCCTGCCGCCTGGCTACTTGCAGCAGGTCTACCAGAAGGTCCGGGACCAGGGCGGGGTGTGCATCGCCGACGAGGTGCAGGTCGGTTATGGCCGCCTGGGGTATTACTTCTGGGGCTTCGAAGAGCAGGGCGTGGTACCGGACATCATTACCATGGCCAAGGGCATGGGCAACGGCCATCCGCTGGGCGCAGTGATTACCCGCCGCGAGATCGCCGAGGCGCTGGAGGCAGAGGGCTATTTCTTCTCCTCGTCAGGCGGCAGCCCCGTGAGTTGCAGGATCGGCATGGCGGTGCTGGACGTCATGGAGGAAGAGAAACTGTGGGAAAACGCCCAATTGGTTGGCGGCCATTTCAAAGAGCGGCTGCTCGCGCTGATCGATAAACACCCACTGGTGGGCGCGGCCCATGGCTCGGGCTTCTATCTGGGGCTGGAACTGGTGCGCAATCGCCAGACCCTGGAGCCTGCCACCGAAGAAACCGCCTACCTGTGCGACCGTCTGCGCGAGCTGGGCATTTTCATGCAGCCCACCGGGGATTACCTGAACATCCTCAAGATCAAGCCACCGATGGTCACCACCCGACGCAGTGTGGATTTCTTCGTCGATAACGTTTCGAAAGTGCTGAGCGAGCTTGAGGGATAACCCGGGTTTTCTCGCCCGTAGCAGCACGGCTTGCCGGCGGGGGCGTACTTGAGATCGCTCCCGCCGGCAAGCCGTGCTGCTACGGGGGTATTTAATATCGATTTATATCGGTTTCTGGTCGGGATTATTTGCGGCATCCGTAAAGCCAGGCTTTTGTAACCGATTTTTATCGGCTATAAAGGCGTCCAGATTGTCATGGCGTGTCTGCTATGGTGATTGGCGATCAAACTGAAGCGGGCGTGCTGGTTCATAGCGCAGGCCCTGACGAACTGGAGTCCTGAAACATGACCACACTCAACAGCACCCCGCGCGCCGATGGTTTCTACATGCCCGCCGAATGGGCACCGCAGACCCAGACCTGGATGGTCTGGCCTGAGCGTCCGGACAACTGGCGCCTGGGCGGCAAGCCGGTGCAGTCCGCTCACGTCGCGGTGGCCAAGGCCATTGCCCGTTTCGAGCCTGTGACCGTGGCCGTCTCCGCTGCGCAATACGACAACGCTCGCGCCCGCCTGGACGTGCCGAACATTCGTGTGGTCGAAATCAGCAACGACGACGCCTGGGTGCGTGACACCGGCCCGACCTTCGTCATCAACGACCAGGGCGAAGTGCGTGGCGTGGATTGGGATTTCAACGCCTGGGGCGGTTTCAACGGTGGCCTGTATTCGCCATGGAACCTGGACTCGGCGCTGGCCAGCAAGGTGCTGGAAATCGAACGCTGCCCGCGTTACGTCACCGAAGGCTTCGTGCTGGAAGGCGGCTCGATCCATGTCGATGGCGAAGGCACCCTGATCACCACCGAAGAGTGCCTGCTCAACCGCAACCGCAACCCGCACCTGTCCCGCGAAGAGATCGAAGCGGTTCTGCGCGATCACCTGTCGGTGGACACCGTCATCTGGCTGCCGGATGGCCTGTTCAACGACGAAACCGATGGCCATGTGGATAACTTCTGCTGCTATGTGCGTCCGGGCGAAGTCCTGCTGGCCTGGACCGACGATCCGCAAGACCCCAACTACCCGCGCTGCCAGGCGGCCATGGCCGTGCTGGAAAACGCACGGGACGCCAAGGGGCGCCCGTTCATCGTGCACAAGATGCCGATCCCGGGGCCGCTGTTCGCCACCGAGGAAGAGTGTGCTGGCGTCGATCAGGTGCACGGCAGCCAGGAACGCGACCCGTCGGTGCGTCTGGCCGGCTCCTATGTGAACTTCCTGATCGTCAACGGCGGCATCATCGCCCCGAGCTTCGACGACCCGCTGGACGAAACCGCGCGCCAGATCCTGCAGCGCCTGTTCCCGGAACACGAAGTGGTCATGGTGCCGGGCCGTGAGTTGCTGCTCGGTGGCGGCAATATCCACTGCCTGACCCAGCAACAGCCGGCGCCTCATCGCCCCTGAGTTGGTTCACTTCTTGCTCGCAACGAAGCCTGTCGAACGACGGGCTTTTTTGTGGGTGGCGTTTTCTCGTTTACCCACACAAAAGTGTCCGAAGGTTACTTAAACGGTTACCTGATTCGTTCGTCTGTAACAAAAGTACCGTAGATTTCGCGGCTCAAGACACAAGAGGTTATCCCTATGAACGCAGGTCATGAGTCATCAGTGACTCGAGGTTTGTCTGCGAGCAGTGAAGCACGGCAGATGATGGCGGACTGGTTACGGATAACCCAGGCTCCAAAAACGCAGAGTCAGGCGCAGGAATACCGGACTATGCTGATCCAGCGTTACCCCTACGGGTTGATGAACGACGCGGAAATCGACGCGCTGGTAGGTATTCTCGACAGCTGATGGACACGCCTCTTCGGATGACGAAGAGGCGAACCCGTTTATCAGTTTGGGTTTCATCAAATTGACACCCTTCTATGCCGCGGATAGCATTCGCGCCTCCACCGCCTGTGGCCAAGCGCCATGTACGTGCATCAGTAGTCCACTGCGATGATTTCGTGCGGGCTTTCGGGACTGTCATCGGTCTCGAGAGACGCGATTACCTGTCCGGGTATTGCCACAGCGCGCGATTAATCTGCACACAAGGACAACAAGATGAAACAGCGTATCGGCCTGCTCACCCTGGGCATTCTGGCTGCCACCCACGCGATGGCAGACGGGCAAGCGGACTCCAAGGGCTTTGTCGAAGACAGCAGCCTGAAGGTCAACCTGCGTAACGCCTACATCAACCGTGACTACAAGAACCACGGCGGCCCGGGCGTAGACAACGCCGACCGCGCCGAGTGGGGCCAGGCATTCATGGCCAACTATTCGTCCGGTTTCACCCAGGGCACCGTAGGTGTGGGTGTCGATGCATTCGGCCTGTACGCTGTGCGTCTGGACGGCGGCAAGGGCAAGAGCGGCGCCGGTGGCATCGACTTCTTCAAGCAGGACAGCAGCGGCAACCCTGCCGATGACCTGTCGCGCTTCGGCGGCGCGGTCAAGTTCCGCATCTCCAACACCGAGCTGAAATACGGCGACATGATGCCGGAGCTGCCGGTGCTCAGTTACGACAACGTTCGCCTGCTGCCTGAGAGCTACACCGGTACCCTGATCACTTCCAAAGAGATCAAGGACCTGACCCTGGTCGCCGGCCGCTTCACCGCCCAGACCCGCAAGAGCGCCGAGGGCCGCGACAGTGGCGACCTGAAGAGCATCAACGTCTATGGTGCCAGCTACAAGTTCACCGACGCCTTCAGCGGCGCGTTCTATGCGTCCGACGACGAAGACACGCTCAAGAAGCAGTACCTGAACCTGAACTACGTCTTCGCCTTGCCACAGGATCAGTCCCTGACCCTGGACTTCAACGGCTACAAGACCAAGATGGACAAGGACATCGCTGCCGACGACGCACGCGACAACAAGATCTGGAGCCTGGCCGCTACCTGGGCCACCGGCATCCACTCGTTCACCATCGCGCACCAGCGCAGCACTGGCGAAACCGGCTACAACTACGGCGGCTATCGCAGCAACGGCGGCTACAGCGATGGCGGCAACACCATCTACCTGGCCAACTCCTACTGGTCCGACTTCAACGGCAAGGACGAGCGCTCCTGGCAGCTGGGTTACGGCGTAAACCTGTCCAGCGTCGTCACCCCGGGCCTGAGCTACAAGATCGCCTACGTACGCGGCGACAACATCGACGACGGCAGCGACCGTGGCCGTGGTGAAGAGCGCGAGTGGTTCAGCCAGCTGACCTACGTGGTACAGAGCGGCCCGGCCAAAGACCTGTCGGTGCGCCTGCGCAACTCCATCCTGCGCGTGTCCAACAACGCCGACCAGTACAACCGCCAGGGTAACGAAACCCGCATCTTCATCGACTACCCGATCAACGTTTTCTGATGTTGAACGGCTGTTGAGCTGAAGCTGTGCAGACGCCCCGGTCGAGAGATCGGGGCGTTTTTGTTTGGGGGTAGGGTTTGGTGCAGTGGGGGCTGCGCGACGTTTTTCTTGTGCTGGCGCGAAGGGGCGCACGAAGCTCTGATGAATACATATGCACCACCACACAGGCGCATCTCTACTGGACTATGAGCCGAATAAATCGCATATTCGGCTCATAGTGTGAGCCGAATAAAGCCCCTATTCGGCTCATTTCTTCACGAGGCCCGCTGTGAATCAACCGCTCGAATGGATCTGGCAACACCGCAATTGGCCATCCTTCCACTGGGATGTCGAGCCGCTCGCGCCTTTATTGCGGGCGTGTACCCAGGCGCAGGGCCGTTTGTTGGGAATGATCGGCGCCTCGGGCGGCGATGCCACCGTGCATACCGAGCTCGATGCACTTCTGCAGAACGTCATTACCTCATCGGCCATCGAAGGTGAGCAACTGAATGTCGGCTCCGTCCGCTCCTCGCTGGCGAAAAGGCTGGGCCTCGCCGCTGATGACGGTGTAACTCCGCGCAGCGAAGGGCTGGCCGAGTTGATGCTCGATGCCACTCAGCAGTTTCAGGCGCCATTGACCTTCGAGCGGCTGATGTACTGGCACCGCCTGTTGTTTCCGGAAACCGAATCGTTGCTGGCCAAGCGGGTTCAGGTCGGGATGCTACGGGGCAACGAGCCCATGCAGGTGGTCTCGGGGCGGCTGGACCGGCCAGTGGTGCATTTCGAGGCGCCACCCCGGGAAGGGCTGGAAAAACAGCTTTATGACTTCTTCTCCTGGTTCAACGCCAGCGCCGTCGACGTGACGCTGGACCCTTTGCTTCGGGCGGGCATCGCGCATTTCTGGTTCGTCACGCTGCACCCGTTCGACGACGGCAATGGCCGCCTGACCCGCGCGATCACCGATCTGGCGCTGGCCCAGGGCGAAAGCCAGGCCATTCGCTTCTACGCGATGTCAGCCAGCATCCTCAGTAACCGTCAGGGTTACTACCAGATACTCGAAAATACCCAGCGCGGCGGCCTTGATCTGACGCCCTGGCTTGCGTGGTTTCTGCAGATCCTGCTGCGCACGCTGGAGCAGGCCATGCAGCGCATGGACCGGGTGCTCGCCAAGGCGCGGTTCTGGCAGGCCCACCGTGATGATGGCCTGTCTGCCGAGCAGATCAAGGTGCTCAACCGTCTGCTCAATGGCGATCTGCTGTCCGAAAAACCCGGCGCGGGATTCGAGGGCGGGATAAGTGCGGCTCAGTATCAGGCGGTGGCGAAGGTCAGTAAGGCCACGGCGACCCGGCATCTGTCCGATCTGCTGGAGAAGGGCTGCCTGGAGAGGCTTCCCGGAGGAGGGCGCAGCACACGCTACCAGATCGATTGGGGAGCGGCGTGAAGGGGCAACCATTACTCTGATAGTAACGATTGAACCCCAAGCTTGATTGATACCCCGCCCCCAGACCTTCTAATGTGACCCACGACAGCGAACCCCCGTGGAGTCAGCATGACTACAACAACACTTGACCCGCGCTGGTCGCGTCGTCGCAGCGAGAAGCAGCGGCGGCTCGAGCAAGTGCGTTCCCTCGCCGATGGCGTGGTACTGCCCACCGACAAGATCGTCGCGGCCCTGGAGGCGTTGATTGCGCCTGGTGATCGCGTGGTGCTTGAAGGCAACAACCAGAAACAGGCGGATTTCCTCTCCCGTTCGCTGGTCAAGGCCGATCCCGGCAAACTCCATGACCTGCACATGATCATGCCCAGCGTCGGCCGCGCCGAGCACCTGGACCTGTTCGAACGCGGCATCGCCCGCAAGCTCGATTTCTCTTTCGCCGGTACGCAAAGCCTGCGCATCAGCCAGTTGCTGGAAGACGGCCTGCTGGAAATCGGCGCGATTCACACCTACATCGAGCTGTATTCGCGGCTGTTGGTGGACCTGATTCCCAACGTCGTGCTGTCCGCCGGCTTCAAGGCTGACCGCGCCGGTAACATCTATACCGGCGCCAGCACCGAAGACACCCCCGCGCTCATCGAACCTGCGGCCTTCAGCGACGGCATCGTCATTGTCCAGGTCAACGAACTGGTAGACGATGTCAGCGACCTGCCACGGGTGGACATCCCGGCCTCCTGGGTCGACTTCGTGGTGGTCGCCGACAAACCCTTCTACATCGAACCGCTGTTCACCCGCGACCCGCGCCACATCAAGCCGGTCCACGTGCTGATGGCGATGATGGCGATCCGCGGCATCTACGAGAAACACAACGTCCAGTCGCTGAACCACGGCATCGGCTTCAACACCGCCGCCATCGAACTGATCCTGCCGACCTACGGCGAATCCCTCGGACTCAAGGGCAAGATCTGCCGCAACTGGACCCTCAACCCGCACCCGACCCTCATCCCCGCCATCGAAAGCGGCTGGGTGGAAAGCGTGCATTGCTTCGGCACCGAATTGGGCATGGAGAACTACATCGCGGCGCGGCCCGACGTGTTCTTCACCGGGCGCGATGGCTCGATGCGCTCCAACCGCATGATGTGCCAGTTGGCCGGTCAGTACGCCGTGGACCTGTTCATCGGCGCCACGCTGCAAGTGGACGGCGACGGCCATTCGTCCACCGTCACTCGCGGGCGCCTGGCCGGTTTCGGCGGCGCGCCAAACATGGGCCATGACCCTCGCGGCCGCCGTCACAGCACGCCGGCCTGGCTGGACATGCGCCAGCAAAACCCGGACACCGATGCATACCTGGAACGCGGCAAAAAGCTCGTGGTGCAGATGGTCGAAACCTTCCAGGAAGGCGGCAAACCCACCTTCGTCGAGACCCTGGACGCCATCGACGTGGCGAAGAAAAGCGGCATGCCGCTGGCGCCGATCATGGTCTACGGCGACGACGTCACCCACCTGCTGACCGAAGAAGGCATCGCCTACCTCTACAAGGCGCGCAGCCTGGAAGAGCGCCAGGCCATGATCGCCGCCGTCGCGGGCGTGACCGCCATCGGCCTGCGCCACAACCCCAAGGACACCGCCCGCATGCGCCGCGAAGGGCTGATCGCGCTGCCCGAAGACTTAGGGATTCGCCGCACCGACGCCAGCCGTGAATTGCTCGCTGCCAAGAGCATCGCCGAACTGGTCGAATGGTCCGGCGGCTTGTACAACCCGCCCGCGAAATTCAGGAGCTGGTGATGCGCGCATTCAACCTGGCTTTTACCCAAGCGCCTCGGGCCTTGCCCCTGGCTGAACGGCTGGCGGACCTTGCCGTGGACGCGCTGATCGACGAGGCCGACCTCTCGCCCAAACCTGCGCTGGTGGACCGTCGCAGCAGCGGCGCGCACAAGGACCTGCACCTGGGCCTGATGCACGCTTCGGCCCTGTCCCTGTGGCCTGCGTTCAAGGAAATGGCCGAGGTCGCCATCGACATCGGCGAAATCAACCAGCCACTGCGCGAAGCGATTGGCCGCATCGGTCGCGAGGGCGAAGCGGCGATGATGCGCACCACCGGTTGCGTAAACACCCACCGCGGCGCGATCTGGGCCCTTGGGCTGCTGGTGACGGCTGCTGCGCTAGACCCTGCGGACCTGTCAGCTGCCGGGCTCGGCCTGCGCGCCGCCTGCCTGGCGCTGATCGAAGATCGTCAGCAACCGGCCAGCAACAGCCATGGCGCGCAAGTCGCTCGCCAGTACGGCGCGATGGGTGCCAAAGAGCAGGCGCAGATGGGCTTTCCCGCCGTCACACAACAGGCCCTGCCGCAACTGCTGCGCAGCCGCAAGGCCGGCCACGGCGAACAGAACGCCCGGCTCGACGCGCTGCTGGCGATCATGACCACGCTGTCGGACACCTGCGTGCTTTACCGCGCAGGCGAACAAGGCCTGAACGCCATGCAAAGCGGCGCCCAACGTGTGTTGAGTGCCGGTGGCAGCGCGACCCTCAGCGGCCGCCGCGCCCTGCATGAGCTGGATCAGCAGCTGCTGGACCTCAACGCATCTCCCGGTGGCGCCGCCGACCTGCTCGCCGCCACCCTGTTCATCGATTGCCTGGAGCCTGCGCTCGGCAATGACGCGAGGACTGTCTGACCATGGAAACCCTGTCATTTGAATTCCCCGCCGGCCAGCCTCCATTGGGCCGCGCACTGGTGGGCTGCGTCGGCTCGGGCGATCTGGAAGTGATGCTCGAACCCGGCCTGCCCGGCAAGCTGACGATCAACGTCGTGACCTCGGTCAACGGCAGTTCGGCGCGTTGGCAGCACCTGTTCGAACGCATGTTCAGCGAACAGACGCCGCCCGCCCTGAGCATCGACATTCATGATTTCGGCGCCACCCCCGGCGTGGTCCGGCTGCGGCTGGAACAGGGCTTCGAGGAGATCGGCCATGACTGACAGCGCACGCTTGCTGCAACAGCACAGCTTCATCGAACTCGGCGCCCGGCAACGCGCCAAGGCACTGCTGGACGAAGGCACTTTCCGCGAATTGATCGACCCGTTCGCCCGCATGACGTCCCCCTGGCTGCCGAAACAGGGCGTCGTGCCCCAGGCCGATGACGGCGTGGTTGTAGCCAAAGGCGCTATCGGCGGTCAGCCAGTGGTGGTGTGCGCCATCGAAGGCGCCTTTCAGGGCGGCAGCATGGGCGAAGTCGGCGGGGCGAAAATGGCCGGCGCGCTGGAGCTTGCCGCCGAAGACAACCGCAAGGGCATTCCGACCGCCGCCGTACTGCTGCTGGAAACCGGTGGCGTGCGTTTGCAGGAGGCCAACCTGGGCCTGGCCGCCATCGCTGAAATCCACGCGGCTATCGTCGATCTGCGCCGTTATCAGCCGGTCATCGGCGTGGTGGCGGGCAGCGTCGGCTGCTTTGGCGGCATGTCGATTGCGGCCGGGTTGTGCAGCTATCTGGTGGTCACCCAGGAAGCACGTCTGGGCCTGAATGGCCCGCAGGTGATCGAACAGGAAGCGGGCATCGAAGAGTATGACTCCCGCGACCGGCCCTTCATCTGGAGCATCACCGGTGGCGAGCAGCGCTTCGTCAGCGGCTTGGTGGACGCCTACGTGCCCGACGACATCAAGGCCATCGCCCGGCAAGTGGAAGACCTGCTGAGCAAAGGCAAGCCCGAGCAGGAACGCAGCGGCCAATACGCTCAATTCCTCAAGCGCCTGGCGCAGGTGGACACCGCCACCCAGATCGACCCCGCCGCCGTGCGCAGCCTGTACCAAGGAGAACAGCCATGAGCTCGTATTCCACACGCGGTTTGAACTGGTTCAACGCACTGGCCGCAGGCGCTGCTCAAGTGCCTGGGCTGCCAGTTTCGGTGAAAGCCGCCGACGGCAAACTGGGCGATCAGGACGTGCGCTTTCTCGCCGTCGTCGCCGACCCGGCCAACCGCTTCCCCCGTGCGCAGAACGGCGAAGTCGGCCTGCTGGAGGGCTGGGGCCTGGCGCAAGCGGTGGACAGCGCCATCGAACAGGATCTAAACAACGCCGAAAAACGCCCGCTGATCGCCATCATCGACGTACCCAGCCAGGCCTACGGCCGCCGCGAAGAAGCGCTGGGCATTCACCAGGCATTGGCCGGTGCGGTGGACGCTTACGCCCGGGCTCGTCTGGCCGGGCATCCGGTGATCGGTCTGCTGGTCGGCAAGGCCATGTCCGGCGCGTTTCTGGCCCACGGCTACCAAGCCAACCGCCTGATCGCCCTGCGCGATCCCGGCGTGATGGTTCACGCCATGGGCAAGGCTTCAGCGGCGCGGGTGACATTGCGCAGCGTCGAAGAACTGGAAAAACTCGCCGCCACCATCCCGCCGATGGCCTACGACATCGACAGCTACGGCGGCCTTGGCCTGCTTTGGGAAACCCTCTCGGTTGACCAGATCGAACAGCCTGCCGATGCGGACTTGGCGCGTGTTCAAGATTGCCTGCTCGCTGCCATCAAAGACGTACGTGGCAGCACCAACGACCTCAGCTCACGCCTCGGCGCGCCGAATCGTTCGGCGTCGTCCAAAGTGCGTGAACTGCTGCGGGCGCAGTGGTAATGAACACCTTCCCGCCAGTGCAGCCCCACGATCTGTTGTGGGGCCTGCCCGTGGCCGCCTTGCCTGCCGATGCACCAGCATGGGTGGCCGAGGTGATTGGCCTGGGCCATCCGGTGGTGGTCCGTCGGGCGCAGGTCGCGGACGGCTGCGTGGCGGTGGGCGTGCGTGGACGTACTCGCGATCAGCGTTTTGCCCTGGTAATGCAACGCGCCAACATCAGCCGCTGCGTGAAGCCCGAGCAATTGATTGATGTCGCGACGGACAGTGAGTGGCCCGCGCTTGAAGGCCTTCGCCAGATTCATCCCGTCATGCAAAAACTCGGCTTGCCATGGGGCGTGGCTGGCAGTGCCGGTTTCGAACTGGCGACCGGCATCCCCGTGCTGCATCAGGCCAGCGACCTGGACCTGATCCTGCGCACCCCGCAGTTCTTCAGCCGCCAACAGGCTGCCGAACTCGTTACAGCACTGGACGGCGCCATCTGCCGCATCGACCTGCAACTGCAAACCCCGTTCGGCGCCGTGGCCCTGCGCGAGTGGGCGGGAGCGGCGCGGCAGGTGCTGCTCAAGGCTGACGACGGCGCACGGCTGGTCGGTAATCCGTGGCAGCTTCAGGAGCGCGCAGCATGAGCAGCTTCTGGGTGTTTCCAGGGCAAGGCGCGCAGCAAGCGGGCATGTTGCACGCGCTGCCGAACGACCCCGTGATCGCCCAATGCCTGCGCGAAGCGAGCGATGCGCTCAACGAAGACGTTCTGACCCTCGACACCCAACAGGCGCTGCAATCGACCCGCGCCGTGCAGCTCTGCCTGCTGATCGCCGGCGTCGCCTGTTCGCGCCTGCTCATGGCACAGGGCAACACCCCGGACTACGTCGCGGGCCTGTCCATCGGCGCTTATCCCGCCGCTGTCATCGCCGGCGCGTTGAGCTTCGCCGACGCCGTGCGACTGGTGGCCCTGCGTGGCGAGCTGATGCAACAGGCTTATCCACAGGGCTACGGCATGACTGCGCTGATCGGCCTGGACCAGACCACCGTCGAACAGCTGATCGCACAGGTTCACAGCGTCGCCACCCCGGTATACCTGGCCAACATCAACGCCGATAACCAGTTCGTCATCGCCGGCAGCGATCAGGCCATGGCCAGCGTCGCCGTGCTCGCCCATGAACAGGGCGCCGCTGCCGCCAAACGCCTGGCCGTCAGCGTGCCGTCCCACTGTGAATTGCTCGACACGCCTGCGCAAAAACTCGCCGAGGCGTTTGCTCAAGTCACCTTGGCGGCGCCGACCCTGCGCTACCTCAGTGGCAGCACTGCACGGCCGATATTCAACGCCGACAAACTACGCGACGACCTGGCCTTCAACATGAGCCGGGTCATCGACTGGCGCAGCACCGTGCAAACCGCCTACGAGCGCGGCGTGCGCCTGCAGATTGAAATGCCGCCCGGCACCGTGCTAACGGGGCTGGCGCGCAGAGTCTTCGAACAAGGATCCGCAGTCGCCTTCCAGGGTGCCCGGCTGGATACGCTGAGCGCACTGTCGCGAGAGGAGGGCACCGGCCACCCATAAACCGACTGCTGCTTTCGAAGGAACAAAAACAACAACTTCGACGATGCAATTTGAGGGCAATAACAATGATTATCTATGGTGTCGCGTTACTGGCTATCTGCACCCTTGCGGGGGTGATTCTCGGTGATCTGCTCGGCGTGCTGCTGGGCGTCAAATCCAACGTCGGCGGCGTCGGGATCGCCATGATCCTGCTGATCTGCGCCCGCCTGTTCATGCAAAAACGCGGCGGCATGAGCGAAGGCTGCGAAATGGGCGTCGGCTTCTGGGGCGCCATGTACATCCCCGTGGTGGTCGCCATGGCCGCCCAGCAAAACGTCGTGACCGCACTCAAGGGCGGCCCGATTGCCGTCATCGCCGCCATCGGTTCCGTGCTTCTCTGCGGTGTGACCATCGCCATCATCAGCCGCACCAACAAAGGCGAACCGCTGCCCAAAGAACAAGACGAAACCGCGCCCCACGCCAGCGTGATCGCTGCCACGCCAACCCCAGCAGGAGGCCGCTGATATGTGGGATCTCATCCAGAAAGACCTCATCAGCCAGGGCCTGGTCACCGCATTCGCCGTCGTCGGCGTGGTGATGTGGATCTCCGTGGTGCTCTCCAAACGCCTGACCTTCGGCCGCATCCACGGCTCGGCGATCGCCATCGTCATCGGCCTGGTACTGGCCTGGGTCGGCGGCGTCATGACCGGCGGCCAGAAAGGCCTCGCCGACCTTGCCCTGTTCTCCGGCATTGGCCTGATGGGCGGCGCCATGCTGCGCGACTTCGCCATCGTCGCCACCGCCTTTGAAGTGCAGGCCACCGAAGCCAAAAAGGCCGGCCTGATCGGCGCCTTCTCCCTGTTCCTCGGCACCGTCCTGCCCTTCATCGTCGGCTCCTGCGTGGCCTACGCCTTCGGCTACCGCGACGCCGTCAGCATCACCACAATCGGCGCAGGCGCCGTCACCTACATCGTCGGCCCCGTCACCGGCGCCGCGCTGGGCGCCAGCTCCGACGTCATGGCCCTGTCCATCGCCACCGGCCTCATCAAAGCCATCCTCGTCATGGTCGGCACCCCCATGGCCGCCCGCTGGATGGGCCTGGACAACCCACGCTCCGCCATGGTCTTCGGCGGCCTGGCCGGCACCGTCAGCGGCGTCACCGCAGGCCTCGCCGCCACCGACCGCCGCCTCGTGCCCTACGGCGCACTCACCGCCACCTTCCACACAGGCCTGGGCTGCCTGCTCGGGCCATCGCTGCTGTACTTCATCGTGCGAGGAATCATGGGCTGACCCCAACCCAGAGACCACCACTCCCCGTAGGAGCGCGCTTGCCCGCGATTGCGGCCCACCACCCGCCGCAATCGCCGCGCCATACCCGATTCTCAAGCGCGCCCCTCGCCGTTCATCTTCAACCCGACTTCTTATCCACACCCCGCACCTCACCCAACCCCGCAATAGACGCCTCAACCAACGCCTTGGCCGCCTCGATCTGATGCACCACCGCCCGGGCGAGGGGCCGAAACTCAGGCGTAGAGTTGTCGGCAGATTCATAAGCCGTCGCGGCGGCGCAGTTGAGGTACTCGGAGACCAGCACTAATGCATCCTCGACCAGGATGCCGGACTGCACGTTGAAGAGGCTCCGGCTGCCAAAGTTGACGCCGAAGGGGAGGGATTTGGTGACTGGGGTTTCGGGAGGGTGGGGCGTTGATCTGATCATTTTTGGGTTCCATCCAATTGGAGCCATCACCCTCTGCTGTCAATCAGAAGGTGGCAGCCGTACGCGGGTTGACAGACCAGCAGAACCCACCTGGCGCACACGAGTGTGCCCCACGTACAGCCGCCATGACACATCCAACGGATTGGTGTTAGCGAGCAGTGCGTGTGTGTTCTGAACGGCCTGTCAAAACCGGTCGCCGAATAGCGACGGACCGAAGCCTAAGCCCGGATCCAGAGCACCGCAATGCGCCCGGGAGCATATCCAGAATTTTCAGAAGCGTCCTACAGAGACTGGTTTGTTTTGTGGGGGGATGTGTCGGTTTTGGCTCGGAACCTCCAAAAGTGAGCTGTGCGCGGCTATCCCACAAAACTCTGAACTTCTGAAATGTCCCACAACTTTTTGAGACCTGTCGGGCATCCAGACGACTGATCGATGGGCAGTCTCACGTTCCTGCGAAATCAGCCACAGGAGGCGCCTTCCCTGAAGGTGCCCGTCGTCGTAGGGAAGAGAGTGATTGAAGAAGTTTGCGTTTGTGAGTCCTGCCGCCGAGCGCGAGTACAAGGCACTCCCGGAAGAAATCCAGGACGAATTTGGCAAAGACCTCAGGCGGATTCAGTTTGGTCAGGACCCTGAACTGAGTATAAAGCAGCTCACCGAATCCGTCGGCGCGGGCGCAATCGAATTAATCATCAATGGCAGCCCAGCGTATCGATGCGTCTACATCGCGAAATATGCAGACATGATCGTCGTTCTGCATGCTTTCGTGAAAACAACAAACCGAACCGATCGCCACGCAATGGCCGTGGCGAACGATCGGTTGAAGGAGCTGAAAACCGAACTGCGAAAAATGGGGATCAGCTGCTAGCTGCCGCGACCTTCGTGATCACGATGCGGGGCTCGTCATCACTGGAGGCTGCCATCGTGAAACTGGCCCGAAAGCCCAGCCGATCCAGCATGTCCATCATCGCATCAACGGTAAACTTCTCGATCTTGCCGTTGGCCAACTCTGAAACCCGCGACTGAGTGACGCCCAGCCTGGACGCAGCCTCGCTCTGCTTCAGGCCCATTTTTTTTAGGCAGTTGGTGATGAAAATCGACAGGTCCATTTTCAGGGCCATCTTGCTGGCCGTGTCAGCATCGTGGCTGACGTGGAATGGGCTGTCATGGAATTGGAGTGCCATGGGAGCACCTCTGTGGTGGAAACGATTTATCTAAAATTTACGATAAAGAGGGTACAGGGGCCGAGATGCGTGAGTCAATCGGAGATGGTCAATCGTTAGAGGATCAACAGTCTTTCGCCAAGCGGGGGGGGGGCGAGAGAGTACTGGAGGATTACAAGGAGTTGCTGCGTGAAAGTCGGTTTTCCTAGTCCCTGCGGTTGTGATAGATCGGCTGGCAGTACCAAATAGGAGAAAACTATAACTATATGATTTTTATATGTTTTATTTGTATTTTAACGTTTGCCTATCTCCGAAACTTTCCTTTGGCAGTAGGTCGGATTCGGATGGCCCTAAGGAGAGTCAATCTTAGACCGCTTGCGATGGCGCAACAGTAGAGCAGTACGGCTCTCATCGCATACGTGTCTTTAGGCTCGGGAGTAATGCTCAAACCCTAGGACGTACCTTTTCAAGGATGAAAAATTATGAGACCGGCGTCCCTAGACCTGGCACTGGCTAATTGCTACTGTTCGTTTATCGATGCCCAAATCAAGGAGTGAACATGCCAAGCAAGCGTCCAACCGCTCAATCCCCCAAGCTTACGTTAAAGCTCACCCGCTCTAGGGAAGAGGCTAAGGCCAAGATAGAAGAGCGAATTAAAAAAGGGTTGGAGCTTAAGCAGCGGCAAGTTGACACTCGTGTAGCTTATGAGGCGCTGAGAAATGAATATAGCAAGTGGGATTCTTTCAATGATGAGTTGCTAAAGCAAAGTTTCAATACCGAGGAGATTGCGAAAGAATATAGTTTTTGGGGAGTGGCAGCTCTTTCGTTAACCGAGCCGTCGCTCGGTGAAAAAATTTCCGATACGTATAAGGATATCGACAGGAAGATTCATCGTTTAGATTCGATTTCGGAGCGGCTTGAGCTAATCCCTTTAGATGACAGCATAAAAGATTCAGATCACCACACGGCAAAAGCATTCGACTCTATCAAGGGCAGGTCCAATAAAGTTTTCGTAGTACATGGAAGAGATGAGGTATCAAAGACTAGCTTGGAAGTGTTCTTGCACGAAATAGGTCTCGAGCCAGTTGTATTGCACCGACAGGCTGATGAAGGGCTAACAATCATAGAGAAGTTTGAAAAGCATAGCGATGTTGGATACGCATTTATACTTCTTACTCCTGATGAAATCGCTTATCTAGTTTCCGAAGACACGCTGTCCGACGAAGAGCGAAACAAAGAATACCGTGCACGTCCTAATGTAATATTTGAGTTTGGGTACTTTGTTGGAAAGCTCGGTAGGTCACGTGTATGTTGTCTACATACAGGCCGTACGACGTTACCCAGCGACGTTAGCGGGATGGTGTATAAACGTTTCGATAAAAGCGTCGAAGAAATTGCATACAGTATAATTAAAGACCTAAAAGCTTCGGGTTATACATTGTCATGAGCATGTTAGTAGGTGAAAATAGCATGGACGAGCCAGTATTAAAGATAACTCGAAACCTCAAGGTAGGCGCTTTAGACGCTGAGGCTGATACAGATCTCCTTAATAAATGCTTCATCGACAACGGATATCTTGCACAGATAATGGATGTCGATTCCCCTGCCTCAATAATATTGGGGCGGACTGGCTCAGGAAAAAGTGCGTTGCTTTATAAAGTAGCCAAAACGGCTCAAAAATTCGTAAAGCTGGATCCGAATGATATTTCAGTCCGATTCTTGGAAAGCTCAGACATTATTCAGTTTTTTGATAGTCTCGGTGTCAGTCTCGATTTGTTCTATAGATTGCTCTGGCGTCATGTCCTTACAGTGGAGTTCTTGAAGCTGCGGTACGATATAAAATCGGAAAGCGATAGTCGAAGCTTCATTGATGGTCTGTTTAACACGTTTAGTCGTGATGTGACAAAAAAGAAAGCAGTTGAATATTTCAATGAGTGGGGGAATAAGTTTTGGCTGGACACTGATGAGCATCTCAAGGAGATAACTAGAAAGCTCGAGACTGATACCATAAGCTCAATCGGTCTTAAGTACTCTGGAATAGGATTAAATTCGGCAAGCGTTTCTAGGCTGTCCGATCAGGAGCGTATAGAAGTTTCCCAGCGAGCAAGTCAAGTAGTTAGCGGTCTTCAGATTCGAAAGCTAAACGAAGTTTTAGACCTACTCGCAGAGCATTCATTCTCAGACCCTCAAAAGAAATTTTTTATCCTAATAGATCAGCTTGATGAGGAGTGGGCCGCCACCGAGACGCGTGTGCGATTTATACGGGCTCTAATTGAAGAAATAAAAACGTTTCGAAAAATACGACAGACAAAAATCATTGCCGCATTAAGGAAGGATCTTCTCGACCAGGTTTTTGATAAGACTAGGGACTCTGGATTTCAACAAGAAAAATACGAATCATATCTGATGACACTGAAGTGGTCGGCTGATGATCTTGCCAATCTAATAGAAACGAGACTGAATGAGGTATTCAAGAGTCAATATACAAAGCAGCGAATAAAGTTTACGGATTTGTTTCCGAAACCAAGGAAAGGCGGCGGTCAGACCTCCATGGACTTCATTGTTGAGAGAACTCTCAGGCGTCCAAGGGACGCACTGCAATTCGTCAACGAATGTTTTGCTATTGCCTATGAGCGTGAGAGGATATCTTGGCGCGCAATGCTGGCCGCTGAGTCCCAGTACTCAGAAAAGCGGTTGAAGTCTCTCAAAGAAGAATGGGGTGACGTCTTTCCGAGCTTCGAGGATACGGTGGAAATTCTTCGCAACATTAAGTCAACTTTTACGAGATCCATGATCAAAGATACAACTTTAGAAGATATCATGGTCAACCTTAGTGAGGGAGATTCACGTGACCCGTGCGTGGCTATTGTGCGCAAGTACTACGAAGCTAATAGTGCAGTTAAAGAGTCTGAAATTCAGACAATTATGCTCTCATGCTTGTATCGTGTCGGGGTACTTGGGCTAAAGGTAAGCTCGTCAGACACTTATATCTGGTCGCACGTGGACCAATCCTCAGTCACTAAGGGAGAAATTAAGCGAGCGGAGCATTTCAAAGTTCACAAGATGCTTCATCGTTCTCTCGATATAATTGCAGACCAACATGATATTTTCGATCCTGAAAGCATCGATTAATCCCGCTGGATTGCGATTGCGAGGGGCGCAGCCAAATCTACGAATGAACCTGCGAATAGGAGTACCCGTTGGTTTTATTGTGCTCGGCCAGATCGCGCCTTCACACCTAAGCCATGCCGATCACCTCGTAACCCCGTCTCCGATCTTCGCCCTACGTCATCCCGCCAAGAATGCTGTGTTATCAGGGATCAAGGCCCCTGCGCCCTGTGGAGAATGCCCGCTAACGCGGGACTTGCGGCTCTTTACATACGTGAGCAAGGGTATTTCATGATCTGGTCTCCTGAGCACCGTTACCAGTGGGCGGGTGGAGGCTGCATTGGCTGACGAGACCAGTGCCGCGAGATCCTGAGTCAGGTGCAGTCCGTTCCCTGATCTGCGGCACCATCATCTACATGGTTATTGCTGGTAACATCGGCGTTTGTCACGCCTTTGGTCATGAGGAGGATTGCCGCGAAGCCTTGTGCGATCAGGGCTGTAGCAGTGTTTAAAGTGGTTTTCTCTTAGCAGCACGAACAGACGGGGGAGGCTGCCACTGGGAATGGCCCAATGGACCGGTTTCGGCCCGAAGCGCGTTTCACGACTACGTTTGCGGAAGCCTGTGTCGAACTCGGGAGCCCTCTGCATCACTTTTCCAGTTTTCCGGGAAACCATTTATTGAAAGTGCTTGGTCCCTTATCGATGCTCTATTGATTCAAGCCTGGCCTTTGAGCTTGGCAAGGAGTGCCTGGGGAGTCAGCGCAGGTTTCGCACAGGGAAGCTTCGCAGGCTTGTGCACCGTCCTGGCCTTTGTCAAATTCCGGGCAAAAAAACTCGCCTTTTGCACGCCTGCTAGTAGCAGGACCCCACCCGTTGGGTAGGACGTGTGGCGAGTGTGTTGTGCTCAGGTTGAGGGTGTTTGAAACCGTCAATTGAAAAATTGCGAGCGGTTACGTCTAGCCCAAACAAAAAAGGCCCACCTTTCGGTGAGCCTCTCTCGCTGAATCATGGTGCCGGCACCAGGAGTCGAACCCGGGACCTACTGATTACAAGTCAGTTGCTCTACCAACTGAGCTATACCGGCGTGTGGGCGCTGATTATAGGGATTTGAGCTGTCGAGTAAAGCCTTAATTTCGCTTTTTTTAGGCGGCCTTATGACGGATCGCGATTACCGTTATTCACAACTGATCCATCGGGTGGGGGGCGGGCGGTTGATTTGTGGAAGCGTTCTCATTTGTTCGCAAGCTACTGTTTTTGCGCAAATTTAACAGTTGTTTAAAAAATGACCGATTTGTTAAAACGTTTGCGAGGCAGGTTTTGTCTGCGTTGGCGGGAATTCCATCAACAGAGTTATCCACAGGCTGGGGTGTGGTTTGTGATTCAGTTTCGTTCCGCGAGGATGAGCAGATTTCGTGGCGTGAGCAGGCTGTCGCAGAAGGTGCCGATTCGGACTGTGTAGTCACGTTGTTGCAGGTAGAGGGCGCGGTCGAGGGTGAGCCATAGCTCGAGCGGGCGGCGGAAGAGGTTGCGTAGCAGTTCGAGGTTGCGCACTTCGGCCAAGCGTTGCCAGCCGGCGGCTTCCAGGGCGGGCCAGTCTTGTGGGCCGGGTGGGGGCAGGTGTTTGAGTTCGGCGAGGTCTGTGCAGTAGTCGGCGAAGGGTTTGTCGAGCCAGGCGCTGGGCAGCGATGGCGTGGGCAGATAGTCGTCGATGCCGCGCAGTTGGCGTTGCAATACGTCGAACCCCAGGCGGCGGGCCATGGAGGTGTCGCGCTGGCGGCGGACGCGGGCGCCGGCGGTGACGGTTTCGCTGAGGGGCAGGGCGAGGTCGTCGAGGCTTAGGTGCAGTTCGGACGCCTGGCCGTTTGCGGACAGTGGCTGGTAGTGGTCGCCGGCGATGCGGTTGTAGCAGCAGGGGGCGATGGCCATGTGTTGGCAGTGGGCGTCGCTGGCCAGTTGCATGAGGCGCACGTGGAGGTCGCCGCAGGCGTGGAGGGCGACGGGGGTGTGCTGTGCGGTCAGGCGGGTGGCGGCGTCTTGCGCCATGACGTCTTGGTGCAGGTGCTGGGCGTTGATGCCGAGTTTGTCGCTGAGCTTGCGGCCGGCATCGACCAGGTGCGGATCGTATTCGAGGCAGGTCAGGGCCTGGCCGTCGTGGGCGAGGCGGCGGCCGAGGTGGCCTTTGCCGGAGCACCAGTCGAGCCAGTGGCTGGGGCTGTGGTGGAAGGTGAGGCGGCTGGCGAAGGCTTCGATCTGTTGCCACTTGCGGCCGGGGACGTCGACGCTCATGCGTGGGGATACGTGGGTCAGCGCGGCGTGGGGCAGTGGGTCGATCTGGCTCAGGGTTCTGGATCGCTGTGCGAGCCGGGCGAAGGGCTCGGGGGCGTCGAGGTCTTCGGGGTGGTTGTGGGCGGCTTCGGCTTGTTCGAGGGTGCGGTTGCGCAGCCAGGTGGATAGGTCGGGGTGGAGTGTTTCCCACGGCAGTTGGCGATGGGTGAAGGGGCGTGGACGCCACAGGTGCTGGTGCGCGAGCAGGAAGGCGTCGAGCGCTTGGAAGCGGGGGAGCAGGTCTGTGGGGTGCATGGCCGGGGGCGGTGGTGTTGGGTGTGGGGGGAGTTTAAGGGAGTTGGGGTGTCAGGTGGTGATGGGGTGGGTGGTTTGCTGCCGCTTTGCGGCAGGTCGCGGGCCAGCGCGCTCCTACAGGGTTGCGGTGACACGCTTCTGTAGCAGCATGGCTTGCCAGCGGGGGCGGTCTGGAGGGCGCTCCCGCCGGCAAGCCGTGCTGCTACGGATTGTTGGTCACCTTTTAGCGGCCTTGCAGTGCGTTCACCCGCAGTTTGCGTTCCAGCAGTTTGAAGGCCTGTACCAGTACGAAAGAGATAGTGAGGTAGATCAGGCCGGCCAGGAAGAAGCTTTGCTCGGGCATGTAGGTGCGGGCGTTGATGGTGCGGGCCATGCCGGTGATGTCGAGCAGGGTGACGGTGCTGGCCAGGGCGCTGGCCTTGAGCATCAGGATGACTTCGTTGCTGTACGCCGGCAGGCCGATGCGGGCGGCGCGGGGCAGGATGATGTAGGTCATCGCCTTGGCCCGGGACATGCCCAGTGCGCGGGCCGCTTCGACCTCACCCACCGGCACGGCCTGGATGGCGCCGCGCAGGATTTCGGCGATGTAGGCGGTGGTGTGCAGGGTCATGGTCAATGCCGCGCAGAAGAACGGGTCGCGCAGGTAGGGCCACAGCGGGCCTTGGGTGATGACGTCGAACTGCGCCAGGCCGTAATACACCAGGAACAACTGCACCAGCAGCGGTGTGCCGCGAAAAAAGAAGATGTAGGCGTATGGCAGCGCGCGCACGTAGTTGTTACGGGATGCGCGGGCGATGCCCATAGGGATCGCCAGGATCAGCCCGGCAACCACGGCGATGGCCACCAGCTCCAGCGTCAGGGTTGCACCTTGCAGCAGCTTGGGCATCCATTTGAGGGTGAATTCCCAGGTCATGATGCGCTCCTCGCAAACCCTGTCGATGCACGACGTTCAAGCCACGCCAGGCCGACCATCGACAGTGCGGTCATGGTCAGGTACATCAAGGCCGCGACCATATAGAAGGTGAATGGCTCTTTGGTGCCGGTCACGGCGATCTGCGCGTGGCGCATGACTTCTTCAAGGCCGATCACGGACACCAGCGCGGTGTCTTTCATCAGGATCATGAACAGGTTGCCCAGCCCTGGCAGCGCGATACGCCACATCTGCGGCATGACCAGTTTGATGAAGATACGCGAGCGCGACAGACCCAATGCCAGCCCGGCTTCGCGGTGGCCCTTGGGAATCGACAGCATGGCGCCGCGAAACACTTCGGTGGCATAGGCGCCGAAGCACAGGCCCAGGGCGATGACGCCTGCGGCAAAGGCGCTGAGCGACAGATTGGGAATGCCGAAAATGTGGCCGATGGCGCGCATGGCGTTGACGGTGCCGAAGTAGATCAGCAACACCCAAAGCAGCTCGGGAATGCCGCGCACCAGAGTCGAATAGGTGCCGCCAAGCCATTGCAGGGCACGATTGGACGAGGTTTTCGCCAGCGCGCCGAGCAGGCCGAGAACGAGACCCAGGCACAGGGCCGACAGCGCAAGTTGAATGGTCATCAGCATGCCAGCCGCCAGGGCCGGGCCGAATCCGTGGAGATCGAGGTTCATAACGCTTCTTGGCAGGAGAACCCGCGCCGCGGCTCACTCAGGAGCCGCGGCGCAGGTCGGGCGAATCAGAGGATGCTGAACGGGAAGTACTTGTCGTTGATCTTCTTGTAGGTGCCGTCTTCGATAATTTCCTTCAGCGCAGTGTTCAGGCGCTCGCGCAGTGGGTCGTCCTTGCGCACGGCGATGCCGATCTTGTCGTCGCCGAACATGGGCTCGCCCTTGAATTCATAGTTCTTGCCGGCGTCGCTCTTCAGCCACTCGTAGCTTGCGTATTTGTCACCCAGCAGGGCGTCGAGGCGGCCCGAGGACAGGTCCAGGAAGGCGTTTTCCTGGGAGTCGTAGAGCTTGACGGTCACGTCGTCGCCCCAGTTGTCTTCCAGCCAGGTGCCCGACAGAGTCGCGCGCTGGGCACCGATGGTCTTGCCCTTGAGGGCTTCCTTGATGGCGTCGTTGTTGGCGCCCAGGTTGGTCGACTTCGGTGCGATGAACTGCAGCTTGTTGGAGTAGTACGGGTTGGTGAAGTCCACCGCCTGCTTGCGCTCCTCGGTGATCGACATCGAGGAGATCAGGAAGTCGAACTTCTGCGCGTTCAGGGCCGGGATGATGCCGTCCCAGTCGGAAGTGACGACTTCGCAGGTGACTTTCATCTTGGCGCACAGGGCGTTGCCGATCTCGACGTCGAAGCCCACGACCTGGCCGCTGGCGTCCTTGTTGTTGAACGGCGGGTAGGCGCCTTCGATACCCATTTTCAGGGTTTCTGCGGCAAAGGCGTTGCCAGCCACGGCCAGGGTGGCGACGGCGGCCAGCAGGAAGTGTTTCAGGGTCTGCATCGATGTTGCTCCGTTAGCGATTGCTGGACATGAATTGTTTGCAGCGCGCCGATTGCGGGTCGTCGAAGACCTGTTGCGGCGATCCTTGTTCTTCTACCAGCCCTTGGTGCAGGAAGACCACTTCGCTGGACACCTGCCGGGCAAAATTCATTTCGTGAGTCACCATCAGCATGGTACGGCCTTCTTCGGCCAGGCCACGGATCACGTTGAGCACTTCCTGCACCATCTCCGGGTCGAGCGCGGAGGTTGGCTCGTCGAAGAGAATAACCTTGGGCTGCATCGCCAGGGTGCGGGCAATTGCTGCGCGCTGTTGCTGGCCGCCCGAGAGCTGGTTCGGGTAGGCGTGGCGCTTGTCGGCGATCCCCACCTTGGCCAGCAGCGCCTCGGCGCATTCGATGGCTTCTGCCTTGCTCTGGCCGAGCACGCGGCGTGGCGCCTCGATGATGTTGTCGAGCACGGTCATGTGCGGCCACAGGTTGAAATTCTGAAAGACGAAGCCGATCTCGCTGCGCAGGCGATTGATCTGACGGTTGTCCGCGGCGATCAGTTCACCCTTGCGCGTGGCTTTGAGTCTCAAGGATTCGCCCGCGATGAGGATTTCACCTTTGTGCGGGTTTTCCAGCAGGTTGATGCAGCGCAGCAGCGTGGATTTGCCGGAGCCGGATGAGCCCAGAATCGAAATCACGTCGCCATCGCGCGCGCTCAGCGAAATGCCCTTGAGCACTTCCAGTTCGCCGTAGCGCTTGTGCAGATCGCGGATTTCCAGGGCGGGCGTGGCCTCAGCCATTAAGGGACCTCATGTGTTCGATGTACTTGCCGCGCACGACAAACGGGCTCGCCCTGCGCAAAAAGGGCGCGATGTTGCCAGCTTTACCCGCCGTGGGAAAGGGTATTTCGGCCAACGGAGCGATCAGCGGAAGAATCTGTGCGCCGAATTGGTGCTTTCTGTCGGTTGATGTGTATTTTCGGTGCGGTCGTTCGTCTTTATCGTGTTGCGCTCGGTAACATTTCCTACAGAAATGGCGAAATGCTAGTTCGTTCAGATACTTACCAAATGCCTCTGAAACGCGCATATCCGGGGGCGACGTCGCTGACGAAATATTTTGGCGTAATTCTTGCGTAAAAAATAAATAACAGGGCTGTTGTGATCTTTTTACGAACGATCACGGCCGGTCCTGATCCGTATAAAAATTCTTAAAGGTTGCTTCCATGAGCAGTACCCCAAACTCTTCGAACCTCGACCAGGGGCTCAAATCGCGGCACATCACCATGCTGTCCATTGCGGGTGTGATCGGTGCCGGTCTTTTCGTGGGTTCCGGCCATGCCATCGCGGAAGCGGGCCCGGCTGTTCTGCTGGCTTATGCCGCCGCCGGTACGCTGGTGGTGCTGGTAATGCGCATGCTGGCCGAGATGGCGATTGCATCGCCTGACACCGGCTCGTTCTCGACATACGCCGACCGTGCCATCGGTCACTGGGCCGGTTTCACCATCGGCTGGCTGTACTGGTGGTTCTGGGTGCTGGTGATCCCGCTGGAGGCCAACGCCGCCGCCACCATCCTGCATGCGTGGTTCCCGAACGTGGCGATCTGGGTCTTCACCCTGGTGATTACCCTGCTGCTGACCGCAACCAACCTGTTCAGCGTGAAGAACTACGGCGAGTTCGAGTTCTGGTTCGCGCTGATCAAGGTATTGGCGATCATCGGTTTCGTGATTCTGGGCGTTGCAGCGGTGTTCGGCCTGCTGCCAAACAGCCAGGTCAGCGGCGTGAGCCACCTGTTCGACACCAACGGTTTCCTGCCTAACGGCATGGGCGCAGTGCTGGCAGCGATGCTGACCACCATGTTCTCGTTCATGGGCACCGAGATCGTGACCATCGCAGCGGCGGAATCGAAGAACCCGAGCGAGCAAATCACCAAGGCCACCAACTCGGTGATCTGGCGGATCTGCCTGTTCTATCTGGTCTCGATCTTCCTGGTCGTGGCGCTGGTGCCTTGGAACGACAGTCGTCTGGCTCAGGTCGGTTCCTACCAGACCGTGCTCGACCTGATGGGTATTCCGAACGCCAAGCTGATCGTCGACATCGTGGTGCTGGTCGCGGTCACCAGTTGCCTGAACTCGGCGCTGTACACCGCTTCGCGCATGCTGTTCTCCCTGGGCAAGCGCGGCGATGCACCAGCTGTTTCCCAGCGCACCAGCAAGGCCGGTACCCCGTACTGGGCGGTCATGCTGTCCACCGCAGCGGCCTTCGCTGCCGTGTTTGCCAACTACGTCGCCCCGGCTGCCGTGTTCGACTTCCTGCTGGCCAGCTCCGGCGCCATCGCTCTGCTGGTGTACCTGGTGATTGCCGTCTCGCAACTGCGCATGCGCCGCAAACGTGAGGCCGAAGGCCAGACCATCGCCTTCCGCATGTGGCTGTTCCCGGTCCTGACCTGGGCGGTGATCGTGTTCATCGTTGGCGTGCTGACCATCATGCTGTTCCAGGACGCCCACCGCATGGAAATCATCGCCACGGGCCTGCTGAGCATTCTGGTCGTGGCTGCGGGCCTGATTGTGTCGAACCGCCGCAAGGCCGTGAAGGCCGGGAAGGTTGTGCTGAATTGATGGGTGATTGAGCCCGCGGCATTTCGCGGGCTCGAACCACCCTCTGTAGGAGCGCGCTTGCCCGCGATTGCGTTGTTTCAGATATGGATTTAGCGTCTGACACAACCCGGTCGCGGGCAAGCGCGCTCCTACAGTTTGATGTCAGCGTCCGGTCATGCGTCCCAGCACCGACCGCCCCTGCACCTGGTGCATCACCACTGCCGCCAGATGCAGCGCCACCAACCCCGCCAGAATCGCGCACAGCACGTGATGCAGTTCATGTAGCTGCATGAGCGCGATCTTCGAGTGAATCAGCTGAGGCAGCGGCACAAGCGCCAGCAGCGTGACCGGATGGCTCATCATCAGCACGCCAGTGATCAATACACCTGAAACCGCAGCGTAAATCGCCTTGTGGGCGGCTGAGGCGAGGCGTTCCTGTGTTGTGCTGCTTGCGCGCGAAGGGTGTGCCTTGATGGCCAGCCACAGGCGCCAAGCGAAGAAGGGGATGAAGAGGCTGGTGATCTGCGGATTGAACGACTCGACCCATTGGCGAAACGGATCGTCGGGTTCCAGCAGCGCCACGCCAAACCCGCTGAAGGTTGCCCAGAGGATGATGGCGGCGGACAGCCAGTGCAGCGCGATTCGGGGTTTGGAGTAGCGGCTCGCTTCATCCGGTCGGGGTGAAGGGGAGTGGGGATGTGTCAAAACGGTAGCCTTAGTGAGAAGGAATTGCATTCTCGTAGTGGCGCAAAGCTACCGTTTTGATGCGGGTCATGTAAATCAAAAATCTTTCAGAAGCGACGGTTCGTGTCCCGCGCGTTCTTCTTTTCAAGAATCTGCGACGCTTCGCCGTAGGCTTTCTGGAAGGCATCGCTGCCAATCCATTCCACGGCGGTGTCTTCGTCTTCGTCGTGGAAGATCCCGCGATAAGTAATCAGCAGGCCCATCATGAAATCGGTGGCCGGCTCTTCGTCTTCCTCGGCGATGACCAGTTCCAGCACCGGGTATTGCAGGAACACCACACACATCGCCAGCAGACTGACCGCCTCGCCTTTTTTCATGGCCTCGAACAGGTCGTCGAAGTCGGCAGGGTCGAAGCCGTTCTCTTCGATGTCCTTGAAGTCGAAGGTCGAGAGGTCAATGGCGACGTCGTCGAACGGCTCATCGACAAAGGCGTGATTGAGCACCGGATGGACCGTGCTCGGCTTGCCCTTGCCCGAACGGTTTTGCTTGGCCTTGGCTTTGGCCCGCTGGGCGCGCTTTTGCTGTTTGTCTGGGGAGGCCATGACGGCAGTTCCTTGTCTGGTGCAGCCATTTTCATGGCCCGGGGTTATCGGGCGCATATTGTATTCACTTTCTTCCCGGATAGAGACAGTGATCGGGATCCAGCCAGACTACAAAGAATACGTGATCGACAAAAAAGCCATGGATGCGTCCGTGGAGATTGGCGCTCACGGCAAACTGGAAGGGGGTGCTGCTGCGCAATTGTTCGTTCAGGTGGGCAGGGATGCCGGCGCGAATCGGAGAGTCCGGCTTGGGTAGGCGTCCTGCCCTCATCACTGCTCCTTAGTGTTCGGTGCGCGACATCTCTGTGTAGAAGGCGCAGGTCAGAGCCTTGTCGATAGGTGCAGTGCAGCTGGCATCAAGGGGGAGATTGCCTCGTGCAGCCTTCCAGGGTGTTTCCTGATGGGTCAGTTGCTCCAGCTCGTATGCAGAAAACCCGCCGAACACCTGGTAGACATCGTTCAGAAAGGCTTGCACCTGCGCCGGGAGGTCCGGCTTTTCGGCGTCACAGGGTATGGGGTTCCACTTGTGCACGCTGAACCGGACATAGGTTTCCCGGTGGACCGGGCCATGCACCCATGCCTCGAAAGGTGCACCTATCAGCTCTTCGCCCTCATGCATGACCATGTGCCACGCGTCTGCGTAGAACATCAGTTTCTGCAGTTTCAAGGGGGTCAGCAGATCGCCATGCTCTTTGGCAAACCACAAAAGGTAGTCTGCGACTCCATTTGCTGTGCTGGCAGCCATGAATAGCTTCCTTGGTTGGGATGGCTCGACGTTAGGTTCTGCTTGCATCTGATGTCAATTGATCCTGGTTCGGATTTGAAGGCCAGAGAGCCGGGTCACAGGGCTGGACTATAGGCCAGATGGCGGCGGGCAGGATCGTTTCGCGGGGTGGGCTGAGAAATTCAGACAGGTCTGACGGCAGGGATGGAAGTGGTTACCGCTCCAGCCCAAAGCTTCCTACAAAATTCAGTCCAGAGGGCCAGCTCCGGCATCGGCGGATTCAATTGCCGAATCGCGCCCAATAAAAAACCCCTGAATCTTTCGATGCAGGGGTTTTTCGGTATTTGGTGCCCAGAGACGGAATCGAACCGCCGACACGGGGATTTTCAATCCCCTGCTCTACCGACTGAGCTATCTGGGCAACGGGGCGCATTAAACGTGTTTTTCAGGAGGTCGTCAAGAAAGTTTTTGAAAAAAAATCGAATTATTTCCTTCGCTTACGTTTGACGCCTTCTGAACGGGGTCATTCGGACGGTGGAACGTAGCCTTCGGCCTTGGCGTATTCCTCGCCGGAGAGGTATTTGTCCATCTCGGTCTGGAGGAACTTGCGGTCTTCGGCGTTCATCATGTTCAGGCGGCGCTCGTTGATGAGCAGGGTCTGGTGTTTCTGCCAGTCGGCCCAGGCTTTCTGCGAAACGTGGTTGTAGATGTCTTCGCCCTTGGCGCCCGGATAGGGTGGGCGCTCAAGGCCAGGCAGTTCTTCTTTGTACTTGCGGCACATTACGGTGCGGGTCATGGCGACTCTCCTGCATTCAATACGTCGGCTGCGTTTTGCAGCAGCTTCTTCACCGGGGCGGCCAGCCCCAGGCGCGGCGGGGTGGCGAGGTTATACCAGAGCCAGTCGTCCTCGGCCACGTGATGGGCGGTCTGCTGCACGCGCACAAGCCAGGGCTCGATGGTCAACTGGAAGTGGCTGAAAGTGTGGACCAGTCCAGGCAGCGGCTGATGGCCGGCGACATCCAGTGCGTGCTGGTCGGCCAGGTGCTGCACGTCGCCGAAGTTGTCCAGCTCCGGCAGGCTCCAGAGGCCGCCCCACAGGCCGGTGGAGGGGCGACGGTAAAGCAGGATCTCGCCGTCGCGGTTGGCGAACATTGGCATCAGGGTGCGCTTCTGCGGCACGGCCTTGCGCGGCTTGGGCACCGGGTAGCGGGTTTCCTGGCCGAGCATGTGGGCTTCGCAGCCGCGCTCCAGCGGGCAGAGCAGGCAGCTGGGTTTGCTGCGGGTGCAGAGGGTGGCGCCCAGGTCCATCATCGCTTGAGTGTAGTGATTGACCCGGCTGTGGGGTGTGAACCGCTCGGCGGTCGCCCACATCTGTTTCGCGACCTTGGGCTCGCCCGGATAGCCTTCCTGGGCTGTGAAGCGCGCCAGAACGCGTTTGACGTTGCCATCCAGAATCGGCGCGCGCAGGCCCATGCTGATGCTGGCGATAGCACCAGCAGTGGACAGGCCGATGCCGGGCAGCTCGGTGAGCTTTTCGACGTCACGGGGGAATTCGCCGCCGTGCTCTTCCACGACGATCTTCGCGGCCTTTTGCAGGTTGCGGGCGCGGGTGTAGTAGCCCAGGCCGGTCCACAGGTGCAGCACTTCGTCTTCCGGCGCCTCGGCCAGCGCCCTGACGGTGGGCAGGGCGTCCATGAAGCGGTCGAAATAACCCAGCACGGTGCTGACCTGGGTCTGTTGCAGCATGATTTCCGACACCCAGACACGGTAGGGCGTGATGTCGTGTTGCCAAGGTAGGTCGTGGCGGCCGTGACGGTCGTACCAGTCAAGGACGGCTGTGGAGAACTGCTCGGGTTGCATCGTGGTTCCGGTGTTCAAAGGGTGAGTGCGGCGCCGAGCATCCGTAGCAGCACGGCTTGCCGGCGGGAGCGGTGTGTCAGCCACTGATGAGTTGACTGACACACCGCTCCCGCCGGCAAGCCGTGCTGCTACGGACCTTATCGTGCCCGCAGATGTGTTCCTGCTCAGCGCTTGAACAATCCCTTGAGCGCATCCTTGAGCTCGGGACTGACCTTGTCACCGAGTTTTTCGTCGATCTTGTCGCCAATCCGGTCGCCGGCCATTTTCGCGGCGACCTTGCCCAGGCCTTCGTTGTCCAGGCGGCAGGCCTTGGCGCCCAGTTCAAGTGGGCCGCGGCACAGGACCGGCCATTCGATGCCGACGAAGCGCGGGTTTACCTCGCAGGCCGGGTCCGGCATGTCGCTCTTGTCGCCTTCGATGATGACGCCGATGCGGTAGTTCATGCCCATCACGCGCAGGTCGATGTCGCCATCGCCGTTGACGGTCAGGCCCGGGGTGCGGACTTTCAGGTCCGGGTTGCTGGCCACGCCGTTGCGGAACACCAGGTTGCCGTTGAGCTGCTGGAACGGCGTGTCCTTGCCCCGCGGCTCGCCGCTCAAGGTCTTGCGGTTGAGCGTGGAGATGCCACGGCACAGCTGCTGTTCGAGGTTGGCATTGACCAGCACGCCGTCGTTCAGGGCGAAGCTGGCGGTGCCGTTGAGGCTTTCGACCAGTGCTTTCTGGCTGTTGCCCTTGGCGGTGACGTTGCTGTTGAGGTTCAACAGGCCGCGCAGGGGCGGGGTGGTGCCCTGGCTCTGGATGAAGTGCTCCACCGGCACCTTGGTGATGCGCGTCTGCACGGCCGCCAGCGGCACATCCGGGCGCACGTCGAGGTTGCCTTTGACTTCGAAATTGCCGTTGTAGAGATCGCCGCGCAGGCTGTCCACCGTCACCACGCCATCGAGCGCGGTGGTCTTGAGCACGGCGTTCTGGATCGGCAGTTTTTCGATGGTCAGCTTGCCGAAGTTCAGGTCCGCGTCCACATCCAGTTTGCGCAGGCGCTCGATCGGCAGCAGCCGTGCGTCGCTCCAGGCTTGCTGGGTCGGCTCGTTGGGCAGCGGCGTGGTGCCGGATGCAGCCAGTGCCTGGGCTTCGCCGCTCTGGACTTCGGATTTGCGCGCAGCGCCGGCGGCTTTCGACTGCTCGCTTTGCGGCGGACGATAGCGGTCGGCATTGAAAGTGTCGGCCTTGAGTTGCAGGCGCAGCGACTGTTTGGCGAAGTCTTCCACCGCGACGTGGCCGGTGAAGGTGCTGTCATCGACCTTCAGCGTCAGGTCATCCAGCGACACACTGTTCTGGCTGGCGGCCAGTCGGGTGACCATTTCCAGTTTGGTCAGGCTGCCGTCACCCAGCGCTGGCGCGGGTTGGCCGACGCTGTCGAGGAAATCGCGCAGGTTGAACTGGGCGATGGACAGGCCGCCGCTCAGTTGCGGGGCCTTGTCCAGGTCACGCACGTGCAGCTCGCCGATGGCGCGCAACTGGTTGGCCGAGAGCTTCAGGTTGGTCCACTCGGCAACGTTGGCCGTCATGTCTGCCAGCAACTGGCCCTGGGCCGAGAACGTCAGGGTCTTGCCCTGCAGCGGATCGCCCGCCGCTTCGCCGGAGAGGCGCATGTCATCGAACTGGTAGCGCTTGAGCGCGCGGTCGAAGCGCAGCTTGCCGGTCAATTCGGTCTTGGTGCGCACCACTGGCTGGTTGGTGCTCAGGAATGCGGTCAGCTTGACCGGGATGTCAGTGGCGTTATGCACAGGCCCGGTGCTCAGCTGAATGCTTTCGGCGGTGAATTGCCGGGCTTTCTGCATGTCATTGAAATCGACCCGGGCGTTGTTCACGGTCAGGCTGTCAATGTCCAGTTTGAGCGGCTGCCAGGTTCGTTCCGGCTTGGCGGTATCGGCCGTGCTCTCGGGCGCCGGGGCGGGCGCAGGCTGGGCCGGATCGACCGGTTTGGGCGGCACCTTGCCGATGTCTTCCCAGTTGCCGTGGCCGTTTTCGTCACGGGTCAGGGTCAGGTTCAGGCCTTCGACCCGCACGTCACTCATCTGCACTTCCTTGCGCAGCAAGGGCAGCACGCGCACCGAGAGGCCGAGCATCGTAAGGTCGGCGAACGGTTTGGTCGGCTCGTTCAGCGTGGCGATGCTGGCGTCGTGCAGCTCAAGGCCCAGCCAGGGGAACAGGCTCCAGCCGATGTCGCCGTTGAGGGTCAGCTCGACGTGCGCGCGGTCGCGGGCCAGTTTACGAATCTCGTCTTTGTAGTCGTTGGGATCAAACAGATGGGTCAAGGCAAAGCCGAGAGCCACGATGATCAGCAACAGCCCGAGAATGAATAGTCCCAGGATTTTGCCGAACGCTTTCATGGGCGAGTCCTTGTAATCGTGTCGTTCAAAATTTAGCCCGCGAGTATAGCGTTCTCACGCAGGCGCCGGGCCTTGATCGGCCTTGCGCGGTTGCAGGGGAATGTACGCAGAAAATCCGACAGCGGGGAAGTGCACTGATTCCGGCGCACTATGCTGTGGGTAGCAGCATGGCTTGCCGGCGGGTGGCGTCCCCCAGAGCGCTCCCGCCGGCAAGCCGTGCTGCTACGTGCCGGTGATTCCACCCAATTGTAGAGGGCGGTCGGCTTGAGCGATGACGAACGGCATAAAAAAGGTAGTGGCTAATTGATTTATGTCACCTGTGCGGTGGTAATCTCTCGCCCGTCGCAGCGCCCGCTGCGTCGAATTGTCACGTAATGAGGCTTTCTGCCGATAAAACTCCCGATGCTTGCGGCGTCAAGAGGGGTGGTAGATGCATTGCCGGAGTTCTTGCGTGGCACAACTAAAAATGGGGGCAAAACAATGAGTTCAAATGCTGCTCTGGGTGCATCCAACGCCCAGCCTGCGTTCTTGTCCAAAGAACGTATCATTGCCAAAAGCGGGTTCAACCGCTGGATGGTTCCGCCGGCTGCGCTGGCAATTCACCTGTGTATCGGCATGGCCTACGGCTTCTCGGTGTTCTGGTTGCCGCTGTCCAAGGCAATCGGCATCAAGACGGCTGTCGCCTGCGCGCCGGACATGGGCTTCTTCGAGCAGATCTTCTCGTCCAGCTGTGACTGGCCGATCTCGATGCTCGGCTGGATCTACACCCTGTTCTTCATCTTCCTGGGCTGCTCGGCAGCGATCTGGGGTGGCTGGCTGGAACACGCAGGCCCGCGCAAGGCCGGTGTCGTCTCGGCGCTGTGCTGGTGTGGCGGTCTGCTGATCTCGGCGCTGGGTGTCTATACCCACCAGATCTGGCTGATGTGGATCGGTTCGGGCGTGATCGGCGGTATCGGTCTGGGCCTGGGCTACATTTCGCCGGTCTCGACCCTGATCAAGTGGTTCCCGGATAAACGCGGGATGGCCACCGGTATGGCGATCATGGGCTTCGGCGGCGGCGCGATGGTGGGTGCTCCACTGGCGACCGCTCTGATGAGCCACTTCGCGACCCCGGAAAGCGTCGGCGTATGGCAGAGCTTCGTGGCCATGGCTGCGATCTACTTCGTCTTCATGATCGGCGGCGCCCTGCTGTACCGCGTTCCACCGACCGGCTGGAAGCCTGAAGGCTGGACCGCTCCGGCGAAGAAAGCCAACAACTCCATGGTCACCAGCCGTCACGTGCACGTGAGCGTGGCCTGGAAGACTCCGCAGTTCCGTCTGGTGTGGCTGGTACTGTGCCTGAACGTTTCGGCGGGTATCGGCATCCTCGGCATGGCTTCGCCACTGTTGCAGGAAGTGTTCGGCGGCAAGCTGCTGGGCACCGATCAGGCTTTCGGTCAACTGGACGCCTCGCAACTGGCGGCCATCGCGGCCATCGCTGCGGGCTTCACCGGTCTGTTGAGCCTGTTCAACATTGGCGGTCGTTTCTTCTGGGCGTCGTTCTCCGACTACATCGGCCGCAAGACCACCTACTTCGTGTTCTTCGCCCTGGGCTTCCTGCTCTACGCCTCGGTACCGACCCTGAGCCACATCGGCAGCGTCGCGCTGTTCGTGGCGGCGTTCTGTGTGGTGCTGTCGATGTACGGCGGTGGTTTCGCGACCGTTCCGGCTTACCTGGCTGACCTGTTCGGTACGCAAATGGTTGGCGCGATCCACGGTCGCCTGCTGACTGCCTGGGCAGCCGCTGGAGTGCTGGGTCCGGTGCTGGTGAACTACCTGCGTGAGTATCAGCTGAGCCACGGCGTGGCCCGTGCCGATGCCTACGACATCACCCTGTACATCCTGGCCGGCCTGCTGGTGCTGGGTTTCATCTGCAACATGCTGGTGCGTCCGGTGGCGGACAAGTACTTCATGAGCGAAGAGCAATTGAAGGCTGAACAGGCCATCGGCCACGACGCAGGCGCTGACCACACCACTTCGCTGGAATGGAAAGCCGACGCTAGCACCAAGCCACTGGCCGTTCTGGCCTGGCTGGCAGTGGGCATCCCCCTGGCGTGGGGCGTGTGGATCACTCTGCAGAAGACTGCGGTGTTGTTCCACTAAGCCGGTGGTTTCGGCTTGCTTGCGGTAGCGGTTGCAAGATCGCTCCCGCGGGCAAGCCGTGCTGCTACGGGGTGGCTAACCCCTGACCTGTAGGAGTGAGCTTGCTCGCGATAGCGTCGTGTCAGAGATGAACATGCTCGATGACACACCGCAATCGCGAGCAAGCTCACTCCTACAGGTTGTTTGTACAGACATGTATATCTTCGTAACGCGCTGATTCTCTCCGTCGCCCATAACACGCTTCGTGTTTCTGTTTCCCCTCCACACGCCTATAATGTCCGCCTTTTCGCCCAATGATTTTGCGGAGCTGGTGATGGCCGAACGTAAGGCGTTCGTCGAGCGCGACACCCTGGAGACCCAGGTCAAAGCCTCGATCAACCTGGATGGCACCGGAAAGGCCCGATTCAATATCGGTGTGCCTTTTCTTGAACACATGCTCGACCAGATCGCCCGTCACGGGTTGATCGACATCGAACTCGATTGCAAAGGCGACCTTGAAATCGACGACCACCACACCGTGGAAGACGTCGGTATCACGCTGGGCCAGGCGTTCAGCAAGGCCATCGGCGACAAGAAAGGCATCCGTCGCTACGGCCACGCCTATGTGCCGCTCGATGAAGCGCTGTCACGCGTGGTGATCGACTTCTCCGGCCGTCCGGGCCTGCAGATGCACGTGCCGTACACCCGCGCCACCGTGGGCGGCTTCGACGTGGACCTGTTCCAGGAGTTCTTCCAGGGCTTCGTCAACCACGCCAACGTCACCCTGCACATCGACAACCTGCGCGGCCACAACACCCACCACCAGATCGAAACCGTGTTCAAGGCGTTCGGTCGCGCGCTGCGCATGGCCGTCGAGCTCGACGACCGCATGGCAGGCCAAATGCCTTCGACCAAGGGCGTGCTGTAATGCAGACGGTTGCAGTTATCGACTACGGCATGGGTAATCTGCACTCGGTGGCCAAGGCCCTGGAGCACGTGGGCGCTGGCCGTGTGCTGATCACCAGCGACGCCGACGTGATCCGTGAAGCCGACCGCATCGTGTTTCCGGGTGTGGGCGCGATCCGCGACTGCATGGCTGAAATCCGCCGTCTGGGCTTCGATGACCTGGTGCGCGAAGTCAGCCAGGACCGTCCGTTTCTCGGCATCTGCGTCGGCATGCAGGCGCTGATGGACCGCAGCGAAGAGAACGACGGCGTCGATTGCATCGGCCTGTTCCCGGGCCAGGTGCGTTTCTTCGGCAAGGATCTGCACGAAGACGGCCAGCACCTGAAAGTCCCGCACATGGGCTGGAACGAAGTGACACAGGCAGTGGATCACCCGCTGTGGCACGGCATTCCTGACAAGGCGCGGTTCTATTTCGTACATAGCTACTACATCGAATCGCCGAACCCGCGTCAGATCGTCGGACGTGGCCACTACGGTCGCGACTTCGCCGCCGCACTGGCCGACGGCTCGCGCTTTGCGGTGCAGTTCCACCCCGAGAAGAGCCATACCCATGGCCTGCAATTGCTGCAGAACTTCGCCGCGTGGGACGGTCGCTGGTAATGAGCAAGAAGAACAAGCCGCCGATCCTGACCCTCACTCCCGAACAGGAGAGCGAGGCGTGCCACAAGATCAAGCGGTTCATGGAGGATCGCTTCGAGCTGGACCTGGGTTCGTTCGAAGCGGCCGAAATCCTTGAATTGTTCACTCGCGAAATTGCCCCGCACTATTACAACCGAGCGATCTTCGATGTTCAGGCGCACTTGAAAGAGCGGTTCGAAAGCATCGAAAGCGACGTTTGGGCGCTCGAGAAAAATTAAAGGCAGCGACAAGCTTCAAGCTTAAAGCTGCAAGACTGATTTACGCGTGCCTGCTTGCAGCTTACGGCTTGCAGCTTGCAGCTCTTTTGACAAAGGAAAAAGCATGCTGATTATCCCCGCTATCGACCTTAAAGACGGTGCCTGCGTGCGCCTGCGCCAGGGCCGCATGGAAGATTCCACGGTGTTCTCCGATGACCCTGTCAGCATGGCTGCCAAGTGGGTCGACGGTGGCTGCCGCCGTCTGCATCTGGTCGACCTGAACGGCGCGTTCGAAGGTCAGCCGGTCAACGGTGAGGTGGTCACGGCCATCGCCAGGCGTTACCCGAACCTGCCGATCCAGATCGGCGGCGGCATTCGTTCGCTGGAAACCATCGAGCACTACGTCAAGGCGGGCGTGAGCTACGTCATCATCGGCACCAAGGCGGTCAAGGAACCTGAGTTCGTCGCCGAAGCCTGCCGCGCATTCCCGGGCAAGGTCATCGTCGGCCTGGACGCCAAGGACGGTTTCGTTGCCACCGACGGCTGGGCTGAAGTCAGCTCGGTTCAGGTGATCGATCTGGCCAAGCGTTTCGAAGCCGACGGCGTCTCGGCCATCGTCTACACCGACATCGCCAAAGACGGCATGATGCAAGGCTGCAACGTGCCGTTCACCGCAGCCTTGGCAGCGTCGACCAGGATCCCGGTGATCGCTTCGGGCGGCATCCACAACCTGGGTGACATCAAGGCGCTGCTGGACGCCAAGGCACCGGGCATCATCGGCGCGATCACCGGCCGTGCGATCTACGAAGGCACGCTGGACGTCGCCGAAGCTCAGGCGTTCTGCGATTCATACAAGGCCTGAAGCCATGCCCCCTGTGGGAGCGAGCTTGCTCGCGAATGCTGAGATACAGACGCTCAATAGGTGTCGACCTCACTGGCCTCTTCGCGGGCGAGCCCGCTCCCACAGGTCACCAACCGTTTTCGGAGAATAGACTCATGGCGCTGGCCAAACGCATCATCCCTTGCCTGGACGTCGACAACGGTCGCGTGGTCAAGGGTGTGAAGTTCGAGAATATCCGCGATGCCGGTGATCCGGTCGAGATCGCCCGTCGTTACGATGAGCAGGGTGCCGACGAGATTACCTTTCTCGACATCACCGCCAGCGTCGATGGCCGCGACACCACGCTGCACACCGTCGAGCGCATGGCCAGCCAGGTGTTCATCCCGCTGACCGTGGGTGGCGGCGTGCGTACCGTGCAGGACATCCGCAACCTGCTCAACGCCGGTGCCGACAAGGTCTCGATCAACACCGCTGCAGTGTTCAACCCCGAGTTCGTGGGTGAGGCGGCGGCGCGTTTCGGTTCGCAGTGCATCGTCGTGGCCATCGACGCCAAGAAGGTGTCTGGCCCTGGCGAAACCCCGCGCTGGGAAATCTTCACCCATGGCGGGCGCAAGCCGACCGGTCTGGATGCGGTGGAGTGGGCCAAGAAGATGGAAGGCCTGGGCGCTGGCGAGATCCTGCTGACCAGCATGGACCAGGACGGCATGAAGAACGGCTTCGACCTGGGCGTGACCCGTGCAATCAGCGACGCGCTGGGCATCCCGGTAATCGCTTCGGGTGGCGTGGGCAACCTGCAGCATCTGGCTGACGGCGTCATCGAAGGCCACGCCAGCGCTGTGCTGGCTGCGAGCATTTTCCACTTCGGCGAGTACACCGTTCCCGAGGCCAAGGCGTTCATGGCCAAACAAGGCATCGTCGTCCGCTGATACTGAGCTGAAACACAAAACCTGTGGGAGCGAGCTTGCTCGCGAAGGCGATGGTATGAGCAATGATTATGTGTCGTTCATGCCGACCTCTTCGCGAGCAAGCTCGCTCCCACAGGTTTAGTTGGTTCTGAAAGCGACCCCACCGACGCCCGACTGGACATTGCACCGTCTTGGCGGCACTCTCCTGCCGTCGTCAGGGTGGGGTGCCAGGGATATGTTCAAAGGTGTTGTTCTTGCGCTGATCAGCGTTGTCGCATTGCTCTCGGGCACCGTCAGGGCCCAGGACACGGCGCCCTATTCGATGGTGCTGCTGACCGAGAATTTCCCGCCTTACAACATGGCCAACGACGGCAAGAATTTCGCCCAGGAAAACAACATCCAGGGCATCGCTGTCGAGATCGTCCGCGAGACGTTCAAGCGTGCCGGCATTGCCTACAACATGACGCTGCGTTTTCCCTGGGAGCGAATCTACAAGCTCGCCCTGGAAAAGCCCGGCTACGGCGTGTTCGTGATGGCGCGAGTGGCCGAGCGCGAGAAGCTGTTCAAGTGGGTCGGCCCCATCGGCCCGGATGACTGGATCATGCTGGCGCGCGCCGACAGCCCGATTCAGCTCGAGTCACTGGAACAGGCCCGCAAATACCGGATTGGCGCGTACAAGGGCGATGTCATCGCCGAGGAACTGGGGCGCCAGGGCATGAAGCCGCTCACCGTGCTCAGTGACAAGGACAACGCCAGAAGGCTAGTGGAAGGGCAGATCGACCTGTGGGCCACGGGTGATCCTGCCGGGCGTTATCTGGCGCGTCAGGAGGGCGTGACGGGGCTCAAGACGGTGTTGCGCTTCAACAGCGCGGAGTTGTTCCTGGCGCTGAACAAGGACACGCCCGACGAGGTGGTGCAGAAGCTGCAGACCGCGCTGGATGAGCTGCGCAAGGAAGGGGCAGTGGACACGATTCTCGGGAAGTATCTCTGACATCAGCCTCACCACCTCCCCGTAGCAGTCCGGCTTGCCGGCGTTGGCGAACTCAAGATCGCCAACTAACACCTAACCCGTAGCAGCACGGCTTGCCGGCGGGAGCGGTGTGTCAGTCACCCCATTATTAGCTGATACACCGCTCCCGCCGGCAAGCCGTGCTGCTACGGGGGGAGTCGTACTACCGATACACCCCATCCTTCCCATGCCCGGCCATCGCCTGATTGCCACGAATGCTGATCATGTGGCGCAGTTCGATCCATTCGATGCCCTGGGCCTTGAGCTTGGGCAGCTCGCGTTCCAGCACCTCCATGGTCACCGGATACGGATGGCCTATCATCACCGCTGAACCTTGCTTGTGGGCCAGTCTGATCGCGGTCTGCAACTGGCCGCTGATGGCTTCGGCGGTGCGTTCGTCGTCCAGGAACACATCCCTTGAAAGACTCGCCAGGCCGATTTTCTGCGCCTCTGCCGCGGCAACGGTCTTGGCGCTGGTGCGGCTGTCGACGAAGAACAGGTGACGGCGTTGCAGCTCGCCCACCAGCCAGGCCATCGCCACCGGCTCTGCGGTCATGCGGCTGCCTTCGTGGTTGTTGATGCCTGCCGCATACGGCACTTTCAGCAGCGCCGCATTGAGGCGCGACTCAAGCTCGGTCAGCGGCAGGTCCGGCCGCCAGGCGTAGGGCCCGGTGGCGGGGTCCATCGGCATGTGCAGCATGACCGTCCGGCCAGCCTTGTGGGCCTGGCGGGCGAAGTCGGTGGCGTGCGGGGTGTCAGGCATGATCGCCAGCGTCACGGGGCCGGGCAGGGCCAGCACGCGGCTGTCCTTTTCCGGGCTCTGCCCCAGGTCGTCGATGATCAGGCTCAAATAGGCCCGCGCAGGCTTCTTATCGTCGGTGGAAGATTGGCCAGGTGCCGCATGGGCAGCACCTGTCAGCACAGCGAGGGCCCAGACGAGCCCGGTCAACCAGAAGCGCATATCAATTGCCGCGTGTCACACTCAATCCCTTGAGCAGGCTCAGGGCCTGGTTCAACTGGTAGTCGTCGTCCTGCGGACGCGCCTTGCCAGCCTTGGATTTGGTGGTCGGTTTGTCCGCACCGCCGTTGCCGTTGCCCAGGTGGCCGAGCAGGTCGGCTTCCTTGTAGTTCTCGCCATCGGCTTCGGTGGTGAGCTTGCCACGTTTGACTTCGATGTCCGGGATGATGCCCTGGGCCTGGATCGAGCGGCCGTTCGGCGTGAAGTACAGCGCCGTGGTGATCTTCAGGGCGCGGTCGTTGGCCAGTGGCAGCACGGTCTGCACCGAGCCCTTGCCGAACGAGTCGGTCCCCATCAGGATGCCGCGTTTCTGGTCCTGCAGGGCGCCGGCAACAATCTCGGACGCCGAGGCACTGCCGCCGTTGATCAGCACCACCAGTGGCGCGCCTTCGCTGGCGTCGGCAGGGTCTGCCGAGAAGCGCAGTTCGGAATTGGCGATACGGCCCTTGGTGTAGACGATCAGGCCCTTGGTCAGGAAATGGTCGGCGACTTCGACTGCCGCCTGCAGCACGCCGCCCGGGTTGTTGCGCAAGTCCAGGATCAGGCCGTTCATCTTCTTGCCGTTGTCCTTGCGCAGCTTGGCCAACGCCTTGCCCACTTCCTCGCCGGTTTTCACCTGGAACTGGGTGATGCGGATGTAGCCGTAGCCAGGCTCGAGCATCTGCGACTTCACGCTCTTGACCTGAATGGTCGCGCGGGCCAGCGTCACGTCGAACGGGTTGCCGCCGTCGCGCACCAGCGTCAGGGTGATCTTCTCGCCGATCTTGCCGCGCATCTTGTCGACCGCTTCCTGCATGGTCTGACCCTGGGTCGGCGCGCCGTTGATCTTGACGATCAGGTCGCCCGCCTCGATGCCTGCCTTGGAAGCCGGGGTGTCATCGATCGGCGAGACGACCTTGATGAAGCCGTCCTCGACGCCCACTTCGATGCCCAGGCCGCCGAATTCGCCGCTGGTGCTTTCCTGCAGCTCCTGGAAGTCTTCTGGGCCCAGGTAGGCGGAGTGCGGGTCAAGGTTGCTGAGCATGCCCTTGATGGCGTTTTCCAGCAGGGTCTTGTCATCCACCGGCTCGACGTACGCGGCCTTGATCCGGTCCATCACCTCGGCGAAGGTGCGCAGCTCGTCGAGCGGCAGCGGCGCCTTGAGGTTCGCGGCGTTGGCAGGCGCGGATGCAGCAGCGGCAGGCGTCGCAGCGGGGGCGGCACCGGCGGCCATGGCCTGCGGAGCACCGATAACCACGGCGATGGTCAGGGCCAGCGAGGTGAGGCGGGACGAAAACGGCATCTCTTACGAACTCCTGAGTGAGGCGTCGACTTATCCTTGAGTGCGACACCATTGGGCCGGATCACTTGGGCGACCCTGCTGACGAATAGCGAAATACAGCGCCGGAGTGTCCTGACCGCCACCACTGTTGCCTACAGTGGCGATCGCTTCCCCGGCTTTTACAACGTCCCCAGCTTCCTTCAACAGACTCTGGTTGTGACCGTACAGACTCAAATAGCCGTTGCCGTGGTCGAGAATGACCAGAAGCCCGGCCCCGCGCAACCAGTCGGCGAAGACCACGCGACCACCATGCACAGCGTGTACCTGGCTGCCGGCAGAGGCGCTGATCATCACGCCATCCCACTTGGTCCGCTCGTCATCGCCGCGGGTTTCCCCGAAGCGCGCCAACAATCGACCATCGACAGGCCAGGGAAGTTTTCCCTTTGCCGCTTCAAATGCGCCACCAAATGACTGACCGGCGCTGGAAACCAGTGCGCCGGGGGCCCTTGTCGGCTTGCGCGGGGCTTCATCGCTATCGTCCTTGCCACGGTTTTTGGCCAGGGCTTCCTGTTGCTCACGCTGGCGCTTCTCGGCTTCCTGCTGGGCCAGGAGCGCTTTCTGACGCGCCTCTTCGGCTTCGCGGGCCTGACGGGCCAGGGTTTCTTCGATGGTCTTGAGGACTTTAGTCAGGTCTGCCTGATCCTGCTGGCGGGCCTGCAGTTTCTGATCACGGGCCTTGTAGTCCTGGTTCAGCTTGGCCAGCGCCACCTGGCGCTCCTGGCGCACGGTGTCGAGCTGGGCTTTCTGGTCGTCCAGCGTGCTCTTCTGCACCAACAGCTGCGCCTGTTGCAGGTCGATGTCTTTTTCGACTTCGGCCAACTGGCGCAGGGTTTCGTTGAAGGTGCGCAACTGCGCAAGACGTGCCTGGCTCAGGTAATCGTAATAGGTGAGCGTGCGGGCGAATTTTTCGGGGTTCTGCTGGTTGAGCAGCAGTTTGAGGTATTCCTGGCGGCCATTCTGGTAGGCGGCGCGGGCCTGTATCGCAATCAGCCGTTGTTGTTCAACGCGTGCGCTCTGGAGTTTTTTTTTCTCCTGATCGAGCCTTTGCAGCTCGCTTTCACTCTTTTTTAGTTCCTTTTGCAGGGCCTCCACCTGCTTTTCCAGCTTGCCCATCTCGGTTTCAGTGGCCCGCAGATCCTTCTGGACCCCGGATTTTTCTTCCTGCAACTGGCCCAGGGCCTTTTTCAGCTCGGTGATGTCCTGACGCGTGGCATCGAGCTGTTTCTGGGTTTGTGCGCGCTCATCGTCGGCGAAGGCCGGATTGAGCAGACAAATCAAGGCAAGGGCGATCAGGGCGCGGAGCATGGGGTTGGGCGATACCAGGAGTGAAGACGGGCTTAGTATGCCCGCCGATGGCGGCAAAAAAAACGCTCCGGGAGCGCGGCTTTCAGACATTTCATACAAAAACCGGCCTGTACGCGATGACAGGCCGGTGATTTGCGTCTTACTTGGCGACCAGAATCGAGGTGCCGGTCATTTCTTTCGGAATGTCCAGGCCCATCAGGGTCAGCATGGTCGGTGCAACGTCAGCCAGAACACCGCCTTCGCGCACTTTGAGGTCACGCTTGCCGACGTAGACAAACGGCACCGGCTCAGTGGTGTGCGCGGTGTGCGCCTGGCCGGTGGTGTCGTCGGTCATCTGCTCGACGTTGCCGTGGTCGGCGGTGATCAGCGCTTCGCCGCCGACCTTCTCCAGGGCTTCGGTGATGCGGCCAACGCACACATCCAGGCATTCAACGGCCTTCACCGCTGCTTCCATGATCCCGCTGTGGCCAACCATGTCGCCGTTGGCGTAGTTGACGACGATCACGTCATAACGCTGGTTTTCGATGGCGTCGACGATCTTGTCGGTGACTTCCGGCGCGCTCATTTCTGGCTGCAGGTCGTAGGTCGCGACTTTCGGCGATGGGATCAGGATGCGCTCTTCGCCTTCGAACGGCTCTTCACGGCCACCGGAGAAGAAGAAGGTCACGTGGGCGTATTTTTCGGTTTCGGCGATGCGCAGTTGGGTCTTGCCGTTTTTCGCCAGGTACTCGCCCAGCACGTTCTCCAGGCTGCCAGCGGCGAAGGCGGACGGGGCAGGGATGTTGGCGGCGTACTGGGTCAGCATGACGTAGCCGGCCAGTTTTGGCTGGCGGGCGCGGGCGAAGTCCTTGAAATCGTCTTCGACGAACACGCGGGTCAGTTCACGGGCACGGTCGGCGCGGAAGTTCATGAACACTACGGCGTCGCCGTCTTCGACCTTCACCTGGTCGCCGATGCTGGTGGCCTTGACGAATTCGTCGTTCTCGCCACGCTCGTAGGCAGCGTCCAGCGCGGCCTTGGCGTTGGCGGCCTGGAATTCGGACTTGCCGTCAACGATCAGGTTGTAGGCGGACTCGACGCGATCCCAGCGGTTGTCGCGGTCCATGGCGAAGTAACGGCCAATGATGGTTGCAGTACGACCCTTGCCCAGACGCTTGTAGGCCGTTTCCATGGTTTCGAGGTACTGGTGCGCGCTGCGAGGCGGCGTGTCGCGGCCGTCGAGGAAGGCGTGCAGGTAGATCTTGTCGGCGCCACGCTTGACGGCCAGCTCGACCATGGCCACCAGGTGGTCTTCATGGCTGTGAACGCCACCATCGGACAGCAGGCCCATGATGTGCACGGCCTTGCCCGCACCCACGGCCTTGTCCACGGCAGCACAGATGGTCGGGTTCTCGAAGAACTCGCCGTCGCGGATCGCCTTGGTCACGCGGGTGAAGTCCTGATACACCACGCGGCCGGCACCCAGGTTCATGTGGCCGACTTCAGAGTTGCCCATCTGGCCGTCAGGCAGGCCGACGTCCATCCCGGAACCGGAGATCAGGCCGTTGGGCATGGTCTTGTACAGACGATCGAACACCGGCATCTTCGCGGCGTAGACAGCGTTGCCTTCGTGGCTGTCGCTGTGACCGAAGCCGTCCAGGATGATCAGAACCAGAGGTTTAGGCGTGGTAGTCATGAATCCCACTCTTGGCTAAAAGGTGAAGGAGAAGAAAAGATCGACATTCTAGGGGCTGTTGCCGTCCCAGTGCGAGTGGCCGTGTTGAAAGGACAGCAGACCCGCCAGCGGGTTCAAATACCGCGACCGCCGTACGGGCTTTGGCCCACCTTGGGGGCTGTGTATACTGGCCGGCATTTTAACGCCCTGGAACCTAATGATGGTCGAGCACCTGATTGCATTTGCAACTAACCACTATCTGATCTCTGGCGCTTTCGTCATCCTGCTGGCACTGCTGATCGCCACCGAGCTGAGCAAGGGCGGCAAGAGCCTCTCCACTGGCGAGCTGACCGCCCTGGTCAACCGCGACGAAGCCGTGGTCATCGACGTGCGCGCCAAGAAGGAATACGCCACCGGCCACATCGTCGGTTCGCTGAACTTCCCGCAAGACAAGGTCATGACCCGTACCGCAGAGCTTGAGAAGTACAAGGCCAAGACGCTGATTATCGTCGATGCTGCCGGCCAGCACGCCGGTCACGTGGCGCGCGAGCTGCTCAAGGCCGGTTTCAAGGCTGCCAAGTTGTCGGGCGGCGTTTCGTCGTGGCGCGGCGACAACCTGCCGCTGGTGAAGTGACATGGCCAACGTCGTCGTCTACTCCAGCGATTATTGCCCTTACTGCTCGCGCGCCAAGTCGCTGCTGGCGAGCAAGAAAGTCGACTTCGAAGAGATCAAGGTCGACGGCAAGCCTCAGGTTCGTGCAGAAATGATCAAAAAGGCCGGACGCACGTCGGTGCCGCAGATCTGGATCGGTTCGGTCCATGTCGGCGGCTGCGACGACCTGTTCGCCCTGGAACGCGCTGGCAAGCTCGACGCCTTGTTGAGCGCCTGATTTCGAAACCTACAAGACCTTAAAAGAGAAGGATCTGAAATGACCGACGAAACCAACAACGGCGCCACTTCCAACGAAGAAGCTCCACAGTTTTCCCTGCAGCGCATCTACGTGCGTGACCTGTCCTTCGAAGCGCCGAAAAGCCCGGCGATCTTCCGTCAGGAGTGGACTCCAAGCGTCAGCCTGGACCTGAACACCCGTCAGAAGCAGCTCGAAGGTGATTTCTTCGAAGTGGTACTGACCCTGTCGGTTGAAGTGAAGAACGGCGAAGAAATCGCCTTCATCGCTGAAGTCCAGCAAGCCGGTATCTTCCTGATCAAGGGTCTGGACGCGGCTTCCATGAGCCACACCCTGGGCGCGTTCTGCCCGAACATCCTGTTCCCGTACGCTCGCGAGACCATCGACAGCCTGGTCGTCCGTGGTTCGTTCCCCGCGCTGATGCTGGCCCCGGTCAACTTCGACGCCCTGTACGCGCAAGAGCTGCAGCGCATGCAGGAAGCTGGCGAGACTCCGGCGCCGACTGTTCAGTAAGGTTTTGCTGGATGGATGAAAAAAGCGCCTGTGATGGGCGCTTTTTTTGGCTTTGGATTCTTACTTTGATGCCCTTCGGGCGCTATCGCGAGCAAGCTCACTCCTACATTTTTTGCAACGTGCCGCATCTGATGGACCGAGTTGTCAGCCTTCAAGCGGACCACGGTCTAGCACCAAGGCTACCAACGCGGTCCATCAGGCCATGGCACGTTGCAAAAAATGTAGGAGTGAGCTTGCTCGCGATAGCGCCCGCAGGGCATCCGTGTAGCGATCCCAAGCCATGCCAGCCCGACTATTTAAAACCAAGCTGCCGCCAACCCTCATAAACCGCCACAGCCACCGTGTTGGACAGGTTCAAACTACGGCACCCTTCACGCATCGGCAGGCGCAGGCGTTGCTCGCTTGAGAGCGGATCGAGCACTTCAGGCGGCAGGCCGCGGCTTTCCGGGCCGAACAGGAAGGCGTCGCCTTCGGCGAAGGCCACATCGTGAAAAGGCTTCGAACCCTTTGTGGTAAAAGCGAACAGGCGCGGGTGGCCGATGCTTTCCAGGCAACTGGCAAGGTCGGCGTGGCGGTGCAGGGTGGCGTATTCGTGGTAATCCAGGCCGGCGCGGCGCAGGCGCTTGTCATCGAGCTCGAAGCCCAGTGGCTCGATCAAATGCAGGCTGCAGCCGCTGTTGGCGCAGAGCCTGATGATATTGCCGGTATTCGGCGGAATTTCTGGTTGAAAAAGGATCACGTGAAACATGCACGGCTCCGAACAAAAGGACGGGATGCATTCTACCCCCATCGATGACCCGAGACCGAAGCTGTGGCGGCGGTTTTTGGGGTCTATCGCGATATTCGGCGTCATGGTGGGGCTGATGGTCGGTCGGCTGACCACCCCTGACCCCATTGCACTGCAACAGATCGAAGCACTGCCCGATGGCGTCGCGGTGTGGTTCAACCGTGAGCCGCAGTTGCATGGCGAGATGATCGATGGCGCGGTTGCGCTGCTGTTCAACGCCCAGGGCCAGGCGCAGCAAGGCGCGCTCAAGCTCAACGGCAAGGATGTGCGCTGGCGGGTACGTAAGAGTGATAAGGGATTGTTGCTGAACCTGCTGGCGGCCCGTCCGTTGCGCGGTGAGTGGCACGGCGCAACCCAGGACGGGCGCTGGAGACTCCAGGTGAGTCTCCGGGAGGAATAAAAGAGGGGATTCCCCGGCCTGCCTGTACCAAGGTCCCCAAAACTGGTGATGCTTAACCTATTGCAGCGTGCGTGCCAGTTTTGAGAAATCGTGACGAGGAATGTCGAAAATCATTCGCGAGGCCTTGAAACAGGGGCATTTGGGCCAGGTTTTCCGGGACTGGCCGCTTTCTGGTGTCCGAACCGGGGTTCGGATCTGGCTATTTGTTGATCGGTTTTGCACGCTATTCGCGCATTTCTGGGCCGTTGGGGGCCAAAGTGATGCACGCCGCCGCATGTACCCCGTAGCAGCACGGCTTGCCGGCGGGAGCGGTGGATCAGGCGACTTCTTCGTCACAGACACACCGCTCCCGCCGGCAAGCCGTGCTGCTACGGTGGTGTGGTGCCTCTAGAACGGCACATCCCCCAGAATCGTTGCGCGATGCATCACCCGCCGCTGCGGCCGGTAGTCGTCCACGGCGTAATGCTGGGTGACGCGGTTGTCCCACATCGCCACGTCGTTTTCCTGCCAGCGCCAGCGGATGGTGAACTCCGGCCGTGTGGCGTGGGCGAACAGCAATTTCAGAATCGCCTCGCTTTCTGCCGGTTCCAGCTCGTTGATCCGGGTGGTGAAACCGTCGTTGACGAACAGCGCCTTGCGCCCGCTCACCGGGTGGGTGCGAATCACCGGGTGCGACAGCGGCGGGTTCTTGCGTCGGGTTTCCTCCCAGCGCGCCAGGTCCTCGGCGGTGCTGCCAAAGCGCTCCAGCGGAAAGGAGCGGGTGAAGTCGTGAGTCGCGGTCAAGCCGTCGAGCAGGTTTTGCAGGGGGCTCGACAGCGCCTCGAACGCGGCGATGCCGCTGGCCCACAAGGTGTCGCCGCCGAACGCAGGCAACTGCTTGGCACTCAACACCGCGCCCATCGCCGGGGTCGGCAGGAAGGTCACGTCGGTGTGCCAGATGGCGTTGTCGCGTACGTCAGTCAGGGCGGTGTCGAGCACCATCACTTCCGGCTGCTCGGCCACGTTGGGGTAGATCGGGTGAACGTGCAGGTCGCCGAAGTTGGCGGCAAAGCGCGCCTGCTGGCGGGGTGTGACCGGCTGATCGCGAAAGAACAGCACCTGATAGGTCAGCAGTGCCTGCTCGATGGCGTTGCGCTGTTCGGCGGTCAAGTCCCGGCTCAGGTCCACGCCGCTGATTTGCGCGCCCAGTGCAGCGCTGATCGGGGTGATATGAAGGCTCATGATGATCTCTTGGTTCGGCGCCGATGTGCCGGCGTGGTCAGTGTTGTAAAGGGCGTCAGCTCAGTGGTTCTGCCCGTGCCAGGGCACAAGCTTGCGTTGCAGGGCGCGCAGGCCCATCTCCAGGGCAAAGGCGATCAGTGCGATGACCAGGATTCCCAGCACCACCACATCGGTGACCAGGAACTGCGCCGCTGACTGCACCATGAAGCCCAGGCCACTGGTGGCGGCGATCAGTTCGGCGGCCACCAGGGTTGACCAGCCCACGCCCAGACCAATGCGCACGCCGGTCAGGATGTCGGGCAGGGCGCTGGGCAGGATCACGTGGCGAATCAATTGCCAGCGAGTGGCGCCCAACGATTGCGCGGCGCGCAGCTTGGCGCTGTCGACAGTGCGCACGCCTGTCGCGGTGGCGATGGCAATCGGCGCGAAGATCGCCAGATAAATCAGCAGCACCTTGGAGAATTCGCCGATACCGCACCAGATCACGATCAGCGGCAGGTAGGCCAGTGGCGGAATCGGGCGATAGAACTCGATCAGCGGATCGAAGATGCCGCGGGCGATGCGGTTGTGGCCGATGGCGATGCCCACCGGAATTGCCGTCAGCACCGCAGCGCCCAAGGCCAGGCCAATGCGTTGCAGGCTGGCGCCCAGATGCTGCCACAGGGTGGAATCCATGTAGCCTTTGGTCATCAACAGCCAGGCCTTTTCCAGCACGGCCGAGGGCGGCGGCAGAAACAGCGGCTCGACCCATTCGAAAGCGGTCACCAGCCACCAACTGCCCAGCAGGACAAGCAGCGTCAACACGCTGATGGCGCGAGTACTCAGGTTCAGGCGCTTTGACGCAACCTTGGCCGAGGTGGGCGTGGCGAGGGTTTCGCCCGCCTGGGTGGACTGAAACTGGCTCATGCGCGTTGCTCCACGGTGGCCTGGCGTTGTGAAAACACCCGAGCCAGCACGTGCTCGCGGGTTTCGATGAATTTCGGATCGGACTTGATCGCCCGCGCCGACTCACCTGCGCCATAGCGCTGGCCGAAATCCAGTTTCAGGTGCTCGACGATCTGGCCCGGATTGGGCGCCAGCAGGATCAGGTCGGTCGCGAGGAAAACCGCTTCCTCGATGTCGTGAGTAATCAGGAACACCGGCTTGGCGCTGCGTTGCCAGACTTGCAGCAGCAACTCCTGCATCTGTTCCCGGGTGAAGGCGTCCAGCGCGCCAAAAGGCTCGTCCATCAGCAGCACTCGCGGATCGGCGGCCAGTGCACGGGCCAGGCCGACGCGCTGCTTTTGCCCGCCTGACAGTTGCCAGACGCGGCGCTTCTCGAAGCCCGCCAGGTCAACCAGTGCCAGCATTTCCCGCGCCTTGGCTTCGCGCTGTGCTCGCGGCACGCCTGCCAGCTCAAGGCCGAAGGCCACGTTGGCCAGCACGTCTTGCCAGGGCAGCAGGGCATCGTCCTGAAACACCACGCCGCGCTCGGCACTCGGGCCTTTGACCGGAACGCCATCCAGGGTGATGCGCCCGGCACTGGGCTCGACGAAACCTGCGATCAGATTCAGCAGCGAAGTCTTGCCGCTGCCCGAAGGACCCAGCGCGACCAGCAACTGCTGCGGGCCCAGGCTCAACGAAATATCCGACAGCACGGGGCTGGCCGCGCCGGGATACTGTGCGCTGATGCGCGCAAGGTTCAACAAGGCCATGGCAATGACTCCGGTTGGTTGATAGGCGGATTTCGGGTGTTCCCCGAATATGTGTTCGCCGCAATTTCTGTGGGAGCGGGCTCGCCCGCGAAGGCGATCTCAAGGACGCCCCCGCCGGCAAGCCGTGCTGCTACGGAATTCGGGTGTTCCCCGAATAAATGTTCGCCGCAATTCCCGTAGCAGCCGGGCTTGCCCGCGGGAACGATCTTGAGGACGCCCCCTGCTACTGGGTAACGAACCTGGCGCTGACGTACGGGGTGTAGTCCGCCAGTACCGCATCGACCTTGCCCTGCTCCTTGAGGAAGGCGGCGGTCTTGCCGATGGCTTCGGTGGTCGGCGCGCCCAGTTCCTTCACTTGATCGCCGGCCAGCGGGTAGACGTTGCCCTGCAGCAGGCCCGGGATGTCAGCCGCCTTGGCGCCGGAGAGGGTCACCAGCTTGTCGACGTTCTTGCCGTTGGCGAGCCAGGCGGCGGGATCCTTGCGGTAGTCGGCGTAGGCATCAAGGGTGGTCTTGGCGAAGGCTTTGACCAGGTCAGGATGCTTGTCGGCGAAGTCCTTGCGCACGATCCAGGCATCGAAGGTCGGTGCGCCGAGTTTGGCCAGTTCGCCGGACGTAATCAGCACCTTGCCGGTTTCCTTGGCCACGCCCAGTGCCGGGTCCCAGACGTAGGTGGCGTCGATGTCGCCGCGCTGCCAGGCCGCTGCGATGGCAGGCGGCGCAAGGTTGAGGATGGTTACCTTGGACGGGTCGATGTTCCAGTGTTTCAACGCCGCCAGCAGGCTGTAGTGGCCGGTGGACACGAAAGGCACGGCGATCTTCTTGCCGATCAGATCCTGCGGGCTGTTGATCCCTGAGCCATTGCGCGCCACCAGCGCTTCGGCGGCGCCAATCTGGGTGGCGATCAGGAACGTCTCGACCGGCAGCTTGCGGGTGGCTGCGGCCGTCAGCGGGCTGGAGCCCAGGTAGCCGATCTGCACGTCGCCCGAAGCGATGGCGGTGATGACATCCGCGCCGTTGTCGAATTTGCGCCAGGCGATCTTCGAGCCGGTGGCTTTTTCATAGGCGCCGTCGGCCTGCGCGACTTTCGCCGGATCCACGGTGGTCTGGTAGGCGACGGTGAAGTCGGCCGCCTGGGCAATCAAGGCAGAGCCTGCCAGCGACAGGGCTGCGAGCAGACGAAGAGGGTTGGGCAGTTTCATGGTGGGGCTCCGAATCAAGGCAGACCGTGGCTGATGATGCGGAGCGTAAATGAGCTAAGAAATGCGAAATAAATAACTTTTTTGCATGAGCTTAGAGATGAAAGGATGGTCGCGCAGGGCGCCTGTGCGGGGCGGTGCAGAAAATTACGACAGTAAGATGACCATTCATTGATCTGTCACATTTTCTAAATAAGATCTGCGCGCTTGCCCGAGGCGGGAGGGATCACGCCCACGCCATCCTGGATTTGAGTGGCGAATCAGCGTAGCCGGTTTTTGCCAGTTAACTGATGAGTTAATTCCACTTTCATCCAAAAAAGAGACGGACAGCAGGGTGACAACTGTAACAATCGGGTCTACCCATTTCTCAATTTCTTATTTTTCAGATAGTTACGTATTCGCTTCTCATCCTGTTTCACAGCGAGACAGTGACTGAGCAGTCTGGTTCCGGTCGTACGATGTGCCGAAACCAATCGATCTGACGAACGGTTTAGAAATATTTTTTGGGAATTAGGTAAAGACGCCGATACACTCCGCAACGGACGGCTGAAACGGCTTGTGACATATAACTGTTTAGCATAAAAACAGACTCACAAAGTCTTTTTAGGTTTAAAGGATTTCCCTTACCTTGCAGCCAGCTGTTAGAGCGGTCTAGTCAATTAGTCTGAGGTCCATTGACTCACCGAGTCGGGTCCAGCGCTAATCGCGCATCCGCGGTCTTGAGCCAGTTGGCCATGACCAACGAACTACAAAAATTAGATTCAAGAGGAGCGAAACACAATGAAGAAGTCCACCCTGGCCTTGGCCGTATCTTTTGGTGTGATGGCCACTCAGGCTGGAGCAGCTGGTTTCCTGGAAGACAGCAAGGCAACCCTCAGTTCCCGTACCATGTATTTCGAAAACGACCTGCGTGAAGGCGTTCGTGCACAAGATCAGCGCGAAACCGCCGAAGGTCTGCTGTTCAACTTCATCTCCGGCTACACCCCGGGCACCGTCGGCTTCGGTCTGGACGTACAAGGCATGTACGGTATCCACCTGGGCGGCGGCATTGACCACCACACCAACACCACCGCGAACACCTTCTTCCCGACTGACACCGACGGTTCGTCCGTTGACAGTTGGTCGCGTCTGGGTGGCAACGTGAAAGCCAAGATCTCCAAGACCGAGCTGAAACTGGGTAACGCCCTGCAGCCGAACCTGCCGATCCTGGTTGCGAACGACGGTCGTCTGCTGCCACAAACCTTCGAAGGCGGCACCATCACTTCCAAGGAACTGGATGGCTGGACCTTCAACGCCGGTAAGCTGACCCACGCTGCTGGCCGTGCTTCGAGCAACTACGGCGGCCTGGCCGTTGCAGGCGGCACCGAAGACTCCAACAGCTTCACCTACGCCGGTGCTGACTGGAAAGTCACCAAAGACCTGACCCTGCAGGCTTACCACTCGCAGCTGGAAGACTACTACAAGCAGACTTTCCTGGGTCTGGTACACGTCTTTCCGATCGCTGACGACCAGTCGTTCAAGACTGACCTGCGCTACTTCGACAGCCGTTCCGACGGCAAGAACGGCGACGCTGGCTACCGCTTCAACAACAACGGTGGTTATGCCAAGAACGCTGGCGAAGTCGACAACAAAACCTGGTCGGCGATGTTCACTTACCAGTTGGGCGGCCATGCTCTGATGGTTGGTCACCAGGACGTGGGTGACGACGGCGGCTTCGTCTGGATGAACAACGGCAACATCACCAAAGACGGCACCGCAGCAACTCACGGTGAAGGCCTGGGTGGTTCGAGCTTCTACCTGTTCACCGACTCCATGATCGGTCAGTTCGCCCGTGCTGGTGAAACCACCAACTTCGGTCAGTACTCCTACGACTTCGCTCGTGTGGGTGTCCCTGGCCTGAAGGCTGCGATTGCCTACCTCAAAGGTACCAACATCAAGGCAACCAGCGGTGCAAACGTGGGTGACAGCTCCGAGTGGGAACGCGACATGCGTATCGACTACGTGTTCCAGGACGGTCCTCTGAAAGGCTTCGGCGCTACCCTGCGTCGTGCCAACTACCGTTCGAACTTCGACAACCACGGTACTGCTGCTCAGAACACCCGCATCTCCGATGCTGACCAGACTCGTCTGATCTTCAACTACACCTACGCTTTCAAATAAGCATTGGTCAGTTGAAAGAAACCCCGCTTCGGCGGGGTTTTTTTATGCCCGAAAGATTTGACGCCATGGTTTTTCGGTCTTTTATTTTCAAAGGCCGCACAGGCACAGTAACCCGATAACTCACAGCCAAAGGAGCACGCTTGTATGGGACTGAAACTCGGCGACATCGCCCCGGACTTCGAACAGGATTCCAGCGAAGGACGGATCAAATTCCACGAGTGGCTGGGCGGCAAGTGGGCGGTGCTGTTTTCGCACCCCGCCGATTTCACGCCGGTCTGCACCACCGAGCTGGGCTTTACCGCCAAACTCAAGGATGAATTCGAAAAGCGCAATGTGAAGGCCATTGCCCTGTCAGTTGACCCGGTCGACTCCCACATCAAGTGGATCGACGATATCAACACCACCCAGAACACCATCGTCAATTTCCCGATCCTGGCCGACGCCGACCGCAAGGTCTCCGAGCTGTACGACCTGATCCACCCCAACGCCAGCGAAACCCTGACCGTGCGCTCGTTGTTCGTGATCGACCCGAACAAGAAAGTGCGCCTGACCATCACCTACCCGGCCAGCACCGGCCGGAACTTCCACGAGATTCTGCGGGTGATCGATTCGCTGCAGTTGACCGACAACTACAAGGTCGCCACGCCTGCGAACTGGAAGGACGGTGAAGACGTCGTGATCGTGCCTTCGATCAAGGACGAGGCCGAGATCAAGGAACGCTTCCCCAAGGGCTACAAGGCCGTTACGCCGTACCTTCGCCTGACCCCGCAGCCCAACCGCTGATCCATCCGTTTCAACCACGACATTCGGGCCGATTTATCGGCCCTTTTTTTGTCCGTGATTTCCAGGCCACCTCGCTCCGTAGCAGCACGGCTTGCCGGCGGGGGCGGCGTGTCAGGCGGATTATTCGTCACTGACACGCCGCCCCCGCCGGCAAGCCGTGCTGCTACGGTAACTTCATATATTCAATCCAGTGCTAACCAAATGAATAAATATGATTTTAAAGAATAAAAAGCCCCTGTTAAGGTCTCTCCGTCCCGGCCAGTGCGCCGGCAATGAATCCCCATGACGCCTTACTCGTCCGCCATCGGCCAAGCAGGTGCAACCATAAATTGCTACAGCAAAGGAGCGTGCCATGAGCACAGTTATTTTGCGTCGAGGCCTGGTCGCTCTGTTTGCTGCGGCGGTGTCCTTCGGTGTTCTCACTCAAGCCCAGGCCGATACCCTGCGCATCGGTTACCAGAAGTACGGCACGCTGGTGCTGCTCAAGGCCAAGGGGTCGCTTGAGAAGAAACTCGCAGACCAGGGCGTGCAAGTGCAATGGACCGAATTCCCCGGCGGCCCGCAACTGCTCGAAGGCCTGAACGTGGGCTCCATCGATTTCGGCGTGACCGGCGAAACCCCGCCCGTGTTTGCCCAGGCCGCTGGCGCCGATCTGCTCTATGTGGCTTCCGAGCCGCCAGCGCCGACCAGCGAAGCGATTCTGGTGCCCAAGGATTCGCCCATTACCTCGGTCAAGGACCTCAAGGGCAAGAAAGTCGCCCTCAACAAAGGCTCCAACGTCCACTATCTGCTGGTGCGGGCCCTGGAAGAGGCCGGCCTCAAATACAGCGACATCCAGACCGTATTCCTGCCGCCCGCCGATGCCCGCGCCGCCTTCGAGCGTGGCAGCGTCGATGCCTGGGTGATCTGGGACCCGTACCAGGCCGCCGCCGAACAACAGTTGCAGGCCAAGACCCTGCGTGACGGCAAAGGCATCGTCGACAACAACCAGTTCTACCTGGCGACCAAACCCTACGCGCAACAGCATCCGAAAGTGATCCAGACGCTGATCGAAGAAGTGCGCGCCGTGGGCGAATGGTCCAAGGCCAACCCGGATGAAGTCACCAAACAGGTTGCGCCGCTGCTGGGCCTGCCGGAAAACATCACCAGGACCTCGGTCAAGCGCCAGGGCTACGGGGCGCTGTTCATCACCCCTGAAACCATCGCCGCGCAACAGAAAATCGCCGACACCTTCTACCAACTGAAGTTGATCCCCAAACCGCTCAGCATCGCCGATGTGATCTGGACGCCACCCGCTGCTGTCGCGAAAGCACAGTAAGCCCTGGCATTAAGAGGAGACAACTCCATGAGCGTGGAAAAAATCACTCACCGACTGGCGCCCTGGCTGCTCCCCGTCCTGTTGCTGGCTATCTGGCAACTGGCGGTGAGCGCCGGCTGGCTGTCAACGCGCATCCTGCCGGCGCCCAGTGCGGTGATTGAAGCTGGCGTGACCCTGGTGCGCAGCGGCGAGATCTGGACCCACCTGGCGATCAGCGGCTGGCGCGCAGCGATCGGCTTTGCCATCGGTGGCAGCATCGGCCTGACCCTGGGGTTCATCACCGGCTTGTCCAAATGGGGCGAGCGCCTGCTGGACAGCTCGGTGCAGATGATCCGCAACGTGCCGCACCTGGCGCTGATTCCGCTGGTGATCCTGTGGTTCGGCATCGACGAGAGCGCAAAGATTTTCCTGGTGGCCCTCGGCACCCTGTTCCCGATCTACCTGAACACCTACCACGGCATTCGCAACATTGATCCGACCCTGGTGGAAATGTCCCGCAGCTACGGGCTGTCCGGTTTCTCGCTGTTCCGTCATGTGATCCTGCCGGGGGCGATGCCTTCGATCCTGGTCGGCGTGCGCTTTGCCCTGGGCTTCATGTGGCTGACGCTGATCGTCGCCGAAACCATCTCGGCAAGCTCGGGTATCGGTTATCTGGCGATGAACGCCCGCGAATTCCTGCAGACCGACGTGGTGGTACTGGCCATCGTTCTGTACGCCGTCCTCGGCAAACTGGCAGACCTCGCGGCGCGTGGTCTGGAGCGGGTCTGCCTGCGTTGGCACCCGGCGTATCAAGTGGCTAAGGGTGGTGCACGATGAGCAACCTTCAACAACCGGCAAACCTGCTGCGCGGCATTCCGCTGCAGGTCCGCAAGCTGAAGAAGACCTTCGGCTCACGGGAAGTCCTCAAGGACATCGACCTGCACATTCCGGCCGGCCAGTTCGTGGCCGTGGTGGGCCGCAGCGGATGCGGCAAAAGTACTCTGTTGCGCTTGCTCGCAGGGCTGGACAAGCCTTCGGCGGGGCAACTGCTGGCTGGCACGGCGTCGCTGGCCGATGCGCGGGAAGACACCCGCCTGATGTTTCAGGAAGCGCGCCTGCTGCCGTGGAAAAAGATCATCGACAACGTAGGCCTGGGCCTCAGTGGCGACTGGCGCGGCAAGGCCCTGGAGGCGCTGGACGCCGTGGGCCTGGCCGAGCGCGCCGAGGAGTGGCCCGCTGCGCTGTCCGGTGGGCAGAAGCAGCGTGTGGCGCTGGCCCGGGCGTTGATCCACCAGCCGCGCCTGTTGCTGCTGGACGAGCCCCTCGGGGCGCTGGATGCCCTGACCCGTATCGAGATGCAGCAACTGATCGAACGCCTGTGGCAGAAGCATGGCTTCACCGTGCTGCTGGTGACCCACGACGTCAGCGAAGCGGTGGCCATCGCCGACCGCGTGCTGCTGATCGAGGAGGGTCGTATTGGCCTGGATCTGCAGGTCGATCTGGCGCGCCCCAGGGCTCGCGGCTCTCATCGCCTGGCCACGCTGGAAACCGAAGTATTGAACCGCGTGCTGGCGCTTCCCGGTAGCCCGCCCGAACCCGAACCGACTTCACCCCTGCCCACGCAACTGCGCTGGGCCAACTGAATCCCGGCGCAATACTGCGCCCGGAACCGATCTCACAAAGGAAGCCATACCATGACAATCAAAGCCATCAACGTACGTAACCAGTTCAAAGGCACCATCAAGGAAATCGTCACCGGCGACGTACTGTCCGAAATCGACGTGCAGACCGCATCGGGCATCGTCACTTCCGTCATCACCACGCGTTCCGTGAAGGAGCTTGAACTGGTGGTGGGCAGCGAAGTGATCGCCTTCGTGAAATCCACCGAGGTGTCGATCGCCAAGTTGTGATCGGTGCGTTGTGAACAACCCCGAAGGGTGCGAGCCCTTCGGGGTTTTTTATGTTCAACACATACCCGTAGCAGCACGGCTTGCCGGCGGGAGCGGTGTGTCAGCGACGAATAATTCGCCTGATACACCGCTCCCGCCGGCAAGCCGTGCTGCTACGTGGTGACATGTGAGCGCTTAGGCAGGAAAGGCGGCAGATACAACCCCAGATACGCATCGAACACCCGCTGGCCTTCCTCGGCCATGCGCGGGGTGATGGTGTTGTGCAGTTGCACCGAGCGGGCGTAGACGCGGTCGGCCAGTTCCAGCGCCAGGGCGAAGACCTCGACGTCGTCGGGCAGGGCTGGCAACTGGAAATGCCTGGCGAACAGCTCATGCATCAGGTTGCCCAGTTCTACGTCGTGCTGGCGGTCGGCCTGGGTGACTTCGGTCAGGCCGTGCTGGGCGAGGATCAACTGGCGGGCTGCGGCATCGATGCTGTAGATGTGCAGCATGCGTGTCTCGACCAGGCGCGAGAGGTCATGCCAGGTGCCGAGCTGGGCGTGATCGATGGGCTGCTGAAGGCTTTCCCGGAAGGCTGCGTGAACGTCTGCGGTCAGGGCCTCCAGCAGCGCCGGGACGCTGGCGAAGAAGTGATAGACCGATGACGGCGGTATCTCCGCGCGTTCGGCCACGCTGTAGATCGACAGGCTCGCCACGCCATCGGACGCCAGCAGGGTGCGTGCAGCATCGAGGATCGAATCGATCCGCGCCTGACTGCGTGCACGGGGTTTGCGGGGTGTGGCGGGGCGGGTCATTGCTTGCTCTCTTGATCGGGGCCGCAGGCATTGTACGCGAGGCATCGATTTGTGGCGCCTGCGCTTACGTCATCGCGAGCAAGCTCACTCCTACAGGTGCGCGCCGATTCCTGTAGGAGTGAGCTTGCTCGCGATGACGTCAGAACAGACAAAGCAGAACGATCTGCTGCGGCGTCTAAAATAAAAAACGCCCCCAACCGCAACGGCTGGAGGCGTTCTTTTTATTTCACACAACCGTCACACGGTATGCAGATACCAGTTGTACTCAAGGTCGGAGATGGAATGTTCGAACTCTTCCAGCTCACTTTCCTTGCACGCGACGAAGATATCGATGTACTTCGGATCGATGTACTTCGCCATGATCTCGCTGTCGTCCAGCTCGCGCAGGGCATCGCGCAGGTTGTTCGGCAGGCTCTGCTCATGCTGCTCGTACGAGTTGCCTTCGACCGGCGCGGTCGGCTCGACCTTGTTGGTCAGGCCGTGGTGGATACCGGCCAGAACCGACGCCATCAGCAGGTACGGGTTGGCATCGGCGCCCGCGACGCGGTGTTCGATACGCACGGCATCGGCGGTACCGGTAGGCACGCGAACCGCGACCGTACGGTTGTCCAGCCCCCAGGTCGGCGAGTTGGGCACGTAGAACTGGGCACCGAACCGGCGATACGAGTTGACGTTCGGGCAAAGGAACGCCATCTGCGCCGGCAGGGTCTCGAGCACACCGCCGATCGCATGACGTAATGCGGCGTTCTGCTCGGGATCCTCGCTGGTGAAGATGTTTTTGCCATCGCGATCCAGGATCGAGATGTGAACGTGCAGTCCGTTGCCCGCCTGGCCTGGGTAAGGCTTGGCCATGAAGGTGGTATCCATTTCATGGTCGTAGGCGATGTTCTTGATCAGTCGCTTGAGCAGTACCGCGTAGTCGCAGGCTTTGAGCGCGTCGGCGGTGTGATGCAGGTTCACTTCGAACTGCGCCGGGGCACTTTCCTTGACGATGGCGTCGGCAGGAATGCCTTGCTCCTTGGCACCTTCCAGAATGTCCTGGAGGCAGTCGACGTATTCGTCCAGGTCGTCGATCAGGTAGACCTGTGTCGAGTGCGGACGTTTGCCGGAGATCGGCGAGCGTGGCGGCTGTGGACGACCGTTCACGTTCTCCTGGTCGATCAGGTAGAACTCGAGCTCGAACGCCGCGCAGATGGTCAGGCCCAGTTCGTCGAACTTGGTCACCACCTGGCGCAGCACTTCACGTGGATCAGCGAAGAACGGCTCGCCTTCCAGCTCGTGCATGGTCATCAAAAGTTGTGCGGTAGGACGCTTCTGCCAAGGCTCGTTGCAGAGAGTGTCGGGGATTGGATAACAGATTCGGTCAGCGTCACCGATGTCCAGGCCAAGACCGGTGCTTTCCACCGTCGAGCCGTTGATATCCAGTGCGAAAAGAGAAGCTGGGAGGTTGATGCCTTTTTCGTAAACCTTATGAAGGCTGGTGCGTTCAATGCGCTTGCCGCGCACCACGCCATTCATATCTGCAATCAGAAGGTCAACGTATAGAACCTCAGGATGTTCCTTAAGGAACGCGTTCGCTTCGTTGAGCTGAACGGCACGCGGGGGTACCGACATGATGCAACACCTTTGTTGTTGAAAATATCAATCATCGAGCATTACGGGGTTCAGTCAATCCGAAAGCCCGATTGAAGTCAAGAGAGCCCTGTTTTGCCCTAAAACGGCGCCTCAAGGCCATTTTTGCCGCACTTTAGGGCAGAAAAAGGACGCTGGAGGTCTTGGGAACTGCGATCTTGAGCGGGGCGTGTTTTATTTTTTACGGGGCTGTTGTGTAAAAAAATGAACAAGGCTAAGCTCGTTTGCAACCCATAACAGCAATAATACCGGGGGTCACATGTCTCGCCTTCCGCTGATCGGCGTCACCGCCTGCACTCAGCAAATCGGCTCGCATGCCTATCACATCAGTGGCGACAAATACGTCCGCGCAGTTGCCGTCGCTGCCAAGGGCCTGCCGCTGATTCTGCCGTCACTGGCAGAGCTGCTCGATCCTGCCGACATACTCGCGGCGGTCGATGGCTTGCTCTTCACCGGTTCTCCATCCAACGTCGAACCCTATCACTATAGTGGTCCTGCCAGCGCGCCGGGGACTGCTCATGATCCTGCACGCGACCACACCACCTTACCCCTTATTCGTGCCGCTGTGGCCGCCGGCGTGCCTGTCTTGGGCATTTGCCGCGGTTTTCAGGAGATGAATGTGGCGTTTGGTGGCAGTCTTCACCAGAAGGTTCACGAGACTGGAACGTTCATGGATCATCGTGAACCGGACAATGAACCCGTTGAAATTCAATATGCTCCGAGCCATCCGATGCACATCGAGGCCGGTGGCCTGTTGGCGGGTCTGGGGCTGGGTGAAGAAATTCGTGTCAATTCAATTCATGGACAGGGCATCGAGCGTCTTGCACCTGGTCTGCGAGTCGAGGCGAAAGCCCCGGATGGCTTGATCGAAGCGATCTCCGTTCCTGCGGGCGCGGCTTTTGCTTCATCTGACGTGTTTGCACTGGGCGTTCAATGGCACCCGGAGTGGCAGGTCACGCAGAACCCGGACTATCTTTCAATCCTGCAGGCATTTGGCGATGCCTGTCGAAAGCGTGCGATACAACGCGACGCGCAAGCGTCAAAGAACGCCTGATCGCCATGACGACGACCAGGAACTGAAACCCCTGAGGTATTTATGAGTACCAACCTCGACCAGCTCACCGATTGGTTGAAAGAACACAGGATTACCGAAGTCGAGTGCCTGATCGCCGACCTTACCGGTATCACCCGCGGCAAGATCGCTCCGACCAACAAGTTCATTGCCGAAAAGGGCATGCGCTTGCCGGAGAGCGTATTGCTGCAGACCGTGACCGGCGATTACGTCGAAGACGACATCTACTACGAGTTGCTGGACGCCGCAGACATCGACATGTTCTGCCGTCCTGACCAGAACGCGGTGTATCTGGTGCCCTGGGCCATCGAGCCTACCGCGCAGGTGATTCACGACACCTACGACAAGCAAGGCAACCCTATCGAGCTGTCGCCGCGCAACGTATTGAAGAAAGTGCTGCAACTCTATGCAGACCGTGGCTGGAAGCCGATCGTGGCGCCGGAGATGGAGTTCTACCTGACCAAGCGCAGCGAAGACCCCGACTACCCGCTGCAGCCACCGGTTGGCCGTTCGGGCCGCCCGGAAACCGGTCGCCAGTCGTTCTCCATCGAGGCGGCCAACGAATTCGACCCGCTGTTCGAAGATGTCTACGACTGGTGCGAATTGCAGCACCTGGACCTGGACACACTGATTCACGAAGACGGCACCGCGCAGATGGAAATCAACTTCCGTCACGGCGATGCGCTATCACTGGCCGACCAGATCCTGGTGTTCAAGCGCACCATGCGTGAAGCCGCGCTCAAGCACGACGTGGCCGCCACCTTCATGGCCAAGCCCATGACCGGCGAGCCTGGCAGTGCGATGCACCTGCACCAGAGTATCGTCGACATGGAGACCGGCAAGAACATCTTCTCCAATGAAGACGGGACCATGAGCCAGCTGTTCCTGCACCACATCGGTGGCTTGCAGAAGCTGATCCCCGAGCTGTTGCCGCTGTTCGCGCCGAACGTCAACTCGTTCCGCCGCTTCCTGCCCGATACCTCGGCGCCGGTGAACGTGGAGTGGGGCGAGGAAAACCGCACGGTCGGCCTGCGCGTACCGGATGCCGGCCCGCAGAACCGCCGCGTCGAGAACCGTCTGCCGGGCGCCGATGCCAACCCGTACCTGGCCATCGCCGCGAGCCTGCTGTGCGGCTATATCGGCATGGTCGAGGGTTTGAATCCGAGCGCGCCAGTCGTGGGTCGCGGTTATGAGCGCCGCAACCTGCGCCTGCCGCTGACCATCGAGGACGCGCTGGAGCGGATGGAAAACAGCAAGACCGTCGAGAAATACCTGGGCAAGACATTTGTCACCGGCTACGTCGCGGTCAAGCGCGCCGAGCACGAAAACTTCAAGCGTGTGATCAGTTCGTGGGAGCGGGAATTCCTGCTCTTCGCCGTCTGAAGATCACAGGCGCCGCCCGGCCTTCGCGGGCCAGCGGCGCCGACACGCGATACACAGCTAATGGAGTGGTTCATGAGTTCCAACAACCCGCAGACCCGCGAATGGCAAGCCCTCAGCAGCGACCATCACCTGGCGCCATTCAGCGACTTCAAACAGCTTAAAGAGAAAGGCCCGCGCATCATCACCAACGCCAAGGGCGTTTATCTCTGGGACAGCGAAGGCAACAAGATCCTCGACGGCATGGCCGGCCTGTGGTGCGTGGCCGTGGGCTATGGCCGCGACGAACTGGCGGACGCCGCCAGCAAGCAGATGCGCGAGCTGCCTTATTACAACCTGTTCTTCCAGACCGCCCACCCGCCTGCATTGCAGTTGGCCAAGGCGATTGCCGACATCGCCCCAGAAGGCATGAACCACGTGTTCTTCACTGGTTCCGGCTCCGAAGGTAACGACACCGTGCTGCGCATGGTTCGTCACTACTGGGCGGTGAAGGGCAAGCCTTCGAAGAAAACCATCATCAGCCGCATGAACGGCTACCACGGCTCCACCGTGGCGGGCGCGAGCCTGGGTGGCATGACGTACATGCATGAGCAGGGCGATCTGCCGATTCCCGGCATCGTTCATATCCCGCAGCCTTACTGGTTCGATGAAGGCGGCGACATGACCCCGGATGAGTTCGGCGTCTGGGCTGCCGAGCAACTGGAAAAGAAAATTCTCGAAGTCGGCGAAGACAACGTCGGTGCATTCATCGCCGAGCCGATCCAGGGTGCAGGCGGCGTGATCGTACCGCCAGCCACCTACTGGCCGAAGATCAAGGAGATCCTGGCCAAGTACGACATCCTGTTCGTGGCCGATGAGGTGATCTGTGGTTTTGGCCGCACCGGTGAGTGGTTCGGTAGCGATTTCTTCGATCTCAAACCTGACCTGATGACCATCGCCAAGGGCCTGACCTCCGGCTACATCCCCATGGGCGGCGTCATCGTGCGCGATGAAGTGGTCAAGGTGCTGAACGAGGGCGGGGACTTCAACCACGGCTTCACCTACTCGGGGCACCCGGTGGCGGCAGCGGTGGGTCTGGAAAACATTCGCATCCTGCGCGACGAGAGGATCGTGGAGCGGGTCAAGTCGGAAACGGCACCATACTTGCAGAAGCGTTTGCGCGAGTTGAACGATCATCCGCTGGTGGGTGAGGTGCGTGGCGTCGGTTTGCTCGGGGCCATCGAGCTGGTCAAGGACAAGGCAACTCGCAAGCGTTACGAGGGTCTTGGTGTAGGCATGATCTGCCGCAACTTCTGCTTCAATAACGGGCTGATCATGCGGGCAGTGGGCGACACCATGATTATCTCGCCACCGCTGGTCATCAGCTTTGCCGAGATCGATGAGCTGGTGGAAAAGGCACGCAAATGCCTGGATCTGACCCTGGCTGAGTTGAGTAAGTGATGGACTGTAGGAGTGAGCTTGCTCGCGATTGCGGTTTGTCAGTCGCAGATGCAGCGTCTGAGTGGACGCTATCGCGAGCAAGCTCACTCCTACAGGACGGGGAAGGTGTTGGCGTGCAGATGAAATCTTTGAAAGTTATGCAACATGGCGGGCAGGTGCGCTTGTAAGGCCGCCCAGGAAATTGCCAGACTAACGGTTGTTTTAGTCGCCGCTAACATAAAAACACTGGAGCTGTACGAATGAAGAAATTTGGCAAAACCCTCCTCGCGTTGTCCATGATGGGCGCAGTGGCTGCGGCCGCACACGCCGATGACAAAGTTCTGCACGTCTATAACTGGTCCGACTACATCGCACCGAACACCATTGCCGATTTCGAAAAAGAATCCGGCATCAAAGTGGTGTACGACGTCTTCGACAGCAACGAGACTCTGGAAGCCAAATTGCTGGCTGGCAAGTCGGGCTACGACATCGTTGTGCCATCCAACAACTTCCTGGCCAAGCAGATCAAGGCCGGTGTTTACCAGGAGCTGGACAAGTCCAAGCTGCCCAACTACAAAAACCTGGACCCTGCACTGTTGAAAGCCGTGTCCGTCAGCGACCCTGACAACAAGCACGCCTTCCCGTACATGTGGGGTTCGATCGGTATCGGCTACAACGCCGAGAAGGTCAAGGCTGCACTGGGCGCCGACGCCCCGGTCAACTCGTGGGACCTGCTGTTCAAGCCTGAAAACGCAGCCAAGCTGAAAGCCTGCGGCGTGAGCTTCCTGGATTCGCCGACCGAAATGCTGCCAGTGGCGCTGCATTACCTGGGCCTGCCAACCGACAGCCAGAAGAAAGAAGACATCGAGAAAGCTGAAGCGCTGTTCAAGAAGATTCGTCCTTCGGTCACCTATTTCCACTCCTCCAAGTACATCTCCGACCTGGCCAACGGCAACATCTGCGTAGCCGTGGGTTACTCGGGTGACGTGTACCAGGCCAAGGCCCGTGCTGAAGAAGCCGGTGGCAAGATCAAGGTCAGCTACAACATTCCGAAAGAAGGCGCTGGCAGCTTCTACGACATGGTCGCCATTCCAAAAGACGCAGAAAACGTCGACGGCGCCTACAAGTTCATGAACTTCCTGCTGCAACCGAAGGTGATGGCTGAAATCACCAACGCCGTTCACTTCCCGAACGGTAACAAGGCTGCGACCGAGTTCGTTGACAAGGAAATCACTTCCGACCCGGGTGTGTATCCACCTGCTGATGTCCTGGCCAAGTTGTACGCCATCGCCGACCTGCCGGCAGCGACTCAACGCCTGATGACCCGCAGCTGGACCAACATCAAGTCGGGCAAGTAAGCCTGTAGCGTGCTGTTTCGGCAGCACGCGCTTTGCCTCTGTAGGAGTGAGCTTGCTCGCGATTGCGGTGAGTCAGTCAACAGATTCGTATCCGACAGATCGCAATCGCGAGCAAGCTCACTCCTACAGACGATGTGTGTTCTTCGATGTAAGAAAAAATTCTTTTTGCGACAAGGGTTTATCGAAGGTAAGTTGCGCGCCGGATTTGTTTCAGGCGGCCACGGCTGCCCTCGGCACGGGCAACAGGCCCAACTACTGAAAAGGACTGCAAACGTGTCTATTTCTTTATTTTCCAAAGGCTTGCTGCTCGGAGCCGGCCTGACGCTCGCCGTCGGTGCTTACGCGGAATCCACTGTCCGCATTTATAACTGGTCCGATTACATCGGCACCACGACCCTGGCGGACTTCGAGTCCACCACCGGGATCAAGACCAAGTACGACGTCTTCGACTCCAACGAAACCCTGGAAGGCAAGCTGCTGGCCGGTCACACCGGTTATGACGTGGTAGTGCCCTCCAACCACTTCCTTGGCAAGCAGATCAAGGCCGGTGCGTTCCAGAAGCTCGACAAGTCGCAACTCCCCAATTATTCCAACCTCGACCCCGAACTGATGAAGCGCCTGGAGAAGAACGATCCGGGTAACCAGTACGCCGTGCCGTATTTGTGGGGCACCAACGGCATTGGCTACAACGTCGACAAGATCAAGGAAGTGCTGGGCGTCGACACCATCGATTCTTGGGCCGTGCTGTTCGAACCCGAGAACATCAAGAAGCTGCAGAAGTGCGGAGTGGCCTTCCTCGATTCGGCAGATGAAATGATGCCCGCCGTGCTGAACTACATGGGCCTGAACCCCAACAGCACCGACGAGAAAGACTACAAGAAAGTTGAAGACAAGTTGCTCAAGGTCCGTCCTTACGTGACCTACTTCAACTCCTCCAAATACATCACGGACCTGGCCAACGGTGACATCTGCATCGCGGCCGGCTTCTCCGGCGACGTGTTCCAGGCCAAGGCCCGTGCCGAAGAAGCGGGCAAGGGCGTGAACATCGCCTACGCAATTCCCAAAGAGGGCGGCAACCTGTGGTTCGACATGCTGGCGATTCCGGCCGATGCCCCGGACGTCAAAGCCGCTCACGCATTCATCAACTACATCCTCAAGCCTGACGTGATCGCCAAGGTCAGCGACCAGGTGGGATACGCCAACCCGAACCCGGCTTCGGGCGAACTGATGGATCAGGAAATCCGTAACGACGAGGCGGTGTATCCACCGGCCGACGTGCAGAAGCGGCTGTACGTCAACTCCGAGTTGCCGCCGAAAATTCAGCGCGTCATGACGCGCAGCTGGACCAAGATCAAATCCGGTAAATAAGACCAGGCGCCCGGCCGTAGTGGCCGGGTGCAAAAACAGTTGGGAGTTTCACCCATGGCAGTTGCCTCCGGCGCCTACAAAAAAGCCCTTGAGGGTGGTCAGCAACCTAAACAGGTGCTGGTCAAAATCGATCGGGTCACCAAAAAGTTCGACGAGACGGTTGCTGTGGACGATGTGTCTCTGCAGATCAACAAAGGCGAGATTTTCGCCCTGCTTGGCGGTTCTGGTTCGGGCAAGTCCACGTTGCTGCGCATGCTGGCCGGTTTCGAGCGGCCTACCGAGGGGCGCATTTTCCTCGATGGCGTCGACATCACTGACATGCCGCCGTACGAACGTCCTATCAACATGATGTTCCAGTCCTACGCGCTGTTTCCACACATGACCGTGGCGCAGAACATCGCCTTCGGCCTGCAGCAGGACAAACTGCCCAAGGCCGAGATCGACGCCCGCGTGGCCGAGATGCTCAAGCTGGTGCAGATGACCCAGTACGCCAAGCGCAAGCCACACCAGCTTTCCGGTGGTCAGCGTCAGCGCGTGGCACTCGCCCGCTCGCTGGCCAAGAAGCCGAAACTGCTGCTGCTCGATGAGCCCATGGGCGCACTGGACAAGAAACTGCGCTCGCAGATGCAACTGGAACTGGTGGAGATCATCGAGCGCGTCGGCGTGACTTGCGTGATGGTGACCCACGACCAGGAAGAGGCCATGACCATGGCCCAGCGTATCGCGATCATGCACCTGGGCTGGATCGCCCAGATCGGCAGCCCGGTGGACATCTACGAGACCCCGACCAGCCGCCTGGTCTGCGAATTCATCGGTAACGTCAACCTGTTCGACGGCGAAGTCATCGAGGACATGGAAGGCCACGCATTGATCCGCAGCCCCGAGCTTGAACGCAATATCTTCGTCGGCCACGGCATCAGCACCTCGGTGGAAGACAAGCAGATCACCTACGCGATTCGTCCGGAGAAACTGCTCATCACCACCGAGCAGCCGACCTACGAATACAACTGGTCGCGCGGCAAGGTCCACGACATCGCCTATCTGGGCGGTCACTCGGTGTTCTACGTGCAACTGGCCTGCGGCAAGCTGGTTCAGTCCTTCGTGGCCAACGCCGAACGCCGTGGCGCGCGTCCTACCTGGGACGATGAAGTCTACGTGTGGTGGGAAGACGACAGCGGCGTGGTACTGCGCTCATGAAAATCCGAAAACTCAAACGCACGCTGCAACGCATCACGCCCAATGGCCGTCAGGCGGTCATCGGGGTTCCATTCCTGTGGCTGTTCCTGTTCTTCGCGCTGCCGTTTCTGATCGTCATCAAGATCAGTTTCGCTGAAGCCGACGTCGCGATTCCGCCGTACACCGAGATCTTCTCCTACGCCGAGCAGAAGCTCGACATCGTGCTCAACTTCGCCAACTACTCGTTGCTGACCGGCGATGACCTGTACATCTCGGCGTACCTGGGCTCGTTGAAGATGGCCTTCTTCAGCACCTTGCTGTGCCTGCTGATCGGCTATCCGATGGCCTACGGCATTTCCATTGCCCGCAAGGAAATGCAGACCGTGCTGTTGCTGCTGATCATGATGCCGACCTGGACCGCGATCCTGATCCGCGTCTATGCCTGGATGGGTATCCTCAGCAACAACGGTCTGCTCAACGCCTTCCTGATGTGGCTGGGCGTCATCAGCGAGCCGTTGCAGATCCTCAACACCAACCTCGCGGTCTACATTGGTGTCGTTTATTCCTATTTGCCGTTCATGATCCTGCCGCTGTACGCCAACCTGGTGAAGCACGACCAGAGCCTGCTGGAAGCGGCATCGGACCTGGGTTCGAGCACCTTCAACAGCTTCTGGAAGATCACCGTGCCGCTGTCCAAGAACGGCATCATCGCCGGCTGCATGCTGGTGTTCATTCCGGTGGTGGGCGAGTTCGTCATCCCTGAATTGCTGGGCGGCCCCGAGACGCTGATGATCGGTAAAGTCCTGTGGCAAGAGTTCTTCAACAACCGCGACTGGCCGGTGGCGTCTTCGCTGGCGGTGGTGATGCTGTTGATCCTCATCGTGCCAATTATTCTGTTCAACCGTAGCCAGGCCAAAGAACTGGAGGGCAAAGCATGAGAAGCTTCCGATTCTCGAACCTGATGCTGGTGCTGGGCCTGATCTTCATCTACGCCCCGATGGTCATCCTGGTGATCTACTCGTTCAACGCCTCCAAGCTTGTGACGGTGTGGGGCGGCTGGTCGGTGAAGTGGTACGTGGGCCTGCTGGACAACACCCAGTTGATGAGCGCGGTGATGCGCTCGCTGGAAATCGCCTGCTACACGTCCATCGCCGCAGTGGCCCTGGGCACCATGGCCGCCTTCGTGCTGACCCGCGTGACCCGCTTCAAGGGCCGCACGTTCTTCGGCGGGCTGGTGACGGCGCCGCTGGTCATGCCTGAGGTGATTACCGGCCTGTCGCTGTTGCTGCTGTTCGTGGCCATGGCGCAGATGATCGGCTGGCCGCAGGAGCGTGGCATCGTCACCATCTGGATCGCCCACACGACGTTCTGTGCGGCGTATGTGGCGGTGGTGGTGTCGGCCCGCCTGCGTGAGCTGGACATGTCCATCGAAGAGGCTGCGATGGACCTGGGGGCGCGTCCGTGGAAGGTGTTCTTCCTGATCACCATCCCGATGATCGCGCCGTCTCTGGCGGCGGGCGGCATGATGTCGTTCGCGCTGTCGCTGGATGACCTGGTACTGGCGAGCTTCGTCTCGGGGCCTGGCTCGACGACCCTGCCGATGGAAGTGTTCTCGGCGGTGCGCCTGGGCGTGAAGCCTGAGATCAACGCCATTGCCAGTCTGATCCTGCTGGCGGTGTCGATCGCGACCTTCCTGGTGTGGTTCTTCACCCGCCGCGCTGAAAACGCCCGCAAGCGTGCGATTCAGCAGGCTATTGAAGAAGCAGCGGCTGATGGCTGGAAACAGCCGGACGTACGCCGCGCTCCGGCGCCGGAAGCGGCTTGATCTGAAGTCAGGTTGGCCACCATCGCGTGGCCAACCTGGAGAATCTGTGGGAGCGGGCTTCTGTGGGAGCGGGCTTGCCCGCGAAGGCGGTGGCTCAGCAACCATCGATGCGCCAGGTTCGACGCCTTCGCGGGCGAGCCCGCTCCCACAGTGGTTTGTGTTAATCCCCGCAAGGGTGGATGTCAGTCCCCCGCATTGGTTGATGTCAGTGAGCTGGCACCAACCTCAACACCTCCCTGCTATTCCCCGCCACATCCCCCTCACTGAACCGCTCCGGTCTGTACTGTCCGGTGATGTAGGCCTGTGCCTGATCGGCGTAGTGCTTGTCGAAGAGCACGCCGCTCTGGCCCACCGGGTTGATGCCCAGCGCATGGGCGGGGTCGGCGAAGTCGATCAGGCGGCGGGTCGAGGGGCCGTAGGTCACCGGCCACGGTGCCGTGGTGATGCTCGCTGAGAGGTTGTTCGGCACTTCATGGGTGCCGGGGGCGGCGAAGGGGCCGACGTTGAACAGCATGTCCAGCGGCGGCTGGCGGCCCAGCGGGTGTTCGTGGGTCAGGGTGTGCGCCTTGCCCCAGGTCCATTCCTCGGGATTGAGGCCGTACAGGGATTTGAGGTGGGAAACCGCCGCATGCCAGGCGACCTTGACGGTGTGATCGCGGCTCTCCGGTTCATTGGAGTTGCGATTGTTCCACCACGGCGAGTGTTCGTCGGCGGCAAGCCTGGGCAGCGCCATGTCGATGACACGTGTTGAAATCAGCGTCGAGAACAACGCGTCGCCCAGTTCGTCGCGGAAGGTCTGGTCGCAGAGGTTGAACAGGAACTGGTTGAACAGCGTGGCACCGACCGAATCCACAGGATAGTCGCCCTTCCAGGTGGCCAGGCGTTCGAGCAGGTCATGCTCTTCGGGGTCGCTGACCACACGACGCAGTACCGGCAGCAAAGGCTTGAGGATCTGCTCGGCGTAGTCGGTCCGGGTGCCCAGTTGCAGCGCCTGGCTGTTGTCCAGATTCCACTTCACGCTGTTGTCGCTCAGTTGCCTGTCCAGCTGACGGCCGCGCTCGGCCAGGTTGTAGTAGCCGGGAATCTCGATCCCGAGGGGCGATACCGGCTGGAAGTTGGCCGAAACGATGTACCCGCGCGCCGGGTTTTCTTCCTGCGGGTTGGCGCTGAAAGGGTAGAAGCCGTTCTTGTCGGCCTGATCGGTGCTGCCGTCGAGGATGAACGCCGGGTTCACGCCCTCCGGCCTTCTGGGCAGTTGCGCGGCGGCCCACCAGCCGATGTCGCCGTGGGCGTTGGCGTAGACCACGTTCAGGCCCGGTGAGTGGATCTTCTCGGCGGCGCTGCGCATCTTGTCCAGGGTGTCGGCGCGGTTGGCCTCATAGAAGCCTTGCAGGATTGGGTTCTCGGATTCCAGGAATGACCACCACATGGCGACCGGCGTGTTGGCGTGCTCCTGAATGCCGCTGGCGGTCAGCACGTCATTGACGATCGGGCCGTGGGGCGACTGGCGCAGGGTGAAGCTGATCGGCGACTGGCCCTTGACCTTGATCTGATCGATGCGCGAGGTCATGTCGGCCCAAGCGCCGTGGTACATGACCTGATTGGGGTTATCAGGGTTGACCTTCTCGGCGATCAGATCGACGTCGTCGTTCTGGAACATGGTCAGGCTCCAGCCGAAATCCATGTTGTGGCCCAGCAGGGCGAAGGGGTTGAGCGCCTGGAAATGGCCGTACAACTCGAAGCCCGGGGCCGACAGCTGCGCCTCGTACCAGACCGCCGGCACCGAGAAGCGGATATGCGGATCGCCGGCCAGCAGGGGTTTGCCGCTCTGGGTGCGGCTGCCCGACACTGCCCAGGCGTTGCTGCCTTCGAACTGTGGCAGGCCTGCGTCTTCGAGGGCCTGCTGGCTGAGCAGGGCCAGGTCACCCAGGCCTTTCCAATCCTTGCTGGTCAGCGCGGGCGAGGGGTGCAGGGCGCCCTGGGGTTGCCAGTCCAGGTCCAGGGTTTTCAGGTAGTCCGCGCCCAGTTGATCGCGTACGTAAGTGAGCAAGGGCTCGGTGCGAAAGGCGGCGGCGAAGCTGTAGGCCAGGTAGCCGCCGATGCTCAGCGTGTCTTCTGCCGTGAACGGGCGCTTTTCGATGCCCAGCACGTCGAACTCGATGGGGCGGGGGTGAGTTGCCTGGAACTGGTTAACGCCGTCCAGATAGGCTTGCAGCGCCTTCCAGGCCGGTGTGTTCTTGTCCTGGCGGGCGACGTAGGCGTCAGCGTGCTCGCGGATACGCAGGCTGCGGAACAATTTGTCGGTGTTGACCAGTTTGGGCCCCAGCACCTCGGCCAGTTCACCACGGGCCAGGCGGCGCAGGATTTCCATCTGGAACAGCCGGTCCTGAGCGTGGACATAGCCCAGGGTGCGGTAGAGGTCATCCTGATTCTCGGCCTTGATGTGCGGCACACCGCGCTCGTCGTAACGCACGGTGACCGGCGCCTGGAGCTTTGGCAGGGCGATCTCGCCATCGCGTACCGGTTGCTTGCCGTGGATGTACCAGGCGCCGCTACCTGCAATCAGGACGACCACAAAGGCAATGACGGAAAGGCTGCGTTTCATGCAGAGGCTCTAAAGATCGTCGGGAAGGCGAAAGGCTACAGATTTGTCGCGGGGCTGTGTAGCAGCACTATGCGCCACAGCCTGTAGGAGCGCGCTTGGTCTGGGCCGCATCCGGACGATGGCGTCGTGTCAGTCGCCGTATGCGTTTCAGACAGGCCGCCATCGCGGGCAAGCCCGCTCCTACAAGTGTCGGGTTGTGTCAGGTGCTTATTGCATTAAGCTCAGCCCACGCCCTCAAGAGTCTTGAACCATGCGGATTCCCTCCCTCGCCCTGACGCTCCTGCTGGCCCTGTCCTGCGGCCAGGCCCTGGCCTTCGCCGCGCCCAAGCCTGGTGACATCGTCGAAGTCAGCCTCGAGCAGGTCCATCCGACCCAGGCGGTCATCGGTTTCGATCAGGTGTATTACAAGCTCGAACGCTTCGCCAAGGATCGTCAGAAGCTCTTTGACGAAATCTGCGAGAGCAACGGTCAGGATGAGGCCAGGCGCATCGGCGAGGCTGCTGATCCGCTCAAGCCCGAGAGCTTCGCCTGCAAGGACGAGCCCAATGCCCATCCTCAGGACATGAAGACCGTGGTGGTCGGCCCCGGCGGGCAGTTCTACCTCACCGACGGGCACCACACCTTCAGCGCATTGTGGGAGCAACCCGGCGCCGGGCCGCAGATGAAAATGAAGGTGCGCATCACCGACGATTTCAGCGACAGCGCCGATATGCCGACCTTCTGGAAGCGCATGCAGCAGGCGCACAAGGTCTGGCTCAAGGATGGCAACGGCCAGTCGCTGGCGCCCGATCAGTTGCCTGCCCATGTGGGGTTGAAGTCGATGCAGAACGACATCCTGCGCAGCATCGTCTACTTCGTGCGCGGCGCGGCGTATGACAAACCAAAGGCGGGGGATGTGTCGCCGGAGTTTCTCGAATTCTATTGGGCAGACTGGCTGCGAGGGCGGCTGGTGCTGGCTGACTTCAATCTGAGCGAGCGCAGCGGCTACCACCGTGCGCTGGAGGCGGCGAGCGACCTGATGGTGGAGCCGCCGGTGAGCAAATCAATCGGCGGCGGCATGAGCGCCAGGCAGTTGGGGGGATTCAAGTCGGTCAAGCACAAGGCGCTGAGCAAGACGGCGAGTGAGAAGCTGCCCTACGTGATCGATTACAAAGACACCCATTGAGTCGCCCGTAGCAGCACGGCTTGCCGGCGGGGGCGGTGTGTCAGTCAACTCATCTGTGTCGGACCTACCGCCCCGCCGGCAAGCCGTGCTGCTACGGGGTTTCGGGGGCCCAGGGGCAGTAGCAGCCCACCGCCATGGTGTGCGTCGCACTGACCGGTCTGTCCTGCAGCAGCGCCTGAAGGATCGGCTCGATGAAGCTGTTCTTCGAGTTGCACACCAGCCCTTCGCTGTAGGGGCCAAAGTAGGCGAGCCGGCCCTGGCGGTCCCAGATCGCAACAGCGGGGCTTGCGCTGATGCGTTCGGCGCCGGGCAGGCTGTTCAAGGGTTTGATCGCATCCAGTGTCGCAGGCAACTGGCCCTGGCTGCCGGGCTTGCGTACGGCGTAGAAATCGACGCCACCGGCCCCCGAGAACTGCGCCACCAGGTCGCTCAGGTGCTGCTGGTTGCCGACATTGCACGGGCAGGCCGGGTCCCAGAAATGCACGACGCGAACGCGGCCCGGCCCCGCCAGTTCAGGCGGCAGGCTCAGGACATCGCCTGCAAACAATGCCGTCTGGTCACTGAACGCTCGCACATATCGGCCCTCAAACCACCCATAGGCCCACCACAGGGCTGCGGCACAGATGCAGGCGGCCAGCGCGATGAAAACGGTGCGACGTCGGGTGCGTGAGTGAGCAGTCATGGGGTGGCTTCGATTTGGGTGCCGTAGCTTGCCACGCCTTGGCGGACAGATGAAACTCGCAGCTACGATCACTCCTTGACCTCCATCTGCCTGATCTGGAATACCGATGTCCAACACGTTCGACCCCGACCGCCTGCGTGCCGGCCTCAAGCCCCTGGTGGAGAACCTCGCGCTCTCCGATGACGGGCAGGCGTACCAGCGGTTCTACAGCATGGCCGGGTTGGGCAGCGAAGGACGGGTGAGCAGCCGGCTGGGGCGTTTCGAAGTCGGCGGATACGAAATCGTCACCCAATTGTGGACGCCTGAAAAGCCGGTCGCGACGCTGGTGCTGGTGCATGGCTTCTACGACCACATGGGCCTGTATCGCCATGTGATCGAGTGGGCGCTGGAGTTGGGCTATGCCGTGATCTCCTGCGACCTGCCGGGCCATGGCCTGTCCAGCGGAACGCGGGCGAGCATTACTGATTTCGCTGAATACCAGGTGGTGCTCGAGCGGTTGTTCGTCGAGGCGAAAGCCCTGGATTTGCCTCAGCCCTGGCACCTGTGCGGGCAGAGCACCGGTGGGGCGATTGTCATCGATCACCTGCTCAATCATGGAGACCAGAGCCCGATTCAAGGGCAGTCGATCCTGCTGGCGCCGCTGGTGCGGCCACGGGGCTGGACCTGGTCGAAGGTCAGCTATTACCTGCTGCGGGCGTTCGTCAAAGGCATCGACCGGCGCTTCAGCGAGAACACCAATGTGCCGACCTTCATGCCGTTCCTCATAGCGGACCCCTTGCAGCCCAGACGTCTACCTACGGCCTGGGTCGGCGCGCTGGCCAAATGGATCGAACGCATCGAAAGCGCCCCGCGCAGCCCCCGCAGCCCGCTGATCGTCCAGGGCGAGTCGGACATGACCGTGGACTGGAACCACAACCTGGCGGTGCTCAAGGACAAGTTCGACCATCCGCAGATCTTCATGCTCCATGAAGCACGGCATCATCTGGCCAATGAATTGCCGGAGTTGCGGCTGCAGTTTTTCAGGTTCTTGACCCAGCGGATGGGGTGAGCCCCGCTCCGAGCAGGCTTGTAGGAGTGAGCTTGCTCGCGATTGGGGTATGCCAGCCGCCTCTCATGTAGCTGATGCACCGCTATCGCGAGCAAGCTCACTCCTACAGGGGCTCGAGGTGTCAGGAGCGGTTACTTTACCGGCTGCCCAACCGCCAAGCCCGCGCGAATCGCGGCCAGTGCGGCCTGGTAGTAGGCCTTGCCTTCGGCGGATTCGGCAAAGGTTGCGAACTCGTCCAGCTCGGCGTCGGACAGGTCCCGATACACATACAACAGCGTGTTGCTCATGTCATTGGCGATCTGGCCCATCAGGCGTTGGCGCTGGCCGTCGAGCATGGCCTGGGTGGTACCGCCGCCCATCAGTCCCGGAATCATCGAACTCAGGCTGTCAGCAGCCACGCCCGCAATCGCCAGGCTCACTTCGGCGCCTGCCTCCTTGGCCGGCAGGGCATTGGCCAGGTGGCCGATGATCAGCAGACGGTTGTCGTCAGCCTGCATGTGGGGCAGGCCCTGGGCGTTCTTTGCCAGTTGATCGGGGCGGGTGGCGGTCAGCTCGGCGTTGACGATCTTGCGTCCCAGCGGGGACTGGAAGAACTGCAGCGCCGGGTTGGGATCGGCCAGCGTCTGGCGCAGTTTCTGCTCGGCGCGCTGATCCATGGCCTGAGGGGCGAAGCGCTGGTTGCTGTTGCTGACGAGGGCGTCGAATACAGCAGGCGGCAGGCTATTCTTGTAGCGCTGCTGGGCGGCCTTGAGGGCGTCGTTGAAGTGCGCGCGTTGATCCGGCCAACCAGCGATCTTGTAAAGCTGGTCATGGACGTCTGCCCAGACAGGCATGGTGCAGAACATCAACAGCAGGAAAAACAGACGGCGCATTAGTGACTCCTGTCGGCAAGCCGCTATTCTCGACGGCGCGGCGGGGATTTGTCGAGTTAACAGTTGCCAGACCCCAAGAAAACCGATGGGTTCGACGACCCTGCGTTTAAAGCGCCTGCCTGTTTATACACTGCGAAAAATATTCCTCGTCCAGCGGACCGCAGGAGCTGTTGGATTGCCCGGCGTATGGATACTATGCGCGGCATGTCCCTATCCCCTGATGATCCACTGCTGTTACGCATCGTCGACGACCTGGCCGAACGTGGCTGGTCGCAGCAGAACCTCTTTCTCCCGCCGGACCTGACCCGCGAGCTGGCCCTTGAATGCCGCACGCGCGCGGTTCAGGGCGAGCTGGCGCCTGCTGCCGTGGGACGCGGCGCGACGCAGGAAGTGCGCGAGGGGATACGCGGCGATCATATCCAGTGGATCGAGCCGGGGCAGGCCGCGTCCTGCGACCGCTATCTGGAACTCATGGACAGCCTGCGCCAGGCGCTCAATCGCGGGTTGTTCCTTGGCCTGGAAGAGTTTGAGTGCCACTTCGCGCTCTATCCGCCGGGGGCGTTCTACCGCAAGCATGTCGACCGTTTCCGGGACGATGACAAGCGCATGGTTTCGGCGGTGATCTACCTCAATGACGCCTGGCAGCCCGAGCATGGCGGACAGCTGCGCATGTTCCCGAAAAATGCGCCCGAGTTCGACGTGCCGCCGCTGGGTGGCTGCCTGGTGGTGTTCATGTCCGGTGACATGCCCCACGAGGTGCTGCCTGCCTGTCACGAGCGCTTGTCGCTGACCGGCTGGTTCCGTCGGCGCGGCAATGAGCCGTTCGAGCTGTAAAAGATGAAATCTTCGACATAAATTCACTCTCCCGGCCGTCGCCGTGCCAGATCGGGCTAAGGTGAAGTCGTGAACCGGACGGGCTGGATCAAGGTCCGATTGTCGGCATCGATAAAAACAGGAGAGATCATGAAGACGCTATTTGCAAGAACTGCCCTGGCCGGCCTGCTGCTGGGCTCTGCATTCGTGGTGCAGGCCGCCGATGTGCCGCGTACTGCATCGCCCGCCGGCGCCGAGGTGTACATCATCTCGCCCAAGGACGGCGCGACGGTCAATGGCACGTTCAAGGTGCAGTTCGGGCTCAAGGGCATGGGCGTCGCGCCGGCTGGCGTGGATGTGCCGGACACCGGGCACCATCACCTGCTGATCGACGTGAAAGACCAGCCGGACATGAACGCACCGCTGCCCACCACCGACAACATCCGCCACTTCGGCAAGGGCCAGACCGAAACCGAATTGACCCTCACCCCTGGCCAGCACACCTTGCAGCTGCTGGTGGGCGACAAGAGCCACATCCCGCTGAACCCGCCGGTGGAGTCGCAGAAGATCACCATTACTGTGAAATAACGGGCGCGCCGCCCGATCCGTAGCAGCACGGCTTGCCGGCGGGAGCGGTGTGTCAGCCAATAATGGGTTGCATGACACACCGCCCCCGCCGGCAAGCCGTGCTGCTACGGGATTGGCGTCACCAGGCACAAAAAAAGGAGACCCGAAGGTCTCCTTTTTCATTGCAGCAAGGCTTAGAACAACACGCGGCTGCGGATGGTGCCTTTGATGTGCTGCAGTTTCTCTTGCGCCAGGTCCGAGTACTCGGCGTCGACGTCGATGACCACGTAACCGACTTTCTCGTTGGTCTGCAGGAACTGACCGGAGATGTTGATGCCGTTTTCCGCGAACACCTTGTTGATTTCCATTAGCACGCCCGGGATGTTTTCGTGGATGTGCAGCAGGCGGTGCTTGCCAGGGTGAGCCGGCAGGGCCACTTCAGGGAAGTTGACCGAAGACACCGAAGTACCGTTGTCGCTGTACTTGACCAGCTTCTCGGCCACTTCCAGACCGATGTTGGCCTGGGCTTCGGCGGTGGAGCCGCCGATGTGCGGGGTCAGGATCACGTTGTCCAGGCCACGCAGCGGGCTTTCGAAGATGTCGTCGTTGGAGCGCGGCTCGACCGGGAACACGTCGATGGCGGCGCCGATCAGGTGCTGGTCCTTGATCGCGTCGGCCAGGGCGTCCAGATCAACCACGGTGCCGCGAGCGGCGTTGATCAGGATCGCGCCTTTTTTCATCGCGCGGATTTCTTTCTCGCCGATCATCATCTGGGTGGACGGCAGTTCAGGCACGTGCAGGGACACGATGTCAGCCAGGCCCAGCAGCTCGGTCATGCTGGTGACCTGAGTGGCGTTACCCAGTGGCAGCTTGGTCAGCGGGTCGAAGAAGAACACCTGCATGCCCAGGCTCTCGGCCAGGACCGACAGCTGCGTACCGATCGAGCCGTAGCCGATGATGCCCAGTTTCTTGCCACGGATCTCGAAGGAGTTGGCCGCGCTCTTGATCCAGCCACCGCGATGGCAGGAAGCGTTTTTCTCGGGGATGCCGCGCAGCAGCAGGATGGCCTCGGCCAGCACCAGTTCGGCCACGGAGCGGGTGTTGGAGTACGGCGCGTTGAATACGGCGATACCACGCTCGCGGGCAGCGTCCAGGTCAACCTGGTTGGTGCCGATGCAGAAGCAGCCAACGGCGACCAGTTTCTTGGCGCAGTCGAACATTTCTTCGGTCAGTTGGGTGCGAGAGCGAATGCCGATGAAGTGAGCGTCGGCGATCTTTTCCTTGAGCTCGGCTTCCGGCAGAGACTTGGTGTGGTACTCGATGCTGGTGTAGCCGGCGGCCTTGAGGACGTCGACGGCGGATTGGTGGACGCCTTCGAGAAGAAGGAACTTGATCTTGCTCTTGTCGAGGGAAGTCTTGCTCATCTGCGTAAACCTGTGTCCCGGAGAAATTGGCAGGAAATGGACAGCGCAAGCTGCCTCGCGGCGCAATGGCGCCACCGAGAGTCGGCCTCAGGCACGTCTCTGCGGGGGCGGTATGCTAGCATATGTGCCCCGCTAAATACCCGTTCCTGCGACGTGAAGCGTTCTCAGGATAATCATGAATAATCCGAGAGTTCTGCTGATGATCGACGTTGCCGCGATGGAAGAACTGAAGGGTCTGGTCGAGCCTGGCAAGGTGCTGACCGACCCGCAATCCCTCGAAGCCTGGGGCAAGGACTGGACCCGGCAATTCGCCCCGGCGCCCAGTGCAATCGTGTTCCCCAAGGCGGTCGAGCAGGTCCAGGCCATCGTGCGCTGGGCCAATGCGCACAAGGTCGCGCTGGTGCCCTCGGGTGGCCGGACCGGGCTTTCGGCAGCGGCGGTGGCGACCAACGGCGAGGTCGTGGTTTCCTTCGACTACATGAATCAGATTCTCGAACTCAACGCCACCGACCGCACCGTGCGTTGCCAGCCGGGCGTCATCACCAAGCAACTGCAAAACTTCGCCGAGGAGAACGGGCTGTATTACCCGGTGGACTTCGCTTCGTCAGGTTCCAGCCAGATTGGCGGCAATATCGGCACCAATGCCGGCGGGATCAAGGTCATTCGCTACGGCATGACCCGCAACTGGGTCGCCGGGCTGAAAGTCGTCACCGGCAAGGGCGACATCCTGGAGTTGAACAAGGACCTGACCAAGAACGCCACTGGCTACGACATGCGCCAGTTGTTCATCGGCGCCGAAGGCACCCTGGGGTTTGTGGTCGAGGCCACGATGCGCCTGGACCGCGAGCCGAAGAACTTGACCTGCATGGTGCTCGGCACCCCTGATTTCGATTCGATCATGCCGGTGCTGCACGCCTTCCACGGCAAGCTGGATCTGACAGCCTTTGAGTTCTTTTCCGACAAGGGCCTGGCCCGAATCATGGCCCGTGGCGACGTGCCCGAGCCTTTCGCCACCAAAACTCCGTTCTATGCGCTGCTGGAGTTCGAAGCCGTCAACGAGGACGTCTCCAACCAGGCGCTGGAAATCTTCGAACATTGCGTGGAGCAGGGCTGGGTGATCGACGGGGTGATGAGCCAGAGCAAGCAGCAGTTGCAGAACTTGTGGAAGCTGCGCGAATACCTGTCCGAAACCATTTCCCACTGGACGCCCTACAAGAACGACATTTCCGTGACCGTCTCTAAAGTGCCGGCCTTCCTCAAGGAAATCGACGCCATCGTCAGCGAGCATTACCCGGATTTCGAAGTGGTCTGGTACGGCCACATCGGCGACGGCAACCTGCACCTGAACATCCTCAAGCCCGAGAACCTGGACAAGGCCGAGTTCTTCGCCACCTGTTCGAAGGTCAACAAGTGGGTGTTCGAGATCGTCGAGAAGTACAACGGCTCGATTTCCGCCGAGCATGGCGTGGGGCTGGTCAAGCGCGACTACCTTGAATACAGCCGCTCGCCGCTGGAAATCGACTACATGAAGGCCCTCAAGGCTGTCTTCGACCCCAACGGCATCATGAACCCGGGCAAGATCTTTGCGGTGTAAGCTGCACCCGCTGCCAAACGCACTCAGGAGCGCTCAATGAGCTACCAGCACAAATACATCGACGGGACCAAGGTCCATTTCCCCCTGGGCAAGGTGGTCTGCATCGGCCGCAACTACGCCGAGCACGCCAAGGAGCTGGACAACCCGGTGCCGACCGAGCCTTTGCTGTTCATCAAGCCGGGCAGTTGCGTGGTGGAAATCGAGGGTGGTTTCAGCATTCCAGAGGACCGTGGATCGGTGCATTACGAGGCTGAAATCGTTGTGCTGATCGGCAAGTCCCTGAGCAAGAACCCGAGCCGCGAAGAAGTGCTGGATGCCATTTCCGGCTTCGCTCCGGGCCTGGACCTGACCCTGCGCGACGTGCAGTCCAAGCTCAAGGAGAAGGGCCTGCCGTGGGAAATCGCCAAGTCGTTCGACGGCGCGGCGGTGATTGCGCCGTTCGTGTCGGCCGATGCCTACCCGGACCTGACCGACATCGCGATTCGCCTGACCGTCAACGGCGAAGTGCGCCAGGACGGCAACAGCAGCCAGATGCTCAACCCCATCGTGCCGATGATCCAGCACATGGCGTCGCAGTTCTCGCTGCAGGCGGGCGACCTCATCATGACCGGCACACCAGCGGGCGTGGGGCCGTTCAACGTGGGTGACCAGATCGTGCTCGAACTGCCGGGGCAAAGCCGTTTCGAAAGCGACGTGCGCTGATCGTTGCCGTTTCACTGAAAGGCCGCCTGTGAGAGATTGCAGGCGGCTTTTTTGTTTTCAGTAAGTGGATGTAACGAGAACTTCCGGATTGCCGTTTTTTTCACACTCGATCCGGATAATTCCTCGCCGACCGCAGCGCACAGACGCTGTGCCAATGGATTTTTCAGGATCGTCTCGATGACCGTTAACACCCCGCCACTGAACAAACCCAAGCGCACCCTGCGTTCCGTAGGGGGCTGGTCGCTGATCGCCCTGGTGGTGATTCTCGTGGGCTTGTCTTACGCCTGGCACTGGGATGACCGCGGGTTGCTGTGGCTGCGCGAACAGACGGTCTCTTCTGCGCAAAAGGATGCGAGCATCTGGCTGCCGGATTACCGGGTGGTGATCGACGGCAAACCGCTGGCCGGGCTGGAAAAGGATGAGGCTTCGGACCTGTCCTATGACCCGTCCACCAAGACCCTGTATTCGGTGATGGGCAAGAACGCCTTCCTCGCGGAGCTGAGCGTGACGGGTGACGTGCTGCGCAAGATCCCGCTGGTGGGCTGGAGCAACCCCGAGGGCGTGGCGGTGCTGGGCAATGGCCTGCTGGCCATCGTCGATGAGCGTCAGCACCTGATGACCATGGTCACCGTGACACCCGAGACCAAGAGCCTGAACATCGCCGATTTCCCCAAATATGACCTGGGCCCGTCGGTTGACCAGAACAAGGCCTTCGAAGGCGTGGCCTGGGATGCGCGCAACCAGCAGATCCTGCTGGGCGAGGAGCGTCCGCCGGCACTGTTCAGCTGGAAGTCCGACGGCAGCGCCGTGTTGAAAGGCGACAAGCAGAAGCTGCCTGACACCGGCAATCTCATCATGCGCAACCTCTCGGCGCTGCATGTCGATCAGAAGACCGGGCACCTGCTGGCGCTGTCGGCGGAGTCGCATCTGCTGCTGGAGTTGGACGAGAAAGGCAACAAGGTCAGCTTCATGAGCCTGATCCGCGGCCTCAACGGCCTGGACCACACCATCCCCCGCGCCGAGGGCGTGACGATGGACGAGGAAGGCACCCTTTATATGGTCAGCGAGCCGAACCTGTTCTATTCGTTCAAGAAGAAGTGAGCTTTCCCCCCAATCCGGCCCGCCGCCGTCCTTGGGCTCACAGCAATCCTGTAGGAGTGAGCTTGCTCGCGATGGCGGTGTTTCAGATACAGAAAAGGTGACTGTTGCACCGCTATCGCGAGCAAGCTCACTCCTACAGGGAAGCTGCGTCGGTGGGTTTTAAGTCTGGTTTCAGACTAGGGTGATATTAATGCGCCCCCATCTGAAACCGAGCTCCGTACATGCGTCGCCCGTCCCCTTTCAAAGCGATGCTGCTCACCTTGCTGGCCGTCCTTGCGCTGGCGTTGTCGTTCATCGTCGTGCGCGAATACCGCGTGGTCGAGCGGGTGTGGTTCAACTGGCATGTGTTCTGGCAGGCCAGTGATGCACAGGCGATGGGGCTTGATGACTATGAAGTGGTGATCGAAGCCCGAATCATCGAAGGCCTGGAAGACAACGTCTCGGCCCTGAGCTTCGACCCCGATCGCAACACCCTGTTTACCGTGACCAACAAAGACCCCGAGTTGGTCGAGTTGAGCCTGGAGGGCCGTATTATTCGGCGCATTCCCCTGACCGGGTTTGGCGATGCGGAAGCTGTGGAGTACATCAGCCCCGGCATTTATGTGATCAGCGATGAGCACAGCCAGCGGCTGATCAAGGTGCAAGTGGATGACGACACGCGGTTTCTCGATGCCGCCGACGCCGAGCAACTGACCCTGGGTATCAATGCTGGGGGCAACAGTGGTTTTGAGGGGCTTGCCTACGACAACAAGGGCAAGCGCCTGTTTGTCGCCAAGGAGCGCAAGCCGGTACAGATCCTTGAAGTGCGGGGCTTCCCGAATCCCGATGACAGCACCCCGAGTACTCTTGAAGTGACGTCGAGCAAACAGCGTGATGCCGGGTTGTTCGTGCGTGATCTTTCCAGCTTGCAGTTCGATGAAATCAGCGGCCACTTGCTGGCGCTGTCCGATGAGTCGCGGCAGATCCTGGAACTGGACACCTCGGGTCGGCCGGTGGGCAATGTGTCGTTGAGCAAAGGCAGCATGGGGCTGGCCAGGGGCGTGCCGCAGGCGGAGGGGATTGCGATGGGGGCAGACGGGACGTTGTATGTGGTCAGCGAGCCGAATCTGTTTTATTCGTTCAAGAAGAAGTGACAGGCAGAGGGTGATT
>NZ_JANHKS010000015.1 GCF_028682175.1 Pseudomonas putida | reverse complement strand
GTGACTGAGGGAATCAGTTTTTCTCCAGCACCCAATGCCGCTCGCCCGGACGCAGGTCGGGCATTTCGGTTGGCTGGGCGTTGTTCACCGCCTGGAAAATCTCCAGCTGCTTGCCCGTGCGCACGAACACCCACGGATTACCGCGCTCGTTCTTCTCCAGCCACATGCTGTCGTATTCGCCGCTCATGGCAGCGCAGTCGCCGGCCAGACACAGCGCGTAGCGGTCATTGCCCGGCAGGCCGCTGACGGTACCGTCCGGCTGGAATTCGACGATGCTGCCTTCACCTTCGCCATTGACGATTTTCCACTTGCCACCCAGATAGGCGGTGTAGAGCGCCCGTTCGAAGGCTGCACCCGGCTGTGCGCCGGCCTGTGCGGCTTCCTTGGGTTGGCGGAAATGCTGTTCGGGTCCTGTGTCGCTGGCGTTCTGCACCAGTTCATCGCCCTTGAGCTTCAGATCGTCAGAGGCGCTGCCATAGACATTGACCTTCCACAGACCCTCGGGGTCTTTGGCGATCTTGCCTTCGGTCAGCTCGAAACCGTTATAGGACGTAGCCTGGCCTGCCGCCGTATTGATGTTCCATTCCAGCGTCGGGCCATACGCCAGCAGCGATTGGCGCAGGTTGCCACCTTCGGCAGCGGCATCGATGGCGGCCTGGTTGATCCAGACGCCGTCGGGCGTCTTGTTGGAATGGCTGGCGCAACCGCTCAACAGCGCGGCCAGCAGCGAGAGGGCAAATGCGATACGCATATGCGGAGTCCTTTCTTTGCTCGGGGGTAGCGGAGCGTGGATGCGCTCCGCGAGGGGATTTACTCGAGGACCAGCACGGCGTCCATTTCAACCTGGGCGCCACGTGGCAGGGCAGCGACGCCGATTGCAGCGCGTGCCGGGTAAGGCTGTTCGAAGTATTTACCCATGATTTCGTTGACCTTGGCGAAGTGGCTCAGGTCGGTCAGGAAGATGTTCAGCTTGACGATGTCCTTGAACGAACCGCCAGCCGCTTCAGCCACGGCTTTCAGGTTCTCGAACACCTGGACGGTCTGGGCTTCGAAGCCTTCGACCAGTTCCATGGTCTTGGGGTCCAGAGGAATCTGGCCGGACATGTAGACAGTGTTGCCTGCCTTGATCGCCTGCGAGTAAGTGCCGATTGCGGCCGGGGCTTTGTCGCTGGAGATGACGGTCTTGCTCATGAAAAACTCCTGTTGGCGGTTTGGCTACGCGCGCATGCGGGTGATGCGTATCACGCCGGTCAGGGCGCGCAGTTTCTTGATCACGCGGGCCAGATGCACACGGTCGTGCACGCTGACCACCAGTTGAACCACGCTGATGCGGCCATCGCGCTCGTCCATGCTGATTTTTTCGATGTTGCCATCCGCTGCGTTGACGCTGCTGGCCAGCAGGGCAATGAGCCCGCGCTGGTGTTCCAGCTCGACGCGCAGCTCGACGTTGAATTCGCCGGTGACGTCCTTGGCCCAGGAAAGCTGGATGCATTTTTCCGGGTTGTGGCGGATTTCACTGATGTTGCGGCAGTTGTCCAGGTGCACGACCATGCCTTTGCCCGCCGAGAGATGGCCGACGATCGGGTCCCCCGGAATCGGTGTGCAGCACTTGGCGTAGCTGAGCACCAGGCCCTCGGTGCCGCGAATCGCCAGCGGCCCTTCGGCGCTTGGCAGCTCCTCGCCTTCGCTGGCCAGCAGGCGGCGCGCCACGACGTAGGCCATGCGGTTGCCCAGGCCGACGTCTTCGAGGAGGTCTTCGATGACCTCGACCCGGTACTCGGCCAGGATCGCTTGCAGGCGTTCGCGCGGGATCTTGTCCAGGCTGCTTTCGAAGCCGTTGAGCACCTTGTTCAGCAGGCGTTCGCCCAGGCTGATGGACTCGGAGCGGCGCTGCAGCTTGAGGGCGTGACGAATATGGGTACGCGCCTTGCCGGTGACCACGAAATTGAGCCAGGCAGGGTTGGGTCGTGCGCCCGGCGCGCTGACGATCTCAACCGTCGAGCCGCTTTGCAGCGGTTCGGACAGCGGCGCCAGGCGGCGGTTGATCCGGCAGGCGATGCAGCTGTTGCCGACGTCGGTGTGCACCGCATAGGCGAAGTCCACCGCTGTGGAGCCCTTGGGCAGCTCCATGATCCGGCCCTTGGGCGTGAACACGTAGACCTCGTCCGGGAACAGGTCGATCTTCACGCTCTCGATGAATTCCAGCGAGTTCCCGGCGCGTTGCTGCATTTCCAGCACGCCCTTGACCCACTGGCGGGCGCGAGCGTGAGTGCCCTTGGGCTGCTCGTCGCCAGAGGACTTGTACAGCCAGTGCGCGGCAATCCCGTTGTTGGCCATCTCTTCCATTTCCCGGGTGCGGATCTGGATTTCGATGGGCACGCCGTGCATGCCGAACAGTGTGGTGTGCAACGACTGGTAGCCGTTGGCCTTGGGGATCGCGATGTAATCCTTGAAGCGGCCGGGCAGGGGTTTGTACAAATTATGTACAGCGCCGAGCACGCGATAGCAGGTGTCGACCTTGTCGACGATGATCCGGAACGCATAGACGTCCATGATCTCGTTGAAGGCCCGACGCTTGCCGCGCATCTTCTTGTAGATGCCGTAGAGGTGTTTCTGCCGGCCGCTGACTTCGCCCTCGATGCCATCGACCGCCAGGCAGTGGCTCAGCGACTCTTCGATCTTGTTGACCAGTTCCTTGCGGTTGCCGCGGGCGCGCTTGACGGCCTGGCCAATGCGCGTGGAGCGCATCGGGTACATGGCCTTGAAACCCAGGTCTTCGAATTCGATACGCACGCTGTGCATGCCCAGGCGGTTGGCGATGGGCGCGTAGATTTCGAGGGTTTCCTTGGCAATGCGGCGGCGTTTCTCGCCCGACAGCACTTCCAGGGTGCGCATGTTGTGCAGGCGGTCGGCCAGCTTGACCAGGATCACGCGGATGTCGCGCGCCATGGCCATGGCCATCTTCTGGAAGTTCTCGGCCTGCGCCTCGGCCTTGGTCTCGAAGTTCATCTGGGTCAGTTTGCTGACCCCATCGACCAGTTCGGCCACGGTTTCGCCGAACTGCGCACACAGCGCTTCCTTGGCGATGCCGGTGTCTTCGATCACGTCATGCAGCATCGCGGCCATCAGGCTCTGATGGTCCATGTGCATGTCGGCAAGGATATTGGCCACCGCCAGCGGATGCGTGACGTAGGCTTCACCGCTGCGACGGCGTTGGCCGTCGTGGGCTTGTTCGGCGTAAAAGTACGCTCGGCGAACCAGGTTGACCTGGTCAGTGCCGAGGTAGGTCGAGAGGCGATCGGCGAGGGCGTCTATGCTCGGCAAGATAGGACTCCTTGCCGAGGGCTGTGACCCTGCGCCTTGCTACGTCGACCGGGCATAGGCTTAGACGGCCTCGTTGGACTCGTCCTCGAACGCTGCGAACAGTGGTTCATCTTCAACGATTTCGGCTTCTGCAATGACTGCGTAGTCCATCAGGCCTTCTGCGATTTCACGCAGGGCAACAACGGTAGGCTTGTCGTTTTCCCAGGCTACTTTAGGCTCTTTACCGCCGGTAGCCAGTTGACGCGAACGCTTGGTGGCGAGCATGACCAGCTCAAAGCGGTTATCTACATGTTCCAGGCAGTCTTCAACGGTCACGCGGGCCATGGGTATTCCTCGTAGCAAATGCGGTATGCGCGGTGCCCGGATGGGCGAGCGGACTCGGTAGTTTACAAGTGGACAGGCAAAAGCTTCAAGCGGCAAGCCACGAGCGGTCGGTTTTGACACGTTTTCAATGCTTTGCCCGGCCCCGTAGGAGCGCGCTTGCCCGCGATGGCGTCAATCAATCCAACACAATCATTGCCTGACACACCGCCATCGCGGGCAAGCGCGCTCCTACAGGTTCGTGGTGTAAGCAGAACGGCAGTAGCGTGTTTATGCCAACAATTGTGTCAGCAACTGGCTATGACGCTGCTGCTGGTGTTCCTGGCTCAGCAGGTTGGCGCGGAAAATCGCCTTGAGGTCTTCCAGCGCCGTGGCGAAATCGTCGTTGATGACGATGTAGTCGTACTCGACGTAGTGGCTCATCTCGCTCACGGCTTCGCGCATGCGGCCTTCGATGATCTCGTCGCTGTCCTGGCCACGGTTGGTCAGGCGCTGGCGCAGGGCCTGCTGGGTGGGTGGCAGGATGAAGATCGAGCGGGCGTGGGGCATCAGTTTGCGCACTTGCTCGGCGCCCTGCCAGTCGATTTCCAGAATCAGGTCGTGGCCTTCGTCCAGGGTCTGCTGCAGGCGGCTTTGCGAGGTGCCGTACAGGTTGCCGAAGACTTCGGCCTGCTCCAGGAAGTCACCGTGCTCGATCATCTGCACGAACTCGACGCGATCGACGAAGTGGTAGTTCACACCGTCCACTTCACCCGGGCGCATGGCGCGGGTGGTGTGGGAAACGGAGACGCGGATCTGCGGCTGGGCATCGATCAGGGCTTTGACCAGGCTGGTCTTGCCCGCGCCCGAAGGGGCGGAAACGATATAAAGAGTGCCGGTGCTGTGGGTCATGTCGGAGGTGGCCTTACTCAATGTTCTGCACTTGTTCGCGCATCTGCTCGATCAACACCTTGAGGTTGACCGCAGCCTGGGTGCTACGAGGATCGAAGGCTTTGGAGCCCAGTGTGTTCGCTTCGCGGTTGAGTTCCTGCATCAGGAAATCCAGCCGGCGCCCGGCCTGTCCGCCGGTCTTGAGCACTCGACGCACTTCTGTGACGTGGGTGTTCAGGCGGTCGAGTTCTTCGGCGACGTCGCTTTTCTGCGCCAGCAGTACCATTTCCTGTTCCAGGCGCTGCGGATCGAGTTCGGCCTTCATGTCGGCGAAGCGATCCAGCACCTTCTGGCGCTGGGTGGCGAGCATCTGCGGCACGAGGGTGCGCAGGGTAGCGACCTCGGTGCTGATGGACGTCAGCCGTTCGTCGAGAAGTTTGGCCAGGTCCGCACCTTCGCGGGCGCGACCGGCCTTGAGTTCGTCCAGCGCTTCGTTGAACAGCGCCAGGGCGTCATTGTTCAGCGCCTGCGGGTCACTGGCGTCGCCGACCAGAACCCCCGGCCAGGCCAGGACTTCCAGCGGGTTCAGCGCAGCGGGCTGCTTGATGAGGCTGGCAATGATCTCGGCTGCCGCCACCAACTGGCTGGCGCGTTCGCGATCCACCTGCAGCGGTTTGCCGGCACTTTCTTCGGTAAAGCGCAGGGTGCACTCGATCTTGCCCCGGGACAGGCCTTGACGCAGCGCTTCGCGAACGGCGCCTTCCAGGTCGCGGAAAGCTTCGGGCAGGCGCAGGTGCGGTTCGAGATAACGGTGGTTGACCGAGCGCAGTTCCCAGCTCAGCGTGCCTTGGGTGCCGGCTCGTTCGGCGCGGGCGAAGGCCGTCATGCTGTGCACCATGGCAAGTACCTCTATAAAGTCAGGCGTTGGCGGTAGCCTGTTCGGGGCGGTGATCTGCCCGAATGAATGTCGTGCGAAAACGACAGGCTATAAAGGCGCAAGATTGTAGCGCAGAGCAGGTCGCGCGCCCAAATGTCCAAATGCCGCAACTGCCGTGGGAATTGGCCATCGGGTGTGTGAGGCGTTCGGTTTTGTCGTTTCGCGAGCGTGCCAGCGGTCATCGACGGCTCATTAGATGCCCCAGCGTGAGCTTGCGCCTCTATAATGCACCCAAGTTTTCCGTCTCAGTACAGGTATCCCAGATGAAACGTCCAAGTGGTCGCGCTGCCGATCAGCTCCGCTCGATCCGCATCACCCGCAACTACACCAAACACGCCGAGGGGTCTGTGCTGGTCGAGTTCGGTGACACCAAGGTGATCTGCACCGTCAGCGTCGAAAACGGCGTGCCGCGTTTTCTCAAGGGGCAGGGCCAGGGCTGGTTGACTGCCGAATACGGCATGCTGCCCCGCGCAACGGGCGAGCGTAACCAGCGTGAAGCGAGCAAGGGCAAGCAGGGCGGCCGGACCCTGGAAATCCAGCGCCTGATCGGCCGTTCGCTGCGCGCAGCCCTGGACATGTCCAAGCTGGGCGACATCACGCTGTACGTTGATTGCGATGTGATCCAGGCCGACGGCGGTACTCGCACCGCTTCGATCACCGGTTCCATGGTGGCGCTGATCGATGCCCTCAAGACCATCAAGAAGCGCGGTGGCCTGAAAGCCGGCGACCCGCTCAAGCAGATGATCGCCGCCGTTTCGGTGGGCATGTATCAGGGCGAGCCGGTGCTGGACCTGGATTACCTGGAAGACTCCGCTGCCGAGACCGACCTGAACGTGGTGATGACCAGCACCGGCGGTTTCATCGAGGTGCAGGGCACCGCCGAAGGCGCGCCGTTCCAGCCGCAGGATCTCAATGCGATGCTGGCGCTGGCCCAGAAAGGCATGAACGAAATCTTCGAATTGCAGAAAGCCGCCCTGGCTGACTGATTCGGGTTTCACCACCATCTGAAAAGGGAATGTTCGATGATCGACAGTCAACCGCCGTTGCCAGTGCCGAGCAAGGAAGTGCGCCAGTGGGCCATGTTGTGCCACTTTGCGGCGTTCTTCGGCCTGATCTTTCCGTTCGGCAACCTGCTGGGGCCGTTGATTGTCTGGCAGTTGAAGAAAGAGGCTGACCCTTTCATCGACGCCCAGGGCAAGGAAGCCCTCAACTTCCAGATCACCGTGGCGATCGCAGCGATGATCTGCTTTCTGCTGATGGTGATCGTCATCGGCTTCCCGCTGCTGATGCTGGTGGGCGTCGGCGCACTGGTGCTGACGATCATCGCCGGGATCAAGGCCAATGACGGCGTTGCCTATCGCTACCCGTTCACCTGGCGGCTGATCAAGTAACCCGCTGCCCACCCACCCGTAGCAGCACGGCTTGCCGGCGGGAGCGGTGTATCAGCAAAAGATGCATCGCCTGACACGCCGCCCCCGCCGGCAAGCCGTGCTGCTACGGGGTTGAGGTGTTCTCGGGGTGCAGACAAGCAAAAGCCGACTTCACGTCGGCTTTTCTTTTGGTCAACTGAACGTCAGATGGTCAACGTCCAGTCGTAGTCCACGATCAGCGGCGCGTGTTGCGAGAAGCGCGGCTGGCGTGGCAGGCGTGCGCTGCGTACGAAACGGCGCAGGCCCGGGGTCAGCAGCTGATAATCGAAGCGCCAGCCCAGGTTGAGCATCTCGGCCTGTTCGTTATCCGGCCACCAGCTGTACTGGTCGCCTTCGCGGCTGACTTCGCGCAGGGCATCGACATAACCCATGTTGCCGACAATCTCGTCCATCCAGGCACGCTCTGGCGCCAGGAAGCCCGGGGATTGCTGGCTGTCGCGCCAGTTCTTGATGTCCAGCTTCTGCTGCGCCACATACAGCGAGCCACAATAGATGTACTCGCGACGTTTGCGCCGCTGCTTGTCCAGGTACTTGCCGAAGTCGTCCATGAGCTTGAACTTCTGGTTCAAGTCTTCATCGCCGTTCATCCCGGAAGGAAGCAGCAAAGTTGCAATACTGACTTTGTCGAAATCGGCCTGCAGGTAACGCCCGTAACGGTCGGCTGTTTCAAAGCCCAGACCGTTGATGACCGCTTTCGGCTGCAACCGCGAATAAAGTGCCACGCCACCCTGAGTGGGGACTTCGGCATCGCAGGCATAAAGGAAGTAACCGTCCAGTTGGTAGGCCGGGTCATCCAGTTCGAAGGCGGAGGCGCGGGTATCCTGAAGGCAGATGACGTCGGCATTCTGGGCTTGCAGCCAACTGAGCAAACCACGCTCGACTGCAGCCTGAATACCATTAACGTTCACACTGATGATCCGCATAAATGGCCCCAAAAATCACGTGCGTGTATGATACCCGAGCTCTACCTAATTAGCTAAATCCGTGGTATTCGGGGCTTTTTTCATGCATGCGTATCAGCGCGATTTCATTCGTTTTGCCATCGATCGTGGGGTTTTGCGCTTCGGTGAGTTCACTCTGAAGTCCGGACGGACCAGTCCTTACTTCTTCAATGCCGGTCTCTTCAACAGCGGTTCGGCACTTGCCCAACTGGGCAAGTTCTATGCGGCTGCCGTGGTTGAAAGCGGTATTTCCTTTGATGTCCTGTTCGGCCCGGCCTACAAGGGTATCCCCCTGGCGGCCACGACAGCCGTGGCTTTGGCCGACCGGCATGACATCGACACGCCCTGGTGCTTCAACCGCAAGGAAGCCAAGGACCACGGCGAAGGCGGCAGCCTGGTAGGCGCTGCGCTGGCGGGCAACGTGCTCATCATCGACGATGTGATCACCGCAGGCACCGCGATTCGCGAAGTCATGCAGATCATCAAGGCCCAGGGCGCCAATGCCGCTGGCGTGCTGATCGCGCTGAACCGTCAGGAGCGTGGCAACGGCGAGCTGTCGGCGATCCAGGAAGTCGAGCGTGACTTCGGTATTCCGGTGGTGAGCATCGTGTCGTTGAATCAGGTGCTGGAATTCCTGGCAGACGATCCGCAGCTCAAGCAGCATCTGCCAGCCGTTGAGGCGTACCGGGCTCAGTACGGAATCTGAGTCGTCAGAGGATCGGGATTTTTATGCTCAAGCCGGGCGCAGTAGGTCTTTCGTTGTTGCTGAGTGTCGGTTGCATCGCAGGCGTTCAAGCCGATGACAGCCCGGGCATCATGTTCTACCGGTACATCGACAGCCGTGGCGTGACCGTCATGGACCGTCAGGTGCCGGCGGAGTATTCCGGCAAGGGCTATGAGGTGCTCAACCAGCGCGGGCGGGTCATCCAGGTGGTGCCCCCTGCGCCGACCGCCGATGAAATGCGCGAGGCCCAGGCGGCTGCGCAGGCGGCCAAGGTCCAGGCCGATGCCGATGCGCAGTTGCTGCACTTGTACAGCAGCGTGGCGGACGTCGACCGTGCCCGCACGCGCAAGCTGGCGGAGCTCGATACGCTGATTTCCGTGGCCCAGGGCAATATCCAGAACCTGGCGACCCAGCAAGGGGTGTTGCAGGGGCAGGCGGCCGATCAGGAGCGAGCGGGGCGTCAGGTTCCGCAAAGCCTGATCGATCAGATGAGCGATGTGCGCGACCAGCAGCAGAATCTCAAAGTCGACATCCTGCGGTACCAGACCACGCGCAAGCAGGCGGATGCCGATTTCGCGCAGGACCGCGCGCGATTGCAGCAGTTGCTGACGCAGTAGGTTTTTCTGCTGCAAACATCTCCCGTAGCAGCACGGCTTGCCGGCGGGGTCGATCTCAAGGACGCCCCCGCCGGCAAGCCGTGCTGCTACGAGTGATTCACCCGTCTAGAGATCGATCAGGCGCGCTTGCGGTTGCTGATGAGGGTGCCGACGCCGGTGTCGGTGAAGATTTCCAGCAGCACGGCGTTCGGTACGCGGCCATCGACGATGTGCGAGGTGGTCACGCCGCCCTGCACGGCCTCAAGGGCGCAGCGGATCTTGGGCAGCATGCCGCCATAGATGGTGCCGTCGGCGATCAGGCCGTTGACCTGCTCGGTGGTCAGGCCGGTCAATACTTTCCCTTCCTTGTCCATCAGGCCCGCGATGTTGGTCAGCAGCATCAGCTTTTCGGCTTTCAGCGCTTCGGCCACCTTGCCCGCGACCAGGTCGGCGTTGATGTTGTAGGACTCGCCATTGGCGCCCACGCCAATCGGCGCGATTACCGGGATGAAGTCACCCTTGACCAGCATGTTCAGCAGATCGGTGTTGATGCCCACGACTTCGCCAACGTGGCCGATGTCGATGATTTCCGGCTTGGTCATGTCCGGGGTCTGGCGGGTCACGTTCATCTTCTTCGCGCGGATCAGTTGCGCGTCTTTACCGGTCAGGCCGATGGCGCTGCCACCGTGACGGTTGATGAGATTGACGATGTCCTTGTTGACCTGGCCACCCAGCACCATTTCCACCACGTCCATGGTCTGGGCATCGGTGACGCGCATGCCGTCGATGAAGTGACTCTCGATGGACAGGCGCTTGAGCAGGCCGCCGATCTGCGGGCCGCCACCGTGAACCACGACCGGGTTGATGCCCACGGCCTTCATCAGCACGATGTCGCGCGCAAAGCCGGTTTTCAGCTCCTCGCTCTCCATGGCGTTGCCGCCGTACTTGATCACCAGCGTCTTGCCGACGAAGCGTCGGATGTAAGGCAGCGCTTCGGAAAGGACCTTGGCGGCGTTGGCTGCGGCATCACGTTCGAGGGTCATTTGGGCTCCACTGAAGAAAATTTGATCAAAAAGGAAGTTCTAGGTCCGGTGCTACGTTGTTCAACTGGGTGCGGAACACGTCCTTGATCCGTTGCAGTTCGGCCTCGGTCTCGGCTTCGAAGCGTAATACCAGCACCGGGGTGGTATTGGAAGCCCGAACCAGGCCCCAGCCTTTCGGATAATCGACGCGTACGCCATCGATGCTCGTCAGGTTGGCGTTGCCCCACTGCGCATCACGCTCCAGCGCCTGGATGATGCTGAATTTGCTGGTCTCGGTAACCTTGACGTTGATCTCCGGTGTAGACAGATCGTTCGGGAAGGTCTGGAACAGCTCTTCAGCGCTGAGTTTTTCCTGGCTGAGTATCTCCAGCAGGCGCGCAGCGCTGTAGATACCGTCGTCGAAACCGAACCAGCGTTCCTTGAAGAAGATGTGGCCGCTCATCTCGCCAGCCAGCAGCGCGCCGCTTTCCTTCATCTTCTTCTTGATTAACGAATGACCGGTTTTCCACATCACCGGACGCCCGCCGTACTCCTGGATCAACGGAATCAGGCGCCGTGTGCATTTGACGTCGAAAATGACGTCGGCACCCGGATTGCGCTTGACCACATCGCGGGCGAACAGCATCAACAGGCGGTCAGGGTATACGACGCTGCCCGCGTTGGTGACGACACCTACGCGGTCGCCATCGCCGTCGAATGCCAGGCCCACGTCGGCGCCGGTTTCCTTGACCTTGGCGATCAGGTCCTGGAGGTTTTCCAGTTTGCCCGGGTCCGGGTGGTGGTTGGGGAAGCTGCCGTCGACCTCGCAGAACAGCGGGATGACTTCGCAATTGAGGGCTTCGAGCAGTTGGGGCGCGATGACCCCGGCTGCGCCATTGCCGCAATCCACCACCACTTTCATGCGCCGCGCCAGCACCACATCGTTGATGATCTGGCCTTTGTACAGGTCAAGAATATCGACCTTGCTGACGCTGCCCTTGGCCGGCGGCAGGTTGTTGCGCTTGATGCGGTCGTGCAGCGCCTGGATCTGCTCGTTGGCCAGAGTGTCGCCCGCGATCACGATCTTGAAGCCGTTGTAGTCCTTGGGGTTGTGACTGCCGGTGAGCATCACGCCGGTGCGGCCGGCCAGCACGTTGGCGGCGTAGTACAGCGCGGGCGTTGGCACCAGGCCGATATCGCTGACGTGGCAGCCGCTGTCGTACAGGCCTTTGATCAGTTGGGCCACCAGCTCCGGGCCGGAAAGACGACCGTCGCGGCCGACGCTGACGTTGGGTTCGCCCTGTGCCTGGGTCTGGGCACCGATGGCGCGGCCGATCCAGTAGGCGGTTTCGCCGCTGAGGGTTTCGCCGACGATGCCGCGAATGTCATAGGCGCGGAAGATGGTGTCCGGAAATGCAGGTGCGATGGAAACGGTGCTGCTCATTGCGTGGGATTGCTCCGACTCCAGAAACTGCGACTCGTCGATGACATCGAGGTCGAGAATGTCTGTGTCCTGAAACAGTGGATCGGTCAGCTCGCTGTCATCGGCATCCTGCGACGTAAAGACAGCCTTGCTGCCTGGCGAGATGGACGGGGCCGCGGCAGAACCGTTGCTGGCGACGACCGGGGTCGGCGGGGTGCGCAACGAGATCCGCGCCATGCTCTGCGCCAGGCTGTTCAGGGCCGGCAGGCTGAGGCTGAAGGCTTTGACGGCTTTGCCGCCCGAGAGTTCTTCGAGCAGTTGTTCCAGCTGCCGGGCGTCGGCCTTGACCCGGCGCTTGAGCGCGCTTTCGTTCAGGTACAGACCCAACAGCACGCTGCCAATGGCCACCAGCGCCGCCAGGAGCAACATCAGCGAGGGCGGTGAAGACACCAGGGCGGGGCCGGGGGCGAACGTCAGCTTCCAGTTGGGGAAGCCGGTGGCGAATTCGATCGGGCGGCCGCCATCGGTTTGCCCGCGGGTCAGGAAGCTCTGGGCGGCTGCATCGCCAAACTGCTGGCTCAGCACGATCTGGCCGACGTCGGCGGGTGCCTCTGGCAGGGCGTTGGTCAGCCGTTGCAGTTTGAAACCCAGCAGCAGGGTGCCGGTGACGGGCGCATCGGCGGAAGTGCGCACCGGTGCGACGCTGTAGACCACCCAGTTGTCGCCCACCTTGCGGGCTTCGGGGGTGGGCGTCTCGCCTTTGGCGGCCTTGGCGAGCATGTCCAGGGTCGCGAAGCTGATCGGCAGGGCGCCCTGATTGTCGACGGTGTTGAAGCCGATGGGGTTCACGCGCGCGCCGATGACGCTGTCACGGTGGGCAAGTTGACTCTGGACGGCTTCGATCCGCGCCGGGTCGTTGCTTTGCAGGGCTTCACCCAATGCAGGGTCCTGCGCGGCAGCCTGGGTGCCGGCGTTGATCTGGCGCAGGGCCTTGCCGATGGCGCCGGCTTGAGCGGTGCCCCAGGCCTGGGCCAACTGGTCCTGTTGCTGGGGCTGGCTCATCAGGCCGAGCCAGACCAGGACCCCGGCGGCCACTATGCCGATGAGCGAAGGGAGAAGGCCCGGGCTTGCCAGGCTCAGGTTGGCGTCCTTGACCGTTGCATCAGTCGTTTCCTGGCCTGCGGCCGCTTTGGCTGTGCGTTTGATGCCTTTCAAACTCGACTCTCCCTGCTCGGTCTTACGGGTGCGGATGAGGTGTTCTGCATCCTGCCAGGCCCGCTCAGGGCTTCATCGGCAGGCCTGCCAGTGAATTGTGCCGCACGATCAATGGCTGCCGGAATGTCCGAAACCGCCTGCGCCACGCTGGCTTTCGTCGAATTCCTGAACCACTTCGAAGTGCGCCTGAACCACGGGCACCAGTACCAGCTGTGCGATGCGCTCGCCGATGGAGATCTTGAACGCGGTCTGGCCACGGTTCCAGCAGGAGACCATCAACTCGCCCTGGTAATCGGAGTCGATCAGGCCGACGAGGTTGCCCAGCACGATGCCGTGCTTATGGCCCAGGCCCGAACGCGGCAGGATCAGCGCGGCCAGGCTCGGGTCTGCGATGTAGATTGACAGGCCGGTCGGGATCAGCAGGGTCTGGCCGGGCTCAAGCACCGTGTCCTCTTTGAGCATGGCGCGCAGGTCCAGGCCGGCCGAGCCTGTGGTGGCGTAGGCCGGAAGCGGGAATTCGCCGCCAATGCGTGGGTCGAGGATCTTGGCTTGTAGAGCGTGCATACGTGATTAAACCTGTTTCATACGGTCAGCGATAAAAGTCACCAGCTGGCGGGCAATCTTGCCCTTGCTGGTCTGTGCGAAAAGCGTTTCGTGCAATGCCCGGTCGATCACGCTGCAGGCGTTCTCTTCGCTGTTGAAGCCAATGCTTGGGTTGGCGACGTCATTGGCGATGATCAGATCAAGGTTCTTGTCCTTGAGCTTGCGCGCGGCGTAGTCGAGCAGGTTCTCGGTTTCGGCGGCGAAACCGACACTGAAGGGGCGGTCCTCACGCTGGGCGATGGTCGCCAGAATGTCCGGGTTGCGGACCATCTGCAGCAGCAGGCCATCTCCCTTTGTAGGGTCTTTCTTCAATTTTTGTGGGGCGACGACTTCCGGGCGGTAGTCAGCGACTGCGGCAGACGCAATGAACAGATCGCAGGGCATGGCGGCTTCGCAGGCGGCGAGCATGTCGCGGGCACTGACCACATCGATGCGCGTCACCCGGTCCGGGGTCTGCAGATTCACGGGGCCGGTGATGAGCGTAACCCGGGCACCGGCTTCCACGGCAGCTTCGGCCAGGGCGAAGCCCATTTTCCCGGAGCTGTGGTTGGTGATGTAGCGCACCGGGTCGATGTTTTCCTGGGTCGGGCCCGCGGTGATCAGCACGTGCTTGCCGGTCAGCGTCAGGCGCTCGAAGCAATCGGCGGCCAGTTGCGCAAGGTCGTTGGGTTCGAGCATGCGGCCGTAACCCACGTCGCCACAGGCCTGGCTGCCACTGGCAGGGCCGAAGATGCGGAAGTTGCGGGATTCCAGGGTCGCAAGGTTGGCCTGCACGGACGGGTCGCGCCACATGGCCTGGTTCATGGCCGGAGCGACTGCAACGATAGCGTCGGTGGCCAACACCACGGTGGTCAGCAGGTCGTTGGCGATGCCCTGGGCCAGGCGCGCCATCAGGTCGGCAGTGCCCGGTGCGATAAGCACGATGTCAGCCCACTTGGCCAGTTCGATGTGGCCCATCGCGGCTTCTGCCGCCGGGTCCAGCAGATCGAGGTGAACCGGGTGGCCGGACAGCGCCTGCATGGTCAGCGGGGTGATGAACTCGGCGCCGCCACGGGTCATGACCACGCGTACTTCGGCGCCGTGGTCGCGCAATCGACGCACCAGCTCTGCACTTTTATAAGCCGCGATGCCACCGCCGACGCCAAGAACGATTCGTTTGCGATACAGCCGCTGCATAGGCCTGCCTTTTGGTCGAGTTTACACGCGGCAAACAAGTCGCCTCCCAAGGCCCGGCTGCCGCGTAAAAAAGATGGCTAAGATAGCACAGCGACCGCACGGGAACAGCGGCGCCCACAGTCAGGGAGGTGCTATGAGTATTCGCGATTGGCCAGCCGCCGAAAGGCCCCGGGAGAAGTTGCTCGAACGAGGGGCTGCGAGCCTTTCCGATGCCGAGCTGTTGGCTATCTTCCTGCGCACGGGTGTGTCGGGGAAGAGCGCCGTGGACCTGGCCCGGCATCTTCTGAGCCGGTTCGGCAGCCTGCGGGCGCTGCTCGATGCCAATCTGGCCGCGTTCAGCAGCGAAATGGGCCTGGGCCCGGCCAAGTTTGCGCAATTGCAGGCCGTCATGGAAATCGCCCGGCGCAATATGGGCGAGGACCTCAGGCGCGGCTCGGTGATGGGTAGCCCGACACAGGTACGCAGCTACCTGAAGGCCTTGCTGCGGCACGAGCCTCACGAGGTGTTCGGGTGTCTGTTCCTGGACAGCAAGAACCGCGTGCAGGCGTTCGAAGCGCTGTTTCAGGGCTCGATCAACATGGCCCATGTGCATGCCCGGCAGGTGGTCAAGCGGGCGCTGGCGCACAACTGCGCGGCGGTAATCCTCTGCCACAACCATCCGTCCGGCGTGTGCGAGGCCAGCCAGGCGGATATCGACCTGACGCAAAGCCTGAAGAAAGCGTTGGCGATGGTGGATGTCGTGGTGATCGACCATGTGATCATCGGCGACGGTGATCCGTTGTCGATGGTGGAGCATGGGTTGATGTAACAGTCTGAAGCACAAGATGACCTGTAGGAGTGAGCTTGCTCGCGATAGCGGTGTGTCAGGCGGTGCATCATTCGCAGACATTGCGCCATCGCGAGCAAGCTCACTCCTACAGGGCTGTGGTTTTACTTCACCATCACCTTGGAGAAATCCTGCCGTCCGAACGGGCTGACGTCATAACCCAGCACATTCTTGCGGGTCAGCGCGAAGGCGGTCGGGTGTGCCAGCGGCAGCCACAGGGCCTGTTTCTGGATCTGCTCCTGGGCCTGGTGATACAGCTTGCTGCGCTTGTCCTGGTCCGGCACGGCCTTGCCTTCGCTGATCAGCTTGTCCAGGCCTTCATCGCAGTAACGCGCGAAGTTGGTGCCGGACTTCACCGCCGCGCATGAGAACTGCGGCGTCAGGAAGTTATCCGGGTCGCCGTTGTCGCCCGCCCAGCCCATGAACAGCAGGTCATGCTCGCCGGTCTTGGCGCGACGAATCAGCTCGCCCCACTCGATGACCTTGATTTCCGCCTTGATGCCCACCGCCGCGAGGTCATTCTGCAGCAGTTGCGCGCCCGCATTGGGGTTGGGATTCAGCAGGCTGCCGGAAGGGCGGGTCCAGATCGTGGTCTTGAAACCGTCCTTCAACCCGGCCTTGGCCAAGAGGTCCTTGGCTTTCGCCACGTCATGCTTGTAGCCGGGCAGGTCGCTGGCGTAACCCCAGGTGTTCGGCGGGTACGGGCCATTGGCGGCACGGGCCGAGCCTTCGAACACCGCCTTGAGGTAAGTGTCCTTGTCGAACGCCAGGTTGATGGCCTGGCGCACCTCGGGCTTGTCCAGCGGCGGATGCTGGCTGTTGATCGCGATGAAAGCGGTCATGAATGCGTCAGTCTTTTCGACTTTCAGGTTCGGATCCTTGCCTGCTTCACTGACGTCCAGCGGCTTGGGCGAGAGGGCGATCTGGCATTCGTTCTGGCGGATGCGTTGCAGCCTGACGTTGGCATCGGGGGTGATCGCGTAGATCAGCGCATCGACCGCCGGTTTGCCGGCGAAGTAATCCGGGTTGGCTTCATAGCGCACCACCGAATCCTTCTGGAAACGCTTGAAGATGAACGGCCCGGTGCCGATTGGCTGGCTGTTGAGCTTCTCCGGCGTGCCGGCTTTCATCAGTTGCGCGGTGTATTCGGCCGAATAGACAGAGGCGAAGCCCATGCTCAGGGTGGCGAGGAAGGTCGCGTCCGGGTGGTCCAGGGTGATGCGCACGGTATTGGCATCCGGCGCCTCGACCTTCTTGATCAGCGATGGCCACTGCATGGACTGGGCGTGCGGGAAGCCCTGCACCGCGACCTTGTTCCACGGGTTGGCAGGGTCAAGCATGCGCTGGAAGCTGAACACCACGTCATCGGCGTTGAAGTCGCGGGTTGGGGTGAAATAGTCGGTGTGATGGAATTTCACCCCGGAGCGCAATTTGAAGTCGTAGGTCAGCCCGTCGGGCCAGACGCTCCAGCTTTCCGCGAGGCTGGGCACCAGCTTGCCGGTCTGGGCGTCGTAGTCGACCAGGCGGTTCATCAGCACGTCGGCCGAGGCGTTGGTGGTGGTCAGCGAGTTGTATTGCACAACATCGAAGCCTTCGGGGCTGGCTTCGGTGCAAACGCTCAGGCTGGTCGCGGCCTGCGCCATCAGGGGGGCGGACAGGGACGCAAGCAACAGGGGTAAAACAGCTAGGCGCATGGCGAGTTTCCTTTCTGAAATGGCCCATCTGCCGGCGCAGTCTGGAGAGAGATCAACCCTAGACCATGCGTCGGCCCAGAACAATCGCTCTGGCGCGACGAGTGGTATATTTCCCGTCGCGCCCCTTGGCGCTGGCCCTGCCAGACTCAAAGCCCTGAGTTTCTTGCAGGTAATTCGTCGTTTGTGTTGTTGCTCCAAAGGGTTTCTGGTATAAAGCAGCGCTCTTTTCTAGGGGCCCGCTGCCTTCACCGCAGGTGTGGCCGGTAAGACCCCTGAAGAAACGCGGCGCCTGGCGCCAAATGACTGAGAGATTAAGCGGCCAACCCATGCCGGGTTGGGCATGTGGTTTTAGAGGGCTGAGGCATGTCGAGAGTCTGTCAAGTTACCGGTAAGGGTCCGGTAACCGGGAATAACATTTCCCACGCAAACAACAAAACCCGTCGTCGTTTCCTGCCAAACCTGCAGCATCATCGCTTCTGGGTTGAGGAAGAGAAACGCTTCGTACGTCTGCGCGTATCTGCTAAAGGCATGCGTATCATCGACAAGCGTGGCATCACGGTTGTTCTGGCCGAAATCCGCGCTGCTGGCGCCAAGGTTTAAGGGAGAGAATCATGCGTGAATTGATCCGTCTGGTGTCGACCGCTAATACCGGCCACTTCTACACCACCGACAAGAACAAGCGCACCACTCCGGACAAAATCGAAATTAAAAAATTCGATCCGGTTGCTCGCAAGCACGTGATCTACAAAGAAGCCAAAATCAAGTAATTGATTTTCGCCTCTTACGAAAAAGCCCGCAGCGATGCGGGCTTTTTTGTGGGCGCAGTTCGGACACCCCTCGGCACCTGTAGGAGTGAGCTTGCTCGCGATTGCATTCGGTCAGACGTCTCGACGTGACTGACACACCGCAATCGCGAGCAAGCTCACTCCTACAGGATTGGCGTGAATCAAGACTTCTGTTCGAACACCACGTAGATCTTGCGGCACGCCTCCAGCACTTCCCAGGTCCCCTTGAACCCCGCCGGAATCACGAAGCGATCCCCTGCACGCAGGGTCTTGGCGTTGCCTTGCTCATCGCGCAGCACCGAAACCCCCTGCACGATCTCGCAATATTCATGCTCGGTGTAGTTGACCTTCCATTGGCCCACTTCGCCTTCCCACACGCCCGCGTTCATCTGCCCGCAGGGGCTGTTGTAGTGGTTGTAGAGGGTTTGCGCCGGATCGCCCTTGAGAATCTTCTCTGCCGCTGGCGTGTAGCGTTCTGCGCTGGTGCTGGCTTCGCTGAAATCGACGATGCTTTCGATGCTCATGTCCCTGGCTCCTGAATGGGCGATGGAAGATGGTGATTGAGTGAGGCTGTGTTGCGATAGTGCCAGATCCCTCTGACGGACTGACAGACCGGCTGTTGAATAAAATGCACGATAAAACGCCTTTTAGCCTATTTTTGTCCAATATATTGGAAATTCCCTCAAGGCTGGTTTAGGGTAACGGATGCCTTTGGCCGATCCGGCAGCGCGTCAGGTGATCTCCTGCAGCACGGTTCATGAGCGCGAGGGCGCGCACAATTCACAAGAGGAGGACGTTTCATGACCACCCTGACTCAAGCTGACTGGGAAAAACGCGCCCAGAATCTGAAGATCGAAGGCCGTGCCTTCATCCATGGCGAGTACACCGACGCCGCATCCGGCACCACCTTCGACTGCATCAGCCCGGTCGATGGCCGGTTCCTGGCCAAGGTTGCCAGCTGCGATGCAGCCGACGCCCAGCGTGCCGTGGAAAGCGCCCGCAAGACCTTCAATTCCGGCGCCTGGTCGCGTCTGGCACCGGTCAAGCGCAAGGCAGCGATGATTCGCTTCGCGGCGCTCATCAAGGAAAACATCGAAGAGCTGGCCCTGCTCGAAACCCTCGACATGGGCAAGCCGATCAGCGACTCCTATGGCATCGACATCCCGGGCTCCGCGCAAGCGTTGAGCTGGAGTGGCGAGGCCATCGACAAACTGTATGACGAAGTTGCAGCCACCCCCCACGACCAACTGGGTCTGGTGACCCGCGAGCCTATCGGCGTGGTTGCGGCCATCGTGCCGTGGAACTTCCCGCTGCTGATGGCCTGCTGGAAACTGGGCCCTGCGCTGTCGAGCGGTAACTCGGTGGTGCTCAAGCCGTCGGAAAAATCCCCGCTGACCGCCATCCGTGTTGCGCAACTGGCTATCGAAGCCGGCATTCCTGCTGGCGTGCTGAACGTGCTGCCGGGCTACGGTCACACCGTCGGCAAGGCGCTGGCGCTGCACATGGACGTCGACACTGCGGTGTTTACCGGATCGACGAAGATCGCCAAGCAATTGCTGGTGTACTCCGGCGAATCCAACATGAAGCGCGTCTGGCTGGAAGCGGGCGGCAAGAGCCCGAACATCGTTTTCGCTGATGCGCCTGATCTGCAGGCAGCGGCTGAATCGGCGGCCAGTGCCATCGCTTTCAACCAGGGCGAAGTCTGTACCGCCGGTTCGCGCTTGCTGGTGGAACGTTCGATCAAGGACAAATTCCTGCCGATGGTGATCGAGGCGCTCAAGGCCTGGAAGCCGGGCAACCCGCTGGACCCTGCGACCAACGTGGGCGCGCTGGTCGATACCCAGCAGATGAACACCGTGCTGTCGTACATCGAAGCCGGCCACACCGATGGCGCCAAGCTGGTCGCTGGCGGCAAGCGCATTCTTCAGGAAACCGGCGGCACCTACGTGGAGCCAACGATTTTCGACGGCGTGACCAACGCCATGAAGATCGCCCAGGAAGAAATCTTCGGGCCGGTGCTGTCGGTGCTGACCTTCGATACCGCAGAAGAAGCGGTGCAGATCGCCAACGACACGCCTTACGGCTTGGCAGCGGCGGTGTGGACGGCAGACCTGTCCAAGGCGCACCTGACGGCTCGTGCGCTGCGCGCCGGTAGCGTGTGGGTCAACCAGTATGACGGTGGCGACATGACCGCGCCGTTCGGTGGCTTCAAGCAGTCGGGCAACGGCCGCGACAAGTCGCTGCATGCGTTCGACAAGTACACCGAGCTGAAAGCGACCTGGATCAAGTTGTAAGAAGGGTTCGCGCAGACGCCTGAACTGCGCGGCGGCTTCATTCGCGAGCAAGCTCGCTCCCACAGGGATCGCTTACGCCTGTGGGAGCGAGCTTGCTCGCGAAGGCGTCGGTTCAGGCAACATCGATATCATGAGCAGCCGGGTTCCCCTCAAAAGAGCCCGGCTGTTTTGTCTCGGCGGGAGGGCAGCAATGCGTTGGGGTACCTATTTTGCGGTGCTGTCGTCCGTGCTGAGCGTCGGCCTGGCGCTGGGCGTGAGCATGCCGTTGGTGTCGCTTCGCCTTGAGGCCTGGGGCTATGGCAGCTTCGCGATCGGCGTCATGGCAGCGATGCCGGCCATCGGCGTGCTGCTGGGCGCGGGCTTGGCCAGTCGCCTGGCGGCGATGCTGGGCACGGCGAACCTGATGCGCCTGTGCCTGTGGGGCGGTTCGATTTCCGTGGGGCTTTTAGCGCTGCTCCCGCATTACTGGATCTGGCTGGGCTTGCGCCTGATGCTCGGCGTGATCCTGACCATGGTGTTCATCCTCGGCGAAAGCTGGATCAACCAGTTGGTCACCGAAAACCTGCGCGGCAAGCTGGTGGCGCTGTACGGCAGTTGCTATGCCCTGAGCCAGTTGGGCGGGCCGGTGCTGCTGGGCGTGATCGGCACCGGGCACGACTACGGCTTCTGGATCGGCACAGCCCTGCTTGCTGTCTCGCCGTTCGTGCTGCTGGGGCGAACCGGCGCGCCGAGTGCCGAGGAAAGTCATGTCAGCCTGCGCGATCTGGGCGGCTTCTGTCGGGAATTGCCTGCCATCGCGTGGGCCATTGCCTTGTTCGCCGGTTTTGAAGCGATGATTCTGACCTTGTTGCCGGTGTATTGCCTGGAGCAGGGCTTTACCCCTGAAATTGCCCTGGCAATGGTCAGCACCGTGGTGGTCGGCGACGCTTTGCTGCAACTGCCGATTGGTGCGCTGGCCGACCGGATTTCGCGCCGGGGCCTGTTCTCCGGATGCGCGCTGGCCCTGATGCTGTCGAGCCTGGCGATTCCGCTGTTCATCGACACGATTGCGATCTGGCCGCTGTGGGTGCTGTTCGGCGCCAGCGCGGGCGGGCTGTTCACCCTGTCGCTGATTCTGATCGGCGAGCGTTATCGCGACGACGCGTTGGTGCGGGCCAACGCCCACGTGGCGCAGCTGTGGGGCGTCGGCTGTCTGCTCGGGCCGTTGGCGGCCGGGGCGGGAAGCCAATGGATCAGCGGACAGGCGCTGCCGTTGTTGATGGCTGCGGGCGCCATGGGCCTGGTGGTGTTGTCCCGGCGCCGAGAGGCGTTCGGTCCGCAACCTGTCGCGGCTTAAAGCATCCGCTCAAGGCCTACCGCGCTGGCAAACCAGGCATTGAGCCTGCGCCACCAGTCGCCGGGCTCCTTGTAGATCGTGTGCATCTTGCCGTTGTCTTCGGTGACCCACACCACGCGGTCGTTTTCCAGCTTGGCCTGGTAGCTGATGGCCGGCGCCATACCTTGCAGGGCCAGATCACGCAGGTAGCCGGTCAGCTCGGGGCTGTCCACCAGCACGCCGACCTCGGTGTTCCACAGCACCGAGCGCGGGTCGAAGTTGAACGAGCCGACGAAGGTCTTGCGCTGGTCGAAGATCATCGCCTTGCTGTGCAGGCTCGATTCGGAGCCGCCCTTGAAGGTCTTGGTGCGCAGAAAACGCGGCCCGCTGCCGCGGTTGCTCGGGTCTCCAGGCTGGCGGCGCAGTTCGAACAGCTTCACGCCATGGGCCAGCAGCGCCTTGCGATAGGGCGCGTAGCCGCCATGCACTGCAGGCACATCGGTGGCCTCCAGCGAGTTGGTCAGCAGGCTCACCGATACGCCGCTGTCGGCAAGGCCGGTCAGGTAGGTCAGGCCCTGCTGGCCGGGCACGAAATACGCCGAAATCATCATCAGTTCCTGATGCACGTTCAGCAGGTCCGGGCTCAGCTGGGTGGTCAGCAGCAGGTGCGGATCGGGCTCGCCGCGAGACAGCACCTTGGTCGGCGCATCCCACAGCGCCTGGTTATGGGCCCAGATCAGCTCGTTGAGCCAGGTCTTCATGCGTGGATGGGTCTTGTAGGCCATCAGCCGTTCATACAGGGCCTTCTTCTCGACGTGAGACTGATCCAGCGATGCCGCCAGGCGTTTGCGCGCTTCGGCCAGATCCTTCATGTCAGGCGGCCAATACAGAAAATCATCGACCGGCTTGCTCAGGGTGCTGTTCCAGTACTGGTCGAAGCTGTGGCTCAACTGCTCGGCGACCGGGCCGACGCTGAGCATGTCGATGTCGGTGAAATTCAGGTTGGGCTCGGCGTCGAAGTATTCGTCGCCCAGGTTGCGCCCGCCGACGATGGCCACGGCGCTGTCGGCCAGCCAGAGCTTGTTGTGCATGCGCCGGTGTTGCAGCGACAGGTTGAACAGCCGGCCCAGCGAGCGGGTGGCGCCGGTGCTGCGGCCCAGGTTCAGCGGATTGAACAGGCGAATCTGGATGTTGGGGTGGGCGGCGAGGGTGGCAATGACTTCATCCAGGCCGTCGCTGGTGGTGTCATCCAGCAGGATGCGCACGCGCACGCCGCGATCGGCGGCCTTGAGCAGTTCGTCCACCAGCGCCCGGGTGCTCAGGCCGTCGTGGACGATGTAGTACTGAAGGTCCAGGCTGGTCTTGGCGTTGCGGATCAGCTCGGCTCGCGCCATGAAGGCTTCGGTGCTGTTGGGCAGCAGGCGAAAGCCCGAGCGGCCTTCATGGGGTGCGGCCTGGGCCAGGATCGAGCGGCCAAAGGCGGATTCCGACGCCAGCAGCGCCTGGCTTGGACCATCCTGTTGCACGGGCGAATGAGTGCAGCCACCCAGGCCCAGGGCAAAAGCCAGAAAGAGGGGCAGTGCCCATTTGTGTGTCAACGCAGTCATCCGAATGGTCCACCATGGCGATATGACCGCATTTTCGGCAAAAGGTTAAGTCATGCCGGCTCAGTTTGCGCCATCAGCCGTGCGGCCGTGACGCCTACCCTGCGCACGGCCTCTTCGATCTGGGGTGTGGGTTTGGCGGCGAAGTTCATGCGCAGGCAGTTTCTGTATTTGCCCGACGCCGAAAAGATGTTTCCGACTGCAATCTGTACGCCCTGGCCTTCCAGTGCGCGATTCAGACGCAGGGAGTCGAAATCCTCCGGCAGCTCGATCCAGAGCATGAAGCCACCCTGCGGGCGGCTGACCCGCGTGCCCTCCGGAAAATAGCGGGTCACCCAGTCGGTCATCAGGTCCCGGCTGCGCTGGTACTGGCCGCGCATCCGGCGCATGTGCGGCTCGTAGAAGCCGGCCTGAAGGAATTCGGCAATCGCCAGTTGCGGCTGGGTCGCGGTGGAGCCGGTGCTGATGTACTTCATGTGCAGCACGCGGTCCAGATAGCGCCCCGGCGCTACCCAGCCCACCCGCAGGCCCGGCGCCAAGGTCTTGGAAAACGAGCTGCAGAGCAGCACGCGGCCATCTTCGTCGAAGGATTTGATGGTGCGCGGGCGAGGGTAGTTGTAGGCGAGGTCGCCGTAGACATCATCCTCGATGATCGCCACGTCAAAGCGTTGCGCCAGGGTCAGCAGGGCGCGCTTGCGGTCCTCGGGCATGATGTAGCCCAGCGGGTTGTTGCAGTTGGGCGTCAGCTGTATGGCCTTGATCGGCCATTGTTCAAGCGCCAGCTCCAGCGCATCCAGGCTGATACCGGTGATGGGGTCCGTGGGGATTTCCAGCGCCTTCATGCCCAGGCCTTTGAGGGCCTGCATGGCGCCGTGGAAGCTGGGCGAGTCCACGGCGACGATATCGCCGGGCTCACAGATCGAGCGAATGCTGACGGCCAGTGCCTCTTGCGCCCCGGTGGTGATCACCAGGTCATCCGGCGCGATGCTGGTGCCCGAGTCCAGCAGCAACCGCGCGACCTGATCGCGCAACACCTGGGTGCCGTGGACGTTGTCGTAATACAGGCCGGGCATGTCCAGGCGGCGATTGATCTTGCCCAGCGCCTGAATCAAGGGTCGCAACGTGGGGCTGGTGATGTCCGGCATGCCACGGGCCAGTTGCACGATATCCGGGCTGGGCGTGGCGCGGGCCAGTTCCAGCACCTGGTCCCATTGCGAAATATCCACAGGCCTCTGTGCGGGGCGTCCTACGGCGGGCAAGGCGGGTGTCTTGCGTCCTACTGGGACGAAATACCCTGACTTGGGCCGGGGGGACGCCAGTCCGTTGTCTTCCAGCAATCGATAGGCCTGCTGCACGGTGCTCAGGCTCACGCCATGTTCCAGGCTCAAGGCACGGACCGACGGCAGCCGGTCGCCGGGGCGATAGAAGCCGTTTTCGATGCGCGTGCCGAGCAGTTCGGCAAGATTGACGTAGAGGGTCATGGCGTACTCCCGCAGGATGTTCCGATATTCGACCGATACAGATAGGGCAAAAATACAGCATTCAGCCAGGGCTGTGCTGAATCTGTATGCAAAAAATTGGAATTCTTTGGATCTGTAACGGTTTTTCATACAGACGCATCATGGATTCACTGCAAACCCATGATGAGGTGTCTGGAAATGAGCGGGATGAGCGATGTCAGGTTGACGCTGTATGCACAGGAGCTGGTCGAAGAGCAGGGCGTATCGGTCCGCGTGAACGCGCCCGAAGGTTTGAGCCTGTGGGGGCTGTTTCAGCATCGTCGGGCGACCCGCCGTGCGCTGCTTCGGCTGACAGCTGACCAGCTGCGCGATATCGGCTTGAGCTATGAGCAGGCGCGTAACGAGGGGATCAAACCATTTTGGAAGGACTGAGCTGGCCGTTACCCGCGAAGCCTGGGATGGCGCAGGGAGGGCAGGGATCGCCCGCAGGTTTTGCCCGCGCCAGGTGTGAGGCACAATAGGGCCTTTCACAGGGAAATCTGACGCGATGAGCTGCAACAGCCAGAAAATCCGCGATTTGCGGCGGCAGATCCCGTCTTTCGAATGCGTGCCCGGCTGCCATGACTGCTGCGGCCCCGTCACCACCTCTTCCGAAGAAATGGCCCGCCTGCCGCGCAAGACAGCCGCGGAGCAGGAAGCGGCGCTCAACGAATTGAACTGCGTGCATCTCGGGCCCGACGGCTGCACGGTCTACGACGAACGCCCGATGATCTGTCGGCTGTTCGGCACCACAGCGTCTCTGCCATGCCCCAATGGCCGCCGCCCAGAAGTCCTGATCCACCCCAAAGTCGAGAAGCAGGTCCACGAATTCATCGCCTCGACGCGGCAGGTGTTGGTCTGACGCCGAACCCGTAGCAGCACGGCTTGCCGGCGGGAGCGGTGTTTCTGTAACGAATGCATCGACTGACACACCGCTCCCGCCGGCAAGCCGTGCTGCTACGGGTGAAGTTTTAGCCTGCGGGTCACTCCGGAATCGGCAGGTTCAGGCTCTCTTTCACCTCTTCCATCACGATATAGCTCTTGGACTCCCGCACATGGGGCAGTTTGAGCAGGATGTCCCCCAGCAGCTTGCGATAGGACGCCATCTCCGAAATGCGCGCCTTGACCAGGTAGTCGAAGTCCCCTGACACAAGGTGGCACTCCAGTACATGGGGCAGTTTGAGCACGGCGCGGCGGAATTCCTCGAAGGTGTCGCCGGACTTGTAATCCAGGCTGATCTCGACGAAAACCAGCAGGCTGGCCTTGAGATTCTGCGGGTTGAGGCGGGCGCTGTAGCCCATGATGATTCCTTCGCGCTCAAGCCTTCTGACCCGCTCCGTACAGGGCGTGGTAGACAGCCCCACGCGCTCGCCCAGCTCCGTGAAGGAGATTCTGCCGTCGCCCTGCAGGATGCGCAGGATGTTGCGATCGATCTTGTCCAGCTCACGTTTGGACTGGTGTTGGGTGCGCATCGAACAACCCCCTCTGGTCAAAGCCTTCGTTGTCGAGAATTAAAGCTGAATATAGGATTTTATACAGTTAAATGCACTGCTCATCGCTGCATATACTGCGCACATCCTTGTTTAAAACTTGAAAACGTCAGCGGATATCCGCGATGAGGAAATCAACATGCGCGTTCTGGTCCTTGGAAGTGGCGTAATCGGTGTCACCAGTGCTTATTACCTGGCCCGTGCTGGCTTCGAGGTGACTGTCGTCGACCGTCAGCCTGCCGCTGCCATGGAAACCAGTTTCGCCAACGCAGGTCAGGTTTCGCCTGGCTATGCCTCGCCGTGGGCCGCGCCGGGCGTGCCGCTCAAGGCCATCAAATGGCTGTTGCAGCGTCATGCTCCGCTGGCGATCAAGGCCACAGCCGACATCGATCAGTATCTGTGGATGGCGCAAATGCTGCGCAACTGCACGCAAAACCGCTATGCCGTGAACAAGGAGCGCATGGTGCGCCTGTCCGAGTACAGCCGCGATTGCCTGGACGAACTGCGCGCCGAAACCGGTATTGCCTACGAAGGCCGCAGCCTGGGCACTACCCAGCTGTTCCGCACCCAGGAGCAGGTGGACAACGCCGCCAAGGACATCGCCGTGCTGGAACAGGCCGGTGTGCCTTACGAAGTGCTGGATCGCGAAGGCATTGCCCGGGTCGAACCGGCGCTGGCCAGCGTCAGCAACATTCTGAGCGGCGCCCTGCGTCTGCCGAACGATCAGACCGGCGACTGCCAGATGTTCACCACGCGCCTGGCCGAGATGTGTGTGAAGTTAGGCGTTGAATTCCGTTTCGGCCAGTCGATCGAGTCGATCGATTTCGCGGGCGACCGGATCAACGGCGTACGTGTGAACGGCAAGCTGGAAACCGCTGACCGCTACGTGCTGGCGCTGGGCAGCTACTCTCCGCAGTTGCTCAAGCCGCTGGGCATCAAGGCGCCGGTCTATCCGCTCAAGGGTTACTCGCTGACTGTGCCGATTACCAATTCCGCCATGGCCCCGACCTCGACCATCCTGGACGAAACCTACAAGGTGGCGATCACCCGTTTCGACAACCGCATCCGCGTCGGCGGCATGGCCGAGATTGCCGGTTTTGACCTCTCGCTGAATCCCCGTCGGCGTGAAACGCTGGAGATGATCGTCAACGATCTCTATCCTCAGGGCGGCGATCTGGCCCAGGCCAGTTTCTGGACCGGCCTGCGCCCGACCACGCCGGACGGCACGCCTATCGTGGGTGCCACACCGTATCGCAACCTGTTCCTCAATACCGGCCACGGAACACTGGGCTGGACCATGGCCTGCGGCTCCGGTCGTTTGCTGGCCGACCTGATCGCCCGCAAAAAGCCTCAGATCAGCGCCGAAGGCCTCGATATTTCCCGCTATGGCAGTTCCAAGGAGATCGCAAAACATGTCAGTACAGCGCCAGCTCACCAATGAGCGCATGAGTCAGGTCGTCATCCATAACGGCACCGTTTACCTTGCCGGCCAAGTGGCCAACGACATGACCGGGAACATCGAGCAACAGACCCGCGAGGTGCTCGGCAACATCGAGCGCCTGCTGGATCTGGCTGGCACCGACAAGAGCCGTCTGTTGTCGGTGACGATCTACCTGAATGACATCGGCTCCCACTTCGCCACCATGAACGGCATCTGGGACACCTGGCTGGCCAAAGGCTTCGCCCCAGCCCGTGCCACCGTCGAAGCGAAGATGGCCGCGCCGGATGTGCTGATCGAGATGTCCGTAGTCGCGGCTCTGCCGTAACCCCCGTACCTGTAGGAGTGAGCTTGCTCTGGGCCGCATTCGGACGATTGCGGTTTGTCAGATTCATCAATGGTTCTGATCCACCGCAATCGTCCGAATGCGGCCCAGAGCAAGCTCACTCCTACAGGTCATCTGAATTCTTTGAACAAGAAGCCACACCATGCGTCCAGCCCGCGCCCTCATCGATCTTCAAGCCCTGCGCCACAACTACCAACTGGCCCGCGAAACCACGGGTGCCAAAGCGCTCGCGGTCATCAAGGCCGATGCCTATGGGCACGGCGCGGTACGGGTGGCCCAGGCGCTGGAATCCCAGGCCGACGGTTTTGCCGTGGCCTGCATCGAGGAAGCCCTGGAACTGCGCCAAGCGGGGATTCGTGCGCCGGTTCTGCTGCTGGAAGGCTTTTTCGAGGCTGACGAGCTTTCGCTGATTGTCGAGCACGATTTCTGGTGCGTGGTGCACTCCACCTGGCAGCTCGAGGCCATTGAGCGCACGGCGGTTGGCAAGCCGCTGACGGTCTGGTTGAAGATGGATTCGGGCATGCATCGCGTCGGTATCCACCCCGCCGAATATCAGGCGGCTTGTCAGCGCCTGCAGGCCAGCGGCAAGGTCGCTAAAGTGGTGTTGATGAGCCACTTCGCCCGCGCCGACGAACTCGACAGCACCCGCACCGACGAACAAGTGGCGATCTTCCAGGCGGCGCGCGAAGGGGTGTCGGCTGAGATCAGCCTGCGCAATTCCCCAGGCGTCATGGGCTGGCCCAAGGTGCCGAGCGACTGGGTCCGCCCCGGGATCATGCTGTACGGCGCGACACCTTTCGATCAGTCGCAACCGGTAGCTGACCGCTTGCAACCGGTCATGACCCTCGAATCCAAAGTCATTTGCGTCCGTGAACTGCCCGCTGGCGAGCCCGTTGGCTACGGCGGCGCCTTCGTCACCGACCGCCCCATGCGCATCGGCGTGGTGGCCATGGGTTATGCCGACGGCTATCCACGCCAGGCACCCACTGGCACGCCGGTGATGATTGACGGCCATCGCAGCCAGCTGCTGGGGCGCGTGTCCATGGACATGCTCTGCGTCGACCTGACCAACGTTCCAGGCGCAGGCCTGGGCAGCCGCGTTGAATTGTGGGGCAAGAACGTGTTGGCCAGCGACGTCGCTTCCAGTGCCGGCACCATTCCCTATCAGATCTTCTGCAACCTCAAGCGCGTGCCACGGCTCTATTCCGAGGCTTGAGGCCTTAGGCGCGCCCACCTCAGACAAACACCCGCCGACGCTGGCGGGTGCGGGTCCCTTTGCTAATCTGGTCAAGTGTTGTAAATACTGAACGCGGTTGCGATCATTGCGACCCGTAGACCGTGATTGACTATAAGGAGGACCCCCGCATTGGACGTCGGCGAACGACTGCAATCCATTCGCAAACTGAAAGGTCTGTCGCAACGTGAACTCGCCAAAAGAGCGGGCGTGACCAACAGCACCATTTCCATGATCGAGAAGAACAGCGTCAGCCCCTCGATCAGCTCCCTGCGAAAAGTGCTGGGCGGCATTCCAATGTCCATGGTGGAGTTCTTTTCCGAAGAGCTTGAGCCGCAGAACCCCACGCAGGTGGTGTACAAGGCCAGCGAGCTGATCGATATTTCGGACGGCGCCGTGACCATGAAGCTGGTGGGCAAATCCCATCCTGGCCGGGCGATAGCGTTTCTCACCGAGGTGTATCCGCCAGGCGCCGACACGGGCGACGAGATGCTGGTCCACGAAGGCGAGGAGACCGGCATTCTGGTCGAAGGACGCCTTGAGCTGGTGGTCGGTCTCGATACTTATGTGCTCGAGGCTGGCGACAGCTACTATTTCGAAAGCACCCGACCCCATCGCTTCCGCAATCCGTTCGACGCACCGGCTCGGCTCATCAGCGCTGCCACCCCGGCGAACTTCTGATTCACGCGTTCTCCCCATCCTTGTGCCGGTGGGGGGCGAAGCCCTCGGGTCGATGTGTCAATAACCCTGCTGTCTTCAGGGATGTTACGACCAACGGGCGACCCGCTATAATCTCGTCACCTGCGACTTACCGTGATCGCAGGAGCGTTATAGCCACCATGAGGGTGAAAGCGTGAACCATACCAATAAGATCCTCGCTGCAGTTGCAGGTCTGGCCATGTGGGTGCTGACCGCCCAGGCCACCACTCAAGACGATCTTGCCAAGCGACTCGAACCGGTCGGGCAGGTTTGCGTGCAAGGCAAGGAATGCCCGGGCATGGACGTCGCGGCCACTGCGGGCGGCGGCGGGGGCGGGGGCGCGAAGTCGCCTGACGATGTGATCGGCAAACACTGCAACGCCTGCCACGGCTCGGGCCTGCTGGGCTCACCGAAGATCGGCGACAGCGCCGACTGGGGCAAGCGCGCCAAGGAACAGGGCGGCCTGGACGGTCTGTTGGCCAAGGCGATCACGGGCATCAATTCCATGCCACCGAAGGGCACCTGCGCCGATTGCTCGGACGAAGAGCTCAAGGGCGCGATCAAGAAGATGTCGGGTCTATAAGATGCACGCGGTCCCGTAGCAGCACGGCTTGCCGGCGGGAGCGGTGTCCCTGCCACGGATGTGTTGTCTGACACGCCGCCCCCGCCGGCAAGCCGTGCTGCTACGGGACGTTGCCATGCCGCAAGATTTGCAGCAAAACCCTCCCCCGCCCGGTCCAAGCTCCATCGAATGACCCTTCAGGAGAGGCCGGATGCCCCATTCCTGCTCGATCGAGCAAGCTGTCGACCATGTACTGGCCGAACTGCCGCCGCACATCCACATGGGCATGCCGTTGGGGCTGGGCAAGCCCAATCGCTTTGCCAACGCGCTCTATGCCCGCATCAAGACCTTGCCCGAGCGGCAACTGACGATCTACACCGCGTTGTGCCTGGGGCGTCCCAAGGCGGGTGACGGATTGCAGGGGCGGTTTCTGGAGCCGTTCCTCGAACGGGTCTTCGGCGACTACCCCGAGCTGGACTTTCTCACCGACCTGCACAAGAACAGCCTGCCCGAGAACGTGCACGTCGAGCAGTTCTTCATGCAGCCCGGCAGCCTCCTGGGCAGCCCTGCGGCGCAGCAGGACTACGTCAGCAGCAACTACAGCCACGCCGCCCGGGACATCAATGCCAATGGCCTGAACCTGGTGGCGCAACTGGTGGCCCACGATCCCCAGCGCCCGGATCACCTGAGCCTGAGCTGCAACCCCGACATCACCCTCGACCTGCTGCCCATGCTGGAAAAACGTCGTGCGCTTGGCGAAAACATCCTCATGCTTGGCCACGTCCACACCGACTTGCCCTACATGCCCGGCGATGCCGAGGTGGGCGTCGACACGTTCGACCTGCTGATCGAACACCCGGAGCGCAGCACGCTGTTCTCCACGCCCAACATGCCGGTGGGGTTTCAGGATCATTTCATCGGCCTGTATGCCAGCACCCTGGTGCGCGACGGAGGCACCTTGCAGATCGGCATCGGCTCGATGGGCGATGCGTTGACGGCCGCCTTGCTGGCGCGGCAGGCCAACAACGACATGTATCGCGCCTGCCTGGCCGAGCTGGACGGGATTTCCACCTGGCGACCGTTGATCGAGGCCGAAGGCGGGGTCATGCCCTTTGGCGCGGGGCTTTACGGCTGCAGCGAGATGCTGGTCAACGGCCTGCTGGTGTTGCTCGATGCCGGGATCATTCGGCGCAAGGTCTATCCCGACGTGAGCTTGCAGCTGCAGGCGGACGCGGGCCTGCTCGATGAGTCGGTCCATGACAACGGGGTTCTGATCCACGGCGGATTTTTCCTGGGACCACGCAGCTTCTATCAGCGTCTGAGCGAGTTCACGCCACAGCAACTGGCGCAGATCGACATGACCGCCATCAGCTACATCAATGAGCTGTACGGCAACGAGGCGCTCAAGCGCGCACAGCGCAAGGATGCCCGGTTCATCAACAGCTCGTTCACCGTCACCCTGCTGGGTGCGGCCGTGTCCGACCAGTTGGAGGATGGGCGGGTGGTCAGCGGCGTGGGCGGGCAGTACAACTTCGTCGCCCAGGCCCATGCGCTGGAAGGCGCGCGTTCGATCCTGATTCTGCGCAGTTGGCGTGAGTCCGGCGGCGAGGTCAGCTCCAATATCGTCTGGGAGTACGGGCACACGACCATTCCCCGGCATTTGCGCGACATCGTCGTTACCGAATATGGCATCGCCGATCTTCGCGGCAAGACCGATGCGGCAGTGATCGAAGCCTTGCTCAACGTCACCGACTCACGTTTTCAGCAGGGGCTGATCGACCAGGCGCAGAAGGCGGGCAAGTTGCCCAAGGGGTTCCGACTCGACCCGCTGTTCACCCGCAACACGCCCCAGCGGTTGAAGGAAATACGCGACCAGTTTGCGCCGTTGTTCGTGGAATACCCGCTGGGCACTGACTTCACCCCGGTGGAGCGGGATCTATTGCGGGCGCTGAACTGGCTCAAGAGCAAGTTCAAGCTCACCGAGATTCTCGATCTGGGCAAGGCGGCGCTAGAGGCGCCGGAGCCCGAGGCGTTTCCTGAGCATCTGCGGCGCATGGAGCTGGATGATCCGCAGGGCCTGCGCGAGGACCTGTACCAGCGGCTGCTGCTGGCAGGGTTGCAGGCCACCTCCACCGACTGATTTTCCTGTAGGAGTGAGCTTGCTCGCGATAGCGTCAGGCCAGGCATCACAAAGGTGCCAGACAGATCGCAATCGCGAGCAAGCTCACTCCTACAGGTGATCAGTGCCCGTTAAGTCGTGGCGGATCAGTTGGAGCTGCGGTGTGTCAGGAAAGGGTTTTGACGATCAACAGCACCGCCGCAACAAATCCGGTTACGGCAAACAACTGCTGCAGCCTGGGCCCAGCGAGAAACCGCGCCATCTGCCGTCCGGCGATCAACCCCACCACGGCCCCCGCCGCAAACGGCACGCCGACCGCCCAGTGCATCACGCCGCTGAAGCTGGCGCTGATGACGCTGCCGGTGGACACCAGGGCGATCACCGCCAGCGATGTGGCGACGATGCTTTTCATGTCCAGGTCGGTGTAGCGGGTCAGGGCCGGGATGATGACGAAGCCGCCCCCCACGCCCAGCAGCCCGGACAGCACGCCCGACACCACGCCGGTGATCGCCAGCGAGCGTGCGCAGGGCAGGGTCCAGCGCAGGCGGCCTTCCAGCGGGTTGAGCACGCAGGGCAGGAACGCCGCGCGCTCCGGTGGCTTGCCGTGGTGAAGCTCGTGGGCCGCCTTGCGATAGATACGCGCGCAGGCGTAGACCAGCACCCCGGCGAAGGCCAGTGCCAGCGGCGCGTTGGGGATCTGGTGCGCCAGCCACAGGCCCAGGGGCGTCAGGCACATGCCGATCAGGGCGATGAACAGCGCCGCCCGATAACGCACAATGCCCTGACGCAAGCCCAGCAACGCGCCGACCGCAGCGGCCAGGCCCACGGCCAGCAGCCCCACGGGTGCTGCCTCGACCATGCTCAGGTGCAATGCGAAAACCAGCAACGGCACCGCAAGAATCCCGCCGCCGGCGCCTGTCAGCGCCAATACCGCTCCAATGATTGTGCCGAGGCCGGCTCCGATCATTTCGTGTTCAGTCATGTTCAGTGGGGCTTATTCTGGTTGGGCTCATTGATTCGAACCGTAGCAGTCCGGCTTGCCGGCGGGGCGGTGGGTCAGCAGCAGATGTATCGCCTGACACGGCGCCCCGCCGGCAAGCCGTGCTGCTACGGGGCGGAATTACAAGGCATTGATCGGAATCTTGAGGTAGCGAACGCCGTTGTCCTCGGGCTCGGGCATGTGGCCGCCGCGCATGTTGATCTGCACCGAGGGCAGGATCAGCACTGGCATTTCCAGCGTCGCGTCGCGCTTTTCGCGCATCTGCACGAAGGCGTCTTCGTCGATGCCTTCGCGAATATGAATGTTACTGGCGCGTTGTTCGGCGACGGTGGTCATGTACATCAGGTCGCGGCCGTTGGGCAGGTAGTCATGGCACATGAACAGCCGGGTCTGCGGCGCCAGGCTGAGAATCCGCCCGATGGAGCGATACAGCGTGCGCGCATCGGCGCCGGGGAAGTCGCAGCGGGCGGTGCCGTAGTCCGGCATGAACAGGGTGTCACCCACGAACGCGATGGCTTCATCGCCCAGATCGACCACGTAGGTCATGCAGGCCGGGGTGTGCCCTGGCGTGTGCATGGCGCGGGCTTGCAGCGAGCCGATCTGGAAGTGCGCGTCGTCTTCCAGCAGCCGGTCGAACTGGCTACCGTCGCGGGCGAATTCGCCCTTGGCGTTGAACAGGGTGCCAAAGACCTTCTGCACGCGGGTGATGTGGCTGCCGATGGCCACCGTGCCGCCCAGTTGTTCCTTGAGATAGGCCGCCGCGGAGAGATGGTCGGCGTGAACGTGGGTTTCCAGAATCCACTCCACCATCACGCCGGTTTCACGGATTCGGGCGATCAGCCTGTCAGCCGACTCGGTGCGCGTGCGGCCGGACTTGTGGTCGTAGTCCAGCACGCTGTCGATCACCGCCGCCTTGAGTGTCGAACGGTCGGTCACCAGGTAGCTGATGGTCGAGGTCTGCGGGTCGAAGAAGGCTTCAACGCTCAGTTTTTCGCCGATGTTCATGCTTCTCTCCGTCTGTTGCTGATTCCTGTAGGAGTGAGCTTGCTCGCGATAGCGGTGTGTCAGTCGACGCATGCGGCACTGACGGATGGCAATCGCGAGCAAGCTCACTCCTACAGGGGGCGTGGGTATCACTCCACGAACGTGACAACCCCACCGTTCAGGGATTTCACCCGAGCCAGTGACTCTACACGATAGCCCTGGGCGTCCAGTTCCGCGCGGCCGCCCTGGAACGACTTCTCGATCACGATCCCCAGGCCCGCGACGCTGGCGCCGGCCTGCTTGATGATCGAAATCAGCGCCTGGGACGCTTTGCCGTTGGCCAGGAAGTCATCGATGATCAGCACGCGGTCGCTGCTGGTCAGGTGGCGCGTGGAAATGGCGATGGTGCTTTCGGTCTGCTTGGTGAACGAGTACACCGTCGCCGAGAACAGGTTTTCAGTCAGGGTCAGGGACTGGTGCTTGCGCGCGAAAATCACCGGGATGCCCAGTTTCAGGCCGGTCATCACCGCAGGCGCGATGCCCGAGGCCTCAATGGTGACGATCTTGGTGATGCCCGAATTGGCGAACAGCGTGGCGAATTCGTCGCCGATCTGCTGCATCAGGGCCGGATCGATCTGATGGTTGAGAAACGCGTCGACCTTCAGTACCTGCTCGGAAAGTACGATGCCTTCCTCGCGAATTTTCTTGTGCAGTGCTTCCACGGCAGTTCCTCGGTGCGCAAAAGATGCGCGAAATGGTTGTTTATCTTTTCAGCATGGCGCGAATGTCCGCCAGTGCCGTATTGCCGCGAACGGCTTTCACTTCGGTTGGCGTGTCGTCGTTGCCTTCCCAGGCCAGGTCGTCCGGTGGCAATTCGTCCAGGAAGCGGCTCGGCAGGCAGTCGATGATCTCGCCGTACTGCTTGCGCTTGGCGGCGAAGGTGAACGCCAGGGTCTGGCGGGCGCGGGTGATGCCCACGTAGGCCAGGCGGCGTTCTTCCTCGATGGTGTCGGCTTCGATGCTGGAGCGGTGCGGGAGGATTTCCTCCTCCATGCCCATGATGAACACGTAGGGGAATTCCAGGCCCTTGGATGCGTGCAGCGTCATCATCTGCACGCCCTCGGCGCCGTCTTCCTCTTCCTGCTGGCGTTCGAGCATGTCCCGCAAGACCAGCTTGCCGATGGCCTCCTCGATGGTCATGCCGCCTTCTTCGTCTTTCTCCAGCGTGTTCTTCAGTGCCTCGATCAGGAACCACACGTTGCCCATGCGGTAGTCGGCGGCCTTGTCGCTGGAGCTGTTCTGACGAATCCAGTTCTCGTAGTCGATGTCCATGACCATGCTGCGCAGGGCGGCGATCGGATCCTGAGTCGCGCACTGCTGACGCACGCCGTCCATCCAGTGCTTGAAGCGCTTGAGACGGTCGGTGAAGCGGCCGTCCAGATGCTCGCCCAGGCCGATTTCGTCGGTGGCGGCGTACATCGACACCTTGCGCTCGGTGGCGTAGTTGCCGAGTTTTTCCAGGGTGGTGGAGCCGATTTCCCGGCGCGGCACGTTGATCACCCGCAGGAAGGCGTTGTCGTCGTCCGGGTTCACCAGCAGGCGGAAATAGGCCATCAGGTCCTTCACTTCCTGGCGGCCGAAAAAGCTGTTGCCGCCCGACAGGCGATAGGGAATCTGGTGGTGCTGCAGTTTCAGCTCGATCAGCTTGGCCTGGTAGTTGCCGCGGTACAGGATCGCGAAGTCGCTGTAGGGGCGGTCTGTGCGCAGGTGCAGGCTCAGAATCTCGACCGCCACGCGCTCGGCTTCGGCGTCTTCGTTCTTGCAGCGGATCACGCGGATTTCATCGCCGTGACCCATCTCGCTCCACAGTTGCTTCTCGAACTCGTGGGGGTTGTTGGAGATCAGCACGTTGGCGCAGCGCAGGATGCGGCTGGTGGAGCGGTAGTTCTGCTCCAGCATCACCACTTTGAGCGACGGGTAGTCGTCCTTGAGCAGCATGAGGTTTTCCGGCCGCGCGCCGCGCCAGGCGTAGATCGACTGGTCGTCGTCGCCCACCACCGTGAACTGGCAGCGCGTGCCGATGAGCATCTTCACCAGCAGGTACTGGCTGGCGTTGGTGTCCTGGTATTCGTCCACCAGCAGGTAGCGGACCTTGTGCTGCCATTTTTCGAGGATGTCGGCGTGTTCCTGGAACAGCTTCACCGGCAGCAGGATCAGGTCGTTGAAGTCCACCGCGTTGTACGCCTTGAGCGTGCGCTGGTAGTGGGTGTAGACGATGGCGGCGGTCTGCTCCTTGGGGTTGCGCGAGTTGGCCAGGGCTTCTGCAGGCAGGATCAGGTCGTTTTTCCAGGAATCGATCATGTTCTTGATCTCGTCGACGCCGTCGTCGCCCGAGTATTCCTTCTGCATGATGTCGGTCATCAGCGCCTTGACGTCAGTTTCGTCGAAAATCGAGAAACCTGGCTTGTAACCGAGGCGAGCGTGTTCCTTGCGGATGATGTTCAGCCCCAGGTTGTGGAACGTCGAAACGGTCAGGCCGCGCCCTTCGCCTGCGCGCAGCAGGGTGCCGACCCGCTCCTTCATCTCCCGCGCCGCCTTGTTGGTGAAGGTCATGGCGACGATGTACTGGGCACGGATGCCGCAGTTCTGGATCAGGTGGGCAATCTTGCGCGTGATCACGCTGGTCTTGCCGGAGCCAGCACCGGCGAGCACCAAAAGAGGGCCGCCGACGTAGTTCACGGCTTCCTGTTGCCGGGGATTGAGTCGGGACATGGGGAATTGAGGAGGTCGCTGTAAAAATGGGCGAGCATTTTAACAGGGTCCGTGGATTGTGCAGCGACCGTCTGACACTGTGATGCGCCGCGCTATCAATATTTCGCCGATTTGTTACATTTGCGCATCACGTGGGGATTCACGCGTTCGGCGACCCTCATCCGAATGGGCGCCGATGTCTTTGGATTGTGTGGGGATCTAGCTTGTCTACGCCTGTCGAACCCTTGCGTTTGCTGCTGCTGGCGGACACGCCGCATTGGTCAGCGTTGTTACGCGAGTGCCTGGTGCCCCTTGGGGACGCCGTTTTTCTCGACAGTGCTTCGAGCTGGGAAGCTATTGGCAGTTGGATAGACCCCTCTCATACCTACATTCTTTTGACGACACCCGATTTGCAGCCTTTCGCGGGGCAGTGCAACTGGCCCACGGTGCTGCTGCTGGACGCCGAGCCCGAGCATGATCCGGTGGGCGTCAGCGACTGGCTGGTGCGCGATTCCCTGAGTACTCACAGTTTGCGCCGCTGCCTGCGTCATGTTCGCGAGCGCGGGCTGCTGGAAAACACCCTACAGCGCCTGGCGGAACAGGACCCGTTGACGGGTATCGCCAATCGGCAGGGTTTTCAGACGCTTCTTACAGCTCGATTGGCAGAGTTCGACGGTCGAGGCCTGGCGCTGGGGCATCTGGACCTGGATAACTTCCGCCGCGCCAACGATGCACTGGGGCACCAGGCAGGCGACCGGCTGATTCTGCAGGTTGTCTCGCGCTTGAAAAGCCAGCTTGAGGCCTGCGATCAAGTTGCACGCCTTGGCAGCGACGAATTTGCCTTGCTGATCGACACCCGCCGCGCCCCGGAGCGTGCCGAGTGGATGGCCGAGCGCATTACCGAGGCGCTGTCGGAGCCGTATTGGGTCGATGGTGAAAGCCTGCTGATCGGCTGCAGCCTGGGCATCGCCCACGCTCGGGCCGACGCCGGCGCCGACCCGTTGATGTGGCATGCGCACATCGCGATGCAGCAGGCCAAGGGCGTGCAGGGCTGCACCTTTCATATCTTCAACGAACGCATCAACCGCAACGCCCGCAGCCTCGCTGACCTGGAAAGCGAACTGCGCCGCGCGTTGCGTCGCGACGAGCTGGAACTGCACTACCAGCCGCGCCTGTGCCTGAATTCGGGGCGGATCCTGGGGCTTGAAGCGTTGGTGCGCTGGCGCCATGCCGAGCGCGGCCTGTTGCCACCCAGCGAGTTCGTGCCGCTGGCCGAGCAGAGCGGGCTGATCGTGCCGCTGGGTTACTGGGTGATCTCCCGGGCCCTGCGCGACATGCAGACCCTGCGTGAAAAAGGCCTGCCGCCGCTGCACATGGCGATCAACCTGTCGTTCCGCCAGTTCCAGGACAATCAGTTGTTGGCAACGCTGGGCCGCCTGATTGCCGACCGTGGCGTGGATGCCCAATGGCTTGAATTCGAGCTGACCGAAACCGCCGTCATGCGCCGCAGCGACCTGGTCAAACAGACCATGGACGCTCTGGGTCGGCTGGGGGTGCGCTTCTCGCTGGACGATTTCGGCACAGGCTTCTCTTCATTCGTGCATCTGAACAGCCTGCCCATCACGCTGCTCAAGATCGACCGCAGTTTCGTCGGGGAGATGGAACAGCGCGAGGAGAACCGCAAGCTGGTTCACGCCATGATCAACCTGGCGCACAACCTGAGCCTGGAAGTGGTGGCCGAAGGCGTCGAAACGCCGGAGCAACTCGCGTTGCTGCGCAGCTTCAATTGCGATCAGGCCCAGGGCTACCTGATCAGCCACCCGCTGGCGCTGCCGGAGTTGCTGGATTACTTGATGTTCGACCAGGCCAAGGGACGGTTGATACACGGGATGTAAGGGGTTAACACCCCGTAGCAGCACGGCTTGCCGGCGGGGGCGGTGTGTCAGTCGATGCATGTATTACAGAGACACCGCTCCCGCCGGCAAGCCGTGCTGCTACGGGAGGGTGTTTGCAGGTTGTTAGCGCGTTTAGCCCATCACCACGACACCCGTCGCCTCCTTGCGCAGCAACCGGGTGGTCTTGCGTTCGAACGCCCAGGTCAACGCCACCGCCGAGCACAGCAGCCCCACCGCCAGCCCCCACCACACGCCTTCGGCACCCTGATGCGCGAGAAAGCCCAGACCCCAGGCCAGTGGCGCGCCCACGGCCCAGTAACTGGCAAGGCCGATCAGGAACGTGGTCTTGGCATCCTTGAAGCCACGAATCGCGCCCATGGCGATGGTCTGCGTGCCGTCGAGGATTTCGAACCAGGCCGCAATCGCCAGCAGTTTCACCGCCAGTTCCACCACACCCTGGAATTTCGGATCGTTCAGGTCCACGAACAGCCCGATGACCAGATGCGGCGCGACCCAGAACAGAATCCCGAAACTCAGCATCAGCAGGCCGCCAAAGGCGATGCCCATGCGCCCGGCAGTGCGCGCGAGCAGCAGGTTTCCCGCGCCGTAATGCAGGCCGATGCGCATGGTGACCGCGTAGGAAATGCCCACGGGAATCATGAACGCCATCGACACCGACTGCAGGGCAATCTGGTGCGCGGCCATTTGCGTACTGCCCATGGCACCCATGCAGAAGGCGGCGAAGGTGAACAGCCCGACTTCCACCGCGTAAGTGCCGCCAATCGGCAGGCCCAGGCGCCACAGTTCCTTGAGGTCGGGACGCGACAGCTTCATCAGGTTCTTGTGGATCGGATAGGCCGCGTACGCCTTGTGGTAACGGATATACAGCGCAAGGCTCAGCGCCATGCCGTTGGTGACGATGGCGGTCACCAGCCCGATGCCCATCAGCCCCCAGTGCGGCAGGCCGAACAGGCCGTGGATGAAGGCGTAGTTGAGGGCGAAGTTGAGCACCACGCCCACCAGGCTGATCACCATCACCGGCGTGGCACGCCCCAGCGCACTGGTGAAGCCACGCAGGGCCATGAAACTCAGCAGACCGGGCAGGGCGAGCGGCAGGGTGATCAGGAATTGGCTGGCCATGTGCACGTTGGCCTCGTCCTGGCCGAAGTTGAGCAGGATCGGCTCGAGGTTCCACAGGATCAGCGCGGCCACCAGCGCCATGCCCCACGCCAGCCACAGCCCGGCCTGGGTCAGGCGGGTGGCGCCGGCGTCGTCGTTGGCGCCGCGCCGAATGGCCACCAGCGTACCCACGGCGGCCATCACGCCTACGCAAAAAAACGACACAAAGTTGTAGCTGGCCGCACCCAGGCCGCCGCCCGCGAGAGATTCGGGGCCGAGCTTGCCCATCATGACGGTGTCGGTGAAGACCATCAGCATGTGCGCCATCTGGGATGCAATCAGCGGCCCGGCCAGGCGCAGGATGATCCACAGTTCTTTGAAAGCGTGCTGATGCATGGGCGTGTCGCTCAGGAAAGAGGAGGCATTGATGAGCAGCTCATTGTCGCGATTCGGATCCAGATGCACAAAGGGATAAATCCGATCATTGGCATGAGTAAAACTCATCCTGATGTTTTTGCAGTACAGTGGTCGGTATCGACGATGCTCAAGTAGGAAAGCGCCTCATGACTCGTAGTCTCCCGCCCTTGTATGCGCTGCGTGCATTTGAAGCCGCTGCTCGACACAGCTCGTTCACCCGCGCAGCCGAAGAGCTTTCGGTGACCCAGAGTGCGGTAAGCCGACATATCCACACCCTGGAAGAGCATTTCGCCTGCAAGTTGTTTCGCCGCAACGGTCGCAACCTGCAGCTGACCGAAGCGGCCCGGGAGCTGTTGCCCGGCGTTCGCGAGGGTTTCTCGGCGCTGGAGCGGGCGTGCAGTGCGTTGATGGCAGAAGAGGGCATCCTGCGCATGAAAGCGCCGTCGACTCTGACCATGCGCTGGCTGCTGGCGCGCCTCAGCCGCTTTCGTCATTTGCAGGTCGGCAACGAGGTGCAACTGACCAGCGCGTGGATGGACATCGACGCCGTGGACTTCACCCAGGAGCCGTTCGACTGCGCCGTGTTGCTCAGTCGTGGACACTTTCCGGCGGACTGGGAGGCGACCTACCTGTTCCCGGAATTGCTGATTCCGGTGGGCTCGCCGAGCCTGCTCGATGATGCGCCCTGGGACGCCGAGCGGCTGGCCAGCGCCGAGCTTCTGCACCCAACGCCCGACCGCCGTGACTGGCGAAACTGGCTGGAACGCATGGGGTTGTCGGATCAGATATCGCTGCGTGGCGGGCAGGTGTTCGACACCCTGGAACTGGGCATGATCGCCGCCGCCCGGGGCTACGGGGTGTCGATGGGGGATCTGTTGATGGTCGCCGAGGATGTGAGCCAGCGGCGGCTGAGCCTGCCATGGCGGACTGCGGTGGTCAGCGGCGAAAACTACTACCTGGTCTGGCCCAAGACCCGCCCCGGCGGAGAGCGCCTGCGCAGGCTGAGCGATTTCTTGCAGGCGGAAGTTCAGGCGATGGAGTTGCCGGAAGTCACCATTTTGCAGTGATGGTGCACCAGTCCGTAGCAGCACGGCTTGCCGGCGTCGGCGATCTTGATGACGCCATCGCGGGCAAGCGCGCTCCTACAAGATTGAGGTCAGCCACCCGCGCGAAACATCCGGAAATGTAGCCTCCTGTCCTAAGACCCGGTGTAGGACTCAAGTATTCTGTCTGTCAGCCGAATGTGTAATTGCAGAACGTTAGTTCCACATTGCGTCATCGATCCCATCTATTAAATCAGTCCGAATGCGTTTGCTGAGATCAGGACGATCCAGTCGTTCGGCAAGGAGTCTCCATGCCTGCGCCCCGCGCCCGAATTGCCTCACAGCTCGGCATTGCCCTGGCCATCGTCCTGGCCGTTGTCATCAGTGGCAGCACCCTGTTCGCCCTGCGTTCACTGGACTCGGCGAACCTGGCCATCCGCGAAGAACACATGGGCAGCGAAGCTCGCCTGCTCGCCGACCAGCTCACCACCTTTCACAGCACCTTGCGTGACAGCACCCAGCGCCTGAGCGGGCTGTTCGAGAAGCGCTTCAGCAACCTGAGCGTGCAGGCCGATCAGCAGATCGCCGTCGCGGGCATGCAGACGCCGGCGCTGCTGCTCAATGGCAATGCCCTGAACAATGATTTCGCAGAAGTCGATGACTTCAAGAAGATGACCGCCGGCGTCGCGACGGTTTTCGTGCGCAGTGGCGATGACTTCATTCGCATCAGCACCTCCCTGAGCAAACAGGACGGCTCGCGCGCCATCGGTACGGTGCTCGATCACAAGCACCCGGCCTATGAAAAGCTGCTGGCCGGGCAAGGTTACGTGGGCCGCGCGCTGCTGTTCGACCGCCTGTACATGACCCAGTATTCCCCGGTGCGCGACAGCAGCGGCAAGGTGATTGCCGTACTGTTCGTAGGCTTTGACTACACCGACGCGCAGAAGGCGCAGTTCGACAACCTCAAGAGCTTCCGCATCGGCTCGACCGGCTCGCTGGCCTTGCTCGACGAGCAGAACAAATGGCTGGTGCCGCCGGCAGGCGTGAAGGATCTGGATCAGGCGAGCAATACCTTGTCCGAGCTGGTCAAGACCCCGGGCAAAGGCCGTTTCTGGCAGGACGCGGGCAACGACTTCTACACCATCGCCGAACCCTTCAAGGGCGGGCCGTGGTCGATTCTGGCGGTCATGCCCAAGGACGAAATCAGTGCCGTGACCTGGAGTGTCGGCACACAACTGGGCATCGGCAGCCTGTTGGCGATGCTGATTGCCGTGGGCGCCGCGATCTGGCTGCTGCGCAGCAAGCTGCAACCGCTGTCGGATCTGGTCCGGCAGGCCGAGGCCTTGGGTGCCGGTGATCTGTCTGCGCGCCTGAATGTCGCCCGCGATGACGAGATCGGCCAGTTGGCAGGCAGCTTCAACAAGATGGGGCAGGCGCTGGAAACCATGGTTTCGCACATCCGCACCGCAGCCCAGGAAGTCAGCGGCCGCGCCCATGCGCTGTCCGGCATGTCCGGTGGTGCGTACGAAGGCATGGAGCAGCAGTCTGGCGAGATCACCAGCATGGCCGGTGCCGTCGAAGAGTTCAGCGCCACCGCCCTGACCATTGCCGACAACATGGGCAACACCGAGCGTCTGGCCCAGGGCAATGCCCAGCAGACACGCATCGGTCGCGCGTCGATGGAAGAAGCCTCGGCTTCGCTGGAACAGATTGCAGGTTCGTTGGGCAGCACGGCGGCGGTCATCGACACCCTGGGCCAGCGTTCCCAGGAAATCGGCGGCATTGTCAGCGTGATTACCTCGATTGCCGAACAGACCAACCTGCTGGCCCTCAATGCCGCCATCGAAGCGGCGCGGGCGGGTGAGCAGGGTCGTGGTTTTGCGGTGGTGGCCGACGAGGTTCGCAACCTGGCTTCGCGCACCCGTCAGGCCACCGACGAAATCTCCGGGATGATCGCCAGCATCCAGCAGGAAACCGGCAACGCCATCAGTACCATGGAGCAGGGCAATGCGCTGATGCAGGAAGGCCTGTCGCGCAACGCCAAGGTTGCTGCAGCGCTGGCCCAGATCGACGAACAAAGCCGCTCGGCGGGCGAGCAGTTCGCCTCCATCACTACCGCGACCCAGGAACAAAGCAACACCGCGACGCTACTCAGTGCCAACCTGCAGAGCATTGCACTGGCCAACAGCGAACAGCGTGAAGTGGTTTCGAACCTTGCGGTGACCGCGCAAGAATTGAACTCGCTGGCGGCGGATCTGCGTAAGGAAGTGGATCGGTTTCGGTGATCTACTGATGGCCAGTCACTCTGGCGCGGGCGGCCATTGCTGCGCCGCATGCAGCACTCGCAAAATCTTGATGGCGTGGGGGCCTTCGGAGTAGACCAGCACGTAATTGGGCATCACCACCATTTCTCTCGTACCGGGCTCCCGACCCGCTTTGTAGAGTCGGGGGTGCTGTGGGAGATGCCCGATGCGCACGTCGATTTCTTCCTTCAGTCGCCAGGCCGCGGCAGGGTCGCGATCCGAGACAAAGGCCACAATCGCCAGCAGATCAGCCTTGGCAAACTTGCTCCATTCAACTATCAGCACCACGTTTCCTTTTGAGTAACGCCGTTGCCTCGGCCATCACGCTTTCATGGGAGAGGGTCGGGCCAGAGTCTTCCATGGCTTCGCGCACCTTGGCCTTGAACCACTTATCGTAAGCTTCTGCGTCGCTGGTGAAGCCGGGAGGCAGGGCGCCTTCTTTCGCAACTCGCGTCAGCAGAATCCGCACAGCGTCGGATACCGTAAGTCCAAATTTAGCGAGCGTTTCCGCCGCCTGAGTCTTGAGCTCTTCATCAATTCTCACGTGCAGCATCGAGGTTTGTGTCGCCATCATGTGTCCCTCCAAAAAGCTCACTATGTATCTCATTTGAGATACAAGCAATCTGCAGTTGTCATGTCGACGACGGCCGATACTGCAACGCCTCGGCAATATGGCTGCGGGATATCGCCTCCATCCGCTCCAGATCCGCCAGCGTGCGCGCCACCTTCAACAGGCGGTGCGCGGCACGCAGAGAAAGATTCAGGCGCTCGCAGGCGGTTTCAAGCCAGGCCTCGTCCTCTGCCTGCAATGCACAGTGCTTACGCAACCCAGGCAAATCGAGAAAGGCGTTGGCGCATCCCTGGCGTCTGTGCTGGCGCTCGCGAGCCTCGGACACCAGAAGCGCGGCCTTGGCGCTGGTTTCTCCGGCCTGAGGCGGGGCGTTAAGCGAGGTGACCTCGCGCGCTACAGTCAGGTGCAGGTCGATGCGGTCCAGCAAGGGGCCGGAGAGTTTGTTGCGATAGCGCTGGATCTGATCGGTGGAGCAGCGGCAGCGCCCCGTGGGTTCACCGTGATAACCGCAAGGGCAGGGGTTCATCGCGGCCACCAGTTGAAAGCGCGCAGGAAACCGCACCCGATCACGGGCGCGGGAAATCACGATATGGCCCGACTCCAAAGGCTCCCGCAATACCTCCAGCACGCGTCGTTCGAACTCGGGAAGCTCATCGAGAAACAGCACCCCATGATGCGCCAGGGTTATTTCGCCAGGCTGCGGACGACTGCCACCACCCACCAGCGCGGGGCCTGAAGCCGAATGGTGAGGCTGCCGGAAGGGCCGCTGTGGCCAACTGGTCAGCGGCGCATGGCTGGCGACCGACTGGATGGCCGCGACCTCCAGCGCCTCGCGCTCGTCCAGCGGCGGCAGCAAGCCGGGGAGGCGGCTGGCGAGCAAGGTCTTGCCGGTGCCTGGCGGCCCGCTGAACAACAGGTTGTGGGCCCCGGCTGCGGCCACCAGCAGCGCGCGTTTGGCGGCGGTCTGGCCCTGTACTTCGCTGAGGTCGGGATACGGCAGGCTTTGCAGGATCAGCCCGTTGGACTTGAACGGCGCAATCGGGGTGTGGCCGTTCAGATGCGATACAAGCTCCAGCAGATGACTGACCGCGATCACCTTCAGGCCCGAAGCCAGGCACGCTTCCTCGGCATTGACCGCCGGGACGATCAGCGTATGCCCCGCGTCCCGTGCCGCCAAGGCCGCAGGGAGCACGCCCTGGACTGGCCGGATCGCCCCGGACAGCGCCAGTTCGCCCAGACACTCCACGCCATCGAGCGCCAGCATCGGAATCTGCGTGCTGGCCGCCAGCAGCCCCAGCGCAATCGCTAGATCAAAGCGCCCGCCGTCCTTGGGTAAATCCGCAGGGGCCAGATTCAAGGTGATGCGCCGGGCCGGAAACTCCAGGCGACAATTGAGGATCGCACTGCGCACCCGGTCCTTGCTTTCCTTCACCGCACCTTCCGGCAGCCCGACCAGCGTCAGGCTGGGCAAACCGTTCGCCAGATGGGTTTCGACAGTGACAGCAGGCGCTTCGACGCCAACCTGCGCGCGGCTGAGAACAATGGCCAGAGACATGATCGATCCTTGAACGGCACCGCTTCCTGCGGCGTGCTCAAGGATAGTCATGAGGGTGGTGAATGGCTCGGGTGCAAGTGGTGCGGCATGTGTCTGCGCACAATGCCTCGCGGGAAAGCAGCCCTATGTGCGGGCAATGGTGCGGCGAAAAGGGGCATTCCTTTCGCTGGGGGATTATTCCTTCACCTGTCCCGCCACCTGCGCCTCAAGCTCTGCCATCTTCGCCTCCAGCGCCTCCAGCCGTGCACGGGTGCGGGCCAGGACGACCATCTGGCTGTCGAATTCCTCGCGGCTGACCAGGTCCAGTTTGCTGAAGCCGCTCTGCATCAGTGCCTTGAACTGGGTTTCGAACTCGTTGCGTGGCAACGGGGTTTCGCCGTTGAACATCCGCGAGGCGTGGCCGCTCAGGGCATCTAGGAAAGCTTTGGGCGCGAGCATGGTCATTTTCCGGAATCAGTGGGTGGCCAGTGTAACACGCAGCGCCTGTGGGACTTCGCCGGCGGTGCACTGCACGGTTTTCGCGCATCGCCCCGTGCATGGACGCACTGTTGTTGTGCGGATGAAATCGATGATGGCGATGTGGATATCACAGGATCGGGACCGAGGCCCGGCAAATCGTGGTTTGTGACGATGTGGCAAGGTTTCTGCTTAGTGGCATATGACCCATGCACTGATGCAGTCGCTGTGACGAATGCAGTGCGGCAAGCGGAGCAGGGAAGTGTTTCGTCAGAAGCGGTTTTCTGGAGAGGGTCGGGTCTGTTTGAGGCCTTCGACGCGTTACAAAGCCAGACACTGCGCTTAGACTTGAGACGGGTTTGTTTTCCTGGGGCAAGTCCACCAATTCGGGAGAGAGTTTCATGAAGCTAGTCACTGCCATCATCAAGCCGTTCAAGTTGGACGACGTCCGCGAGTCGCTGTCCGAAATCGGCGTGCAGGGCATCACCGTTACTGAAGTCAAAGGCTTCGGACGTCAGAAAGGCCACACCGAGCTGTATCGCGGTGCGGAATATGTTGTCGACTTCCTTCCCAAGGTGAAGATCGATGTTGCGATCGACGACAAGGATCTGGACCGCGTTATCGAAGCGATAACCAAGGCGGCCAACACCGGCAAGATCGGTGACGGGAAGATCTTCGTAGTCAATCTGGAACAGGCGATTCGCATCCGTACCGGCGAAACCGATACCGACGCAATCTAAGCCGCCAAACCCAACGCCCCAGGAGAAAACAATATGACTCTGCGTAAATTCGCAGGGCTAGGAGCCCTGTTGTCCCTCGTAACCCCTGGCTTGGCCATGGCGGCAGACGAAGTGGCAGCCCCTGTACTCAATTCCGGCGATACCGCCTGGATGCTGACCTCCACCGCGCTGGTGCTGTTCATGACCATTCCGGGTCTGGCGCTGTTCTACGGTGGCATGGTTCGCTCCAAAAACGTTCTTTCGGTGATGATGCAGTGCTTTGCAATCACCGGCCTGATCAGCATCCTGTGGATGGTCTACGGCTATAGCCTGGCGTTCGATACCACCGGTATGGAAGCCAACGTTCTGAACTTCAACTCCTTCGTCGGCGGTCTGTCGAAGGCGTTCCTGGCGGGCATCACCCCGTCGAGCATCACCGGCGCTGCCGCTCTGTTCCCTGAAGCGGTGTTCGTCACCTTCCAGATGACTTTCGCCATCATCACCCCGGCCCTGATCGTCGGCGCCTTCGCAGAACGCATGAAGTTCTCCGCGATGCTGATCTTCATGGCGATCTGGTTCACCCTGGTTTACGCACCGATCGCACACATGGTCTGGAGCGGCGTGGGCGGCCTGATGTGGGACTGGGGCGTGCTCGACTTCGCGGGCGGCACCGTTGTTCACATCAACGCCGGTGTGGCGGGGCTGGTAGCGTGCCTGGTACTGGGCAAGCGCAAAGGCTTCCCCACCACCCCGATGGCTCCGCACAACCTGGGCTACACCCTGGTCGGCGCGGCAATGCTGTGGGTAGGCTGGTTCGGCTTCAACGCCGGTTCCGCCGCTGCGGCCAACGGCACTGCGGGCATGGCGATGCTGGTCACCCAGATCGCAACCGCCGCCGCTGCACTGGGCTGGATGTTCGCCGAGTGGCTGACCCACGGTAAGCCAAGCGCACTGGGTATCGCTTCGGGCGTAGTTGCCGGTCTTGTTGCCATCACCCCCGCTGCCGGTACTGTGGGCCCGATGGGCGCCCTGGTGATCGGTCTGGCCGCTGGCGTGGTCTGCTTCTTCTGCGCCACCAGCCTGAAACGCAAACTGGGCTACGACGACTCCCTGGATGCCTTCGGCGTGCACGGCATCGGCGGTATCCTGGGTGCGATCCTGACTGGCGTCTTCGCTGCACCTTCGCTGGGCGGCTTCGGCACTGTCACTGACATCGCCGCACAAGTCTGGATTCAGTGCAAAGGCGTGGGCTTCACGATCATCTACACCGCGATCGTGACCTTCATCATCCTCAAGGTGCTGGACGTGGTCATGGGCCTGCGTGTCACCGAGGAAGAAGAAGCGGTCGGCCTGGACCTTGCGCAACACAACGAGCGTGGCTACAACTTGTAATCATCGCTTTTGAAAAAAATGCCCGGTTTGCCGGGCATTTTTTTGTCTGGCGTTTGTCGATAGGCATGACCGGGCGCAGAAGGCGCAAGCGCTGGGCGCAATCGGCTTGAACAGGTCGCTACAGAGCCTTGCACGGGGCTGCGGCGGCAGGATGCAGCCAAGGGTTTCTGGCTTACAGAAAACGTCACTCATTACGCGCTTTGTTTTTTTTTTCAGCGCGTTAGAATGCGCGCCGAAGGGCGGAGAACTGTATGTGGCAACAGACCAGGATCACGCTACGGGCAAGGCCTCGGGGATTTCATCTGGTAACGGAGGAAATCGTCTCACAGCTGCCTTGGCTGCGTGATTGCCGAGTCGGGCTGTTGCATTTGTGGCTGCAGCATACCTCGGCCTCGTTGACCATCAACGAGAATGCCGACCCGGCAGTGCGGCGAGACTTCGAGCGTTTCTTCAACCGGCTGGTCCCACAAGGACTCGAGGGTTATGAACATGACGACGAGGGTCCTGACGACCTGCCCGCGCACTTCAAGGCCAGTTTGCTAGGCTGCCAGTTGACCCTCCCGGTATCGGATGGACGGTTGGCGCTGGGGACATGGCAAGGTGTTTATTTAGGCGAGCATCGCGATCACGGCGGTGCCCGCAAAGTCCTCGCCACCCTTCAGGGTGAGGGGCACGACCGCTGATAATCGGCGGTAGTTGAATTTTTTCTGGCGGTCTTAGAAATTAAGCGCAGCTGGGCTATAACTAATCTGCTTTCGCAAGTCATGAGGTAGAACATGAGCGACGACGACATCGATAACGAAAGTCTTGACGACGATCTGGAAGGTGAGGACGAGGGTGAGGAGCTTGCAGCTGCTCCCGAAGACGATGGCGCGGAAATTGATGACAGTTCCGATGCCCCGGTAACCCCAACCAAAGGCAAGGCCAAGGCTGCGGTCTCGGTTGATGAACTGCCTAGCGTCGAGGCCAAGAACAAGGAGCGTGATGCTCTGGCTCGCGCGATGGAAGAGTTCCTCGCCCGTGGCGGCAAAGTGCAGGAAGTGGAGGCCAACGTGGTCGCCGATCCGCCCAAGAAGCCTGACAACAAGTACGGTAGCCGCCCTATCTGAGGGTGTCTGATGCCTGCTGGAAAAAGCCCGCTGTCGCTGCGGGCTTTTTTTTGGGTGGGGTTTGGCATGTAGGTTTTCGGCTTGAGATCGTTACCTTGATGCCCTGCGGGCCGGATCGCGAGCAAGCTCACTCCTACATTTTTTGCAACGTGCCATGGCCTGACAGACCGAGTGCACAGCCTTTGAAGCTGGCCGCAGAGATCATGCGCCTGGCACAAAGGCTATCAACTCGGTTCATCAGAATGCGGCACGTTGCAGCAAATGTAGGAGTGAGCTTGCTCGCGATCCGGCCCGAAGGGCATCAGAGTAATGGTCGCAAGCCAACACTCACCCCCAACGCGACAACACCTCAGGCAACTCCGTCAGGCTCTCGATTTCTGCATCGGGTCTTCTGTCGGCTTCCCACACCTTGCCCCCCGGGTTGTACCAGATCGCACGCAGGCCGGCCTGTTGGGCGCCGGCGATGTCGTCGCCGGGGTGGTCGCCGATGTGCACGGCCTCGAAGGCCTGGGCCTTGCCGCGTTTGAGGGCCTCGAGGAACGGCGCGGGGTCGGGTTTGCCGATGCCTATGTCTTCGGCGCACAACGCAAAGGCAAAGAAGTCTGCAAGCCCCAGGCGCCGCACGTCCGCGTTGCCGTTGGTGACCACGCCCAGGGTGTAGGAGCGGGTGAGGATTTCCAGGGTCGGCACCACTTCAGGGAAGATATCCAGCTGATGCCGTCCGTGCAGGAACACTTCGAAACTCTGATCCGCCAGATCCTGCGCCTCGGCCTGTGGATAACCGGCATCCTCCAGCGCATGAAACAACACCCGACGGCGCAGTGCACTGATTCGGTGCTTCAAGCTCGGGTCGGCTTCGACCAACCGCGAGCGGATTTCCCACAGATGCTCCACCGGCACAGGCCCGAGCTTGGGCGCGTGCTCGGCCAGCCAGTCCCGGAGCATGGCCTCTGCGCTGACGATCACCGGTGCGGTGTCCCACAGGGTGTCGTCCAGGTCGAAGGTGATCAGCTTAATGCTCATGGTCAGAAGAATCCTTGCGTTTGGCCCTTGGGTGGGCGCTGTCATACACCGTTGCCAGGTGCTGAAAATCCAGATGGGTGTAGATCTGCGTGGTGGTGATGTCCGCGTGGCCGAGCAGTTCCTGTACGGCGCGCAGATCCTGCGACGATTCCAGCAAGTGGCTGGCGAAAGAGTGCCGCAGCATGTGCGGGTGCAGGTTCTGCCCCAGTTCGCGCTCGCCGGCGGCCTTGACCCGCAGCTGAATCGAGCGCGGGCCCAGGCGTCGGCCCTGCTGGCTGACGAATACCGCGTCGTCCTGCGGGTTGGCCAGTGCGCGTTGTTTGAGCCACTGTTCCAGCGCCTCCCGAGCCTTTTTACCCACGGGCAGGACGCGCATCTTGCTGCCCTTGCCGAGCACCTGAACCAGGCCGTCGGCCAGATCCAGATTCTCGCAGTTCAGCCCCGTCAGCTCGGACAGCCGCAGGCCTGACGAATAGAACAGCTCGAGGATCGCCTGATCGCGGCGGGCGATGAAATCATCCTCGACACCGCCTTCAAGCAGCTGCAGGGCGCGGTCGGTGTCCAGCGTGCGGGGCAGTCGCCGCTCGCCCTTGGGCGGCGCGAGGCCATTGGCCGGATCGTGATCGCACAGGCCCTCGCGGTTGAGGTAGTGATAGAAGCCGCGCACCGCCGACAGCAATCTTGCGATGCTGCGTGATGACTGGCCTTGTGAATGCAGGCGTGCCACCAGGCCGCGCATGGCCTGGGCGTCCAGTGCCTGCCAGCTGGCGATCTGCTGTTTTTCGCAGTAGCCCAGCACCGTGCTCAGGTCACGGCGGTAGGCCTGCAGCGTGTGGCCCGACACTTGGCGCTCACTGCGCAGGTGCGTGCAGTAAGCGTCCAGTTGCCGTTCCATGACTAGCGGACCGAACGCAGGGCGTTGGTGAAGCGCGGCAACAGGCGGCTCAGCACGTCGGCGATGTAGCTCAGGAACAGGGTACCGACCGAACTCTTGTAGTGCTGCGGATCGCGGCTGCCGATGGCGAGCACGCCGTGCAAGCCCTGGTGGCTCAGGGAAACGATGGCGGTCGAGCCCACTTCCTTGCTCTGGTCGGCGCCGAACAGGAATTCCAGTTCGTGCTCACGCAGGGCGCCGCAAACGGTCTTGCCACCCGACATCAGCCCGCCAATGGCCTTCTGCGCTTCGGCTGCGCTGACCCAGCGGCCAACGGTCATGGGGTTGTCGCTGAACAGGATCAGGCTGACGAAGGGCACCTGAAAGTCCTGGCGCAGGCTGTCTTCCACGGCGATGACGATTTCTTCGAGGCTGGTGGCGTCCATCAGCGCGAGAATCAGGCGACGGGTCTTTTCGAACAGGCGGTCGTTGTCCCGGGCCACGTCCATCAGTTGCGACAGGCGATGGCGCATCTCGATGTTGCGCTCGCGCAGCAGCTTGAGCTGGCGCTCCACCAGCGAGACGCTGTCGCCGCGCTGGTGGGGGATGCGCATGCTGGTCAGCAGCTCATCGTGTTCGGCGAAAAAGTCCGGGTGTTGTGCAAGCCATTTCGCGACAGCCTCGGCTTCAAGGGCGGGCGCTGCGTCATCGGCAGGCGATTCGCTGGGCAGGTCGGTTGAAGTCTGAGGCTGGTCGGTCATTGCATGCTCTCACTCATAGACGTACTTGGCCTTCATAGACCCTGACGGCGGGGCCGGTCATCAGCACGGGCTGGCCAGGGCCGCCCCACTCGATGGACAGGCGTCCGCCAGGCAGATCGATCAGCAGCGGCGAATCCATCCAGCCCTGGCTGATGGCCGCAACCGCTGCCGCACATGCGCCGGTACCGCAGGCCTGGGTTTCCCCGGCGCCACGCTCCCAGACACGCAATTGTGCGCGCTGACGATCCACGACGTGCAGGAAACCGACGTTCACCCGCGCAGGAAAGCGGGGATGGTTCTCGATTTTCGGGCCCAGGCTGTGAACCGGTGCGTTATTGATGTCGAAAACCCGCAGCACCGCATGGGGATTGCCCATGGACACGGCGGCCAGCTCGACGCTTTCGCCTTCGACATCCAGCGTGTAGCTGGTGGCCTGTTGCGGCGCATCGAACGGAATGTCGGCAGGCACCAGGCGCGGCGCGCCCATGTCGACGCTGATCTGGCCATCGTTACGGATGTCCAGCTCGATGATGCCGCCCTTGGTTTCCACGCGAATCTGTTTCTTGGCCGTCAGGCGCTTGTCCAGCACGAAGCGCGCAAAGCAGCGCGCTCCGTTGCCGCACTGCTCGACTTCAGAGCCGTCGGAATTGAAGATCCGGTAGCGGAAATCCACGTCCGGATTGCTCGGCGCTTCAACCAGCAGCAGCTGATCGAAACCGATACCGGTGTGTCGATCGCCCCATTGCTTGGCGTGCTTGGGCAGGATGTGCGCGTGCTGGCTCACGAGGTCCAGCACCATGAAGTCGTTGCCCAGGCCATGCATCTTGGTAAAACGCAGCAGCATGGGCTTACTCCGGCAGCAGGCTTTCGCCGGCAAACAGCTCAGTCACGGTTTCACGACGACGCACTTCGAATGCCTGATCGCCATCCACCAGAACCTCGGCGGCACGCCCGCGGGTGTTGTAGTTGGAGCTCATGACGAAACCGTAGGCGCCGGCAGAGTGCACAGCCAGCAGATCGCCTTCGGCCAGTGCCAGTTCGCGCTCCTTGGCCAGGAAGTCGCCGGTTTCGCAGATCGGGCCAACGATGTCGTAGGTGCGGGTCGCGCCGTCGCGTGGCTTGACCGCCGTGACATTCATCCAGGCCTGGTACAGCGCCGGACGAATCAGGTCGTTCATGGCCGCATCGACGATGGCGAAATCCTTGTGTTCGGTGTGCTTGAGGTACTCGACCTGGGTCACCAGTACGCCTGCGTTGGCGACGATAAAACGACCCGGCTCGAACATCAGCGCCAGGTCGCGACCGGCCAGGCGCTCACGCACGGCCTTGATGTAGTCGCCGGCCAGCGGCGGCTCTTCGTCGCGGTAGCGCACGCCCAGGCCGCCACCCAGATCCAGGTGACGCAGCTGGATGCCGCAGTCGCTCAGACGGTCGACCAGGTCCAGCAGGCGATCCAGCGCATCGACGAAAGGCGACAGGGTGGTCAGTTGCGAACCGATGTGGCAATCGACGCCGATCACTTCCAGGTTCGGCAACTGGGCCGCGCGGATGTACACGTCTTCGGCCTGCTCGATGCCGATGCCGAACTTGTTTTCTTTGAGGCCCGTGGAAATGTACGGGTGGGTGCCCGCGTCAACGTCGGGGTTCACACGCAGCGAAACCGGGGCGCGCACGCCCATTTCGGCGGCCACGACCTGCAGGCGCTCCAGTTCGTCGGTGGATTCGACGTTGAAGCAATGCACGCCCACTTCAAGGGCGCGGCGCATGTCGTCACGGGTCTTGCCGACGCCGGAGAAGACGATCTTGTCGCCCTGGCCGCCTGCGGCCAGCACGCGCTCCAGTTCGCCACGGGAAACGATGTCGAAACCGGCACCCAGGCGCGCCAGCACATTGAGCACGCCCAGGTTGGAGTTGGCCTTGACCGCGAAGCACACCAGGTGCGGCATGCCGCTCAGGGCATCGGCGTAGGCGCGGTATTGCGCCTCGATGTGAGCGCGAGAATAGACGTAGGTCGGCGTGCCGAACCGCTCGGCGATGGCAGACAATGCCACGCCTTCCGCGAACAGCTCACCGCCGCGGTAGTTGAAGGCTTCCATGGCTGATCCCTAGTAGGTCGAATGCTTGTGCGAGTGCGATTTGGTCTGGGCGCCAGGTGCATCGGACTGTTCGTCGTCTGGCAGATACAGTGGACCTTTCTGACCGCAGGCAGAGACCAGGCACGCGACAGCAAGCAGCGCGGCCAGTGAGGAAATCAGGCGCTTCATGGCGAAATCCTTTGGATAAGCATTAATTGCGCCCGAGTATACCCACCACCCGACAGATTGCCTATGCGCCAGGGTTCCCGTCCGGCGGGGCTTTGACGCAACCGCCGGTGTGCCTGCCGATGAACGTGCGTTTTTTTGGCGCGGCAAGTCGCCGAAGGGCGGGTATGCTTTGCAATTGGCTGTAAGCGACCGTATCTTGCGTCGCTGCGCCATCAGTAGACACTTTCGAGGTTCCTGCAATGAGTTTGACCGAAGCCCGTTTTCACGACCTGGTCGATGCGACCCAAGAAAAGCTCGAAGATATTTTCGACGAGAGCGACCTGGACCTGGACCTTGAGAGTTCGGCCGGCGTGCTGACCGTGAAATTCGAGAACGGCACTCAATTCATCTTCAGCCGCCAGGAGCCGCTGCGTCAGCTCTGGCTGGCCGCTGTCGCAGGCGGTTTTCACTTCGACTACGACGCCGAGGAAAAGCGTTGGGTCTGCGACAAGACCGAAGAGCTGCTGGGCGAGATGCTCGGCCGCCTGGCGCTGAAGCAGGCCGGCGTGGAAATCGACTTCGAAGCCATCGACGGCAACTGATCGTGACCACCAGCACCGCCCCCGTCCGCCCGCCCAAGCCGCTGTTCAGCAACGTCAGCCCGGCGGTGCCTTCGCCGTGCATCAGCGTGTGCCGGCTCGATGAGCAGAAAGTGTGTACCGGATGCCTGCGCCACGTCGAAGACATCCGCGAATGGCGTGCGGCAACCGACGAGCGCCGGCGCGAGATCGTGCGCCAGGCCGAGCGACGTCGTCTGGACGCCTAGCTCCCCCGTAGCAGCACGGCTTGCCGGCGGGAGCGGTGTGTCAGTTGGAAAATGTCTGGCTGACACACCGCTCCCGCCGGCAAGCCGTGCTGCTACGGGGTGGTGTGACTTGTGGGATCAAGCCTCATCCATCGCATCATTCAGCGACTTCTCAAGCTCGGCCTTGTAGCGCAGAAACAGGATCGTCTGGCCGCGGGTTTCCGTCAGCACACCGGATAGATCCAGGTCCGTGATGTAGCAACGATAGCGCTGCGGCTCGCTGCGCCGGTCAAGGATCTGCCGGGCCACGATGCTGAACAGTTGCTCGCCGAATTCCAGCTCCGAAAACTCCATGCCATCGCAGTACAGCGTGACGTTGACCTCACCCGGCGCGGCTTCCTCGACGATGGCCTGCACGTCGTAGAACGGTTTGTCGGTGCGGGTCACGGGCGCCAGCCGCTGCTCGATACGCCGCGCGCGGGCGCTGCCGTCCGGGGTGATGCGGTAGTACAGGGTTTCCAGCACCTGCGGATCCATCGGGTTGTCCAGCGGCAGCAATGCCCCGCGGCGGTACATCAGCGATTGCAGGAAGCGCTGGATCGGCATCAGCAGGCTGGGCTCGTCGTGCCAGGGCAGGCGCTGGTGCCACAGCGCATTGTGCTCATCGAGTACGTACAGATCGGCCCAGGGCTCGCTGATGCGGTAGAACACCTGGATACATTCTGGCTGGCCGTGAGGAATGATCAGCGACAGATCGCTGTCATCCAGCGCCTGCGGGTCCAGATGGATCGGGCTGTAATCGGGCAATTCCTCGCCCAGATAGTCGTACAGCGCCGGCAGCTTATCGAGCGGGACGTGAGTGACCTGGCCCGGCGTCATCTCCAGCACGTGATACTTCTGCTCGATCTGGATCAGGTAGCGATGATTCAGCCGCCTGGCCAAGAGCAACTGCGCGGTATTGACCAGCTCCTCGACCCGCTGGGCGATGGCCGGGGCGCGGTTGTGGCAGAAACAGCGCACACGAATCACCGGTCTGGGCTGCGAATCGGGCAGGTGATTGAGCAGTTCGGTCAGGCAGTCGAGCAGCGCGTATGGGCCATCGAAGCGGCTGACCAGCACCTCGTTCCAGCTGTTGAGGGTGATCTGGTCGAGGGTCAGCACCAGGTTTTCCCGCACGCCTGCGTAACTGAGCGAGTCCGTGCGCTCGGTGGTCATCAGGATGTTCAGGTCCTTGTGGTGCTTGAGCGGATCGACGCCCACATTCACTAGCAACAGGATTTCCGTCGGCACGCTGGGGCGCAACAGCGCTTCTTCACTCACCACGCCCAGTGGCATCGGCAGGCTCTGTTGCAAGGCGCCTTGCAGGTTGAACAGCTCGAATTCGGTCAGGTCACTGGTGCCGGGGTGCAGCGCCAGGCGGGTGCTGCTGTCGATCACATTGTTGCGATGACACCAGGCGAGCAGCTCCAGCAATTCGCGGCTGCGCTTGATCGGCGCGAAATGTTCCCACTCCTGGATGCCGAGATTGCCGTTGTAGAGGCCCCACTGGTACTTGCCGGGCTCAAGCTTGTTGGGCGACTGCACCAGCGTCAGGGTGTCCTCGGCCAGGTCCGGGGCGATGCCGGGATTGACGAACTCGACCTTGCCCGCCTTGCGCTCGAAGGCTGCGTAAAGCCTGCGTCCGAGCACGCTCAGGTCGCGTTTGTTGATCGAGCTGATGACGTTCTGGTTTCGGGCGAACTGGGTCAGGAAGCGGTAGCTGTAATTCAGCTCGCTGACCAGCGCCCGGCGCTCGCTGGCGACCTGGCGCACCTTCCACTGGCTGCGGCTGTCGAGCAGCGCCAGTTGGCGCTCGTCCCATTTCCATTCCCTGGCCAGCTTGTCGAGCAACTGGCGCTGCCAACTGGTGGTGCGCTGGCGCGGCAGACCGGTGAGTTTCTTGTTCACTTTCAGGTACAGGCTGCGCCGCACCAGCTCCAGCCGCTCGGTTTCGCCGCGGCCCAGCAGGTACTCCTCGATGCGACGGTAGACCATCATGTAGGGGTCCAGCTCGTCGAGGTCGGTGCGGTTGGCGAACACCTGCTGCTTGAGGCGCATGCTCAGGCACTGCACGTTCGGATGTTCGCTGGCGTAGACCTCGGTCAGCAGCAACTTGAGCACTGACTTGTAGGGCGATTCGATCCCCTTGAACAGTTGCCACAACCCTGCGCCGATGAATTCTCCTGGCGGGATGTGGGACATGTTACCCAGGTCGATGGCCTCATCGGCCCGAATGAAGCGCTTGGACAGCAGCGTATGGGTGTATTCGGCGTAACGGGATTCTTCGTAGACAGGCACCAGCCACCACATCGGCGTGCGCCCGGCCAGCCAGATGGCCGTGCGGTAGAACTCGTCCAGCAGCAGGTAGTGCTGGGTGGTCCCGCAGTCTTCGCCGCTCAGTTGCGCGTCGCGCTCGCCCAGCACGAAGCGCTGCGGGTCGATCAGGAAAAAGTGCACCTCGGCGCCCATGGTCGCTGCCCAGGTTTCCAGCGCCTGGCATTTCTTGCGCAGCTCCTGCACCTGCTCGGGGGGAAGCAGGGTGTCGTGGCAGATCCACACGTCCATGTCGCTGTGATCGGCCTGGGCGAGGGTGCCCAGGCTGCCCATCAGGAAGATGCCGTGGATCGGTTGCGGCGCACTGCCGCGCTTCGGTCTGTAGGAAAACGAGCGGGTCAGGCGCTGGGCTTCGGCAAGGGCCTGGGCGTCGGGTTCGTAATTTGAAACACCCGCAGGCGTGGCGCCGGACACATAGCCGGGCAGCAGCGGGTGATTGACGTGAAAGAACAGCGGCAGCAGCGCCAGAACCGATTGCTGACGTGTGGACAGACCTTCATTGGCACGCGCGATCCGCCCTTCATTGAGGGTCAGGAAGCGGTTGCGTAACTGGCTGAGAACCTTGCGGTCGATGCCCTCATCCAGGTCGGGGCGGATTTCGAAACTACGCGTCATCGCGACTCAAGGCCGGCGAGCGGCACTGCTGGGGTGGCGAACTGGACGGCAGGAAGAAGGTACAGGGGCGAGCAACGGTCGTTGACGCGACTGTTAGTGTTTTTTCTGGCGTCAGAATTCTATCGGCGCAGCATCTTATAAATGAAGGGTTCGCGAAACCTTTATTTCACACATCCTGAGCAAAGGTTTCGCGAGCGGGCGACCTCAGGCCGCTTCCTGGGCGGCAGACAGAATGATGAGCAGCGATTGCGCGTGTTCGGCGGCGTCCAGCCCGAGGCTTGTGAGATAACCACCGTCGACCTGAGTGGTCAGGCCTTTGTCAAAGAGTCGTTGGGCGGCAGCGATGGCTGCAGGGGCGGCCACGTGATGGACCTTCAAGCCCTCCTGGGTATTGCGCAGATTGAACAGAGACAGGATTTCCAGTTCGGCAACCAATTCAGGGGTGAACGACATAGAGGCTCCAGACTTTTTCTAATGAATGACGCGGCGAGTGCATCGCAGACGTGACAACCCCGTTTTCGAAGCGGCAGCGGGGCATCTGGAGTGTAGTAAGCGTCTGGGGGTTTTGCAGAAAGTATCTGGCCGGTCGTCAGGTGACGTTTTGGCGCGGGGCATTGTCTTGCTCTCGTAGCAGCACGGCTTGCCGGCGGGAGCGGTGTGTCAGCCAAACATTGTTCAACTGACACACCGCCCCGCCGGCAAGCCGCGCTGCTACGGGGTTTTCGTCGTTTACTCGTCGTCTTCGAGCTTTACGCCCGGTGGCAGCTCCGGCAGGGCGCGCAGGGCTTTTTCGTACCACTCGTTGTCGAACGGGCGATCGGCTTCGAGCATGTCGTCGATTTCGAACGCCAGCACGTGGGCCATCATTTCCAGGATGTCGTCACGCTCGTAACCCACCAGCGTCAGCTTGTTGAACGTGGCCTTTGCAGCAGGCGGGTTGTCGCTCTCGATCTGGTTTTCGATCGCCTGGATCAGGGTCGATCCAGCGAATTCTTCTTCATCGTTGTCGATCTGGTCGCTCATGGCGAACTCCTCGGAAAGGTACTGCTTGTAGGAGCGCGCTTGCCCGCGACGGCGGTGTGTCCATGACTGATTCGTCGACTGACACACCGCTATCGCGGGCAAGCGCGCTCCTACGGGTTAGCGGGTGGCGAGCAATTGCTTGCCACGCACCACGGCCGCCTTGACCTGAGCCGGGGCGGTGCCGCCGATATGGTCGCGGGCGTTGACCGAGCCTTCCAGGGTCAGCACGGCGAACACGTCCTGCTCGATCTGGTCGCTGAACTGGCGCAGCTCGTCCAGTGTCATTTCGGCCAGGTCCTTGCCGGTTTGCACGCCGTATTTCACGGCATGGCCGACGATCTCGTGGCAGTCACGGAACGGCAGGCCACGGCGCACCAGGTAGTCGGCCAGGTCAGTCGCCGTCGAGAAACCGCGCAGGGCCGCTTCACGCATGATTTCGTGCTTGGGCTTGATCGCGGGAATCATGTCGGCGAAGGCGCGCAGCGAGTCACGCAGGGTGTCGGCGGCGTCGAACAGTGGCTCCTTGTCTTCCTGGTTGTCCTTGTTGTAGGCCAGCGGCTGGCCTTTCATCAGGGTCAGCAGGCCCATCAGCGCGCCGAACACGCGGCCGCTCTTGCCACGCACCAGCTCAGGCACGTCGGGATTTTTCTTTTGCGGCATGATCGAGCTGCCGGTGCAGAAGCGGTCAGGCAGGTCGATGAACTGGAACTGCGCGCTGGTCCACAGCACCAGCTCTTCGGAGAAGCGCGACAGGTGCATCATGGCTACGCTTGCGGCTGCGCAGAATTCGATGGCGAAGTCGCGATCCGAAACGCTGTCCAGCGAGTTGCCGCCTACGGCTTCGAAACCCAGCAACTGGCAGGTCAGTTCGCGATCGATCGGGTAGGTGGTGCCGGCCAGCGCCGCGCTGCCCAGTGGCATGCGGTTGGTGCGCTTGCGGCAATCGACCAGGCGCTCGTGGTCGCGGCTGAGCATTTCGAACCAGGCCAGCATGTGGTGGCCGAAGGTCACAGGCTGTGCGGTCTGCAGGTGAGTGAAGCCCGGCATGATGGTTTGGGCTTCACGCTCGGCCAGGCCCAGCAGGCCTTCTTGCAGGCGAGTGATTTCAGCCAGGATCAGGTCGATCTCGTCACGCAGCCACAGGCGGATGTCGGTGGCGACCTGGTCGTTGCGGCTGCGGCCGGTGTGCAGTTTCTTGCCGGTGATACCGATGCGGTCAGTCAGACGCGCTTCGATGTTCATGTGCACGTCTTCCAGGTCCACGCGCCAGTCGAACGTACCGGCTTCGATCTCGCCTTGAATGGTCTTCAGGCCGTCAATGATGGTGTCGCGTTCGGCATCGGTCAGTACCCCGACCTTGGCCAGCATCGTGGCGTGGGCGATCGAGCCCATGATGTCGTGGCGGTAGAGGCGCTGGTCGAAAGTGACGGAGGCGGTGAAGCGTGCGACGAAGGCGTCGACGGGTTCACTGAAGCGGCCGCCCCAGGACTGGTTGGTCTTGTCGGTGCTCATGGATTCGCTCGCTGCTGTGCTGGTTACTGTGCTGATTGAGAATTCGCGTCGCCGTTTTCAAAAGGCGCGGGCGATGATAACAGCATTGCTGTTTTTTATGCCGGGCGGCTTGCCCGCAGGGGCGCGAGGGCAGAGACTGAACCCATGCAAATCGAGCGCAACAATCCGGGCCAGAGCGCTGCGGCCGGAACCGAGTTCTTCCTTCCGGAACTGTGCCTGCCCGGGGCGCTGCTGGTTCTGGTCGTGCTGGCCGAACTGCTGGTGCTGGTCCTGGTGCTGGTCGAACCCATGCATCCGGGCTTCGACTGGGTGCGCCTGGCTTTGATTTCGCTGTTCGTGCAGTGGATCGTGCTGCTGTCGGCGGCGTTGCTGTGCGGCTTGCGGCCCTGGCTCGCGCGTTTGAAGCCTGGCATCGCCGGGGCCCTGGGTTGCCTGCTGGTGGTGGCCGTGACGTTGGCGTGCACCGGGGTGACTGACTATTGTCAGATCGAGGGCGCCAGTGCCGCAGACGGGGACATCGAGCGCTATCTTCGTTATTCGTTGATTGCACTCATCATGTCTGCGCTGATGTTGCGCTACTTTTATCTGCAGAGTCAGTGGCGCAAACAGCAACAGGCGGAGTTGCGGGCCAGGATCGAGTCATTGCAGGCGCGGATCCGGCCGCACTTTCTGTTCAACACGCTCAACAGCATCGCAAGCCTGGTCACCAGTGACCCGCGCAAGGCCGAGCAGGCGGTGCTGGATCTGTCGGACCTGTTTCGCGCCAGCCTGGGAAAGCCCGGCAGCCTGACCACGTGGCGAGATGAGCTGGAGTTGGCCAAACGATATCTATCGATTGAGCAATATCGACTTGGCGAGCGTCTACAGTTGGACTGGGACGTCAGTGCAATTCCCGACGATGTGCCGATTCCCCAGCTAACCTTGCAGCCATTACTTGAGAACGCATTGATCTACGGTATCGCGCCCCGCGTCGAAGGCGGGGTGGTCAGGGTCGAGGCGAACTACGAACGGGGAGTATTCATATTGCGTGTCAGTAATCCCTATGAAGAAGCCAGCCTGAGGCAGGCTTCGAGCGGCACTCAGCAGGCCTTGGCAAATATCGGCGCCCGAATCACGGCACTTTTTGGCCCTCTCGCGAGTCTGAGCGTGGAACGCCGTGACGGTCGTCACTTCACCTGTCTACGCTATCCTTGTGCGAGACTCACGCAGGAAGCCAGAGCAATATGAATGTCCTGATCGTTGATGACGAACCCCTAGCCCGCGATCGCCTGAGCCGTCTGGTTGGCGACCTGGAGGGCTATCGGGTCCTTGAACCCAGTGCCACCAATGGCGAAGAAGCCCTGACGCTGATCGACAGCCTCAAGCCCGACGTGGTGTTGCTCGACATTCGCATGCCGGGCCTGGACGGACTCCAGGTCGCAGCCAAACTGTGCGAACGCGACACCCCTCCGGCAGTGGTCTTTTGTACCGCCCATGATGAGTTTGCCCTGGAGGCTTTCCAGGTCAGCGCCGTGGGATATCTGGTCAAGCCGGTGCGCCCTGAAAACCTGCTCGAAGCCCTGAAAAAGGCCGAGCGCCCCAACCGCGTGCAACTGGCCGCCATGACCCGGCCCGCTGCCGAAAGCGGCAACGGCCCGCGCAGCCACATCAGTGCCCGCACCCGCAAGGGCATCGAGCTGATTCCGCTGGATCACGTGATCTATTTCATCGCTGACCACAAGTACGTGACCCTGCGCCACGAAGACGGCGAGGTACTTCTCGATGAGCCGCTCAAGGCGCTGGAAGACGAGTTCGGTGATCGCTTCGTGCGCATCCACCGTAACGCCCTGGTGGCCCGCGACCGTATAGAGCGCCTGCAGCGAACGCCCCTGGGGCATTTCCAGCTGTTCCTCAAGGGGCTCAATGGCGATGCGCTGATCGTCAGCCGCCGGCATGTGGCGGGCGTGCGCAAGATGATGCAGCAGCTTTGAGCCCATTCGGCTGAACCTGTAGGAGTGAGCTTGCTCGCGATAGCGGTGCGTCAGGCAAAAACTTGCTGCATGACACACCGCTATCGCGAGCAAGCTCACTCCTACAGGAGCGGGTCTCCAGCAGTAATATCGCGGTCAGGTCTCAACCCTTGGAAGCGACACGCCGTCGCATGGCCTGCGTGCACCGATTGAGTTCATGATGCGTGCGGATACAAGACAGTCATTCGGCCCGTCTGGGCCGAACTGTTATCATCGGCGCATTCACTCAGTACGGATTGATCCATGTCCCTTCGCGAAATCCGCATCGCCACCCGCAAAAGCGCGCTGGCCCTCTGGCAGGCCGAGTACGTCAAGGCTCGCCTGGAACAGGCCCACCCAGGCCTTGCCGTGTCCCTGGTTCCAATGGTCAGCCGTGGCGACAAGCTGCTGGACTCCCCGTTGTCGAAAATCGGCGGCAAGGGCCTGTTCGTCAAGGAGCTGGAAACCGCCCTGCTGGAAAACGAAGCGGACATCGCCGTGCACTCCATGAAAGACGTGCCGATGGATTTCCCCCAGGGGCTGGGCCTGTTCTGCATCTGTGAGCGAGAAGATCCGCGCGATGCGTTCGTGTCCAACTCCTTCGCAAGTCTCGACGATCTGCCTGCCGGCAGCATCGTCGGTACGTCCAGCCTGCGTCGTCAAGCCCAGTTGCTGGCGCGCCGTCCCGACCTGAAAATCCATTTCCTGCGCGGCAACGTCAATACTCGTCTGGCCAAGCTCGATGCCGGTGAATACGACGCGATCATCCTTGCCGCCGCCGGCCTGATTCGCCTTGGCTTCGAAGATCGCATCACCTCGGCGATCAGCGTCGAGGACAGCCTGCCCGCCGGTGGCCAGGGTGCCGTAGGCATCGAGTGCCGCACTGCCGACACAGAGCTTCACGCCTTGCTGGCGCCACTGCACCACATCGACACCGCCGTGCGCGTCACCGCAGAACGTGCGCTGAACAAGCACCTCAATGGCGGCTGCCAGGTCCCGATTGCCTGCTACGCCGTGCTGGAAAACAACCAGCTGTGGCTGCGTGGCCTGGTGGGCGACCCTGCCGGCAGCCTGCTGCTTCACGCCGAAGCGCGAGCACCGCTGGCAGATGCGCAAAGCTTGGGCGTACAGGTGGCCGAAGCGCTGCTGGCGCAGGGCGCTGCGCAGATCCTCAAGGCGGTGTACGGCGAGGCGGGCGAGGAGTGAAGGGCTGGCGCCTGCTGCTGACGCGTCCGGCCGAGGAGTCCCAGGCACTGGCCCTGACCCTGGCCGAAGAAGGCATTTTCAGCAGCAGCCTGCCGCTTCTGGACATCCAGCCGTTGCCGGTTTCGGAAGAAAATCGCTCGATCATCTACAACCTCGCTGCGTATTGCGCGGTGATCGTGGTCAGCAAGCCTGCGGCCCGGCTGGGGCTGGAACTGGTCGATGAAGTCTGGCCGCAACCGCCGATGCAGGACTGGTTTGCAGTGGGTGCCGCCACCGCGCAGATTCTCGATGACTACGGCCTGCGGGTGTTCTACCCCGAGCAGGGCGATGACAGCGAAGCGCTGGTCGCTCTGCCGCAACTGCAAGCCGCCATTTCTGGCTACGATCCCAAAGTGCTGATCATGCGCGGCGAAGACGGCCGCGAATGGCTGGCCGAGCAGCTGCGTGAGCAGGGAGTTGCTGTCGATTATCTGCCGCTGTACCGTCGCTCGTTGCCGCAGTACCCGGCGTTCGTCCTGCCACAACGAGTCGAGGCGGAACGCCTGAACGGGCTGGTGGTCAGCAGTGGACAGGGTTTTGAACATCTGCGTCAGCTTGCGGGCGATGCCTGGCCGCAACTGGCGCGGTTGCCTTTATTCGTACCGAGCCCCAGGGTCGCAGAACTTGCCCGTGAAGCCGGGGCTCAGAGCGTAGTGGACTGTCGTGGCGCGAGTGCCGCGGCCTTGCTGGCAGCGTTGCGGGAACAACCCGAACCTGCCTCTCAGGCGTAATGATCGACGAGTCGTACGACGCGATTGCGCCCAAATGCACAGGATGGATACGTGAGCGAAACAGTCTTGCCCAAAGATGACGTTGAACCGGTAATGGCCAAACCTGAGCCGTTGCAAGGTCCAGCGCAAAAAGAACCTTCCCATCGTCGCTCCGCTACGGGGCTGGCTGTACTGGCGTTACTGCTGGGCGCGGCAGGCGTTGCCGTCGGTGGCTGGAGCGTCTGGCAGCTTCGAGCGATCCAGGCCGGCCATCAGCAGCAGTCCGGGCAGTTGCAGGACATTACTGCCCAGACCCAAAGCCTCAAGCAGAGCGAAGAGCAACTGGCCGCGCGCCTGGCGCAACTGCCGCCTGCCGCGGAGCTGGAAGACCGCCGCCGTCTGGTCACCCAGCTTCAGGGCGACCAGCAGCGCCTGAGTCAGCGTCTGGAAACCGTGCTCGGCGCCAGCCGCAAGGACTGGCGCCTGGCCGAAGCCGAGCACTTGCTGCGTCTGGCCAGCCTGCGGTTGTCTGCGTTGCAGGACATCAACAGCGCTCAGGCGCTGGTGCAGGGCGCCGATGAAATCCTGCGCGAGCAGGACGATCCGGGTGCCTACGCTGCCCGCGAGCAACTGGCCAAGAGCCTGGCGGCGCTGCGCAGTGTCGATCAACCGGACCGCACCGGGCTGTTCCTGCAACTGGCCGCGCTGCGTGAGCAGGCGGTGCAACTCAATGCGCTGGCGCCTGAGTACAAGGACAAGGGCCAGTCGCTGCTCGGCCTTACCGATGGCAGCGAAGACAGCTATTGGGCCAAGTGGTGGGACAAGATTTCCCAGTACATCCGCATCGATTTCAACGCCGATAAAAACATCCGTCCGTTGCTGGCAGGCGAAAGCCTGACCCAGGTTCGCCTGGCCCTGAGCCTGGCGCTGGAGCAGGCTCAGTGGGCCGCCCTCAACGGTGAGGCGCCGGTCTACAGCAAGGCCGTGGCCGAAGCGCGCAGCGTGCTGGACGCGAACTTCAATCAGGACAACCCGCAGAGCAAAGTGCTGGGCGAGCGCCTGGACGAACTGGCCAGACAGCCGGTCTCCGTCATGACCCCGGACCTGACCCAGAGCCTGGGCGCCGTGCAGGCGTACCTTGAGCAGCGCCACAAACCAGTGGGCGGCGCGCTGGAGCAGCCGGCTGACGGAGCGCAGTCCGGGAGCAAGCCATGAAGCGCGCCTATGTGATCGTCTTCGTACTGATCGTGGTGGCGGCGCTGGTGGGGCTGGCCATTTCCCGGCATGCGGGTTACGTGCTGATCGCCTACGACAGCTTCCGCTACGAATCCAGCCTGTGGGCGGCGCTGGGCTTGCTGGTGGCAATCGGTTTACTGATCTGGATCGTGCGCGGCCTGGTGACGTTGCTGACCACCTCGGGCGGGGTGGTCAATCCGTGGTCCCGACGTAACCGCAGCCGTCGCGTGCAGAACGCTATCGAGCAGGGGCAGATGGACCTGGCCGAAGGTCGCTGGGCCAGCGCGCAGAAGCACCTGAGCCGCGCCGCCGAAGCCGAGCCGCAGCCTTTGCAGTTCTACCTGGGCGCAGCGCGTGCAGCCAATGAGCAGGGTCGTTACGAGGACAGCGACAACCTGCTGGAGCGCGCCCTGGAGCGTCAGCCGCACGCCGAGCTGGCCATTGCCCTGAACCACGCCCAGTTGCAACTCGACCGTGGCGACAGCGATGGCGCGCTCTCGACCCTGCAAGCGATGCAGGAGCGTCATCCGCACAACCCGCAGGTGCTGCGCCAATTGCAGCGTCTGTATCGCCAGCGCGGCGAGTGGTCCGAGCTGATTCGCCTGATGCCTGAACTGCGCAAGGACAAGGTCCTGCCTGTCCAGGAACTGGCGGAACTGGAAAAGCGTGCCTGGGGCGAAAACCTCTCGCTGGCTGCGTACCGCCCGACTGGAAACGAATCCGAGGCCGCTGGCCTGCCAGCGCTGGAGCAGGCCTGGCAGCAACTGACCTCGGCCCAGCGTCAGGAGCCTGCGCTCATTCTGGCGTACGCCGAACAGTTGCGTCGCCACGGCGCCGATGCCCAGGCCGAAGAGGTGCTGCGCACCGCCATGAAACGCGACTACAACAGCCATCTGGCGCGGTTGTACGGCCTGGTTCGAGGCAACGATCCGGCCCGGCAACTGCAAACCGCCGAGGGCTGGCTCAAGGGCCATTCCGACGATCCGGGTCTGCTGCTGACCCTGGGCCGTTTGTGCCTGCAAGGCAGCCTGTGGGGCAAGGCGCGGGACTATCTGGAGGCGAGCCTCAGGCTGCAGCGCAACCCTGAAGCCTGTGCCGAGCTTGCCCGGCTTCTTGGGCAACTGGGTGAAACCGACCGCAGCAACCAGCTGTTTCAAGAAGGGCTTGGCCTGCTGGATGAGCGTTTATTGGCGCGTCCGCTGCCTGCTCTCGCCCGCGCCTGACCTTTGCTTCGCTGTCACCGCAAAAGGCCCGTGTTCGGGCCTTTTTGCTGTCTTCGCGGCGCTTGGTGTAGGACGTTTCCCTAATTGCTATAAGCCTTGCCATGAATGAGCAGAGTGGCAGTTCAAATTCCTATCGTTGGAATCCGGAAATCCCTACGCAATGAAGGAAATATCCTCCTCTGGCCGCCTTGAAAGCGGGTCCGCCTTTCCTCTACCGTAGCCGCCTTCGTCTTTTGTTACGGATTTTCCATGCATCTGGCCCGCACGCGCTCTCTGTTTTTCCTGGCGTTCCTCGCCTGCGCATCGGTCGTGGGAGCTGCTTTCTATCTTGAGCGCGTCGCGTTAGGCGCACCTTGCCCGCTGTGTTTCCTGCAGCGTGGTCTGTTGCTGATCTGCTCGGGTCTGTGCCTGATTGCGGTATTGCACAAGCCCGGCATGAATGGTTGGCGCGTCTACTCCGGGGCTCTGTTCGTCTTTGCGCTGGCAGGCGCCGCGGTCGCGGCGCGGCAAGTGTGGTTGCAAGACCTGCCGGTGGACGTCCCCGCTTCCTGTGCCGAAAACCTGCAATACCTGCTCGACTCCCAGCCTTTCTGGAAGGTCGTCTACCTGATTCTCGTCGGTGGCGCGGGGTGCTCGGAAATCACCTGGTCGCTTCTGGGGATCAGTGCGCCGGAGTGGAGCCTGCTGGTTTTTTCGGGGCTTGGTCTGTTTGCGCTGTACTACCTGGTAATCGAATTTCGCCCGTTCAGATCAATGGATGTGGGGTCGGCGGATTAAACGCTTGTATGAACTTTATCGGCGACGTACCTTGAAGGCCTGGTCGAGCGGGCATAATCTGGGCCGCACGCGTCATCGGATTTAGGCTGCTGTCGACGTTTTTCAGAGCCGGTTTTCATAAGCATCAGGCCGGATCGCCAAGCGATTTCAGGCAGCGTGCCCCTGAAGGGAAGAGAGAACATCATGCTGGAAAGTTGTCAGAATGCTCAGGAACGCTGGGGCGGAGTTCACAAGCTGATCGATCGCTGGTTGCTGGAGCGCGCCGAGCTTATCAAGGCTTACGATGTTCTGGGTGCAGAGCCCCATGCCTTGTCGGAAACCACCAAGCAGCTGCAGGAATTCTGCGGCACCCTGGTCGATTATGTCTCGGCCGGTCATTTCGAAATCTACGAGCAACTGACGGGCGAGGCCAAGGCGTTCAATGATCAGCGCGGTCTTGAACTCGCCGACACGATCTATCCCCGCATCGACGTCATCACCGAAAAGCTTCTGGCCTTCAACGATCTGTGTGACGAAGGCAAATGCGTCGCGGAAAAATTCAAGGAGCTGGGTGGCCTGCTCCATGAGCGGTTCGAACTTGAGGATTGCCTGATCGAAGTGCTGCACACGGCTCACAGCGAGTCGGCTACAGCCCAGGCCTGAGTCGGTCTGATGTAAAAAAGGGTGCCTTCGAGCACCCTTTTTTGTTGCCTGGTTTTACTGTTACTGGGAGACCCCGAGCAGCTCGATTTCGAACACCAGCGGGGTGAACGGATCGATCAGGTCGCCTGCGCCTTCGGCCCCGTAGGCTTGCGCGGATGGAATCACCAGACGCCATTTGGCACCGACTGGCATGTCGGCCAGCGCCGTGGTCCAGCCGGCAATCACGCTGTCCAGACGGAACCACTGAGGCTGCGGGTTCTGGTCGAAGATCGTGCCGTCAGGCAGGCGTCCGACGTACTTCACCTGCACGCGACCGTTGATGTCGGGCTTGGGGCCTGAACCGGGTGTCAGCTCGGTCATCAGAATGCCGTCGGCGAGCTGGCGCACACCCGGCTTGGCTCTCTCGCTGTCCATGAACCGGCGCTCTTCCTTGAGTGCAGCTTCGGTCTGCGGCTCGGACTGGCCGGAATTTTCAGCTTGCGTGAGCGCTGCGTCGTGGTCGCTGAGGATCTGCTCCATGCGTTCCTGTTTTATCGCCAGCGGCTTGTTCTGATACGCCTGTTGCAGGCCTTCGATCAGTGCCGGCAACTGCAGGTCTGGCGCCTCCTGGCGCAGGCGTTCACCCAGGCTCGCGCCCAGGCTGTACGCCAGGTCATGGGCATTGTCGGAGGGTGGGGCATCGGTCGCGTGAGCAAGGGGTACCAAGAGGAACAACGACATAAACAGGTAGCGCGACATGAATGCTCTCCGGCCTGGGGAGTGGCGATTATGCCAGCGCCGGGGGCCGAGTGTGATGGGTAGATGTGCTGTTTTTCGTGCGAGTGCAACAGACCGGAAATTGTAGTGTCAAGATGCCCTAGCGGCGTAGCGGGCAGAGGTCTAGTATGAGCCGCATTCAAATCAGTCAGGAGGAAAGTCATGTCGGCCAACAAGAAGCCAGTAAACACTCCGTTGCATTTGCTCCAACAACTCTCGAGCAGCTTGCTCGAACATCTCGAAAATGCCTGTTCCACAGCTTTGGCTGACGCCGAGAAGTTGCTCGCCAAGCTCGAAAAACAACGCGGCAAGGCGCAGGAAAAACTGCACAAGTCGCGCACCAAACTGCAGGACGCCGCCACTGCCGGCAAAGCCAAGGCGCAGGCCAAGGCCAAGGCCGGCGTCGATGAACTTGAAGCGTTGCTCGATGCGCTGAAAGATCGCCAGACCGAAACCCGCACCTACATCCAGAACCTCAAGCGCGACGCTCAGGAAAGCCTGAAGCTGGCGCAGGGCGTTGGCCGTGTGAAGGAAGCCGTGGGCAAGGCGTTGAGCGACCGTGCAGCGAAGGCACCGACCAAGGTTGCGGCTAAACCTGCTGCCAAGGCTGCCGCGAAACCAGCCGCCAAGCCAGTTGCAAAACCTGCTGCCAAAGCCGCTGCTGCCAAGGCACCTGCCAAAGCCGCCGCTGCGAAAGCGCCGGTCAAAGCCGCTGCAAAACCTGTGGTCAAGGCCCCGGTGAAAGCTGCAGCCAAACCTGCTGCTAAAACCGCCGCCGCCAAACCTGCTGCTGCCAAGGCGCCTGTCGCTGCCAAAGCTGCGAGCAAACCTGCCGCCAAACCGGCTGCAAAAGCACCGGTTGCCGCCAAGGCTCCGGCCAGGACTGCTGCTGCAAAACCTGCAGCCAAGCCTGCCACCGCTGCTGCCAAGCCTGCCGCGAAACCGGCTGCCGCCAAGACCGCAGCCAAGCCAGCCGCTGCCAAACCTGCAGCCAAACCGGTAGCTGCCAAGCCGGCTGCTGCAAAACCTGCGGCCAAGCCAGCCGCCGCCAAGCCAGCAGCAGCGAAACCTGCGGCCCGCCCAGCAGCAAAACCAGCCGCAAAACCTGCGACACCGGCAGCCGCCAAGCCTGCGACAGCTGCTCCGGCAGCATCGACTCAGGCCACCGCGCCAGCCGCTTCGGTAGCGCCTGCGACCCCCGCAGCGACCCCTGCATCGGGTTCGACGCCAGGCAGCGCTTCCTAAGTGATGTCCTCCCCGGCGTGCTGCAGAATCTGCAGCGCGTCCGGGGCATGGTGCGCGGCGTCCCCCGCGAGCGCTTCCAGCCAGGCGCCAGTCCTTTGCGCGCCTCGCTCAGGCCAGTCCTGAATCAACCGTTGCAGCCTGACCAGCAACTCTCGCTCGGCATCCAGTTCCAGCACCTTCAAACGTTCACGTAACGCGCCCAGTTCTTCATCGGTGGCGGCTGCGCTTTTCCACTGCGTGCGCAGCGCGCGCAACGGGCCTACCACCTGATCGTGCCAGGGCGACGCCAATTGTCTGATTTGTCCTGCACGCGCGCTATCGAAAGGGGTGCGGTTCTGGTCCAGCCAGACGCCACACAACAGCGCGCAGACATTGCCGCCGTGGGCTTGCAGCGTCAGACACGCCTGTTCAACACCGGGGCGTGCGTAAAAATCCAGGGTGAAACTCCATAGGTCTGCATGCATAGTCATCTACCCGTTCTGGACGAAGCTGGTAGACTCCGCCGCCATTATGATCCGACTTCAAAGCCTCACCTTACAGCGTGGTCCGCAACGTCTGCTAGAAGACGCCGAGCTGACCCTGCACGCCGGCCAGAAAGCCGGCCTGATCGGCGCCAATGGCGCCGGCAAATCCAGCCTGTTCGCCCTGTTGCGCGGGGAGCTGTCACCCGATAACGGTGATTGCTCGTTGCCCGCCGACTGGCGTATCGCCCACATGCGCCAAGAGGTCGATACCCTTGAGCGCCTAGCGGTGGACTACGTCCTGGACGGAGATATCCGTCTGCGCCAGGTACAAAATGATCTGGCTGCCGCCGAGGCTGCCCACGACGGCGCAGCCCAGGCTCGCCTGCACTCTGAACTCGACAGCGCCGACGGTTATACCGCCGACGCCCGCGCGCGCAAATTGCTCGCAGGCCTGGGCTTCACTAACGATCAGATGGAACGACAGGTCGGAAGTTTCTCCGGCGGCTGGCGGATGCGTCTGAACCTGGCGCAGGCCTTGATGTGTCCGTCGGATCTGTTGCTGCTCGACGAACCGACCAACCACCTGGATCTGGACGCCATTCTCTGGCTTGAAGACTGGCTCAAGGGCTATCCGGGCACACTGCTGCTGATTTCCCACGACCGGGACTTCCTCGACTCGGTGGTCGATCACATCGCCCACGTCGAACAGAAGAAAATCACCCTGTACCGCGGTGGCTACAGCGCTTTCGAACGGGCTCGCGCCGAGCGTCTGGCTCAGCAGCAGCAAGCCTTCGAGAAGCAGCAGGCGCAGCGCGCGCACATGGAAAAGTACATCGCCCGCTTCAAGGCCCAGGCCACCAAGGCCCGTCAGGCCCAAAGCCGGATCAAGGCGCTGGAACGGATGGAAGAGCTGTCGGCGGCCCATGTGGATTCGCCGTTCAACTTCTCGTTCCGCGAGTCGGACAAGATCTCGAGCCCGCTGCTGGACCTGTCGGACGCCCGCCTGGGTTATGGCGACAAGGCCATCCTGCAGAAGGTCAAGCTGCAACTGACGCCTGGCGCGCGAATCGGTCTGTTGGGCCCTAACGGTGCCGGTAAATCCACGCTGATCAAGAACCTCGCTGGCGAGCTTGAGCCCCTGAGCGGGCGCCTGTATCGGGGCGAGAACACCACGGTCGGCTACTTCGCCCAGCACCAGCTCGATTCGCTGGACGCCAAGGCAAGCCCATTGCTGCATTTGCAGCGCATCGCCCCGACCGAGCGCGAGCAGACCCTGCGCGATTTCCTCGGCGGTTTCGACTTCCGGGGCGCGCGCCTTGAAGAGCCGGTGCTGAATTTCTCCGGTGGTGAGAAGGCCCGCCTGGCCCTGGCCTTGATCGCCTGGGACAAGCCGAACCTGTTGCTGCTCGACGAACCGACCAACCACCTGGACCTGGAAATGCGCCTGGCGCTGACCATGGCTTTGCAGGAGTTCGGCGGTGCGGTGCTGGTGGTTTCCCACGACCGCCACCTGCTCAAGAGCACCACGGACAACTTCCTGCTGGTAGCCGATGGCGTGGTCGAAGAGTTCGACGGCGACCTGGACGACTACACCCGCTGGCTGGCTGATTACCGTCAGCGCAATGCACCGGTGAGCAACACCCCGGTCAATGCCGACAAGACTGACAAGAAGGCCCAGCGTCAGCAGGCGGCTGCGTTGCGTCAGCAACTGGCTCCGCACAAGCGTGAAGCCGAGAAGCTGGAAAAAGAGCTCAATACCCTTCACGAGAAGCTGGCGAAGGTCGAAGCGTCCCTCGGCGACAGCGCGATCTATGAGGCCGCCAACAAGGATAAATTGCGCGATCTGCTGGCCGAGCAGGCCAAGCTGAAAGCTCGGGAGTCGGAAGTGGAGGAGGCCTGGATGGAGGCGCTGGAGCTTCTGGAGTCGATGCAGGCGGAACTGGAAGCCTTGTCCTGATGGAGTCGTTGGCCCTGCCGGTTCCGGCGTACTGGATCGAACCGATTCTGGTGGCGCTGCAGATTCTGCTGATCCTGTTGATCGGCTACACCTTGCAGCGCTTTGTCGCACGATTCCTGACGCGCATTGCCGAGCGCTATCCCTTGCTGCCGCCTGAGCTGCTGGTGATGGTGCGCGGCGGCCTGCGCTGGCTCATCATGGGCACGGCGCTGGTGGCGGTGCTGGGTCGCCTCGGGGTTTCGGCGTCGGTGCTGTGGGCGGCGTTGTCAGGGTTCGTCGCGGTGGCGGCTGTGGCGTTCTTCGCCATGTGGAGCGTGCTGTCGAACCTGCTGTGTGCGGTGTTCATCTTCACCATGGGGCCGTTTCGCATCGGCGATGTGGTGGAGCTGGTGGACACCACCGACAAGCCTGGCATCAAGGGCCGGGTCACGGCCATCAACCTGATGTTCACCACGCTGGTGGAGCCAGCCGAACTGGGCGGCACGCTGGTGCAGGTGCCCAACAGCCAGTTCTTCCAGAAGTCGATCCGCCGCTGGCGGGGCAACGACGGCACGCCGATCATCTCGGGCGAAAAGCGCGCGGGCGAACAGGGCCAGGCCTGACACACCTGCACAGCTATCTGCCAAGTCGCCGCAACAGTTAGAAATAATTGGTCTTCGGGCCGCAGAAACCTTAGGTTAAGGCAACGTTACATTCTTGCCTGAGGTGCGCAATGTCGCTCGAAACATGGCTGGCCTTCTTCGCCGCCTGCTGGGTCATCAGTCTTTCGCCGGGAGCCGGTGCCATTGCGTCGATGTCCAGCGGCCTGCAATACGGTTTCTGGCGGGGATACTGGAACGCGCTGGGGCTGCAACTGGCGCTCATCGTTCAGATCGCAATCATCGCTGCGGGGCTCGGTGCGGTACTCGCGGCTTCGTCGCTGGCGTTCACGCTGATCAAATGGTTCGGTGTGGCGTATCTGGTGTACCTGGGCATCAAGCAATGGCGCGCGCTGCCCACCGACCTGTCCGATAACGCGAGCATCCGTCCGATTGGCAAGCCGCTGGCGCTGGTTGCCCGGGGCTTTCTGGTGAACATCAGCAACCCCAAGGCGCTGGTGTTCATGCTGGCGATCCTGCCGCAGTTCATCGACACCCACCTGCCGCTGCTGCCTCAGTACCTGACCATCACCGTGACCATGGTGGCGGTGGACCTGACCGTCATGGCCGGTTACACAGGGCTGGCCTCGAAGGTGCTGCGCGCCCTCAAGACCCCCAAGCAGCAACGCCGGATGAACCGCACCTTTGCCGGGTTGTTCGTCAGCGCCGCGGCGTTCCTGGCGACCTTGCACCGCGCATGACCCAGATTGGCCCAACGACATACCCGTAGCAGCACGGCTTGCCGGCGGGAGCGGTCTTGAGGACGCCATCGCGGGCAAGCGCGCTCCTACAGGCGCGCGGCGTACCGTGCCTCTCGCGCTGCAGGATTCTCGGTGTTTGGCCATGGGGCGGTTGATGCATCACACCTGACAGCAGTTTGGCAAAGAACCTGTAGGAGTGAGCTTGCTCGCGATAGCGGTGTGTCAGGCACCGTACTCATCACAGACATAACGCTATCGCGAGCAAGCTCACTCCTACAGGAAACGTGGTCGCCGCAAGATTTTGGCGGGTCGGGCAAATTTGCCCTGCGCATGACCCTGTAGGAGCGCGGCGTACCGTGCCTCTCGCGCTGCAGAATTTTCGGTGTTTGGCCATGGGGCGGTTGATGCATCACACCTGACAGCCGTTTGGCAAAGAACCTGTAGGAGTGAGCTTGCTCGCGATAGCGGTGTGTCAGGCACCGTACTCATCACAGACATAACGCTATCGCGAGCAAGCTCACTCCTACAGGAAACGTGGTCGCCGCAGGATTTTGGCGGGTCGGGAAAAGCCCGCGACTGCGGTGTGTCAGTGCCGGATGCGCTGGCTGACCGGACGCCATCGCGGGCAAGCGCGCTCCTACGGGCGTGCGGCGCGCCGTGCCTCGGGAAAAACCGCACCACCGTAGCAGTCCGGCTTGCCGGCGATAGCGGTTTCAAGGGCGCCATCGCCGGCAAGCGGAGCGCCGCCCGGCCGTACTGCAACCGGGGATCATCACCCGACGTTCTGCTTCAGCGCAGGATTTTCGGGGCTTCGTCGCGGGGCAGGTTGTTGCGCGAAGGGGGCAGCTCCTGGGAGTACTCCACTTCACCGCGCAGCTGCTCTCGCAATTGACGCGCGACATCCATGCCGATCGACTTCGACACTTCCTTCACTACGCGGCCGCGGTTGGGCGTGACGCGCAAGTCGTTGCCGTTCACCAGCTTGGTGTCCTGGCCTTCGCCCATGGCCGTGAAGGCCGAGGTGATTTCGAAGGTGCGGGTGTTGATCAGGCTGAAATCACCTACCAGCGTCAGGCCCAGCACCGCCGAGTGAGCGTTGATGTTGGCGATCTCGTTGACGTCCTGATGGAAGTCGATGTCCGAGACGGTGCCAAACAGCACGTAGTCGGCGCCCTTGAAATTGCCGTTCTTGATCCGCTTGATGACGTCGTAAACGTCCTCCTTGGACCCTGCGGTGTACGGCGTGCCCTGCACCAACTGGAACATCCCGGACTTGAGAATCTCGCCCTTGATGTCGCCGCTGAATTTACGCAGCTCGCCTTGCTCGATGTAGGTGTTGCGCGCCTCGTACTCGCTGTAGCTGGCCGAGCCGCTGGCACTGTAACGGTTGGCCTGGAAGTTGGTCTGCGCCGAGACGGTGTGGATGTATTCCTCCACCTGCTGCTCGAAGGCCATGTCCGTGACCGCCACTTTCGGGGCGGCCTGGGCGCCGACGGCGCACAGCAGGCCAAGAATGCCGATCCATGCACGCATTGCTTAGCGCTCCGTGGTCTTGCGGATTTCTTTTTCGTCCATCCACTCAGCGATGCCGCTTTCGACATCGATCAGTTGCAGACTGAATTTGTAGAAGACGTCCTTGTAGTCGCTGCTGCGCTTGACGATGGAGCTGATCGAGCCTTCCAGGCGGTATTTGGCCGCGACCATGTTGCCGGTCTTGCTGACCGTGGATTTTTTGTACAGGCCGCTCTGGTTCTGCAGCTTCAGTTGATCGACCTGGCTCTGCATGTCGGTGTTGTCGCTGGCGAAACGGGCGGTCCCGGACTTCATCAGCTGGGTCTTGATCGTGGTGGTGATCTCGCGGGTATCGATGTACTCGCTGGTCTTGTTCTTCACGTCATAGACCTGAACCACCGGGCGGCCTTGCAGGGTGCCGGACTGGGCCAGTGAGCGGGTCATGCTCTCGGCGATCATTTGCAGGTCGGTCGAGCCGAATTCGTTGGTCACGGTTTCGACAGCCTTGGTGTCGCCGTAGCTGATGTTCTTGCTGCCCAGGGTGGGCGAGTTGTTGGCGCAACCGGTGGCCAGCAGGGCGACGGCGGCGATGAGCGAGAGGCGAATGGAAAACATGTTCAGGATCTCTTGGGCCAGGCGAATGTTGAGCGATTAAGGGGTTTTGACTTCAAGGCGGAAGTCAGTGGCCTTCGGCACCGGGGCGATGGCCGGCAGGAAGCTGCTCTGGGTGCCGTACAGCGTCAGGCTCTTCCAGGCCTCGGGTTCGGCAACGGGGAAGCCGTCGTTGCCCAGCCACGCGAAGCGGTAGTACATCGTCTTGTTGTAGCTGCTGGTGTTGTGCAGCGAGACGTTGACGGTCATGAAGCCGTTTTCCCGCGCAACGCGCATCGGGCCGATCTCGATGTTCTTCAGATCACCCATGGCAACCACCTTGCTGGCGGCACTGCCAGGGGCTGGCGGCGGCGGGGTGGCGCAACCGGCGAGTAGGGCGAGGGCCATCACGCCCAGAATCTTGCAACGCATGAACTATCTCCGGTCAGGGTTTGTTGGCGGCCACGGCCTGCGGCAGGCTCGACGGGATCACGTGGGCGGCCAGGCCGTCGGTGTAGACCTGGTTGCCGACGGCGCGCAGGGTGACGACTTGATAAGGACGGTCGATCTTGACCTGTACATGGGTGCCGCCCAGCGAGGAGGGCAGCACGACCTGATGCTCGCCCTGTTTGAGGCGCATGCGGGCCACCAGGGTGTTGTCCGGCAGGGTGCGCCAGGTGCGGGTGTCCGCGCCTTCGACCACCGCCGAGGCGATGCCCACTGCCAGGCCCGCCAGGGGGCTGGTCTCGTTGAGCTTCTTCTGGGTCACGCCACGGGTGATGGCGCGCACGGTGGTGCGCACGATGATGCCCGGCATGTCGTCACGCAGGGCGCGGCGGGACATCGCCGAGATGCTGTTGAGCGACGTCAGGTTGACCTGCTGGCCGTCCAGGCCGATCTGGTTGAAGAACGGCGTGGAGTTGTCCGGCTTGATGACCGGGAACGACAGCGGGGTGATCACGATGTTGTTGCTGATCGGCAGCGGCAGCGGGATGCGCACCGAGTCACGGGCCGGGGCGAAACCGGACTGCACCACGATCAGCACTTCGCTGCCGTCGGTGGCGGTGTTCTTGCTGCCGGCGGCGTCGAGGTTCAGCAGCGCCTGATCCAGCAACGGGGTGTTCGGCCGCAGCTCGGCCGCCTGGCGGTACCCCGGCGCGGCCAGGTCCTTCTCGCCCAGCGCTTCATAGACAAAGCCTGCCAGATAATGGCTGAACGCACTCTGGTAGCTGTTTTTCAGGCCGACGACTTCCGGCGCATCGAGGGATTCGACCGGATAACCCTTGAGGTCCTTGTACTGGGTGGCGACGCCCTGAGTCTTGGCCTCGTCCTCGCTTTTGAGGTACTGCTTGTCACGCAGCTCGGCGATGACGGCCTCGCGCTCGTGAGTCTTCTTGATCTCGGTGCGCGCGCCTTCGAAGTCGTTCTTGGCCAGCAGGTTCAGGGCCATCTGGGTGGTCAGCATGACCTTTTCGTAGTCGTAGCCTTCGTAGCGACGAACCTTGTCGTTCACCAGGTAGCTGCCGAACTGGGCCAGGTACTTGCCGCTGTCGAGTTTGACCGAGTCTTCCCAGGCGATCACCGTCTGGTCGGCACGGCCCCACGCCGCCTGACTGCCCGTCAGGTCGCCCTTGGAGCGCAGCAGTTCGCCTTTCTCGAAGTAATAGAGCAGGTCTTTGTCTTCGCCGGTGTTGTTCTTTTCCAGCAGGGTCAGCGCGCCATCGACATTGCCGCTGGTGAGCTGCTGGTTGGTTTGTTGCAGCTCGCTGTCGTAGTTGCGAAACGCGGCACAGCCGGTCAGTTGCACAGCCGTGATCAGCGCGAGTGCAGTCAGAGCGCGGGAAGACATCAAGATCAATCCTTGAAAAAAGCCGGCCTGGCTTGATTGAGCCAGTGAAGGCGGGTCCGTTCGAGAGGCTGGGAAGCCCGGTTGAGGGGCAGGGCGGATGATGGCCGCCTGCCATAGTGCGCCGGGATTATAAGGAGGACTCAGGCTAAAACAATGGCTTTTTGATGGCTTACAACGCTTTCGGATCCATCTGACAAGTGGTTCACAATTCTGCCAATGGGCTCAAAGTCATCCGCAGGCCCCAGATCGCGAGCCTATTTCCCGCAAAAAGCCTCCACATCGCGCCATATCGCTTGAGTGCGCGGCGGCAGACATGAACAATAACAACCCTTCGCATTCCTATTTGAGATTCACTCATGCTTTCCCATTCACGCTTCATGGCCTGCCTGGGCATGGCGCTGCTGACGCTGTTCAGCGTGGCCACCCGGGCCGACTCCGTCGATGGCGCCGCCCAGGCCCTGCACCTGTTCAACTACGTCAGCGCCGATTACCCGGCGACGGTGGCGGACGGCAAGGTCATCGATGAAGCCGAATACCATGAACAGGTCGAGTTCCTCGGCGCCGTGCAGGATCTGATCGCAGCATTGCCCGCCCGTGCTGAGCAGGCGGAGCTTGCCCAAGGCACCAAGGCGCTGCTCGAAGCGGTGGAGCAGAAGCAGGACGGTGCCCAGGTCGCCCGCCAGGCACGCCAGTTGGGCGCGAAGCTGGCCGTGGCCTACGAGGTGAGCCAGGCGCCGATCATCACGCCGGACGCGGCCCGTGGCGCGCCGCTGTACGCGCAGTATTGCTCGGTGTGCCACGGTGATGCAGGGGCGGGCGATGGCCCGGCTGCGGTGGGCATGAGCCCGGCGCCGGCGAACATGCGTGACGCAGCGCGGTTCGATCGCCTGAGCCTGTATGACGTCTACAGCACGCTGGGACTGGGGATCGAAGGCACCGACATGCCGTCCTTCGCCGATCAGCTCGATGACCGCCAGCGCTGGGACGTCGCGACCTACATCGCCAGCTTTACCGCCGACGCCAAGGCCGAAGCGGTCAAGACCTTCAACCTCGCGGACCTGGCCCGCCAGACCCCGGCCGAAGTGCTCGCCGCCGAAGGCCCGCAGTCCGCTGCCGCCTTCCGCGCCCAGCGTGCCCAGCCGCCGCAGGTTCAGCGTGGCCCTGCGCAGTTGCTCGACTACACCAGCGCGACGCTGGACAAGAGCCTGGCCGCCTACCGTTCCGGTGACCGCGAGCAGGCCTATGACCTGTCGGTTGCAGCTTACCTGGAAGGCTTCGAGCTGGTGGAAAGCTCGCTGGACAACGTCGACGCCAACGTGCGCAAGGATACCGAGAAGGCCCTGATGGCCTATCGGCAGTCGCTGCAGGACGGCTTGCCGACCGAACAGGCGGCGCAGCGGCTGGAGACGGCCAAGGTCAAGCTCAAGGAATCGGCCGGTTTACTGGGCAGCGATGGCCTGAGCACGTCGCTGAGCTTCATCTCTGGCTTGCTGATCCTGCTGCGCGAAGGCCTGGAGGCGATTCTGGTGCTGGCGGCGATCCTCGCGTTCCTGCGCAACACCGGCCAGCAGTCGGCGGTGCGCAGCGTCAACGTCGGCTGGGGGCTGGCCTTGCTGGCAGGCCTGGGCACCTGGGCGCTGGCGGCTTACGTGATCGACGTCAGCGGCTCCCAGCGTGAGCTGCTCGAGGGTGCGACGGCGCTGTTTGCGGCGGTCATGGTGCTGTGGCTGGGTGTGTGGATGCACGACCGGCGTCATGCGGCGGCCTGGCAGGACTACATCAAGAGCAGTCTGGTGGGCGGCGGCGGGCGCTTCGGTTTTGCGGTGCTGGCATTCTTCTCGGTGTATCGCGAGCTGTTCGAGGTGATTCTGTTCTACGAAACCCTGTGGCTCCAGGCAGGGCCTGCGGGACACAACGCTGTGCTGGCGGGCGGTGCGACTGCACTGGTCCTGCTGGTGGGCCTGGCGTGGGTGATCCTGCGTGGTTCGGCGAAACTGCCGCTAGCGATGTTCTTCAGCATCAATGCCGCGCTGTTGTGCGCGCTGTCGGTGGTGTTCGCCGGGCACGGGGTCAAGGCGTTGCAGGAGGCGGGCATCTTCGGCACGCGTCCGGTGCCGTTCTTCGAGTTCGACTGGCTGGGGATTCACGCCGATGCGTATTCGCTGGCGGCGCAGGCGGTTGCGTTGATCGCGATTGCCCTGTTGTACGGGCGCAGCTGGCTGGCGGAAAAACGCCGCGCCGAGACTGCTTGAATAACCTGTAGGAGCGCGCTTGCCCGCGACGGCGGTGTGTCAGACCCGTATTGGTCACCAGACACACCGCCATCGCGGGCAAGCGCGCTCCTACGATCGGGAGTGAATCTATGCGCGTATGGATCGATGCCGACGCCTGCCCCAAGGCAGCGCGGGATCAAGTGGTCAAATTTGCCCTCAAGCGCCAGTTCGAAGTGGTCCTCGTGGCCGGGCAGGCCGTGCCAAGGCCGTCGTTCGCGCTGGTAAAGCTGATCGTGGTGCCCAGTGGGCCGGATGCGGCGGATGATTACCTGGTCGAGCATGCCGTGCCTGGGGAACTGGTGATCTGCAGCGACGTGCCGCTGGCCGACCGGCTGGTGAAGAAGGGCGTCGCTGCACTGGACCCGCGCGGGAAGGAGTTCGACGCGCAGAACATGGGCGAGCGTCTGGCCGTGCGCAACCTGTTTACCGACCTGCGCGAGCAGGGGCAGGTCGGGGGTGGGCAGGGTGCCTATGGTGATCGCGAGAAGCAGGCCTTTTCCAACTCGCTGGACCGGATCCTCACGCGCCTGGCCCGAGGCTGACACCCATCGTCGTAGCAGCACGGCTTGCCGGCGGGGGCGGTGTTTCAGTGATACATGTGGTGACTGACACACCGCTCCCGCCGGCAAGCCGTGCTGCTACGGTCGTGCTTCAGGCATCCTGCTCTTGCGTCAACTCCAACACCCGATCCACCAGCTTGTTGATCCCTGACGCCGCTTCGCTGATGGACGTGGCCACCATGTAGGCCGGGGTGCTGACCAGTTTGCGGTCTTTGTCCTCGACGATGTCGGCCACGTCGCATTCCTGATGCTTGCCGCCCATCCGGGTGATCTGCGCGGCGGTGTCCGGGCAGTTGCCCACGGTGCAGGTCACGCCCGGTCCGTAGATCTTCGCGGCCAGCGCCGGTGACACGCAGATCAGTCCGATGGGTTTGCCGGCCTCGGCGAAAGCTTCGGCCATGGCCAGCACTTCTGCCTGAACCTTGCAATTAGCGCCTTCGGCAGCAAAGTTCGACAGGTTTTTCGCCGCGCCGAAGCCGCCGGGAATGATCAGCGCATCGAACTCGGTGATGTCAGCCTCGCGGATATCTTCGATGGCACCACGGGCGATTCGGGCCGATTCGACCAGCACGTTGCGGGTTTCGCCGGTTTCTTCGCCCGTCAGGTGGTTGATCACATGATGCTGGGCGATGTTGGGCGCGAAGCATTTCACCTCGGCGCCGCGCTGGTCCAGGCGCAGCAGGGTCAGCACACTTTCATGAATTTCCGCGCCGTCCTGGACGCCGCAACCGGAAAGAATGACGGCCACTTTCTTGCTCATGCTGTGCTCCCTCTCGTGGGTTTTCCCGGCGTGGGCGAGTCGCTCGCCGCGCCAGTGATGTCGTCAAATGTCTACTAATTTGTCATCTGTTGCCATAGGGTTTTGCCAAGGGCAGGCCTAATCTCTGACGTTTTATCGCAGGGGGCGTTCATGGATTTCATTTTGTACGCAGTGCCGTTTTTCTTCGTGCTGATTGCCGTGGAACTGCTGGCCGACCGCTGGCGCAAGGTGAGCAACTACCGGGTCGCCGACGCCATCAACAGCCTGAGCACCGGCGTGCTCTCGACCACCACGGGTCTGTTGACCAAGGGCGTGGGGCTGGTGACCTATGGCTTTGCGCTCAAGCATCTGGGCCTGTGGCAACTGTCTGCCGACAGCCTGTGGGTCTGGGTCATGGCGTTTGTGCTCTATGACCTCTGCTACTACTGGCTGCACCGCATGGGTCACGAGCGCAACATTCTGTGGGCCGCGCATTCGGTTCATCACCAGAGCGAGGACTACAACCTCTCCACGGCCCTGCGCCAGACCAGCACCGGCTTTCTGCTGAGCTGGATCTTCTACCTGCCGCTGGCTGTGATCGGTGTGCCGCTGGTGGTGTTCGTGGCGGTGGCGTCGCTCAACCTGCTGTACCAGTTTTGGGTCCATACCCGGCACATCCCCAAGCTTGGCTGGTTCGAGTGGTTCTTCGTCACGCCGTCCAATCATCGCGCCCACCATGCGCAGAATCTTGTCTACATGGATCGCAACTACGGCGGGGTGTTCATCGTCTGGGACCGGCTGTTCGGCACCTTCCAGGAGGAACTGGACAGCGAGCCGCCGGTCTTCGGGGTGACCACGCCCCTTCGAAGCTGGAACCCGCTGTGGGCCAACGTGCAGTTCTACGCGCAACTGCTGCAGGATGCGCGGCGCACTCGCTCCTGGCGCGACAAGCTGCGGATCTGGTTCATGCCCACCGGTTGGCGGCCCGAGGATGTTGCCGCCAGTCATCCGCTGCACAAGGCCGATCTTGCCCAGTTTCGCAAATTCGAGGTGCCGTTGAGCCTGGCTGCGCAGGTATACATAGGGGTGCAGTTTTCGCTGTACACGCTGCTGGGCAGCTACCTGCTGTCCAATGGCGAAGTGTTGCCGTGGCCTGCGCTGATCGTCGGCTGGGCGTGGGTCGCGTTGGGGCTGTTCGTGTTTGGCGCTGCGCTGGAGAATCGGCCGGCGGCGTTGAAACTGGAAGGTGTTCGCCTGGCAGCGAATCTGCCGCTGATGGCGCTGGCGCCTGTGGTGGGCCTGTGGCCGGGCACTGCGCTGGGGTGGGTGGTGCTGCTCAGTTACACCCTGGCGAGCGCAATCGCAGTGTATTGCGCTCGGGGGCACTTCACTCGTCTGGCCGGTCCTTGACGTCGACCGCCGCCGGCACGGCCAGCTTGGCCTCACGGGCGATGCGTGCGTTCTTGATGCGGCGGCGGATCCACAGCAGGCCGCCGATCACCAGCAGCGCGCCGAGCACCCACAGCTCGTACTTCTTGACGTTGCCCAGCAAGCCTTCCAGCACTGCGCCGAACTTGTAGGCAGCCGCGCCCAGCGCTGCAGCCCAGATCGCCGCGCCAATGCCGTTGAGCAGCAGGTAGCGTCCCGGCGGATAGCCGGACAGGCCAATGGCGACGGGCATGACCGTGCGCAGGCCGTAGACGAAGCGGAAGCTCAAGACCCAGATGTCCGGATGCTTGCGAATATGCTCCAGGGCCCGGTCACCGAGCATCTGCCAGCGCGGTTTGCGTGCCAGCAACTTGCGGCCATGTTTGCGCCCCATGAAATACCAGAGCTGGTCGCCTGCGTAGCTGCCGAAGAAGGCAACCACCACGACCAGGTTGATGTCCATGTACCCACGGAACGCAAGAAATCCGGCGAGGACCAGAATCGTCTCGCCTTCGAAGAAGGTTCCGAGGAAAAGGGCGAAGTAGCCAAATTCTTGTAAAAAATGCTGGAGCATCATATGGGTGCTGGCGAAATGAACGCGCAGCCTAACTCGCCGAAGACATCTAGGAAAGTGTGGAAATGTGTCTCGGCGTTAAAGTTTCCTACAAGCTAAAGAGAATCGTCGTCTAGAAAGCGGGTTTAGCGTCCTGCATGCTCAGAGGAAATGTATCTGTCATGTAAGAGTCATAATGCTGGCTTATAACTGTCACGTTTGCCCGCTCGTAGCCTCAGTGACCGGTCTGCGATACTGTTCGTCACTGATTTCATCGCGGGGTTTATAGCGCGAACGGCACATTCCTACGCCAGCCGTTTACGCAGCCCAACTGACACAGGGCATTTGCCTTACAGGATTAGTCATGAGCACCGAAGGATCTACCGAAGCCGCAGTTGAACTTGAACCTCAGGCCGTGACGCAGGAAATCACTGCCATGGTCGAACCGACCATCGAGGTAGTGCCCGCGCCCGAGCCGCACCCTCCGGTCACTCCGGCGATCGTGATTCCCAACCTGGACGACAGCAGCCTCTACATCCATCGCGAGCTGTCGCAGTTGCAGTTCAACATTCGCGTGCTGGAGCAGGCGCTGGATGAGTCCTACCCGCTGCTCGAACGCCTTAAGTTCCTGCTGATCTTCTCCAGCAACCTGGACGAATTCTTCGAAATCCGCGTCGCCGGCCTCAAGAAGCAGATCACCTTCGCCCGTGAACAGGCCGGTGCCGACGGCCTGCAGCCGCACCAGGCGCTCGCGCGCATCAGCGAACTGGTCCATGGCCATGTGGACCGCCAGTACGCGATCCTCAACGACATCCTGCTGCCTGAGCTGGAAAAGCATCAGGTCAGCTTCATCCGTCGCCGCTACTGGACCGCCAAGCTCAAGACCTGGGTTCGCCGCTATTTCCGCGACGAGATCGCGCCGATCATCACCCCGATCGGCCTGGACCCGACGCACCCGTTCCCGTTGCTGGTGAACAAGTCGCTGAACTTCATCGTCGAGCTCGAAGGCATCGACGCCTTCGGTCGCGACTCGGGCCTGGCGATTATTCCTGCGCCGCGCCTGCTGCCGCGCATCATCAAGGTGCCGGAAGAAGTCGGCGGCCCTGGCGACAACTACGTGTTCCTGTCGTCGATGATCCACGCTCACGCCGACGACCTGTTCCAGGGCATGAAGGTCAAGGGCTGCTATCAGTTCCGCCTGACCCGGAACGCCGACCTCGCGCTCGACTCCGAAGACGTCGAAGACCTTGCCCGCGCCCTGCGTGGCGAGCTGTTCTCCCGTCGCTACGGCGATGCAGTGCGTCTGGAAGTGGCCGACACCTGCCCTAAACACCTGTCCGACTACCTGCTCAAGCAGTTCAACCTGAGTGAGACCGAGCTGTATCAGGTCAACGGTCCGGTGAACCTGACGCGCCTGTTCAGCATCACCGGCCTGGACAGCCACCCGGAGCTGCAATACACGCCGTTCACCCCAGCGATCCCGAAGCTTTTGCAGAACAGCGAAAACATCTTCAACGTGATCAGCAAGCAGGACATTCTGCTGCTGCACCCGTTCGAGTCGTTCACACCGGTGGTGGATTTGCTGCGCCAGGCCGCGAAAGACCCGCACGTTCTGGCCGTGCGCCAGACCCTGTACCGCAGTGGCGCCAACTCGGAAATCGTCGATGCGCTGGTGGATGCCGCGCGTAACGGCAAGGAAGTGACGGCGGTCATCGAGCTGCGTGCGCGCTTCGACGAAGAATCCAACCTGCAACTGGCCAGCCGCCTGCAAGCGGCCGGGGCGGTGGTGATCTACGGCGTGGTCGGCTTCAAGACCCACGCCAAGATGATGCTGATCCTGCGCCGCGAGGGCGGTGAGATCCAGCGCTACGCGCACCTGGGCACCGGTAACTACCACGCCGGCAACGCCCGCTTGTACACCGACTACAGCCTGCTGACCTCGGACGACGCGCTGTGCGAAGACGTGGGCAAGCTGTTCAGCCAGTTGATCGGCATGGGCAAGACGCTGCGCATGAAAAAACTGCTGCACGCGCCGTTCACCCTGAAGAAAGGCATGCTCGACATGATCGCCCGCGAAACCCAGTTCGCGGCCGAGGGTAAACCTGCGCACATCATCGCCAAGTTCAACTCGCTGACCGATCCGAAGATCATCCGCGCGCTGTACAAGGCCAGCCAGACGGGCGTCAAGATCGACCTGATCGTGCGCGGCATGTGCTGCCTGCGTCCGGGCGTGCCGGGCGTCTCGCATAACATTCAGGTGCGTTCGATCATCGGCCGCTTCCTGGAGCACACCCGGGTGTTCTACTTCCTCAATGGCGGCGACGAGCAGATGTTCCTGTCCAGTGCCGACTGGATGGAGCGCAACCTGGACAAGCGCGTGGAGACTTGCTTCCCGGTCGAGGGCAAGAAGCTGATTCTGCGGGTGAAGAAGGAAATCGAAGGGTATCTGACGGACAACACCCACGCCTGGATCCTGCAACCGGACGGGCGCTACGTGCGCAGCACCCCGACCGGCAACCAGAACGCCCGCAATGTGCAGGCGTCGTTGCTGGAGAAACTGAGCAACCCGGTCCTCAGCGTACGCTGAGGACGATGCCGACTCGGGTCAGCCACTCCGCTTCCAGCGCGAAGTCGGCCTGAGTCAGCTGGTTGTTTTCCAGCCAGCCATCGGGGAACAGCACGTCGAGCTGGTTATCGAGGGCGGTCAACACAGGCTGCGGCATCTCTTGGGTGCCGCGAATGTGGTGGAACAGGATCGCGAAACGCAGCAGCACGCACAGACGAATCAGCTTCACGCCTTCATCGCCAAACTCGGCGAACTTGTCCTTGGGAATATTGCGACGATGGCCGCGCACCAGCAGCGCGAGCATCTGTTGGTCTTCGCGCGAGAACCCTGCCAGATCCGAGTGCTCGATCAGGTAGGCGCCGTGCTTGTGGTAGTGGTAGTGGGCGATGTCCAGGCCCACCTCGTGCACCTTGGCGGCCCAGCTCAGCAGGTCGCGGTACATCTCGTCTTCCAGCCCCCACGCCGCAGCCACCTGGTCCAGCGCGGACAGTGCTTTGCGCTCGACGCGTTCGGCCTGCTCCAGATCGACGTGATAACGGTCCATCAGCGAGGTCAGGGTGCGTTCGCGCACGTCTTCGTGGTGATGACGGCCCAGCAGGTCATAGAGCACGCCTTCACGCAGCGCGCCATCGCAGTGGTCCATGCGTTTTAGTTCGAGGGCGTCGAAGATGGCTTCCAGAATCGCCAGGCCCGCCGGGAAGATCGCGCGGCGATCAGGCTTGATGCCGTCGAAGTCGATCTTGTCCACTTCGCCCAGCTTCATCAGCTTGCGCTTGAGCCATGCCAGGCCTTCGGCATTCACTTCACCGGTGCCATGGCCGCCAGCCTTGAGGGCCAGGCCGATGGCGCGGATGGTGCCGGACGAGCCGATGGCTTCATCCCAGGTCAGGCGGTGCAGGGCATGCTCGATGCTCATGATCTCGAGGCGCGCGGCGGTGTAGGCCTGGGCGTAGCGGGCCGGGGTGATCTTGCCGTCCTTGAAGTAGCGCTGGGTGAAGCTCACGCAGCCCATCTGCAGGCTTTCACGCAGTAATGGTTCGAAGCGCTGACCGATGATGAATTCGGTACTGCCACCGCCGATGTCAGCCACCAGGCGCTTGCCCGGGGTGTCGGCCAGGGTGTGGGACACGCCCAGGTAGATCAGACGCGCTTCTTCACGGCCAGAGATGACCTCCACCGGATGGCCGAGGATTTCTTCGGCGCGGTGGATGAAGTCATTGCGGTTGCGCGCTTCGCGCAGGGCGTTGGTGCCGACGATCCGCACGGCGCCCGGTGGCATGCCGTTGATCAGCTGGGCAAAACGCTTGAGGCAATCGAGCCCGCGCTGCATGGATTCTTCGTTGAGCTGGCGCTCGTCGTCGATCCCGGCGGCCAACTGCACTTTCTCGCCAAGCCGCTCAAGGATGCGGATTTCGCCTTGGTGAGCCTTGGCAACAACCATATGAAAGCTGTTGGAGCCCAGGTCGATCGCAGCGATCAGCGAGAGGTTTGGTTCGGTGGATGGCGGCATGGTCAAAAGTCTCGGTCGTTAACCCCGACATCGTGCCACGAACGGCCACTGCCGCCAAACGGCATGGCGCGAATCATCACAAAACCTGTAGGAGTGAGCTTGCTCGCGATAGCGGTGTGTCAGGCAATGAATTGGTCCATGTCACAATGCCATCGCGAGCAAGCTCACTCCTACAGGTGGGGGTGATGCTCAGGCGTGCTCGACCGATCCGATGAAATTCGCCAGCTCAGGCGTTTTCGGGTTGGCCATCAATTCCCGAGGGTCGCCTACCTCGTGCACCTTGCCCTGGTGCATGAACACCAGCTTGTCACCCACTTCCCGGGCAAAACGCATTTCGTGGGTCACCATGATCAGGGTCATGCCGTCTTTGGCCAACTCGCGCACCACGCTCAGCACTTCGTTGACCAGCTCCGGATCCAGCGCCGAAGTGATTTCATCGCACAGCAGAACCTTCGGCGACATCGCCAGCGCCCGGGCAATGGCCACGCGCTGTTGCTGGCCGCCGGACAGCCGATCCGGAAACGCATCGAACTTCTCGCCCAGACCCACCCGAGCGAGCATTTCCTTGGCCAGTTTCGCGGCCTCGGCCTTGGAGGCCTTTTTCACCACCTGCGGCGCGAGCATGACGTTCTCGCCGACGGTCAGATGAGGGAACAGGTTGAACTGCTGAAACACCATCCCGACTTTCTGCCGCAGGCTGCGCAGATCCGCACGGGCCGCGTCCAGATACTCGCCGTCCACCTCGATCACACCATCGTTGATCGACTCCAGGCCATTGAGCGTGCGCAGCAAGGTGCTCTTGCCCGAGCCGCTGCGGCCGATGATCGCCACGACCTGGCCTTCCTCGACGCTCAGGTCGATGCCTTTGAGCACGTGGTGATCGCCGTAATACTTGTGCAGGGCGGAAATTCTAAGCAGAGGCATGAAGTCTCCTTTCCAGGTAGCGCGCGCTGAGCGACAGCGGATAACAAAGCAGGAAGTAGCCCAGGGCGACGAAGCCGTAGACCATGAAAGGCTCGAAGGTGGCATTGGCGAGCATGCCGCCGGTCTTGGTCAGCTCGGTGAAGCCGATGATCGAGGTCACGGCGGTGCCTTTGACCACCTGCACCGAAAAGCCCACGGTCGGCGCCACGGCAATGCGCAGCGCCTGAGGCAGGATCACGTAACGCAGCTGTTCGAAGGGGGTAAGTGCGAGGCTCGCCGAGGCTTCCCACTGACCGTTGGAGATCGACTCCACGCAACCACGCCAGATTTCGGCCAGGTACGCGCTGGTGAACAGCGTCAGCGCCAGTGCCGCCGCGACCCACGGCGAGATGTCCACACCCAGCAACGCCACGCCGAAGAACACCAGAAATAGCTGCATCAACAGCGGCGTGCCCTGAAACAGCTCGATGTAGCCGCGGGCGAGGGCGCGCAGGAAAGGCGTGTCGCTGATGCGCAGCGTCATCACCAGCAAGCCGATCACGCCACCGCCAATGAACGCCACCAGCGACAGCGCCAGCGTCCATTGCAGCCCCGTGAGCAGGTTGCGCACGATGTCCCAGAGAGTGAATTCCATCAGTGATTCCTCGCGATGTAGCGACGCCCGATCCAGGCCAGCAACTGACGAATCAGCAGTGCCATGGCGAGGTAGATCAAGGTAGTAATGATGTACGTCTCGAAGGCGCGGAAGTTGCGCGACTGAATGAAGTTGGCGGCGAAGCTCAACTCTTCAGTGGCAATCTGCGAACAGACCGCCGAACCCAGCATCACGATGATGATCTGGCTGCTCAGCGCAGGCCACACCTTGCCCAGCGCGGGCACCAGCACCACGTGACGGAAGGTTTCGAAGCGCGTCATCGCCAGCGCCGCCGAGGCTTCCAGCTGTCCGCGAGGAATGGCCTGCACGCCGGCGCGGATAATCTCCGTGGAGTACGCGCCAAGGTTGATCACCATCGCCAGCACCGCCGCCTGCCATTCGGAAATCTTCAGCCCCAGTGACGGCAGGCCGAAGAAGATAAAGAACAGTTGCACCAGAAACGGCGTGTTGCGGATCAGCTCGACATAGACCCCGAACAGGGCCGAGAAAGGCTGGATCTTCCAGGCCCTGACAATCGCCCCGACGATGCCGACGCTGACCCCAAGCAATGTACCGATGGCGGTCAGCTCCAGGGTGAACAAGGCGCCGCGCAGCAACAGGTCAGCGTTTTGCACAACCGGTATGAAGTCGAACTGATACGCCATCTAGAGGGCCTCGAATCAGAGATCGGCTGGCAGCGATTGCTTGAGCCAGGTTTGCGAGTTCTTCTCCAGCGCGCCGTCTTTCTTCGCGGTTTCCAGAATCTCGTTGACCTTGGCCAGCAGCTCAGGCTGCCCTTTGTTCACGCCCACGTAGACCGGCGAATCCTTGAGCTTCACTTTCAGAGCCGGGATGCGCTTGGGGTTCTTCTCGCTGATTGCCACCATCACCACGTTGCCGCTGGCGATCAGGTCAGTCTGGTTGGCGAGGTAGGCGGCGATGGTCGAGTTGTTGTCCTCGAAGCGCTTGATGGTGGCTTCCTTCGGCGCGACGGCGGTCAGCTCGATGTCTTCGATGGCGCCACGGGTGACGCTGATGGTCTTGCCCTTGAGGTCGTCGACACCGGCAATCGATGCGTCAGGCGGGCCGAACACCGCGAGGTAGAAGGGCGCATAGGCGCGGGAGAAGTCGATGACCTTCTCGCGATCCGGGTTCTTGCCCAGGCTGGAAATCACCAGATCGACCTTGCCAGTGGTCAGGAACGGAATGCGGTTGGTGCTGTTGACCGGCGTCAGTTCCAGTTTGACCTTCAATTGATTGGCGATCAGTTGCGCGGTGTCGATGTCCAGGCCGCGGGGTTTCATGTCCGGGCCTACCGAGCCGAAGGGCGGGAAGTCCTGGGGCACGGCGACTTTCAAGACGCCGCGTGATGTCACGTCATCCAGGCCGTTGGCGTGGGCGGGGGCCTGGCCGAGCATGAGGCTGGCAAACAGGGCGGCGAACAGTGCGCTGTAACGCTTGGTCATGGACATCTCCGGATCGAACTGATGGGAAGGCGAATCGGGGTTTGATGTCATGCGCCAGTGCACAGCCCATGCCAGTCGATCAAACGCGACCAAGGAATGCGGGCTGCAGGGGTGATGTGGTCTAACTGGTCTGAACAGTTGGCAAAGCGCGCGCCCCGTCTTGGAGCGGCTGTGAGCGGCGAAGCACCCGGCTTGGGCGTCGCTTGCCGAATCCTTGCGATGGCGATACAAGAGGGTCTTACCTTTGGTTGCCGCGTTCCGATTGCCATGCATTCCAGCCCCGTTGCAGTACCCGAAGCCGCCTTCCAGGCGATCCGCAAACTGATCACCGAGCAGGGCTACGGCCCCGGCGACAGCCTGCCTTCGCAGCGCGATCTTGCTGTCCGGCTGGGCGTGAGCCGGGCGTCCCTGCGCGAGGCTTTATCTTCGCTGAGCGCCTTGGGCGTGGTCAGCGTGCAGCCCGGCAAAGGCGTGTTCGTCCAGGCGATCGTTGAACCACAACAGAGCACCCATGGTTTTTCATGGCCACACGCCGCCCATGCTTCACCGGCGGAAACCTTTCAATTGCGTTATGCGCTGGAGGGGTTTGCCGCAGGGCTTGCAGCAGTCACGCTGACCGCCGATGAGCGAGACGCGCTGGAGGACAACGTCGAAGCCATGCGCCTTGAGCTGAAGGCGGGGGATTTTGAGTGTGCGTCAAAGCTGGATTTCGACTTTCACCGCCGAATTCTGGTCGCCAGCGGTAACCAGGCGATCCTCGACATCATCACCGCCAGCGCCGACATCTTCCTTGAAAGCCAGAAACTGCCTTTCATCCGGCCCGGGCGAGCGATGGAAACCTGGCAGGAACACCGCAAGATCCTCCGCGCCCTGGCCCGCAATGCCTCGGGGCCGGCACAAAAGGCCATGCAGGAACATATAAGAGGCGCTGCCCTGCGCACAGGGATCGTCTTCGTCGCCCCTTCGGCCTGATTGAACGAACCAACTGGCCGTTCACGACCCCCGTAGCAGCACGGCTTGCCGGCGGGAGCGGCGTGTCAGACGACTCATCATTCACAGACACACCGCCCCCGCCGGCAAGCCGTGCTGCTACGGATTGGATGTGTGCGGGGTCACTTCAATAAAGCTAGTCATTACGCTCCATAGCAAGAGACAATCGCCAGCGCCTTCCTGTCACGGCTTGACGCAGTTATGATGGGCCACGTTTTTTTGCCTATGACCTCGGAGAAATCTCATGAGTAGCGACCTTATCAAACACGTCAGCGACGCGAGCTTCGACGCCGATGTCCTGAAGGCACAAGGCCCTGTGCTGGTAGATTTCTGGGCTGAGTGGTGTGGCCCGTGCAAAATGATTGCCCCGGTTCTGGACGATATCGCCGGCACCTACGAAGGCAAGCTGACCATCGCCAAGCTGAACATCGACGAAAACCAGGAAACTCCGGCCAAGCACGGCGTTCGTGGTATTCCGACCCTGATGCTGTTCAAGGACGGCGAAGTCGCGGCGACCAAGGTCGGCGCACTGTCCAAGTCCCAGCTGCAAGCATTCCTCGACGCCAACATCTGATGGCGCTAAAGCCCCGCAAATTGCGGGGCTTTTTTCTGGCGTTGCACTAGACGCTCGGAAAATCAAGTGGTACATTCGGCCCCGCAACGGCTTCTCCGTTGCCCCCTGCTAGCCGTCGCCGACGCTCTCCTTTCGATTTGTACGCGATCCTGTCGCCTTCTCTGCGGCGCGGCCTCATTAAGCCAAAAGCTTAATTTCCCCCTCCATACATGATTACGTCATTCCTATATGAACCTGACTGAACTCAAGCAAAAGCCTATTACCGATCTGCTCGAAATGGCCGAACAGATGGGCATAGAAAATATGGCCCGTTCGCGCAAGCAGGATGTGATCTTCTCCCTGCTGAAGAAGCACGCTAAAAGCGGCGAGGAAATCTCGGGTGATGGCGTGCTGGAGATCCTCCAGGATGGCTTCGGCTTCCTCCGCTCTGCAGACGCTTCCTACCTCGCCGGCCCAGACGACATCTACGTCTCGCCGAGCCAGATCCGCCGCTTCAACCTTCGCACTGGCGACACCATCGTTGGCAAGATTCGCCCACCGAAGGAAGGCGAGCGTTACTTCGCACTGCTCAAGGTCGACACCATCAACTTCGACCGTCCAGAAAACGCGAAGAACAAGATTCTGTTCGAAAACCTGACGCCGCTGTTCCCGACAGTGCGCATGAAGATGGAAGCCGGTAACGGTTCCACCGAAGACCTCACCGGTCGTGTCATCGACCTGTGTGCCCCGATCGGCAAAGGTCAACGTGGTCTGATCGTTGCGCCGCCGAAGGCGGGCAAGACCATCATGTTGCAGAACATCGCGTCGAACATCACCCGTAACAACCCCGAAGTCCATCTGATCGTCCTGCTGATCGATGAGCGTCCGGAAGAAGTGACCGAAATGCAGCGCACCGTGCGCGGCGAAGTGGTTGCCTCCACCTTCGACGAGCCACCAACCCGCCACGTGCAGGTTGCCGAGATGGTGATCGAGAAGGCCAAGCGCCTGGTCGAACACAAGAAGGACGTGGTCATCCTGCTCGACTCCATCACCCGTCTGGCCCGCGCCTACAACACCGTGATCCCGAGCTCCGGCAAGGTACTGACCGGTGGTGTCGATGCCCACGCGCTGGAAAAACCGAAGCGTTTCTTCGGTGCGGCTCGTAACATCGAAGAAGGCGGCTCGCTGACCATCATCGCCACCGCGCTGGTTGAAACCGGCTCGAAGATGGACGAAGTGATCTACGAAGAATTCAAAGGCACCGGCAACATGGAACTGCCTCTGGATCGCAAGATCGCTGAAAAGCGCGTCTTCCCGGCCATCAACATCAACCGTTCCGGCACTCGCCGCGAAGAGTTGCTGACCGCCGACGACGAACTGCAGCGCATGTGGATCCTGCGCAAGCTGCTGCATCCGATGGATGAAGTCGCTGCCATCGAATTCCTGGTCGACAAGCTGAAACAGACCAAGACCAACGATGAGTTCTTCCTGTCGATGAAGCGCAAGTAAGCTGCTGAACGGCTGTAGAAAAGTGGTGTCCCTTTGGGGCACCATTTTTTTGGTTTCAATATTTGAAAAAGCGGGACAAGGAGCGTCATGCATACCTTTGGCAATCGTCGGGATATCGACGGGCTGCGGGCTCTGGCTGTCATTCCGGTAGTGCTCTACCACTTCGGTTTTGGCGTCTTCAGCGGCGGCTTTGTTGGCGTCGATGTGTTTTTCGTCATCTCCGGTTTTCTGATTACCTCGATCATCTTTCGGGAGATCAGCGCCGGACGCTTCAGCTTTGTCGATTTCTGGGCGCGTCGGGCGCGCCGGATCATCCCCGCCCTGAGCGTGATGATGCTCGCGGCACTGCTGGTCGGCTGGCTGCTGATGCCCGCCAACGACTACTCGCAACTGGGCCGCGCGGTGCGCTATCAGGCGATGTTCGTCTCCAACATCCTGTTCATGCGCCAGGACGGCTACTTCAACCCCGCCTCCGATTTCAAACCGCTGCTGCATACCTGGTCGCTCTCGGTCGAAGAGCAGTACTACATCCTGTTTCCGTTGCTGATGGTCTTGCTGACCCGCTTCCTGCGGCATTGGCGCTGGATGCTGTTCGGTCTTCTGCTGGTGTCGTTTGCGCTCAACGTCTGGGTCATCAAACGCCAGCCTGATGCGGCGTTTTTCCTGCTGCCGATGCGCGCCTGGGAATTGCTGTGCGGTGCAATGCTCGCGGTGTTGCCCGCGTCTCGACACGCGCCATCGGCCAAGACCTGTCAGTGGGTAAGCCTGGCCGGGCTCGCGGCGGTGCTGTACGCGATTTTCAGTTTCGACAAGTACACGCAGTTCCCGGGCTGGGCGGCATTGCTTCCGGTGCTCGGCGCCACGGCGATGATCTGGGCCAACGGCCACGCGCCTACGCTTGTGGGGCGGCTGTTGAGCCTGCCGGTGATGGTGGGCGTCGGCCTGATTTCCTATTCCTGGTACCTGTGGCACTGGCCGGTTTTCGTCTACGCCAACGCCGTTTCTGTCGATGGCATGCAGGCGCTGGAGGCCGGTGGCTGGGTCGTGCTCAGCCTGGTGCTGGCGTTTTTGAGCTGGCGGCTGGTCGAATTGCCATTCCGCGAAAAGCGGATTCTGGCCGGGCGCAAGCAGGTGCTGGGCGCGGGCCTTGCGGCGCTGTTGGTCATCGGCGCGGCGGGGCAGGTAGTACGCGACGCCGACGGCATGCCGCAACGCCTCTCCGGTCAGGCGCAGCAGTATGCCCAGAGCCGGAACTGGCAACTGGGGCAGAAAGAGTGCCTGCTGCAGCGCAAAAGTGAAGATCTGACCAAGGTCTGCCGCTTTGCCGATGACGGTAATGCGCCGCCCGTGCAACTGGTGTGGGGAGACAGCCACGCCGCCGCGCTGATGCCGGCCATCGCCGCTGACGCCCGGCGCTATGAAACGCCGGTGTGGCTGGCGAGCCTGTCCGGTTGCCTGCCGATACAGGGGCACGAAACCCGTCAGCAATGCCAGGATTTCAATCAGGTGACCCTGCAATCGATTCGCGAAAACAAGATTCGCGACGTGGTGCTGGCGGCGCGCTGGAGCCTCTACCTCTATGGCGAGGAGGATGGCGACATGCAGCACGTGCTGTACCGCAATGACAGCCGTCGCATTGCCGAGCAACAGGTGGCCAAGGATCTGAGCGCCATGGTGCGCAGCGTGCGCGAGACCGGCGCGCGGGTGTGGATCTTCAAGGAAGTGCCGCTGCAACGTCAGGGCACCGTGGCGCGGCTGGCCAGCCTCGCCATGGTCGGGCGTTCGGCCGAGCGCCTGGGGCGTCCGATCGCCGAGCATGAGGCGCGTCAGCAGTTTCTCGATGCGCTGTTCAGCCAGTTGAGCAGGGAAGATGCCCAGGTCCGCGTGCTGGACCCCGCGACCTTGATGTGTCCGGGTGGCATCTGCCGCGCCGAATTCGACGGCTATTCCCAGTACATGGATGAAAATCACCTCTCCGATCAGGGCGGGGAGCGCATGACCTCCCTGCTGGCGCCCATTTTCCTCGGTGAAAACCTGTCCAAAGGCGGATGAATGCACGCCAGGTGGCTGCTGTCGGCCGCCAGAGCAGGTAGGATGTGCATCTATTTGTTAAGTGGCCGGGTTAATGAAATTCAAGGATCTACGGGATTTCGTGCAGCAGCTTGAGCAGCGCGGAGAGTTGAAACGCATCCAGGTACCCATTTCTCCGGTGCTTGAGATGACCGAAGTCTGCGACCGGACCCTGCGCAACAAGGGCCCGGCCTTGCTCTTCGAGAACCCGACCGGTTTTGATATCCCGGTGCTCGGCAACCTGTTCGGCACGCCCGAGCGCGTGGCCATGGGCATGGGCGCCGAGTCCACCGACGAGCTGCGGGAAATCGGCAAGCTGCTGGCCTTCCTCAAGGAGCCCGAGCCGCCCAAGGGCCTGAAAGACGCCTGGTCGAAGCTGCCGATCTTCAAGAAGGTCATCTCCATGGCGCCCAAGGTCGTCAAGGATGCCCCGTGCCAGGAAGTGGTCATCGAAGGCGATGACGTCGACCTTGGCATGCTCCCGGTACAGACCTGCTGGCCCGGCGACGTCGGCCCGCTGATCACCTGGGGCCTGACCGTCACCAAGGGCCCGAACAAGGAGCGCCAGAACCTGGGCATCTATCGTCAGCAGGTGATCGGCCGCAACAAGGTCATCATGCGCTGGCTCAGCCATCGCGGCGGCGCGCTGGATTTCAAGGAATGGTGCGACAAGCACCCTGGCCAGCCATTCCCGGTGTCCGTGGCGCTGGGCGCAGACCCGGCGACGATTCTCGGCGCCGTGACGCCAGTTCCCGACAGCCTTTCGGAGTACGCCTTCGCCGGCCTGTTGCGTGGCAATCGCACCGAGCTCATCAAGTGCCGAGGCAATGACCTGCAAGTGCCGTCCAGCGCCGAGATCGTGCTCGAAGGCGTGATTCACCCCGGCGAAATGGCCGATGAGGGGCCGTACGGCGACCACACCGGCTATTACAACGAGGTCGACCGCTTCCCGGTGTTCACCGTCGAGCGCATCACCCACCGCATCAAGCCGATTTACCACAGCACCTACACCGGCCGTCCGCCGGATGAGCCAGCGATTCTGGGCGTGGCGCTGAACGAAGTGTTCGTACCGATCCTGCAGAAGCAGTTCCCGGAGATCACCGACTTCTACTTGCCGCCCGAAGGCTGCTCGTACCGCATGGCCGTCGTGACCATGAAAAAGCAGTACCCGGGCCACGCCAAGCGCGTGATGCTGGGTGTCTGGTCGTTTTTGCGACAGTTCATGTACACCAAGTTCGTTATTGTCACCGACGACGATATCAACGCGCGGGACTGGAACGACGTCATCTGGGCAATCACCACACGCATGGACCCCAAGCGCGACACGGTGATGATCGACAATACGCCCATCGACTACCTGGACTTCGCCTCCCCGATCTCGGGCCTTGGCTCGAAGATGGGCCTGGATGCGACCCATAAATGGCCGGGTGAAACCACCCGCGAATGGGGCCGAGCCATCGTCAAGGATGAAGCCGTCACGCGTCGTATCGACGAACTCTGGAATCAGCTGGGAATAGATTGATGCGTGTAACCTTGCAGCCGTCGGGCGCAGTACTTGAGACATTGCCCGGCGAGCGGATCCTCGATGCAGCCCAGCGCCTGGGTTATGAATGTCCACAGAGCTGCCGCAACGGCAATTGCCACATCTGCTCGGCGTTGCTGGTTGAAGGCAGTGTCGTACAGACGGGCGAGCTGCATGGCCACGGCGAGATCTACACCTGTCTGGCAGTGCCGCAGGAAGATTGCGTCGTGGTGTGGGACAGCGTCCTGCCATTGGGCGAGCTGCCGGTGCGCAAGTTCGCCTGCCAGGTTACCGAATGCGTCGAAGTCGGCGGCGATGTGTGGCGGGTGATGTTGCGCGCCCCGGCCGGCAAGCCGCCGCGCTATCACGCCGGGCAATACCTGATGATTGCCCGCGACGACGGCGAGAAGTCCGCGTTCTCCATGGCTTCCGCCCCGGAAAGCGGGCGCTACCTGGAGTTGCATGTACTGGCCCGCGAAGCCAGCGCGCAAAACCTGATCAAACAGTTGCAGCGTGACGGCATGGCGCGGGTGGAGTTGCCGTTTGGCGACACCCACCTGGGCGAATTGCCTGACGGTCCGCTGGTGTTGATCGCGGCGGGCACCGGCATGGGCCAGATGCACAGCCTGATCGAGCACTGCCGTTCCAAGGGCTTCCCGTATCCGGTTCACGTGTACTGGGGCGTGCGTCGCCCCGAGGATTTCTACGAGCTCAAGCACTGGGACGAGTGGAAAACCCTCGACAACCTCTACCTGCATCAGGTGGTCAGCGACCTCTGCGGTTGGGAAGGGCGCTGCGGCATGCTGCACGAGGCGGTCTGCGAGGACTTCCCGGATCTCAAATCCATCCAGGTCTATGCCAGCGGATCGCCGGCCATGGTCTACTCGACGCTCGACGCCCTCGTGGTTGCCGGCATGGACGCGCAGCAGATGCGCGCCGATGTGTTCGCCTACGCGCCTCGGTCCTGAGGCGCTTTCTAGAACCGTAACCCGACGTTGGCCATCGCAGCGGAACTGCCCAGCAGCACCAGTTCTGCGGTGACCGGCTTGATGCTGATGCCGACGGCCGGAATAAGCGCCGGGGCGACTCCAAACCGGTTCAGCGGGATCTTGTCGCGGTATTTGCCCTTGTAGCCATGCAACAGCCCCCCGCTGAGCTTGGCATAGAACGGATGGTCAGTGCTGTCGAAGCGTTTGCCGCCATAGGCATAGACCGACCGCTGGCCGAACGAGTTACGAAAGGTTGCGGCGCCATACAGCCATCCCGACTCTTCATTGCGCTCCACGCCGATCAGGTTTTGCCGGTTGGTGTGCTCAGGGGAGGGCGAGAAGTGTCGGGTATAGACGCTGGTCTGCAGTTGCCAGAAGCCCCTGTCGTCGTGATCGGCATGCGCCGGGCTGAGCCATATGGCGCTGCCCAGCAGCAGTGGCAGGACTCTACTGAATGTATTCACGTGTCGTTCCGTTAATCGCCAGCGCGCACTGGGCGCGAACGCGCGGATTTATACGTAAGCCCCATTTGGCGCGTAAGTTGAAGTTTCCGATGGTTGCGTAGGAAACGTCCTAATCTGCCGACCGACAAATGGTCGTCACGCTGCAGGCCGCATCCTGCCGGGCGGCGCGGCGGCTGGAGTGCGAATTGCATCTCTGATCGGGTTGATTCGGCTTTTCTGGCGTGACGGATTGCGTCAGGGTTGAGTCTGATAGTCATGCAGTTGCGAACGCTGCGTTCAGCGCGTGTGCAGGCGTTTAGCATTACACTGGCCTTGAGTTGGCCAGCGAGGAGCCAGAGGGTGAATCAAATCAATAGCTTGGTGGCAGCCGTCCATGAGGGTCTGGGGCTGAGTTATCCACCTGTTATCGACCTTGGCCCCAAACTGACCCACGAGCAACTCCTGGCCTCCATGCACGCCACTCTGTCCCGTCACGAAGGCGGTCCCATCTGGCTGTTCGCCTACGGATCACTGATCTGGCGCCCCGAGTGCTCCGCCGTGGAGCGTCAGCGCGGTCGGGTGCATGGCTACCATCGCGGCCTGTATCTCTGGTCCCACGAACATCGCGGCACACCCGAGCAACCCGGCCTGGTCTTCGGTCTGGATCGCGGCGGCTCGTGCAGTGGTTTCGCCTATCGGCTGCCCGAAGAAAACATCGAGCAGTCCCTGCTGGCGCTGTGGGAGCGGGAGATGCCGTATCCCTCGTATCGCCCGCACTGGCTGAGTTGCCGCCTCGAAGACGGCACCAAGGTCCAGGCCCTGGGCTTCGTGCTCGAACGCCACCTGCCCAGCTACGCCGGCAACCTGCCCGACAGCATCCTGACCCAGGTCCTGGCCAACGCCGCCGGCCGCTACGGCACCACCTGGGAATACGTCGAACAAACCATCCACGCCCTGCGCACCCACGCCATGCCGGACGTGAGCCTGGAAGAGCGCTTCAAGCGGTGCAGGCCGGTTTTGTTGGCTGTGTAGGCATCGGATAAGCCTCTGGCCGAAGGCCGTAGCAGCACGGCTTGCCGGCGGTGGCGTCCGTTGAATCGCCACCGCAGGCATCGGATCGCCGCCCGGCCGTGCTGCTAGATCAACCCCATCGGCCTTAGGCCACGGCTTCCCGCGACTGGCTCGCCACCCGCGTGTGGCGCAGGGTTGGCGCCATGAAGACGATCGACAATACGCACGCTGCGATCAAAATCACGAATCCGCCATCCCAGCCGAAGTGGTCCACGGTGTAGCCCATCAGCGCACTGGCCGCGACCGAGCCGCCCAGATATCCGAACAGGCCGGTGAACCCTGCCGCCGTGCCCGCCGCTTTCTTCGGTGCCAGTTCAAGGGCCTGCAGACCGATCAGCATCACCGGGCCATAGATCAGGAAGCCGATGGAAACCAGCGCGATCATGTCGATGGTCGGGTTACCCGGCGGGTTGAGCCAGTACACCAGGGTCGCCACTGTCACCAGCAACATGAACACGATTCCGGTCAGGCCACGGTTGCCACGGAAGATCTTGTCCGACATCCAGCCGCACAGCAGCGTGCCCGGAATGCCGGCCCATTCGTAGAAGAAGTAGGCCCAGGACGTCTTGTCGACATCAAAATGCTTGGCTTCCTTGAGGTAGGTCGGCGCCCAGTCCAGCACGCCATAGCGCAGCAGGTAGACGAACACGTTGGCCAGCGCGATGTACCAGAGCATCTTGTTGCGCAGCACATACTTGACGAAGATTTCCTTGGCGCTGAACTCCTCCTCGTGGCTCGCATCGTAGCCTTCCGGGAAGTCGTTCTTGTACTCCTCCACTGGCGGCAAGCCCACTGATTGCGGGGTGTCGCGCATGGTAGCGAAAGCGAACAACGCCACGAACAGCGCCACCGCAGCCGGTACATAGAATGCGGCGTGCCAGTCGTTGGTCCAGCCCAGGCCCAGCAGGAACAGCGGACCGATCAGGCCGCCACCGACGTTATGCGCCACGTTCCACACCGAAACCACGCCGCCGCGCTCCTTCTGCGACCACCAGTGCACCATCGTCCGCCCGCTCGGCGGCCAGCCCATGCCCTGCGCCCAGCCGTTGATGAACAGCAGGATGAACATGATCGTCACGCTCGACGTCGCCCAAGGCGCGAAACCGAACACGAACATCACCGCCGCAGAAACCAGCAGGCCAAACGGCAGGAAGTAACGGGGATTGGAGCGGTCCGACACCAGCCCCATCAGGAATTTCGACAGGCCATAGGCAATCGCGATCGCCGAAATCGCCACCCCCAGCTCACCCCGGGTGTAGCCCTGATCGATCAGGTAGGGCATGGCCAGCGAGAAGTTCTTGCGTAGCAGGTAGTACCCCGCATAGCCAAAGAAGATGCCTGCGAAAATCTGCCAGCGCAGACGACGGTACGTGCTATCGACGCGCTCGGCAGGCAGCGGGGCCTGATGCGCGGCAGGGCGGAAAAAGGCAAACATCGAACACTCCAGTGGCTTTTGTTTTGTTATGCGAATCCGAATATTACATTTTCATTACAGAAAATAGGAAGGTTTCTCATCGCTGAAAGTTCCGGATTCAGGCGATTTGCCGTGTTGTATTACGAACATGACGCAGATGTGTATTTCTGGATTTCACGTTTCAGATTCGTCCTACTTGGGAACAGGAATCGTTCCCCTTATGCGCGCTGTCACACCGCCATACCATCGCCGCCATCTGCCGCAGAGCGTCTGGAGTCGAGGTGAAGGTGAAAGTGAAGTGGTTATGCAAGCTCTCCGGGATTGTCGGGCTCAGCGCGCTGCTGCTTGGCGGCGCGTATGCCAAGGGCGAAACCCATCCCCAGTTCGATCGGTACATATCCCCGGCTTATCCCTCCGCTCTACGCGGCGGCAAGCTGTTCTCGAGTGTTCGGGTTCACTACGACATCCACCACGACGGCACGCTGAGTGGCATCAAGGTCGTGGAGCAAACCGACCAGAAAACGGCAGATGCCGTGGTCTCGGCCGTCAGACGCTGGCGCTTCAAGCGTTGGGAGGTATCGCAAGAGATGCCGGCGGTGATCGGTGAGTCCGTCCAGTACCTGTTCGATCAGGAGCGGCGGGAGAAGCGCTTGCGAATGGTGATTTCGTGGGAAAGAAGGCAGGAATCATGAAGGGATTGATCTTTTGCGTTGCACTCAGCCTGAGCGCCATGGCGCATGCCGGCGAATTCAAACTCGAATATGAAAAACAGCCTCACGCGGTTTACCCGGCAAGCCTCTACCGCGCAGGTGTTTCCGGGGTGGTGCGTGTGGAGTTCACCGCAAACAACGATGGGTCGATCACCGACATTGAAGTGCTGCAGAGCTCCTACCGCGAATTTGCCGAGTCGGCGATACGCGCCGTTTCCCGCTGGCGGCTCAAGCCGTGGCTGGTCGATGCCAGCAGCCCGGCAACGATCCGAGTGCAGACGGATGTGTATTTCGCGGCCAAGGGCGACAGCCGTGAACTGATGGCGCGCATGCGCAGCCGTGTGCGGTCGTTGAGCTGCGCCAGGATCAACAAGGAGGCCGACTACCTCAAGCAGAAGATCCCCGATGAGTACGCGGTGGAAATCCCCACGTTTCGCCATACCCGCCAGTTGCTGGCGCGCAAGGCTCATAACGAGAAGTTGTCGTTTGCAGCTGACAGGGAAATCGATGAGCAGTTTGTAAGCGCGATGTCGGGGATACTGAGTGCGTGTCGGGAGCGGCCGGAGCTCAAGTATCTGGATTTGTTGCCAGAGCGGATCAGGGCGCGGTTGTAGGTTTTGGCGAGTGACCGGGGCAAAGGAGCACAGATGTTGAATCTGCGCTCCTTTGCTTGCGGTTACCGCGTCTGCTTTGGGTTAGCGTGCAGTGGCTGCCAGCGCAGGTGATGTATTCAGATACGGACCGATGTCTGAAGCGTACTGAGCCACGGCTGCGTCAATGCTGTGCTTGAGAGCCAGCGTTGCGCGGTCGATTTCCGCCATGGCGGCTGGGCCAGGGATGAAGACGATTTCACGTGCAGGGTTAGTTGCCGGAATGATTTCATTCGATGTCGGTTCAGTACTGACTGCAGTTTCAGTTGGTTGCGTCGTCACGACAGCAGCCAACTCCAGCGCGAGGCGGGCTTCCTGAAGTGCCGCTTCTTGTGCTTTCTGTTCAGCCAAGGCCTGCTCTGCGGCATAAGCTTGTTGCTCTGCGAGCTGACGGGCTGCTAGTTGGCGAGCGGCTTCCTCGGCCAAGCGCTGAGCATGCAGACGTGCTGCTTCCTCAGCCTGACGTTGAGCGAGCTGGCGGGCTGCTTCTTCGGCTTGGCGTTGGGCTTCTTGTCGAGCTGCCTCTTGCGCCTGACGTTGGGCTTCAACACGAGCAGCTTCGTCCAGTTGATTGATCACCGCCTGAAGTTGATTGACGAAATTTTCCAAGTGCCAAGCGCTCTCGTAGGCTATGAACTGATTCGTGATTTCCGCAATTTCTGGCGCAACACCGACTGGAGAGCCCAGTCCGTTAAACTCTTGAGCCGTCAGATGACCGCTATGAGGAGCATATCCCGGCGGCAGCGCTGCGAGTTTCGTGGATTTCAGCCCCAAGGCGACGTCTTTATATCGGGTAACAATCTGAACCTCTGACATGCCATCAGTTGACCCGAGATGAGCAGGAATTTCCAGTTTAAGCCTTTGTGGAAGTTGATTGAAAAGTGTTACGTAGCTAGTCATTTAAATATCCCTATATAGGTAAGAAATTTTGACCTGAATGTCTCAGTTTTCGGATTTAAAACCAGGTTTTCCATTTGTGGCACGCCATTCTTTTATCTCGCGAACAATACCTTCCGGAGTATTATCAGCAGCGGCCTTTGGATAGTAAATTAAGTCCGAGCCCGATGGGTGTTCGCTCATTTGGTTGAATTGAAAAACAGCTCTTCCATGTTGGGCCTCGGATTTGTAGTTTGCAATGCATATATTTCTGACAAATTCGAGGAATTCCGTTTCGGTGATGTCTTCCATTTTTTTGCCTTTCATGGTTGCTTTTGACCTTATTCCTTTTATGTATTTGCTAGGGTTATTGATTGGCGTGGCTTGAACCCAGGTTTGCCGTTAACGGCACGCCATCCTTTGATCGTTTCGACAATGCCCTCAGGTGAGTCATCCGCTGATGGTTTTGGGTAGTAGAGAAGATCTGAACCGGCAGGGTGTTCGCTCAATCTCTCGAATTCCAAAATTGCTTTTCCAAGCTGATGTTGAGTCGGGTAGTCAGCGCGGCATATCTGCTGAGCCAGATGTAGAAACTCAGCTTCGGTCACGTCTTCGATAGTGCAGTGTTTCGTTAGCGTCCCTGCCCAAGGTTCAATCTGATTCGGTGATCAGAACAAGTTCTAGATCAGTAGGAAATTTCATTTTGCTTGCTCGTTCTATCTTTTCAATTTGTAGTCCAGTTAGGTCGTGATCAAAAACGCACTCCCCATCGTCCGTCCATTGCATGATATCTCTCAATGTCGCGAGCTCTAATGGCAAACTGACTTTGAATACTTGCTCATCATTGTTAGGTTTATAGCCGGTCATGTAGTGTTTCATGGTTCGATTTTCCTTGTTGGGTCGGCTGGCTTGGTTTGCACTCCAGTGTCAGCATTGTACTCACCTAGATGCACACCACGTTTGTTGTATTTTTCTACAGTTCCGTGACGAAAATCCCATTCATAGATGTTACCTGCATGATCCTTCCAGCGTGGGCGCGTTTTTCCTCCTCCCTGAATACGCGTTTTTCCATGCACCTGCTTGGCCTCAGGAAATGCTAAAAGGGAAGTGGGCCTGATGTGATATTGGTGATCTCCAGCTCGTTGGCTAAAAACAAGATAGATCGGTTTCAGCCCTGATTCTTCCGGGAACACTAGAATCAGATCTTCGATAAACTCGGCATCGTAAGTCGGATAGTCCCCGAAGGTGTTGGAGACAGGCGATAACGTGGCCCCGGAGTATGGGGAGGCGTCTGGCGTTTCAGCGGGCAAGAACGTAGAGCTATTGGCCGGCATCACTGCGGGAGTCCAGATCAAGCTCGGCTTAGTGTCACCATCTCGCGCAAACTCATACGCTTGGGTGTTGGGGTTGTATACGAACGATCGAACAGGAACTTTTGTTCCGATCGTAACGCCATCTGCTTTGACCCAAGCAGGTGTTAACTCTCCATCCGTTTCCTCTAGGCTCATGCGATGCGTAACGTCGACTGTTCCTTTTCGACTCGCGATGAACGCCAAGTCCATGTCGCGGCTCACGCCAATTTCAGATGCGCTGGTCGCAAAGACAGAGGCACCCAATTCACCATCCCCCAACTCTGTCGGATAAAGCAGGGCAAGGCGTGGTAGCGCCCGGCCCAATGCTTTAGCCGCTTGGCGGGTGAACATTTTTTCAGCGACCGCTCGGGCGATATCTGCTGCAGTAGTAGAAGGTTGGGGCGAAGTACTTGGCCCGGCTACCACCTGCCAAAAACGGCTTAGGTCAGTAAGCTGTTTTGCCGACAGTGTCTGTACATCACCTGAGTGGTTTTGCAGTTCCCACGATTGTTCGGCATAGCGCTTGGATAGAAGCTGGGATCGTTCGTTAAGAAGCGCTCAAACTCGGCAAGCACCTCTGATTCATAGGCGTCGGTGTACGCACGCATCCATGTTTCATTAGCTCGGTGAGCCTGTTCAGCGGTGCTGCTGCGAGCCAATAGGAACGCACGATATTGTGCATCGTCGATAGTTTTAGGATTCGTACCTGTGAGCGCATATGCGCGTCGGTTTTTTTCGTCTCGTTCGTCAGCGGTCTGGCTAATCAAATGATGGACCCGAGTTTTCTGGTCCAGGATTTCATCCAAAAAAAGCTGTCCGCTATTCGAGGTCGTAGGTGTTGCGGTCTGAGTTTCGTTTTGCAGGCGCGAGGCTAACGATGCCTTGGCTGACGCGTGCTGTTGGTCCAGGCCAGCCTTAACGGTAGGCAGGGCTTGTGCCAACGAATCAACAGCCTGGCGGTGCGCAAGCTCTTGTGCAGCCTGCGCTTGAGCTGCAGCTTTCGACTGCGCTTCAGCGTGCGTGCTGGCCTGTGCTTCAGCCGCAGCTCGAGCCGCAGCATCACGCTGTGCTTGCGCAGCCTGTTCGGCTTGGGCTGCTGCATCGATTTGGGCCTGACGGTCGGCCTCAGCTTTTTGTCGGGCCTCTTGTTGCCGACGGCGTTTGTCTTCCTCGCGAAGGCGGCGGCGTTTGGACCCTGAAAGCGTACCGGGCCGGCCGCCTTCTCCGCGTCCACCTCCAGATCCGCCAAATCCAACTGTCCAGCCATCTCGCGAACCTGGAACTCGTCCAGGCGATCCATAGGGATCTCGTTCTTTCTGACCTTCCCTGACATGAATGTTTTTTTCATCGTTACCGCTCATACAGTTCTCCTTTTTTGGCTGTATGGCGATCAACTAATCGATGTTTTTTAACTTTAACAACCCGACATTTGAGATTTTTTTATAAGCGAGTTGTAACTTTTTGTTTGAGATATTTATTGAATTGGATAATGAAGAGGCTCGCAAGAGGGAGAGCGTTTAGATAATTAAAGGCCTCGTCAAATTGACGAGGCCTTTAATTTTTAAATGTCACCTCACCCCAACCACCACCTTCCCAACCGCTTTCCTCTGCCCCAACGAATCAATCGCTTCCCCCGCCCGCTCCAGCGGATAGACCTTCGACACCAACGGTTTCAATTTCCCTTCGCCGTACCATTTGAACAGTTGCTGGAAGTTCGCCGCGTTGTCCTGTGGTTGGCGCTGGGCGAAGGAGCCCCAGAAGACGCCGACGACCGAGGCGCCTTTCAACAGCGCGAGGTTGACGGGCAGTTCCGGGATGCGGCCGCTGGCGAAGCCGACGACGAGCAGGCGACCGTTCCAGGCGATGGCGCGCACGGCCTGGTCGAAGAGGTCGCCGCCGACGGGGTCGTAGATCACATCGACGCCGTTGCCGTTGGTGAGGCGTTTGAGTTCGTCCTTGAGGCTGCTTTCGCTGTAGTTGATGAGTTCGTCGGCGCCGGCGTTTCTGGCGACTTCCAGTTTGTCGGCGCTGCTGGCGGCGGCGATGACGCGGGCGCCCATGGCTTTGCCGATTTCCACCGCGGCCAGGCCCACGCCGCCCGAGGCGCCGAGCACCAGGAGTGTTTCGCCGGGTTGCAACTGGGCGCGCTGTTTGAGGGCGTGCATGGAGGTGCCGTAAGTCATGCTGAATGCGGCGGCGGTGGTGTAGTCCATTGCTTCGGGGATGGGCAGGACGTTGTACCCGGCCACGGCGATCTGTTCGGCGAAGCTGCCCCAGCCGGTGAGGGCCATGACCCGGTCGCCGACCTTGAGGTGGCTGACTTTTTCACCCACCGCGCTCACCACGCCCGAGGCTTCGCCACCGGGGGAGAAGGGGAAGGGCGGCTTGAACTGGTATTTGCCTTCGATGATGAGGGTGTCGGGGAAGTTGACCCCGGCGGCGTGCACGTCGAGCAGGATTTCGTTCTTTTTCGGTTCCGGGGTGGCGACTTCTTCCAGCACCAGATTTGCGGCGGGACCGAAGGCTTTGCAGAGCACGGCTTTCATCGGGGCTATTCCTTTTCCAGTGATGGCCGATAAGTGTAGGTAGAGGGGTTTTGGGGTCAATGAGCATGCCCCGGCCTGATAGACCTACATAAGCCGCAGAGCCCTGTAAGCTATGGCGCACCGGATTAGAGGAGTGGGATTTTGAAAGCGAAAGCGTGGATTCTGATGCTGTTGACGTTGTCGATGCCTGTTGTGGCAATGGCCAACGAAGAGGGTGGCGAGAAAGATGACCCGAACAAGGTTTCCTATGTGGCCCTGACCCCGCCGTTCGTGGGCAACTATGCGCTCGATGGCGGGCCGAAGCTGCACGTGTACAAGGCTGACGTGGCCTTGCGCGTGACCGGCGCCGAGGCGCAGAAGCTGGTGAAGGCCAATGAGCCGCTGATTCGCAATCAGTTGGTGGCGCTGTTCACCCAGCAGACGATCGAGTCCATGAGCAACGTCGATGCCAAGGAAAAGCTGCGTCAGGAAGCCCTGAAGCAGACCCAGCAGGTGTTGAGCCAGGAGACTGGCAAGCCTGTGGTGGATGATCTGTTGTTCAACAACTTCATCGCGCAGTGATGTGTTGTTGATCTTGTAGGAGTGAGCTTGCTCGCGATGGCGGTGCGTCATATACCCATTCATATCTGACGCACCGCCATCGCGAGCAAGCTCACTCCTACAGGGTGTCGATCACTTCAAGGCCAGCACCGCAGCCCATTCTTCCGGCGTGACGGGCATGACCGAAAGGCGGCTGCCTTTTTGCACCAGGGGCATTTGCTCAAGGGCGGCCTGTTGTTTGAGGTAGCCCAGGCCCAGCACCTTGGGGAAAATCTCGACGAAGGCGACGTTGATTGCGCTCCAGGGGTTCTTGTCCTGGCTGGCCTTGGCGTCGAAGTAGTGGCTGGTGTTGTCCAGCGCCGTGGGGTCGGGATACGCGGCTTCGACGATTTTGCCGATACCCGCGATGCCCGGTTCAGGGCAGCTCGAATGATAGAAGAAGAATTCGTCGCCCACCGCCATGGCGCGCAGGAAGTTGCGTGCCTGGTAGTTCCGAACCCCATCCCAGCGGGCCTCGCCCAGTTTTTTCAGGCCTGCGATGGACAGCTCGTCAGGCTCGGATTTCATCAGCCAATAGGCCATTTTTGAAGCTCCTGAATGGGGTCTGGACAGGTTGTCCGACGCTTTCGTGACAAACCGACAGTCGGTTGACGCCAGTATTTGCGTGTTGGGTCACGTTGTTGGAGAATGCCGCCACTTCAAGCGCTACACCGCTACGCGGCCCTATTTTCAGAGGCAGTGGATGCCGGGTTTTGATTTGCCAAAGGGGGGCAATCAATGCAACGCAAGCCGGATTTACTATGGATTTTGGTCATTTTGTTCGGCTTGGGCATTGTCACCACCGGTTACGCGCAAAGTCTCTGGTCGGCCAAGACCGACGCACCGGTTGAAATCACCCAGCAACAGCAGCCGTATCGCCGCTAGTTCCCCCGGATACACCGCTTGTAGGAGCGCGCTTGCCCGCGACGGCGGTGTGTCGGTGACAAATCCATACCTGACACATCGCAATCGCGGGCAAGCGCGCTCCGACAAGCTGTCACGCCATATACCAGCGCTTGTCCGATACCGTTCCTTGTAGCGGTACATCCCAACTGGCAACCGCCAGCTTTCCGACTTTCTGACACTCATGGGCCATGCCCAGCAGCACTGGCTTCTGCCAGGCCTTGCGGCGTGCCTGATACGCCAGGCTGCGGTCGTAGAATCCACCGCCCATGCCCAGCCGGCCGCCCTGGGCATCAAAACCCACCAATGGCATCAAGATCAGGTCCAGCGCCCAGATCTTGCGCTGCTGGCGCGGGTTGATGTGCGGCTCGGGAATGCGAAATCGATTGGGACGAAATTTATCCCCGGGCCTCACACGCTGAAACACCATCTTGGTCCGTGGCCAGGCGCTGAGCACCGGAAGATAGGTCGCCTTGCCTCGCCGTTGTGCTTCACGCAGCAGCAGGCGCGGGTCGATTTCACCGTCCATCGGAAGGTACAGCGAAACATGCCGGGAACGTCGAAAAAGCGGGTTTTGCGCCAGTTGCCGGTACAAGCCCTGTGCCGCTCGTCGCTGTTCTGCGCGGTTGAGCGCGCGGCGGGCCTTGCGTAGAACGCGGCGTAACTGAGGGCGGGAGAGGGTGGACGAATCGTTCAGGGAGGCTGCGCCAGAAGAGGTCATGCAGGCGGGTCCGTGCGATTTGAAGGAGTGACCGTGCGATCACGATCTCCATTGCCAGACAGGGCGCCTGGCAATGGATAGAGAATTCGAGACTCCCCGACGAACCGCTGTCGGTGTAGCCCTTGAACCCGAAAGTTCAAGGTGGAGATTGCAGGAGGTTTTAAGGCTTTCCGTCGAGCGGACATGCACACCAACCCCAACGTGCAACCCCCGTGGTTGTGCGTATCGGCTCAGGGACATGACCGACTGGCAAGCACTCCAGGGAGCGGTCGCAAGTATACCCAATCATGTCCGAACAATCAGCCTTGTGCTTTATCCGAATCCGTGGCAAGGACCAGGTCCACACGCTCGAGAAGGTCGCGAACCTGCTCACGGGTCGAGCCGTTGGCCTGGGTTTGCGGCAGTTCCTGTTTGTGCAACAGGTCATGGGTAATGTTCAGGGCGGCCATCACTGCAATACGGTCGGCACCGATCACTTTGCCGCTGCTGCGGATCTCGCGCATCTTGCCATCCAGGTAGCGGGCGGCGCTGACCAGGTTGGTGCGCTCCTCCTGAGGGCAGATGATCGAATACTCTTTGTCGAGAATTTGAACGGTGATGCTGTTGCCATTACTCATGAGTCTTGCTCCAGGGCCTTGAGGCGCGAAATCATGGACTCGACCTTTTGCCGGGCGATTTCGTTCTTTTCAATGAGGTGAGCGCGTTCCTCGCGCCAGGATTTTTCCTGAGCTAATAAGAGTCCGTTTTGACTTTTTAGTTGCTCGACACGATTGATCAATAACTCCAGTCGGGCCATCAGCGCATGCAGGTCGTTGTCTTCCATTGTTTTCCACTGATTATTTTCAGATGAGTGGTGCAGGTGCTGGCGTCTGGATCGCCTCGAAATTCGCCTGGATAGCTTGGGTGCGTCTGCCGGTGCTACGATACAAGGCCTCCATTCTAGACATTGCGCCGCTTGGCGCCTAGTTGCCATGCCTAAACAGAATTCCCCGTATACCGGTTTTGCGACCCTGCTCAGCAGCGCAGGCCACCCCGTTTCCCCCGCCGAGTTGCACGGCCTGTTGCTGGGCCGCAGTTGCGCCGGCGCAGGCTTCGATGCCGAGGAGTGGATCGCCGATGCGATTCTGCTGCTGGAAACCGAACCTGAAGCCAACGTCCGCCAGGCCCTGATCGGCCTGCAGGAGATGGTCAAGGGCGAGCTGACCGGCGATGACATGGCTGTCGTGCTGCTGCTTCCCGGCGACGACGAACCCCTGGCCGACCGTACGGCCGCCATGGGCCAGTGGTGCCAGGGCTTCCTCAACGGCTTCGCCCGTGTCGGCGGTCAGTCGCTGAGCGAAGACGCTCGCGACGTTCTGCAAGACCTGGCCGCCATCGCGCAAATCCAGGACACCCTGGAAGAGTCCGAAGACGGCGAGAGCGATTTCATGGAAGTCATGGAATACCTGCGCGTCGCGCCGCTGCTGCTGTTCACCGAGTTCAACAAGAAAGCGGAACCTGAAGCCAAACCTTCCCTGCATTGATTGCCCACTGCCGCGAACCGGTCGCTGGCGCCTGAGCGCGTCAGTGGCCGGAGCGCTCATCCGGAGGACCGTACTTGCCCATGATCCATATCCCGAAAGCCGAATATGCCCGTCGCCGCAAAGCCTTGATGGAGCAGATGGAGCCCAACAGCATCGCCATTCTGCCGGCGGCTGCCGTGGCCATTCGCAATCGTGATGTCGAACATGTGTACCGTCAGGACAGCGACTTTCAGTACCTGAGCGGCTTTCCCGAGCCCGAGGCTGTGATCGTGCTGATTCCCGGGCGCGAATACGGCGAGTACGTGCTCTTCTGTCGCGAACGCAACCCCGAGCGCGAGCTGTGGGACGGTTTGCGCGCAGGACAGGACGGCGCCATCCGCGATTTCGGCGCCGACGATGCATTCCCCATTACAGACATCGACGACATCCTGCCGGGCCTGATCGAAGGCCGCGACCGGGTGTATTCGTCCATGGGCAGCAACCCCGAGTTCGATCGTCATGTGATGGAGTGGATCAACGTCATTCGCTCCAAGGCGAACCTGGGTGCGCAGCCGCCGAAGGAATTCGTTGCGCTGGATCACCTGCTTCACGACATGCGTCTGTATAAATCCGCCGCGGAAGTGAAGGTGATGCGTGAGGCCGCGCAGATTTCTGCCCGTGCCCACGTGCGTGCGATGCAGGCCAGCCGTGCGGGCCTTCACGAGTTCAGCCTGGAGGCCGAGCTCGACTACGAATTCCGCAAGGGCGGGGCGAAGATGCCGGCCTATGGCTCCATCGTCGCTTCGGGCCGCAACGCCTGCATCCTGCACTATCAGGAGAATGACGCACCGCTCAAGGATGGCGACCTGGTGTTGATCGACGCTGGCTGCGAGATCGACTGTTACGCCAGCGATATCACCCGGACCTTTCCGGTCAATGGCAGGTTTTCTCCCGAGCAGAAGGCGATCTACGAGCTGGTGCTGAGGTCCCAGGAAGCGGCGTTCGCAGCGATCAAGCCGGGCAACCACTGGAACCAGGCTCACGAGGCGACGGTTCAGGTCATCACCCAGGGCCTTGTGGAACTTGGGTTGCTGCAGGGCGAGGTCGATGAACTGATCGCCAGCGAAGCGTACAAAGCTTTCTATATGCATCGCGCCGGGCACTGGCTGGGTATGGACGTGCATGATGTCGGCGAGTACAAGGTCGGCGGCGAGTGGCGTGTGCTGGAAGTCGGCATGGCGTTGACGGTCGAGCCTGGCATTTACGTGGCGCCGGACAACCAGAACGTCGCAAAGAAATGGCGCGGGATTGGTGTACGAATCGAGGACGATGTCGTGGTGACCAAAAAAGGCTGTGAAATCCTGACCGGCGGCGTGCCCAAGACGGTGGCCGAGATCGAGGAACTGATGGCTGCTGCGCGGGCGGAAGTCGCATGAGTCGCTTCAATCTTGCCATCGTCGGCGGCGGCCTGGTCGGCGCCAGCCTGGCGTTGGCGTTGCAGGCAGGTGCCAAGGCGCGGGGCTGGAAGATCGTGATGATCGAACCCTTCGCTCCCGGCGACAGTTATCAGCCGAGCTACGACGCGCGTTCCTCTGCGCTGTCTTTTGGCGCGCGGCAGATCTACGACCGCCTCGGCCTGTGGCAGCAGATCAGCCGCCGCGCCGAGCCGATCCTGCAGATTCAGGTGTCCGACAAAGGCCGCTTCGGCGCGGCGCGGTTGTCTTCGATGGAAGAAGGTGTGCCAGCACTGGGCTATGTGGTCGAAAACGCCTGGCTGGGCCAATGCCTGTGGCAGGGCCTGGACAAGGATGTGGTCAGTTGGCGCGTGCCGGCGGAAGTGAAACAGATGCAGGCGCTGCCCGATGGCTATCGCCTGACCTTGAACGACGAAACCCAGATCGAATGCGACCTGGCGGTGCTGGCCGACGGTGGCCGTTCCAGCCTGCGCGAGCAACTGGGCATCGCGGTCGACAGCACGCCCTATGACCAGAGTGCGTTGATCGCCAACATCACCCCCGGCGAGGCCCATTGCGGACAGGCGTTCGAGCGCTTCACCGATGAAGGCCCGATGGCATTGCTGCCCTTGCCGGAGAACCGCTGTGCGCTGGTCTGGACCCGCACCGGCAATGATGTGCAACGGCTGATGTCACTGGACGACCGCAGTTTTCTCAACGAATTACAGGGCATCTTCGGCTATCGCCTGGGTGCGCTGAAACAGGTGGGTGTGCGTCATACCTACCCGCTGTCGCTGATTCAGGCGCAGGAACAGGTGCGCTCCAATCTGGTCGTGCTCGGCAACGCGGCTCATAGCCTGCACCCGATTGCCGGGCAGGGTTTCAACCTGTCACTGCGCGATGCGGCGTCGCTGGCCGAAGCGCTGCTCGCCAGCGACGCGCCGCCCGGCGATCTGGCGACCCTGCAGGCTTATCGCGACCGTCAGTTCATGGACCAGAAACTCACCGTCGGTTTCTCCGATCAGGTCACCCGCCTGTTCGGCAGCCGCCAACCGGTGATTACCGCTGGCCGCAATATCGGCCTGCTTGGCCTGGATCTGCTGCCGTCGGCCAAGAGCTGGTTCGCCCGCCAGGCCATGGGGCTGGGGACGCGGGCGGATGTCTGAGTCTATTTTTCATTGCTGGCATTTGCCACACGCGAGAACGATTTAAAGCATGGAAACGCGCGCAGATCTGCTGATTGTCGGGGCTGGAATGGTCGGGAGCGCGCTTGCGCTGGCCCTTCAGAACAGCGGGTTGAACATTCTGGTGGTCGACGGCAGCCCGTTGAGCGTCAGACCCTTCGACCAGGACGCACCTTTCGAGCCGCGGGTCAGTGCCTTGTCGGCGGCCAGCCAGCGCATCCTTGAACGGCTGAATGTCTGGGACGGCATCGTCTCGCGACGCGCCAGCCCGTACGGCGAGATGCATGTGTGGGACGGCAGCGGCACAGGCAAGGTGCACTTCTCGGCGTCCAGCGTGCACGCCCAGGTGCTGGGGCATATCGTGGAAAACCGCGTGGTCCAGGATGCGTTGATCGAGCGTCTGCACGATTGCGATATCGGCCTGTTGGCCAACGCAAGGCTGGAGCAGATGCGCCGCTCCGGCGATGACTGGCTGCTGACCCTGGCCGATGGCCGCACCTTGCGCGCGCCGCTGGTGGTGGCGGCCGACGGCGCCAATTCGACCGTGCGACGCATGACCGGCACCGCCACCCGCGAATGGGACTATATGCACCACGCCATCGTGACCAGCGTTCGCACGGCTCAATCCCATCGCAGCACCGCCTGGCAGCGCTTCACCGATGAAGGGCCGCTGGCATTCTTGCCGCTCGACCGTGACGGCGAGCATTGGTGTTCGATTGTCTGGTCGGTGACCCCGGCTGAGTCCGAACGCTTGATGGTGCTGGATGACGTAACGTTCTGCGGCGAACTGGAGCGGGCGTTCGAGGGAACATTGGGACAAGTCGTTTCAGCCGACCCGAGAGTGTGTGTGCCGCTGCGTCAGCGTCATGCCAAACGCTACGTCGCCGAAGGGCTGGCACTGATCGGAGATGCTGCGCACACCATCCACCCGCTGGCGGGCCAGGGCGTGAACCTGGGTTTTCTCGATGCTGCCGTGCTGGCCGAAGTGCTGCACCACGCAGTGGAGCGGGGCGAGCGCCTGGCCGATCAGAAAGTGTTGAGTCGCTACGAGCGCCGCCGTATGCCGCACAACCTCGCACTGATGGCCGCGATGGAGGGCTTCGAGCGGCTGTTCCAGGCCGATCCGTTGCCGGTTCGCTGGCTGCGTAACACCGGGTTGAAGATGGTGGACCAGTCGGCCGAGGCCAAGGCGATGTTCGTTCGTCAGGCGTTGGGCTTGACCGGGGATTTGCCGGAGCTGGCGAAAATCTGAGGGTTTGCAACATCTCGTAACGGCTCCGCACGGATTTCGTTGATGAGATTCACTACCATTTCGCCTCATTCCGCAAAGACGAGACCTCAGCATGCAGGCGAGCAAGCGACTTCTGGCTGCCCTGGCATTGGCCGTGCTCGGCAATACCGCACAGGCTGCCGACGAAGTGGTGGTGTATTCCTCCCGTATCGATGAACTGATCAAACCCGTATTCGACGCCTACACCGCCAAGACCGGCGTGAAGGTGAAGTTCATCACCGACAAGGAAGCGCCGCTGATGCAGCGCATCAAGGCCGAAGGGCAGAACGCGACCGCCGACCTGCTGCTCACCGTTGACGCCGGCAACCTCTGGCAGGCCGAACAGATGGGTATCCTGCAGCCGTTCACCTCGCCGGTGATCGACAGCAACATCCCGCCGCAATATCGCTCCTCCACTCACAGTTGGACCGGCCTGAGCCTGCGCGCGCGGACCATTGCCTACTCCACGGACCGGGTCAAACCCGAAGAGCTGACCACCTACGAAGCCCTGGCTGACAAACAGTGGGAAGGCCGCCTGTGCCTGCGCACTGCCAAAAAGGTCTACAACCAGTCGCTGACTGCCACGCTGATCGAAACCCACGGCGCCGATACGTCGGAAAAGATCCTCAAGGGCTGGGTCAACAACCTGTCCACCGACGTGTTCTCCGATGACATCGCCGTGCTTGAGGCGATCAACGCCGGGCAGTGCGACGTGGGCGTGGTCAACACCTACTACTATGGCCGCCTGCACAAGCAGAATCCGGACCTGGCCGTGCGTCTGTTCTGGCCCAACCAGTCGGACCGTGGCGTGCACGTGAACCTCTCGGGCATCGGCCTGACCAAGTACGCACCGCATCCGGAGGCCGCCAAGGCGCTGGTGGAGTGGATGACCGGGCCTGAGGCACAAGCCATTTTCTCCGGCACCAACCAGGAATTCCCGGCCAACCCGAACGTCGCGCCATCGGAAGAGGTCGCGAGCTGGGGGTCGTTCAAGGCCGACACCATCCCCGTGGAAGTCGCCGGCCGCCGCCAGGCCGAAGCGATCCGCATGATGGATCGCGCTGGCTGGAATTGATAATAAACACCCCGTAGCAGCACGGCTTGCCGGCGGGAGCGTCCTCAAGATCGCCCCCGCCGGCAAGCCGTGCTGCTACGGGTAATGCCACACATCGAGTAACCCTTTTTGGCCCATCCCGCCCAGCGTCGCTGGTACCCTCTGGTCTTCACCATCGCCGCACTGGTGCTTCTGCCGCTGAGCGTGTTGCTGTTCTCCTGGCAGACCATCGATCATGAAATCTGGTCCCACCTGTGGGAAACCCAGATGCCGCGCCTGCTGGGCAACACCCTGACGTTGGTGCTCGGCGTGGGCGTAGGCGTCACGCTGTTGGGCGTCAGCCTCGCCTGGCTGACGGCCCTGTGCGAGTTTCCCGGCAGGCGCTGGCTCGACTGGGCGCTGATGCTGCCCTTTGCCATTCCTGCCTACGTGCTGGCCTTCGTCTTTGTTGGCCTGCTGGACTTCGCAGGCCCGGTGCAAACCCTGATGCGCGAATGGTTCGGCAGCGGTTTGCGCCTGCCACGGGTGCGTTCGACCGGCGGCGTGATCATCGTTCTGGTGCTGGTGTTCTATCCCTACGTCTACCTGCTGGCGCGCACTGCGTTTCTCGCCCAGGGCAAGGGCTTGATGGAGGCGGCGCGAATTCTCGGGCAAACGCCCTGGCAGGCGTTCTGGCGGGTGGCATTGCCCATGGCACGGCCTGCGATTGGTGCCGGTGTGGCACTGGCGCTGATGGAAACCCTGGCGGACTTCGGCGCCGTGTCGGTGTTCAACTTCGACACCTTCACCACGGCGATCTACAAGACCTGGTACGGCTTCTTCAGCCTGTCGAGCGCGGCGCAACTGGCGAGCCTGCTGCTGCTCGCGGTGATGCTGGTGCTGTACGGCGAGCAACGGGCGCGGGGCGCCAGCCGGCCGAGCAACGAGCGGCCACGGGTCAAGGCGTTGTATCACCTGAAGGGCATCAAGGCGCTGGCGGCCACTGGCTGGTGTGGCCTGGTGTTCGCCTGTGCGTTCGTGGTGCCGCTGCTGCAGTTGATCGTCTGGGTCTGGCAGCGCGGGCGGTTCGATCTGGATGAACGCTACACCGGGTTGATTGTTCACACCCTGTATCTTGGAGGGATCGCGGCGCTGGTGACCGTGAGCGTGGCGATGATCCTGGCGTTCGCCCGTCGCCTGGCACCGACCCGCGCCATCCGCTCGGGCGTGAGCCTGGCCAATATCGGGTACGCGTTGCCGGGCTCGGTGCTGGCGGTGTCGATCATGCTCGCGTTCAGTTATCTGGATCGTGAACTGGTGGTGCCGCTTTCCACCTGGCTGGGCGGGGCGGGCAAACCGCTGCTGCTGGGCAGCCTTGCCGCCCTGGTGCTGGCGTATCTGGTGCGCTTCATTGCCGTGGCCTACGGGCCGCTGGAAAGCAGCCTGGCGCGCATTCGCCCGTCATTGCCGGAAGCTGCCCGCAGCCTTGGTGTCAGTGGGCCACGTTTGTTTTTCAAAATTTATCTGCCGCTGCTGGTGCCGGGGACCCTGAGCGCAGCGCTGCTGGTGTTCGTCGATGTGCTCAAGGAAATGCCCGCCACCCTGCTGATGCGCCCGTTTGGCTGGGACACACTGGCGGTGCGGATTTTCGAAATGACCAGCGAAGGCGAGTGGGCGCGTGCCGCTTTGCCGGCGCTTACGTTGGTCCTGGTCGGTTTACTACCGGTAATTGGCCTAATCAGACGTTCGGCCAGACCCATCGGCTAGGTGCGGGGTCACAGCCTTGCGGCTACAATGCGCCGCAATCGACGTGGTCTGTCAGACAATTCTGCAAGTTCGCAAAGGTTTCATACCCCAAGTCACGGGGGACTTGCCTGCGTTCTGACCGATCGCGTCTTCGCCAAGCCCGGAAGGAGGAACCCCATGGGACAGCGTACGCCCCTATTCGACTTGCACCTCGCGCTCGGCGCGAAGCTGGTCGATTTTGGTGGTTGGGATATGCCGTTGCACTACGGCTCGCAGGTCGAGGAACACCATCAGGTGCGCCGCGATTGCGGGATTTTCGATGTGTCGCACATGCATGTCATCGATGTGTCGGGCAGTGGCGCCAAGCCCTGGCTGCAACATCTGCTGGCTAACGACGTCGGCAGATTGCAAAGCACGGGACGCGCCCTCTACAGCGCCATGCTCGACACCCGCGGCGGTATTGTCGACGACATGATCGTCTACCTGACCGAAGACGGTTATCGTCTGGTGGTCAACGCCGCCACCGGTGCCAAGGACATGGCCTGGATGAACGCTCATCTGGCCGGCTTCGATGTGCAACTGACCCACCGTTCGGAACTTGCGATGCTGGCCATTCAAGGCCCCCACGCACGGCACAAGATCGCCGAACTGGTGACCCAGGCCCGCGCCGAACTTATCCACACCCTCAAGCCATTTGAAGGTCGCCAGCAAGGCGACTGGTTCATCGCGCGCACCGGCTACACCGGCGAAGACGGACTGGAAATCATCCTGCCGAGCGATCAGGCCTGCAGCTTCTTCAACGACATGGTCGGCGCCGGCATCTCGCCGATCGGCCTCGGCGCCCGCGACACGTTGCGCCTTGAAGCCGGTATGAACCTTTATGGTCAGGAAATCGACGAACAGGTTTCACCGCTGATCTCCAACATGGCCTGGACCGTGGCGTGGACGCCCGAGGACCGCGACTTCATCGGCCGCAAGGCGCTTGAGGCGGAAAAGGCCAAAGGCGTGGAATCGAGGCTGGTGGGGCTGGTGCTGGAAGAACGTGGTGTTCTTCGCGCCCATCAGGTCGTCCGAATAGCGGAAGTTGGCGAAGGAGAGATCACCAGTGGTAGTTTCTCTCCTACGCTAAGCAAGTCGATTGCGCTGGCGCGCGTACCGATGGCGACTGGCGACCGTGCCGAGGTGGAGATTCGCGGCAAGTGGTACCCGGTCCGAGTGGTTCAGCCGACGTTCGTGCGCCACGGCAAGGCCTTGATCTGACCTTTGTTTTTGCAAGCCATCCCTGGCGGGTTTCTCCGCTGACCTGATGATGTATAGAGGATAAAAAATATGAGCAATATTCCCGCCGACCTGCGTTTTGCCGAAAGCCACGAGTGGGCGCGTCTGGAAGCTGATGGCACCGTGACCGTGGGTATCAGTGACCACGCGCAGGAAGCGCTGGGTGACGTGGTGTTCGTTGAACTGGCCGAAGTCGGCAAGACCTTCGCCGCAGGCGATCAGGCGGGCGTCGTTGAGTCGGTGAAAGCCGCTTCCGACATCTATTCGCCGATTGCCGGTGAAGTCATCGCGGTCAACGACGAGCTGGACGGCTCCCCTGAGTCGCTCAACAGCGACCCGTACGGCGCCTGGATCTTCAAGCTCAAGCCAGCCAATGCTCAGGCCGACCTGGACAAACTGCTGGACGCTGCCGGGTACAAGGCCGCCATCGGCGAGTAAGCCATCACAATCCCGTAGCAGCACGGCTTGCCGGCGGGGGCGCACTCAAGATCGCCCCGCCGGCAAGCCG
>NZ_JANHKS010000014.1 GCF_028682175.1 Pseudomonas putida | reverse complement strand
AGCCGTGGTTGCCGGGTTGATAAATCCGGCATATCCGCGATTGTAGTTATAGACCCGCACCACGTCGGTCCGCACCTCGGTTTCGAACTGAGTGTCATTGCTTGTGTAATTAGCCACAGGAAGGCAAGTGGCCGAGGCGTTGGACGGCGTGACGCTTGGACAACTGAAGTCCTGATACCCTGCGCCCTGGGAGTTGACGATTGTCCAGCCGCTATTGTTGACGACTACCGATAGGACAATCCGCACAGTGAACGAGTTTTCATCCATGCGCAGGTTTCCCGAGGCGTCCCACACCCGCATGCCATAGGCCATCGTTCACCCCAGGTTTCCGAGCTTCACCCGAAGCACGTTGTTCGCGTCGTAGACGGCCACATACAGGTTGTTGACGACAATTCGCCCCTGACCCGCTGCACCGCCGTTGATTTCCAGCGTGCCGTCCTTGTTGAGGATCCAGCCGGTCTGGCCCGCCACGTAGTTCGTGGAGCTGATGAAGCTGCCGATCTTGGCATTTGTAATGGTGCCGTCCTGGATGAACGTCGAACCCAAGAAGTTCTGCCCGTTCTTGATAATGAACGGAAAGTCGACCTGCCCAGCCGTCGTAGGATTTGCGAAGGCAATCTGGTTGGCAGTGAACAGCAACGTCGATTGCAATCCGCCGGGGCCGTTTTCAATGCCAGCACCGATACCAGCGAATGCATATTGTCCTTGGGCATTCACCTGAAGTTTTAGGGACCACATCACTGAAAGCTTTCCAGCAGTATCAGCGTATGCAGTGGAGGTTTGCTGGATGCTCGCCGTGTTGTCATCCACCCGTGCATTGACCTGCGTGATCGCCGTAGCGGTTGCAGACTGATTATCGGTGACCACCTGACGGAGATCGGTGACCTGGGCAGCGTTGTCGCCCACAGTTGCGGTGAGTTGGGCAACCGTCTTCGCGGTCGCCGCATTCGCGCTGGCGGCGGTCTTGGCCTCTGTGACGATGCTGGCCGTGCTGCTCCAGCCCTTCAGGGCGTCAGCCAGGTCACCTTCACCATCGTCATCCCTGGCGGATGAACGCAGCGCCTGCAAGCTTGAAGCCTGGGCCGTCACCCTCCCGTCGATGGTGGTGATGTCGGTGGTGTTGGTCGCTACCTGCTGGGCCAGGCCGTTGGCCGTCTCGACACTCTGACCGACGTCCAGCCAGTAGGTGGTGTTCGGCGGCGGCGTGTTGATCGGCACAGTGCTTTTCGCCTGGTAGATGCGATCATCCGCGACAACCTGCTGCCCTTTGGTGTAGACCTGATCCGGCTTGTAGCCCGCCAGCCCATCCAGCGCCTCAATCTGCTCCTGCAGGTCGTCGATCAGTTCGATCTTGTCCTTCAGGTCCTGACCCAGCTCGCTCTCGCCAATCTGGCCGGCGAGCATTTCAAGAATCGGGCCGGCTTCGGAGCTGCTCTGGCCCATCACGCCCTGACCCACCGGGTACCACGGACCGATGTTGCCGGTCCGGTCAACCAACCGCGCCCAGAAGAAGAACGTCACGCCCGCTAGCAGGCCTTGCATGCTGTATTCGGCCTGGGGATAGGCTAGGTCAGTGAGTTTGGTCGCGGCTTCCCGCGCCGGCGTCGGCCCGTACCAGATCTCCGTGCGCTGGGTGTCTTCCGCACCTGGTGGGAAGGTCCATTTGAGTCGGATGCCGAAGATCAGCGCCGTGGCCGTCAGCGAGGTTACCGCCGGCGGCAGGCCATCTTTGCCGTTGAGCTGGGTCAGGATCGAGGTGCGCCAGATCGACGAGATGTCGTAGGCGCTCACCGCACGCACCCGGGCCAAATAGGCGCCGCGATAGATGCCGGTGATGTCCACGCTGGTCGCACCGGTGCGCTGCACCTTGATCCAGTTGCCGTTGTCCTTGCGCCATTCGACGTCGTAGCCGACCGCGCCGGTGACGGCCGGCCACGTGATCGTCATCGTGGTAACGGCCAAGCCCTGGGCGATAGCAGTGTTCGACGTCAGCGTGACGGCGGCCGGCGCCGGAACGACGGTGATCGGGATCACGCTGATTGGGCGTTCTTCCAGCCGTGCGCCAGTGTCGATGAACGCGAACTTGCTCGGCTCGAACTGAACCGCCGCGATCTCGTAGTCGCCTTCGGTGGTGCGCTTGGTGCTGAGCACACGATAAAGCGGGATCGCCAAGTCGTCAGCATCTAGCGCCCACTGCAATTCTGCCGTCGGAGTCTCGCTGTAGGCCGTGGTCACGGTGATTGCGCGCCCAGCAACCGACTGCACGGTCCGGCCTTCGGCCTTGCCGCTGGGCAGGTTGATGATGAGCCGGTCGCCGGCCTTGGCCTGAGTGTCACGGTCCAGCGTCACGACGCGCCCGGCGCCTGCCGAAATCCGCCCTCCTACTTCCCGCCCGGCCAGCAGCGAGTCGGCCACCGGGATGATGTAGCCCGGCAGCGGAATAGCGCCCTCCATGCCGGTCTTGAACGTGACAGTCCGGTCCTGGTTGTTGCTCATCACCACCCATTTGCCTCGGCGCTGGGCCTCAGAAGCGCGGGTGCAGCCGATGGCGCTGATCTCGACCGGCTTGTCGCCGAAGCGACGCTGAAGCTCTGGATCTGCATAGGCAGTGACATCGGTGTCGTAGTTGTTGGCCGGGTTGTCATAGCTGACGATCGCGCGGCTGTACCTGGTCCTGCTCGACGCGCTTCCGTACGAGAATTTGCCGTCAATGACGTTTGCGCGGGTGAAGACGTAGTCGAAGTCCTGGGTGCGCGGCATGTCGGCTTGTGCGACGAGCTGGCCCTGGGCCCAGTAGGTCATGCCCCGGTAGATCGCGGAGATATCGCGCAGCAGTGTCCAGGCTTCTGCCTTGCCCTGGAGGTTCATGTCGCAAAGGAAACGTGGCTCTTGGCCGCCGGCGCCATTGCCTACCAACTGGTCGCAATACTGGGCGATCCGGTACAGCTCCCACTTGTCGACCATGAACGGTTTGATGCGCATGCCCAGGCCAAACCGATCAACCGTGCAGATGCCGTAGGTGATCCACGCCGGGTTGTTGGTCCACGCAAGCTTGAAGGTGCCATCCCACACGCCGGTGTAACTGCGGGTGACCGGGTCATAGTTGCTCGGCACCTGCCACTTGCGGCCGTTGCAATCCACGGTCACCGCAGGGATGTTGGTGAACTGCTCGGCGTCGAATTCGATGTAGAGCAGCGCGGTATTCGGGTACCGCAGCTTTGCGTCGATCACTTCGGTGTAACCGGCGATCAACATGGTGTCGGCGATCTTGTTGCTGTTCTGGTTCGGGGTCAGGCGCCGGACGCGGATCTGCCAGCCGGATGTCGCCGGCGGTAGGTCGATGCGGCGCGAGCGCTCGTATCGAGTGGTGGTCTTGCCGTCGACAGCTTCGACCAGCACCTGCTGATAGGCGCCACCGTCCGTGGCCACGTCTACCGCATATTCGATGCGGTACCCGCCCACGTTGCCCTGATCGTCCTGCTGCTGGAGCGCTGGCCACGCGAAACGCAGCCGAACGGCGGAAAGCTGGGTGTTGGTCAGCGAACGCACCCAGGCGGTATCGCTGCGCAGTTCAACGTTGACGGTGGTTTCATTTTCCACCGCTGGGATACCGGGGATATAGGACTGATCAACCGCGCCAGTGCGCCACTCCCACTTCACGTTCGGGAAGTTGACGTTGCCGCTGGCGTCATTGATTGGCGTGTTATCCAGGTAGATGTTCTGGGCGCTCGGTACGCCGTCGAACTCGCCCTCGCCCACGGCGATCAGGATCTTGGCCAAGTTGGTCGATCGCAGGCTGTCGGCAGCCTCAATTGGGGTTTTTGGGCTGCTGCTGCCGCCCTTGGCGCCGGTGATGTCGATGCGTTCAACTGCGCCCATGCTTTTCTCCAGGCATAAAAAAACCGCCAATCGGCGGTCGGGTCTTCCAGTTCGGGATCAGGTCTTGTCTTCGGCGTAGATCGAGGCACTGATGATCGCGCCGCCCCAGCGCCGCCGGCCGATGCAGATTGGGACGGGGTTGCCGCTGGCCGTGGTGTTCTTGGCGCTGCCGAAGGCGTAGGACGGGAGGTTTTCAGGTGCAGCGCTTTGTTTGAGTCCTGAGGCTTGAGGGCTGAGCATTTGGATGACGCCGCCGAGCACCAATGATGCACCGAGCGACTGACCCCAACCCTGCATGCCTGGCACGAAGAACGAGGCTACGAAGATGACTGCACCGATGATGGTTTGCAGAATGCCGGCGCGCTTGCTGCCCGATACGACTGGGACAATTCGCAGTTCTCGGGTACCGCCCAGGTCGAACGCTTTGCTGCTCTCATTCTTCCGGTTGCGGTAAATCGCGAAACGCATCCCCAGTCGGTCGAGTCGCTTAATTTCCTCATCGAAACCCGACAGGGTCGCCTTGAGAGCCTTGAAAGCCTCCCACACCTGGCCCGAGTCGATCTGGCGGCGATGTGTGCGGCCGAACTTTTTGGCCAGCGAGCCAGACAGGAAAATTGTGGTCATCGGACTGTAAGAAGCCGCAGTCATGGACATTTTTTGCCCCTCAAAAGAAAAAGCCACCCGAAGGTGGCTTGCGCTGGTCAGAGGCAGTCTTTAACCGCCTCTTCAATTGCTGTTCGCCCAACACCGGGCATCCACGCCACCCGCTGATAAAAGTTCACCCGGCTTCCAGTGCTGGATTTGCTGACCTCGACCAGTTCGTCTGTCAGCTGCATGGCGCCGATCACAATCCGGTACCCGTCGGATGTCTCCGACATCACTGCCTCAGAGCGTGCGTCCTGCCATTTCGGGAAAACACAGAGCGCGTATGCTTTCGGTGACTTCTTCGTGCTTGCGCTGGTGGTTGGCTTGTTGGTTTTCAAATCACTTGGCGACACACACCCAGCCAGCAGGGCAACCGCCAGCGCCCCTATCAGAATTCGCATGATGATCCCTCATTGATAAAGGGCCGAGGGTAGCACCAAGGCAATCGATGCAAAAAGCCCAGCACATGGCTGGGCTTTGGGTCACTGCTGGCGCACTTCGAGAATCGTGGCTCCGGGGTACTTCTGCAAGATCTTCCTCTCAGCTTCACGCTGGTCAGTTCCGTTCTGAAGAACGTTGCTCATGCCTGAACCGTTGCTCGCTTTGAGCTTGAAAACGTAGGTCTTTACTGCTGCCACGATGCGTCTCCTTCGCATGTATGAAAGCAAAACATAACATCGTCCTGTCCACCCATCCAGCATGGACAAACGATCAGTAACGAACCAGGTGCATGCCGTAGTAGCGTTGCGCCTCCAACGAACCGCCTCGGTCCGTTGCCTGCAAGCCCATGGACCGGGGTAATGTGACCTAGGAGGTCGATGTGAGCAAAGAACTACTACCTGATCCAAACAAAGCTGGCTGGGTACTCGGCTGGGGCGTGGTACGTAACTCGCCTTGGAAACTGCATGGCGTGTACGCGACCAGAGCAGAGGCAGACGCCCAAGCCGCTATCGCTGGGGAGGGATTTGCCGTGAAGGAAGGGACAAACGAAAAAGGCACTGACAACTTCCTCAGCTTCTCTTGATTACTCTGACATCGCCATCGTGACTGAGCCAGGGCCTTTGGTGATAACAGCCGCAAGCCCTGGCTTACCTTCGTACTTTCGACTGTAGCCATCCGGACTCCGGCAAAGACCTGAGAAATTCACCCGATCCACTTCAACGCCTTTATCGAGAATTGCCACCTCCGCTACGGCACCGCTTATCCTGCCTTGGGATACTGTGTACAGTTCCTTTATGGTCAGCACATAACTCTGGCTGGCATGCATTGCATACTCCTGCGGCAGCGCCGCTCACTGTTTCGCGTCTTTGTGCCTGAGAATTAGGCGTGTTCTGTCATGCCACGGCCCGCCGAAGACGATGATCTCGGAGGGTCTGCCGTACAGGTGGTGCAGCATGAACGGTCCCGCGCCGCGCACCGCCGTTGGCTCGTCGGGCAGCGCAGGATCGGTCCCGAGGAAAATCCCCGCGTGGTTCGGGTGCTTGGTCCGCCCCACGTCCATCACGATCATGTCGCCGCGCTGCGGGCTACCGACGCGCTCGAAGCCTGCCGCCTCGTAGGCTTGCTCATACAGGCTCGGGCCGTCGGCCTTCTCCCACCAACCGTCCTCGCGCTTGAAGGCCCCAAACTCAAGCCACCACTCGCGCTTGTACCAGTCGGCGCAAACCTGCCAGCAGTCCCAGGCACCGTGCACGAACGGCCGACCCAGCAGCGGCGTGTTACCGGTGGGCACGATGGTGCGCAGGTCGCCCTCCGGCCAGCTCAAAATGTGCCACGGCAGCTCGGTTGCCTCGCACATGGCCATGTCTCGCGGCGACGGGCGACTAGTGGCGTCTGGGTGTGAGTGCACCACGCCGATCACTTCGCCTTGGTCCTCGGCCGCGGCGTAAGCCTCCGGCGAAATGCGAAATTCCTCGTTGGGCACGGTCGCGGTGTTGGTGCACGGGATGTACTGCTGCTTGCGGCCAATGCTGATCAGCAGCCCGCAGGATTCTCGCGGATACTCGGCGGCCGCATGCGTCTGCACGGCCTTGAGGATGTGTCTCAGCATGGTCAGCTCCGAGCAATCAGGGAAACGGCGGGGAAGCCACCGAATGGCAACTCGTTGTTCGCCCCCCAGCGCGGCTCACAGCCGGTGGTGAGCAGGCCGTTGCATTCGTCCAATTCGGGGTTGTCGGTAGCGTTACCGTCCTTGTCAAAGTACGGGCCGGTGTAGCCGCAGTTCGGGCCGCGATACCCTCCAGTCATGCACCAATGGCAGAGCGTGGTCATCTGCCGACCGATGCTCTCGCCGCCGACGTCGCCCGGGCTGGCCATCTCCCACGAAACGGTCTCGCCATCCTCATTGGTCTTCTGATCCAGATACCAGACCTCGATGGATTCCTGAGTGGGATCTGCCTCGGGGTTTCCTGCCTGAAAGTTCGCCGCGTCCAGGTATTTTCCCATCGTGTGGCGCATGGTGACCTTGAACTCCAGCAGATCCTCGAACGCCAGGCACAGCGCCGTGATCCTGCCGTTGACGTTGCCGACTGCGAGCGTTGGCCGCACAGCCGTGCCGTCGCCATTGGCCTCAATGCCGTCGATCTGAACCGGCCAGGCGCCGTACTCCTCGCCCTGCCAGAAGATCGGCTTGGCCGGCAGCTGATCAGCATCGGCACCTGCGGCGATCAGCTCTTGCGCGCTGTAGGGGATGCGATGGCCGTGGAAACGCAAGACGTCTGCGCCGTAGTCGCTGCCATCCAGTTCAAACAACACGACCTCGCTGCCCGGCTCCAGGACCTGCAGGTCGCTAAGTAGAGGCACTGTCGACTCCTTGCGGGTGGAAAGCCTGGTTGAAGTTTGCGGTCAACTTGAATTGCCCGCCGCCGATTGGGACCGGAACGGGCTTTTCGCAGGTGTACAGGCCCAGTTCGCCGAGCGGCGTAGTCCAGAGAAACGCCTTGGCGCCAGCATGGCGATCGAAGAAGGCCATGATCTCCAGCACCTTGGTCCTGTGACCGGTGTAGGTGATCGGGTAGGAACCTTCCTTGTTGTTCGGGCCGTCTGCCGTGATCTGCTGGTAGCCGTCGCCAAACTGAGACTTTCGCACCCGATAGGTGATATCGGGCGCGTCCCCAGTCTGGGTGGGCCAGCTGAATGTCTCGATTGCCATGTCAGGTCCTTGTCTGCCGGAAGCTAACGCCGCCCGGGCGCCACGAATCAGCAACTGCTTTTTCAGCCGCTTGCTTGATCTGGAGTTGCAGGTTTTGCGCGAGCGCCGCCTGGTCGAGTTCCATGCCCTCAGAGCTTCGGTCCTGAGTCATGATGCTCACCGGCGCGCTGATCTGGATGTTCGATCCGCCCCCGCCGCCGACGGCGCGAACGCCAAGGGCGCCGCTTGAGGTCCTGGTCAGAGGCATGATTGCCTCATCGCCGGCCTCTCCCATGACGCCCAACTTGCCGTCCGCCATCCCAAACGCGGTTGGCGAACTGACGACGCTGTTGGTGAACGCGCCGCCATTGGCGAACATCTGCACGCCGTTGAGCCAGGCGCCACCGTCGGCCTGTGGGAAGTAGGTGGACGAATACCCGGCCTGCGATGCGCCGAGGCTCGATGACGTCGCTGCAGCAGACCCTGATGCGAAGCCGTTGGCGCCGCCCGAGAAGTAACTCAGCCCGGCCCCAAACAGGGAGCTCAGCAGCGCGGACGAAGCCTGTCGCGTTGCGATGCGCGCCATGTCTGCCAAGATCGATTTCGCGAAGTCCGAAAACGACAGCTTTCCGGTAAGCGCGAAGTTGACGACCGCATCCTCCATGCTGCTGAAGGCGTTGGTGAACAGCGACTTCGTCTGGCCCGCGATATCGCGTGCGCTGTCGAGGTAGTTTTCCCATGCAGACGTTGCGCCCTTCGTCCAATCGCCCTGGGCGACCTGGACGTCGGCATAGTTCTGCTGGATCTGGTCAGTTGCCTTTTTGTTGGCGTCGGCCAGAGCCTGCGATTTCTTGGCGAATTCTTCCTCGGACATGTTGCGCGACGGATCGGATTTTTGATTCGCCAGTTCCAGGGTCTGCTGTGCGAATCGGTCCTGCTGCGCGTTCAACTGAGCATCGAGCGCGTTCTGCCGATCACCCCGGCCAACGCCTAGCACGGCGCGCTGCCCAGCAAGCTCCAGGGCTTTCTGCTGCTGACCCAGGGCCTGCAGGTACTGAGCGATCGAGCGGGTTTGTTTGTCGATCCGGCCCGTCTCGTTGTTGGCCAAGACCTCCAGCTGCGTGTCAGCTTCTTTTTGCGCCTTGACCATGCTGGTGCGCGCGTCGGCAATCTTCTGGTCGAGCTGGATGCGCTGCTGGCCGGTTGTCGATGACTTGTCGCGCACTGCCTCAAGGGCGGCGATCTCAGCCTCGTAGGCTGCGGTGACGTCGCCTTTCTCTTGTTCAACGATCGCCACGCGCTGACTGCTGTACGACTCAGCCGACACCAGTCCGGCCTTCTGCGCCGAATCCAGCTCCTTTTCGAGGTTCTGGTAGTAGCTGGTGATCGACTTGAGATTGTTCTGGGCATCGTTGAACCCGGTCAGGTTCAACTGGTTCGCCGGGCCTTTCGGGTCCTTGAACTTGTCGTTGATATTGGCGATGTTCTTGTCGACGGTCGCCTGATTGAGGCGGGAGTCATTCGGATCGGTCTTCCGGATGTCGTCAAGCCACTTCTTGTATTCCTTTACCGCCTCGGTGCGCTTCTGCTCGTTGGTCCAGGAGGACTTGGTGAGCGCATCGATCTTGGACATGGCCCCGATCGAATCCTGCTGCGCTTTCGCCTGCTCGGCATCGTATTTCGCAATGTCGGCATTGGCCGCCTTGGTGTCCTTGAGGAAGTTGAGCCGGTCGGTGTAGTACTCGACCATCTCCTGCTTGTTCTGGAAAAGGCCGACATCCCCGGCCTGAGCCGCCGCAAGATCCTTCTCGGCATTAGCGATATCGGCGTCGATATCAGGGCGACCAAGGTTTTTCAGCCCATCAGCGGCTTTGACTACGGCGAGATAGCCGCGCTCCCAAAAGCTGAGATTTTCAAGGATCTTAGGGGTGCGTTCGTTGATCGCATCGGCGTACTGCTCGGTCGCGAGCTTCACTGCTGCGGCGTGGTTGCCCTGCTCTTCCAGCGCAGCGATTTGCGAATAAACGGACGCCGTCAGGTAGTGATATTGTTCGTTGAGCGCGGCGGACGCCTTCACTGGGTCGTCGGCCAGCTTCACGAACTCAGCGATGGTCGCGCTGATTGCGGTGCCGGTCGCTTCCTGCATCCCAATGGCGGCCTGGGTGATCGCGCCAAAGCTGTCGCCAGCGATCTTGCCGTTGGCTGCCAATGTGGCGAGTACTTCCGCTGCCTGGCCGGTGGTGCCCACTACAGCGCTGACCTGACGCGCCAGGCCGCCAAGCTGCGATGCGCTGACGCCGGCGGCGCTGCCGGTGGAGATCAGCGCCTTGTTGTAGCTGTCGGCCTCCTCGCCGCCTTTGTAGTAGGCAATGCCCAAGGTAGCGACAACGGCAGCCACAGCAGCAAGGGGCGCGAGGATGGCCGCCAGGCGCAGCGCCGATGTGCCAGCGCTTGAGCCGATCTCCAGCAGGTTGTGTGCGGCGACGCGGAAGTTGCCTTCGGCCAGGGCGTTGCCCAGTTGAAGAACGTTCTCCCGAGCGCCCTTGGTGTTCAGGCTGAACTTCGATGTCTCGTCGCCCAGGCCCTTAACCTTCTGCCGCGCGGCGTCAATAGATGCCGAGAATGTTTTGAAGTCGTCGTCGCCAAGGTTGCCGGCGGCGCGGTGTTTGTTCAGCAGTTCTTGCTGCTCATCCAGCTTTTGGAGCGCCGCCAAGGCCGGGCTGATCTTGCCCAGCAGCGCCTGCAACCCCTCGGCCTGTACACCGGTGGCCGCCGCCGCATCCTTGGCCGCCTTGGCGTTGTTCTGCGTCGTGCCGACCAGAGCATCAGACTCAGCCTGCATGCGCTTCTGCAGCGCGAGCAGGCTCGCAGTGGAATCACGGCTGACGTCCATTGCGCCGGCAGTGCTGGTCACGCTGGTGGTCAGACGCTGGTAGTATTCGCTGTTTTTCAGCGACGTTTGGGCAGTTTCCAGCAGGCGTGCCTTGGCATCCGCAGTCGCCTGCGCAGCGCGGGCCTCAGCCTCCGCGAGCTTGTCAGCCGCATCAGCGGTCTTCTTGAAGCCGGTGGTGACGCCGTCAGCCGCTTTTTCCGCACTGGCCCCCGCCTCCGTGAGTTTGTCCAGATCGGTCGCCGCCTGGACGGCATCACCCGAATCTACCGCTATCCCGAGTTCGGCGATTGTGCCCGACATGAGTGCTCCGCTATTTCGATTCGCTCATGACGAGCAACGCCTCGGCCTCCATTACCCGTAGGTCGTGGAACACCTGGTTTCTGGTTTTCTTGGGAATGTTGACGAGGGACATGACGGCGGGCACAACGGCGTAGTCAAGGCCACTGGCACCACCCATTCCGGTACGCCACTGGGTCCCCATCGCCTCCATGACGATGAACGCGGGCCAGTTGTCAGGCAGGATCTCGATGGTCTCATCAAGGTCGACAGCGGAAAGACCAAACAACGCAAGTTGCTCAGGTGGTGCCGCAGGCGAGTACAGTGCCTGCGCCACCTCTTTCAGTTTCCCAGGCGGGCCACTGCGAAAGCGTTCTGATACGCCTTCACAATTGCGTCAGCGGCGCCGGCCGAGGTTTTGACTAGAGCGCGGATGGTCTCCGGCGACAGCTTGTCATCGAAGCCCCAGCCCACGACCAGTTCAGTGACTTGCGCAACTTGGCGGTCAATGTCGGCCAGGGTCACATCTATGATGGTGATGTCATCACCGAGATCCTTCAGCCGGTCCTGGTCATGCTTGGCCGCCTTGTTCCAGCTCGCGAATAATTCCGCGAGCTCCTCACGGTCGCGGTACTTGAACTCGAACGGAACGGCCTGCACCGTACCGCCAACACGTGGAATGTCCACGTCCGCCTGGAAGGTCGGGTTTTGGGCAATCTTGAACCGAGCCATGAATTACGCCCCGCCCGCTGCGGTGGTGTAACGAGTTGGCTCAGCCTGCAGCGCCAGATTCACCGTGCGCGCCATCACGTTGTTGCGAGCGATGGTCGGCTGCTTGGAGAAGGAGGTGTAGGTCCCGTAAAAAATAGTGTCGTTGCCGGGCAGGTTCATACGAGCGGCCTCAATCTGCTTCTTGGCGTCGGCCTTCGACAACACCGCGTTGTGCGGGAGCGCAGGATCATCAGCGATAGTCAGCGCCATGCTCGATGCGGCTTTGTCGGTCGGGATCTGACGACCCTGATCATCCTCCAGAAAAACCACATCGGTGTAGTTCTGGTCGCCGCCGGAGTAGTTCACATCCACAACTTGCGGCACGGCAACCCAAGTCAGCACCTTCTTGAGGGTGCCGGCACCGCTGCCCGCCGGAAAAAGCTGCGCGTCAGTAGTGTCGATCCCTTCCAGGGTGATCGCGGTGGCGGTTGCCGCCTTGACGCGCACCACGCGGTTGTTGAGGCGGGACCATGCCGAGGTGACCAGGACGATGTCGCCGGCCGACAGGGTGCCGCCAACGACGGTAGCGACCGCTTCCGAGGCATTGGAGATCACGGCGAAAGCCAGTTCGGCAGCGTAAGTCGCGCCGTGCTGGATGGTTGCGCCGTTGGGGAGTTTGTAGCCCATGGGTGTTTCCTCTTCGCAGAAATGAAAACCCCGCACTCGGCGGGGTTCAGGGTTTGCCCAATGGGCGGGTTATGCGCGGTCGGCGCGATACTGGAATGACGCCGACACCGTGAGCGTTGCGCTGTCCTCGATTGCGGGGCCGGGCTCAACTGGCGTCAGCACCATCACTTCGAAGTCGCCCTGCGCCAGTCTCAGGAATGTCGGGAACAGCTCGTCGAGTTCATAGACCAAGCTTTCGGCATCGCCGGTGCCGTTGCCAGCGGGAGAAACAACGCTGATCTGAAAGACTCCGGTGTAGATCCGGTCCGTGCCCTCCAGTGTCTGGGTGTTGGTGCCTGCGGGCAGCGTGAAGGCGCGCAGATAGGTCTCATCGTCGGCGGGCTCAAACGCAACGCCCTGATAAGCGATCCGCAAGCCGCGCGGACCTGCCCAAGATGCAAGACGCTGCTCGTAAATGCGACGAATGATCTGGTGGCTCATACCTGGTTGTTCCTGATGGCCTCCAGCACGATCTGCTGGAAGCGTGCGACTGTGACGCGGACCATGCCGCCGGGCGCCTGCTGGGAATGCCCGAACTCGAGCGGGATCGCGTACGGCAGCGAGTTGGTGATGTAGGCCGTGTCGCCTGCCTTGAACTCGATTGCGCCGTCGACGATGCGCGCCGTGGACTTCCGACCCGTCGGATCGACCTCGGTCGTCGTGGTGCTGTCCGGCGACCCGATGCTGAACATCCAGTTGCCACGGAAACGCCCGCCGACGTAGTCCTGGCCGGACACCAGGCCGTTCACGTTGAAGTTCTGCACCCGCTCGGCCTTGGTAAGCGGTTTGGCGTACTTGACGCCGCGCTTCAAGTTGCCGTTGCGGGTGAAGTTGCTCGGCGTCAGCGAGGTGATGACATTGCGCACTTCTACATGCGCGTCGTAGGCATCAGCCTCGGCTTTGTTCTTTGCTCGATGCGCGACGTTTACTGCCCAGATCTCCGGGTTGCCCACGGGCGACATGCGAATCACGCTGCTGCCCAACTCGATGATGATCTCGCGCAGGCTGGCGTCGATTGCTTCCTTGGCCTGCTCGGCGAACTGGGCTAGGCTCAGCGCGAAGCTGCCGGACTGCCCAGAGCTCTTCGAACCCATGTCATTTCCTCAGTTGAACGGTCCAAGTTGCGGCCGCAGGATCCTGATCCACATTCAGCACCCGCTTACCGCCGATCACGTCGCCGATTTTCGGCTCGGCCGAGGTGCTTGTTGGCAGCCCAGCAACAGAAACGAATAACTCGTTCTGGAGGATCAGCAGCTTCACGTCTGTGGTTTGGATCAGTGAGCCGTCGATTTCCTTCGCAAGGTAGCTGCCGAACACGCCGCGCCCGGTGTAGTTCACCGTTCCGCCTGTCGTGGTGCCGGTAGATGGGTCGTAAACAGGGCTGGACTTGCGCGAGCCTTCGACAGGACTAACTGCATCGCCAAGCCCGTCCGGATCATCAAATGCTTCGGCCAGTTCGGCCTGAAGCTCTTCGCGCATCCCCATGGCTACACCCGCTTGAGCATGATGGTGCCCGACCGTTTGACCCATGGAGCAAGTAGAGCCAGCGCAAAGTTTTCGCCGGCGGACAGGTCGGTCGAGCCTTCCGCATAGGTCTTGCTGATGGACGTGCCAGACTGAGCCGATACCGTCTTGCTCAGCACTTCCTTTTGGGTCGCTTTGTACAGATTGCCCGCCGCCGCTTCCTTCGCAACCTGAGCGCCTGCAAGCTTAATGGCGTCAGGGGTCGGATCGGCAACGGGTCTATTAATCTTGGCCGTGAGCCAGGCATTCGCCATCGCCACGGCAAGGACCGCATCACCGGTGCCCGCCCAGTCAGGCCCGAACTGAGCATCGACATCGGCCACGGTGATGAAGTCGGTCATGTGCTTGTCCTTATTTCGCTGGCACCAAGGCCTGTAGGTCTTCTTTCTTGGCCGTGGCGTCGAACGCAATGTTCTTGGCGGTCAGCCAAGCTTTCAGGTCGTCGACCTTCATTTTCAGCGGGTCGGTTTCAGTATCGCTGTCAGCCATAGGCTTCTGAGCGGCAATGGCTGCTTCAATTTCTTCAGCAGTGCTGCGCGAGGCATAGCCCACTGGCGGGTAATTGCTCGCCTGGTAGCCGGCCTCTACATATTCAGCAACAGTCGGGCCGTCAGTACGCAGTCCGTTTTCGTCGCCGCCGGTGACCTTAATGCCTGCTCGCTTGTAGGCCTCGATGATGTTGGGGTTGTCGCCTTGAACGAAAACATCGGTTGCCGCGCTGATCACCCCGAAGAACTCACTGAGCAGTCGATAGCACACACCAGGCTCGGTGCCCGGCTTGTCCGTGTAGATCACTTTCATGATTCGCTCCCTTGTGCTGGAGCGCCCGAAGACGCCCCGTCACAGTTGGATTACGGGGTGGTGGTGCCGCTGATTACGGCGGCGAACGGAACCTGCTTGCGGTCGAAGACGCGCTCCCAGTTCGCAGCAGCAGCGTACTGAGTGGCGGTCGGGCTCAGGTTCTGGTTGTTGCTGCCTTTCCAGCTGAAACCAGCAGGCTGCAGGATGAACGTCTTACGCTCCCACAGGACCTCAGCACCGCCACCGTTGCCGCCGCCGGGCTTGCGCTCGAGCTCGACCGGAACGGCTGGGGTGCCCTCGCCGTAGCCGAACGCCCCTTGGCCGAAGAACACCGACAGATAGCGGCCGGCGCCGTAGACGAGGCTGTCGTCCATGAACACCGGCTTGCCCAGGTAAGTGGCCAGGATGATGCGGCCGTCGGAGTCGCGCAGATACTCGATGAGGTCCTGCTTGACCATCTGGTTCATCACTACGGAGTGCACGCCGATCGCGGAGAACACGTCGGCGGCGTCACCAGAGGTGAAAGCAGCATCCTGGAAGGCGCCGGCGCTGATGGTCGCACCGGCGTCCACCACCATGTCACCGGCGTCGTTCGCAATGTTCGATGCGATCACGCCGCGGGCCGCGCCGAGCAGGTAACGCTGCCAGCGGCGGGTCCAGTAGGTGCCGAAGCGGTTGCGGATGTGCTGCATCGGCTCGGTGTTGGCCAGTTCGGACGTCAGGTCAGCAACGCCATAGCCTTTGTTGAGGTAGAGCGTACGGGCGCGCATGGTGCCCTGCTCTGCCTTGCCGACTTCGCCCAGGTCGTCCGGGTTGTCGTTGGAGATGTTGGGCTCCTCGTCAGCGTCCAGATCCTGCCAGTAGCTGATTTCCGAGGTGCCTTGGCCGTTCTGCGCGATGGCGTCCAGCTCAGGCGACTTGACGATGATCCCGGATTCGAAGACCGCAGTCTTTTCCGGGGAGTTGACCGGCGCGATAGTGCCGTAATAGTCGGCGACAAAGATGTCCGCCAGTTGGGTCGTTGCCATGGATTAGGTTCCTTTGGTGGCCAAGAGTTTTTTGAACGCATCGGGGTTGTCGCGGGCCAGCGCGGCGCGCTCGGACTCCGTGTACTCGCCCCATTTCTTCGTGGCCTTGCCACCGTTGTCGCCGGTCTGCCCGGCACCCTGAGCCCTTGGCCAGAGGTGTGTTGCTGTCTCACGCAGCGATTCCGCCCATTCGAGCGGCGACAGAGGCGTCTTGCCGTCCTTGCCGTAGATGACCTCGCCATCACGATCGGTGGCGATCGCCTCGCCGTCTTCGCTGAGTTTGAAGGTGCCCTTGGCGCGCAGGATGATGTCCTCGGCAGCCTCGGGCAGCGCGCCGGCCTTGATAGCAGCGGCGCGGATGGAATCGGCCAGCACCTTGTCGCTGTATCGCGCGGCGAAGGCTTCTGCCTTATCTGCGCGAGTCTTCTCGGCAGCCAGTTGCTTGTCGTAGTCGCCACGCAGGCGCTCGGTACGACGAGTAATGACCTCGTCCAGCTTGCCCTCGGCAATCAGCTTGGTCTCTTCGTCCTGTCCGACCTTGGCGAGCAGGCCTTTCACCGCATTGATGTCCAGGCCCTCGAACTGGGTTTTGAAGCCTTCCAGTTCGGTCGTGGAGGTCTTGAGCTTGCCAAGCAGCTCGGAGTTTTTGTTCTTGAGCCCGGCGGTCGCAGCTTCAACGGCTGCCGCGATGGCGTCTTTTACGGCCTGGTCTTCAAGATCAATCTGGTTTTCGTCAGCCACTTGGTGCACCCCTTGGGTTTGATTTCCCGCTTTGCAGGCATAAAAAAACCCCGGCATGGCCGAGGTCTGTAAATTTCCGGATCTTGTTATCGAACGATGCTCAGCCCCCGCAAAGCGAGGTAATCGGCGAATTGCGTCCTGCTTTCCACCCACAGAGGAGGATGATTGCGGTGATCTGCTGTGCTGCGCGTCAGAGGCACCCGCTTCTTACCGTCGAATAAATGCGTGGGCTCCCGCAGCTCAATCCCCTGATCAGCGGCGTAGAGCTCGATGGCCAGCATGGTCTGACCATGGCGGATGCCGTAAGGAATCAGCTTTTTGCTGAGGAATTCCCCAGCAAGCACGATCCCGTCGCGCGGCCAGGCCAGGGGCTGGAGGGCCGATGCGGGCTGACCTTTCCACTGCATCGCCGCCATGGCGTTCACAGCTCTCAGCAAATACTCAGCCCGGCCCGCGTCATCCGCAGGCACCGGAAACCCGTAATAATCGCCGTGGGATCTCAGCGCGTCGGTGTCGGTGTAGCTATTTGCCTCGGGGTTTTCCCCGCTGCCGTGCTCGACGATGATCATGACGCGCCCTAGTGTGATGGGCAGTCAGTTTACACCGGCTCGCTCGAATATTTTCGGCTCCAGCGCTTTCATCTGCTCCAGCGTCAGCGGCTTGAAGTTGGTGCTTAGCTGCAACGCTGCGAACTTGTCGGGTGTCAGGCCACCATCGCGGAAAAGCTTCCCCCGCACCGGGCCCAGAGCAGTATCTTGGAAGCTGGCCGATTGGGTCGCGAGCCAGTCGTAGTAGCTCAGGCCTGCGTCGACCTGCCCGCCTCCTGAATCACCAACCGATGCCCGGGTGGCGCCTTTCGAGAAAGTAGCTGACAACCTGGTGCTAGGCACCGTGGTCGACCGGCAGTTGATGTGCGCCGGCGGCAACGGCCCCTTTCCCAGTTGGAATACCCGGCCATCCAGGCTCTTGCACTGGGCGCTGGTCTTCTTGTCGAGGGTCGAGACCCACCGGTAGCCCAGCACAACATCCTGATTGGCTTTCAGAGTCTCCATGCGGGCCGTTGTGGCCACGTGCTGGATGGCGGTCTGCACCACCGCCCTGGCGTTGCGGTTGCTGACGGCCAACACTCCGTCGGTGAAATTCTGCTCAGCGGTGCCGCGAATCGCCTTCACGATCTCGGCATTGGTCTGGCCTTGCCCGAAGCCCAAGCGGATCGCATTGGTCACCCGCATCGACTCAGACCGAGTCCATCCGCTGATGAAGGATTTGAGCAGCTTCCCACCATCCAGCCCTGTCACCTGCAACGGGTAGGCAAAAACTGCCGCTCTGATGATTGCATTGGTCGGCACGACAGCGTCAATGGACAGCGCATGCCCCAGACTGTTGGCCTCAAACGTGGACTCGTACAGCGCGATGTCGACTAGATCGGCCTGCACCACGTCGCTGTAGGCCTTGTAGATGTCCAGCAGCTTGCCGTCGACGCGCCCAAGAAATTCCTCCAAACGCTGCCGGCTGTAGGTGGTCAGCTCTGTGCGGGTCAACTGGTCACGCACAACCGTGTCGATCTGGCGCAGGTACTTCTCGAACTTCTTCACCTCGCCGGCCTTGAGCCGCTCGAGCATGACGCTATGCCGCGTCGTCTGCTCCAACAGCTGGCTGTTCGGGTTGAGCACTGGTGTCGCTGCCATCGTTCTGGTCCAGGTTCAGGCCGCGCGCCTGGTCAGTTTCTTCGCTGACCAGCGTGGCTTCTTCGTCATAGGCCCGCTCCGGTAGCTTCCCGGTGGTCAGGTACTGCCAGTAGGTGTCCCAGCTAATGCCGCCGGCAGTCACAGCCTTTTGCAGCTCGGCCAACACCTGGGCGTCCACCTCGGGGATGTCGAACTCAGGCTTGACCTTGAACGCTACCTCGTCTGGGTTGTAGCCCGTCCATTCGGCGGCGTAGCGCAGGCCCTGCTCGATAGCAGCAGCCACCGTGATGACGATGCTGTGCAACGTGGCGTGCTGATCGTCTTGGCGCGTCTTGCGAGCCTCGCCAGACTCTGTGCCACCGGTCGCGTCCATCACCTTGGCGCCAGCCTCAAGCGCGGCGCTCTTCTGGTCACCCATCGCGGTGCGAACCGCTTGGATGCCGGCGCCTTGGAACTCCAGATAACCGCATGACCCGTTAGGGCCAAGATCCCAAGCTGCCGAGGGACCGGTAACGCTCAGTTCCACCTTGTCATCCAAGCCTGCGACCCAAGGCTGCGGGTGGCTGGTCTGGTGCAGCGCGGTGAAGTAGTCGGCGCTGAGTTGGTAAGACTTCACGGCAGCCCGTGCCATGGTCAGCAACGGCACCTCGTCGACGTCTGGGGAGTTGTCGGTGGAACCGCAGTAGATGACTGGCAGGTAACCCAGACCGCGTACCAGCTGATTGTTGTTGCCAATCGTGCCAAGTGGTCGCTCGTCCTCAATCAGCTCGCCGCCCTCGTTGCGCACTGCCGTGTAGCAGACGTTCCCCGCCATGTAGAACTCACGGTAGACCGTCACGCATTCGTGGCTGTACCGATCCTCTGTCTTGCGCCGGAACTCGCGGAACACCGCCAGCACCAGATCTTGCCGGCCGCCTTGATCGGCAGTGTCCCAGTTGATGGCGTTGCGGGTGGCGTAGGTCGAAAAGTACGGCTTGCCGCTGTCATCGACATTCACTACCAGCGGTATGCGCCCGTGTGAGACCGTCTGGCGAACCATGCGCAGGAATAGCTGCTTCAAGTCGAAGCCGTCGGCGGTGGCGTTGTCTTCCAGATCCTTCAGGCCCGACGGCAAGCTGATCTCGGGAATGAGCCGAGAGACCAGGCCCATCATCGAGCGGAGAGAGTCGCGCACCCAATGCTCGTACTGGGCGCGATCACGGTAGTTTTTGTAGAGGTAGGCGTTACCTACGGCGTCGATCTTTTCTGCCTCGACCATTCCAGATGGCTTGGGCAGATACTTCGCGCTGCGACTGATAGCGCACTCACCTTCGAGCGCGTCGTCCATCATCTGCCACTCTGGCAGGTGGACGTCGTACTCGGGGTTTGTCGATTGAACAGGCATCAGGCAAGGCCTCCTATACGGCGCATGCCGGAAGTTTGTGACTTGATCGGGTAGCGCTTGGCAATGAAGTAGCCAGCAGCATCGTTCATGTGGTCGTGGCCCTTTTTCGGGTCCTTGTCAGGCTCGCCCTTGTCTGTGTAGGTCTGCCGTTCCAGACACTGGGTGAACTGTGGGCACTGGTCGATGTTGACCTTTAGGCGGCGCTCACCGTAGGTGTTCAAAAACATGGCGTTCATCGAGTTCACCCGGTCTTTCACACCTGGGTTGGTGGAATCCACAACGACGGTGAAGTTAGCTTTCTTGAGCAGCGACAGATCAGACTCGCTGGCGTTCTTGCTACTGGTGTTTTGGCCACTGGCATCGGGGTAAACGGCGATTTCGTGGCCGGGGAACCGCGCCTGGATCTTTTCGATCATTTCGGGCGTGTCCCGCACTTTGTGCAGCTCATCAAGCGCCAGTGGCAGTCCATCACGCACTACGAACACCACCGCGCTCATCTTCATGACGTTGAAGTCCATGCCGATGTGCAGCGCCTCGCCAGGCTTAATGCGCTCAGTGGTGGCACACTCTTTGCGGTTAAACGTGTAGTAAACGACGCCCGAATAGCTCTCGAACCCGGCTTCGTACTCTTGCCGGAAGGTTCGCGGGTCCATCTTCCGCCGTGCGGCTTCCAGCTCATCCGCCGGCACGTTGCCGCCTTGGAGCGAGGTGTACTGCCAGCTCTTGTGGTCTGGCTCGCCGCCTTCCTGCCCATCCAGATACGTGTCGTAGCAATGGTTGAAGCCTTTGGGCGTGCCGATCCGCAGCGCGTGGCCGCCTTTTCGGGTCTCTCCGCTCGGGAGCGTGTACTGGCACGTCGAGAGCATCGGGCGCAGGACTTCTTCCCAGGCAGCCCATGGGCAGTCCGCCCATTCGTCCACCAGGACAAAGAACAGCCCAGAGCCGCGCAGGTTGTCGTAGTTATCGAGCCCGACCACGCGCATGACGTGGCCCGACTTGAGCGTGATCGAGCATTCCGTCTCGTTTGGACGGTGAGCGCGCCATGCTTCCGGGATCGCCTGCTTGAGGCGCCGCCAGAACACGCGCTTGGCCTGTTTGAAGGTCGGCGCGCCGTACCAGATCTCATCTTCTACGCTTACGCCCCACTCCGCAGCCAGCCTGGCCGCGCGGCGCATCTCTGCCTTACCGAGGAATGTCTTGCCGAATCGGCGGCCGCAGACCGCATCGCGGAACCGGGCCTGAGGCTGAAAGCCCCACACGTAAATGTTCGCCTGCTTCGGTGTCAGCTTTACCGGCGCATCATAAGTACGGGGTAGTCGGTACATCCTCGTCAGGCTCCAGCTTGTACTCAGCAACCGCATGCTGCTGATCAGCTTGGGAGCCCAGCGGCTTTTCAGGTTCGAGGCGGCGATTCACATAGACGTCGCCCACCTCCTTCGCAGCCTGCTCCAGTAATTGGGCAGTCAGCGCCATGTTCTTCATGGTCTCGGCCTTCTCGGCCATGCGTCCAAGCGTGCGCAGTCGATAGGCGCGGTTGGCGATCGGGATATCCGCAGTCTCTTCACGAAACCTTGCTCGGCACTGATGGAACAGCTCTGCCCACTTCTGGCCCAGCTTCTGCCCGGCGAACTTCGTTGGGTCATGCGACTCGCACTGCTGACGGCTGATGTCGAGCCCGAATTCAGTCTTGACCGCAGCTACCACCTGAGACGGCGTATCGAAGCAGGCCAGCGCCTGCACAATGAAGGCTTTGACCTCGCTTCGTAGCACTGCCATATGGGATTCATCCGTCAAAACCTGTCACAGAATCAGGCCGACTTGAGCAGACAGGTTCCGCAGGCCCTCGCAATGTTGATCTTTGCCACCTCGGGCGGCTGTGCTGCAGCGTCGATGAGCTGCTGAACATCGTTGCTCGCGCCATAGCGGCGGACCACACCAACGAACTCTTCGACGTCGTGACCACGCAGCATCAGGCTGGGCGTCCCGTCCTCTCTGAACTTGGGGGCACCGTACTGATCGAGCTTCTGGGCAATGTGGTAAAGCTCATGCTCAACCAGGGCACAGAACTCGGCGTCGGAACACTGGGCGCAGTAGTCAGCAGCCAGGGTGATGAGGAAGTCCGGTACCTCGCCGAACCAGTCAATCATCTGCTGCTCTTGGCGAGCCTTCTGCCATCCCCCTGCACGGAGCATCACTGACTCAGCCTGGCCGAGCACCGTGCGGCCTTGTTTCTCGAAACAGGACGAGGCCCACAGGATCTTTACTGGCGCATCGAGCAGATGTGCGTGATCGGGGTTGTGAATGTTGCCGGTGTCGGCGAGGATCGTCTCGCCTATCCACTCCCACACTTCAGGCGCTGGCGTCAGCCGTGTGCCGAGCATGGACAGTTCCGACGCCTCAAGCAGTGATTCCGGCGGGAGTGGTCGGAACATGCTGCCCTCCTTCGAGGATGACCACCGTGCGGATGATCCCGCCAGTGCTGGTATCGCGCTTGGCCGCGATCTCTACCGCCTGCACAGCCGTTGCGCCCATGTCCATCGCCGCGAAAGCGTAAGGCGTCCCACTGCCGATGGCATATGGCCGATCCATCATGACCGGAGCCTTCCACAGGCCGCTCGTGTCATCCACCGCGACCATCATCAGCTTGTCGCCATCCAGTACCAGGGCAGAGACATCGATGTTGCCGTCTGGCTTCGCACCGAAGTACACATCCACCAGGCGCGGATAATCCGAGACAGCACCAGAGCAGAAGAACTTCACCCCTTCTCGTTCCAGGCATTTCTCGTAGTCGTCATAGGTGATGAGGTCTCCCCGGGTGATCTGGGAGTCATAGGCGATGACGCCGTCTTTGTAGGCGATGGTCGTCATGCGGACCTCAGCTGAATGGATCAGCAGGTTTGGCAATTGACCGCACGAACCACATGAAGCCTTGCTGCAAATTGGTCTTCGCCAACGCGAGCAGGCGCGGGTCAACCCCCTCGATTTGGCCGATCTGCTTAAAGAGTTCACCCGCATCGGCTTCAAGAGCCTTGATGGAGTTCATGCCGTCGATCTCCGACTGCGTCAGATCGCGGTAGCCAGTGATCTTCTTGTGCTGGTTGTCCATGATGTTGCCCTCTGGAAGAACTCGCGCCACGGAACGGACGCATCTGAATTTGTGGCGCGACTCAGCGCGGCCGCCGGCGACGATCAACCTGCCCAGGCCGCGCACCAAAGCGCGGATCCTGCAGGCAGTGCTCGCAGTTCAGCTTCGAGCAGATCCACCTCTTCACCGAAGCCCAATACGTGACCATGAACATGTGGCGTACTCCAGCCAGGCAAAGGGATACGTGAAGCGTCAGCCCGGCGTTGGTCGGGCCGAAGAACAGTGTCTGGTTGCGCGTCATCACAACGAAACCGCTTATGGCGATCGCCGAGTAGATGATCTTGCCGACGATCCCATCCCGGACCTTTCCGCTCAGCACGCACCAGGTGGCCCACAACGCGATCAGGCCGCAGGCGATGGAGTTGATCAGTTCAAGGTTCATGGTGGATTGCCTCCCCCGAACCGCTGGCGGATGAGCGCCCAGAGGTCAGCGGCTTTGATGGCTCGGTTGATGGCGGCCATAAGAGAGCCACCGAACGCGCCGAGCAGGAACCCGACCCCAGCAACGTCACTCGGCTCCGTCACGCTGAAGCGATCACAGACGATTCCGGTGAGATAAAACGCGCAGGCGATGCCAGTGATGAGGAAGATCGCCCAGGACCATAGGTCCTTGAGGTCATCCTTGTGCCACCAACTGGCGACGATTGCGCCGATCAGCCCTGCGACAAGCCAGTCGAGTTTGTCGAGCAGGCGGTGAAAAAACTCCATGCGCTCGACTCCGTACTGGGCATGAAAAAGCCCCGCATCTGCGAGGCCTGAGAATGTGTGGGGAGAGCCCCCTAGTCCATCGACGTCTTTATCATTGAGCCGGGGGACCAGCGCTTGGCTGGCCCCACGGGTTAATCAGAAGGTGAACTCAGGCAGGGTGTAAGGCCCCCACTGCTTCCATTTCCGGCGAGGGGCGATGACTGGCGTAAAGCCAAATCGAGCCCAAACTGCCTTGTCGATAGCCACTGAGAATGTACCGTTCGACTGAATCCGTGCATATGCGCCGGGATTTCCGCCGGTGCCGGTCTGGAATAGCACTGTGGCGCCGTTGTAGATGACAAAGTTGCCGTCTGTTTGCATGAGTGCCTGTGTCGCGCCTTGGGTAGCGCTCTGCCAGAGCACGGCATTGTTCGGAGCGTAGATAACTAGGTTGCCATCGGCTTGGAAAATCACTCGGTTCACGCCCGACTGATAGACCTGACCTTGAACCAGCGATTGGCCCGGGGTGATGACCATATCCGTTGCGTACAACGAAAATGCCTCGATCGAAGAGTTGCTTGCCCAGAGCGGAAAGCAGTCGTTCATCACCAGGTTGCCATCATCCTGGAGGCTCAGGTACGTGCGGAAGTACGCAAGGTTGATGTTTCCGCCCAAAGGGCTGGTGTTGGTCGTGAGCCACAGTCGATTACGTGTGGCGTCGTTGAACCGGAAGTAGTATTGGGTCGCGATGTAGTTATTGGCGCGATCCTCTGCCGGAATTGAGTACTTGAAGTAGGTCTCGCGCTCTTGCGCCGACCAAACAGCAACACCGTTGTTGTAGATCACCAAACTGCCGTCGTTTTGCAAGATCAGCTGGTACTGCTGGGACGGTGACTTCAGGTACTGACCTGGGGTCAGCTTGGTCAGTGGCGGCAGAATCGGATTGCCAACACCAGTGAAGGGGGCGAAGTTAAAGGCCATGGTTTTACCTATTGAGTCGAATGATTTTGTGCGGAGGATTCCGCTTTCATGTCGCTCAAAGGCGATAGCTCGGGGCTCTGGGCCCTCACATGATTCAACGTCCCGCACCGGGAACACTTGATCTGGAGCTCGGTCATCTCACCGATTCGGGCAAGAAGTCTTTTGCACTTTCCACATCTGCAATCTTTCAACATCTGCAAAGCCTTTTGATTTTCTGCTAGGCTCCGCCCCGCTCGCGCGAGCAGTGAGGGCCTTGGCTGGCTTGCAGGCTCTATCTGCGATCTGGCGTCTCCTCTGGGTGTTACAGCACCCTCTGGAGTCGCCCTCTCTTTTTTCCGCGCTAAAGAAAAAGCCCCGATCATGTCGGGGCTTTTTGCATTCTGGCGGGCACAAAAAAGCCCAACTCTGTGGCCGGGCTTATTGCATCACTCCTACACACGCAGGAATGACAGGATGGGTGAATAATGCGACAGGGCGACATGACATTGCAAGCCCTTTTGAGGGACTATTTTATGCCGCCTCGCCTTCCAGCACTCCGACTGCTTCAAGCATGTGTTGCGCCTCGACCAGAGCCTCGTTCACAAGTGACTCCAAGCCGTCCTTGATGGCCTTGTTCCAGCGCTGGTAAGTGCGTTCTGTAAGTCCTTGGGAATCCCAGTTCGTCATGTCGTAGTTCGATTCGGCCAGGACGATCATCTCGCCGGGCTTGTCCTCTGCTACCGCGCGCGCATGCTTGTTGGCCCGTGCAACATCAGCGTCTGCTGCCGCGTTGCGCCAATCCCACTGCCCCTCCTCCTTGTTCTCCCGGTGTTTCGGCGCCTTGATCTGGGTTACCGTTCGCTGAATGCCCTTCACCTGCTGCGGTACCGCCCAAACGAGAACGGCCTGTTGCGTGAAGCGCTGCGGTGCCGGGGTCTTCACCACGGCAACCAGCCGGCCGATAGAATCAATCTTGCGGCCACGGTGCGTGCTGTATTTCGCCACCAGGGCGTTCCAGTGCCTCGGGGAAAGCTGGGCGTGCAAGAGCTTATGCACGATGCAGTCAGCCAACAGCGCGGCATCCTTCCCGGATATCTCGCCCTTGAGCTTGCTGGCCTGTATCCGGGGCTCGACGTTGCATCCGCCGGAACTGTTGATCGTCTCGGCTGCCAAGGCCCGGACTACTGCGGATATCACGTTGTGGTAGTTCATGCTGCAGCCCTCTTCAGTTCTCGGGTCTTGGCCCGGTATTCGGCCTTGATGGTTTTGATTTCTTCGACGGTGTACTTGCGGGGCTGATGAGGCTCTTCGAGCCATGCCACGGTTTCGGCACCGATGCGCAGCACCAACCGGATCCGGTACTCGACAGAATTGCCGGACAGGTTGCGATTGCACTTCACGCACTGGCGGTGGATGTTCAGAGGCTCGAAGCGCAGTTCGGGACAGGCGCCGACTGATCGGTAGTGGCCGGCGTCCCAGCGGCTGCCCGTCATCAGGTCGCTGTCGTTCGGCATCGAGTCGCAGCTGATGCACGGCAGGTGCGCGTCACGCAGGCGGACGTATTCGTTCACGGCGGCCTGGGCTTCGCGAAGGTGATCCGACCTGCTCTTCAACTTCTCCTTGCGAACCTTGATCTCGCGGCGCTCGCTCTGGGCAATCGACTTGCGCTGTTTCTCCTGCGCCTGGCGTGCAAGCACCACCGCGCAATCCGGCGAGCACCATTTCTGAAAGCTGCGCGTCGGGGTGAAGGTTGCTCCGCACCCAGAGACATGGCAGCGCTTCGGCCGCATTGGCTTTTCGGAGCGAGGGATCACAGCCCACCCCCGAACTGATGTGCGCCAGGGTTGGAGTGGTAGGCATGCTCGAGCATGGTCGCCAAGGCACTGATGAGGGCCTGAAAGGTCTTCATTGGCGAGGCTCCCGCGGTTGACGCTGGTAAAAGCTGGTGACGACTTCGGCAAGAAACCGAGCACCCATTTCTGATAGGCCATTTGAAAATTCGCCCGCCGCCCCCGCACGCTCCGCGAACTGCTGGTCCAGCCGGAGTGCAACCGCGCTGCAAAAACCAGCTATGTCTTCGGCATCCATCTCCTTAACCAGCTTGTCTACTGACAGAAATACCGTGGTTTGCGTGGTGATTCCCAATCCGTCGCTCATGCCGCCACCTCGCCCAGCAAATCGCTGAAAACCACACCTTTACTGCTGAACTCGGCCACGATGCGGTCGGTGTAGGTGATGCCCTGGGCGCGGTTGAACAACCTGGTCACCGGGAAGCCGTCCGGGCCGAACAGCGTGCAGGACCCCATCAGGTCAAGCTTGTCGGCGTAGGACAGGTGCCGCATGGTCTTGAACCAACTGTTTCGAAAATCAGGATCCTCGGCAGTCAGGATCGCCACGCCGAAGTGGAGCTTGCAGTACCGTCGCGCATCCTCCACTTCCCCAATTTGCGTCATCTGGGCGATGCGCTGGTACATGGCGAACCACAAGGCGTTTTGGTCCAGCGTGCGGTCTTTGCCCGGGCGCAACGAGACCACGACGAACTTCTTGTCGCGATACATCGCCGTCATTCGAGTGATGGCCTCGGTGAGCTTGGACTGGCAGTTGATGCTGATCTTGTCAGTCATGCTGCCACCCCCGCCGAAGCCTTGAATGCGTATGTCTCCAGCAGGTAGCTGCGTGGGATGAACGCATCAATGACGTACCCGTGGAACTTCACCTCATTGAATGCGCCTTCCGTGAGCGCGGCGACGTAGTGCATAGCACCGCGCAGGCCTCGGCATGGGTCGTGCACGATGAACTGCCCTGCGAAGCACTCGCACAGAACCTGATGCATCCAGCCGGGCTGATTTACCGAGGGAACGGCCACCAGGTACACACCGTCATGGCCAAACTTGGGCAGGTCGGCGGTATCGAATGACTCGAACGGGATCTCAAGCCGCTCCAGCACCTGGCGTACGCTCACATCGCCTGCGTAATACCAGTCGTGAATCTGACCAACTACGACGGCGGCCGGGATGCACTTCAGCATCGCCATGCAAGTCGAGAAGCAGGTGTTGTTGGTTGGCTGGGTCTGGTGGGAGATCAGGAAAGTCATGAATTCACCTCGTTTGCGATCAGCAGGGTGCGGTCGTGCTGGACCAGGCCAGTGGCTTTTGCCCACAACCCGAGGCGGCGAAGGTGGTGGCTTTCCCTCACGCTGAGCTGCTCCCATTGGCCACACCATGCATCCAACTTTGTCAGCGCCAGCGCTTTGAGGTAGGTGTCGCATTTAATGCCCCCCCTCATGGCTTAATCCTTACGCCAGCTGCTTCGATTGCTAGATAGCAGGCGTTGCGCATCCGGATGGCCGCACAGTGCGCATCCATGAAGCTGTCATCGATGGCGTCCTCGGGCGGTTCTGGTGCTTTAGGAACCGCCGGCAGCGTGACTGCCAGCGAATCGCGGCAGGCCTGCCAAACGATCCAGCGCTCAACGTGAGCCTCATAGGTGGTAACGGTTGCGCGCTTCAGGTGCACCAGAACGTAGCGGGACGTTTCCGGGTTCCAAGCCACCCCTTCTGGCACCGGGAAGCGGGATTCAAACTGTTCACGGCAGCTCATCGAAACACCCCCTGTACATTTGCAGGCGCAGTGACCCGCTGTACTTTGTGATGGGCGCCATAGGCGAGAACTAGGGCGATGAGGGCCAGCGAGAGCCAGATACGGTTACTCATCAAAAACCCTCCTTGCCGCGCTGCGATTCCCACTCGAAAGGCACCACGACCCCGCCCCCCTCGCGCAGGCGGTCAACACAGCGCTCGCCCATGGCTGCGGGGAGCTGGTCGCCGCTCAAGTTGGAAATGACGACCGTGGGGCGCATCTGCTCGTACCGGCCGTTGATGATCGCGAACAGGGTCGTCAGCTCGAAGTCGCTCGGCTGCTCCTTGCTCACCCCCACCTCGTCCAGGACCAGCAGCGAAGGCTCGATCAGGCTCGACAGGATGTCTGCCTCGGATTGCTCGCTGTTGCCGTAGGTGGCGCGGATCGATTGCAGGATGCTGCCGACGGTGCGGTACACGGCAGTGGCCGATGTGGTCCGCATCAGATCGTTTGCCATGGCCGCGCCGAGGTGGGTCTTGCCTGTGCCCGGCTGGCCCAGCAGCATCAGGCAGCGCCCAGTCCTCTCGATCTCGGCGAACGCCGCGACGTAGCGCTTGCAGAACGCCTGGGCCTTGCGCTGCCCTTCGTGCTCGACGCGGTAATTATCCAGGGTGCGGTCAGCGAAGCGCTTCGGGATCAGCGCTGCGCCCAGTTTCTTTGCCATGGCTTCCCGCTTGATGCGGATCTCCTCGGCCTGATGCCTGGCTTCACGCTCTGCGCGCTCGGCCTTGTAGCACTCCGGACAGCGGCCCACGATCTCCCGACCCAGCAGCACGGTCACGCGCTGGTCGAACGCCCCGTGGTCGTCGCAGTGCGCAGGCTGAACACGTTGGCCTGCGGCCTGTTTGACGTCTGACATGGCAACCACCTTTTCAGAGCGCATAGGAGCCGTCCTCCCGTTGTTTCAGGCCCGCGGTGTAATCGCGACCTGCGAAACCGTGGTGACGGGATTGAGATGGCGATGAGGTCGCCTGTTCTGCGATGCGATTGGCGATCCAGGCCGCCTTGAAACCCTGCCAGCCAGCGGAAAGGGCCTCAGTCATGGCGACGTCAGCGGCGATGCCCAGCTCGGCGCACTTCACCAATTCGGCGTTCAGGGAGTTCCAGACCGTCGCGGTGACGGCGGCCTTCTTGGCCTTGCGCAGGGCGAGCCAGTCGGTCAACAGGGCTTCGGTCAGGCCGTGCGGGTTGTCTGCCAGCAGGTTGGTCAGGCCGAATGCAGGCTTGCGATCAGGCTTCGCCCGGGCCGGTTCGGCTTGGGGGGTAATAATCTCTTCCGAAGGAAGAGTTATAGGGGGTTGTTCTTTCTTTGAATAAGGAAGGCAAGTTGCCGTTTTGGTCTCACTCGGTTCCTGTCTCAGTGAGACGATATTGTCTGAGTGAGACGTTTTGGTCTCAGTGAGATTCTTCTTTTTTTGCTCGAAGAAGACCCATTCAGACACAGGCGAGATCCCGATGTCGCCACGGCTCCCTCCGATGCGGTAGATCACTCGGCGCTCCAGCAGATGGCTGATGGCTTTCGAGGTGACATCCCGGCGCATGTTGGTCAGCTTGCCGAGATCGTCGGCGGTGAGGCGCTTCGTTTCGACCTGGTACCCAATTGTTTGCCGGGCAATAGCCATCACCACGCGGAGCTCGCGCGCAGGCAGGTCGACGGTGGAAAGCGCCTCCATAACGGAGTTGTCCATTCGGGTGAACCCTCGGGACTTGTCAAAAGAGACGATGTTTGTCATGATTTTTCTCGCTTACTGCTTTGCTGAAGAACCACCCTGGCCGGTGGTTTTTTTGTGCCTGGAATTCAGGAAACGACTTTCAGGCGACCTGAGTTCATCAACTGCTCGGCCTTGCGCCCCAGCTCCCCTGCCCGCGCTTCAACCTGACGACACTGCTTGGCGAACGCTGGTAGGTGAGGAAGGTCCTGCTCGCACATCACCTGGTCATCGAAGACTTCGCTACCGGTGTCGATCACATCGCCCAGAGCGCGGATCAGCGCACCGAAGCTCTTGTTCGCGCATAGGTCGCTATCCAGATGACGAGCGCCGATCAGGCCATGACGGCTTGCCAGTTCGTTGATGCAGTGGTCGCGGTACTCAGGGATCAAGGCGTCTACCCACGACTCTTCCAGCCAAGACGGCAGGTCGTTTTCAGCCGATAGCCAGCGCTGCACCCGCTTCAGCCAACGCCCGGTGGCCTTGACGAACTCGGTCACGTCATTGGCCTTGGTCAGCGCTTCGAAGTCCGGAACATCCTTGGCGATTGCCTTTTCCGCACACGAAGAATGCAGTTCGCGACTCAGCGCCTGGGCGAAGTCGTCCTGGCTCATGCTGGTGCGCGCGATCTGGTTCTGGGCGTGGGCGATCAGCACCTGGTCGCGGGTTTGAACTGCTTGTCTTGGACTGGACGTTTCCATGAGGGTCTCTCGTTCGTATTCTGGGTTCATGCCAATTCGCTACTACAGATCAAGGACGCATCCATGACCGACTCTTCCGAACTGCAAGGCGAGATAACCGCCCTCTGTTGCTTCGTGGGTGCCTTGGCATCCACCCTGCCCCTGTCTTCTCAGATGAGGCTCTGGCCTGCGTTCGAACAAAAGGCCACTCAGCTGCGTGATCAGTTGAGCGATGAAGCTCTGCGCGGCTTCGAGCAAGCGACGATCTCGCTCAGCTCGAAGCGTGGCTAGGCAGCGGTTTTCTTCGCCGCCGGCTTAACAGGCTTGGCCAGCTCATCGTGCATAAGGTCGATTGCCTTACCGGCGATGTAGCTGGGATTGCTGATTTGGCCGTTACGGATACGGAAAATCGTCGAGATGTCGCATTTGGCGCGCTCTGCAATGGCCTTGTAGGTCATGCCAGCGCCCAGCAATGCATCCAGTTTTTTCGGAAGATCGGTAGCGCTCATGGCTGCCTCCTTTGTAGTTATGCACATGATCATGCACTGGTGCATATCTGTCAACGCTCCCCTCTATTGATGTATGCACCGCGCAAGGCGACGATTGCACCTATGCATAAAACCATTGATAAAATTCTGGCTGAACTGATGCGGCGGGATGGCCTGAGCCAAGTCGAAGTATCTGCGCGGTCCAAAGTTGGCCAGTCCACAATCTCTCGAATCCTCAAGCCTAATGGGCCTAAAGGGATCAAAGAGCCGACTGATAAGCAGGTGCGCCCTCTGGCTGAGCTGTTCGGGATTACCACCGATCAGTTGCGTGGCTACGCGCCGTTCGAAGCGGGGATCGATAGCGAGCCTGAACCGGACGAGGCTCCAGCACCTGGATCAGCAGCTGACAAGATTCGCGAGATGCTGGCGGGAAAGAAGCTGGGCGAAGATCGCCTGCAAAAGCTTCTGGCGGTTGCAGAAGGCGAGGAGCCGGAAGGGACAATCGAAGTCCTGGCGAACGACGCCTACAAACCTGGCATCGGCAAGGTCGGTGATGAGGTGTGGATTGCCCACTACGATGTTCGCGGCGCACTCGGCGGCGGTGAGGTTGCCCACGACTTCCCCGAGATGCTTCAGGACGTGCGAGTCAGCCCTTCCCAGCTCCGCGCGATGGGCGTCGAGTTCAAAGAGCACTTCCACCTGAAGATGATAACGGGCTGGGGCCAGTCCATGACGCCAACCATCAAGCATGGCGACCCGTGCCTGGTTGACATCAGCATCAAGGAATTCGTCGGCGACGGGATCTACTTCTTCTCCTACCAGGGCTTCCAGTACATCAAGCGCCTGCAACTGAAGGGCAAGAACAAATTCAAGATGCTATCGGACAACAAGAAGCACCCGGCTGAGGATATCTTTCTGGACGAGACCTACATCCAGGCTCGGGTGCTGCTGGTCTGGAATGCTAATCTGGTGTAATACAAAGCAAGCCAGCTGTGTTTAACAGATGGCTTCGGACCGGGCTGGAACAGTGTACATATTCAGGTAGACGCAAGCCTTCTGAATACATCTCCTCGAATTTGCATATACTCGTTTAGCTCTGGCGATACTCCTTTTTCACCATAGAATCGTCCAGAGTCAACTCCTTGGTCCACGGTCAAGCCCAGTCTTTTGCGAAGACCTGACAAATACGGAGGATCGTACTCTTCTCTACCTTGCTTGCCTTTTTTTAGGATAGTTGTGTAGAACTTCCCATCTTTACGAATCTCGATCAATCCATTTTTCTCGGATAGATCGAAGCCAAACCGGATCAAGATCTCCCTCAATTCGTTGTACGACAGATGTTTGTCAGACTTTACGATGCGTCGGGAATTCCGTTCTAGCCAATCAACGATATGCTGAACCTCATCAGCCCGGTCTTCGGTGATTTCGTGAGCAGCGACCTGCCTAGTAAATTCATACATCTCATCATCGTTACAGACATCCACCCAGATATTATTTTCACCAAGGTAGTATAAAGCACTTAAAAGTGCAGTGCGCTTATTTCCATTGTAGAAACAATGATTGGAAATGATTCCATGAAAAATAACCGCGCCTTTCTGATAATCAGAAGAATACAAGTCTTTACCATTAGCAGTCATGAAAGGGCGGGCGCAAGCTGACTCTAAAAGATTATAATCTTTGACTCCACAAGGCTCTAATGGGTCCTCGGACCCTGCAAAATGATCTACCAAGTGTAGATGGATGGACTCTACCAGTTCCCTGTCCATTACTACGTTCCCCTGAACTCAAGTTTTGTGAAATTTATCTTTTAAAGTTTTATTATTGTTATATGCTTCTTCCGCAAGCTCATCAAGCTTGGAAACATCAAACTTAACACTCCAATGCTTTAGCCAGCAGGTGAAATCATCAATATCATAAACATGCTTTGCCAACCCTTCAAACATATCAACTACCTGTTCCCATGGAGCTTTCAACATCATCCCATTGATTAACAAAAACACCATGACAGCAGCCGCCGCAGTGCGCTTGTTAGCATTAAAAAAAGGATGATTCTGAACAAGCGCCTCAGAAAAGACTGCTCCCAATATAAATATATCGTTCGCAGAGGTGTAGTGCTGGTATTGGATCGCGCGGCTTTGGGCTGACGAAAGCCCAGACAGGCTCAGAACTCCAATAGGTTCACTTGGAGTCTGAGCATCAATAAGGTTATTATTAAGCGAAGCTATATCAGTCTCGCTTAGCCAGTTAATAGATCTCAGCAATACATCTGACATTCGTCAAACCTTAGATAGCTCTTCGAATGCACGCTCGTACTGAGCAAATACAACTAGAAAAGCATTATTCACGAGCTTTGAGTGAGTCGAATAGCTTCGACGACCGTGGTTCAACGATGCGAGTGTATCCCACGATTTCATATTTTTACCCGTTTTTTTAGTGTGCGCCATGGCAGTCTCCAACATGTGATACTTCTCCCTAAGTTGCTGTCGCTGCGCTCGGTCTTAGCCAGCATTCCTGCGACGTCACGAACGTGGTCCTCAAAAAGGGTCGCGCCCACGCACCCACACGCCCGTTTTATAGCTTTTAACTGGTCATCTGGACAGCATTTTTTTGCATTTGGGCAATTTTTTTTGGTTCCGACTCTCAATGCTGTATATGGGAACAGTACTCTGTATGTAAAAACAGTGTCAGAGATTTCTAAACATAAAGACTTATTTAACCCCGCACATCAGAAAGGCGCCTCGGCCTCTTCTTCCGTCTCCTCCTTGACCTCCTGACGATCATCATCCGCGGGCGCTACCCAGCGCAGCGTGATGGATTCGTCCTCGTCGTTGAGCGTCATCTCAATCGCGTCAGTTTCTGACAGCGCCTCTAGAATTTCTGACCACTCCCTCTCCCCGTCCGTATCCAGCCGATGAATCCTGACCTCCCTGCGCTCCTGGGCAATCGGGTGGTTGATCATCGACGACACGCGCATAGTGAGCCGCTCCATCCCGGTGATGGGCTTCGGTACTACTTCCTTTTTCCTGCTTTGCTGCACCATGGTTACCTCCCTTGTTTGCTGTATATCCATACAGTAATTGACGAGTATTCTGACGGGCAAGAGGAATATTTCTGAAATTATTTATGCACCAGTGCATTGACAGCTTAATTGCACGAGTGCATATTTCACACATCGCAGCGACACACCGCTCCGAACCGCTCTTTAACAACCAGCGCAATACGAACAAAGACGGCACCGCCTCTACGGCGACCGGAGATCAGATAGCCCCGAAAGGCTACCAACGCGAGGCGCACCTCGACGGCTGACTAGAGCGAAATGCTCGAACCGAGTGAATGACCCGCTACGCGGTGCCAGAGGTAAACAGATTTCACTGGCAGCCCTTCTCACGAGGGGCTGACGGGAAATCAACCGGAGGGATTCGCAATGACCATTCGCAACGACAAAGGCCAGTTCGTCAGCACCCAGCAAGCGCTCATCGCTGACCTTGAAGGCTTCATCGCAGATTGGACGCACTGGGCAAGGCAGGCGCTTCGCAAAGGTGACAAGGCTGAAGCGCAACGCTGCGCCGCCGAGGTGCGTGACTGCCGCGAAAAACTGAAAGCACTGACCGCCTGATCGATTTACTGATGCCGCTTCTATGAGGCGGCATTGTAAATCAACGGAGGCAAAACGATGCGACCAGTAATGACAATGAAAGGTGTGCACGACAACAGCGGCAGGCGCACGGGCATCGAAGATGCTGCCGAAGGCAAGTTTCACGGATGGGGCGTTGAGTACGAAGAGTTCGAAAACGGGCCCGGTAACTTTAGCGTGGCAATCGTTGAAATGCCTGACGGCACGGTGCAGACACTGATGCCATGGGCAATTCGCTTCCTCGACAGCGAACAAGCAAATCAGGAGGCCATGGATTACGCCTTTGCGAATCCAATCGTCATTGGCTGAACCATCCTCCTGCGCATTCACAGAGTGCGCAGTGGGATGCGGATGAGTCCACACCGCGAAAGCGGCCCCCTGCTCCGGCTGCCAGAGGACGTTCCCGCAGCTGACACCTGACATGGAGGATTTGCAGCCATGTACCAGTAACCGATTCACCTGCGTGGTGCCGTAAGCCTGAAGGCGGCGCCCAACACCCGGACAGGCAGCGGACAGCAGGGCCGTCGATGTCACCGCGCATTGGCCGGAAGGTAGGCCCAACCCTCGCAGCATATTGGAACAGCGCCCGCACATGCGGAAGCAGATGAAGCGCAAGCAGCGCACAACTGGAAGTGCTCAGCTCGTCTGGCTTAGGCCGGAGTAGCACCAGCGGCGGCCAGGTCATGCTGAGTCGAAAAAATGAGCGTCAGGGTAGCGCCTGACCATCTGCACCCCACCCCCCCCCTCCGAACATGCCCACCTACCCCTTCTCCGCTGCCACTTGGCCGTTTGCGTTCTTGAAGGGGTAGCTGAGTGTGTTTGGTCAATCAGCAAGGAGATTGAGATGCACAGTTGCACGGATACCCAAGCGGTTTGCAGAGGCTGCGGACTCAAGCTGCGCGGCTCACCATCATGGAAAGCCGGCCTCGCCTATCACCCCGAGCCGAAAGGTGAAGTCCATCGCTGCCACTACGGCGGCTGGGTCTGCTCGCGCCGCTGCGACATCCGCGCCTGTGTCGAGCTTGAAGGAACCATGCCAGGCTGCGGATCGGTGAACGACTATTCGCGCCTGTCTCCGTATGCCAAAGAGAGCATTGAACGCCACTGGCCGGAGGCGGCATGAACTTTCAGCCACCGGATCCCGAGCGCTTTGGGTCGTGCAACAAGTGTCACAGCCTGATTGAAGAGTCAGAGCAGTCAGGCGGTGTGTGCTTCGAATGCCACGCAACAGACTTTGGCAAGGAGCCTGCCTTTCCTCTGGGCGCAAACGAATACGGAGGTCACGGGAGCTGCTTCGGTCTGCCCGTCCGCGACTACATCGCCATCAAAGCATTGCAGGCAATGATCTCGACCTCAGGACATCCTGCCTTGCTTGGGCTTGGTGGCTGCGAATACGACACCGCCAAGGCCGCCTACAAGATGGCGGACGCGATGTTGCTTGCGCGCTCCGAATAACCCTACTCCCCGACCGCATCAGCAGGTGCCAGGCCAGTCGTCGTTGGCTGGGTTTGGTCACCCGCGCCTGGCATCTGGCTAATGCGGTCAATCAGCTCGCCACGGAGGCGACCATGACTTACGAAGTGATCATCGAGGAGTTTGTCCTCGCGGTGTTCATCACCACCATCGTTGACGTGAAGCCTTCGCCGGGCACCTGGTCCAGCGACTGGGACCACAACGGCTACCGCGAGCTGGAGTTCGAAGTCTGGTCCGGCAATACCTACGACGATGACGGCGTGGCTATCGACTTGGGCGCCAATGGTTGCGCCGCCGCTGCTGAGCAGTACGCCGAGGAAATCGAGGCCGAGCTGTGGCGCCAGATCGACGCAGCCAAGACCGGACGGTGGGCAGCATGAGCCGCCATCAGCAAGCCGCCGTGACGATGATTGAGCGGCAGATAGCGCAGATCCGAGCCTCAGACTACCCCAGCAGCGAGTTCTGCCAAGGGATGATCCAGGCCAATTACGCGCAGGGCTTCATCGACGAGCGCCAGGTCGAAGAGTTCGAGCAACTGGCCGCCGATGCGGTGCTGATCCGGCGCCGCGCTATTCACCAGGCTGGCATGGCCCGCAAGCTGGGCGGCCTGCACCAACTGCACGGAGGTGTGGCATGACCACTCCAGTAGTTCCATCCCTGGTCGACGAGCAGATCGCTGATATTGAACGCAGCCTGGCGATCATCAATGCCGGCCTGCCCCGCGAGCTGCCGGTTGCGCATCTACCGCCCAAGCTGGTTGCGGCGATCAAAGCCGGCCGGATAAGCGTGAGACCTCGGCAATGAGCCGCCAGCAAGCCCGCCGCTGGGCATTCTGGCGCGGCAGCCTCATCACTCTTCTGCTCTGCACTGCCTGGATGATCGCCAGCGCATACGCACCGCACTGATCCACCCCTACCCATTCAACCGCAGCGCCCCGGTAACGGCATGGCGCATGGAGCAATCATGTCTGCAGCTCAGCAAGTCATCACCATCGACAACATCAGCGTCGACAACGCGCCAGTCATCTACGTCGCCGGCGGCCTGAACCAGTTCCTCGAAGCCGTGAAGGCTGAGGTCACCGGCGAGGTTCCGGACCTGACCACTCGCAAGGGGCGCGAGCGTATCGCCAGCCTGGCGGCCAAGGTCAGCAAGTCGAAGGCGGCGGTGGAGAAGCCTGGCCGGGACTACCTGAAACGCCTCAAAGAAATGCCCAAGGTCGTCGAGGCAGAGCTGCGAGATTTCGTGACTCGCATGGACGCTCTGCGGGACGCCACGCGGCAGCCGCTGACGGACTGGGAAAAGGCCGAAGATGCGCGAGTCGACGCTCACAACGACGCAATCCAGCAGATGAAAGACCTTGCCGTCTTCACCGAAACGCCAACAGCAGCGCATGTCGCCCAGGCCATTGCCGATCTGGAGATGGTCAAACTCGGCGAAAACTGGGAAGAGTTCCTACCGGAGGCTGCTCAGGTTAAGGACCGCTCGTTGGCCACGTTGCGCACCTTGCTGGCTGACCGGACCAAGCACGAAGCAGAACTGGCCGAGATCGCCAAATTCAACGCAGAGAAGGCAGAGCGCGAGCAGCAGGAACGTGACGCCGCCATTGCCCGCGCGGCCGCCGAAAAGGCCCAGCGCGAAGCCGACGAGCGTGCCGCTGCCGAACTGGCGGCAGCCGCCAAGCGCGAGCAGGACCTGAAAGACCAAGCCGCCGCCCAGCAGCGCGCCGCCGAACAGGCTGCACGCGATGCCGAGGCAGCCGCAGCGAAACAAGCTCTGCAACTGAAGCTTGCCGCTGAGCAGGCGGAGCGCCAAAGGATCCAGGCCGAGGCTGATCGCGCTGCTGCTGAGCAGCGAGCCAAAGATGAGGCCGCCGCAGCCGAGCGCCGCCAAGCCGAAGCCGTTGAACGCGCCCGCTTGGACGAGATTGCCCGTCAGGAGGCTGAGGCGGCGGAGGCTCTCCGCCAGAAGGCAGCTCGCGAGGCCGACAAAGCGCACCAGATCAAGATCATGGGCGCGGCAAAGGAGGCTCTGATGTCGCTGAATATTACCGAGGAGTTGGCCAAGGCCATCGTGCTGAAGATTGCACGCCGCGAAGTACCTCACGTCACCATCAACTTCTGAGGAGGGCGCCATGTCCACCGAAATCATAATGCCGGAGCAGCGCCGCCAAGTGGTTGCGCCGATTTCAAGCGACAACAGCATCATGGCAGTGATCAGCCGGGCTGCTGCCGACCCAACCTGCGATATCGAAAAAATGGAGCGGTTGCTGGCCATGCATGAGCGCATGCAGGCGAAGACCGCAGAAGCGGCCTTCAACGCAGCCATGGCACAGATGCAGTGCGAGATTCCCACCGTCGCCCACGGCGCGCTCAACGAGCACACCGACAAGACCTACGCCACGCTCGACGACATCAACGTGAAACTCAAGCCGATCATGCAGATCCATGGCTTCGCGATCAGCTTCAAGGTTGAGCACGTCGCCGCTGGCGTGAACGTGACCGGCATTCTGATGCACCGCGAAGGTCATCGCGAACAGACGACCATGTTGCTGCCGCTGGATATCGGCAAGGGGCGCAACGCGGTGCAGGCAGTGGGTTCATCCACCACATACGGAAAGCGCTACGTGATGTGCGCCCTGCTCAACATCACGACAGGCGATTCGCGCGATCAGGATGATGACGGTCAGGCTGCAGAGGTACCACCCGCCATTACGGAGAACCAGGCACGCCAGCTTCAGGCGCTGCTCGATAAGTGCAGCGAAAAGGCCAAGGGAGCCTTTGCTGGCATGTACGGCACGACGGCGGATGTCGCCAAGGCTGACTTCGACCGCGTATTGGGTCAGCTCACCAAATCAGCAGCGAAAGCGGAGGCAGAAAATGCGAATCATCAGTGACGTGGCGCAGGGAACCCAAGCCTGGCTTGATCTGCGCCTGGGCATCGTGACCTGCTCTGAGCTCGAGAGCCTGCTGGTCAACGGTAAGGGCGAGGCCGGATTCGGCGCCGGTGCGTTCACCTACATGAACACGCTGATCGGCGAGCGCATCACCGGCGAGGCTGCGGACACTTTCCAAGGCAACCGGCACACCGAACGCGGCCATGAGTACGAAGGCATTGCGCGCGGCCTGTACGAGGCCCGAGAGGACGTGAAGGCCGAGCAGGTGGGCATCATCCTGAACCATGGCATCGGTTACTCGCCTGACTCGTTGATCGGCGCCGTCGGCCTGACTGAGATCAAGACCAAGCTACCCAAGCTGCAGGTCGAGGTAATCCTCGGCGGCGAGATCCCAAAAGAGCACGTCGCCCAGTGCCAAGGCGGCCTTTGGGTTTCCGAGCGTGAGTGGATCGACTTCGTCTGTTACTGGCCCGGCATGCCGCTTTTCATCAAGCGGGCCTACCGCGACGAGGTAATGATCCGCAAGCTCGCCGAGCGCGTCACTACCTTCTACGAGATCCTCGATGAGCGCATGAATCGAGTACTGGGGATTGCAGCATGATCAGCCTCGAACTCAGCAGCATCCAACACAACCGGGCCGAGTCGGCGCGCCTGGCCGAGGCCATGGCCGACTTTGAGCGCCGCGGCGGTGTGATCCAGCGCCTGGAGATCACCCGTTTCAAGCCTGAGGTGTTCAACAGCGAAAGCATCGTGCCGAGCGCCAAGGTCAGCAAGGCAGTCCACATCCAGAAGTCGGAGAAGGCTGCCGAATTCGAGCGCGCCATCGCCGAAAAGCTGAGGGCCTATATCGACCTCGGCGTCGCGGCGGCTTCCAGGGATCTGCACCTGGGCACGAAGCGCCTGAACTACATCGCCGCCAACTACGGGATCGTATTCAGGAGCAATGGCCACACCAGCGCCCTGGCGGCCAAGCGCGAGCGCGAAGCGGCCCTGGTGCCTGATGTGAAGAACGCCTTCGCCGAGGGCGCCACGCAGCAAGACGTGATCCGCAAGTTCGACATCACCAAAGACCGGCTGCGCCGGATGGCCAAGGCCTACGGCTTCAAGCTTCCCGGCTTTGTGGATGAGGCTGCAGATCGCAAGCTGATCGAGCGCATCACAGCCATCCGCGACCTGGGCGTGTCGCGCAAGACCTGCGCAAAGCACCTCGGCATCGCACCTAAGAAGGTAGATAGGATCGTCGAGCAGTACGGCTTGGATTATCCGTTGCAGCGGGGCGGTCGATGAGGCGCATCAGCAGACTTGTCGCCCAGCGCCGGCGGCAGGAACACATTCACCTTCCGCCCAGCGGTTTGAAGGAGCCGGTTCATGGCTATGGATCAGAAGCAGCGGGACGAGAAAGCCGCTGCGAAACGAAAGAAGCTGGCGGAGAAGGAACTGCGACACCGTGTCCGACCAGGTATTGAGCAGGCCCTGAGCCGGGTCAGGAAGCGTGGGAGCACGCCAGTCGCCAGCGAGGTCCTCCAGATCGCAATCATGAAGATGGACTTGATGAGCGATGAAGAGTTGATCGACTTCCTGAAATATCCGCGCCACGAAATCATGATTAGCGAAGAAGTGGCGCGTGTTTTTACGAATGCTAGCTTGAAGGCGATTCAGGCTGACCCTGGCGACGAGATCATCGCGCCAGCCTAATCACTCTTCCTCATCGAACACGTTTGGGCTCAGCTCGACTGTTAGGTCATCACCAACGCCAGCCGCCTCGAGCACAGACTTAGGCGTCGAATCATGAAATGTTGCGATGTAGCTGTAGATTAGGCCGTCATCGCTTTCATTGGTGTCTACCGTGACGTATTGCTCAATCTCTTCCTCTGAGATGCCAAGCGCTTCAGCGAGGGCTTTGTTGTTTGCTTCACCTTCGAAACCATGACCCATTGTTTCTCTCCTTGACCCGGCCCCATGCCGGTCACCACGTATAGCCCACCACTCGAAACTTCGCCAGCGGCGGGCCATGTGGCACCTGGTTCAACACGAACCAGGCGGAATCCCGTCCTTGTTGAAGTCCTTGAGCCGTTCCTTCTCTTTCTCAGTGGAGTGAGCTGGAACGTCCTCTTTTGGCGGTTCTTTCTTTTCTTCTGCCATTGCCGTGTCTCCTTGGGGGTGTGTCTGCTTTGGCAGCCCCTGGCAGTTGCAGTTCAACCAACCTTTTGGCCACCGAACTTTCGGAGGCTTGAGCCTGGAGCATTGCCATGAGCAAGCCAGATGTTTGCCAATCCTGCCGCACCCACCGATCAGAGTTGACTGAAACGCCCTGGTGGCGTCCAGACGGATTCACGTGTAAGCCCTGCCAAGCGAAGATAGACGCTGCAGCCAAAGCGGAGGCGCTGGCCAAGTTTGCCGAAGCAGAGTTCGACGATTCGGACTTTGAATACCAGGACGAGTGCAAGTGTCCGCACTGCGCAACCGCCTTTCACCTTGAGTCGGAGGACCACAGAGACCAGAAAATGACCTGTGACGTATGCGGCGGACGCTTTGAGCTGACCCTTAACTACGAGGTCACCTACACAACGGCTGTCATCGGTGAGCGAGTCACTGCTTGATCAGAGCACCGCATCAGCCGCCGCCTTAATCACAAAAAATCATTGGCGGACCTTAAGCCAATGCCTAGCGATCAGTCCAAGGGGTACGAACCACCAATGTACACAGCCGGCCACGGGCTCTCGTTCCAGTAGACGTTAGTGGCTGCCAGCAGTGGCATTGGCATGCCAAGCCGACGTTGCTCATTCAGCCACTCACGCGTCTTCTGAACATTGAACGTGAGCTTGTTGATCACCTGTTCGGCCAATAATGCTTCGCCGAGTAGATAAGCACCACAATCAGAACAGTCCGAAGCACGGATGCCGCGACTCGCTTCAACAATCCTTGCTGCGCCTTCACAGATGAAACATTTCATACTAGGCTCCGGTTTTTTGGGAGCACTTTAGCCCAGCAGTCAGGCAGCGACTATCAGGGTTAACCCTAGTCAGGCTCGGTCTGATAGACCTTGAGGAGCCAAGGTGCCATCTGGCTCTGCTCACTCACCGACTGGGCCCGTATGAACGAATAGTTTATCCGTCAAGCCTGGGACCTTCTCACGGATGGGCGCGGGAGTGTTTGAAGCGAAGTAAACCGAGTAGCCATAGATGCTTCCCGCGCCGTATACCCCAGTCACCCATGTATCAAACTCATCCGCGCTCAGACACAGGTGCTCCCTAATAGCCTTGTAGCTGACTGCGTCGAGTGCATGGAATTGACGCACATTGATTGCGCCTTCGCTCATGACCTCTCCTCTTACTTGAAAATGAGTGTGTGCCAGGCTGATGCTCAGGATATTCCAGCCTCGTCCACCAGCTTCATGCCCAATGCTTTGCCCGCGATCTGTGCATACCCACGATCAACGTATGTCTCTGTGCCTGGGACCACAGGAATCAAAACTTCTTCACCGCGCTTGATCTCAACGTTGATTCTCCAGGTTTCACGACCGGCTTCGTTTTTCTCGCAGGTCATGTAGTTCCACATTCTCAAACCTTTGTACACATCGTAAATCCGGTGTTCGGTCATCGCGTGCATCCTTTAAAAACGATGATCGGAGCAATTGTAAAAACCAATTTTGTGTCACGCCAGTGGCGAGGATCCCGCATGATCGATTCAAAATCCCGTATCGTCTGCCAGTTCAGTTGCGGCGCTGCTTCTGCGGTCGCAACGAAACTCGCCATCGCCCAGTACGGCGCCACGCATGAGGTGGTGATCGTAAGGTCCCCACCCCTCGCGGCCCGCTATTGTACAAAAGTGTTGCCTGGCGAAAAACCGGTACCAAGTTGAAAATCCATACCTACTCCAACTCAGCATGCCTGCAAAACTTAATCAACGACCTGTCCTTAAGGTTGAACGGCTTGATCACCTTTCTACTCTTTGGGAGCCAAATCGCCCTGACTTCGCATTGAGCAGAGAATTCCAAACCCTTAATTAGATCTGGACGCAGCCCCAAGCCCTCCCCGTTGAATTTCTCGTTTCTATCGCCGTAAACCACCTTGCGATACCCATAGAAGTGAACTGGAGTTATCCTGTTAATTATGGCGGTTATATGGCGATAAAAAGCAGCAGGCTTATGAATTTCTACGCATGAGTCAGCTGATCCAAACTGTTCAAGCACATTGCGACTTAAAGCAAATGAGGTGCAATGAATGAAGCAATCTCGGGCATTGAATTCCTTTGTAAATCTAACATTTCTCAATGAGATATCGGCTGAGGGAGGTATTTTGAACGGTGCTAGGCTTTTAATTGATTCGTGGTCAATACCAGATCGGCCTTTCGTACTGTAGGCGTTTATGTCATGGGAAACGGTTTTCTTTCCCTCGACAGAGTCTGATATTCCAGCCTTGTGCTCGGAACGCCTGTAATCAAACAGAGTTCCGATCCTTACACCACCCTCTTCCAAAAGCAGATCACTCCACACACGCTCGGAGTATTTGAAAATACTGGGCATAAAAATCCCTTAATTAATTTGGGTTTGGCTTTTGGACGAGTCGTAAGCAGGTCTGAAAATCATCCTGCTGAATTGTCATATTCCAACGCATCTGCAGCTTTCTCTATTGCATCGATCGCCAATGCCACCGCTGGAGATACCGTGCTTGTTGGGCCCAACAGCGACTCTATCGCCGTCTCGCACAGCTCGTCCACGTTGACGTGCAAGGACCTAGCCGCATTGAGCAATGCATCGATTGCGATTGCTTCTACCAACCTTCCGGCTTCGCTCATGACCTTCTCCCTTCCTGTGGAGAGGTAAGCGTAGGTCAAATTGGCATTCAATCCAAAGACTGAACCTTCCATCGGTAATACGAATAGAGGTGCACTCTGCAATCGTCTGTTTTCTTCTCCTTCTCTTTGACTTGCAAACGAAATTTCGCGCCAACCTTGCTGGCCTCCCTAAAGCTTTTCGCGCACTCAACCACGAGGGTCGAAGGATATTTCTGTCCTGGCAGAGGCCTCACGCGGTTCTCGCCTCGTCGCTGATCGAAGAAAACTTCAACGTCGAGCAATTCATATTCACTCATAACCGTGGCGCTCCTTTTCCAGGGATTAAGCGCTAATCAATACCCCACTTCCACGAATCACGCCACTGGCGAGGATCAGAATGAACCCCTACAAAATCACTGGCCCGGCTCAGATCGGTGTCAGCGGCGGACGTACCAGCGGTGACATGCTGAAAAAAATTCTGGATGCTCACGACGGTAAACTCCCGCAAGATGTGCACGCCTTCTTCCAGAACACCGGCAAGGAGGACGAGAGGACGCTGGTATTCATAGACGCGATGGCCAGGCACTGGAACGTGAACATCGTCTGGATGGAGTGGTGCCGGGTATACGGCCAGCCGGACGACGCACCCTGGTACAAGCTCGTCGATTTCGAGACCGCCAGCCGAAACGGTGAGCCGTTCACCATGATGCTGGAGTACTACGAGGCGTACCGGAAAGCGGAGAAAAACCTGCCAGCCGTGCTGCCAAACTTCAGCAACAACATGTGCACCGCCTACCTAAAGGTGAAGATCGGCGAAAAGCACATGCGGGCCCTGGGGTACGACCAGTGGGATTGCATCGTCGGGATTCGCTACGACGAGCCGCGGCGATACAGCCGAATGATGACCGCAAACGAACGCGGCAATGCGCGATGGGATAGTGTCTGCCCTTCCTACGTGGCTGGAGTCACGAAAGAAGATGTCGCGGCATTCTGGGCTGAGCAGCCCTTCGACCTCGGGATGGATTCGGACTACGGCAATTGCGACCTGTGCTGGAAGAAAAGCGAGGCGAAGTTGATCCGGACCATCCAGGAAGACCCGTCGCGAGTCATCTGGTGGTCCGGCACCGAAGAACGCTTCGGCCAGGTGTTCCGCCAAGACCGCCCCAATTACAAGTCGTTGGCCTGGTCTGCTGATCAGCGCTCCCGCCAGAAAGACTTCGATTTCGATTATCTCGCCGAAGACATCGACTGCTTCTGCGGCGATTGATCTTAGTACTTGAAGGCTGAAACCAGACCAGTCACGGCACCAATCAAACCGACAGCAATGCCGAACCAATAACCAACAGCTTCACGTCTGTGCTTTTCCTCCGACCTGATAGCCTCGCGCGCAGCTCGAATGCCTTTTTCGGTCAGATAATAGGGCTGCTTAGGATCGTCGTCCCAGTCCACACGACCGTACATTTCTGGATCGGTGAGGTCTGGCATCTGAGCATCCAAAGCATCAGCTTTGTTTCTCAGATATTCGGTATGGATGAGCATCTTCCATTCGAACAGGGCGTCATCCTTTCGGACATATTCAGACATCCAAGCGTTATCCATATCGTCCGCTGAGGGCGGATACGTAGCGTCAAGTAGCTTTTGGCCTTTCCTCTGCCTCCGCAACGATAGCCGATATTCCACGTAGTTTTTCCAAAGCCACATCCTTGTTTCCTCGCGTTATTCAGTGACAGTAAATATACGCGGGAGTGGTCGACCAGCACACAACACATTGAACGAACCAACTATCCAACCCAAAAGTAACCTTTAGAGGTTACATCTCGAAAAGTAACCTGAATCGGTTACAGGGATATCGTCATGCCTGAATCGCCAAGTGCGCAGCACCAGGTGCGCGCCACCATCACCAGCCCGTCCGAAGGCAGCCCGGTCATCAGCTTCCGCCAGCTGCCATTCGAGCCAGTCACGCCGCAGCAGGCCCGCGACATCGCCCGCCAAATCATCCAAGCCGCCAACGTCGCCGACCAGGGCGAAGTGGGCACGTATCCGCAGGAGGGGTTATGAGTCAGGGAAAAGAACAGTGCTGCACACCGACAGCCGAAGAAAAGGCTTCGCTCGCCGCTGGCGACTGCACCCCGGAAGAGCTGTGGGGCGGTTCACGCCCTACCTGTCCGAAATGCATCGACTCGCCTGCTCCGCTTGCTGGCGAAGGTGTGGAAGTCATGCGCTGGCAGTTGAAAGGCTTCTTGCCGGGTGTAGAGGGTATGTGCAAAGCAGCATTTCGGCCCATCGTCGTGCTCGCTGATGACTATGACTCGCAAGTCGCCCGCCTCCAGGCCGAGAACGCAGCCCTACAGCAGCGCCTGAACGAGGCAGACCAGCGCATAGACGATTTGGAGCAGGACAAGGCGCGGCTCGATTCCCTCGAGGCGAACTATTGGGACGTGCGCCATCACAGCACCCCGATTGCAGACACCGGCGACCACAGCACCAGCGTCGAGATCATCGGGCACTGGATGGGTACGCCGCATGAGCGTGTGATCGGCGAGAACTACAACGAGAACCTGCGCGCGGCCATTGACCAGGCGATGACAGCGGACGCCTACCCTCCAGCCAGGCCGGAATATCCCGAACTCGATGCGGCGCTCGCCGAAGAGGACTGGCATATGAACCCGTGCAAGCAGGGTCACCACGATGTGGGCGCATGCCAGGGCAAGGCCTTCTGTCACACCTGCGACGAGACGATCACGGCCGCCAGCACGCAAGAAGCCTTCGAGCAGTGGAACGCCTCCCACCCTGCCGCCAAGTAACCCCTCACCACCCTATCCATTGCCTGCTGCGCCTGAGCGCGGCGAGGAGAAACTGTGCGCCTGAAGAAACATGAGCGCGAGCAGATCCGCCTGAAATACGGCGGCCATTGCGCGTACTGCGGTGTTGAGTTGGGCCCGAAGTGGCACGCCGATCACCACGACGCCGTTCGGCGGAACTGGGGCAAAAAGGCGAAGCTGGTTCCGGCGCTCAACCCTGAGAACCACAACCTCGAAAACATGATGCCGGCTTGCATCCCATGCAACCTGAGCAAGCACGCAATGCCGCTGGAAGCCTGGCGGGAATGGCTGGCCGGGCACGTCAACAGCCTCAACCTCTATCACCCCATCTACCGGCTCGCGAAGGCGTACGGCCTGATCGTCGAGACAGCGGTGCCGGTGGTGTTCTATTTCGAGAAGGTGAAGCCATGAGCCAGCCAAAAACAGCGACAGTCGAGCGACACCGCTACGTGCTCGACTGGTTTGAGCGCGACAAGATCGAACTGGATTTGGAAAACAGCCACTACGAATTCAATTACCGTTTCGGGCCTGACTGGTTTCTGGAAGGTCGCCGACGCAACGAGAAAACGGGGGAATGGGAGGAAATTATCTGGCCACGCGGCGGCGCATTCAACATCGCAAACCCGGGCGAAGCCTTGGCAGCTTTGGGCGATCGTGTGACGAAATTCACCTGCATCTCTACCGGAATGCAATTCCAGCGCGCCATGAGCACCTTGCTGAACAGGGCAGCGGTCATCCGTGAAGGCCAGCAGGTGACGCCATGATCAGCCGCGATCAGTTCGAACAGGCCTACGCCGATGACCACAACTGCACTCTGGCCTGGTGCCAATCCCAACGCCTGAGCAATGGCAGCTATCTGGATCGTTTCATGGCCCGCGCCTGGCACTGGTGGCAGCGCGGCAAGGAGGCGGCATGAGAACTGTCGTTCGCATCGTCGAAGATCCTTCCGCCAAATGGGGCTTTCGCCGCGAATCCGCGACGTACGAGGATGCAGAGAAGATCACTGGTTTTCGTCTCGACAGGCGCTCCAGCTTTCTAATCCTGCGTGACGGCCGTGTTGAGCAGATCGGCGTCGCCACCATCGGCTGCTCTGGCTGCAGCTGCGACTGTTCGTCGTGCTCATATGGCTACAACGCTCATGGTGCAAGCGGGTGCGAGGAATGCGGCTACACCGGTAAGCGCCGTGTGCACTTCGGATTCCCGCCGACCCCGCCATCCAGAAAAACAGCCTAACCCCTTCCCCATCATCCACATGCCTGCCGGTGTACGGCGGGCGGGAGAGCTATTGCATGAAAATCAACGCAGGCGGTTCCAGCGTGACAATCGACGGGCGCACCTTCACAGGTCGCAGCATCAGTATCAATGGCGACAAGGTCGTGGTCGATGGGGTTGAGCAGTCAGGAACCCTGGTCGGGCCTATCAGCGTCACGGTGAATGGTAACGCCGAATCGGTTGAAACGGGCTCCGGGAAAGTCGAGGTGAGTGGTTATGCCGGGCGCGTGAAGACGATGAGTGGCGACGTGAAGTGCGGTGATGTACGCGGCGACGTCGGGACAATGTCAGGCGATGTCACCTGTGGCACGGTGGCTGGCAATGTGAAAACCATGTCGGGCGACATCATCGGACGGAGGTAGCTACATGGCGAACGCTACAGCCGCCAAGGCGACAAGCATCCAGCCGCGATTCATCCGGTTTGGAGATGCGCCTGGCTATCTCGGCATGTGCCGGGACGAGTTCAACAAGACCGTGCGACCCCAGGTACGGGAATTTCCAATCGGGAAACAGGGCGTTGCGTTCGACCGGCACGAGCTGGACGAGTGGGCCGATGCCTACATTGCCGCACGGGCAATTGAAAAAGCCGCTATTCAGGACAACAATCAGCCCCGCAGTGGGCGCCAAGGAGTCAATAAATGGCGCGAAAAACGATCTCCGGTCTCTACGAGAGAAACGGAATCTGGCACATCGACAAGGTCGTCAGAGGTCAGCGACTTCAAGAAAGCACTGGAGCAAGCGAAAGGCAGGAAGCGGAGCAGTACCTGATTCACCGGCTGGAAAAGCTCAGGCAGGAAAAGGTTTACGGTGTGCGCCAGGTGCGAACTTGGCGCGAGGCGGCCACCCGGTTCTTGGTGGAGTTCAAGGACCAGGCCTCGATCGCGCTGTCCGCATCGCACATCGAGCAGTTGGACCCGTATATCGGCGATCTTCCGATCACCCATATAGACGACGGCACGTTGGCCGCATTTAAGCGTGACCGGCAAAAGCCCACGAAAACTGAAAAAGGGAAGGTAAAGCCAGGGGTTTCGAACCGAACGGTCAACATCGCGTTGCAGCGTGTCGTGCGGATCTTGAACCTGTGCCACAGGAAGTGGCGAGACGCAGAGAAGCGGCCATGGCTGGACAGCGTGCCGATGATCTCGATGCTTGAGGAAAAGAGGTCGAGCCGTAAGCCCTACCCCATGTCATGGGAAGAGCAGTCGATTCTGTTCGCGGAAATCCCGGATCACCTGTTGAGGATGGCTCTCTACAAGGTGAACACCGGTTGCCGCGAGCAGGAAGTCTGCAAACTCAAGTGGGAGTGGGAAATTCGGGTGCCGGAGCTGGGAACGAGCGTGTTCCTGATTCCGGATGACTTCGGCGGGCGAAACGAGCGGTCCGGCGTCAAAAACCGGGACGAACGGCTCGTCGTGATGAACAAGGTGGCAATGCGGATTATCGACGGGCAGCGTGGGCTGCATGCGCAGTATGTCTTCCCGTACGGTCAGCCAGATGAGCACGGGCCAACTGCAATGCATCGGATGAACGACACAGCCTGGAAGAAAGCCAGGGTGCGGGCGGCGGCGAAGTGGGAGAAGGAACACAAGTCACCGGCGCACCCTGGGTTCAGATCGATCAGGGTTCACGACCTCAAGCACACCTTTGGCAGAAGGTTACGTGCAGCGGGCGTGACGGAAGAAGATCGAAAGGCATTGCTTGGACACAGGAACGGCAGCATCACCAGCCACTATTCTATCGCAGAGCTTGGGCAGTTGATTGAGGAGGCAAACAAAGTATCGGCAACCGATTCGCGAGGACCGGCACTGACGATCTTGAAGAGGAAAACGGGATGATTCCCCGCAAAAGTCCCTATGCATGAAAAAGCCCAACCTGAAAAGATTGGGCTAAGTCATTGAATAATATGGTCGGGACGGAGTGATTCGAACACTCGACCCCTAGCACCCCATGCTAGTGCGCTACCGGACTGCGCTACGCCCCGACTAGGCGTGTATCTGATTTCGCTTCTTGTGAAAGCGTCGAGGAATATACCCTAAGCTTTTGAAAGATGGAAGTATTTGATGACGCGGCACTATTTGCGCAGGACCACCAGAACATCTTCCAGCTCGACAATCATCTGTCGTATCAGCTGCTTGTATTGCAGGGAATCGTCCTTGACCTCATCGCTGGAGAGGCGCAAGCGCGCCCCGCCGATGGTGAAGCCCTGATCGTAAAGCAGCGCGCGGATCTGCCGGATCATCAGCACGTCCTGGCGCTGATAATACCGGCGATTCCCGCGGCGCTTGACCGGGTTGAGCTGAGGAAATTCCTGTTCCCAATAACGCAGAACGTGCGGTTTGACCGCGCAGAGCTCGCTGACTTCACCAATGGTGAAGTAGCGTTTGCCGGGAATAGGCGGTAGCTCGTCGTTATGACTTGGTTCCAGCATAAGCCTCAACTCGGGCCTTCAATTTCTGCCCTGGGCGAAAGGTGACCACACGGCGAGCTGTAATCGGAATTTCTTCCCCTGTCTTGGGATTTCGACCCGGTCGCTGGCGTTTATCTCGCAGGTCAAAATTACCGAATCCGGACAATTTGACCTGCTCGTTATCTTCCAGAGCGTGCCTGATTTCCTCAAAGAACAGCTCAACCAGTTCCTTGGCTTCTCGTTTATTCAGGCCTAGCTCTTCGTACAGACGTTCGGCCATCTCAGCTTTCGTCAGAGCCCCCATACGCTACTTCCTTAACGTGGCGTTTAACCTTTCCTCAAGCGAGGTGAGAATTTGCTGCGTCGAAGCGTTTACCTCATCGTCAGTAAGAGTGCGCGATGGATGTTGCCAGGTCAAGCCAACTGCAAGGCTTTTTCTATGCGGATCAATGCCTTTACCCTGATAAACATCAAATAGCCTGAGGTCTGTCAGCCATTGCCCTGCATTTTCACGGATTACGTCCATTACCGCAGTGGCCGCAACCTCGCGATCAGCCAGCAACGCCAGGTCCCGACGCACTTCCGGGAAGCGCGACAGTTCGTGGAATTTCGGCAGACGGCCCTCGACCACATCGGCCAGAACCAGCTCGAACACGAACACCGGACGATCCAGACCCAGGGTCTTGGCCAGTTCCGGGTGGATCGCGCCGAGGTAGCCGACTTCACGGCCATCACGCTCGATACGGGCGGTCTGGCCTGGGTGCAAGGCTGGATGTTTGCCCGGTACGAAACGGAAATCATCCAGTGCGCCACTGAAGCCCAGCACGGCTTCCACGTCAGCCTTGACGTCGAAGAAGTCCACGCCATCACGACCCTGCGCCCAGCCTTCCGGCAGGCGACTGCCGCAGATCACACCTGCCAGCATAGGCTCTTGTTTCAAACCTTCCAGTTGGCCGACGAAACGCAGGCCACTTTCGAACAGGCGCACGCGGTCCTGCTGGCGATTGAGGTTGTGTTGCAACGCCTTGACCAGGCCCGGCCACAGCGACGAGCGCATGGCGGCCATGTCAGCGGAGATCGGGTTGGCCAGCAGCAGCGGCTCGACGCCCGGGCTGAACAGCTCGAACCATTTCTGATCGATGAAGCTGTAGGTAATCGCTTCCTGGTAGCCGCGCGCAACCAGCAGGCGGCGCAGTGCAGGCAGGTCACCCCTTGATTCGGAGCGTGCTTGCGGAGCCAGGCGGGCCTGAGGGTAACGAACCGGCAGACGGTTGTAGCCGTACAGGCGGGCCAGCTCTTCGATCAGGTCCACTTCCAGGGAAATGTCGAAGCGGTGGCTTGGCACTTCTACGCGCCACTCGCCCGCCGCCTGGGAAGACACCTCCAGGCCAAGACCGCTGAGCAGGCGCTCGACTTCGGCAGCTTCCATCTTCATGCCCAGCATTTGCTCGATACGCTCGGCACGCAGGGTGACCGGAGCAATCGACGGCAGGTGCTGCTCGCTGACGGTTTCAATGACCGGACCGGCTTCGCCGCCAGTGATTTCCAGCAGCAGGCCAGTGGCGCGCTCCATGGCTTCACGGGCCAGTTGCCAGTCCACGCCACGCTCGTAGCGGTGCGAGGCATCGGTGTGCAGGCCGTAGGAACGTGCCTTGCCAGCGACCGCGATCTGATCGAAGAAAGCGCTTTCCAGGAAAATGTCGCGAGTGGTCGCGGTGTTCACGCCGCTGTGCTCGCCGCCCATGACGCCGGCGATGGCCAGTGCACGTTGATGGTCGGCAATGACCAGGGTGTCGGCACGCAGGCTGACTTCCTGACCGTCCAGCAATACCAGCTTCTCGCCCTCTTCGGCCATGCGCACGCGAATGCCGCCGTTGATTTCGGCGAGATCGAAGGCGTGCAGAGGCTGACCCAGTTCAAGCATCACGTAGTTGGTGATGTCGACGGCGGCATCGATGCTGCGCACTTCGGAACGACGCAGACGCTCGACCATCCACAGCGGGGTCGGACGCGACAGGTCGACGTTACGGATGACGCGACCCAGATAACGCGGGCAGGCAGCCGGCGCGAGCACTTCCACCGAACGCACTTCGTCGTGGACGGCTGGCACTGCAGCCACCTGCGGGCGGGTGACCGCAGCGTCGTACAGGGCGCCGACTTCGCGGGCCAGGCCCGCCACGGACAGGCAGTCGCCACGGTTCGGGGTCAGGTCGACCTCGATGCTGACGTCGTCCAGTTCCAGCCAGGCACGGAAATCCTGACCGACTGGCGCATCGGCAGGCAGTTCCATCAGGCCGTCATTGCCCTCGCCCACCTGCAGCTCGGCCTGGGAGCAGAGCATGCCGTTGGACTCGACACCACGCAGCTTGGCTTTCTTGATCTTGAAGTCGCCGGGCAGTTCGGCACCGATCATGGCGAACGGAATCTTCAGGCCAGGGCGCACGTTTGGCGCGCCACACACCACCTGGAAGGTTTCCGAACCATTGCTGACCTGGCACACGCGCAGCTTGTCGGCATCCGGGTGCTGCTCGGTGCTCAACACTTCGCCGACCACGACGCCGGTGAATGCACCGGCTGCCGGGGTCACGCTATCGACCTCAAGGCCGGCCATCGACAGACGAGCAACCAGCTCGTCGCGGGAAACTTGCGGGCTGACCCAGCCGCGCAACCATTGTTCGCTGAATTTCATTCTGTTCTCCTGATTATTCGTGACGTGCGTGAGGCCTAGCGGAATTGCGCCAGGAACCTCAGGTCGTTGTCGAAGAACAGGCGCAAGTCATTGACGCCGTAACGCAGCATGGCCAGGCGTTCTGCCCCCATGCCGAAGGCAAAGCCCTGGAACTCTTCGGGGTCGATCCCCGACATGCGCAGCACGTTCGGGTGCACCATGCCGCAGCCCATGACTTCCAGCCAGCCGGTCTGCTTGCAGACGCGGCAGCCCTTGCCACTGCACATCACGCATTCCATGTCGACTTCAGCCGATGGCTCGGTGAACGGGAAATACGAAGGACGGAAACGCACTGCCAGTTCTTTCTCGAAGAACACGCGCAGGAACTCCTCGATGGTGCCTTTCAGGTCGGCGAAATTGATCTCGCGGTCGACCAGCAGGCCTTCGACCTGGTGGAACATCGGGGAGTGAGTGATATCGGAGTCGCTGCGATACACACGGCCTGGGCAGACGATGCGGATCGGCGGCTTGTTCGCTTCCATGGTGCGGACCTGTACCGGCGAGGTATGGGTGCGCAGCAACATGTTGGCGTTGAAATAGAAGGTGTCGTGCATCGACCGGGCCGGGTGATGGCCTGGGATGTTGAGCGCCTCGAAGTTGTGATAGTCGTCTTCGACCTCAGGGCCTTCGGCGATGCCGTAGCCGATGTGGGTGAAGAACTGTTCGATACGTTCCAGAGTCCGGGTGACAGGGTGCAGACCGCCAGTGGTCTGTCCGCGGCCAGGCAGGGTCACGTCAATCGACTCGGCGGCGAGTTTGGCGGCAAGATCCGCTTCCTCGAACGACGCCTTGCGCGCATTGAGAACCTCTGTGACACGCTCCTTGGCAACGTTGATCAGGGCGCCGACCTGCGGACGCTCTTCAGCCGGCAGATTGCCCAGGGTCTTCATCACCTGAGTCAGTTCGCCTTTCTTGCCGAGGTAGTGGACCCGGATTTGCTCCAGGGCATTGATATCTTCGGCGCTTTGCACAGCCTCAAGTGCTTGAGAGACCAGCGCGTCCAGGTTTTCCATGTACAGACTCCAGATACGAAATAGGGGAAGAGCTTACAAGGCTCTTCCCCTATCTATGACGTTTAACACCGGGCCCCGAAGAGCTCGGTGATTGCCGGGGACTTAGGCCAGAGTGGCTTTAGCTTTCTCGACAATCGCAGCAAACGCCGCTTTTTCGTTCACTGCCAGATCAGCCAGAACCTTACGGTCGATTTCGATCGACGCTTTTTTCAGGCCAGCGATCAGACGGCTGTAAGACAGGCCGTTGACGCGAGCACCAGCGTTGATACGAGCGATCCACAGAGCGCGGAACTGACGTTTTTTCTGACGACGGTCGCGGTAGGCGTATTGGCCTGCCTTGATTACCGCTTGCTTGGCAACACGGAATACGCGTGAACGCGCGCCGTAGTAGCCTTTAGCAAGTTTCAGAATTTTTTTGTGACGCTTACGGGCAATGACGCCACGCTTTACACGAGCCATGAGTAACTTCCTCTATCTTTGATCAAAATTAACGAAGGCGCAGCATGCGCTCGACTTTTGCCACGTCGGACGGATGCAGCAGGCTGCTTCCGCGCAGATGACGCTTACGCTTGGTCGACATTTTGGTCAGGATGTGGCTCTTGAAAGCGTGCTTGTGCTTGATGCCATTCGCGGTTTTCAGAAACCGCTTAGCTGCACCACTTTTGGTCTTCATCTTTGGCATGTTCGGATACTCCGCATTCAGTTGATAAACATAACCGCAAGGCCTGCCGTGCCCTGGGGGTTATTTCTTTCTTTTCGGGGCGATGACCATGATCAGCTGGCGTCCTTCCATCTTAGGATGCTGTTCGACCGAACCGTATTCGAGCAGGTCACCTTCAACCCGCTTCAACAGTTCCATCCCCAGCTCCTGGTGGGCCATCTCACGACCGCGAAATCTCAAGGAAATCTTGGCCCTGTCCCCGTCACTCAGGAAACGTACCAGGTTGCGTAGTTTTACCTGGTAATCCCCTTCCTCCGTCCCTGGACGAAACTTGATTTCTTTAATCTGAATCTGCTTCTGGTTCTTCTTCGCTTCGTTGGCCTGCTTCTTCTTCTCGAAGAGGTGCTTGCCGTAGTCCATCACCTTACACACAGGTGGCTGGGCGTCTGCGGAGATTTCCACCAGATCCAACTTCGCTTCTTCAGCTATACGAAGCGCTTCATCAATCGAGACGATGCCAATCTGCTCGCCGTCTGCGCCAATTAACCGAACCTCGCGTGCCGAGATATTCTCGTTGATCGGGGCTTTCGGTGCAGCTCGTTTATCTTGTCTCATTTCACGCTTAATAATAATTACTCCGAATCTTGGCGACCACGCCGGGAAACCGCTTGTGCAAGGAACTCCGAGAACCGGGCGACCGGCATCGAGCCGAGGTCTGCGCCTTCACGGGTACGCACAGCGACAGTTTGCGTTTCGACTTCCCGGTCTCCGATGACGAGGAGATAGGGAACCTTGAGCAACGTATGCTCGCGGATTTTAAAGCCGATCTTTTCATTTCTCAAGTCGGACTTGGCACGAAACCCGCTTTGAGCCAGTGTTTTTTCCACCTCAAGGGCAAAATCTGCCTGTTTATCAGTGATATTCATGATCACTGCCTGAGTTGGAGCCAGCCACGCAGGGAATGCACCTTCGTAGTGCTCGATCAGAATTCCGATGAAACGCTCGAAGGAACCGAGAATCGCACGGTGCAACATGACCGGATGCTTGCGCCCGTTGTCTTCCGAAACGAATTCGGCGCCCAAACGGATAGGCAGGTTGAAATCGAGCTGCAATGTACCGCATTGCCACACGCGACCCAAGCAATCCTTGAGGGAAAATTCGATTTTCGGACCGTAGAACGCACCTTCGCCGGGTTGCAGGTCGTAAGGCAGGCCTGCGCTGTCCAGTGCGGCCGCCAGTGCGGACTCTGCGCGATCCCACAGGTCATCGGAGCCGACGCGCTTCTCGGGACGGGTCGAGAGCTTCATCTCGATGTCCTTGAAGCCGAAATCGGCGTAGACGTCCATGGTCAGCTTGATGAACGCGGCGGACTCGGCCTGCATCTGCTCTTCGGTGCAGAAGATGTGCGCGTCGTCCTGGGTGAAGGCACGCACACGCATGATGCCGTGCAGTGCACCCGATGGCTCGTTGCGGTGGCAGGCACCGAACTCGGCCAGACGCATCGGCAGCTCGCGGTAGCTCTTCAGGCCCTGGTTGAACACCTGCACGTGGCAAGGGCAGTTCATCGGCTTGATGGCGTAGTCGCGGCTTTCCGACTCGGTGGTGAACATGTTTTCAGCGTAGTTGGCCCAGTGCCCGGATTTCTCCCACAGGGAGCGATCGACCACCTGCGGAGTCTTGATCTCCAGGTAGCCGTTCTCGCGCTGGGTCTTGCGCATGTACTGCTCGAGCACCTGGTACAGGGTCCAGCCGTTCGGATGCCAGAACACCATGCCCGGCGCTTCTTCCTGGGTGTGGAACAGGCCCAGGCGCTTGCCGATCTTGCGGTGATCGCGCTTTTCGGCTTCTTCGATACGCTGGATGTAGGCCGCCAGTTGCTTCTTGTCAGCCCAGGCAGTGCCGTAGACACGCTGCAGCTGTTCGTTCTTCGCATCGCCGCGCCAGTAGGCGCCGGACAGCTTGGTCAGCTTGAACGACTTGAGGAAACGGGTGTTCGGCACGTGCGGACCGCGGCACATGTCGACGTATTCTTCGTGGTAGTAGAGGCCCATGGCCTTTTCGTTCGGCATGTCCTCGACCAGGCGCAGCTTGTAGTCTTCGCCACGGGCCTTGAACACTTCGATCACTTCGGCGCGCGGAGTGACCTTCTTGATGACGTCGTAATCCTTTTCGATCAGCTGCTGCATGCGCTGCTCGATCGCTGCCAGGTCATCCGGGGTGAACGGGCGCTCGTAGGCGATATCGTAATAGAAGCCGTCATCGATCACCGGGCCGATGACCATTTTCGCCGTCGGGTACAGCTGCTTGACCGCGTGACCCACAAGGTGCGCGCAGGAGTGACGAATGATCTCGACGCCTTCCTGGTCCTTCGGGGTGATGATTTGCAGACTCGCGTCGGCGTCAATGATGTCGCTGGCGTCAACCAGTTGGCCGTTGACCTTGCCGGCAACGGTGGCCTTGGCCAGGCCTGCACCAATGGATGCGGCGACCTCGGCTACGGAAACCGGGTGATCGAAAGAACGTTGACTGCCGTCGGGAAGAGTAATAGTTGGCATGGCGCCTCCTCTCCTAGTGGTGACCCCTACCAAAGGTCACGTGGGTTGGGATAGAGCCAGTACGCGATTCGGTGGTGTACCTGCCTCACAGTGGCAGGAGCCCAAAGGCCAACCGTTTGACCGAACCAGAGTGACTGGATGTACGAAATCGGCAGGCATTGCAACGGGCAACCCCTGACCCGCGAGGCGCAAAAGCGCTGCAGGACGCGCATCCTAGCACAGCGCAGCGGCTCTGCGGTGGGTATGCGAGCGCCATGAACCAATAAACTTTTCGGTAAATACCGTAGGAAAACACCCTGCACTGAACTGGAGCCGATCCCTGCCGTCAGATAAACCGAGGCCCGTTAAAGACTTGCGCCAACGCAGGTCCCACCGATAAAAGGAATCAACCATGAAGCTTCTACGTGTTGCCGCCCTCCTCGCACCATTGGCGTTGACTCTTCCGCTCAGCGCTCATGCCGCCATGGACGCGAAGACCAAAACCAGCTACATGAGCGAGTGCACCGCCGCCGCCACCCAGAACAACCCGGGGATGGACGCCAATGCCGTCAAGGCTCATTGCGAGTGCGGAGCCCAGCAGATCAACAAGAACTTTTCGGACAAGGAAATTGCTTCGCTGAATGACAAAACGACGCCTCCGAGTACCGAAATGACCTCTCGCCTGCAAAAAGCGGTGGGCGAAAACTGCCTGAAGGGCAAAAAATAAAAAATTTACACTTCTCTACAAAAGCGTCGCCCGCAGCCTGCGGAAGATTTTCGACGCAATCGCTGAAGCCCGCCAAACTCGCGGGCTTCAGTCATTTGACGAGACAGTTTGATGGGTGTCGAAGAGGCCTGAATCGGGCCACTGGCAAATGATTTGGACGTATCTATTTGCGTCATTGGCGCAAAGTTCTTACTGAAAAAGTCCAGCTTTCACACAATTCGACTATGATACCTCGCGTGTGCCCAGTTGGCCTGAGCAGCACAGCACTACTGAATATTATGTTTTTGGAGATACACCATGTCTAATCGCCAAACCGGCACCGTAAAATGGTTCAACGATGAAAAAGGCTTCGGCTTTATCACTCCACAGGGTGGCGGCGACGACCTGTTCGTACACTTCAAGGCTATCGAATCCGACGGTTTCAAAAGCCTGAAAGAAGGCCAGACTGTCTCCTTCGTGGCTGAGAAAGGCCAAAAGGGCATGCAAGCCGCTCAGGTTCGCCCGGAGTAATCCGAGCGCGCTGAAAAAACCCCGTCACTGACGGGGTTTTTTTATGCCTGCGTGAAAGCTTCAGCCGCAGTTGACGCGGTTGACCGTGGCCGCTTGGTCAGTGTTCAGATTCAGGCGGTCGGAGCGGTACTCCATGGTAATCATGTCGTTGGGGCCCAGCACGCGTGCGGTCTGCGCACCGGCCTTGACCCGCGCCTGCTCGAGCAAGGCCGGCGTTGCCGGTTTGCCGACTGCGAACTGTGCAGCGGCGGCATCACAGCGGGAATGACCCGATTCGGTCGCGGCGCTACTTTCGGCGGGCTTGGACGATTCGGACGTCGTGCTACAACCTGCCAGCAGTGCCGCTACCAGAACCAGACCCGATGATGCGTATTTCCAGGGCATACAGCCTCCTTGTGTTTACGTGAACCAGAACCTCTGCGACAGCACCCGGCCCGCTTGGTTTCCCCGGGAGGCGGCGAAGCCGTGCAGATCGGGAGATCTGGCTGGATATGGAGTCTGCCCGAGCCCGGGTTTGACGCAAGCATGCAAATCGTCACAAAACGTTTGGTAACTTCCTCTGCCGCCACGCCAAAAGCACGCTCGATGCCTGACGCGAGCGGCGTTTCATGCCTAAGTAGCAGTGTGCAGTCCTGAGCAAAATGCTTTACTGCGCTGCCAGCCAGACGCGCTGGCACGGACACCAGGATCGTGATCGGTTTTTTAAGGACGTCAAGACATGGCAAGCGTAAGCATCGTTGCTGACATCAGGGCCAGATGGTCCCAGGGCCAATGCGCCCACAGCCCCGGCAGCGCCGAGGAGTTGGCGATCATCGCAGTTGACCTTCTGGTCAGGGAACTGGGCACCGACGGCGCCCAGGTGTTCATGGACCAGGTGTTTCTGCGCTACGCCAGCGAGGCCTTGAGCGACGCCTGAGCATGGGTTACTTGAGCCGTGCCAGGCGCTCGGTCAGCAGATCGAAGAAGCCCTGAGCGTCGCCATTCTCGATCCAGAACACATTCCTGGGCTGGCCCAGGGTGTCATACCAGTCGGCGACGGTCTGGCCAAAGCCCGGCCCTTCGCGGCTGTCGATCACCACATTGATCTGCCTGCCGGTGAACAGTTCGGGCTTGAGCAGCCAGGCAATCACGCTGGCATCGTGTACCGGGCCGCCTGGCAACCCGTAATGCACCATGTCCGCCTTGACGTACTCATTGAGAATATTGCCCACCAGCTTGCCGGCGTTGTTGTTCAGCGCCTCGATCTGTTTGAGGCGCTGCTCGCTGGTCAGGATCTTGTGGGTCACATCCAGCGGCACATAGGTCAGCTTGACGCCGCTGGCGAGCACCACCCTGGCCGCATCCGGGTCGGCGAACAGGTTGAATTCGGCCACCGGGGTGATGTTGCCGCCATTGAAATGCGCACCACCCATGACCACCACTTCCTTGATCCCCTGGGTGATTTCCGGCGCCTGGATCAGCGCCAGCGCGAGGTTGGTCTGCGGCCCGAGCATCGCGACGGTGATGCTGTGGGGCGCAGCCTTGCTCAAGGTCTCCACCAGGTACTGCACGGCGTTACCCTTGGCCAGGCCCTTGGCGGGTTCGTGCACCTCGACGCCGGGCAAGCCTTCCTTGCCGTGAATGTTCTCGGCGTAGATCGGCGGGCGCACCAGTGGCCGCCCTGCTCCGGCGTACACCGGCACCTCTTCGCGCCCTGCCCACTCACGGGCAAGACGGGCATTGCGCGACGTCTTGTCGATGCGCACATTGCCGGCAACCGTGGTGATCGCCAGGACATTGAGCTCATCCTTCGACGCCAGTGCCAGAAGCAGGGCCACGACATCATCGGCGCCCGGGTCGGTGTCGATGATCAGGTCACGGCGTTCGGCGGCCTGGGCCGCAGTGGCGGAGAAGATGGCCAACAGTGCGATGCTCCGGATCAGGTCGAGGAATGAAAGACGATTCTTGTGCATGTGAAACTCCCTGTTTCATGGGTATGGAACATAGTGCGAAATCAGAAGACCACACCTGCGACCAGCGCAATGTTGGTGTAGGGCTGGCATTCCCCTGTGCGCACGATGGCGCGGGCGCTGCGGCTCAACTGCTTGAGCGCATCATGGCTGACCACCCGCTGCTCGCCCAGGCCGCCTTCGGCGTTGAGCCTGTCCAGAACGCTCAGCGCCGGAGGCTGCTTGAGACGAATCTCTTCTGCCAGCACATGGCTTTCCACCTGCATTTCTGCCAGCACCGTATCCAGCACGCTGACGAAATCCGGAACGCCCCGGGTCAGGGCCAGGTCGATGAGCTCCACGCCAGGTGGCACCGGCATGCCGGCGTCGACAATCATCAGCACATCGCCGTGCCCCAGGGAGGCGATGACCCGCGACAGTGCAATATTCAACAGCGGCGTCTTTTTCATGGTTGATACCCCTGGACTTCAGCGAAGGTTGGAATGGACGGCTGGGCGCCCGAACGGGTGACAGACAACGCCGCCGCGATCTGTCCGAAACGGATCGCCTCGGCTTCGGATTTTCCGTCAGCCAGTGCCGCCGCAAATCCGCCGACGAAGGTGTCGCCCGCTGCAGTGGTGTCCACCGGCTTGACCCTGGGCGCAGGGAAATGCTCGACACGTTCCTGGCTTGCGAACAACGCGCCCTGCTCGCCCAGGGTCACCACCACCTTGCCGACGCCTGAGGCGAGCAGGGTTTTCGCGGCGGCTTCGGCACTGGCCGGGCTATCGACCGGCAACCCGGTGAGCGCCGTGGCTTCGCTTTCGTTGGGGATCAGGTAATCGACCCAGCCGTACCATTGCTCTGGTAATGGGCCTGTGGCGGGTGCCGGGTTGAGAATGACGGTCTTGCCCAGTTCATGACCGCGCTTGAGCACGTGGCCCACCGTGCTCTCGGGCACTTCCAGCTGGCAGATGATGACTTCGGCCTGTTGCAACAGAGCGTCGAAACCGTCCACCACGCTGGCGCTTACATGCCCATTGCCGCCGGCAACGATGACGATGGCGTTCTGGCTGTTATCGTCGACCACGATCAAGGCAACGCCAGTGGACTCACCCGCAATGGTCGTCACCGCCTGGCAATCGATGCCTTCGGTCAGCAACGCACTGCGCAATTGCTCGCCGTAGGCGTCGTCACCGACACAGCCGATCATCGCGACGCTGGCCCCCAGCCGCGCGGCAGCCACCGCCTGGTTCGCGCCCTTGCCGCCCGGGACGGTCACGAAGGATTGCCCGGCCAGGGTTTCTCCGGCGCGCGGCAGGCGCGGCGCCCGGGTCACCAGGTCCATGTTCAGACTGCCCACTATCACTACTTTTGCTTGCATGACGTCAATACCTTCAATCCGGCCTCGGCCGGCTCAGCGAAACTCGTTGAATGCGTTGGGCGGTGGCGCCGTGGACTCGCGCAGCACCATGCTCGGTGCGACGATCGACTGTTGCACATCAGGCGCCTCACCGCGCGTGGTGATCCTGCGCAGCAACACCTCGGCGGCGCGCTCACCCAGTTGCAGGATCGACTGCCCCACGGTGGTGAGCGCGGGGTAGACGAACTGGCTCATCTGGATGTCGTCGAAACCGACCACCGACAGATCGGCCGGCACTTTTACATTGCGCTCGGCCGCCGCACGCAGCACACCGATGCCTACCATATCGTTGGCAGCGAAGATTGCCGTGGGGCGATCTGTTTCCAGCAATGTACAGGCGGCCTGATAGCCACTGGGCCCGGTGAAGTCGCTCTCCACCACCCAGCTGTCCTGTACCTCGACGCCTGCTTCGCGCATCGCCCGCTGATACCCGGCCAGACGCATGCGCGCCACGCTGGTCTGCGCCGGACCGCAGATGCAGGCGATATGCTGGTGGCCCAGTTCCAGCAGGTGCGAGGTCGCAAGCCAGGCACCCAGTTCGTGGTCGATCCGTACCAGGTCCGCAGTAATGTTTTCCAGGTCCCGGTCGACGATCACCAACGGGGTGCGAACAGCAGCCAGGCTTTCGACCAGGCTGTCGTCGCCGCCCACCGAGGATACGATCAGGCCATCCACGCGTTTTTCCAGCAACACGCGCAGGTAATTGCGCTGTTTTTGCAGGTTATCGTCGGAATTGCAGAGGATCACGCAAAAGCCGTTGCGTTCGCAGTAGTCCTCGATGCCGCGGGCAAGTTCGGCGAAGTACGGGTTGATGCCATTGGGGATCAACAAGCCGATGGTGGCCGTGGACTTGGCCTTCAGCGAGCGCGCCACGGCACTGGGCACGTAGTCCAGCTGGGTGATGGCCTCCTCCACTTTCTTGCGCACGGCGTCACTCACTGGCCGTGTGCGGTTCAGCACATGGGAAACCGTGGTGTAGGAAATGCCTGCAAGTGCCGCAACGTCTTTGATAGTGGCCATATCAGCCCCGCCGTTTCGCGCGGTGGCTGCGGTAGGTGTCGAGGATCACGGCCACGACGATCACGGCACCTGTGATGATGCGCTTGGTGGGTTCGGTCGCGCCGATCTGCGCAAGCCCCGCCGCCAGCACCGAGATGATCAGGACCCCGAAGAAGGTACTGATGACCGAACCGCGCCCCCCCATCAGGCTGGTACCGCCGATCACCACGGCGGCGATGACCTGCAGTTCCAGACCGGAACCGGCGTTTGGATCGGCAGCTTCCAGACGGGAAATCTGGAACAGTGCGGCAATGCCCGCCAACAATCCCATCAGGGAAAACACCAGGATCTTGTAGGGCTTGGGATTGATCCCCGCCAGACGCACGGCTTCCTCGTTGGTGCCGATGCCGATCAGGTAGCGTCCGAACACTGTGCGGGTGAGCACCGCTTGCGCCGCGAAGATTACCAGCAGCGCAATCACGAACGACGGCGAGATGCCAAAGGCGAACGGGTTGGACAGCCAGGCGAAGGAGTCGCCGATGTACGCGGTGCGCGAATCGGTCAGTTGATACGCCACGCCCCGGGCCATTTCCAGCACGCCCAGGGACACGATGAACGATGGAATGCGCCAGGCCACGGTGATCGAGCCGGTCAGCGTGCCTGCGGCGGTCGCGCAGGCGATGCCCAGCAACGCCGATGGCAGCACGCCCCAACCCCAGCCGAGCATCGCGACACTCACCGCCGACGCCGCCAGCGCCAGCACCGAACCGACCGACAGGTCGATGCCGCCGATGATCAGGATGAAGGTCATGCCCACCGCCAGCACCATCAGGTCAGGGATCTGGTTGGCCAGGGTGCTGAACGTCTCATAGGACAGGAAGTGATCGCTGAGCAACGAGAACAGCACGATCATCGCCAGCAGGGCGCCGGCCAGCCCCAGGTAGGTGCCAAGGCCGAAATAGTTGCCGCTGCGCTTGCCTGGCGATGGCAGCGCGGCTTGTGTGGTAGAGGTTTTCATCAGGCAGTCCTGGGCGCGGCTTCAGACAGCAGCGCATCACGTTTTTGATAGCCGGCAAAGGCAGCGGCAAGAAGTTCGTCCTGGGTCCAGTGGTCGCGCTCGAAGGTGTCGATCAGGCGCCCGGCGGAAAGCACACCGATGCGATCGCAGATCAGCATCAGCTCGCGCAGGTCGCTGGACACCACCACCAGCGCCCGGCCTTGGCGCGTCAGCTCGCCAAGCAGCGCATAGATGTCGAATTTGGCGCCCACGTCGATGCCGCGGGTGGGCTCGTCGAACAGCATCACCTGGCAGTCGCGCTCCAGCCAGCGGCCGATCACCACTTTCTGCTGGTTGCCGCCGGACAGTTCCGACACCAGTTGCGTCGGACTGGAACTGCGAATGCGCATGGCTTCCACCTGACGCCGGGCCAGGGCCATTTCTGCGGCGCCGTTGACCACACCGGCGCTGGAAATCGCTTCCATGTTGCCCAGCGCGAAATTGGCGCTGATCGACTGCGACAGCAGCAGGCCTTCACCCTTGCGGTCTTCGGTAATCAGCGCGATGCCATGGCTGACGGCGTCCACCGGCGAGTTCACCCGCACCTGCCGAAGCGGTCGCCCCACTTCTACGGTCCCGCTGTCGGCGATATCGGCGCCGTAGATCAGGCGCAGCAACTCGGTACGCCCCGCGCCGATCAGTCCGGAGATGCCAAAGATCTCGCCGGCGCGCACGTCGAAGGACACATCGCGAACCTTGTCCGAACGGCTCAGCCCCTTGACCGACAGTGCCACTTCACCGATCTGCCGTTTGCCCAGATCGATATGCTCGCCCAGCTCGCGGCCGACCATCAGCGTCACCAACTGCTCGCTGTTGTAGTTGGCCATGGCATCGACGCACACCAGCTTGCCGTCGCGCAGTACGGCAATGCGCTGGGCGACGCGGGCCAGCTCTTCCAGGCGATGGGAGATATAGATGATGGACACACCGCGATCCTGCAGGCGCGTGATCTGCTCGAAGAGCATTTCGACTTCGCGGGCCGTCAGCATGGCGGTCGGCTCGTCGAGAATCAGCACATGGCAGTCGCCGATCAGGTTACGGGCGATCTCGACCATCTGCTGATGGCCAATGCCCAGCTCGCTGACCAGGGTGTCGGGGTCGATGGCATCCAGACCCACCTGGGCCATGGCCCGGGTCGCGTCTTCGCGCAGCTTCTTGCGATTGATGAAACCGGCCCGGCTGGGCAGGTTGTCGAGAAACAGGTTTTCGGCCACCGACAGCGTCGGCAGCAGGTTCAGTTCCTGCATGACCATGCGCACGCCGAGCCTCTCGGCCTGGGTACGACTGGCTGGCTGGTAGGGTTGCCCCTGGAATTGCATCTGGCCGGTGGTGGGCGTGACCAGGCCACCGATGATTTTCGACAGGGTGCTTTTGCCTGCGCCATTTTCCCCGGTCAGCGCCAACACTTCCCCGCGCATGAGCGTCAGGTCGATGTCACCGAGAACAGGTTGGGCGTAGGTTTTGCCAATGCCACTGACAGATAGAACAGCGGCCTGAGCAGACGCTGACATAACGCTCTCCACGCGCCTGCCCCTACGGGCAGACGCTGCTTACAGATGATTGCGACAGATCCCGCGCTTACTGCGCCTTGGTGACCAGCTCGACCGGGGTCTCGATAACGCCGTCCTTGATGTCGAGCTTCTCGCCCTTGACCATTTTCAGTGCGGTATCAATGCCGAACACAGCCTGCCGGGCGGCAAACTGGTCAGCTGTCGCCAGCACGCGACCATCCTTGAGCATAGGCTTGATGGCATTGATGTTGTCGTAGCCTACGACTTGCACCTTGCCGGTCTTGCCTGCGGTCTTGACTGCGGACACTGCACCCAGCGCCATGCTGTCGTTGCCGGCCAGCAGTGCTTTCAGGTTCGGGTGAGCGGTGAGCATGGCAGCGGCCACGGCGTTGCCTTTGTCGATTTCCCAGTTACCGGACTGGGTGGAGACGATCTTCATCTGCGCGCCATCCATCGCATCCTTGAAGCCTGCGGTGCGTTGCTGGGCGTTGGTGGTGGTCGGCACGCCTTCGATGATGCCGACTTCGTCGCCTGCGGCCAGTTGCTTGGCCAGGTAGTCACCCACCAGCTTGGCGCCTTTGCGGTTGTTCGGGCCTACGAAAGGCACTTCGATGTTCTTGCTTTTCAGCACATCGGCGTCGAGTTGGTTGTCGATGTTGACGACCTTGATACCGGCATCCATGGCCTTCTTGATGACCGAAGCCAACGCTTTGGAATCAGCGGGCGCGATGACCAGCGCGTCGACTTTCTTGACGATCATCTGGTTGACGATGTCGATCTGCGCGGCAGTGTCGGACTCGTTCTTGATGCCGTTGGAGATCAGGTCGAAATCGGCGGAATGTTGTTTCTGGTATTCCTTGGCGCCATCTTCCATGGTCAGGAAGAACTCGTTGGCCAGGGATTTCATCACCAGAGCGACGGTCGGTTTCTTTGCGTCATCGGCGAAGGCAGAGGTAACAGGCAGGGATACAGCGCCAGCGGTGAGCATGGCTACAGTAAGAAGACGTGCAGCGAATGGCAGCTTCATGGAGTCACTCCGATATTTATGATTATTGTATCGGCAACGAATGCGGGTCATTTTTGGCAACGCTGACCAGAAGCAAACGTTTGCGTGGTCGAAACTATGGGCAATCGCTCAATGCTTTGTCAACTGCGCAGGCACCGCAATCGCTGAAATGCCTGACCTGTGCAAGCCTTTGTGAGCTTAGACTCAAATAGAAATATTATTCGCACCCAGGGCCTGTAATCAGTGCGGCTGCGCTAATATGCCCGCCGTCAGGCAGCGCCACGCTGGCAGCGGTGTCGCACTATTTCGATGGATGTGGGGAACAACAACGATGGACCCGGCCGTAACGGACACACGCGCCGAGGAGGGATCAGATCCGGCCTCGGACTTCATTGCGTCGATGATTTCTTCCCTTCCCGGTTCAGGTGCGATTGGCAAGAGCCGGGAGGCTCAACGGCAGTGGTATGAATCCCTGTCGCAGGAGCAGCAGATGCAGGTCCGCGACAGGATCCGCGCCGAGATTTCACGCATCCGGTCCCAGTTCGGCAAGCGAACCGACTCGATTGCCGCGCCTGCGGTCAGGTTCCGCGATTACGGTTGAGCCGCGCTTCAGCCCAGCCTTGAGCCTGAACGTCGAACGATCTTGATCGAATGCTTGACGTTCGGCTTGCGGGTGACGCTGATCGCCCTCTGGGTCACGGTATCGATCGTGATGTTCCAGAAACCGGTGCTGGGCACCACGATCTTCGCCGGAAACCGGTCGAACGCGCCGCCGTGATAGGTGTGGCGCCCGCCATTCTTGAAACTGCGGAAATTGGCGTCGCTCATGAGGCGGATGTTGCAGGTGTTGGAACACTCGATGACCACAATGTCGTCTTCGTTGAGGTGTTCGCGCTGGTGGATGAATTTCACGGGATGTTTCCAAGAATAAAAGCCTGGGTGCCAGAATATCACGGCACCCCATGGCTTAATCTTCCTCTTTAACGGTTGCCACCTCATCCGCGCGGACCTTCACGGTCTTCCCGGAAATGTCCTTGAACTCGTAGAAACCATCATCGCTCTTGGTCTTGGGCAAGTCCTTGGTCACGTATTGCGTGCCGTTCTGCAAGGTCACCACCGTGGCAGTTGAGCATCCGGCCAGCAGGGTGCAACCGATCAGTGCCGCGCACAGCCCCAACCCTTTGATATTCATGACAACTCCTTTATTTCCGATCATCGCGAACCGAATCGCCAACAGAGAATCTGATCGGTTTGATCGACTTTGGTTCGCTGGCCGGAAATGAATGATGAAATCAACCGACCACAGCCTCGTGAGACTTTGTCTTACGTCGATGTTGCGAAACGTCCCACTCTGAAATACTGTATGCACGTACAGCAATAACAAGGGATTTCTTCGTGTCTGACACCACCTCTTCAGCGGCCGCCCTGTCCGGTTCCTACGAACGCCTGGGCGTACGCATCCAGAAAATCATCAACGCCCCCACGGCACAGCGCTCCCGCTCTGCCCTGATCTTCCGCCTGGCGGACGAGCAGGAAGATGACTGGAACCAGTTGCTGGAGGAGATCGCCGAGAACGACAACGTCACCCTCGCCTGGCGCGATGATGGCGGCGTGCAGATCTTCTGGACCGTGCCCAGGGAAGACTGATTCGTGCAGGCCTGACCTGCGTTGCCGTCGCCCGCATTCCCCTGTCAATCCACCCCGCCGACGAGACCCGCGCTCGTTCGGCTTTCGTTTGATCAAGCCTCTAGTTGGTAAATGATGTTCAGATTTTTTGTTTCGCTGTTGCTGGCCCTTTCTTTTCTGCAAAACGCGAGCGCCGACGTCATTATCGGCACCTGGAACCTGGAGCACCTGAGCGTGCGCCCCAACAAGGACTTTCAAGGCATCGCCAAGGTCGCGCAGAAGGTCGACTTTCTGGCCGTGCAGGAATTGATGAACGAACAGGCGCTGGATGCGCTGGCCAAGGAGTTGAGCAAGCAGACCGGCAAGCACTGGAGCGCCATGGCCTCTCACGCCGTGGGGCGTAAGTCCTACAAGGAAATGTACGGTTTCGTCTGGCGTGACGACGTGGTGGCCTATGAAGACGGCGCGGTGACTTACCTGGACCGCAACGACACCTTCGAGCGAGAGCCTTACTCCGCCCGCTTCAAATCACTCAAGGACGGCACCACGTTCGTGGTGGCGACGGTCCACATCCTGTACGGCAAGAGCCAGGCCGACCGCGCCTCGGAGATCACCGCGCTGTCCGATTACTGGACCTGGCTGAAAGACACCTACCCTGGCAACAACCAGATCATGCTGATGGGTGACTTCAACACGCCACCGACCTCCCCTGCCTGGGGCAACCTGGACGCCAGCGCCAAGCCGCTGGTGCTGACCGGGGCGAGCACGCTGTCGACCACCGACGGCAAGTTTTCGAACCTGTACGACAACATTTTCGTCAGCAAGAACTCGGCGATCCGGGTCAACAACGTGCAGATTTTCAACTACCCGAAATTTCTGGGCATGACCCACGCGCAAGGGCGCGACAGTGTGTCGGACCATGCACCGGTGTTCATCAGCGCGAACTTCAGTGGTGGCAGCCAGGCCATCGCGCCCACTCAGGCCAAGGCACCGCTGCCCAACCCGATGAAGCCTTCGACAGCCGCCAACGACAGCGGGAAAAACCTCACCGTGGCCATTCGCGGCAACAAGAAGACCATGGTTTATCACCGCCCGGGTTGCCCGTCCTATGACGCCATTGCCGAGCAGAACCGCGTCGAGTTCGCCAACGCGGCCGCCGCCGAAGCGCAGCACTATCGCCTGGCCGGGAACTGCCACTGATCGAGGGGACGACCGGGAGGGGCGCAAGCCACCTTCCGGTCATACGGCATGGCGGGTGTTATTTGCGCGCCAGATCGTGCTGGATGCAACCCTCGTAGTAGGTCTGGCGTACTGCCGAAGGCTTGAGGCGTGAACGGCTCTTGTAGGTCTGCTCGGTGATGCCCACCGCCATCTTGCGCATCCACGGCTTGGGATATTGCTTGCCCTGCAACTTCTTGCGTGCGCTGTACAGCGTGGTACCTGAGAGCTTGGATTGCTGGGCAGTCTGCGCCACGCCAGCGCCCCATTTGCAGACTTGCTGGTCGTTCTTGCTGATGCTCCGGGCCTCAGCCGGCAACGCTGCCGCCATCAAGATAAACGCCACCACGCCCAAACCCATTCTACGCATACGCCCTCGTCCCGGAATTGCCTGAAAAGAAAGGATTTTTTCAGAAAACAGGACCCATGCGGGCCATCAGATTGCCTTTTTTCACAAAACATTTCGATTGGCCTGCATCAGCGACGTCACGCACCTGGGACGCCGGGCAATGCCTATCCAAACACGTGCAGTTACACATTGCTTCGACGCTTCGGATAGAACTGTCCATCCAAACAGATATGGCACAAGGCCGCTCATCGGCCACCGGTTCAAAAGCCCGCCAAACAATGCAATTCTCTCGCGGTCGGTAGCCCGTGCACAGCATGTGCAGCTACTCGTCTCAGGCAGAGAAAACGCGGCACGATCCCGGGCAATGTATTGATACAGCCTGTATCGATCTCGAAATGAAGTGACAGCACCCCTGATGCATGGGGTAGGCATTCTGTCAGGTACATCAGGAAGTACTCAATTTCAGAGCGGCGTGCACGACGCCCCACAGGCCAGATGACGATGAATGACTCTAGGGATTTTGAAATTCATTACCAGTTTCGCGGCGAATCCAGACAATTTTCCCACCACGCACGGCACCTGTGCGAAAGCGAAGCCTTGCACTTCGCCACCCTGCACGCAGGTGTGGGCGATCTGGACGGCACCTTCACCGCAGGCCCCTTGCGGCTCGCCATGCGCCATGCCGAAGGGCTTGGCGTGACTCAGGTTCAATGGAAACGCGCCTGAAACGATAAAAGTCCAAACCAACGCCCGATGCGGTGGTCGGTATCTACAAGCAGCGCTCATTACACCAGCAAAGCGAGGAAGATATGACCATCGACAACACGCTGAAGAAAGAGGTTCTTACCCGACTGTTGCACGCCCACCCAGGCGGCCTTGGCAAGGAGGTGCTGGACAATTACCGAGGAGAGCACGCCGTTGCCGACACCCTGGAACACCTGCAGCAGGCAGGCCTGATTCATGACGGTTGCGTTGACAGCCCCGCCAAAGGCGAACGCACGCTGAAATACCCGGTCAAGCTCAGCTCTGCGGGCGTCGATGCGGCCAAACAGCTCCAGGGCTGACCTGCCCTGAACGTAAAAAACCGGCTAAGGCCGGTTTTTTACTGGGTAACGGTCTGGTGTTCTCCCCAAGTGCTGCACGCCTGATCACCCATGAGCCGGTCAGGGGCAGCACTCCAGGGGAACGAGAATAAGACTACAAGCTGGGTCGCTTTTTCGTCACTGAATCAATTGTGTCTTAATTCGTCTGGAGGCGTTCTGCCTCATACCGGCGGGTAGCTGCCAGTGCCATCCGGCCACGGGGTCAGCAGTTCAAAGCCGGTCTGGGTCACCGCCACCATATGCTCCCACTGCGCCGACAGGGACTGGTCGCGGGTGAGCACGGTCCAGCCGTCATCGAGCACATGGGTGCCAGGCTTGCCGGCGTTGATCATCGGCTCGATGGTGAACACCATGCCGGGCTTGAGTTTCAGGCCCTTGCCTGCAGCACCGTAATGCAGCACCTGAGGCTCTTCGTGGTATTTGCGGCCAATGCCGTGCCCGCAATACTCGCGCACCACGCTGAAGCCCTCGCGATAGGCCACGGTCTGGATCGCGTGGCCGATATCTCCCAGGGTCGCGCCAGGGCGCACCGCGTGAATACCTGCCAGCGTGGCTTCGTAGGTGGTTTCCACCAGACGCCTGGCCAACGGGCTGACTTCACCGACGTAGTACATGCGGCTGGTGTCGCCGTACCAGCCATCCTTGATGACCGCCACGTCGATGTTGACGATATCACCTTCCTTGAGAATATCGTCCGCACTCGGAATACCGTGGCACACCACGGTGTTGGGCGAAATGCAGGTGGTCTTGGTGAAGCCGTGGTAGCCGACGTTGGCCGGCGTAACCTTCAACTCGTTGACGATGTAGGCGTTGCAGATGTCATCGAGGGCTTCGGTGCTGACACCCGGCTTTACATAAGGGCCGATCATGGCCAGCACATCGGCAGCCAGGCGCCCCGCTACCCTCAGACCGACCAGATCGGCTTCGCTCTTGATGCTGACGCTCATTGCAGCACCGCCTTTACCTGAGGTTCGCTGACCGTCTCGTCGGGCTGTAGCCCATGCAGCGCGTGGCCCGAGGTTTCGGCGCGAATCAGCAACTGACAGATGTCACTGTAGTTCAGACCCGGGTTGAGCTCTGCCAGCATGCCGACGCGCATCCAGTGCTCGGCCTGGGCATTGATGGAGCGGCTCAGCGCAGCGCTGGCCGAGCGGATGTTGGCGTGCATGTGTTCGGAAATCTTGACCAGTCCCATATATGACCTCGCGATGAATATACGAAGCATATACGTTTCGTATACTGCTTCACAAGCTCGCTGTCAGCATGGGTGACACATGCGCAGGCTAGCTCGCAGGCTCGGTGGCACACTCGGACAACGACGTGGCCAACTGCGAGATGGCCTCTTGATCGTCTTCGTTGAGCGCCCGGTAGTGGGTGATGATTGCCCTTTCCGCGTCGTTCAGGGTGTCCATGGTCAGGGGTGTGCGTTCGCCTGACACCACGTACAGCACGTCCATCCCTTTCTTGCCCAACGCGACGAGGTAGTCGGCACGCGGAATGCGCTCGCCATTCTCGTATTTGCCCTGGGCATTGGCTTCAACACCGCCAATGGCCCCGAACTCCTGTTGCGAGAGCCCCAGGCGTTTGCGCTCTTCTTTCAAGCGGGTACCAAGATCTTTCATCAGACGGGCCTCGAAACGGGTTGTGTCTAAACCAAGACCCCATTGGTCCGAGGGAGTTGCCATCTACCCGACAATTGTTCAAGCTGCGCGCTTTTGGGCCTCATGGAATCCCGGAGCAGGCCGATAGATTCGGATGGACAGTTTGTCATTTGCAATGGCAACCCGATTTCTGCAGTTCGGAGAACCAGACGTGATCACATTTTTGCTAGGTTGGTGCGTGTTGTCGGTCATTGGTACGCTGATCGCACTGAGCCTGATCAGAACCGGCAAACGGCGCCAGCCTGACGCCGACAGCCTGGCCACTCAGGAAGCCCCTGTCGCAGTACCGCTGCCCCAGCAAAACTGAGCCCTGCAAGGCTCGACATCCGCCTGCGCGGGCAGAATCACTCTGCCGCGCGCTGCACGCTTTCCGATGGATAATCAGCGTTGCCGGCCACCAGGGCCATGTCAGCGCTGAACTGGCGAACGCCCGCCGCCAAAGCCAGAAAATCCTCGCGCTGCATGTCATTGCCCCAGACGCTGCTGAACGTGGCTTCCGATGTCTGCGCGGAGAATGAAGTGTGGGCGATGACTTGATTCATTTGGATGGTCGATTGCATGGTCGATGCCTCTTTCTCGAATACTGTTTAAACATACAGTATTTTTATCGACCTGCAAACGCAAGTGCCGATTCGACGAGCGGTCATGCCCTGCCCGGCGCGTGAAACCGCCAGACAGGACACACCGCCGGGCATCAGGCGGTGGCCAGTGCCTTCAAACGTTCAAGGTCGGCGACCGACAGTACGATCCCCTCTGCCAGCGAGCGCTCACGCTGACGATAACGGCGATCCCCCGGCATGCGTCGCTGGCCAACACCGTGCATCTGCCTGACCAGTTCCTCGCTGCGCTGGGCAAAGCTCTGGCCGCTGCCCTTGTCCGGGTCGATGACGATAATCGTCTGTCCTGTCCAGGGCGTCTGGGCACCGGGGGTGCTGGACATGTCGAATTCGAACGAGAAGTTGCCGCCGGTCAGGGCCGCCGAGAGCAGCTCGACCATCATCGACAGCGCCGAACCCTTGTAGCCACCGAACGGCAGCAGCGCCCCGCCATCGAGAATGGCCTTGGGGTCCTCGGTCGCCTGCCCTGCACGGTCCACGCCCATGCCCGGCGGCAGCATGTGACCTTCGCGCGCGGCAATCTGTACGTCGCCATGGGCGATGGCGCTGGTGGCCATGTCGAAGACAACGGGTTGCCCGCCGGCCCTGGGGGCTGCGAAGGCAATGGGGTTGGTGCCGAACAGTGGTTTTTGCGCGTCGTGCGGCACCACGCAGGTCATGCTGTTGACCACGCTCAACGCCACCAACCCCTCTTGGGCGAAGGGCTCGACGTCCGGCCAGAGTGCGGCGAAATGGTGAGAGTTGCGGATGGCCAGAATTGCGATGCCAGCCGTCCGGGCCTTCTCGATCAACAGCGATTTGGCCGCCTGCATCGCGGGCTGGGCAAAACCGCCGCCTGCATCGACGCGCACGAACGCTGCGCCCACATCTTCCACCTTCGGCACCGCGTGCCCGTTCACCCAGCCCGCCGCCAGTGAAGACAGATAGCCCTTGATCCGAAAAATACCGTGGCTGTGGGAGCCGTCGCGCTCAGCGCTGGCGCAGTTTTCCGCCAACACAGCGGCGACCCCAGGGGATGTGCCGTTGCGCACGAATACCTGGGTGAGCAATTGCGTCAGTTCGCTGAAGGAAATCGTCTGGGTGTGAGCGGAATCGCGGGGTGAAGACATCTGAAGCTCCGGTGTGATTATTGGAAGTGGAGATCGAACAGAAGGTGCGCGCATGGAGAGTACTGCGCCCCGACAACCGGGTAAACTGCCGACCTGCTCGTTGCCCCACCTTTGCTCATTGCCGATCAAGGATCGTTCCATGGATTGTCAGACCCTCGTCTTGGGCGCCGGAATCGTTGGCGTCTGCTCCGCGCTTCATCTGCAAATGCAAGCTCCAGGCCAGCGCATCGTGCTGCTCGACCGCGATGAACCGGGCCGCGGCACCAGCCATGGCAATGCCGGGCTGATCGAACGTTCCAGCATCATTCCCTATGCTTTTCCGCGCCAGTGGTCACGCTTGCTGCGCTACGGCCTCAACCGGCAGTCATCGATGCGGTTCAGCCCGGTATTCCTCCCCAGGCTTGCGCCCTGGCTGCTGGAGTACTGGCGCCAGTCCTCGCCGGCCAATCTGGCCAAGGCAAGCCTGGCCATGCAGCCGCTGATTCAGCGCTGCGTCGATGAGCATGATCTGCTGGCCGAGGCGTCTGGGATGACCGGGCTGTTTCGCGCCAAGGGCTGGATAGAGTTCTATCGCGATCAAAAGGAATTCGACCTGGCCGCAGCGGATGCCAGGACCTATGACCAGTACGGGCTGCGCTTCGACATCCTCGATGCCGAGCAACTGCGCGAGCGTGAACCCGATCTGCACGGGGTGGTCGGGGGTATTCACTGGCTGGACCCGAAAAGCGTGACCGACCCTGGTGCCCTGGTGCGCGGTTATGCAGCCCTGTTCGTGCAGCGCGGCGGCGTATTGCTCAAGGGTGATGCGCGCAGCTTGCGTCAGCAGGGTGATGGCTGGCAGGTGCAGAGCGAGGAAGGAGCGGTCAATGCGACTGACGTGGTCGTCGCGCTGGGGCCGCAATCGGCGGACGTATTTTCCGCCCTGGGCTATCACATTCCGCTGGCGATCAAGCGCGGCTACCACATGCACTACGCCACGCAACCGGGGGCCCAGTTGCAGCACTCGGTGATCGATGCCCAGGCAGGTTACGTGCTGGCGCCCATGGCGCGCGGGATCCGCCTGACCACAGGCGTCGAGTTCGCACCCAGTGACGCAGCGCCCAACGAGATCCAGTTGCGCCGCTGCGAGGCGCTCGCTCGCACGCTGTATCCGCTGGGGGAACGCCTGGATGCCGAACCCTGGCTGGGACGCAGGCCTTGCCTGCCGGACATGCGCCCTGTGATCGGACCGGCGCCTGGGCACAAGGGGCTGTGGTTCAACTTTGGCCATGCTCACCATGGGCTGACCCTGGGACCGGTGACGGGTCGATTACTGGCGCAGATGATGGCGGGCGCGCCGACCTTTACTGATCCTGCGCCCTACAGTCCGGCTCGCTTTCGCGGCCAGGCACCACTTGCAGGCACATGGGCAGGTCGCAGGTGAGTGGATCGGCGTCGTCGGGCTCGATCCGGTAGATCTCGGTGTAGCCGATGGGCTCGGCCTTCTCGGTCGCGGTTCCGATGGTGACCCAACTGGAGCACGGTTTGCCAGCGGGCGCGGCCGGGGTGGCAGGCTGGCCGGAGGTGGCGAGGATGGCCGCGGTGATTGTCTTGAACATGTGAACTCCAATTGCAGGTGCGGGCTGACGCCGTGGGCAATTCTGGAGGGCAATGCCGGAGAGTTCAAAGACGGTTCTGTAACCTGGCAATACGAGTGGCGGGGTTTGACGGGTGGGGCTCGCGCATTGACGTCGCGCATCGCGATCAAAGGCGTTGGGTGACCACCGGCCGTAGCAGCACGGCTTGCCGGCGGGGGCGATCTCAAGGACGCCATCGCGAGCAAGCTCACTCCTACAGGGTTGAGGTCACCAGACCCGTAGCAGTCCGGCTTGCCGGCGTCGACGTCCTCCAGATCGCTCCCGCCGGCAAGCCGTTCTGCTACGGGTGGGTTGATCTGCGATCCGCCTCAGCGTTTGACCTTGCGGCGCATGATGCCATTGATGACCACGACGACCACGGCGATGGCCATGGCGATGTACTGGAAGGTCTTCTGGTCGAGCACGCCGATCTGCTGCAGGTGCGAGAGGCCGAGCATGATCCCGAGCACGGCCAGGGCGATGATGATCGAGTAGATAAGACGCTGTTTGATGGTCATTGCAGGTTTCCTGAAGGCGGATCGAATCGTTTGCGCAATGCAAAAATCGCCTGACATCTTACGCCGTCGCGGGGGCGCCCGCATCCCGAAGCGCCGCGCGGCACTGCGGCGAAGCGTCTCGGGCGAAGCTCGCTGTCACTTTTGCGTGGTTTAATACGCGCACTTTACGTTCGTGAACGTTTAATTCTGTTCCATCTTTTTTCTGTCGGACCTAGGAGTTCCCAATGCCCCATGAAGGCAGCCTGCTACAGGCCGCAGTCGTGTTTCTGCTCGCCGCAGTCGTGACCGTCCCCCTGGCCAAACGTCTGCAACTGGGCGCCGTGATCGGTTACCTGATCGCAGGCGTCATCATCGGCCCCTCGGGGCTTGGCCTGATCGGCAACCCCCAGAGCGTCGCCCATATTTCCGAACTTGGCGTGGTGTTGCTGCTGTTCATCATCGGTCTTGAACTGTCGCCCAAACGCTTGTGGGTCATGCGCAAGTCGGTGTTCGGCGTGGGCCTGGCGCAGGTGCTGCTGACAGGTGTGGTGATCGGCACGGTCGCCCTGCTCGTCTTCGGCCAGCCGCTCAACAGCGCCGTGGTGCTGGGCCTGGGCCTGGCGCTGTCGTCCACCGCCTTTGGCTTGCAAAGCCTGGCCGAGCGCAAGGAACTGAACGCGCCCCATGGTCGCCTGGCCTTTGCGATCTTGTTGTTTCAGGATATTGCCGCAATTCCGCTGATCGCGCTGGTGCCAATGCTTGCCGGCGGCGACCATGCCACCTCCAGCAGCGATTCGCTGCGTCACGGCCTGCAAGTGCTCGGCGGTATCGCGGTGGTGGTGATCGGCGGTCGTTACCTGCTGCGCCCGGTGTTTCGCATCGTCGCCAAGACCAAGCTGCAGGAGGTGTCCACCGCCACGGCGCTGCTGGTGGTCATCGGCACCGCGTACCTGATGGACCTGGTCGGCGTCTCCATGGCCCTGGGCGCTTTCCTTGCCGGGTTGCTGCTGGCCGACTCGGAATATCGTCATGAGCTGGAATCGCAGATTGAACCCTTCAAGGGTCTGCTGCTGGGCTTGTTCTTCATCAGCGTCGGCATGGGTGCGAATCTTGGCCTGCTGATCGACTCCCCCCTCACCGTACTGGGCCTGACCCTGCTGCTCATTGGCCTGAAACTGCCGCTGCTGTTCGTCGTCGGCCGCCTGGCCGGTGGCCTGGGCAAGCAGAGCGCGCTGCGTCTGGGCCTGGTGCTGGCTGCCGGCGGTGAATTCGCCTTCGTGGTGTTCAAGATCGGCCGTGACCAGGGCCTGTTCGACGCAGCGCTCTACGACACGCTGGTGCTGACCATCACCCTGTCGATGGCGCTGACGCCACTGCTGTTGCTGGTCATGGCTCGCTGGCTCAAACCCAAGCCCGTGGTCAAGGAAGTGCCGGAGGAATACAAGGAAATCGACTCGGACGATCCACGGGTGGTGATCGCCGGGATGGGCCGCATGGGGCAGATCGTGGCGCGTATCCTGCGTGCACAGAACATCCCGTTCATTGCCCTGGACACCTCGGTGGAGATGATCGAGTTCACCCGCAGTTTCGGTAATGTGCCGGTGTTCTACGGCGATCCGCTGCGCCCTGAAATCCTGCGCGCGGCCAAGGTCGATCAGGCGGAATACTTCGTCATCGCCACCGACGATCCGGACACCAATATCAAGACCGCGGAGCTTGTACGCAAGCTCTACCCGCACCTGAAGATCATCGCTCGCGCCCGTAACCGTCAGCACGTTCATCGCCTGCTGGATCTGGACGCCGAGGCGGTGCGGGAAACCTTCTACTCAAGCCTGGAAATGACCCGCCGCACGCTGATCGGCCTGGGCCTGACGGAAGCACAGGCAGCGGCGCGGATCAGCCGCTTCAAGCGTCACGACGAACAGGTGCTCAACCGCCAGCACCTGATCTACGACGATGCGACCAAGGTCATGCAAAGCGCGCTGGAGGCCCGCAAGGAGCTGGCCGAACTGTTCGAATCCGACCGAATCGACGAGGAAGCCGAACAGGCGGCCCGCCACTGACCGCCAGTTAGCGGCTTAGAGACACCACAAACTCCAGGAAAGCCCGCACCTTCGCGGGCGGCAAGTGCCGCGACGGGTACAACGCATAAAGCGGGAAGTACTCGTCCGGCCAGTCGGGAAACAGCTCCACCAGCCGCCCCTCCCGAATTGCCGGTTCCACACCCAGCGCCAGCACCTGTGCCACCGCCTGCCCCTGCTCGCAGATGCGGTGCATGGTGCCTACGTCATTGACCATCAACCGCCTGCGGGTGTTGAGGACCAATCGCTCGCCTTCACGCTGAAATTCCCACGCAAAAGGCCGCCCGGTCTGAGGATCGCGGAAGTCTATGCAGACGTGCCGGGGATCTTGCAGATCGCTCGGCTGCTGTGGCCGGCCATGTTTTTCCAGATAGGCCGGTGACGCCACGGTCAGCACGCGGGTCTTGAGCAATTGACGGCCGATCAGCGACGAAGACGGCTGTTCGCCGAAGCGCACCGCCAGATCCACCCCATCGGCCACCAGGTCACCCAGTTCATCGCGGGTCACCAGATCCAGTTCCAGCTCAGGGTAAGTCGCCATGAAATCCCCCAGCGCAGGCGCCAGGATCAGCCGCGAGAAATAAGGATCGACATTGACCCGCAACCGCCCGCGCACCGCCATGGCACTGCCCGACGCCTGGGTCGCGGCCTCCTCCAGCCCGGCCAGCAGTGGCGCCACTTCCTCGTACAGGCGGCGCCCTTCATCGGTCAGCTTGACCGAGCGCGTGGTGCGGTCGAACAGGCGGATGCCCAGTCGCGATTCGAGCCGGGCGACGGCGCGGCTGACCCCGGACTGGGTCATGTCCAGCACCTCGGCAGCCTTGACGAAGCTGCCGGTGTCCACCACCGCCGACAACACCCCCATACCGCTGGCCAAACGTGCATCGAAGCTCATTGATGATTTCTCGGCATGAATTCAATGACACCCATGCTATCGGAGAATCCATCGCAACCGCGCACTATCTGCGGCAATGGCGACATCGGGTCGTCCCTTCTGAGGAATGAATGCATGTACACGATCATGGGCGTGACCGGCCAGGTGGGCGGTGAAGTGGCGCGTAACCTTCTGGCGGCAGGCAGGCCGGTGCGCGCCGTGGTACGCAGCGCGGAAAAAGGCAGCGCTTGGGCACAAAAAGGCTGTGAGGTCGCAGTGGCTGACGTCGACGATGTCTGCGCGTTGACCCAGGCCTTCCAGAACAGCACCGCGGTGTTCATCCTGTTGCCGCCCAACTTCTCACCTGAGCCCGGCTTCCCGGAGACCCGCAAGGTGATCGCCAACCTCCACGAGGCGCTGGCCAACGCCCGCCCCGGCAAGGTGGTGTGCATCTCGACCATTGGCGCCCAGGCGACCCAGCCCAACCTGCTCAACCAGTTGCAACTGCTGGAACAGAGCCTGTCGACGCTGGAGTTGCCCGTGACGTTCCTGCGGCCCGGCTGGTTCATGGAGAACTGCCAGTGGGATATAGACCCAGCGGTCGAAAACGGCATCATCCCAAGCTTCCTGCAGCCTCTGGACAAGCCGGTGCCCATGATTGCCACCGCCGATGTCGGCCGCGTGGCCGCGGACTTGCTGCAAGAGCAGTGGTTTGGCAAACGCATCGTGGAGCTCGAAGGTGAAGAACCGGTCACGCCCGCGCTGATCGCAGCCACCTTCAGCGAGTTGCTGGGCAAGCCGGTGACGATGCAGACGGTGCCCAGAGACACCTGGCATGCGCTGTTCACCGCTCAGGGCATGAGCAACCCGCTGCCACGGATACAGATGCTCGACGGTTTCAACGAAGGCTGGATTCGCTTCGAGGGGCTGCCGCGCAAGGGCCAGGTCAGCCTCAGGACCGCGCTGCAGCAACTGCTGGACCGGCCGCGCTGATCAGGCCTTGCAAGCGGCTTTCACGTGCTCGATGAAGCGCGTGACGGCCGGGGCTTTCTCGTAGCGGCGGTGAATCAGCGACAGGTACGAGGTGGGGTGGCAGTCTTCGATGCGCCGATACAGCACATTGGGCAACTGGATGTGATCGACCACTGACTCGGGCACCACCGCCACGCCCTGCCCCATGCTCACCAGCGCGATGACCGACACCAGCGTGCCCGGTTGCGGCCCCAGGGTCGGGGCAAACCCGCCCTGGGCTGCAACTTCGAGCGTGCCTGAAATCTGTTCGGGCAGAATGAACGTCTCGTTCTGCAGATTGAGCGCGTTGATGGTCTTGAGCTTGCACAGCCAGGAGCTGTGCGGCAGCGCCAGGGCGAAGCCTTCGGTCAGCAGCTTCACCGCACTCAATGAATCGGGCAGGCTCATGGGCGAGCGAATGAAGCCCACGTCAAGCCGCCCTTCCTCGACCATTCTCGGCAGAACCGGCATCAGGTATTCGGTGATGGTGAAGTCGATGTCCGCGTACTGCTCCCGGAAGCGACCGACCTGTTGCTGAAGCACGCCGGAGAATACCGCCGAGGCCACGTAGCCCAGTTCGATCCGGCCCGCCTCCCCACGTCCGGCCCGCTGCACGTTGTATTGGGCAGTCTCGAACTGGCGCACCGCCAACTCCGCTTCGATCTGCAAGGCACGACCGGCATCGGTCAGGCGCACTTCGCGCTGCTCGCGTACGAACAGGCGGGTGCCCAGTGCGCTTTCCAGGTCCTGGATCTGCCGGGTCAGGGTCGGCGGCGCAATGCCCAGTTGCTCGGCGGCGCGGGTGAAGTGCCGATGGCGGGCGACCGCCAGGAAATAGCGAAAGTGACGGATTTCCATTGACGTTACCTTGCAGGTAATGAAATTGCCGAGGGCAGGTAACGAAGCATAAGCCATCCAGCGATATTCTGTACAAAGCAAAACAAAACGTAGCAGCACGGCTTGCCGGCGGGGGCGTACTCAAGATCGCTCCCGCTGGCAAGCCATGCTGCTACGGGGAGTCTGTGTCATATCAGCGATTTCGGCACCGTTGACACGAGACTGCCACCCACCGTTAGCCAAAACCTAACACGCTCCGGAGTCACCGCCATGCCGCAACCCAGCCCCCGCATGACCCTGCTCACCGCCTCCGGCGTGTGCTCGCTGATCGTGCTCGATACCAACATCGTCGCCGTGACGCTACCCAGCATTGCGCGGGATCTGGGTGCCGGGTTTGCCGACATCGAATGGGTGGTCAGCGCCTACATGCTGGCGTTCGCCGCACTCCTGCTGCCGGCAGGGAGCCTGGCGGACCGTTTCGGCCGCAAGAAGATGCTGCTCACGGGCCTGGTGCTGTTCATTCTCGCCTCGGTGGGCTGCGGCGCGGCGCCGGATATCCTGTTTCTCGACATCGCCCGCGCAATCAAGGGCGTTGGCGCGGCCCTGCTGTTGACCTCGGCGCTGGCAACCATCGGCCACGTCTTCCACGACGAAGCCGAACGGGCCAGGGCCTGGGCGTTCTGGGGCGCGTGCATGGGGGTGGCGATGACCGCGGCGCCCACGGTCGGCGGGCTGATTGCCGAACTGGTCGGCTGGCGCTGGATTTTCTACCTCAACCTGCCGGTGGGCCTGGTGCTGCTGAGCATGGTGGCGCGCAACATCGGCGAGTCGCGCAACGAGCAATCGGCGCGCCTGGATCCGGTGGGCAGCCTGTTTTTCAGCGCCAGCCTGCTGAGCCTGATTTGGGGTCTGATCGAAGCCAACCGCATCGGCTGGGACAACCCGCTGACCTTCGCCCGGCTGGTGGGCGGCGTCGCCCTGCTGGGGCTGTTCGTGGTCGCCGAGCGCTTGCAGCAGCGGCCGATGGTCGATCTGCAACTGTTCAAACATCCGCGCTTCATCGGCGCCCTGCTGGGAATGTTCGCCTACGCCGGTTGCGCCCAGGTGATGATGACGCTGCTGCCGTTCTATCTGCAGAACGGGCTGGGTTTCAGCGCCATCAGTTCGGGGCTCGGGATGCTGCCGTTCGCCATCACCATGCTGCTGTGCCCGCGTCTGGGCCCCCGGCTTGCGCGGCACCTGTCGCCGGCGGCGATCATGGCGCTGGGGCTGACGCTGGTGAGCGCCGGCAACCTGCTGTGCGCCGTGGCAACGTCCATGGGCGGCTATCCCGCCTTCGCCATCGCCATGGCGGTCACCGGCGCAGGTGCGGGGTTGCTCAACGGCGACACGCAGAAAAACATCATGGCCTGCGTGCCCCGCGAGCGCACCGGCATGGCTTCCGGGATGAGCACCACCATGCGCTTCAGCGCGATCATGCTGGCGGTCGGCGTGTACGGCGCCCTGCTCGCCAGCCACACCCTGAGCGCTCTGAACCTGAACCTGCGCAACGGCGCGCCGGACTGGCTCGATCAGGCGCAGTTCATTGCGTCCCGGGTGGTGGCCGGTGACATGAGTGCCGCATTGCAGGCGGTCGATGCCGGTGCCCGCGAGGTGGTGCAGCCGCTGGCGCAGCAGGCGTTCGTTCAAGGCTTCGGTTCGGTGTTGTGGGTCGCAGGCTGCGTCGGGCTGCTGGCCGCAGCGCTGGTGGGCACGCTGATGCGCAAACCCATTCCAGCCCTGCAACTGGCGAGCGCCTGACGCGCCGCCGCTTTGCAGTTACTGTCCGGAGGCGAAGCGGTATTGCCCCTTGCCCCGTTGCTTGGCCTCGTACATCGCCGAGTCGGCGGCTCGCATCAAGTCTTCCACCGTGCCGCCGCAGTCCGGCAGGCACGCGATGCCGATGCTGGCGCCCAGGCGAAACCGTTCCTGATCGGCCGACACCTGCCTGATCAGTTTCTGGGCGACAGCGGCGGCATCGTCTGAGGTGTTGATGCCTTCGATGATGACCGTGAACTCGTCACCGCCCACCCTCGCCAGCCGGTCATAGGGCCGCAGACACGCCTGCAACTGGCTGGCGACCCAGCGCAGCGCCTCGTCGCCGCGCTCGTGGCCGGACTGATCGTTGATCTGTTTGAAGCCGTCCAGATCCAGATACAACATCACGCTCATCTGCCCTGAACGCTGGTTGCGGGCGATGGCCCCCTGCAATGCCTGCTCGAACCCACGGCGGTTGAGCAGCCCGGTCAGGGCATCGGTGATGGTCAGGGCTTCAAGCTTGAGGTGCAGCTCGCGCACCGCTGACATGTCCAGCGCCAGAATGGTCATCGCGTCCTGATCCTGCGGTAATGGCGAGCAGGACAACGCCACCGGCACGCTCTGGCCCTGGCGGGTACGCAGGTTGGCATCGTGGAGGCGAAGGCTTTCACCCCGTTGCCAGTGATCGCGCCAGATCGACTCCGCCCAGCTCTGCTCCTGTGGCGTTTGCACCCAGGCCAGCAGGTGGGTGCCCCGCAGCTCATCGCCGGAACAGCCGAGCATGCGGGTGATGGCCGGGTTGGCAAAGCGGATGGTGCCGGCGCTATCGACCACCAGAATGCCTTCGGCGGTGTTGTCCAGGATCGAGGCATTGAATGCCCGGGCCTGCTCCAGTTGCGCCGTGGTCTGGATCAGCCCGCGCCGGTAGCCATCATGGGCCAGCAGCACGCGAGCCTTGTGCAGCAGCAAGGTGGGATGCACAGGCTTGGTCATGAAATCGACCGCGCCGGCGGAGTAGCCCTGGTCGAGCACCTCCTCGGTCTGGCGCATGCCCGAGATGAAAATGATCGGCGTGAAACGGGTGTCGGGGTCGGCACGCATCCGCCGTGCGACTTCGAAGCCGTCCATGCCCGGCATCTGCACGTCCATCAGCACCAGCCCGATCCTGCCGGTGGCCAGACACGTCAGCGCCTTGGCTCCAGAGTCGGCACAGCGAACCGTTCTGCCGAGGTCTTCGAGCAACTCCTGCATCTGCTCCAGGTTTTCTTCCTGGTCATCGACCACCAGAACTTCCAGTTCCGCACCTTGCACCTGCACCTCCCTGCCCCGGATCCCGCATCTCTTGCGCCCCTGGCAAGAACCTCACGCGGGCGAGCTCGGGTTAGAGCATAGCCGCCCGGCTGCAATACGGAAGTTGCGGGCCTCAGCGTGCGGCCAGGCGCCAGACCCGCGCCAGGTCCCGGGCGCGGTCATGCAGCAGGGCTTCGGCGTTGCGGCAGGCCTGCTCCAGGGTCATCGGCCCGCTGGTCAGAGCGAAGGCGGCGCTGATGCCGTGCTCGTACAGGTCGGCGTAGCCGTCGCCCAGGGTGCCGGCCAGCACAATCACCGGGACTTGCTTGCGCTGGGCGATTCTGGCGACGCCAAACGGCGTCTTGCCGCGCAGGGTCTGGGCATCGAACCGGCCTTCGCCGGTGATCACAAGATCAGCGCCCTCAAGCGCGTCGGCAAGGCCGGTCAGGTCCGCCACCACCTCGACGCCGGGCCGGAACGACGCATTCAGATACGCCTTGGCCGCAAAGCCCATGCCGCCCGCGGCGCCACTGCCGGGGTGTTCGCTCTCATCGCGGCCCAGCACCTGCGCCGAATGCTCGGCAAAGTGCTTCAAGGCGGCATCCAAGGCCAGCACCTGCTCAGGCGAGGCGCCTTTCTGCGGGCCGAAGATGTGCGAAGCGCCGTGGGGGCCGCACAGTGGGTTGTTGACGTCGGCGGCCACCTCGAACTGCACATCCTTCAGGCGCGCATCCAGATGATCGACGTCGATGCGTGCAACCTTCGCCAACGCCAGGCCGCCCGGCGGCAGCGGTTCATCCTGGCTGTCGAGAAAGCGTGCGCCGAGCGCTGCGAGCATGCCGGTGCCTGCGTCGTTGGTGGCGCTGCCGCCGATGGCCAGGATGATCCGCTGCGCACCGGCATCCAGCGCGGCGGCGATCAGTTCGCCCGTGCCGTAGGTGGTGGTCACGGTGGCATCGCGCTGCTCCAGGGTCAGCAATTGCAGACCGCTGGCCATGGCCATTTCGATGATCGCGGTGCGCGTCTCGGCCAGCCAGCCCCACTGCGCCTGAACGCTCTGCCCCAGGGGACCTGTCACCTGGTTCTGCATCCACCGCCCGTCGCAGGCGGCCAGCACCGCTTCGATGGTGCCCTCGCCGCCGTCGGCCATGGGGCACTCGACAAGCTGCGCGTCGGGCCACACTTCCCGCAAACCGCTGGCGATTGCCTGGGCCACGCCTTGGGCACTGAGGCTGTCCTTGAAGGAATCCGGGGCGATGACGATTTTCATGTTGTTCTCCTTATCCGATAGTCGCGATCTTCTCATTAGCGGCGAGATTTTCCGCCAGCCCGTCGCACAACGCCCAATGAACCGCGTTGTTCATATGAACAAAAATCCCCGGCGCGACGGCCGGCAATCGACGCTGTGCTGGTTCTTACCTATAGAAAAAGAGTCGCAGGCCTTAATGCCACTTTTTCTGACAACTATGACACTATATAGCCACTATTTATTTAAGGTCTCTGGCCATCCCGCAGACCGTCCCTCGCCGATGAAAGCCGTCGATTTATGCTGCTGAACGATCCGGTCACCCTGCTGTTCATCATCATTCCCTTCGGACTCATGACCACGCTGATGCTGTGCCTGTCGTATGTCGGCACCAGCAGCCACCGTGCGCCGCTGCATTGGTGGATTGCCGGAGACCTGGTGCTGGCCGCCTACCGCGCGGTGGATCTGCTCCAGCCCGGCGTCATTGCACAGGGTCCTGCGTGGCTGGGCCTGCTTGCCCCGCAAACGGCATTCATCGCCAACACCGCCGGACTGTTGCTAGCCATCGGCTGCCATACCCTGGCCCTGCATCAACTGGCCGAACGCCGCCGCGACTGGCGCTGGCATGGGCGCGTCCTGCTGGCGCCACTTGCGATGTATGGCGCAGGGGCCAGTGTGCTGCTGCACAACGGCTTCATGTTGCCGTGGTTTTTCCTGTTGTGCGTCGTCACCATTGGCATTCAGTTCGCGGTGACCTGGCCTTTGAGAAGGCAATTTCGCGGGGCCTGGGCGCTGCTGGCCGGGCACGTGGCATTATTGATCTTTCATGCCCACTCTACCGTCACCCTGACACTGGATCCGCCGCCTGCCCTGGATTTCAGCGAGCCAGACATGTTTTCCCTGCCCGCTCTGGGGATGGATTTCATGGTCTCGTTCCTGTTCACCTTGAGCTTCGCCCTGATGCTGCAGGAACAGTTGCGCCAGCAAGTGGTGCAATTGAGCGTCACCGACACCCTGACCGGCGCGCTCAACCGCCGGGGGGCGGTGTCGAGCATCCTGCAACAGGAACGACGGCAGAACGCGACGCAACGCTATCCACTCTCGGTGGCGATGATCGACCTGGACAACTTCAAGCGCATCAACGACCAGTTCGGCCACGCCACCGGGGATGCGGCGCTGCAGTTGTTCGCCCGCACGGTCAACCGGCTCAAGCGGGCGGACGACGTGTTCGTGCGCTGGGGTGGCGAGGAGTTCCTGCTGGTGTTCCCCGGCACCGACATCGCCCAGGCCCAGCATTTCATGGGGAGGCTGCGCGAGGCGCTGAGCGAGGAAGCGCGCACGCCATCGCTGCCCTTGCCGATCGGCTTCAGCGCAGGCCTTGCCCAGACCGGGGCGATGGACAGCCGCGCCGATTTCGAAACCCTGCTGCGCGCGGTGGACAAGGCCCTGTACCGCGCCAAGCGGGTGCGCGGGCGGGTTGAAGTCGTTGAAGCGGTGGATCTCTAAGAACGCCTCGACCCTGTAGGAGTGAGCTTGCTCGCGATCCGGTCGATCAGGCGACGCACAGTGACTGGACGAACGCCAATCGCGAGCAAGCTCACTCCTACAGGGTTTGCGGTGCGACCGATGTCAGCGCGGCAGCATCTGCATTCCCAGGTACAGCCGCAACAGATCATCGGTGCGGTAGGGATCGCAGCCGCTGACCTCGGCGATCTTTTCCAGCCGGTAACGCAAGCTGTTGCGATGGATGCCCAGGGCATCGGCGCAGGCCTGGTTTTCCCCGCTGTAATCGAACCAGGCGCGCAACGTGTCGAGCAATTGCCCGTTGCCTTGCAGACGCAACACCGGCTCGGCGACGCCTTCGGCCAGCCAGTCATCACGGTTGCGCCAGAACAGCACCGCCAGCCGATGCACCGCCAGGCGCAGCAGCTTGCGCTCGGGCTGAACGTGGCGGGCATAGTCGAGCAGGTCCCGGGCGGCGGCACAGGCGTTGCGCAGCGAAGCCAGATCACTGGAGGGCTCCGCCGTGGCCATGCGCCGTACCGGCCAGCCCTGCTCGTCGAACTGCTCGAGCAGCAGCGCATCTTCGCGATCCTTGCCCGCCGCCCGGCACCAGTACACCAGGCCCGGCTCGCAGGACACACACCAGCTATTGGCATAACGGCCGTTGAGCCAGGCGGCCACCTGCCCGGCATAGGCTGCGCCCTCGGGCAACTCGATCAGCACCGCCTGACGCGGCAATTGCGGTTGCAGGCCCAGTTGCTCGGCTTCGTCGATCAGGTGCGCAGGGTTGTCGCCCAGCAACAGCCGGGACAGCAGGTCTTCACTACGCTGATGCCGCCACTGCTGGTCCGCCTGCTGCCTGCGATGCTCCAGCAGCATTTCAGCGGTCATCTTCACCAGCGCCCCGTAGACCCGCACCTCGTCCGGCTCGCCGGTGATGCCCAGCACGCCCACCAGCTTGTCATCCAGCATCAACGGCAGATTGACCCCCGGCCGCACGCCATTGAGGCGCTTGGCGGTGTGGGAATCGATCTCCACCACCCGACTGTTGGCCAGCACCAGCTGCGCGCCCTCATGCCGCGTATACAACCGCTCAGCCTCGCCGCTGCCGATGATGATCCCCAGGTAATCCATCACATTGACATTGCACGGCAGAATCGCCATCGCCCGGTCAACGATGTCCTGGGCCAGGGCGTGGTCAAGGGCAAACATGGCAGACGTCCGCGCAGCGAGGGGTTTGAGGGTTCATACACATCACGAATTGTTTTTAGAGGTGGGTGGAGTCTGCCTGAATCTTGGTACGAGTGCGATTGACCGCTAGCATGGCCCATCCATTATAAGTAATATCGATAAATTGCTTATAGATTACTTATAAAGACGGATAGACAGTATTGGGGGACCGATGAGCGCACCTACTAACAACGTACAAATCATCAACGGCCCTGACGGCAAGCCTGCGTTTGTGGTCATCCCCTACGACGACTATATCGGTCAACACGGTGGGGCCGATCTGATCCCCCATGAAGTTGTCAGCCTGATGGTCGAAGGTGCAACGCCGATTCGCGCCTGGCGGGAGTACCTGGATCTGACCCAGGATGAGGTCGCCAGGCGACTGGGAATCTCACAGCCCGCTTATGCTCAGCAGGAGTCGGTTTCTCGCCCTCGCAAATTGACCCGTGAAAGGATTTCCAGAGCTTTCGGCATTCGCCCCGATCAGCTGGATATCTAAAGCTGCGTCCAAAGGATCGGCCTGACATGCGTATTTGTAGCAGCACGGCTTGCCGGCGGGGGCGATCTCGGGATCAGCGCAATGCGCAATCTGTGGGAGCGGGCTTGCCCGCGAAAGCGGTGTGTCATCCAACCCTGTGGCGACTGGCCCTACGCCTTCGCTGGCAAGCCAGCTCCCACAGGGACGCAGGTGTTCATGGGAATTGCGTTCACTCCACTGGCGCCAGGCGCTCGCGGCTGTTGCTCAGATGAGTCCACATGGCGGCGCGTGCGGCGTCGGGGTCTTGCCTGCGGATGGCGGCGAGGATCGCTTCGTGCTCCAGATTGGCGAGGTAGGCGTGATGGGTGAGGCTGCTGCCGGCCCTTTCGCTTGAGCCGATCCGGCTGCGCGGGATCACGGCGTTGCCGAGGTTCTGCAGAATCTCGAAGAAATACGGGTTGCCGGTGGCCTCGGCGATCAGCAGGTGAAAACGTCGGTCGGCCTCTACGCAACTGTCCTCCTTGGCCAGCAGGTCCTGATAATCGTCCAGCGCCTCGCGCATGGCCGCCAGGTGCGCCGGGGTTCGGCGCTGGGCGGCCAGGGCCACCGCCTGGGTTTCCAGCCCCATGCGCAGCTCGATCATGTGCCGCACGCTGAACGCGGTTTCCATCTTCAGATGCAGGCCGCTCTGCTCCGCGCGCGCCAGCACGAAAGTGCCCTTGCCCTGATGGGTCTCGACCAACCCCGATGCCTGCAACTTGGAAATCGCCTCGCGGACCACGGTGCGGCTGACACCGTGTTCACGCACGATTTCGTTTTCCGAGGGCAACTTGGCGCCGGGGGCAATCGTGCCCATGAGGATGCGCTGGCTCAGGTCGGTGACCAGGTCGGTGGCCAGATTGTGCTGACGGCGTTTGGGAGATGTCTGCATGATCAGTTGTACGAAGAGTGATTGACGAAGCGATCAGGAAACCTCCCAATCCTACTTGTATTTTTTCATCAGGACTGGGGCCCGACAACACCGACAGTGTTATCCCGACCTACGCCCGAGCGCCCCTGAACCCCCCACAGAGCAAGCATCAAACCCGCATCCACACACTCATCCAGCTTGTCGTACAAGCAAGAATATTGCGCCGGAAAATTCTGCGCAAGCCCCGCAAAACCAGTTGCACGGCGAAACATTACTTGTATGATGACTAACAACAAGGGACACACCTTGTCACACACATGGCAACAACCCGCATAAAAATAATCAGTGGGAGTCAACAAGAGTGAACACATCCTCACCCCGGATGGCCGACGCCAACGATTCCGTCCTGCAATCGGCGGTCTCCAAGGTCAAACGCCACATCCTGCCGCTGTTCGTCATCATGTTCATCGTCAACTACATCGACCGGGTCAACATCGGGTTCGTGCGTAGTCACATGGAACACGATCTGGGCATTGGTGCTGCCGCCTACGGCTTCGGCGCCGGCCTGTTCTTCATCGCTTATGCGCTGTTCGAAGTTCCGTCCAACATCCTCATGCAGAAAGTCGGCGCCCGCCTCTGGCTGACCCGCATCATGTTCACCTGGGGCCTGGTGGCTGCAGGCATGGCGTTCATCCAGACCGAAACCCACTTCTATATCCTGCGCTTTCTGCTGGGTGTGGCCGAAGCCGGATTCTTTCCAGGGGTGATCTACTACTTCACCCGCTGGCTGCCGGGTGCCGAACGCGGCAAGGCCATTGCCATCTTTCTCAGCGGTTCGGCGTTTGCCTCGCTGATTTCCGGCCCGCTGTCCGGCCTGCTGCTGCAGATCGAAGGCCTGGGCTTCCATGGCTGGCAGTGGATGTACTTCATCGAAGGCATGTTCTCGGTTGGGCTGTGCGTCTTCGTCTGGTTCTGGCTGGATTCCAAGCCTCACGATGCCAAATGGCTGACCACCGCCGAACAAGACGCTCTGGTCAATGCCATCGACGCCGAGCAACGTGCTCGTGAAGCCGCAAACCCGGTGAAACTGTCCATCGGCAAGCTGCTCAAGGACCCGCAGATCATCCTGTTCTGCCTGATGTATTTCTTCATTCAATTGACGATCTACGCCGCCACCTTTTGGCTGCCGAGCATCATCAAGAAGATGGGCGACCTCTCCGACTTCCAGGTGGGCCTGTTCAACTCCATCCCCTGGTTCATCGCCATCGTCTGCATGTACGGCTTCGCCTCGCTGTCGGCCAAATGGAAACACCAGCAAGCCTGGGTCGCCGCTGCGCTGCTGATCGCCGCCGCCGGGATGTTCATGTCCACCACCGGTGGCCCGGTGTTCGCCTTCGTTGCCATCTGCTTCGCGGCCATGGGCTTCAAGTCGGCCTCCTCGCTGTTCTGGCCGATTCCCCAGGGTTACCTGGATGCGCGGATCGCCGCAGGCGTCATCGCGCTGATCAACTCGGTCGGCAACCTGGGCGGGTTCGTCGCCCCGACCACCTTCGGCATCCTCGAACAGCAGACCGGTTCGATCCAGGGCGGCCTGTATGGCCTGACCGCAACCTCGATCATCGCCGCGATCCTGGTGTTCACCGTGCGCACCGCGCCCAAGCCCGGCAGCGTGCCGGTCGCCAAGGCCGATGTCAGCCCGAGCCATTCGTGAAACGCCGAACCTCTTAATCAAGGCGCTGCCCGCAGCGCCCTCTACACCCAAGGATTGAGTCATGACCACACAGCATTCCGGCAGCACCCCCGTCATCACCGATATGCAGATCGTCCCGGTAGCCGGCCACGATGACATGCTGCTCAACCTCAGCGGCGCCCACGGCCCGTACTTCACCCGCAACATCGTGATCCTCAAGGACAACGCCGGGCACACCGGCGTGGGCGAAATTCCGGGCGGCGAGAAAATCCGCCAGACCCTGGAAGACGCGCGCTCGCTGGTGGTCGGCAGCACCATCGGCAACTACCAGAAGATTCTCAACGACGTGCGCCGCACCTTCGCCGAGCGCGATGCGGGCGGCCGTGGCCTGCAGACCTTCGACCTGCGCATCACCATCCACGCGGTCACCGGCATCGAAGCCGCCGTGCTCGACTTGCTGGGCCAGCACCTGGAAGTCCCGGTGGCGGCCTTGCTCGGTGAAGGCCAGCAGCGCGACTCGGTGAAAATGCTCGGCTACCTGTTCTACGTCGGTGATCAGAGCAAAACCAACCTGCCCTACCGCACCGAGCACGATGCCGACAACGAGTGGTTCCGCGTGCGTCACGAGGAAGCCCTGACCCCCGAGCGCGTGGTGCGCCTGGCTGAAGCGGCCTACGTCCAGTACGGCTTCGAAGACTTCAAACTCAAAGGCGGCGTGCTCAACGGCGATGCCGAAATCGAAGCGGTGACGGCGCTGGCCGAGCGCTTCCCGAAAGCGCGCATCACCCTGGACCCCAACGGCGCCTGGTCGCTCAAGGAAGCCATCCGCCTGTGCCGCGACCAGCATAAAGTCCTGGCCTACGCCGAAGACCCGTGCGGCGCCGAAAACGGCTACTCGGGCCGCGAAGTCATGGCCGAGTTCCGTCGTTCGACCGGCCTGCGCACCGCCACCAACATGATCGCCACCGACTGGCGTGAAATGGGCCACGCGATCCAGTTGCAATCGGTGGACATCCCGCTGGCCGACCCGCACTTCTGGACCATGCAGGGTTCGGTGCGTGTGGCGCAGATGTGCAACGAGTGGGGCCTGACCTGGGGCTCGCATTCCAACAACCACTTCGACATCTCGCTTGCGATGTTCACCCACGCCGCTGCCGCAGCGCCGGGCAACATCACCGCCATCGACACCCACTGGATCTGGCAGGACGGCCAGCGCCTGACCAAGGAGCCGCTGAAGATCATCGGCGGCAACGTCGAAGTGCCGAAGAAACCCGGCCTGGGCGTCGAGATCGACATGGACCAGGTGGCCAAGGCTCACGAGCTGTACAAAGGTATGGGCCTGGGCGCCCGCGACGACAGCGTTGCCATGCAGTTCCTGGTGCCGAACTGGAAGTTCAACAACAAGCAGCCTTGCCTGGTGCGCTGAGGCTCTCCACGTAAAGTGGCTGCGCTTGACCATGCTGCGTTAAAAACAGGCTCGGAATGCTCATTTAGGCCCCTAGACTCCGCTTCCTCGCCTGTTTTTGCCTTGCCTGGCCTTCGCTCGCCGACTTTTCGTGAAGACCCTGCCCGTTTGAACAGAACCACGTAAATTGCCAAATGGCGACCGGCGCGTAACCCCTTGCGCGCCGTTTTTCTTTACCCGCTCCACCGACCACGGCGTGCTAAGGTTCCAGCAGGTTATCGCCGTGAAGTCCTCCATGTCCCATATCGCCAAGACCCACCCTCGCCTGACCATCGCCTTCGCCCTGGGCCTGGCTGCCGGCATCGCCGCGGCCTTCATCGCGCCGAACATCACCCTGACCAGCAAATGCCTGATCGGCTGGAACGTCGGCGGCTGGATCTACATGGTCCTCATCATGCTGCGCACCTTTCGCTCCAACGCCGAAGACGTGCGGCGCATTGCCGAAGCCGAAGACGAGAACGCAGGCGTCGTGCTGGTGATGGTGTGCGTGGCCGCGATCGCAAGCCTTGCGGCCATCGTGCTGGAGCTATCGGGAATCAAGGACATGTCGTCCAGCGCCAAGGCCCTGCATTACGCCTTCACGGGCCTGACCATTGTTGGCTCGTGGCTGCTGACCGGGATGATTTTCAGCCTGCATTACGCCCGGCTGTTCTACACCTGGGACGGCGAAGACAGCGCCCTGCGCTTCGCCGACAACGAGCAGAACCCCGATTACTGGGACTTCCTGTACTTCAGCTTCACCATCAGCGTTGCGGTGCAGACCTCCGACGTCGGCGTCGCCACCCGCAGCCTGCGCAAGGTAGTGCTGGCGCAATCGCTGATCGGCTTTCTGTTCAATACCTCGATCCTGGGGTTTTCGATCAACATCGCGGCGGGGCTGTTCAATTAGGTCCCACAGCATCCCCGGTCCGTAGCAGCACGGCTTGCCGGCGGGAGCGTCGTGTCAGTCACCTCCCTGGCGCCTGACACAGCGCTCCCGCCGGCAAGCCGTGCTGCTACGGGTGAAACAGCGCTGTCAGAGGGTTCCAACCCACGCACGGCAGGCGTACTGTGTGCGCCATAAAACCTGTGTGCTCCTTGAATGAGGCCTGAACCCAAATGACTCAGACGCTGAGAATTGCCGTACTCGATGACTGGCAATCCGTTGCCCGTGACGTGGTGGACTGGACAGTCCTGGACCCTATCGGCGACGTCAGCTTCCTGCACGAGTACCCTGCCGACACGGCGACCATGGTCGAGCGCCTGAAGGATTTCAACGTCATCTGCGTGATGCGCGAGCGCACGATCTTCGACGACGCTCTGCTCAGCCAACTGCCCAATCTCAAGTTGCTGGTGACCGGCGGCATGCGCAATGCCGCCCTGGACCTCAAGGCCGCCGCGCGCCTGGGCATCACCGTGGTCGGCACCGACAGCTACAAATACGCCGCCCCGGAAATGACCTGGGCGCTGATCATGGGCGTGACCCGCAATATCGTCGACGAAGCCAACTCTCTGCGCGCCGGCAACTGGCAGATCGGCATTGGCAGCGACCTGTACGGCAAGACCCTGGGCATCGTCGGCCTGGGCAGCATCGGCCAGAAAATCGCCCGCTATGCCCAGGCCTTCGACATGAAAGTCATCGCCTGGAGCGAAAACCTCACCGCCGAACGCGCGGCCGAACACGGCGTGACCTACGTCAGCAAGCAGGCCCTGTTCGAACAGTCGGACATCATCTCCGTCAACCTGGTGCTCAGCGACCGCAGCCGTGGCCTGGTGGACGCAGAATCGCTCAACCGCATGAAGCCCACCGCCTACCTGGTCAACACCGCTCGCGGGCCTATCGTCGATGAAGAGGCGCTGATCGACGTGCTCAAGCAGAAGAAAATCGCCGGCGCAGCGCTGGACGTCTACAGCGTCGAACCGCTGCCGGCCGACCACCCGTTCCGCAGCCTGCCGAACCTGTTGGCGACGCCGCACGTGGGCTATGTGACGGAAAACAATTACCGGATGTTCTTCAGCCAGATGATCGAAGACATCCAGGCCTGGCACGCCGGCGCGCCGATCCGGGTGTTTGCCTGATGAACGCCTCTTTGGCCCGACTGCCCGATGACCCGCGCGCCGCCCTGCTGGTCATCGACATGCAGTACGACTTCATGCCCGGCGGCGCGCTGGCCGTGGCCGAGGGCGATGCCCTGCTGCCGCTGGTGAACCGGCTGGGCGCACGCTTTCGCAACGTGGTCATCACCCAGGACTGGCACCCGGGCGGGCACATCTCGTTCGCTTCAAGCCATGCGGGCCGTGCGCCGTTCGACAGCATCACCCTGCCCTACGGGCCGCAGACGCTGTGGCCGGATCACTGCGTTCAGGGCAGCCCCGGTGCCGAATTGCACGCGGATCTGGCGATTCCCCATGCGCAGCTCATCCTGCGCAAGGGCTGCAACGCGGGCATCGACAGTTACTCGGCCTTCGTCGAGGCCGACCGCACCACCCAGACCGGCCTTGCGGGCTACCTCAAGGAGCGCGGCATCGACAGCGTGTTCGTGGTGGGCCTGGCGCTGGACTTCTGCGTGGCCTGGTCGGCCCTCGATGCGCGGGCGGCGGGGTTCAATACCTGGGTGATCGCCGATGCGTGCAAGGCCATCGACCTCAATGGCTCGCTGGACAAGGCGTGGCAGGAGCTGACGGCTGCAGGCGTCAAGCGCATCGACAGCGCCGATCTCATCGCTTAACCCCCATCTGCTGTAGGAGCGCGCTTGCCCGCGATTGCGGTGGGTCATTCACCAGAGGTGTGTCAGGCAAACCGCCGTCGCGGGCAAGCGCGCTCCTACAAGTCCGGGGAGAGTACCGAACGACGGCAAGCGCGGCGTGTCTGAAGCAACAGCACGACCCACCACGAGCCCCCCGCCATGAACAGCAAAGAAGAAGACGGCAAGACCCCGGGCCTGACGCCGGAAGAAGAACGCGAGATCGATGAAAACCAGCCACCCCGCGCCGCCGTGCTGCACGAGACCATTCGCATGCAGGGCGACCAGGAGCTGGAGCGCAATGTCGCGGCGCTGTTCTGGTCGGCCCTGGCCGCAGGCCTGACCATGGGCCTGTCACTGATGGCCATGGGGTTGCTCAACTCGCGCCTGCCCGACGGCGATACCTTCAAGGTCATCGCCAGCGTCGGCTACAGCGCAGGCTTTCTGGCCGTCATCCTGGCCCGCCAGCAACTGTTCACCGAAAACACCCTGACGGCCGTCCTGCCGGTGATGACCAAGCCCACCCTCAACAACTTCGGCCGCCTGCTGCGGCTGTGGACCGTGGTGCTGGTGGGCAACCTGTGCGGCACGCTGCTGGTGGCCTACGTGATGCTGCACCTGCCGATCTTCGACACCAAGACCGACGAAGCCTTTCTGGAAATCGGGCGCAAGGTGATGGAGAACGAAAGCACGACGATGTTCGCCAAGGGCATCGTCTCCGGCTGGATGATCGCCACCATGGTCTGGATGATCCCGTCGATGGAAAACGCCAAGATGTGGATCATCCTGATGATCACCTACCTGATGGCCCTGGGGGACTTCACCCATATCGTGGTGGGTTCGGCGGAAGTGTCCTACCTGGTGTTCGCCGGGGAACTGGCCTGGAAGGAGTTCTGGCTGGTGTTCGCCGGGCCTACGCTGGCGGGCAATATCATCGGCGGCAGCTTTATCTTTGCGCTGATAAGCCATGCGCAGATTCGCAGTGAGAGTGGGATGCCGAAGAAAGAAAAACGCCCTCGCTCGAACACCCACGAAAAAACAAAATCCGAAGATGCACGCAACCCCCTGTAGGAGTGAGCTTGCTCGCGATATCGGAGTGTCAGTCGAAGACAGGTTGCCTGACACACCGCCATCGCGAGCAAGCTCACTCCTACAGGTGATGCGTTGTGCGGGAAATCAAGGCACTCCCACCTTCTTAAATTATTTTTAAGAAATAGCAGCTACGTTTAAAGGCAAACTACAGCCTTCAGTCACTACGTGGTTCATAAAGCCCCATGACCCGAATTCTGACAATCGAAGACGATGCCGTCACTGCCAAGGAAATCGTCGCTGAACTCAGCAGCCACGGCCTGCACGTCGACTGGGTCGACAACGGCCGCGAAGGCCTGGTGCGTGCCGTCAGCGGCGATTACGACCTGATCACGCTGGACCGCATGCTGCCGGAAGTCGATGGCCTGGCAATCGTCACCACCATGCGCGCGCTGGGTATCGCCACGCCGATCCTGATGATCAGCGCCCTGTCCGATGTCGACGAACGCGTGCGCGGGCTGCGTGCCGGTGGCGATGACTACCTGTCCAAGCCCTTCGCCTCCGACGAGATGGCCGCCCGGGTCGAGGTGCTGCTGCGCCGCAGCAACCCGGTAACCCAGGCCGAAACCATGCTGCGGGTCGCGGACCTTGAACTGAACCTGATCACCCGCGAGGCCAGCCGCGCCGGGCAACCGCTGAACCTGCTGCCCACCGAATACAAGCTGCTGGAATTTTTGATGCGCAACAGCGGCCAGATCATCACGCGCATGATGATCTTCGAGGAAGTCTGGGGTTACCACTTCGACCCTGGCACCAACCTGATCGACGTTCATATCGGTCGCTTGCGCAAGAAAATCGATCCCCCTACCCTGACGCCGCTGATACGTACCGTTCGAGGCTCAGGTTATGTCATTGCCGAACCCGTCTAAGGGCTGGCGCTCCTCCAGCAGCCGTCTGCTGGCGCTCTACAGTTTTCTGTTCGTGGCCTGGAGCAGCATCCTCATGGGGGTGCTGTACTGGGAAGTCACCAGTTACCTGAACACCCTGGCCCGGCACTCGCTGATGCAACGCCAGCAGCTGTTCTCGCGCTTCGAAGGCGCGCAGCTCGATGACGCCCTGCGCACCAGCGACAAGTTCGACATCCGCACCGTGGATGCTTACGGCCTGTTCGACGACAACCTCAAACCCATCAGCGGGCCGATTCGCGAGATTCCCGAAGGCCTGGCTCTCAATGGCCAGATTCAGGAACTGGACACCTGCATCGATTCCGACGACCCGAATCTGCCGCCCGCCAGTTGCGACGCCGTGGCGATCCACACCATGGACAACCGCTGGCTGGTACTGGTGCGCGACAACGGCTCGCTGTTCGCGGTCACCACCCTGATCCTGCGCGCGCTGCTGTGGGGTATTTCCCTGACCATCCTGCCTGGCGCCTTGGGCTGGCACCTGCTCAGAAGACGGCCGCTGTTGCGAATCCGCGCGATCCAGGCCAGTGCCGAAGCCATCGTCACAGGCGATCTGACCCGCCGCCTGCCGGTGTCGAACCGACGTGACGAGCTGGACATGCTGGCCGACATCGTCAACGCCATGCTCGACCGTATAGAGCGGCTGATGAACGAGGTCAAGGGGGTCTGCGACAACATCGCCCACGACCTGCGCACCCCGCTCACCCGCCTGCGGGCGCAGCTTTACCGGATTCAGCAGCAATCGGCCGAAGACTCGCCCCAGGGTGAGCAGATGGCCCAGGTCATCGCCGACGCCGACACCCTGATGGCGCGCTTTCGCGGGCTGTTGCGCATCTCCGAGCTGGAAGACCATCAGCGCCGCTCCGCGTTCGGGCAGCTCGATCCGGCGCCGCTGTTGCAGGAGTTGCATGACTTTTACCTGCCGCTGGCCGAGGAAGGTCGCGTCTCGCTGCATCTGAAAGTCGCCCAAAACCTGCCACCGGTGGTCGGCGACCGCGCCCTGCTGTTCGAAGCGCTTTCGAATTTGCTGAGCAACTCGATCAAATTCACCCCGGCAGGCGGCCAGGTGCTGTTGATCGCCCGGGCCGAGGGCGAAACCACCTTTCTTGAAGTCCAGGACACCGGCCCCGGCATCCCCGACGCCGAACGCGATGCAGTGTTCAAGCGCTTCTACCGCAGCGAAACCGGCAACCAGCAGAGCGGCTTCGGCCTGGGCCTGTCCATCGTCGCGGCCATCGTCAACCTGCACGGCTTCAAACTGCGCATCGGCAACAGCCCCTCCGGCGGCGCGAGCCTGGTGCTGGAGTGCCGGCAGGTGTTGGCGTTGGGTGCATGACCAGAAATCTCTACACGGTCCGTAGCAGTCCGGCTTGCCGGCGGGAGCGATCTTGAGGACGTCCCCGCGGGCAAGCCCGGCTGCTACAGGAGATTTGTGTAGCCCATAGAGTCCGTAGCAGCACGGCTTGCCGGCGGGAGCGGTGGGTCAGACAAAGATGTATTGCCTGACACGACGTCCCCGCCGGCAAGCCGTGCTGCTACGGGACAGTGTTACGAGAACATCACCCCGGCATGCAGGTGAAGTCTCTGGTGCGGCCCAACTGATGGCCTTGGGCGTCTTCGAGTTTGACGCTGTATTCCTCGCCCAGGCTCGATTCCACCAGTTTGTAATGCTCGCCCGCCTTGAACTGGTTGAAGCGGATGCCGGCCTCGCAGTTCATCTGGCCGTCATCGCCGTTGCCTTCGACGATCAGGTTGACATCAAGCTTGTGGGCTCCGGGTTTGACGTCGAAGTAGCGGCCGTCATTCAACCGGTGGCCATCCACATCTTCGGCCATCAGGACACCGGACGGTTCTTCCTGCAAGCCGATCCAGGCTTCGCTCGGGTCAGCCTTGGGCATGGGGCCTGCGCAGCCCGACAGCACGGCGACCAGGCCCAGCATGGGAACCAGCAATAACGAATTGGCGTTCATGGAACATTCCTCGACAGGTTGAAAATGCCCCGGACCCGGAGCGATTCTCTAAGTACCCAGCCTGCGCCCGAGGCCCATGAACGACAAATGAATACCCCATGAAACTGTGAGTGCGCCTGACTAACGATTTGTTCATCTGGCTGACAGCTGCGGGAATCAGGCCTCCACCGGCGCAAAATCAAACAGCACCTGCGGCGCCTCGATCAGCAGCGAGCGCATCGCCTGGGCCGAGCAGCCCAGCGCCCGCAGTTGCTCGACGACGCTGGCGTAGCTCACCCGGCCTTCATGCTGGGTGTGGGGCCAGTCGCTGCCCCAGACCATGCGCTGGGCACCGAAGCTCTGCTCCAGCAACGGCAGGGCTGCGCGGGCGAACTCGTGGTTTTCTGCTTCGCTGCCGTCCAGCCGATAGATGCCGGAAACCTTCATCCACAACCGGCCACTGAGCCCAAGTTCCAGCATCTGTCGAAACCCCGGCTGATCCAGACCCAACCGCGCATCGGGACGCCCGAAGTGATCGATCACCACCTTGATGCCGAACGGCATCAGCCCGCGCACCAGGGTCGGAATGTCCGCCACGTGGCGATGCAGTTCCACATGCCAGTCAAGCTCGGCGATGTGCCCGAACAGCACCTTCCAGGCAGGCTCGGAAAAGTCCGGCAGTGCCTTGCCCATCAGGTTCAGGCGAACGCCGACCACGCCCAGCCGATCCATCGCCTCAAGCTCCGCGCGGCTGATGTCACGCTCGACCACCACCACACCGCGCAACTGCGTCGGCGCCTGTTTCAGGGCATCGAGCAGGTAGCTGTTGTCCGTGCCCAGAAAACTCGGCTGCACCAGCACGCCGTGGCTCAGGCCGTGGGCTTGCAGGTTGTGCCGGTACATTGCCAGGGTGGCATCGTAGTCGGGCGAATAGCGTCGTGCCGAAGTCAGATCCAGCTCCCTGCTGAATACATGTGCGTGGCCGTCAATGCCAATGATCGACGCGGGAAAGGTATCGGACATGGGTCTCATCTATCAGAGGACGCGCGCAGCACCGGGCTGCGCGCAACAGGAACATCAGGCGCTGGCGGTTTCGTTGCGCGGGGTCGGGCCCTGGGTCGGGGCGGCGGTGTTTTCCAGGCTGCGACCGCGGGTTTCCGGCAGGCACAGCGCGGCGAGCACAGCCACGCCGTAGGCGATACCGGCATCGATACCGATGGCCGAACCCAGGGACATCGACTCGCTCATGTGGCCGACCAGGAACGGGAACACCGAGGACAGGACGCGACCGAAGTTGTAGCAGAAGCCCACCCCTGCCCCGCGCACGTCAGCCGGGTACAGCTCATTGAACAGTGCGCCCAGGCTTGCCGGAATGCCGGCAGCGAAGAAGCCCAGCGGGAAGCCCAAAAACAGCATCTGGGTGTTGGTCAGCGGCAGGAAGACGTAGCACTGCACGGTGATCACGCAGCACAGGGCGAACAGCACGATGTTCATGCGGCGGCCGATGCGGTCGATCAGGAAGCCGCTGGCCACGCAGCCACACCAGAAGGCGACGATGATCACCGCCAGGTAACCGCCGGAGTTCAGCACCGACAGGTTGCGCTCGGTCTTGAGGAAGGTCGGCAGCCAGGTCATGACCGCGTGGTAACCGCCGTGGGCGCCCAGGCCCAACAGGCCGCCGAGCAGGGTCACGCGCAGCAGTTCAGGACGGAAGATCCCGGCCAGGGACTTGAAGAAGCTTTGCGGGATGGCGTTGGTCTTTTGCAGACGCTGGAAGCTGTCCGGCTCCTCGACGTTGCGACGCACCCAGATGATCAGCAGCGACGGCAGCAGGCCCACCAGGAACATCACGCGCCAGGCGATATCGGCCGGGACGAACGAGTAGATCAGCGTGAACACGCCCACCGCCAGGCCCCAGCCCACGGCCCATGCGCTCTGCACGGTGCCCATGACCTTGCCGCGGTATTTGGGGTTGATGGTTTCAGCCATCAATACGGCGCCTGCAGCCCACTCGCCGCCGATACCGAAGCCTTGCAGCGCCTTGACCACCAGCAGCGAGCTGAAGCCGGTGACGAACGCCGAGAGGAAGGTGAAGAACGAGAACCAGAGGATCATCGATTGCAGGGTGCGCACCCGGCCATAGCGGTCCGACAGCGTGCCGCCGACCCAGCCGCCCAGCGCCGAGGTGACCAGGGTCACACCGCTGATCAGGCCCGCGTCGCCCTTGCTCAGGGCGAAGGCGGCGATCAGCGCCGGGATCGCCAGGCCGAACATCTGGACTTCCAGGGCATCCAGCGACCATCCGCCGAAACAGGCCCAGAACGTTTTACGCTCCCGAGGAGTGACTTGGCGATACCAGTTGAACATGGTTCTTGTCCTTATACGTGTGATGCGGCAGTTGTTGTTCAGCCCGTTCTCGAGTGACGGGGCTTGCAAAAAACTTCGTAGCAGCACGGCTTGCCGGCGGGAGCGGTGTCCTGGGCAATGCAGTGGTGACTGACACACCGCTCCCGCCGGCAAGCCTTGCTGCTACGTAGGGGTTGTGTGCGCCCTAGCGAATATCGACGCTGTAGCGGAAGTGGCTGGCATGGCCACGGGAGCGGCGCCATTCCAGTGGTTGGCCGGCGTAATTGCGCGCCAGACGCTCGATCACCACCACCGGGCTGCCTGCGGGCACCTGCAGCAGCCGGGCGTGCACGTCGCTGATGGCCTCGGCGGTGAGGGTTTCCTCGGCGTAGGCCACCACCTGTCCGCACAGCTCTTCGTAGATGGGGTACAGCAGCGGGCCCTGTTTGCTCAGGTCGATTTCCAGCAGTGTCTGGAACTGCACCTGCGGCAGCCAGATTTCCTCCGCCAGCACCGGTTGCGCGTCCAGCAGACGCAGGCGGATCATGCGGATCACCGGGGCTTCCAGCGGCAGGCCAAGGGCCTGGGACACGGCCGAAGGCGACGTCACGGCATCGATGGACAGAATGCGGCTCTCCGGCACCTGACGCTCGCCGGACACGCTCTGGAAACGGAAGAAACGGAACAGCGAAGACTGGAACTGCGGACGGCGAATGAAGGTGCCGCGCCCCTGCTGGCGTTCCAGGATATTTTCGCCCACCAGCATGTCGATGGCCTTGCGCACCGTGCCGGTGGACAGGCAATACTCGCTGGACAACGCCGCTTCGGTAGGAATCGCCTCCCCCGGACGCCAACGGTTATTGGCGATCTGTTCGGCCAACTGGTCACGAAGGCGCTGGTAGAGTGGCAGGCGGACATCACTGGACAGTCTATTCATGGGAGGTGCTTCGCTGTTGTAGTTATATAGTCATCTATATGAATCTGAGCGAAGTATTGTCCCGTTACAAATCATCGTCAAGGTCTGGGAACGTCCGTTCGGCGTATTTCTCAGCTCAGCGTCTCACTTCACAGATCAGCCTTTCCCACAGATCAGCGGGGAAATATCCGGCAGCTTACCTCTGCAAAGGGTGACTAAGTGTGGTTTCCCTTTTTCAGGAATCCTCGGTCATGAATCTGAACTACACCCAAAATCTGCACGGCATTCTCAGCGGGTCCACCTTGCTCGATGAAGCCTCTTCGGAAAGCTGCCGCATGGTGCTGCACAAAGGCACTCTATATTGCGCCTACCTGAGTGGCGGCGAAATCAGGCTAAGCAGCCGGCAGTCCTCATCAGCGCAGTGGAGCCTGGGCACACCGAGTACTGGCCTGGTCAGCACAAGCTTACCCGGGCTTGCGTCTTTCAAAGGCCAACTGGTCATCGTTTACAAGAACACATATGGCAACATTGCGGTGTGCAAGTACAACGAAACGGCGCAGACCTTCATTCAGACAGCAGTGCTAACAGATGGGCTGTCACAGACACCAACGTTCTCGGTCCTCAATGGCGTGCTGTTCATGTTCTACAAACACCCTGGTTTTTCCAGCGTTTTTTACCGAACAACCGCCAATCTTGTCACCTGGACAACGTGGAAAGTCCTTCAGAAAGACAAGGACATCAACATCTCCACCTTCCTGAGCCCTGTGGCAACCCTGTACCAGAACCTGATTCATCTGATCTATGAAGATCGTGACGACAAGAAGGTCTATCTGCTCAAAAGCGATGGTGAAAACTGGACGAGCAGCATCCTGCTGATCAACAAGCGATATGGCCACTCCCCGGGCCTTGCGGTCCATAACGGCCTGCTCAAACTGATCTTCATCGGGAAGAACAATCGACTGGATCAATACACCTACGATGGCAACGCCTTCAGCCCCGCCATACCCAGCAACGGGCTTCTGTGCGGGTCGGGAAGTCCGGCACTGGCCGTCCAGGATGGCGCACTGGTCACGGTTTTCCCCGGCTACGTACCCCCACCCACCGCTTCGGCATCCTGATCGTGAGTCTCACCCATGCCCGTTGACAGCACGATTCACGATTACACCTCGATGCAGCTACTGCCATCCTTGAGCGCAACAGATTTCGAGACGCAGCTGGAAGTCATCGTGACCGACATCTTCGCCCTGCTGCGAACCGACCCCGACACCGCACGGCATACCGCTGCCTGGCTGGCTTACTACTTGTCGACTCATTGGATGCGCAGCGCCAACGACCCCACGCAAAGCACCTACGCATTGGTTCTCAGGTCAATGTTCAGTCGCCTGTACAACGACGCCGGGATCATCGCTCACATCAATGACGTGCACCCGCGGGACAGTTACCCGCTGCTGCTGAGCTTCTATCACCTTCACCACGCATTCATCATGAACGGCCTGCGGGCGCCCTTCGGCCCTGAGACCCTCGATTACGGCGACGCCCTGAGAATGCTGCAGTTCGCCGTCGGTGCGGCGCACGGCCCCTGGCATGCCCGGATCCGCCTGCAAGGCGGGATCCGTGATTATTACCACGCCCTGATTCGCGACGACGGTCAGGACGCGTTGATCGAACTGGGCAGACCCCCTGTCGCAGGGATTCATCCGGTGAACGTCGCGACCTGGAACATGCAGGGGGCTGCGGAAGCGACCGATACCAAGTGGCGCACGTTCGTCCTGCAACTGGCTCGCGCCAATGCGGTGGTGGCCTTGCAAGAGGTGGGTGTCGTACCCAGCTCTGCAGTTCATGCGACTCCGATCGTCGTTCTGGACCAGTTCGGTATACCTTTCCAGATAGAGCATTACCATTGGAACGCCGGAACGGTCACGCGCCCGGAGCGGTACAGGATCTTCTTCATCGATGTTCAACGCTTGCGCGTTAACCTGGCCATCGTCGTCTCTGAAGCCAGCGGACTGGATATCGTGCGGCCCGTGGTTATTTCCGACGGCTTGCCGGACAGTGAGAGCGGCCGATTCAATCGCCCCGCACTGGGCCTGCAGTTACGTTTCCGGTCAAATTCCCAAGAGCTCTTCAGCGTCTACAGCTTTCATGCGATCTCCGGTGGCGGTGTCAACGCTCCGCGCATGCTGCGCGAAGTCAGTTGGCACACGCCTTCGCGCTTTTTCATGACAGGAGACTTCAACAGGGATCCACGTCAAGGCCCACCCGGTTCAACGCAGCGACGAGGCAACTGGATTTCCCCTCCCGACATCGCCCAACTGGCGTTGCCCGCTTCCGAAACCCACCCCAGTGTCGCCCCGCTGAACATGCTCGACTATGCAGTGGTCAATGGCACTGAGCCTTCGACTGGCAGAGTTCTCCCGGCGGGACCGTCCGATCACCGGGCCGTGAGTTTTCGGTGCAATTTCCCGGGCTGACCCGGGCCAAACCGATTGCCACATTACCCCGTAGCAGCACGGCTTGCCGGCGGGAGCGGTGTGTCAGACAAGCATCCATTGCCTGACACACCGCCCCCGCCGGCAAGCCGTGCTGCTACGGGGCTCGGGCGGCCTTAGAACCCCACGCTCGCCTGCACGAAGAAGGTACGCGGCTGGCCCAGGTAGATCCCCGAGTTGTTGTCGCTGGAGCGGGTGAAGTACTGGTGGTCGAAGACGTTTTTCACGCCTGCACCCAGCTTCAGGTTGGACATGCTTTTGCCGAAGTCGTAGGCGCCACGCAGGTTCCAGGTCACGTAGCCGGGGATGTTGCCGTACTGGCCGTCAGCCGAAGGCTCGGTGATGTAGTTGCCATTGAAGCTGCCATCGGCGTTGGTGCCGGTGCCCGGGGCGCGCTGTTTCGATTGGGCGAAACCGTCGAGGTTGTAGGTCCAGCGGTCGACTTCATAACGCAGGCCCACGGTGGCCACCTGACGGGAGTAGAACGGCAGGTCGCGGCCCTTGAAGCCCGGAATGTCGCCTTCATAGGTGGCGCGGGTGTAGGTGAAACCGGCGTTGGCGGTCAGGCCGGCGAGGCGTGCATCCAGGGCGCTGAGGTCATAGTGCGCCGAGGCCTCGATGCCCTGGTGCTTGGTGGCGCCCAGGTTGGTCCAGCCCACGTCGTTGCTGATGTATTGCAGCTCGTCGTCGAAGTCGATGTAGAACGCCGTCACCTCGCCGCCCCAGGTGCCGTTGTCGTAACGGGTGCCGAGTTCGTAGGTCTTGGCCTTCTCCGGTTGCAGGCCGCTGGCGGTGTCATTGCCGATACCTCCCTGGGCCACCTGGAAGTATTGCAGGCTGCCGAAGGAGGTCTCGTAGTTGGCGAACAGTTTCCATTCGTCCGACAGGTGATACATCACGCTCAGCGCCGGCAGCGGTTCATTGTTGTTTACGCTGCGGTCCTTCTCCTGCACCCGCACACCGTTCGTGCCCAGCACCGGGCGTTCGTGCCAGTCAGTGCTGATGCGCTCGAAGCGGATGCCCGGGGTGATGGTCCATTTGCCCACGTCGATCTTGTCGTCGATGTAGAACGCCGTCGCTTCGGTGCCGCCGGTGCGGTCCTGATAGACGTGACCGTCGGAGCCAGGAATCGCCACCGGGGTGTTGTTGACCAGCCCCAGGCGCGAAGCCTGCTCGTGCATGGCTTCTTTCAGATAGCGCGCACCCACGCTGACTTCCTGGGTGGTCGGCCCCAGATCCAGCACGTGGGATACCCGAGGCTCGATACCAAAGGTGTGGTAGCTGCGCGGGAACGAACCCAGGGTCTTCTGATCGCGGGCCGCAATGTTGCTGCCACGGAAACTGTCGGTGTAATAGGTCAGCACTTCGGCCTGGGTCGAGTCGTCGATCTGACGCTTGTACTTGATCGACACGTCCTTGCGCCGCCCCGTGAAGTTGTCGTAATCACGGTCGGACTGGTACGGGTTGGCGTCGAACTGGCGCTGGGTCAGGCCGCCCGGCATGTCGGCCTTGGCGTCGTAATAATGGAAGTTCACCGACAGGTCGTCTTCTTCGGTCAGCGCCCAGTGCGTCTTGAGCAGTACGTCGTCGATGTCGTTGTCGTTGTTGCTGGATCGATAGCCATTGCCATTGACGGTGGAGTACAGCAGAGCCGCGCCCAAGCCGTTGTCCGCCGTGCCGCCGATGAACATGGTTTCCAGATTCTTGTAGCCACCGTGGCGGCTGGTTTCGATGGTGCTGCTGAGGTCACCGCTGAGTTTTTCAGGGATGGCGCGGGTCACGAAGTTGATCACGCCGCCGACGTTCTGCGGCCCGTAGCGCACGGAACCGGCGCCGCGCACCACGTCGATGCTGTCCAGGTTGCCCGAGGAGATCGGCGCCATGGACAGTTGCGGCTGGCCGTAGGGCGCAAACGCCGCCGGCACGCCGTCAATCAGCACGGTGGAGCGTGGCGACAGGCGCGAAGTCAGGCCGCGCACGCCGACGTTGAGGGAAATATCGCTGCCACCGGTGCCGTTGGATTCCTGCACCTGCACGCCGGGAATCCTGCGCAGCACATCGCCGACGTTCTGCGCGCCCTGCTCGACCATCGCCTGACGACGCACGACGGTACGTGCGCCGGGGTGGTTCTGCACCACCGCCTGGTCGGCATCGCCCAGCCAGTCACCCACCACCTTCACTTCCATCGGGGCGATTTCCATGCTGCCAGGGGTCGCGGCGGCGCTGGTTCCGGCAGGCTTGAGCACCACAGTGTCAGCGGACATCTCGTAATCCAGGCCACTGCCCTTGAGCAAGGAGCGCAGCGCCTGCTCCGGCGACAGGTTGCCATCGACTGCCGGGGCCTGCTTGCCGGCGACCAGATCAGGACTGAAGAACAATTGCAGGGAGGTCTGCTGACCCAGTTGACTCAACGCAGCGCCCAGGGACTGAGCCTGGATGTGAATCGCCGTCGGCGCGCCTTCGGCAAAGCTGTTGCTCGCCCCCGTGCCCACGGCGAAGGCCAGCACCCACGGCAACCAGCGGGAAGATGGCGAAGATGGCAGTGAGCGACTGACAGCCAGTTGAAGCGCGTTGAGTCTATTGTTTTTCACGTCGTTTCTTGTCCTGAAGTCCAGAATGCGGAGCCTGTCTGCGAATTTTTGAATGCTAAGCAATCGCAGTTGGACAAGAAGACGAAGGGCGCGAAAAAAACCTGAATCTATTTTGAAAAAATTTCCTGGCTGCCATCGGCCAGGGTTCGCACGGCCACTGGCAGGATGCTTGGCAAGGCGCGCAACAGAGCGTCGGTGTCATCGGATTTGAAGACGCTGGTCAGGCGCAGGTTCTCGGTTTTGCCCGGTGCGACTCGCAGTGGTTTTTCCCGATAACGCGACACATCCCGAACCACATCCTTGAGCGAGGCATCGTTGAACACCAGCTTGCCGCCGCGCCAGGCGGTGATCGCTGCGGTGTTGACCGCCGATGCCGGGGTCACCTTGCCGCTGGCATCGATGTTCGAGCCCAGCCCTGCGGTCAGCGTGACCTGGTTGCCCGGCTCGTCGGCACGGCCCTTGACCTTCACCGTGCCGGATTCCACCGCCACCTGGGTCAGGGCCGGATCGCGGCGCACATCGAAACGGGTGCCGGTGACCGTCACCGAGCCCTGGCCAGTCTGCACCACGAAAGGTCGCGAAGGGTCGTGTTCGACGCTGAACATGGCCTCGCCTTCGGCCAGCTCGATCTGCCGGCTGTCGCGGTAGAAATGCACCTTCATGCGCGTGCGGCCATTGAGGTCCAGCACCGAGCCATCGGGCAAGGCCACCTGGCGCCGTTCGCCCAGCACCGTGGCGAACTCTTCGCTGTAGTCGGGCTTGGGGTTCACACCCAGGTACAAGGCACCTGCGCCCACCATCGCCACCAGGCTGGCGGCCACGGCGTAACGGATGAACGCCCTGCCCGTCGCGGGTTTCGGAGGGCGCAACGGTGTCGGCGCGTCGGCTTCGCACAGGGCTTCAAGACGGGCACGGGGCAGCAGGTCGGCGGCGCCCCAGAGGTTGTGCAACAGGCGGATTTCATGGGCGTGCTGGTCATGCTCGGCCAGCCAGCTTTCGAAACTGGCACGCTCCTCGGCAGGCAGGTCGCCATCGCGCGAGCGGGCGAACCAGAAGGCCGCCTGATCGCGTACAGCATCGGCGCCACATGGGCATTCACGGTCCGTCGTCATGGCATTTCCTGAGCTGATAAAAGGCGGGCCTGTTCCCGATGACAAAGCTTCATTTCGCCGAGGCGTCCAGCCGGTCACGCAGATGGCGAAGTGTGCGGATCATATACTTTTCCACCATGTTCTTGCTCAAACCCAGCCGTTCGGCGATTTCGAGCTGGCTCAAGCCTTCAAGCTTCTGCCAGATGAACACCTTGCGGCAATTGAGCGGCAACTCGGCCAACGCCCGCTCGACGGAGTCGGCCAGTTGAACGGCATGCATGAACGCCTCCGGGTCACCTTCGTGGCCGGCTGAACTGTCGATGGAGTGTGTTTCCAGCTCCTGGCGCCGGTCTTCCCGTCGCCAGGTGTCGACCGCAATGTTGCGGGCCGTCTGGTGCAGATACGCGCGAGGCTGCTCGACACTGGCCCCACCCGATTCCAGCACGCGCACGAAGGCGTCATGGGTCAGGTCTTCGGCCTGATGACGGTTCTTCAGACGGCGAGTCCAGGTGCCCACGAGCTCTTCGTAGTGATCAAGAAAGCCTTTGCTTCGCGGCAGCTTGAGGGTCATGGGATGGGGGCATGGGGAGAAAGGCGCAAATGGTAATAGTTATTATTAAAAGCCGCAATGCGCGTGTCTCTCCCGGCACAGCCCTGGCAGGCGCGCCGTGGCGCCTGATGGGGATATCAGCCCGGCGGGATGGTCGCCAGCATGCCGATGCCGATGGTCAACGCCAGAAATCCCAACAGAAAAAGCGTCATCTTGCCCATGGGGCCACCTCTCATTGACAGATTTGCGGTACAGGTGAAAACACCTGCCTTCAAGGTTCGAGTCCGGATTGGCCGAAGCCTTGATGTGGGTTCAATTCTGGAGGGATGGGCTGTTTCAGTACAGATTCAGGTTGATGTGAAAAATACGGATCAGATGAGCAGATCGGGCACCTAGCTCCTCGTAGCAGCACGGCTTGCCGGCGGGGGGATTTCAAGGACGCCCCCGCGGGCAAGCCCGGCTGCTACGGGATCGAGGGGGTCGCAAATTCCAAGTGTACCGACGACAACGTAGCAGTCCGGCTTGCCGGCGTGGGGCCTTCGGAATCGCCGACGCCGGCAAGCCGGACTGCTACGGGATTCGGAGGGGGTCGTACGATTCGGGTCGTACCGGGCAACCGTAGCAGCACGGCTTGCCGGCGGGGGCGATTTCAAGGCCGCCCCCGCGGGCAAGCCCGGCTGCTACGGGATCGAGGGGGTCGCAAATTCCAAGTGTACCGATGACAACGTAGCAGTCCGGCTTGCCGGCGTGGGGACTTCGGAATCGCCGACGCCGGCAAGCCGGACTGCTACGGGATTCGGAGGGGGTCGTACGATCCGGGTCGTACCGGGCAACCGTAGCAGCACGGCTTGCCGGCGGGGGCGATTTCAAGGACGCACCCGCGGGCGATGTGGTGTCTTGAGCACTCAGCGCGAGAGGTTCAGCCATGCCTGGACGCTGGGCCGCTGCCATTGGCGTTGTGCGTACTGGACCAGCGCAGGCGGCACGTCGTCGCCGTTGAGAATCAGGCGATTGAGCATCACGGCCAGGTCCACGTCGGCAATCGACCATTCACCGAACAGGTATTCCCGGCCATCGGCAAGCAAGGTGCTGGCGGCGTCGAACAGCTTGCTCACGGCGGGCGCTGCTTCGGCGGTCAGGGGTGGCCGCTTTTGCCCGCAGAACACCACTTCCGTCGAACGCTGCTGACGGATGGGCATCAGGTCGCTGCGCAGCCAGGCCTGGATCTGCCGCGCGCGGGCGCGCTGTTTAATGTCTTGCGGGAACACCGGCGCCTGCGGGAAAGCCTCTTCCAGGTACTCGATGATCGCGCTGGATTCGGACAGGGCGAAATCCCCCTGCACCAGTGTCGGCACGCGCTGGGTCAGGGACAGATGGGCATAGTCTTTGGCCTGATGTTCGCGGGCGCCCAGGTCCAGGGCAATCAATTCGAAATCAATGCCCTTTTCCTTGAGCACCACGAACGCCGACATTGCGTAGGGGCTGGTGTATTGGGCATCGACGTACAAGCGAGTGCGGGCAGTGTTCACGACTTGATCTCCATATTCAGGGAACGCAATGACAGGAGACGCAAAGCTACGAGAACGCCCGTGCCCAAGACAAATCAATGTTTTTCATGGGCCCAGTCCCGAGCGGAATACAAACGACAACGCCGCCTCAAACGGCGGCGCTGTAGTTCACTCAAGCCAGGCCGAGCCCGGATCAGGCAAGGTCGAAACGGTCCAGATTCATGACCTTGGCCCAGACTTTCACGAAGTCCTTCACGAACCGTTCCTGCGCATCGGCACTGCCATACACCTCGCTCAGGGCCCGCAACTGCGCGTGGGAGCCGAACACCAGGTCCACGCGGGTGCCGGTCCATTTCACTGCACCGGTCTTGCGATCACGGCCCTCGAAGGTTTCGTTGCTCGGTGAAGTGGCCTTCCATTCCACGTTCATGTCCAGCAGGTTCTTGAAGAAGTCGTTGGTCAGCGCTCCTGGTTGCTGGGTGAAGACGCCGTGCTTGCTCTGCCCTGCGTTGATGTCCAGCACCCGCAGGCCGCCCAGCAGCACGGTCATTTCCGGCGCGCTCAGGGTCAGCAGTTGCGCCTTGTCGACCAGCAGTTTTTCCGCCGACACCTTGTACTGCCCTTTCAGGTAGTTGCGGAAACCGTCGGCGATGGGCTCAAGAAAGCCGAACGATTCAACGTCGGTCTGCTCCTGCGACGCATCGGCGCGGCCCGGCGTGAACGGCACGCTGACACTGTGCCCTGCGTTTTTCGCCGCCTGCTCGACGCCCGCAGCACCGGCCAGCACGATCAGGTCCGCCAGTGAAACGTGCTTGCCACCCGCGTTGAACCCCGACTGGATGCCTTCAAGGGTGGACAGCACTTTAGCCAGTTGTTCGGGCTGGTTGGCCGCCCAGTCCTTCTGTGGCGCCAGACGCAGACGCCCGCCGTTGGCGCCGCCGCGTTTGTCGGAACCGCGGAAAGTGGAAGCAGCAGCCCACGCGGTGGACACCAGTTGCGACACCGACAGCCCCGACTCCAGCACCTTGGCCTTGAGCGCAGCCACATCGCTGTCGCTGATCGGCGGTTGCCTGGCGTCCGGGATCGGGTCCTGCCAGAGCAGTTCCTCACCGGGCATTTCCGGGCCCAGGTAGCGTGCCAGCGGCCCCATGTCGCGGTGGGTGAGCTTGAACCAGGCGCGGGCGAAGGCGTCGGCCAACTGCTCGGGGTTTTCCTTGAAGCGCCGGGAGATCGGTTCGTAGATCGGGTCGAAACGCAGCGCCAGGTCAGACGTCAGCATGCGCGGCTCCTGCCGCTTGGCCGGATCGAAGGCGTTGGGAATCTGCCCTGCCCCTGCACCGTTCTTCGGTTTCCACTGATGGGCACCCGCCGGGCTCTTGGTCAGCTCCCAGTCGAAGTTGAAGAGGTTTTCCAGGTACTCGTTGCTCCACTTTGTCGGAGTCGAGGTCCAGGTCACTTCCAGGCCGCTGGTAATGGCATCGATGCCCTTGCCGCTGCCGAACTTGTTGCGCCAGCCCAGGCCCTGCTCTTCCAGGCCTGCGGCCTCGGGCTCTGCGCCGACGTTGTCGGCCGGGCCTGCGCCGTGGGTCTTGCCGAAGGCGTGGCCGCCGGCGATCAGCGCGACGGTTTCCTCGTCGTTCATGGCCATGCGGCCGAAGGTTTCACGAATGTCGATGGCGGACTTGACCGGGTCCGGGTTGCCTTCCGGGCCTTCGGGGTTGACGTAGATCAGGCCCATCTGCACGGCGCCCAACGGGTTCTCCAGAATGCGCTCGCCCGAGTCGGTGCGGCTTTCTTCTTCCGGCCGCTTGGCAGGCTCGGCTACCAGGTCGCCCTGGCCCGGTTGCTCCATGGCCTTGTGCGCGCCGTAGCGTTCTTCACCGCCGAGCCAGGTGGTTTCCGAACCCCAGTAGACGTCCTCGTCAGGCTCCCACACATCAGGCCGCCCGCCGGAGAAACCGAAAGTCTTGAAGCCCATGGATTCCAGCGCGACGTTGCCGGTGAGCACGATCAGGTCGGCCCAGGAAATGTTGCGGCCATATTTCTGTTTTACCGGCCAGATCAGGCGCCGCGCCTTGTCCAGGCTGACGTTGTCCGGCCAGCTGTTGAGCGGCGCAAAACGCTGCTGCCCCGCGCCTGCTCCACCCCGGCCATCGGCGGTGCGGTAGGTGCCGGCGCTGTGCCAGGCCATGCGTACGAACAACGGGCCATAGTGCCCGAAGTCGGCTGGCCACCAGTCCTGGGAGTCAGTCATGACCGCCAGCAGGTCCCTTTTGACTGCGGCGAAGTCCAGGCTCTTGAAGGCCTTGGCGTAATCGAAATCCTCACCCATCGGGTCGGACAGGGAAGAATGTTGATGCAGGATCTTCAGGTTCAGCTGGTTCGGCCACCAGTCACGGTTCGTCGTGCCACCACCGGCTGCATGGTTGAACGGGCATTTCGATTCAGTTGCCATGTTTGATCTACCTTTGGTCGGTGTCACCCGGCCCCCACAGCCACTGGAGGCTGGATGAACTCAGTAGTTTTTTTATCGCCTTATCAGGTTTGAACTGGACGGCAATCGCCGACGCTAGATCAAGGGTAGACGCCTTCTCCCAGAGGTCTAATAGTCAGAGCATTCGGCCCTGATAGAGAGACTCTGTTAGCCGCGCCTGGCCTTGCAACGGGGCTGTCATATCTGGCACTCATGGCTCTGTTACCCTGCCCGGCCACCCTGTGCACAGGACCTGCCATGATCCACATCCGCATGATGACCCTGGACGATTACGATGCCGTGATTGCCCTGATGAATATGACCCCCGGCATTTCCATTCGCGACGCCGACTCGCGGGAAGCGACCGCCCGCTACCTGGCGCGCAACCCGGGCATGAGTTTCGTCGCCCAGACCGACTCAGGCCTGTGCGCATGCGTGATGTGCGGGCACGACGGGCGACGGGGTTATCTGCAGCATTTGCTGGTGCTGCCGGATTACCGGGGCTTGGGCATTGCCAACCGCCTGGTGCAGCGCTGCCTGTCGGCGCTTGAAACATTGGGTATCGAAAAATGCCACCTGGACGTGCTCAAGACCAACCACCCCGCTGCCGAGTTCTGGCAGCACCAGGGCTGGAAGCTGCGCACCGACATCGACCGCTATTCCTTCACCCGACCGGGCAAAGACAACGCCTGAAGCAGTTCGAGGCAACGGGCTCAGCAGGTCGGCAGCTTGACCGCAGGCACCCGATGGCGGCTGGCCGCCCAGACCACGCCGCCGACCAGCAGCGAAATCGACAGCAGTTCCATGAGGCCGGGGAAATGCCGGGTGTAGATGAACCCGTAGACACAGGCGAACAGCGTCTCCATGACGATCAACTGGCCACTCAGTGACGAGGCCATGCGCCGCGAGCAGGCGTTCCACAAGCCGTTGGCCAGCCACGAGCCACAGAATGCCAGGTAAGCGCAGACCCAGAAGAACGTCATCCAGCGGCCGCTCTCGACCTGGCTCGGCATGAGGTCGGGAAACAGCAGCAGCGCCACGGCGCCGAACAGCACCGCGACAACTCCGGTGACGATACCCATCAGGGTTGACCACTCGCTGCTGTTGAACTGGCTCTGCCTGAGGTAGCGCGCGTTGCGCGTGGCGAACCAGGACCAACTGAAGACTGCGCAGAACCCGCACGCCAGGCCCAGCGCCTGGGACCACAGGGAGCTGCCCGTTGCGGCGCTTGCCGTGTGCCCGAGGCTGATCGATGAGATGCCGAGGAAGACCATCAGCAGCGGCAGCTTGAGTTTGCCAAGGGGCAGCGAGCCTGCGTCGCCTCGGGCAAGGTAGGTGATCGCGATCGGCATCGTGCCGTTGATCAGCGCGCCGGCGGTGACCCCGCACAACTGGATCGCCGCGCCCAGCAAGGCATAGTTGAGTACGTTGCCGGCCAGCGACAGGCGCAGCAGTAACATGAGGTCGGCGCGGGTCAGCCTGGCGAACAGGCGTGAGGCGAACGGCAGCGCAATCAGCAGTGAAATCAGGCCGTACAGGGCAAAACGCGCGCTGCTGATCAGCACCGAGCTGAATTCCGGCAACAGCGAGGGGCCGATGATCACCCCGCCCCAGATGGCAGCCGCCAGCAACGCAAACCCGATCCCGCTGTTCATGTGTTCGACTCGAAAGGCAGTTTGCCCAGATTCTATCGGTGGCCAAACCTGCGCACATGCGATAAAAAGTCAGCGACACATTCCCCCACGGAATGTCATGGACATCCCGAAGCCCCTGGAGAGTCGCCATCAACCGCTACCTGCGCACCCTGCCGCCCCTGGAAACACTGATCACCTTCGAGGCGGTCGGACGTCACGCAAGCTTTACCGGCGCGGCCTCAGAGCTGTTCATCACGCAAAGCGCCGTGAGCAAGCAGATGCGCCAGCTGGAGGCTTCGGTGGGCGTGGCGCTGTTCGAGCGCAAACCCCGTGGGGTCGCCCTGACCCAAGCGGCAGAGGAATTGCTCGTGACGGTCAACGTGATGCTCGCCAGCCTCTACCAGAACGTCACGCGGATCCGTAACGTGCACCAGTCCAACGCCGTTTCGGTGCTGGCGACCCACGCGCTGGCGCAGTTCTGGCTGTTTCCCAGGTTGATCGAATTCAACAAGGCCTACCCCGACATCGCCGTGCACGTGCATGCGATCAACGAAATCGACGAGGCCAGCCTCAACGACTTCGACCTGGGCGTGCTCTACGGCGCGGGTGAATGGGCGTCGCTGAACAGCGATTTCCTGCTGCCGGAGATCGTCTACCCCGTGGCGCACCCGTCACTGAACGTTGCGGGTATCCAGACGCTGGAGCAACTGGCGAAGGCCAACCTGGTGCAGATCGATACGTCGGCCTGGCATTGTCTGGATTGGCAACAGTGGTTCAGACACCTGGGGCACGACTACCTGCCGCCGGACAAGGCGCCTGTGTTCAACCAGCTGACCCTGGCGTTTCGCGCCGTGCAGCAAGGCATGGGCATCGGCCTTGCCTGGACCTTCATGGGCGACGAAGCGATCGCCAAGGGTGAGCTGCAACGGGTGACCGACTTTGAATGCATCACCGGGTTCGGCGAGTACCTGGTGTCGGTCAGGCACCGCAGTCTGTCGCCCTCGGCCGAGGTCTTCCGACACTGGCTGCTGGCGGCGACTGCGGCCGAGGCCGGCTGATTGGTCATCAGAAGCCGACGGTCGCCGACAACAGATAAGTACGCGGCGTGGCCAGGGTCAGGCCCGGTTCGCTGTCATCCGATGCACCGGCCGAACTCCAGTAGCGCTTGTCCAGTACGTTCTCGACGTTGGCCCGCAGCGTCACCGACTTGCCTTCGACCTTGAAGGCATAACGCGCACCGACGTCGAAGCGCTCCCACGAGTCGATCTCCTTGCTGTTGGCCTGATCCAGGTACTGCGAGCTTGAGTAGATGCCGCGCCCGGTCAACGTCAGGCCCTGCACCCCCGGCACGTCGTACTCGGCGCCCAGGTTGACGTTGTACTTGGGGGTCGCCGGGGCGCGGTTGCCGTCGAAGGTGCCGTTGGTGGTGTGGGTCAGTTCGCTGTCAATGTACATCACACCGCCCAGCAGGCGAACGCCCTTGAGCGGTTCGCCAAACACCGTGACCTCGGCACCGTCGTTCTGGCGCTTGCCGTTGGGGCCGAACACCCGCGTGGTGGAATTGGTCTCGTAGGCAGGCTGCTTGATGCGGAACACTGCCGCCGTCAGGCCAAAGGTGCCCTGATCGTACTTGGCGCCGAACTCGACCTGGCGGCTGATGAAGGGCGGGAAAATCTCGTCTTCGTTGATCGAGGTTGACGGCGCGATCTTGCCCTGGCTCAGGCCCTCCATGTAGTTGGCATACAGCGAGACCTGATCGGTGACCTTGTAGAGGATCCCGCCCGAGGGCGAGACCTTTTCCTCGTCATAGGACGTGATGCCCTTGACGCCATCGGACCAGTCATCGACCTTGACCCGCTGCCAGCGCGCGCCAAGGGTCAGCAGCAAACGGTCATCGAAGAACCCCAGGGTGTCGGACAGCGCCACGCCGCTGAAACGATTTTCGGTGTAGACCCGGGCGTCCTGGCGCGTGGGGTTGACGGGCGTTGGCGTGTCCACCGGGTTGAACAGGTTGCTGGGCGCCGAGGCGTAGCGCGCACCGCCGTTTTCGAAGTCCATGTAGAAGTAGCTGGCGGCCAGGTTGAGCTCGTGGCTGACAGGGCCGGTGTGGAACCAGTTGCGCACGCCAGCGGTGGCCGTGCGCACGTTTTCGTCCCGGGTGAAGTCCCGGGGCTGGACGCTGAAGTCACCGGCGTTGTTGGTGATCGACACGGCGTGCCGCAGGAAGTCGTGATTGCTTTTGCGCGCCCCGACGCCGCCGTAAAGCATCACCGATTCATTGACATCGTACTCGGCGTTGAAGGTGCCGAAGGTGTCTTTGGTGCGTGCCTTGCTCCAGTCCTGGGCGTAGTTGTGCCGTACGTCGTTGGGGTTGGGCACCCTGGCGTTGGTGCCGATCTGCACCCGCTCCTGCGGCGCGTCGGTGTCGCGCTCGGTGTGGCCGACGTCGGTCGAAAGGCGCAGCCGGTCTCCGCGGAAGTCCAGGCCGAGCACGGCCATTTCCCGGTCAACGCTCTGGTGGTCCCATTCGGTGTCACCGGACTGTTTCACCCCGTTGAAGCGGATCCCGAACTGGTTCTCGTCGCCGAATCTGCGGCCCACGTCCAGCGCGCCTCCCACCTGATTATTGGAGGCATAGAGGGTGGTCAGTTCGGTGAGGGGCGTGTCACCCGCCCGCTTTGGCACCACGTTGATCCCGCCGCCCACGCTGCCTCGTGGCGAGATGCCGTTGATCAGTTGGCTCGGCCCCTTGAGCACATCGACCCGCTCGGCCATTTCCATGTCGATGGTGTAAGTGGGCAGCACGCCGTACAGGCCGTTATAGGCCACATCGCTGTTGAACAGGCTGAAGCCGCGAATGGTGAACTGCTCGTAGCGCCCGCCTGCCGGGTTGGTGGCGCGAACCGACGGGTCGCTGGCGATCAGGTCACCCAGGGTGCGCGCCTGTTGGTTCTTGACCGCTTCCTGGGTGTAGGGGGTCATGCTGAACGGGGTGTCCATGAAATCCTTGTCGCCCAGCAGCCCCTGGGAACCGCGCCGCGCCACCTGGCCGCCGGCGTAGGACTGGCCGTCGCCGGCCCCCGCCGTCGCGCCGAGAATGGACGTCGGCGCCAGTTGCAGGCTGCTGCCTTCCGGCGCGGGGGTCAGGGTGTAGGCCTGCTCGCCCACCGGCACCAGTTGCAGGCCAGAGCCTTGCAGGAGGCGGCGCAGGCCTTCTTCCACGCCGTATTCGCCGGACAGGCCTGGGCTGTCATGGCCGCTGACCAGCGCCGGGTCCACCGAAAGATTGACCCCGGCAAGGCCGGCAAACCGGGTCAGCGCTGCGCCCAATGAGCCGGCTGGCACCTGATAGCTGCGGCGCTGGGTGGTGTCGGCCCAACTGGTGGCGGCCAGGAAGGGGCTTGAGCTCAAGGTGAACAACAGCCCCAGGTGCAGCAGCGGGCGCAAGCGATAAGGCGAAACGGCGGACATAGAGGAAAGCTCTCGTATTTTGTTCAATTACCTTCAATGACCGGTGAGGCTGAAAAAGGGGACAGGGGGATGTGTTTTCTTTTTTGAACCTGGGCTGATTCAAGACCGCTCCCGCGGGCAAGCCCGGCTGCTACGGGGGTTGGGGTGTTGCCGGGATTTGCGTCCGCCCCGATCCCGGTTCGCGTTGCTGCTCACACGCGGCTGGCGCGGGGCACCAGGGCTACCCAGTAGCGGGTTCGGGTTTTTACCTCGATCGGCAGGCTGGCGGCGAGCAGGGAAAGCACCCGGTCGGTGTTGTCGATGCGAAAGCTGCCGGTGACGCGCAGGGCTTCAAGCTCCGGCTCCCAGCGCAGCAGGCCGGTGCGGTAGCGCGACAGCTCGCGCAAGAAATCCCCCAGGGGCTGATTCTGGGCCATCACCACACCGTCTCGCCAACCGGGAGCGATGTTGTCGAAGGGGCTGACCGGCCCTGCCCCGCTCACCTGCAGATCGACTTGCTGGCCCGCCTCCAACAACAGTGCAGGCCCTTGCAACGGCAACAGACGGACCCTGCCACTGACCACCGAAACCCGGCAGTCATCGCGGCTCAGACGGACGCAGACTTCACTCTGGCTGACCACCACCCGGCCATACGGCCCCTGGATGGTCAGCGCCGACTCACCCGGTACCTTGAGCGCGATTTCACCCCGGACCAGGGTCAGGCGGCGAGCAGCCATGTCCAGGTTCACCGCGCTGGCGGTGTTCAGCTCCAGCGTACTGCCATCGGCGAGGACCACGCGCTTGTGCTCGCCGGTCGAGGTTGAAAGATCAGCCTGCCAGACATCCAGTGGCAACTGGCGGCTGAGCATCCAGGCAGCGGGCGCCAGCGCGGCGAGGCCCAGCGCACCTTTGAGCAGCGCCCGCCGGCCTGGCTGGGGACGGTCCAGCGTCGCCATCGCCAGACGGGTCGGCAGGCTGTTGAAGCGCTGCCGCAGTTGCTCGACCTTCTGCCACGCCTGCTCATGGCTGGCATGGCTGTCGCGCCAGTGTTGCAGTCTCAACCGGTCGGCTTCGGTCGCATCCCCCGATTCGAGCAGCGCCAGCCACTGCGCTGCCTTGCGCACGACCTCACGTTCTTGGCCTGCGGGCGCGGCACGGTTCACCAGTCCACCAACAGGCAATGCTCATAGGCATGCGCCATGTAGCGTTTGACGGTGCGCTCGGAAACGTCGAGGCGCTCGGCAATCTCGCGATAGCCCAGCCCTTCCAGCTGGCTCAGGAGAAACGCCCGACGCACCATGGCAGGCAGCCCGTCGAGCAACTCGTCCAGGGCCTGCAGGGTTTCGAGCAGTACCCAGCGCTGTTCCGGCGAAGGCACGCATTCCTGCGGCAACTGCGCCAGCGCCTCCAGATAGGCTTGCTCAAGACTGCGGCGGGTGTAGAAATTGCTCAGCAGGCGCTTGCCCACCGTCAGCAGGTAGGCCCTGGGCTCGCGCAATTCGCCGAGCGGTTGCGAACTGCCGAGTACCCGCATGAAAGTGTCCTGGCTCAGGTCGGCCGCATCCCAGGCGTTGCCCATGCGCCGCCGCAGCCAGCCTTCGAGCCAGCCATGGTGGTCGCGATAAAGGGCATCGAGAGTGGGTTGCGGGCGCGGCGCGGCGTCAGACATCTAAAGACTCGGTAGGAAAGCGCGACTCAAATGAGACTGATTCTAATTAGTGATCTGGATCAACAACAAGCTCTTTTGGCGCAAAGGTTGCCGCCCGCCGACAATTCTGCTGGGATGAGCCATCCGTTTTTCACAGAGCACTGAGCATGGCGTCCTATAAAGACCTCTTCGAGTATGGGGAGCATTTCGAGTCGTTCGTCGCCCGAGGTTTCCCGGCAGAAATCGCCGCGATCCGCGACATGCAGCACAAGCTGGCCGAGCAGCAGGCGATCAGCCTCGCCAGCCAGCAGCGCCTGCTCGCGGTGCAGGCGACCTTTCATCTGCTGGTGGTCGGCGAAATGTGGTGCCCGGACTGCCAGATCAACATCGCAGTCATGGATTACCTGCAGCGGGGCAAGGCGAATATCGACCTGGCGATCATCTCCAAGGGCCGCGCGGAGAATGAACTCAAGCAGCGCCTGGACCTCGAGCGCATTTCGATCCCGCTGGTGCTGGTGCTCGACGAACAGTTCGAGCCGGTCGGACGTTTTGTCGAAAGCCCGCAGGTAGTCATCGAGGGTGGTGACGCCGTGAAAGCCGACTACCGGGCGGGCAAGTATCTGGAAAGCACCTTGCAGGACTTTCTGGCTATTTTCGAAGAGTCGGCACAGGGCTAGATCACCCTGCCCTTTGCCGCAAAATGTGTCGCCATGCTTGTGTTTTCCGGCAGGTAAGCCTAACTGATTGCAGTACTGAGCCCGAAAGCGACTCCGTCTTGATCACTTGCGCAATGCCAGGAGATTTTGACATGGCGACTGCAATCACCCTGGCGCCCCTGCTGCGCCAATCCGTAGGCTTCGACCGGCTGAGCGACCTGTTCGAGTCGGCCCTGCACAACGAACCCTGCACCTGCTATCCACCCCATAACATCGAGCGCTACGGCGACGATCACTACCGCATCGTGGTCGCGGCCGCCGGGCTGTCGGCGGACGACCTGGACCTGCGGATCGAAAAAAGCGTGCTGATCGTCTGCGGCGGCGAGCGTTCGGCAGACGCCGGCGCCACCTACCTGCATCAGGGCATCGCCCATGGCGCCTTTCGCCTGGTGTTTCACTTGGCTGACCATATCGAAGTCCAGGGCGCGACCTTCGAAAACGGCCTGTTGATCATCTTCTTGCTGCGCGTGGTGCCAGACGAGATCCGCCCGCGGCACATCAAGATCAACAGCCCGGGAGATGGCCCGGACCGGCGGCAGATCGATCGGCACTGAGCGTCAGCGCAATTTGATGGAACTCACCCGCGCCCAGCGGGCCATATACCCTGTACGCCTCTGCAACGGGCCTGACCGGGGAGGCACGCATGGACAGCTGAGACTGTCTGTTGGCATCCACTCGCATACAGGTGACGCAGTGAATACATTTGTCTCGCTGGAAAAACTGGGTAAGACCGATCTGCACGATTATCACGAAGTCTGGATCACCACCTCCGAACGCTGGCCACAGGACCCCGAAACCGCGCAACGCATGTGCCTCTGGCGCGTTGACCGCGAGCTGACCCGGGACGTGGAAATCGATGAGGTGTATTTCCAGAACCTGCCAAGGCTCTGGTTGCTGGTAGACGACCTGCACGACACCGCAGCCGTCGCCGGCATTGAACAGGCGCTGACCCTGCGCCTGGACGAGCAGAACCTGGAGGGCGAATTTCACCCCGCGGAACAAGACAAGGTGCCGTGCGGCGATAAACACACCGATTTGCGCAGCTAACCCCGTAGCAGTCCGGCTTGCCGGCGTCGGCGTCTTTGAAATCGCCGACGCCGG
>NZ_JANHKS010000013.1 GCF_028682175.1 Pseudomonas putida | reverse complement strand
CGGGCAAGCGCGCTCCTACAGGCGATTGTGCCGCCCATCCCGTAGCAGTCCGGCTTGCCGGCGAGGCGATCTCAGGTCCGCCATCGTCCGAATGCGACCCCTGACCCCTGTGGGAGCGGGCTTGCCCGCGAAGGCGTCATTACCGACACCACTGCACCGTCCGACCCACCGCCATCCCCGTAGCAGCACGGCTTGCCGGCGGGAGCGGTGTGTCAGTCACACATGTATCGCCTGATACGCCGCCCCCGCCGGCAAGCCGTGCTGCTACGGAAAGGTGTTGCCTCAGATAGCGTGTACAACGCCCACAAAAAAGCCCCGCATTGCTGCGGGGCTTTTTGTTACGGCCTGGATAAGGGCTTATTCAGCAGCTTCCTCTGCCACTTCAACCACCTTCACCTTAGTCACTTCATCGCGACGCTGGATGTACTTCCAGTCAGCCTCATCAATGTAAATACCCGCAGGCCCGCTGCCGCCCTCAAGGTCGATCGCCACATGCGCCGATACCTGAGGCTTGACGCTCGCCAGGATAGGCACGAAGCCCAACTGCAAGCTTGTTTCCAGCAAGGCAGCCTGGTTGCGTTCGTCGATGTCGGCCGCTTCGTCCAGGTAGTAAGGCAGACGCACACGACCGGCCTGTTCGCGGTCCATCAGGTGCAGCAACAAGTACATGTTGGTCAGCGCCTTGATGGTCATTGTAGTGCCATTGGACGCCGCGCCATCGATGTCAGTGTGGATAACCGGCTGGCTGTTGACCTTGGTAATCTCGAACGCCAACTCGAACAGGTCCTTGAGACCCAGCTGGTTGTGGTTCGCCGCCACCAGGCGCGCCAGGTATTCCTTGGCCTCTTCGTTCTTGTTGTCCTGCTCTGCGCTCTGGCTCAGATCGAACACCGACAGCGTTTCGCCTTCTTCGTACTGGCCGGCGCTGTGGATAATCTGATCGATGTGCTTGAGCGCTTCCTTGTTGGGAGCGAGCACGATACGGAAGCTTTCCAGGTTGGAAACCTGACGACGGTTGATCTCCCGGTTGAACAACGCCAGTTGGTGTTCAAGGCTGTCGTAGTCGCTGCGGATGTTGCGCAGGGTACGCGCGATATCGGTCACGGCCGCACGACGGGCCTTGCCCAGTGTCAGCGCTTCATCGGTGCGGTGAGCGTACGCGTTGATCAGCAGCTGCAGACGGCGCTCCATGTCGTCTTCACTGTCGAACTTGGCCACACCCTTGAGGCGCACCTGCGCATACAGCGCCTCGATCTGGCCATCGCAGCGCAACAGGCCCTGCCAGCTGTCCTGATAGTCGTTGAGCAATGGCAGCAGGTTGTCCAGCGAGTCGTCCACCGGCTCCATGAACGGAGTACCAAATGGCAGATCCGCAGGCAGCAACTGACGGCGACGCAATGCGTCATCCAGTGTGCGCTGCTTGGATTCCAGATCTCCGATCTGGCGGCCCACCAGTTGCAGCTTGGCCGAGAGTTGCTGGACGCGTTCGGTGAAGGCATCGCTGGAACGTTTGAGTTCGTCCTGCGCCGCTTCCATCTGCGCCAGTTGCTCCAGCTTTTCGCCTTCCTCTGCACTCAGGGTCTGAGTACGGCGGAAGTCTTCCAGTGCCTTCTGCGCATCCAGCACCTGCTGGTACAGGGCTTCGGTCTGGGTCTTGCTGGCTGCGCGGTCCGCGGCAACGGCCTGCTGGGTTTTCAGTTGCTTGAGTTCTTTCTCAAGACGCTCTTTCTGGTCGCGCAACGCCGCACGGTCGGCCTGGGCCTGCAAGGCAGGTGGCTCGATGTGCGACAGGTTGATCGACAGGCCAGGCACTTCGAAGCGCTCGCCCTTGAAGCCATCGAGAATCGCTTCCAGGGATTTGACCCACGCCTCGCCGTCATCCAACGCAATGCCTTGCTCGCCCAGCGGCAGGCTGAACAGCGCGCTGTTGAACAGGCGCATCAGGCGCTCGACATCCGGTTGCGAGAACTCTTCGCGCAGGCGGGCATAGCTGTTGTTGTCCGCGTGATCGAGCTGCTGCTTGACCGACTTCAGGCGTTTTTCCAGATCGCGCAGACGCTCGTCCAGATCTTCGGCGCTGAACTGCCGAGACTGAGCCAGCGCGCCGGCCAGTTCGTCGTGGGCATCCTTGGCCGCGAGCAGTTGCTGTTCGAGAGTCTTGACGTTATCCACAAGCGCGAAGCGGTTTTTCAGCACTGCCAGTTCGCCGATCCAGCGCTGGATGTTGCTGATCTCACGCTCCAGGCGCATCAGCTCCTGCGTACCGCCACGCTGATCGTTCTGCAGGGCATCCTGTTCGCCACGGTAGTGCTCGGCCTGAATGACCAGCTCCTCCTTGCGCGCGTTGGAATAGTCCTGCCAGGTGCCCAAAAGCGAATCGAGCAAGGGCGACAGGCGATGCAGCTTGCCGCGCAACACGTCGCGCTGTTTCACGCCGTTGGCCAAGGCCTCGACCAGCGGGCCGGCCAGCACCAGAGCGTTGTAGTCCTGCTCCATGCGTCGCACATCGCGGAAGGCTTCTTCGCACGCAGCGATGTAATCGACACTACCGGAGCGCAGGCTGTGCTCGAACGCATCGAGGAACAGTTGCTTGAGCTTGGCGGCGGTGATTTCGCGCATGTGCAGCAGGTTGATGAACAGCGCGCGGAAGGTTTTCAGGCTCTGTTCACTGGTTGAACGCAGCGGGATCAGCGTCAGGTCCAGGGGGATCGACGTGTGGCCGCCCACCAGCAAGCGACGCAGTTCATCGGGCTTGAGCTCATAGGCTTTCAGGCCCTGGCTTTCCAGATTGGTGAACAGCTCTTTCTGCCGCAGGCAGGTGTCGTTCTTCTGGTAATGGGCCAGGTCCAGCTTGCCGGCGTAGGCAAAGAACTGGTGACCGAAGCCGCCGCCCGGGCCGCGACCGACCACGCCGATGACGTGCGGGCCGTGGGGCAGGGACACTTCTACCAGGATGTAGCTGGTGTCCGAAGCGAAGTAGAAGCGACGCGACTGATCCAGGCTGTACTTGCCGAAGGACATGTCCGACATGCGCGCCAGAATCGGGAATTGCAGCGCGTTGATCGACGCACTCTTGCCCAGGTTGTTCGCGCCGTACACCGACAACGGGTGTTCCAGCGGAAACAGCCCGAGGCTGTAACCGGCTGTGTTCAGCAGGGCGAAGCGGCGGATGCCGTAGCGTTCCTGGCTCATGCGTCAAGCTCCTGTTCTTCGGCGATCGCGCGGGCCAGGGCCTGCTCTTCGGTTTCTTCTGATTCGTCAAACTCGGCCAGATCCAGCGGGTCGTCGGTCTGCAGGAGTTTTTCGTCGCTGTCGTCATCGATCAATACAGGCGTCGGCAACGGCAGGTCGCTGTGCAGGCTGGCCGCCAGGTCGCGGTCCTGCTGGACCGACAGGCAGACGTCGAGGAAGCGGTGCATCGGCGGCAGGAAGCGGTAGATGCCGACTTCTTCTGCGGCAAAACCCAGTTGGGTCATGCGCCGCATGATCTTCTCTTCCAGCTCTTCCTGGGTCTGTACTTCGGCCTGGAGGAACAGGTCGCGGTACTTTTCCAGCAGCGAAGGCAGCTCGTCACGGCCAAGGCTGCCGCCATCGAGCACGGCCACCGGGTCACGGCCCTGGTCAGCCAGGTGTTCAACGAGGATGAAGGTGAAGAGGGCCAGGCGCTGGGCGGTCTTGTTGACCTGCGCGGCGGCAAGGTCCGGCACGAAGTAGTAGAAGCCGCGGGTGTCGCAGACCAGCTCGAAGCCCAGCGCCTTGAACAGCGTGCGGTACTGGTCCTGCGCGTTCGACAGTTGGGCGTACAGCTCCGGGTCGCGGCGGCTGATGTGGTAGCCCTTGAACAGCTCGCGAAAGATCGGCGCGAGCTGGGACATTTCAGATAGATCAAGATGCATGGGCGGTGCCCTCGGAATTCTCTGGGGTGGCGTCTTTGCTCGAGAGCAGGGCGAAGGAGCGCAGGCTGACGCGGTGCTCCTGGGTCAGGTATTCACGGCGTTCCAGACGCTCGCGCTTGAAGCGTTTTTCCCGCGACAGGCGCGAGAACCAATACAGCAATTCGTCGGTGGCGCCGGTCGGCTCCTGTTCCAGCAGCCAGACCATCAGGTCCGGCATCGGCAGGGCTTCTTCGCAACGCTCGACCATTTCCTTGACCGTGCGCGGCGCCCTTGGCGGCTCGCCCTTGCGGGTCAGGCTGGCCTTGGGGAAGCGCGCCGGTTTCGGCTCGAAACGGGCCAGGGCATAGACGTAGGCTTCAACCTGGTTCGCGCTGCCCAGGAAGGTGCTTTGCGGACGGGTGAACATCGGCATGGCGGCCTGCGGAACAGCGTCGATGCCCTTGCGGCGAATGGCCGACAGGGCCAGCGCCGCGCCACGGGTCACGGCGTTGTGGCGGCGGGCCTCTTCGCGCAGCGGCAACAGCAGCTCGCGGGCGTGGCGCAGGGTCAACTGGGCGCTGGTCTGCATTTCGAGGATGCGCGCGTGGGTGCGCAGCAGCATGTCATCGTCAACAAGATGGCCTAGGCGCTGCTGGTCGCTGAGCATGCGCAGCAGCACGTTCTCGACCTTGCGCACGCCCTGTTCGAACGCACCGTCGGCATTCACCAACTGGATCATCGGCTCGACGTATTCATCCCAGGTCGCCAGGACTTCGGCGTAGCGCTGGCGCAGCGGGATCTGCCGGTCGCTGGTCTTGGCGCGTTCGGCCACAGACACCAGTGCCTGTTCGTCGTTGGCGAGTTTTTTCAGCACGTCACGCACGCGCATGTCGAGCAGGCGCAGCTGACGGGCGAGGTCGTTGGCGTCGCGGGCTTCGAAGGCTTCCTGGATGTAACCGGCCAGCCGCTCCAGATGGCGCAGGTAGGCTTCGATCTCCAGGCACAGGCCCAGGCGGTGCTCGCGACGCAGATAGGACAGGAAGTCGTGGATCTGCGCGTTCAGCTCGAAACGGTTCGGGCTCTTCGCCACGGGCACCAGAATATCGAGGCGAATCCACACGTCCAGCAGGTTGGTGATGTCCTGCGGCGTGCTTTCCAGTTGCTGGGCGGCCAGCTGCACGCGCAGCTCGCTCAGGCTCAGTGTGCCCTGGTCGAAATGCTCGCACAGTGGCTCAAGGAGCGCCCAGTGTTCGGCAAGGGCGCGCAGGACGCGCTTAGGTTCGATCATCGGATGGCCGCTGGTTGGCAAATAAAAGCGGCAATTGTACTGCATCGCAGGGGTTGGTTTTCACCCTCAGTCGATCAACTGCGGCGTGATCGGCCGAAGGTCTGTAGAATCCCGGTCCTGACTTTATCCACAGGTGGCTGTCCCGTGCTCAACGAGCCTAGACGTCGCGCCTTTCTGACCGCCATGCAGGTGGTCAGCTGGCTGCCACGCACCGAACTTCCCTTTGCCGCGCCTTCGCGTCCGGAGCTTCTCGCGCCATTGCCGGTGTTCGAGGACGAGGTAACGCAGCCTGCGCCTGCCGCTGTCGAACGCCAGCAGCCTGGCGATGCCGTGGCTGCGAATCCTGCGCCTGCTGCGCGGACGATCGAACGCCCGAAGATCGAGGTGCCACGCCCTTCGTCCGCTGCCAAGCCTGCGGTCAAGACGGCCGAGCCGGAAGAGGCGGCAGTGGTGGCCAAGGCGCCAGTCGTTCCGCCGCCGCGTTTTTCCCTGCAATTGCTGCGTGCCGGCAGTTGCCTGTTGCTGGTCGAGCTGGCCACGGGTGAGCCCTTCCAGAGTCGCGATCCTTCCTATCTGTTGCTCAAGGACATGCTGCGCGCCGCCGGTCTGCCTGACAGTCCACAGATCATTGGTGAGCCCGTGCGTTGGCCGCTGCTGGTGCGTGGACAGATGGATCAGGGGCCGGAAGCGGCTAGGGATTTCGTTCAGGGTTTTCTCTACGCTCGCATTGAAGAAGAGCCCTGCACCTGCCTGTGGCTGATCGGACTGCCGGCCGTGCGTTTTGCTGGTGAGGCTGACGCCGAGTCCTACAATCTAGAATTCCAGGTCGAAGGCCTGGGTTCGGCCTGGGCGCTGCCGGGTCTTGAACTGTTGATGGACGAGCCTCAGCGCAAGGCCGACGTTTGGCGTGCCATGCGTCAACTGATGGCACGTTGGAAGACTGTGAATGAGTGATGCCGTAACGTTTCGCCGCATGACCGAAGCAGACCTGGATGCGGTACTGAAGATTGAATACGCAGCGTTCAGCCATCCCTGGACCCGCGGTATTTTTCTGGATGGCCTGAAATCCTACGAAATCTGGTTGATGTTCGAGGGCAATCAGCAGGTCGGGCATGGCGTGATCAACGTCATCATCGACGAGGCGCATTTGCTCAACATCACGGTCAAACCAGAGAGCCAAGGCCGCGGGCTGGGCCTGTTGCTGCTGGACAAGCTGATGAAGCGCGCCTACGAGATCAACGGCCGCGAGTGCTTCCTGGAGCTGCGCGCGAGCAACCAGTCTGCCTACCGTTTGTACGAGCGCTATGGCTTCAACGAAGTAGGCCGCCGCCGCGACTACTACCCTGCGGTCGGCGGGCGCGAGGACGCGCTGGTCATGGCCTGCACATTGGTTGAATAACCCGTACCCATGCAGGGTTCGACATTCTCGTAGCAGCGCGGCTTGCCGGCGGGGGCGGTGTGTCAGTCGACATCTTCATCCCAGACACACCGCCCCGCCGGCAAGCCGTGCTGCTACAGGGTTAAACGCCTGGCTTGCCATCCAATGGATCGAGGATGGCCATCTCTTCTTCATCCAGGCCGTCGCCGCCGCCGATGTCCTCTTCATCGACGATACTCAGATCAAAGTCTGCCGGGCCGCCTTCTCCGGCTTCACGGGCCGAGCGCGCGCCGTCCTCGGGGATCAGGTTTTCCGGGCTCATGTCGTCGTCGGTGGGATTGTGATCGTCCGTAGACGCCCCGGTCATCCCTGCCTCACGCACGCGTTCCTCGGGAATGTAGTTTTCCAGCTCGTCGGCAGGAATCGTGTCACCGATGCGACCACTGGGCTCGTTGTTGTCATTGAAGTTGAGTTCTTCCATCGAGCCCATGCGGTCTTCATTATCATCGATGGGTTCGGGCTGGGTGGCACCGAAAGGGCGGCGTGAATCGTTCATGACAAATCCTCAAAGTGAGCGGTCTCAATGAGGTGGACCGGGGGCCGTAATGAAGATTCCCTCTGTTTGCCCACCGGTCGTGGCAAATGGACGTGACCCGCCATCCCAGGCACAAGTCATAGCTGAGCATCATTTCCGAGGCATCAACGCATGAACGAATTACAAGATCTGATCGATAATAATGAACGTTGGGCTGCCGCCATCAAGGAAGAGGACCCTGAGTTCTTCGCCAAACTGGCTCGTCAGCAGACCCCGGAATACCTCTGGATCGGTTGTTCGGACGCCCGTGTCCCGGCCAATGAAATCGTCGGCATGCTGCCGGGCGACCTGTTCGTCCATCGCAACGTCGCCAATGTGGTGCTGCACACTGACCTTAACTGTCTGTCGGTGATCCAGTACGCGGTCGATGTACTCAAGGTCAAACACATCCTGGTCACCGGCCACTATGGCTGCGGCGGCGTACGTGCCTCGATGCAGGATCGCCAGTTCGGCCTGATCGACGGCTGGCTGCGCAGCATTCGCGATCTGTATTACGAAAACCGCCAGGCGCTGGCCACGCTGCCGACCGAGGAAGAACGCGTCGACCGCATGTGCGAGCTGAACGTGATTCAGCAGGTGGCCAACGTCGCCCATACCAGCATCGTTCAGAACGCCTGGCATCGCGGGCAGAAGCTGTCGGTGCACGGGTGCATCTACGGCATCAAGGACGGCCGCTGGAAGAGTCTCGACACCACCATCAGCGGTTTCGAGCAGCTGCCACCCCAATACCGCCTGCGCCCGCTGGGCGAGTGATCGCACGCCGCCCTTCGTAGCAGCATGGCTTGCCAGCGGTGGCGATCTTGCGGCCGCCCCCGCCGGCAAGCCGTGCTGCTACGTGTATTGGGGGTGGCGCAACATTTGAGTCAGAACTCGAATCCGTAGCAGCACGGCTTGCCGGCGGGGACATTTTCAAGATCGCCCGCGCAGGCAAGCCTTGTTACGACAGGCGTCGTTACGCAGCAGGATTCCTGGTCATCCGCGGCAATGGCTTGCGCAGTTGATCCAGCTGCCGACCTACCGACCCGGTCCGGCATTTCGCCGCCGCCTGGTCTGGGGTGAGCTTCCTCACCGAGGTGTAGAACAGCTTGCAGGTCTGGACCTTGTCCGTGACTTGCCATTGGGTTGTGCACTTTTTGAGCAATGCGGCCCCGTCGCTTTCAGGCTTCTGCCCCATGCCAGCCTGCCAGCACGCGGCGCTCAAATCCTGCCCCATCACCTTCAAGCCAGCCTCATCCGCCTTGGTCTGATCGCCCCCGTAGTTGCTCTTGTCCGCCGCATACCAGATATAGCTCGGGTGGTTGGAGCCGATCACCGATACCTTCTGCCCAGCCGCCGGGCTGATGGTCGCCAGGCCCAAAACGGGCACCTCGACCTTGTACTGTTCCTTGATCCAGCTACGCACCGGCGCACCAAAGGCCACCATGGGCAGCGAAGTGCCTGTCGAACTCTGGCTGACCTGCTTGACCATGGTGGTCTGGTAATCGTTGAAGTAGCCGTACACGCCTTCCAGATCCTTGCCGGCATTGGAAGGTGCGGCAATCGGGGCGATGTCGATGATGGTCTGGAATGCGGGCGTCTGGTCGGCGGGAATGCCGTTGTCGGTCAGCAGCGCCGCCCAACGGTCGCTGGTAGCCGAGCGCAGGTAATCCTGGGCCTGAGTCAGTGAGTAATCCGGCGGGAAGTGCAGCAGTTCGACGCTCTTGCGATTTTCCAGTGCCATGCCCAGCGGCAGGAACAGGTACCAGTTGTAGGCAAACTTGCCATCGGCATTGAGCTTCCGCGCACCGGAGTACGCGAGGTCCCCCGCGTCCAGCAGGCTGGTCAGCGGCTTGTCGTAGCCGTCGGGAACGCCAGTGATCGTCGCGTGAAGCTGGTCGTTGTCATTGACCACGCGCACCTGAGCACTGCTGTAACCGTCGCGCTGGACGCTTTGCTTGAGGTAGTGCTCGACGGTCTGCTCCAGCGTCCAGTCGCGAAAGCAGATCACGTTGCAGTTGTTGGGGTAGGCGAAGAGGCGGGTGACGCGTTCCTTGCTGCCCAGCTTGACGTCGACGTCAGCGTGGGCGGTGAGGGTCAGGGTGAGCGCAGTCAGGGCGACGCTCAGTGCAGCGGTTTTCTTCATGCTCATGTCCTTGTTGTTGTCGGCACCCGATTGGGTGCGTCTCAATAATGAAACACAAGGGGCATGACCGAAAATGGCCCGGCAACATAAAACCGCATTTCTGTAGGAGCGCGCTTGCCCGCGATGGCGGTGTGTCAGCTACTTCAGTTGGTACAGGCACACTGCATCGCGGGCAAGCGCGCTCCTACAAGGTGTTAGAGCACAAACCTCTGCACCATCGAGTTCAGATCCGTCGCCAGCATTGCGAGGGCGTTACTGGCCACGGTGGTCTGCTGCGCACCGGACGCCGACTGGGTCGACAGGTCGCGAATGCTGCTCAGGTTGCGGTCCACCTCGTTGGCGACCTGGGCCTGTTGCTCGGCGGCACTGGCGATCAGCATGTTGCGGTCGCTGATGGTCGAAGTCGAGCTGATGATGACCGTCAGCGCCTGGCTGGTGGCGGCTGCCTGCTCCAGGGTCATGCTCGCCTGGGAGGCCGTCACCCGCAGCGTTTCAGCGGTCTCCTGGGTGCTCTTCTGCACATCGTTGATCAGGCTTTCGATCTCGGTGGTCGATGCGCTGGTACGCTGTGCCAGCGAGCGCACCTCATCAGCCACCACGGCGAATCCGCGACCCGCCTCGCCAGCCCGCGCCGCCTCGATGGCCGCATTGAGGGCCAGCAGGTTGGTCTGGTTGGCGATGGCGCGAATCACTTCCAGAATCTTGCTGATGCTCAACGTCCGCTCGGCCAGCCCATCGGCCTGGTGCGAGGAATCCAGCACGTTGTCGGTCAGTTCCTTGATCGAGTCGATGGTGCCGGTCAGGCGCAGGCGGCCTTCGGCGGCGGCCTCGTTCGACGCCTTCGATTCGGTGGACGTGTTGCTGGCGTTGTCCGCCACTTCCACCGCTGCCTGGCTCATCTGATTCACGGCCACCGCTGCTTGCTCGATTTCATCGTTCTGCATCTGCAGGTTTTTCGCGCTGGCCTCGGCAATCGCACCCATTTCCTGGACCGACTGGCTCAACTGGCTGGCAGCGGCATAGATCTGATCGATGGTGCCGTGCAGGTTGCCGCGCATCTGGCCCAGCATCTTCAACAGCTGCGCGGTTTCATCGCGGCCTTCGGGAATCGGCTGCGGGCTCAGGTCGCCTTCAGCAATGGTGCTGGCGATCTGCAGCGACTGACGCAGCGGGCGAATGATGCTCACGCTCAGGCGCCAGGCCAGCAGCAAGGTCAGCACCAGGGCCACGACGATGGCACTGACCGCGATGATGCGCGTCTGCTGGAACCGGCTGCCGGCCCCGTCCACGGCGGCGGCGGCGCTTTGTTTGTTGAGTTCACGCAGCAACTGCACCTGCATGTCCATCAGGTCGCCCTGCAGGCTCAGCGTAGTGTTGAGCAGCATCCGCGCGTCATCGAGTTTGCGCTGTTCGATCAATGCGATCTCATCATGCAACCCCGGCATGAAAGCTTTATAGGCGTCCTGCAGGGCCTTGATTGAGTCGCGCTCGGTGTTGTCGGTAGAGTGGGCGAGGTAGTCGCTGAAACCTTTTTCGACTTCGTTTTTCAGCTGCTCGACGTTGATCTTGCTGGTGACCACGGCGCTGGGGTCATCGGCGTTGGCAATCAGGCGGGCGCTTTCGCCACGCAACTTGATCAGGTCAATGGCGATGGCGTCGGCCATGGCGATACTGGGCATCGCCCCGCTCTCGACCGCTTCACCCTGGGCACGAATGCTCTGCATCTGCAGCAGGCTGAACACCCCAAGGGCGACCAACAGAAGTGCCGTCACCCCGAAACACAGCACCAGCCGCTGGGCAATCCGGAAGCGCCGCAGAAACGCGGGCTTTGACGAAGGACGGAACAATCCACGCAATAACCTTTTCACAGCCACCAATCCCCAGTGAGGAATACATCGGAGACCCCGTTATAGAGAGGTTCCATGATGTCTTTGTGACATCGGGCGAGAAATGTTGCAGATTTGTTGTAATTTGACGGCAGGGCGATGAACGGTACTCTAGAGCGTCATTTACATGAGGAAAGCGTATGGACGCGAGGGATCCCTCAACCGGGACTGAATGGATTGATCCAGACGATGCCCCCGAACTGTCGGAATCGTTCTTTGAGCGGGCTGATAAATACCAGGGTGAAGAGCTGATAGAACGTGGACAGCCTGACGGTTGCACACCCATTACCCAATCCCAATCTCCTCCATAAACTCCCGCAAGAACCGCTTCGCCCGCTCATGCCTGACCTGTGCCATTTCGCGGCCGGGTCGGGTCTGAAAGCCTTGGGCCAGGGTGAAGATCTTGGTGGTGAAGTGATCGACGGCAAAGCGTTTGTCGTCCAGTTCGCGGCGCAGGGATTGTGGGTCGGCGGGGTCGTAGAGGTGGCTGCCCATGCGGCCTGAGACGTAGAACAGCCGGGCGACGCCGACCATGCCGATGGCGTCGAGGCGGTCGGCGTCCTGGAGGATTTTCGCTTCAAGGGTGGTGGGCGTGATGTTTGCGGAGTAGCTGTGGGCTTCGATGGCGTGGGCCACGGCCTGGGTGCGTTCTTCGTCCCAACCCATTTCGGCCAGTAATTCGCTGGCCTTGGCGGCGGCCAGGCGCGAGGCGCTGGCTCGGAATGGGGAGTTCTTTTCCACGGCGACGCAGTCGTGCAGCAGCGTGGCGGCCAGCAGGATCTGGTGGTCGCCGCCTTCCTTGTCGCGGATAGCGCAGACATTGCTCCACACCCGATGCAGGTGCGAAACGTCGTGGGAGCCATCGGCGCGTTCGGCCACAGTGTGCGGGATAAGCCGGTTGGCCAGGTCTTGAAACGGCGCGAAGCAAAGGGCAGTCATCGAGGCTCCTTTAGTGCAGGCGGGCGCAGACAATGCTCGAATGGCCGCCAGCTTACAGGATTGACCCGCAACCGCGCCCGAAGGTCCTCATGGCCTGAGCGGCAGCGCAGTCTTGTAGCGCACCTGCTTGAGTGAAAGGCTGGAACGGATTTTCTCCACCTCCGGCATCGGCGACAGGCGTTCGATGATGAAATGCTCCAGCGCCTGCATATCCGCCATCACCACGCGCAGCAGGTAATCGGCATCGCCTGTCATCAGGTAGCACTCCATCACCTCTTCACATTCGCACACGCGGCGCTCGAAGTTCTGCAGCGCCTCGCGGCTCTGTTCCTTGAGGCTGATGGAAATGAACACGTTCAGGCGCAGGCCCAGGTGTTCTGGCGCGAGCAGGGCGACGTATTCGCGGATGCAGCCGCTGGCCTCTAGTGCCTTGACCCGCGCCAGGCACGGAGAGGGCGAGAGATGCACGCGCCTGGCCAGTTCGACGTTGGACAGGCTGCTGTCGCGTTGCAGTTCACGAAGGATTTTCAGGTCAATGCTGTCGAAGTTCATCGTGCTTCAATCTGCCATTTATTGAGTTTTTTATGCTGACGATCATGCTTGCGGCCCTGCAGATCGGTCATTAAATCTGCAGGCACGAGCATAGACTTTTCCTTATTCAACGGGAGGTGTCTATGAGCCATTTCGATTCGGCGGCCAGCGTGCGCAGCCATGACGATCAATTGGAATTGAACGAGTGGCGAGATGCCCTGATGTCGGTGCTCGACAACGCGGGTGCCGAGCGCGCACGTGAAATCCTCGACATGCTGGCCAGCCTGGCCCGCGATCCCGGCATCGGTTGGCAGCCTTCCCACGGCACGCCCTATATCAACACCATCGGTGTCGACCAGCAGCCAATGTTTCCCGGAGACCTGGCCATCGAAGAGCGTCTGGCCTCGCTGATGCGCTGGAACGCGCTGGCGATGGTGGTGCGCGCCAATCAGGCCTATGGCGAACTGGGCGGGCATATCGCCAGCTACGCCAGCGCCGCTGACCTGTTCGAGGTGGGCTTCAATCATTTTTTCCGCGCCCGCAATTCGGATCAGGGTGGTGACCTGGTGTTCTATCAGCCCCATTCGGCGCCGGGGATCTATGCGCGGGCGTTTCTCGAAGGGCGTTTGAGCGAAGAGGACCTGGCGCACTATCGTCAGGAAATCGGAGGTCCGCGCATAGGAGCCCGTGGGCTGTCGAGTTATCCACACCCCTGGCTGATGCAGGATTTCTGGCAATTTCCCACAGGCTCCATGGGCATCGGCCCGATCAGCTCGATTTATCAGGCGCGGTTCATGCGTTACCTGCAACATCGCGGATTGCAAAGCACCGCCGCCCGCCATGTGTGGGGTGTGTTCGGCGATGGCGAGATGGATGAGCCGGAGAGCATGTCGGCGCTGACCCTGGCCGCGCGGGAAGGGCTCGATAACCTGACCTGGGTGGTCAACTGCAACCTTCAGCGGCTCGACGGGCCGGTGCGTGGCAATGGCCGGATCATCGACGAGCTTGAAGCGCTGTTCAGTGGCGCGGGCTGGAATGTCATCAAGCTGGTCTGGGGTTCTGACTGGGACCCGTTGTTCGCCCGCGATTCGGATGGCTCGCTGGTTCGGGCGTTGTCGCAGACCGTCGACGGCCAGTTCCAGACCTTCGCGGCAAAAGACGGCAGCTACAATCGTGAGCACTTTTTCGGGCAGAACGATGCCTTGAAGAAACTCGCCGAAGGCCTTACCGACGAGCAGATCGACCGCCTCAAGCGCGGCGGCCACGACCTGGTGAAAATCTTCGCGGCGTACAAGGCGGCGAGTGAGCACAAAGGCCGGCCAACGGTGATTCTGGCCCAGACCAAAAAGGGTTTCGGCATGGGCGAGGCGGGGCAGGGCAAGATGACCACCCACCAGCAGAAGAAGCTGGACCGCGAGGCGCTCATCAACTTTCGTAACCGTTTTCATCTGCCACTGACAGATGAGCAGACAGAAAACCTGAGCTTCCTCAAACCCCAGGCCAACAGCGCGGAAATGCGCTACCTGCAGCAGCGGCGCCAGGCGCTGGGCGGCTCCGTGCCGAGTCGTTGCAGTGTGGCAGAACCTGTCGCCGTGCCGCCTCGCGAGGGCTACGCAAGCTTCGCCACCCAGGCGGACGGCAAGGAAATGTCGACCACCATGGCCTTCGTGCGGCTGCTCGGCAACCTGCTCAAGGACAAGCAACTCGGCCCGCGGGTGGTGCCCATCGTCGCGGATGAGGCGCGCACCTTCGGCATGGCCAACCTGTTCAAGCAGATCGGCATCTACTCCAGTGTCGGCCAGCGCTATGAGCCCGAAGACATCGGTTCGATCCTCAGCTATCGCGAAGCCACCAACGGCCAGATTCTGGAAGAGGGCATCAGCGAAGCGGGGGCAATCAGTTCATGGGTGGCGGCGGCAACCAGTTACTCGGCCCATGGCCTGCGCATGTTGCCGTTCTACATTTACTACTCGATGTTTGGTTTCCAGCGTGTCGGCGATCTGATCTGGGCTGCGGCCGACCAGCGTGCCCGCGGGTTTCTGCTGGGCGCAACGGCTGGCCGCACCACTTTGGGTGGCGAGGGGTTGCAGCATCAGGACGGTGCAAGTCATCTGATCGCATCGACCGTGCCCAATTGCCGGGCCTACGATCCGGCGTTTGCCGGTGAGCTTGCGGTGATCCTCGACCACGGCATGCGGGAGATGCTGGAGCGGGATGTCGATGAGTTCTACTACGTCACGGTGATGAACGAAAATTATACACAGCCTTCATTGCCCGAAGGTGTGGAGGCGTCGGTGATTCGTGGCCTGTACCGGTTCGCCGAGCATCGGCTGGACGAGGCCCGGGGCCGGGTGCGTTTGCTGGGGGCCGGCACCCTTCTGCGTGAGGCGATTGCCGCCGCCGAGCTGCTGGCGCAGGACTGGCAGATTGAAAGCGAGGTGTTCAGTGTCACCAGCTTCACCGAACTTGAACGCGAGGCCCGTGAGGTGGAACGCTGGAACCGGCTGCACCCGGAGGATGCCAAGCGGGTCAGCCATCTTGAACAATGCCTGCCAACAGGCGCGCCGGTGATTGCGGTGTCTGATTACGTGCGGGCGCTGCCGCAGTTGATCGCCGCATATGTGAGCAGTGATTACACGGTGCTGGGCACCGATGGTTTTGGCCGCAGCGACACCCGCGCCAGGTTGCGCGGTTTCTTCGAGGTGGATCGCTATCACATCGTGCTGGCGGCGGTGACGGCGCAAATCCGCGTGGGCAAGGTGCCTGCGCAAATGGCGGCCCAGGTGATCGAGCGGTACGGGATTGAGGTCGCCGACGAGGCTCCCTGGGCGCAGTAAGTCCGTAGCTGCACGGCTTGCCGGCGGGGCGGTGTGTCAGACGGCGCATTCGTCACAGACAGACCGCTCCCGCCGGCAAGCCGTGCTGCTACGGTTCCTGGTTGTTCAAAAAAATGTATTCACAGCCCCTTCATCGCTGCCGTCATCTTGTCCACGTTGTAGCGAAACATCTTCACGTAGGTAGCCGCCGGGCCGTTGGCGGGCGACAGCGATTCCACATACAACTCGCCACCCGGGTGCGCGCCGCTGGCATTGGCGATCTGCTGCACCAGGCGCGGGTCGCTGGAGTTTTCGAAGAAGTATGCGCTGACGTGCTCCTGTTTGATCTGGGTAATCAGCTTGCCGACATCGGCAGCCGAAGCCTCGGTTTCGGTGGAAAAGCCCAGGGGCGAGAGAAAGGTCACCCCATAGGCGTCGCCGAAATAGCCGAACGCGTCGTGGGACGTCAGCACTTTGCGCTGTGGGGCGGGGATGGCGTTGATCTGCGCGCGGGCGTAGGCGTCCATGTCCTGCAACTGGACGATGTATTTCTCACCGTTGGCCTTGTAGTCGGCAGCGTGCTCCGGGTCAGCTTTCTGCAGGGCCTTGATGATATTTCTGACGTAGACGATGCCGTTTACCGCGCTGTTCCAGGCGTGAGGATCGGTGATCTTCTCGCCGTCTTCTTCCATGCTGCGGGTCATGATGCCGTTGGACAGCACCACCGGTTCACCCTTGTAGCCAGATGCCGTGATGAGCCGGCCAAGCCAGCCTTCCAGATGCAGCCCGCTGACGAATACCACGTCGGCCTTTTTCAGGGCCTGGGCGTCGTTGGGTGTCGGCTCGTACACGTGGGGGTCGCCATTGGGACCGATCAGCGAGGTCACGTGGACGTGATCGCCGCCGACGTTCTGCACCATGTCGGCAATAACGGTGAAGGAGGCAACGGTTTCCACGGGTTTCGCCTGGGCGAAGTTGGCCAGGCCCGACAGCGCCAGTGCGGCGGTCAGAAGCGTCAAACGTTTCATGTGATTTCCTTGAGGTGGGAGAACGATCAGCCGGACAGGTGAGCCCTCGGAAACAGGCGGTGCAGAAAACCGCTGCGTCCAAAGAACAGGGAGGACAGGTAGAAGGCGCTGGCAGTCAGGACGATGGCCGGGCCCGAGGCGACGCTGGCGTGGTAGGACACGATCAACCCGATGAAGCCGGACAGGGTAGCCACTACCGTGGAAATCACGATCATGCCGGTCAGGGACGTCGCCCAGAAGCGCGCCACGGTGGCGGGCAGCATCATCATGCCCACGGCCATCAGCGTGCCCAATGCCTGGAAGCCTGCGACCAGATTGAGCACCACCAGCAACAGAAACAGCACGTGATACAGCGATCCGCGGCCACCGACGGCACGCAGGAAGCCAGGGTCGAAACACTCCAGAATCAGTGGCCGGTAAATCAGCGCCAACAGCACCAGGGTGAAGGAAGCGATGGCGCCGACCATGAAGATCGCCTGGTCGTCGATGGCCAGAATGGTGCCGAAAAGCACGTGCAGCAGATCGACGTTGGAGCCGTGCAGCGACACGATCAGCACGCCGGCGGCGAGCGAGGTCAGGTAGAAACTGGCAAAGCTTGCGTCTTCGCGCAGGGTGGTGAAACGGCTCACCAGACCCGACAGCAACGCTACGGCAAGGCCGGCGATCAGCCCGCCAAAGCCCATCGCAGGCAGCGACAACCCGGCGAACAGAAAGCCTACGGCGGCGCCGGGCAGCACCGCGTGGCTCATGGCGTCACCCACCAGGCTCATGCGGCGCAGCATCAGCAACACGCCGACCGGGCCGGAACCTATGCCCAGCGCCAGGCAGGCCACCAGCGCGCGGCGCATGAAGCCGAAATCGACGAAGGGTTGAATCATCAGGCTATAGAGCGTCACAGCGTGGTTTCCTCGTCGATTTCGCAGGCCGCAGCATCCGGGCTCCAGTGCTCGGCCATGTTCTTGGCGCGGCGCAGGTTATCTGCGTGAAGGATGTCGGCGGTGTTGCCCCAGGCGATGGTTTCCCGCGCCAGCAGCAGGGTGCTGGGGAAGTGCTGGCGAACCTGCTCGATGTCGTGCAGTACGGCAATCACGGTGCGGCCCTGGCCGTGCCAGGTGTTGATGAGCTTGAGCAGGTCTCGCGTGGTGCGGGCGTCAATGGCGTTGAACGGCTCATCGAGCAGGATCACCGAAGCGTCCTGTAACAGCAGGCGGGCGAACAGCACTCGCTGAAACTGCCCCGACGACAGCGAACTGATGCTGCGTTGTTCAAAGCCCTCAAGGCCTACCGCCAATAACGCCTGGCGCGCCTGTTCGGCATGCTGACGGGTGGCGCCGCGAAACGCGCCGATGCTGCGCCAGGCGCCCATCATCACGGTGTCGGCCACGCTCAGCGGAAAGCTGCGATCGATCTCCGCCGCTTGAGGGAGATAGCCGATGTGCCGGGTTTTCAGGCTGCCACGGTCGATACGGCCCACCGCAGGTTTCAGTGTCCCGGCGATGGCCTTTATCAGCGTCGACTTGCCTGCGCCGTTCGGCCCGACAATCGCCGTCAGGCTGCCCGCCGCGAAACGCCCGCTGACGTGATGCACCGCAGGCCGGCGCTCGTAGGTCACGGTCAGGTCGTGTAGATCAATCGCGGCACTCATGGGATTGCCACCGCCCACGCGATGCCCGCCCACAGGAGCGCGATCAGGGCCAGCGAAACCAGCACCCGCCTGCCCGCCGATTGAGCAAGGGCGGAGGCAGCGATGTTGGGGGAAAATCGGGGTGCGGGTTTCACTGTAAATGTGCCTGAAATGTTTTGTTATAGTATTACATCACTATTTTCCGGCGTGAGGGAAGGGGTATTTTGGGCTGGTTCAGCAAGCCGACAGAATGCTGGTGGGTGTGGCCCCGGCGTTTTCTCGGGGCGACAAACCCTGTAGTTTCCTGAGCATGTGTTTTTCTTTTCTCAGGATCATCCGTCATGTCCGCTTCCCATCGCCGCGCTGTTCCCCTCGCCAAATGCTATCGCCTGCTCAATCACGGGCCGACGGTGCTGGTCAGTGCCGCCCATGAAGGGCAGCGCAATATCATGGCGGCGGCGTGGGCGATGCCACTGGACTTCCTGCCGCCCAAGGTGACGGTGGTGCTGGACAAGTCGGTGTGGACGCGCACCTTGCTGGAAGGCTCGGGGACCTTCGTGATCAACGTGCCGACGGTCAGCCAGGTGGATATCGTCGAGACGGTGGGTTCGACTTCGGGGCTGGAGATTTCCGGAGAGCAGGGCTTCGACAAGTTCAAGGCGTACAACCTGTCGACCTTCGACGGTGAGGTGGTCGAGGCGCCGCTGCTGGAGGGCTGTGTGGCCTGGCTGGAGTGTCGCTTGCTGCCCGAGCCGCATAACCAGAATCAGTATGATCTGTTCATCGGCGAGGTGGTCGCCGCCTGGGCGGACGAGCGCGTGTTTTCGGACGGGCGCTGGCATTTTGATGGGTTTGATGAGTTGCGCACCTTGCACCACGTGGCCGGCGGGCATTTTCTGGTGATCGGGGAGAGTGTCGATGGCAGGGTGCTGGAGCGCTCGGCGACTTGAGAGCGCAGATTATGGGCCAGTTTCAAGCTCGCTGACGCCGGCAAGCGCGACGCCCCACCCGTAGCAGCACGGCTTGCCGGCGGGGGCGATTTCAAGGCCCCCGTCGCGGGCAAGCGCGCTCCTACAGGAGAGCGGTCAATCCTTGACCGGCTGACCATCCACCAGACGCCAGGTGTGCAGCGGATTGCCTTGTTGCAGCGCGGGCGGCAGCAGGGAATCCGGCACGTTCTGGTAGCACACCGGACGCAGGAAACGGTCGATGGCCGTGGCACCCACCGAGGTACTGCGGCTGTCCGATGTCGCCGGGAACGGCCCGCCGTGGACCATCGAGTAACTCACCTCGACACCGGTGGGGAAGTCATTGAACAGAATCCGCCCGGCCTTGCGCTCCAGAATCGGCATCAACGCTTGGGCAATCGTCTTGTCGCCTTCCTCATAGTGCAGGGTGACTGTCAACTGGCCGTCGAACCTGGCCGCGACTTTCTGCAGGTCCGCCACATCCTTGCACACGATCAACAGCGCGCTCGGGCCGAAGTTCTCGTCTTCCAGCGCCGGGTTGGCGAGGAAGGTCGCCGAGTCGGTGCGAAAGAACGCGGCCCGTGCCTGGAACGAGCCTTCAGCTTCGCGACCTTCGGCCACCAGCGTTACGCCAGCGGCTTTATGCAGGTTGTTCAGGCCGTTGCAGTAGGCGCCGTGAATGTTCGGCGTGAGCATGGTGGTCGGCGTTTTTTCAGCCAGCGCCTTGGCGGCGGCCGAAACGAAGCGCTCAAGCGCATCGCTTTCCAGCGCCAGCAACAGGCCGGGGTTGGTGCAGAACTGCCCGGCGCCCAGCACCAGAGACTCGACAAAGCCCTGGGCGATGCTGTCTGCGCGGCTCGTCAGCGCAGCGGGCAACAGGAACACCGGGTTGATGCTGCTCATCTCGGCGTACACCGGAATCGGCACCGGGCGGGCTTGGGCTGCGGCGACCAGCGCCAGGCCACCGCGACGCGAACCGGTAAAACCTACCGCCTGAATGCGTGGGTGGCTCACTAGCGCCTGGCCGACGCTGATGTCCTTGTCGATCAGTAGCGAGAACACGCCGTCCGGCATCCGAGTGTCGGCGGCGGCTTTCTGGATCACTCTGCCAACCAGCTCGCTGGTGCCCAGGTGCGCCGGGTGAGCCTTGACGATGACCGGGCAACCGGCCGCCAGCGCCGAGGCCGTGTCGCCACCCGCCACCGAAAAGGCCAGCGGGAAGTTGCTGGCGCCGAACACTGCAACCGGGCCGACGCCGATGCGGCGCTGACGCAGGTCAGCGCGAGGCAGCGGCTGACGATCCGGCAGGGCGCCGTCAAGCACCGCGCCGTGCCAGCGACCGTCGCGCAACAGGCTGGCGAACAGCTTGAGCTGGTTGACGGTGCGCATGCGCTCGCCCTCCAGGCGCGGCTTGGGCAGGCCGCTTTCCAGGTGAACACGCTCGGTCAGGGTGTCGCCAAGATCCAGCAGGCCTTGTGCGATGGCATCGAGAAAACTCGCCCGCTGCTCGTCGCTCAAGTGTCGGTAAGAGTCGAAGGCGGCTTCTGCCAGTTCACAGGCCGCCTGCACATCATCCACCGTGCTGGCGCCGAAGGCCGGGGTCAACTGCTCGCCGGTGGCGGCCGCAAGGGCAAACACCTCGCCACCCTGGCCGCGCGCGGTACGTTGGCCGATGATCGTTTCACCAAGAATCTGCATCGCTACACCTCCCGTTGTTTCCATGACGACCACTATCGGCCTGTTGTATTGCAATGCCGTGGACAGGTGTCGAGGTTACATCAGGCGCTGGGCACGCGAGCGCGAAAACTGGAAACAACAGGGGCGGGGATTGTGGGGCAGGGATAAAAGGTCCAAAATAACGACCTGTTTTGAGGGCTTAAATATGCAAAGTGTTCTTGCTGATGTCGCCGTAAGCGTGTCCGAACTAAAGAAAAACCCTTCGGCGGTACTCAAGGGGGGAAACGGTCAGCCCATTGCGGTGCTCAACCACAACCGAGTCATGGGTTACATGGTGCCGACCGAAGTCTTTGAAGCAATGATGGAGCGGCTGGACGATCTGGATCTGGCAGAGTTGATCAAGTCTCGCGCGCACGAGGTGCCGGTGCCGGTAAGTGTCGCGAAGAAGCGTTGAGTGTTGCAGATCAGAACCTGCAACACCCAGGATGTGAAACCTTACTGCTGAACCGCGCTATACCCTGCAAACGCCGTCTGCTGGGCAATCGCTGTCACGATGTTCTTGCGGGTGGCAGGCTGTTCGTTGCCTTCGTTGTCCGTGAAGACTTCGCTTTGCAGTTCTGCCTCATCGCCTTCGCCGATGAACGAGAAGCCCAGGAATTCGAAGGCTTCGCGGTCCAGGCTGGCTTTGGAGCGCGGGGTGCGCAGGGGCAGGGTGACGCTGATGCCGTCCTTGCTGATGACGAACACTTCGGCTTCTTTCTTTGCCCGTGTGGCCTTGCTCTTGCCGCCGCTCGGGTTGCTGACGGCCTGATGGGTCTGGTTCAGGACCTTCAATGCCAGGCTGTAGACCAGTTCCTGGAAGCTTGGGTCTTCCTTGTAGCTGGACAGGATCCGGCTGATCGGGAATTTCGTGCTCAGGTCTTCCAACGCGGCCATGTCGGCGGCTTCGGCGTCCTTGAGCTGTTTGAGCTGGCCCATCAGTTCGTAGGCCTGGTCGTCGTCGAAACGATCGTGGGCCTGACGGATGGCTGCGCGAAGCTCACGAATCTGATCGCTTTCCTTGGCGCTCTGGAAGGCGTCGAGCACCATCTCGCTGATGGTCTTGGCCTGGGGCACGTGCTGTGAAAGATTGATGGCGTCTTCGTAGGCCTGCTTGGAAGACTGGGCAGGCTGGGCTGCATCATTACGAAAATCAGACATTGAACATCCATTGCTTCATTAACGGGGTTTGAGACGCGAACCAGGGTGCGCGTCTCGCAAGGGAGGGTAAATTATTTACCGCCCAGAGCACCACCTGCAGCGCCGCCCAGGCCTGCGCCGATGGTGCCGCCCGTCTTGCCACCCAGCTTGTTGCCGATTACCGAACCGGCAGCGCCGCCAAGGCCGCCGCCGACGGCTGCGCGGGTCTTGTGGCCCTTCTTCGCGCCCACCGCACTGCCGGCAGCGCCTGCCAGGCCTGCGCCGACCGCAGCACCGGTGCTACCGCCCATTTGCTGACCGACCACGTTGCCCAGCGCGCCACCCAGACCACCACCAATGGCGGTGTTGGTGCTGCCGGCCATTGCGCCTTGGGAAATCAGAAGACCTAGAACCAGTGCAGGAATCGTGAAACGCATGAGCTCGACCTCAGTAGATAAGGAATGCATCTTGAAGGGATATCTTAAAGGCTCTGGGCCAGCCTGGCTGCCGGGACGATGGACGGATCAGACAGCCAGAAACAACAAAGCCCGCACGAGGCGGGCTTTGTTGAGGTACTTGGTGGCTACACAGGGACTTGAACCCCGGACCCCAGCATTATGAATGCTATGCTCTAACCAACTGAGCTATGTAGCCAAGTGGCGCGCATTATTCTCTGAGATCGGGGATGTGTCAAGCGTCTGTTCAAAAAATTTATGCGTGCGATCAATCGGTTAGGGTTTTCGTTCCGATTCCTGCCTTCAGCGCCCCATTGCGTCCCCATGGCGGTGACAGCCCTGCGGTGCATTCTGTGTGGTTTTGCCCCACTTTGATGCGTATCGGCTGCACTGGATTCGCGCACGTGCCCATTTAGATGGCTTGTTGCTATCGGTCCGTTTCTTGCTTCGTGCCTGCCACTTCGTTTGTCTGCGCCACTGTAGACGGGCGGTGATCGTTTTCGAAACAAAGACATGGCATTTTGCCGGTAACAATGTGAGGCAACATCTGTCGTGGTCACAAGCTGCGGTGGCGGGTTGTCCGTGAGGAGTAGTCGGACATGCAAAGTCTTCTGTCGCCAGGTATCCGTCTGCTCGGACGTTTGGGGTTTGCGCGCAAGTTTCAGGTGCTGTTCCTGCTATTCATGCTGCCGCTTGCGGGCAGCCTGTGGATGATCGGCCAGGATTATCGCAGCAAGCTTGCGGTGATTTCCGGTGAGCAATCCGGCGCCCGGCAACTGCTGGCGCTCAACGCGCTGGATGACCAGTTGACCGCCCAGCGCAACCGCGCTTCTCGCTGGAAAGCCGCTGACATCCTTCACGACCCGACCCCGGCTGCCAAAGCCGCCATGGCAGCGCTGGATGCCGCCAGCCCTGTTTTGAACCAGACACTGTCAGATCTTGGCGAGCAACTGCGGCGGCACAACGCCGGTGCCGACACCCTGGCGCGCTACCAGGCGTTGCAGGCGGCGGTCAAAGGCATGGATTCCGACGCGCTGCGCACCGTGGGCTGGTGGCCTGACGGTTATGACCGCTTCACCGCGGCACTGACCGCACTGCAAAGCCTGCGCGAACAGATCGCCATGGACACCGGGCTGATCCTGGATCCCTGGCTTGAAACCTATCAGTTGATGCAAGTGGCGACCCAACAGGCGCCGGACCTGATTGAGCGCGTGGCGCGCACTGCCAGTATCGGCCAGTCATCGGTGGCGTCGGGGCAGTTCTCGCTGCAGAGCCGCCTGCAGATGCGCGACCTGCGCAGCCGCATCGGCGATGCGCGCGATCAACTGGTCAAGGCCGGGGCATCGTTGCAGGCCAAGGCCTATCCGGGCATGGAAGACTGGAGCCGGCAATACAACGACAGCCTGCAGCGTCTGGACGGCGAGCTGAAGGTGCTGGATGACGGCGTCTTCGGTGGCACTATCAAACTGGATACCGCCACATTCGAACGCAGCGTCGACGGCACCCTCGAAGCGCTGGCCGCGCTGCGCAACCGCTCGCTGATGTCGCTGGACAGCCGTCTGGATCACTACCACGATCAGGCGATCCGGCACTTCATCCCCGTCGCTGCGGTCTTTGGCATTCTGGCGCTGGCTGCGCTCTACCTGTTCATGTGTCTGCAAACCTCGATTCGGCGCAGCGCCAGTGGCATCACTACCCTGGCCGAGTCGCTGCGTGACGGCAACCTGTGCGTGGAAGTCGCGGTAGAAGGCCGCGATGAGCTGGCAGCCATCAGCACCGCCCTCAACGTTGCGGTGGTGCAGTTGCGCAGCAGCCTGCTGGGCGTCAACCACGAGACTCAGCAGCTGGGCGCGGCGGTGCAGACCCTCAACTCGCAATCGGGCAGCACGCTCAACGAAGTGGAAGATCAGCAGCAACAGATCAGCCAGATCGCGGCGGCGGCGACCCAGTTGGCGGCAACTTCCATGGGCGTCGCCAAGAGTTGCGAAGAGGCGTCCGGCAGCGCACAGCGCACCCGCCTCATTGCTCAGGACAGCAGCCGCGACAGCCAGCGCACCACGGCAAGTATCCAGCAGCTCAATCAGAAACTCACCGAGACCGCCGACGCACTGGGCAAGGTCAGCGAGCAGGGCCAGCAGATTCAGTCGGTGGTGGACAGCATTCGTGGCATCGCCGAACAGACCAACCTGCTGGCGCTCAACGCCGCTATCGAAGCGGCCCGGGCGGGGGAGCAGGGGCGTGGTTTTGCCGTGGTGGCCGACGAAGTGCGCAGCCTCTCGCAGCGCACCCAGGCGTCCACCGCGCAGATCGCCGGAACCGTCGACAGTTTGCGCGCGACCGTGAGCCAGGCGGTGAACCTGATGGAGGCGGCGTGCGGCCAGGCCGTCACCGATGCGCAGTCGGTCACAGGTTTGGGTGAGCGACTTGGGGAGATTGCCAGCGCGGTGCAAGTGGTGACCGATACCCTGGCGCAGATCGCAACCGCCGTGGAAGAACAGGCAGCGACCGCCGATGAGGTCAGCGGCAACATCCAGCAGGTGGATCAGGCCGCCGGGCGCCTGCTCGATGGCGCGCGGGCGGTGAACCACGCAGCCGATACGCTGAGCAAAGGCAGCCGGGCGCTGAGCGACAACACCTCGCGTTTCAATTTGGGATAAACCAGTCCCGTAGCAGCACGGCTGACAGGGGCGCAAACCTGTAGCAGCACGGCTTGCCGGCGGGCTGGTGCGCAGCGCCAGTAGAACCAGACGCCGCCGGTGCATCAGGCAGATCGCGTGCTCAGGGTTTACTGGCGCTTCGCACCAGCCCGCCGGCAAGCCGTGCTGCTACGGGATCGGGTTCACAAGAACACAAAAAACCTTGACGAGGCATCCGGGTCATCGGTCTTATTGCCGACTGATTCGATCACTCGCAAGGTGCTTCCCATGACCGACAGCAGCGCCGCCGGTGCGGCGGTTTACTCTCCACTGACCCTGGCCCTGTACGACGCGTGGGTGCTGGGTATTTCCAATCGCTACGCCTGGCGCTGCCCGACCGGTTCGACGCTGTTGCCGTTTTTTCGCGCCAACGTGCGCCCGCGTCATCTGGATATCGGCGTCGGGACCGGCTACTACCCGGCGAAGGCGCAGCTGTCTTCCCAGACGCAAGTCACCCTGCTCGATCTCAACCCCAGCAGCCTGGAGGCGGCCAAGCGCCGGATCAACCGCCCAACCACCCGCACAATCCAGCACGATGTGATGCAGCCGCTCCCGGGCGAGCCGCGCTTCGATTCGATTTCCCTGTTCTACCTGCTGCATTGCCTGCCGGGCCCGCTGGACGCCAAGGCGAAGATCTTCGCCAACCTCAAGCACAACCTGCAGCCGGGCGGGGTGCTGTTCGGTGCGACGATTCTGGGGGACGAGGCCGGGCACAACGCCTTCGGCCGCAAGCTGATGGCCGTGTACAACAAGAAGGGGATTTTCGGCAATCGCCAGGACACCCAGGTCGGTTTCGAAGGGCATCTGCGCGAGCACTTTCGCGATGTAACCATCAAGCGCGAGGGCTGCGTGCTGCTGTTTCGGGCGGCCCAGCCGGTTATCTGAACAGGCTTGGCCCGGCCAGCGCCGCTCAGGGAGCAAGCGACGCTGGCTGGCTGCGCTGCATTAGGCCTTTTTCTGCACGCTGGCAGCGGTTTGCCCGAACAGGATCTTCTTGCCTTCCTCGGTCACGGTGGTGCGGTTTTGTGAAACCGTCTCACCCTTGGCGTAGGCGCGGATCGTCGCCGGGCGAGCGGCGATCGCGTTGAGCCAGCGCTTGAGGTTCGGGAAGTCATCCAGATTCTGCTGCTGGCGCTGCCACGGCACCACCCACGGATAGCACGCCATGTCCGCCACCGAATAATCCTGCCCGGTGATGAAGTCGCGGCCTTGCAGGCGACGATCCAGGACGCCGTACAGGCGGTTCGTCTCGTTCACGTAGCGGTCGATGGCGTACGGCAGTTTTTCCGGCGCATAGACGCCAAAATGATGATTCTGGCCGGCCATCGGACCAAGGCCGCCGACCTGCCACATGAGCCATTCGGTCACGGTGTTTTGACCGCGCACATCGCTTGGCATGAACCGGCCAGTCTTCTGCGCCAGGTACAACAGGATCGCCCCCGACTCGAAAACGCTGATCGGCTCGCCGCCGTCGGCAGGCGCGGTGTCGATGATCGCCGGCATCCGGTTGTTCGGCGAGAACGCCAGGAACTCAGGCTTGAACTGATCACCCGCGCTGATATCGACCGGGTGAATCCGGTAGTCCAGGCCAGCCTCTTCCAGAAACAGGGTGATTTTGTGGCCATTGGGTGTTGGCCAGTAGTAGAGCTCGATCATCGCTGCGACTCCATGACAAGTGAGGAAAGCGAAGCAGGCGCAAGCTGTACATCGAGCAGCGCCAGCACCGGGCGGACCACGCTTTCCAGCAGGGGCCGCTGCGGTTTGGCCCGCGCCAGTACGCGCAAGCCCAGCAAGGTGTTGAGCAACAGGCTGGCCAGGTCTTCGTCGGCCTGAAAGCGCGAAATCGTGCCGTTCTCCTGGCCCGCCCTGACGCAGCGCAGGAAGAACGCCTGTGCCTGCGCCAGAAACTCATCCACCACCACCTGGGCATCGGGATTGTGCGGCGCGGCTTCAAGCGCCGAGTTCACCATCAGGCAACCGCGTTGCTGCGGGTCAGTGATGGAGCGCTCGATGATCTCGACGAAAAACGCCTCGATGGCCTCACGCGGGGCCAGGCTGCCCTCAAGGCGGGCGACACGTTCACCCAGACCGTTCTGCAGGTAGTGCTCCAGCGCCTTGCGATACAGCGCGCGCTTGTCGCCAAACGCGTTGTACAGGCTGGCGCCGGTGATGCCCATGCAGTCGATCAGATCGCGCATCGACGTCGCCTCGAAACCCTTGACCCAGAAGCACTGGATCGCCGCATCGAGCACGCTGGCTTCGTCGAATTCTCTTGGTCTTGCCACGTTGATTTCCTTGCCTGGCTGACACAAACGTTGCGCCATGCTTCACATTGCGCCTAATCTAGATCAACTGTTCTAAAACGCAAGGTGCTTTTTCGAGCAGCGCAGCCATTCGCGATTTTGCCCATTTCCTACCGTACGAGATGACCGCCATGATCCGTTTCTACTTCCACCCTACGCCCAATCCCGCCAAGGTCGCGCTCTTCCTCGAAGAGTCGGGCCTGGCCTACGAACTGGTGCCGGTGGATACCAGCAAAGGCGAACAGCACCTGCCCGAGTTTCGCGCCATCAACCCCAACGGCAAGGTGCCGGCCATCGTCGACACCGACGGCCCCGGCGGCAAGGACGTGCGGGTGTTCGACTCCACGGCGATCCTCCTGTACCTGGGCGAAAAAACCGGCCAGTTCATGGGCGCAGCTGAAGACAAACCCGAGCTGCTCTCATGGCTGTTCTTCATCGCCTCGGGTCTTGGGCCGTTCTCGGGTCAAGCGGTGCATTTCCAGTACGCAGCCCCCGAAGGCAACGACTACGCCGTGAACCGCTATCGCCGTGAAATCGAGCGCCATTACGAGGTGCTGGACAAGCATCTGGCAGGCCGCGACTACATCGTCGGCAACCAGTACACCCTCGCCGACATCAGCGCATGGGGCTGGCTGATCCGCGCCCCGCGCGTAATGAAAGGCGCCGAGGATGCGCTGGCAGACTTCCCGAATCTTGCCCGCTGGTTCCACGCCATCAACGCCCGCCCGGCTGTGGCCAGGGCGAACAAGGTCGGGAGCGAGGTGGCGTTCAAGAAGGACATGGATGAACAGGCGAAGCGGGCGTTGTTTCCGTCGAATTATCCGAAGGGCTAACGCATACGCGCAGGAGCCGGACGCGCATAAGCAAGGCATGAAGCCATGCAGAGCAAGTCCCAAGCGTGTAAAACGTAGCTCCTGCCAACCGACCCGATGCGTTCATGACTGCCTTTTACCTCAAGCTCCTCATCACACCACTGCTGATGCTCTCGATTTCACTGGCCGCCAAGCGCTGGGGCACCCGGATTGGCGGGTTGCTTTCCGGGCTGCCGGTGACGTCGGCGTCGGTGATGTTGTTTCTGAGCCTTGAACAAGGCCCGGGCTTCGCCGAGAAGGCGGTGCCTGGGGCGCTGGCGGGAGTGGCGGCGATTCAGGCGACTTACCTGTTTTACTTCCTGGTGACGCGCAGGCTTTCAGTGCTGCCCGGGTGCGTGGCGGCATTGGTTTTCTATGCCGCTGTCGCATTTCTGATGAGCTGCATCGGATGGCAGGCGGTGTCGATTGTGGTCGCGCTGTGTCTGGTTGCGGCAATCGTCCGGGCCACCGCTAAAGGCAGCGAGCCTGCGCCTGGGCGTTATGTCTCGCTGCCGCGCTGGATCATCCCGATGCGCATGCTGACCGCGACCCTTCTGCTGCTGGCCATTACCGCTGGCGCCCAGTGGTTCGGGCCGGTGGTCAGTGGCTTTCTGGCGCCGATCCCGGTGATCGCCTGGCCGCTTGCGGTCTTCGCTCATGTTCATGGCGGACGCTATGAACTGGCGGCCATCGTGCGCGGGAATGCCATCGGCGGTGTTGGCGTGATCGGGTTTTATCTCGCGCTTCAGGGCCTGGTGATGCAATGGGGCATCTTCGTCACAGTAGCCGTCGCGGTTGCGTTGGCGGTCGTGGTGACTGCCGGTCTGGCGGGGCTGCTGAAGGATTGATAGAGCGTCGCTCAGACCCGCTCTTCTGCTTCGGCCACCTGGGTCGCGATGGCTTCCAGGTACTGGGATTTCAGGTCATCGGTCAATGGGCCGAGGATGGGATTCTTCTTGAAAGCACCCATCAGGCGATTGATTACCGCATCGACCGTCACCTTGGCCGCCTCGACGCTGGCGGGGATTCGCGGGTCGAACTCGATCCGTTCCATCTCCAGATCGAGCCGTTTCAGGACCGGTTCGGCATCCTGAATCTGGTTACGAAGCACGTCGAGCGCTGATCCCATCATGTATCTCCCTATGTGATGTTCGATCCGAAACCTGTGCCCACACGCTTTTCGGCGGCTTTCCAGGAAGCCAGGAATACCGTCCTAGAGCCTCGCGTGGCGATTTCAGGCGGCGCGACTATACCGCTGAAATGTTGAATTGCTGTAGTGAAAAAGTTTACATCTGGTTACCAGCAGCCTCTTCTGCGATACGCAGGCAATAAAAAACCCGCCGAAGCGGGTTCTTTTCTATCAAGGCCATCCAACGTCCTGTCGGTAGCGTTCCTGGCAGTGGCAGATCATCCGTGATCTCCGAGGTGCTTCCTGCTCCCCGGTTGATGGATCCAATTTATGACTTTGCCCTCGTTGTGTAAACGGCCAGTTTGATGAAGTGCGTGTAAGCCTTTTCTTACACGTTTGCGCCGGGGTTGCGAGGTCGTGCTTCAACGTCAGATTCCCACCTGTAGGAGCGCGCTTGCCCGCGAATGGTCGTGTCCGGCGACGGAGATGTTTTGGACGTACCAACGTCGTCGCGGGCAAGCGCGCTCCTACAATGGTGGCTCAGAGGTCTCTGGAAACCACGCAAAAAGGGCGAGCATCATGCCCGCCCTTGTCATTGAGGGAAGTTACTTCTTGGCAGCCGTCAGCGCCGAGTAGCTGTTCATCAGGTTGCGGTAGTTGGGAATGCGCTGGGACAGCAGGTTGCCCAGGCCTTCGATGTCGTTGCGCCAGTCGCGGTGCAGCTCGCAGGCCACGGCGAACCAGTTCATCAACTGCGCACCGGCCGCCGACATGCGATTCCATGCCGCCTGCTGCACGCCTTCATTGAAGGTGCCCGAAGCGTCGGTCACCACGAACACATCAAAACCTTCGGCCAGGGCGCTCAGGGTCGGGAAGGTCACGCAGACGTCGGTCACAACGCCGGCAATGATCAGCTGCTTGCGGCCAGTGGCCTTGATCGCCTTGACGAAATCTTCGTTGTCCCAGGCGTTGATCTGGCCAGGGCGGGCGATGTACGGCGCGTCGGGGAACATCTCTTTCAGCTCCGGCACCAGCGGGCCGTTCGGACCCTGCTCGAAGCTGGTGGTCAGGATGGTCGGCAGGTCGAAGAACTTGCCGCAATCGGCCAGGGCCAGCACGTTGTTCTTGAATTCGTTGGGCGAGAAATCCTGAACCAGGGAGATCAAGCCAGTCTGGTGGTCAACCAGCAGCAGTACGGCGTCGTTCTTGTCCAGGCGCTTGTAAGTAGTCATGTGTGCATTCCTTTTGAGTCGAGAGAGTTGTGAATCGAAAGTGTTGCTGCGGCGTGTCTGTGTGTTCAGTCGCTGCGGCATGGGATGAACTTTAGGGGTGATTCGATTCGCTAACAATCCGGCAAAAAAGAGACTTACTGATTCAAAATCAGGGACAGTAATACAGACATTGCATCAATCTCCGCAAATTCCCGAACATGAAGGATGGTAATGAGAATCTTTCTATGTATCATGCGCGACACTTTTCTTGGTATACCATCGTCTGAGAGTTTCTAGATGCGCTACGCGTTGACCTCGCTGTGCCTGCTTAACGTATTTTCCCCGGCCGTATGGGCAGAAGGTTCGAATGAACTGGCACTGCCCGCAATCGACATCCAGGCCAGCAGCCAGGGCGCAGCGAGTGAACGCGAGGCGTACCGTGCCACGCACACGTCCAGCGCCACGCGCACCGATACCGACATCCACGAAGTGCCGCAGTCGGTTTCCGTCATCACCAACAAGGTGCTGGAGGACAGCAACGTCACTCGCCTGCAGGATGCGCTGGATTACGGCGGCGGCATCGGCCGGGCCAACAACTTCGGCGGCCAGGGGCTGACCACCTACACCGTGCGCGGCTTCACCACCGGCGAGTTCTATCGCAACGGCTTCCCGGTCAACCGTGGCTATCCCAACGCGCCGGACGCCAACACCATCGATCACGTCGACATCCTGCGTGGCCCGGCGGCCACCATGTACGGCCGCAGCGATCCGGGCGGCACCTTCAACGTGGTCACCCAGCAGCCCGAGGCCGAGCAGAAAACCTCCATCGGCGGGCAGATGGACGACCAGGGCATGTACCGTGGCACCCTGGACACCACCGGCGCGCTCAATGATTCCAAGACCCTGACCTACCGTCTGAATTTGTTGGGCGAGGGCGGCGATTCGTTTCGCGATCACGTCGAAACCGAGCGTTACGACCTGGCGCCTGTGATCGAGTGGCAGGCCACCGACGACACGCGCATCACCTTCGAGGGTGACTACATGCGCAACAACCATCCGCTCGACCGTGGCAATACCCATTACGGCAGCCAGATCGGCGTCGGCAACCGCGACACCTACGTGTGGGAAAAAGGCTCGGACAACCTGCTGCACAACGACAACAACGTCAGCCAGTTGCGTTTCGAGCACCTGCTCAACGACAACTGGAAGTTGAGCGGCGGCGTGCAGTGGCTCGATGGCCAGCTCAAGGGCAACGCGGTGGAGGCCAACGGTATCCAGGCGGACGGCCGCACCCTGGGGCGCAATTTCAACTGGCGCAAACTGGAATGGAATGACCAGGATTTCCAGTTGAACCTGTCCGGCACCTTCAACACCGGCAGCATCGAACACACCCTGCTGACCGGCCTTGAGTATGAGGAATACGACTACAAGTCGATCATCATGCGTTCCAGCGGAGCGTTGACGGCGTATCCGATCGACATCTTCAATCCGGTACTGGGCCAGGCGCGTCCGGCGCTGACCCGCACAACCACCCATGACCACGAAAAGCTCAAGAGTACGGCAGCCTTCGTGCAGGATCAGATGCGCCTGACCGAGCGGTTGAAGTTGCTGGTTGGCGCCCGGATCGAGCGTGACGAGCACGACTACGACAACAAGCTGCCCAACTCCGTGGACTGGAACAAGAGCGAGAGCGCGGTCACGCCACGTTACGGCCTGGTCTACGACCTGACGCCGGATGTTGCGCTTTATGGCAGCTACTCGGAGTCATTCAAGCCCAACACCGGCGCATCGCGTGAAGGTGGCGGTTTCGATGCAGAAGAGGGTAAATCTTACGAACTGGGCGTGAAGTGGAAGACGCTGGAAGATCAACTCACCGTCGATGCGGCCATCTTCCACACCATCAAGGACAACGTGCTGACCCTCGATCCGGTCGATTCCAACTACAGCGTGGCGGCCGGGCGCGTGCGCAGCCGAGGTTTCGACCTGAACGTGGCGGGCAACATCACCCCGCAGTGGCGCGTGCTGGGCGGCTATTCTTACGTCGATGCCGAAGTGGTCAAGGATAACTCGCTGCAAACCGGCACTCGCCTGGCGAACATCCCGCGCAGCAGTTACAACCTGCTGAACGTGTATGAGTTCCACGAAGGCACACTCAACGGCCTTGGGCTGGGCTTGGGTGTGCGCCATGTGGGAGGCCGTGCGGGCCAGACCGCCAACTCGACCTACAACATGGCGAGCTACACCGTGGCCGACGTGCTCAGCTTCTACCAGATCACGCCGAAGCTGCGGGTGAACCTGGACCTGAAGAACGTCTTCAACGAAGACTACGAAGAAGGTGCGTTCAACCTGTACGCCTATCCGGGCGCGCCGCGCACGGTTCAGACTGGCTTCACCTACACGTTCTAAAAAGCGTCATCAAAGGTCCAGCACCAGATCGGATGTCGGGCGGCTGCAACAGAGCAGACGCAAGCCTTTGTCGATCTCGCGCTGGCGAATCCCTCCGTTGTGCTGCATATCGACTTCGCCCTGCAGCACGGCGGTCTTGCAGGTGCCGCATACGCCCTGGCTGCAGGAGGAGGGGACTACGGCTCCGGCTTTTTTCGCCGCGGCCAGCAGGGTCTGGCTGGGGCTGACGCTGAAGGTCTTGCCGGATTTGGCGAGGGTCACGGTGAAGCTCGTTTCGCTCGGTGCGCTGGCTGGCGTCACCGGTGCGGCCGTTTCCGCAGCCAGTGCGTTGATGTCGAAACTTTCCTGATGGTAGTGCGCCACATCGAAACCAGCTTTCTCCAGCACGCCACGGGTGGCGCTCATGTAGCCCTGAGGGCCGCAGGTGAAGACTTCGCGCTCCAGAAAGTCGGGCACCTGTGTGCTTAGCAGCGCCAGGTCCAGGCGGCCAATCGGACCCTGCCAATCGGCTTCGTCACCTTCCGCTTCACAGACGGCCAGCACCCGGAAGCGGGATTGCTGGGCCTGCATCTGCGCCAGTTCATCACGGAAAATAATGTCGGCGGGCGAGCGCGCGCTGTGGACAAACACGATGTCCAGATTGGCCGCCAGATCGTACGCCGCCCGTGCCATGGCCATCAGCGGGGTGATGCCCGAACCTGCCGAGAGATACAGCAGCTTGCCGGTGGGCAGCCCGACCGGGGTGAAGCTGCCTGCCGGCCCTGACGCGGCCAGCGTGCTGCCCGGATGCAGGTTGTCGTGCAGCCAGTTGGAGACTTCGCCGCCCGGTACGCGCTTGACCGTGATGCAGAAGTTGAAAGGCCGCGTCGGCGAGGACGAAAGGGTGTAGCAGCGCGAAACGATCTTGCCGTCGATCTGTGGCGAGATTGTGATGAACTGCCCCGGTTCGAAGGCCAGCGCGGTGAAGTCGGCACAGCGAAAGACGAAGGTTTTGACGTCGTGGGTTTCGTTGCGCACGGCGCAGCATTCGATGCGCCGGGTTTCCCCACTGGGCCATTCGGCGCCGTGGGTGGCCCAGGTGGCTTCATCGGCGAAGCGCACGTCCGGAATATTCTGCAAAGTGGTCATGGTCATTCCCTCACACGCCGTGGGCGGCCAGGCGCGCGGCGTACCAGCGCGAGAACTGATCGACGTAGGACTCGGTAAATGCCGAGAACGGCCCCGGTGCGTAAGCCGGATCCTGGGTGCCGCTGTGGGTGATGGCGACCAGATTGGCGTCCTGCTGGTTGGTGGCGTTCCACACTTCGGTGAGGGTCTGGCGCTCGTAATCGACGCCTTCGACCGCATCCTGGTGCACCAGCCAGCGGCTGCGCACCAGGGTCTTGTCGGCGGACAGCGGGATGATCCAGGAGATCACCGCGTGGTCGCTCATGACGTGGGTCCAGGAATTGTGCGTCCACAGGTGCATGTCGCCCAGATCGCGGCGCGTCACGTCGCCCAGCAGACGGGTGCAGGCCACCTGGGTGTTGAGGGTTTGCGACTCGCCGTTGCCGGCGATCACCAGCCGTTGCGAGCGAAACTGCGTGATCGAGGCTTCGTCCAGATACTCGACGGCGTCACAGATGAAGCCGTCTGCTTCCCAGCTCGCCTTGGCCGCGGCGTTGCGGGCGTAGTAATCGTCCAGCGCGACGAGGGATTCTTCGCTCAGACCGTCGGTGCAGAAGCCGAAGTCTTCCGGCAGGAACGAGGCGGTCAGTTCCGGGTGGGTGCCTGCGCAGTGGTAGCACTCGCGGTTGTTCTCGATGACCAGCTTCCAGTTACCGTTCTCGATGATCTCGGATTCGTGGGCGATCTTGGCCCTGCTCAAATCGAACGGTGCGAAGCGCGGCGTCATGGTGTCTTCGAGGTAACCGATGTCTTCTGGCGGCTCGCTGGACAGGCAGACGAACACGTGGGCACCCACGACCTTGGTGTGCACCGGGTGCAGGCTCTTGCAGGTGCGGTCGAAGTCCTTGCCCATGTGCGCGGCGTGCTTGAGGCTGCCGTCCAGGTCGTAGGTCCACTGGTGGTAGGGGCAGACCAGCATCCCCACCGTGGACTTGCCGGCCTCCTTCAGGCGCGCGCCGCGATGGCGGCAGACGTTGCGGAAGGCCTGGACGTTTTCGTCATCGTCGCGCACCAGGATGATCGACGCCTTGCCCAAGTCAACCGTGTAGACATCACCCGGTTCCGGAATGTCGGCGGTGACGCCGACCAGAATCCAGTGCTTGTTGAAGAACACGTCAACGTCGGTGGTGAAGACGTCGTCGCGACCGAACAATTCGCCGGGCATGCCGTGGCCGGGCATGCGTTCGACGAGCAGTTGGCGATGGCTCTTCACGGGGGATACGATCATGTTGCACCTCGGGTCATCAGGCTTGTTTTGCTTCGATCCAGTATCGAAATGCCCCGAAGAACGGTCAACGCGCTTTATTCTCACCCTCGTATGAGCGCAGGTTATGCGAACTCCCGCGTGCCATCCTGACGCAGCCACTGGGTCAGGATCTGCACGAATCCCGAGCTGCTTCGGCCTGTGGGAACCACCACGTAATAGGCGTCCTTGGGCTTGACCACCAGCGGAGTGACCCGCACCAGCTCCCCCGATTCGAGCAGGTGATGCACCAGCCGGCCCCAGCCCAGCGCGATGCCGTGACCCTGCATTGCGGCCTGAACCGCGTCGCTGTAATGGCTGCAACGCAGCTGATAGGTCAGGCGCGGCGGTGCCTCTCCCAGCGCACGGAACCAGCTGTTCCAGGTGATCCAGCCTTCGAGGGTGGCGTCTGAATCGATCAGCGGCGCGTGGTGCAGATCCTGCTCGGTGTGCGGCGCAGGATGGCTGGCGAGCCAGGCCGGGGAGCACACCGGGAAGACCTCTTCATCGAACAGCAGCGTCGAGGTGCCGTCGTCCCAGCGGCCTGTGCCGAAGCGCACTGCGAGGTCGACGTCATGGTGCTGCGTGGACACCAGCCGCAGGTGCAGGTCCGGTTGCGCCTGGCGCAGCGCCGTGAGCCGGGGGAGGATGCGCAGTTGCGAAAATGCCGAGGTGCTGGCGAGCACCAGTTCCTGCTCGGTGGTGCCTTCGGCGATCTTGTCGAACGTCCCGGCGATGCGCTGCATGGACTCGGCGACCACGGCATACAGCGCGTAGCCCTCGGTGGTGAGCTTGATCGAGCGGTGCAGGCGATGAAAAAGCCGCGCATTGAGGGTGTCTTCCAAGAGCTTCACCTGCTTGCTCACCGCCGCCTGGGTGACGCCCAGCTCCTGCGCCGCGAGGGTGAAGCTGCTCAGGCGCGCCACGGCTTCGAATTCCAGCAGCGCGGTCATGGAGGGAATCAGGCGCCGGTAGCCCTTGATGCGTCGCGGTCCGGGTGGTTGCAAGCTGGGGATGCTCATGGTCGGCCTCGGCTGTTTTTATAGTCTTTCGGAATAGCGTCCACACAATGTACGCAGGTGTACATTAAATGATCGATACAGTACAGTGCTTTTATATTGATGTGTGGGGAAAGCGGTCATGGCGAGAATCAAGGCACAGGATGCGGGCTGGCGCGGCTCGGCGGAGGGCTGGCTTCAAGCGGCTTATGAAGCGCTGAAAGAGGCGGGCATCGATGCCGTTCGGGTGATGCCGCTGGCCAAGCGCCTGAACCTGTCGCGTACCAGTTTCTACTGGTTCTTCGAAGACCGCGAGCAGTTGCTCGCTGCGCTGATCGCGCGCTGGCGGGACAAGAACACCGGCAGCCTGCTGCGCCAGAGCGAGGGCTATGCCGAAAGCATCAGCGAGGCTGCGCTGAACGTCTTCGAGTGCTGGCTCAACCCCGAGATGTTCGACTCGCAATTCGAGTTTGCGGTGCGCAGTTGGGCGTTGCAATCGCCGGAAGTCAGCCAGGAAGTGGCCGCCGCCGACCAGGCGCGCCTGGCCGGATTGGCCGCGATGTTTCGCAGATTCGGTGCCGAACCCGAGGTGGCAGATGCCCGGGCGCGGACGCTGTACCTGACGCAGATCGGCTACATCACCATGAACACCCGTGAAGAGGCCGTGGAGCGTTTCCAGCGCATTCCGCACTACGTGACCATCTTCACCGGCAAGGCGCCCAAGCGCCGCGAGCTTGACCGTTTCTATGGCAAATTCGGGTACGCACAGACCGATCCCGGCGTGTTTGTCCCGCTGGTTGATACCTTCGAGGAGGCCGTGAGTGAGTGACCAAACGCTGGGCATCATCGGCGGCACCGGCTGGTTGGGCGACGGGATTGCCAAGGCTGCGCTGGCGAGCGGGCTGTTGTCGGCGGATCACCTGGTGCTGTCTAACCGTTCCGGCGAGGGTGAGCTGGCCGGGCGTGGGGTGCGCATCACCACCGACAATTGCGAGCTGGTTCAGATGAGCTCGATGATCATGCTCTCGGTCCGGCCCGAGCAGTTCGACGGTTTGAAGCTGGACGCGGCGGGCAAGTGCGTGATTTCGCTGATGGCTGGCGTCCCTGCGTCGCGCATCAAGGCGGCAACCGGTGCCAGCGTTGTCGTGCGCGCGATGCCCAATGCGGCGGTGGAGATTCGACGGTCTTTCACGCCTTGGTTCGAGGACGGTGAGCTGTCGGTGGCCGACAAGATGTTCGTGCAGCGGTTGTTCGAAAGCGTGGGCGATGCGGCCGAAGTGCCGTTGGAAGATCATATCGATTACCTGAGCGCGCTGTCGGGCACTGGGCCTGCGTACCCGGCCTTGCTGGCGCAGGCGTTGACCCAGGGTGCAATGGCTCAAGGCATACCCGAATCAATCGCCCGTCGCGCAGCCTTGGGTGTGGTGGTCGGCAGCGCACCGTTGCTGGCCGAGCGTTCCGCAGAGCAGTTGATCGAAGCCCTGATGGCGTATCGCGGGGTAACCGCAGCCGGGTTGCAGGCGCTCACCGATGACGGGTTCGAAGGCCTGATAGGCAGCGCGATCCAGGCCGGCGCCACGCTTGCCCGAAAAGGAATGTAGCCCCACAGAGTTCTGGGGTGTACACGGTCACGCTTCTGCCCGAAGGGCGTAGCAGCGCGGCTTGCCGGCGGGCTGGCGCGAAGCGGCAGTAAACCCTGAGTACGCGGTTTACCTCACAACACCGCGGCGTCTGATTTTACTGGCGCTGCGCACCAGCCCGCCGGCAAGCCGTGCTGCTACGGGTGCAAGGCTGGCAAGCCGGACTGCTACGGGGCATGGTTGTATGGGCAATCTCTTTGGGAGCACACGGTCACGCTTCTGCCCGAAGGGCGTAGCAGCACGGCTTGCCGGCGGGCTGGCGCGAAGCGGCAGTAAACCCTGAGTACGCGGTTTGTCTGCCACCACCGCAGCGTTGATTTTACTGGCGCTGCGCACCAGAACGCCGGCAAGCCGGACTGCTACGGGTGCAACGCCGGCAAGCCGTGCTGCTACGGGGCAGCGTCGGCAGGGCGGGTGACGTTTTCAGAGATCCTTCACCAACCGCAGTGCGTCGTAGATCGCGGCGTGGGTGTTACGTGCCGCGACGGCGTCGCCGATGCGGAAGAGCTGGAAGCGCCCATCGGGGTTGGTCACGATGTTTTGCGCGTTGCCGGCGATCAGGTCGTGCTGCTCCACGGCCCCATCGTTGAGCGAGTGAGGGCGCAGGTCGAAATACAGATCGTCCAGCGGCAGGGTGCCGTGGTTGACGATCACCTGATCAACGACCCGATGCTTGTTCACCGGCCCATAATCACTGCCCAGATGCGCAATCAGTTTGCCGTCCTGGCGCTCCACCCGGTCAACCCGGTAGGTCACGGTGAAGGTCACGTCCAGGTCCTGCAGCGCCCGCATGTACGGCACCAGGTTCATCGCCATCACTTCCGGCGAGAACGAGCGGTCCGGGGTAATGACTTCCAGCGTCGCGCCGCTTTTGGCGATCAATTCCGCAGCCTGCAGCGCGGCATGATCGCCCGCATCATCGAAAATCAGCACGTTCTTGCCGGGCTTCACGTCGCCGGAAATCACGTCCCAGGCCGACACCACCAGCTCGTTGCCGCTGCTCAGCACTTCAGTGTCAGGCAGGCCGCCGGTGGCGACGATTACCACGTCCGGCTCTTCGGCCAGCACGGTGTCGGCCTCGGCCCAGGTATTGAAATTGAATTTGACCCCCAGGCGTTCGCACTGGGTCATGCGCCAGTCGATGATGCTGATCATCTCCCGGCGACGTTCCGACAGCGCCGTCAGGCGAATCTGTCCGCCTGGCTGATCCGCCGCTTCGAATACCGTCACCTGATGCCCGCGTTCGCCTGCCACCCGCGCCGCCTCAAGCCCGGCGGGACCTGTGCCGATCACCACCACCTTGCGCGTTTTCGCGGCCTTGGGGATGTCATGGGGCATGGTGGTTTCACGCCCGGTGGACGGGTTGTGGATGCAATACGCCGCACCGCCCTGATAGATGCGGTCCAGGCAGTAGTTGGCGCCGACACAGGGGCGGATGTCTTCTTCGCGCTTCTCGATGATCTTGCGCACGATGTGCGGATCGGTCATGTGCGCGCGGGTCATGCCGATCATGTCGACCTTGCCCGAGGCGATGGCGTGGCGCGCGGTGGCCACGTCCGGAATCTTCGCTGCATGGAAGGTCGGGAAGCCGGTGGATGCGCGAATCTCTCCGGCGAAATCCAGGTGCGCGGCGTTACGCATGCCCTGAATCGGAATCACGTCGGTCAGGCCTGCGTCGGTGTCGATGTGCCCGCGCACCACGTTGAGGAAATCGACCAGGCCGCTGTCCTTGAGCATGTGGGAAATCTTCATGCCTTCTTCAGCGTTGAAGCCACCCGCCAGGTCCTCATCGCCGGTGTAGCGCACGCCCAGCAGGAAATCCTCGCCGCAACGCTTGCGAATGCCGCTCAGGATATCGAAGGTGAAGCGCATGCGGTTTTCCAGCGAGCCGCCGTACGGGCCGTCCAGATCGTTGGTCAACGGCGACCAGAACTGATCCATCAGATGCCCGTACGCCTGCAGCTCCAGGCCATCCAGGCCTGCGGCCTTCATGCGTTCCGCGGCATCGACATAGTCCTTGATGATGCGGTCGATGTCCCAGTCTTCCAGCTTCTTCGGGAACGAGCGGTGCGAGGCTTCGCGACGGTGCGAAGGCGAGACGACCGGCAACCAGTCGGCCTTGTCCCAGCGCGTGCGACGGCCCAGGTGGGTCAACTGGATCATCACCGCCGCGCCGTGTTCGTGGCACTCGTCGGTCAGGTCCTTCATCCACTTCACCACCTCATCCTTGTACGCCAGCACGTTGTTGAACACCGGCGGACTGTCCCGCGACACCGCGGCCGAACCTGCGGTCATGGTCAGCGCCACACCGGCCTTGGCGCGCTCCACGTGGTAGGCGCGATAAAGGTCCTTGGGCATGCCGTCCACCGGATACGCCGGTTCGTGGGAGGTGGTGATGATGCGATTGCGCAGGGTCAGGTGCTTGATCTGGTAGGGCTGCAGAAGCGGATCGGTGGACATTATCGGTGCTCTCTTGGAGGAACATCAGGCTCGGTCTGGCATAACATTAGGATCGAATGTTCACAGGTGTCAATCTCTAAAACACAGGTGTACATTTTGCTTGCTAGCCCCGAAAACCATGGCTAAGATCCGTTCAGAACAGGCGATACAGCGTCCTGAAGACGAAGGAGACCGATACGTAGCTCACTCATTACCTGGATTCATTCGACGCAGCGTTTTAGTCGTTTGAACGCGGTGTGGCATTTTGCTTTGATAGGCCGAATGCCTGCCTTTTTCACTGCCAGCTCCACCACACATAGAAGAACCAAAGGAGAAGCCCTAGATGAATAATTGCGCGTTCAAGACCAAGACAAGCCGCTGGCTTGCCGGCATGGCCCTGGCGACAGTGTCGATGTTTTCCCAGGCGGCCGAGCCTGTGAAGATTGGCTGGGTCAACTGGTCGGACACCGAAATCGCAGTGAAACTGGCCTCGGCCGCTCTGCAGGATCATCTGCAGCAGCCCGTCAAACTGGTGCAAGCCGACATCGGTATCCAGTTTCAGGCACTGGCCAACGGCAGCATCGACCTGATTCCGATGGTCTGGCTGCCCTACACCCACAAGCCGTTCTACGACAAATACAAGGATCGTCTGGAAGATCTGGGCGTGTTGTATGAAGGCCGCATCGGCATGGCGGTGCCGGACATCGTGCCGGAAAGCGAAGTCGCCAGTATCGAGGACCTGAACAAGCCCGGCATCCGCGAGAAGTTCAGCGGACAGATCCTTACTTCCGAGGTGGGCAACGGCCAGTACAAGGTCACCCTCAAGGCGATCGACGACTACAAGCTCAATGGCTACAAGATGGTCGCCTCAAGCGAAGCGGGCATGCTCAGCGAACTGGACCGCAACCTCAAACGCGGCAAGTGGTCGCTGGTCAACGCCTGGAGCCCGCACTGGATGTTCTCCAAATATCCGCTGCGTTACCTGGCTGACCCTAAAGGCGCACTGGGCGGCACCGAGCAGATCCACGCCATCGCCCGCAAAGGCTTCTCCGCCGAACACGCCGACGTCGCTCACTTCTTCGCCAACTTCAAGATTCCAAAGGAAGATCTGGAAAAGCTGATGCTGGCCGCGCGTGAAAGCAGCGCAGACAAGGTCGTGGCCGATTACTACGCCGCCAACAAGGCGCGTTACCAGGCGATGTTTGCCAGCGCGCAATAACGATTATCTGCGGTAACGAAGAAGCCCCGACATCTCGCGATATCGGGGCTTTTTTGCAGCGCCGGAATCTTGTTTCTCGCCTTATCAATACCTTTGGGGACTTGGCCAACAGCCTGTCAGGCAATATCTGCGTCATCTTCAGGTCTGCGGTGAGAAGATCATGCACCAACCGCCCAGTTACATTTGCGTCAGCCGACGACCCACCAGAGCCGTGTAAAATCAGATGATTACAATGCGCTCGAGGACTGAGCTTGGCGAAATTTCACGTTGACGCTATCCAGCATTGGGAGTCGTTTGAACATGCTGGAACGTCGTATGATCTTGGTCACTTGGACTGTCACGAAGTCCTGCTACGCAAAGAAGCGGGGAAGGATCCGATCCGCTTCGTCGTCACTTACGGGCTGCATTGCTTCACCAAAGATGACACGGAACAGAACATTCCACTGAAATACGCTGATGGGCGTGAGAGCCGCCTGGTTTGCATTGAGCGCTATGAAACCTCCCGACAACTGCGCAGCGCGCTCGAAAAATTGGCCGGCGCGACTGTCTACCTGACCCAGGGCGAAAGCTTTTTCACCATGGATGTCATGAATAACGCGAGCGGTGAGGTAGAACCATTCAAGATCTGCATGGCTGTTTTTCGAGAAAACCGGGTTTTGCGGATCCATGTCACCAGCGCATTTTTTGCGAGGTCAGGTGAAGGTTCGCCTGGGGTACCGATCAGAAGAAAAGGCTTCAGCATCTTCAAGATCGCAGTCGACGCTCTTAAGAAACCGAACGGCCAATTCCCCAAAGAGGTTCGGAATCGCTATCCCAAGAGGAAATGAATGGCCCAGAAACGGCGAATCCCTCTCAAGGAGGGATTCTCAGCCGTTGATGCATGCATCAACGGGGCAGGTCGTTCTCACGTCGCGCTCGGCGAACTGGTGTCCCAGTAACGGGGTGCGATCCGAAGATCCCTGTAACCACCCTTTGGTTTACGCATATGCGCAAAAATATCTTCCACTATCAGTGGAATGGGATCAAGGTTTTTTTATGTTCATCTCTCAAAGCTGCCGATCCCATTGGTCGTAACAGCATCGTTATGCTGACTTTCTGTCACCCGATATCAGAGCCTCTAAAACGCAAAACCCCCGTATCGCTTGGCGATAACGGGGGAGATCTTTCACGCGCCGTGGAATCCCACGAAGTACGTCAGACGTTGAAACGGAAGTGCAGCACGTCACCGTCCTTGACGATGTAGTCCTTGCCTTCCAGGCGCCATTTGCCTGCTTCCTTGGCACCGGCTTCGCCCTTGTACTGGATGAAGTCGTTGTAGGCGACGCATTCGGCGCGGATAAAGCCTTTTTCGAAGTCGGTGTGGATCACGCCAGCAGCCTGTGGTGCGGTGGCGCCGACGCGGACGGTCCAGGCGCGGACTTCTTCGACGCCTGCGGTGAAGTAGGTCTGCAGGTGCAGCATCTCGTAACCGGCACGGATCACGCGGTTCAGGCCTGGCTCTTCGAGGCCCAGGGCTTCGAGGAACATGTCTTTCTCTTCACCGTCTTCGAGTTCGGCGATTTCTGCTTCGATCTTGTTGCAGACCGGCACCAGCATTGCGCCTTCTTCTTCGGCGATGGCGCGGACCACGTCCAGGTGCGGGTTGTTCTCAAAGCCGTCTTCGGCGACGTTGGCGATGTACATCACCGGCTTGGTGGTCAGCAGGTGGAAGCCCTTGATCACGGCTTTCTCATCGACACCCATGTTCTTCATCAGGCTGCGCGCCGGCTTGCCTTCGGTGAAGTGGGCGATGAGTTTTTCCAGCAGGCCTTTCTGGACCACTGCGTCCTTGTCGCCGCCCTTGGCGTTACGGGCAACTTTCTGCAGCTGTTTTTCGCAGCTGTCGAGGTCGGCGAAGATCAGTTCCAGATCGATGATCTCGATGTCGCGTTTCGGGTCGACGCTGTTGGAGACGTGAATCACGTTCTCGTCTTCGAAGCAGCGAACCACGTGGGCGATGGCATCGGTTTCGCGGATGTTGGCCAGGAACTTGTTGCCCAGGCCTTCACCTTTGGACGCACCGGCTACCAGGCCTGCGATGTCGACGAACTCCATCGTGGTCGGCAGGATGCGCTTGGGGTTGACGATGTCCGCCAGCGCCTGAAGGCGGGAGTCGGGCATGGCCACGATGCCGCTGTTCGGCTCGATGGTGCAGAAGGGAAAGTTCTCTGCCGCGATACCGGATTTGGTCAGGGCGTTGAACAGGGTGGACTTGCCGACGTTGGGCAGGCCGACGATGCCGCAGTTGAATCCCATGATGTTTCCCCTCGAGTGATGTCAGGCCTTCTGGCTGTGCAGGACGCGCATCGCCTTGGCGAAGTCGCCGGCGAATACATCCGGCAGCACGCCGAGGGCAAAGTCGATGCTGGCATCGAGTTTTTCCTGTTCGGCGCGTGGCGCACGACCCAGGACGAAATTTGAAACCATGCTGGCGACGCCCGGGTGGCCGATGCCAAGCCGCAGGCGGTGGAAATTGTTCTGATTACCCAGTTGCGCAATGATGTCGCGCAACCCGTTGTGCCCGCCATGGCCGCCGCCCAGCTTGAGCTTGGCAACGCCCGGAGGCAGGTCGAGTTCGTCGTGTGCCACCAGGATTTCTTCAGGCTTGATGCGGAAGAAACCGGCAAGTGCCGCCACGGCCTGGCCGCTGCGGTTCATGTAGGTGGTGGGAATCAGCAGACGAACGTCCTGGCCCTGATGGCTGAATTTAGCCACAAGACCGAAATACTTGCGATCAACGGTCAGATTGACACGCTGTGCGCTGGCAATGCGTTCAACGAAAAGAGCCCCTGCGTTATGCCGGGTCTGTTCGTATTCGGGGCCGGGGTTTCCCAGGCCGACGATCAGTTTGATGGCGGTCACGTCAGGGGCTCTTCCTTGGGTTGCGAGTGACGATAGCGAATACCGTCACCCGGTCAACCGGCGTGCGAGTAAAGATTACTCGGCAGCGCCTTCTTCAGCTTCTTCAGGAGCAACGCGTGGAGCGTGAACGTTGGCAACTGCCTTGTCGTCACCGTGAGCCAGAGCCACGAATTCAACGCCTTTCGGAGCTTTGAGGTCCGACAGGTGGATGATGGTGCCGATTTCAGCGTTGGCCAGGTCGACTTCGATGAACTCAGGCAGGTCTTTGGCTTCGCAGGAAACTTCGATGTCGTTTTCTACGTGCGAGATTTCGCCGCCTTTCTTGACCGGAGCTTCTTCGTTGATGAAGTGAACCGGAACCTTGGCAGTCAGTTTCTGGCCAGCGACAACACGGATGAAGTCAGCGTGCATGATGAACTGCTTGGCTGGGTGACGCTGCATGGCCTTGACGATGACGTTTTGCTTTTTGCCGTCAACGTTCAGTTCGATAACGTGGCTGTAGGCCGCTTCGTTTTCGAACAGTTTGGCGATTTCCTTGGCCACGATGGTCAGGGATTCAGCGGCTTTGTCACCACCGTAAACTACGGCAGGGATGCTGGCGGCGTGACGCAGGCGGCGGCTCGCACCTTTCCCCAGGTCAGTACGCGCTTGGGCGTTCAGAGTGAAATCAGTCATTTTGTATCTCCAAAATAGCCATTACCGGTTGGCGTTTGCGACCAGCGCCAGACTCGGTATGGGCAAAAAAGCCCCGCCCCGACAATGAGTGTCGGGGCGGGGCGCTTTTCGTCAACGGATGATTCGAAAGGGCAGGGCCCTTAGCGGAACATCGCGCTGATCGATTCTTCGTTGCTGATGCGACGCATCGCTTCAGCGACTACCGGTGCGATATCCAGCTGGCGGATACGGTCACAGGCTTGTGCTGCAGCGGACAACGGGATGGTGTTGGTCACCACCAGTTCGTCCAGCACGGAATTTTCGATGTTCTCGATCGCGCGACCCGACAGAACAGGGTGGGTGCAGTAGGCAAAAACCTTGGCTGCGCCGTGTTCTTTAAGGGCCTTGGCCGCGTGGCACAGGGTGCCGGCGGTGTCGACCATGTCGTCGACGAGAATACAGGTACGGCCTTCGACGTCACCGATGATGTGCATCACTTCGGAGTGATTGGCCTTCTCACGGCGCTTGTCGATGATCCCGAGATCCACGCCCAGGGATTTGGCAACAGCACGTGCACGCACGACGCCGCCGATATCCGGGGACACGATCATCAGGTTTTCGAAGCGTTGGTCTTCGATGTCATCCACCAGAACCGGGGAGCCGTAGATGTTATCTACCGGAATATCGAAGAAGCCTTGAATCTGGTCAGCGTGCAGGTCAACGGTCAGCACACGGTCGATACCGACGACGGTGAGCATGTCCGCAACCACTTTAGCGCTGATAGCCACGCGAGCGGAACGCGGACGGCGATCCTGGCGGGCATAACCAAAGTAAGGAATAACAGCAGTGATACGAGTAGCCGAGGAACGACGGAAGGCATCAGCCATCACGACGAGTTCCATCAGGTTATCGTTGGTCGGAGCGCAGGTCGGCTGAATAATGAAGACGTCTTTACCGCGAACGTTTTCATTGATCTCAGCGGTAATCTCGCCGTCGGAGAATTTTCCGACAGAGATGTCACCGAGAGGGATATGCAGCTGACGTACGACACGCCGAGCCAGATCGGGGTTGGCGTTCCCCGTAAAGACCATCATCTTGGACACGCGCAGTACCTGGAGGCTTAGGGTATGCCTGGATGACTATAGGAAAATGGCAGGGGCGGCTGGATTCGAACCAACGCATGGCAGGATCAAAACCTGCTGCCTTACCGCTTGGCGACGCCCCTGTATCTGTTGCAACGAATGCCTGGCATTCGGTTCTCTTAGAGCAGTGTCTGTAACTTGCGATGCAACATCGAAACGTTGCTTCCCTTTGCTACAAACCCTGTAAGGGTCTCTGTAAGAAGGGCCGAGACTTTATCAGCTTCAGCTTTGTTTGGGAAGGCCCCAAACACACAACTTCCAGTTCCGGTTAATTTTGCTTCGGTAAATTTACCTAGCAAATTCAAAGCGTTACGTACATCTGGATAACGCCTTGCTACAACCGGTAAGCAGTCATTTCGACTGTTTCCCTTGGGAACGGGGCGCACTTTAATGGGAGGAGTGTCACGTGTCAACAGTGGATCTGAAAAAATTTCTGCTGTACTTACAGATACTTGCGGCACGAGCACGACATACCACGGTTCTTCGGGGGTTACAGGGGTAAGGATTTCGCCCACACCCTCAGCAAATGCGGCGTGTCCGCGCACGAAAACCGGCACGTCAGCCCCCAGCTTGAGCCCCAGCGCCGCCAGGCGATTTTCATCCCAGCCCAGTTGCCAGAGATGATTGAGCCCCAGCAAAGTCGTCGCTGCATCGGAGCTTCCGCCACCGATGCCCCCGCCCATGGGCAGGATTTTTTTCAGCCAGATGTCCACGCCGAGCGTGCAACCCGATTGTTCTTTCAAGGCGCGAGCCGCTTTGACAATCAGATTGCTGTCGTGAGGGACGTCGGCAATTTCCGTTTGCAGGCGCACTTCACCATCTTCGCGCAGGGCGAAACTCAACTCGTCGCCGTAGTCCAGAAACTGGAAAATCGTTTCGAGCTGGTGATAGCCGTCTTCGCGGCGGCCAAGAATGTGCAGCATCAGGTTCAGTTTGGCCGGCGCGGGGAGGGTCAGGCGGGGTGCGTCTTGAACAGGCAGCGACATGATCATTGCCCCAGCTTGCGTGGTTGCCAGTCCTTGATGACCAGCGTGACGTCCAGGTCCTGGCCGTGCAGTTTCATCCGCTCGGGCAGCCAGTAACCGTTTTGCTCGGTGTAGCTGAGGTACTCGATCTGCCAGCCATCCTGCTCAAGACCCGACAGGCGGCTGTCGCCGTCCAGGGTAAGGCTGCTCTTGGTTTCGGGGGCGGGCAGGCCGCGCACCCACCACACCAGATGCGAAACCGGCAGTCTCCAGCCCAGTTGATCCTTGAGCAGGGTTTCGGGATCGGGCGCGTCATAGCGGCCCTGATTGGCGACTTCCAGCGAGACAGCGCCAGGGCGCCCGGTCAGGCGTGCTGCACCGCGCCCCAGGGGGCCGGAGAGGCGAATGTCGTAATAATCCTGGCGTTGCAGCCAGTACAGCGTACCGCTGCCGGAATCCTTCGGCGCGCGAATGCCGACCTTGCCGTTGATCTCCCAGCCGTCGAGGCGGGTGAGCTGTTCTTTGTTGACGCGCCATTTGGCGGCGTCGCCCGTGCCTTGTACAGCTTCGCGCGGGGTGACCCCTGCGCAACCGGCGAGCAGGGCGATAAGGGTGAAAGCGATCAGGTGGCGCAAAGACATAAATCAGAGGGTCTCGGAGCCGGTCAGGCGCTTGAGCGTACTGCGCAGGACCGGGCTGTCAGGTTGTTGTTCCAGGGCCTTGCCCCATATTTTGCGTGCCTCGCGCTGTTCGCCCTTGGCCCAGAGCACTTCGCCCAGGTGCGCCGCGACTTCGTGGTCGGGGAAGCGCTCCAGGGCTTCGCGCAGCAGGCGCTCGGCCTCGTCGAGGTTGCCCAGGCGATAATTGACCCAGCCCAGGCTGTCGAGGACCGCAGGGTCTTCGGGATTGAGCTGGTGGGCGCGTTCGATCAGTTCCTTGGCTTCGGCATAGCGCGTGGTGCGGTCGGACAGGGTGTAGCCCAGCGCATTGAGCGCCATGGCGTTGTCCGGCTCGCGCTTGAGGATCGCCCGCAGGTCGGTCTCCATCTGCTTCAGGTCGTCGCGCTTCTCCGCCAGCATCGCGCGGGTGTACAGCAGGTTCAGATCGTCCGGGTACAGCTTCAACGCCTGGGTCAGCACTTGCCAGCCACGGTCGCTCTGGTTGTTGTTGGTCAGGGTTTCAGCTTCGATCAGGTACAGTTGAATCGTGTAATCGGGCTGATCGGCACGGGCCTGGGCCAGGCGCTTGGAGGCCTCGGCGGTGTTGCCGTTGCTCATCAGGATGTCAGCCTGACGCAATTGCGCCGGCAGGTAATCGTTGCCCGGCCCGACCTGAGCGTACTCGCTCAAGGCGTTTTGCGGGTCGTTGCGCTCTTCGTAGATGCGGCCAAGGTTCACATGAGCCGAATCGACGTGGCTGCCACGGGCGACCAAGTCTTCGAGATAGCCCTGGGCTTCATCCCAGGCCTTGTTTTCCAGGCACACCAGCGCCAGCGAATAACGCAGTTCGTCGTCATCCGGGTACTGCTGAACAAGATTGGAGAACTGCACCTTGGCGTCTTCCATGCGGTTCTGTTCCACCAGCATGCGCGCGTAAGTCAGGCGCAGACGCTTGTCGTCCGGGTACTTCTTGATGCTCTTTTCCAGCAGCGGAATCGCTTCCTTGCCGCGGTTCATGCTTTGCAGCAGGCGTGCGCGCAACAGGATCGGCGCGACTTCGCCTTCGCCCGGCGGGTTGTCTTCGAGCAGCTTGAGGGACGCATTGCTGTCGCCCTCCTGCTGGAGCAGCAGCGCCTTGCCGAAGATCAACTGGCCGTTTTTCGGGTACTTGGCCAGCAGCCGGTCAAAGCTGGCCAGAAGGCCCTTGCGGGTGTTGGAGTCGGTTTCCGCAGCCGACAGGGCGAGGAAGTCGAAATGGGTATCGCCCTGACCCTGCAGCACCTTTTCCATGTAGCGCATGGCGTCGTCGTAGCGACCGGCCCGGGCCAGCTGGATAGCGGCCGCGCGCTGGGCTTCCAGGTTGGTCGGATCGTTGCGCGCCCAGATCATCGAGGTGTCCAGGGCGGCCTGATCGGCGCCAAGGTACTCGGCAATGCGGAAGGCTCGCTCGGAAATGCCCGGATCCTGGGTCTGGATGGCCTGGGTCACGTAGTTGTCCAGCGCAATGTCGAAGCGGTTGCGCTGTCCGGCAAGCTCGGCAGTCAGCAGGCTGACGACGGTGTCCTGGGTGAACGATCCGTAGACCTGCGGCTTGGCCTCGGGCGCGGGCGTCGTTTCCTTCGCCGCAGCCGGCGGCTGCGAGGATGCGGGAGGCGTCGACTGACAGCCACCGAGAACGACTAGGGCAAGGAACAACGCGGACGATTTATTCATATAGAAGAGGGGCGGCTTACCTGCGGTTTGGAAGCATCATGACATAAGGCAGGGAGCAAACCCACAGCCCGGCTAAAAACTTAAAGACCCGTTATTTAAAGCCTGCGCCCGGACAATTTGTCGCAGGGGCAGGGCTGCGAAGCGGATCTCTATAGGGACAATAGACTGTCCTGGACGTTCTGAATGTATTGCGGTGGTTGTTCTCGGTCTAGTGAAGTAGGACAATTGCCGGCTTCTCGTCACCGTCAGCGACCTTGAATGGCCTTTCTTGCTCTGGGTATCAATCATAAGACTGCATCAGTGGATGTCCGCGAGCGCGTGGCATTTACGCCTGAGCAGCTGGTTGAGGCATTGCAGCAGCTGTGTCGCCTGACCCAGAGTCGTGAAGCGGCGATTCTTTCGACCTGCAACCGCAGCGAGCTCTATATAGAGCAGGATCAGCTCACCGCCGAGGTGGTGCTCAGCTGGCTGGCCGACTATCACCACTTGAACCTCGAAGAGTTGCGCGCCAGTGCCTATGTGCACGAGGACGACGCTGCCGTGCGCCACATGATGCGCGTGGCTTCGGGGCTCGATTCGCTGGTGCTGGGCGAGCCGCAGATTCTCGGCCAGATGAAATCCGCCTACGCCGTGGCGCGTGAAGCGGGGACCATCGGCCCTTTGCTCGGACGGTTGTTCCAGGCCACCTTCAGCGCTGCCAAGCAGGTGCGCACCGACACGGCCATCGGTGAAAACCCGGTTTCCGTGGCTTTTGCCGCCGTCAGCCTGGCCAAGCAGATATTCAGCGACCTTCAGCGCAGCCAGGCATTACTGATCGGCGCCGGCGAAACCATCACGCTGGTCGCCCGGCACCTGCGTGATCTTGGGGTCAAGCGTATCGTGGTCGCCAACCGCACGCTGGAACGCGCAAGCATCCTGGCCGAAGAGTTCGGTGCCCACGCGGTGTTGCTGGCCGACATCCCGGCCGAACTGGTCAACAGTGATATCGTCATCAGTTCCACCGCCAGCCAGTTGCCGATCCTGGGCAAGGGCGCGGTGGAAAGCGCGCTGAAACTGCGCAAGCACAAACCGATCTTCATGGTCGACATCGCCGTCCCTCGCGACATCGAGCCGGAAGTCGGCGAGCTGGACGACGTTTACCTGTATACCGTCGACGATCTGCACGAAGTCGTCGCGGAAAACCTCAAGAGTCGCCAGGGTGCAGCCCAGGCGGCCGAGGAACTGGTGAGCCTTGGCGTCGATGATTTCATGTCGCGCCTGCGCGAGCTGGCGGCGGTCGATGTACTCAGGGCCTATCGTCAGCAGAGCGAACGCCTGCGCGACGAAGAACTGCAAAAGGCCCAGCGCCTGCTCGCCAATGGCGCCAACGCTGAAGATGTACTGGCGTCGCTGGCCCGTGGCCTGACCAACAAAATGATGCATGCCCCCAGCGTGCAACTCAAAAAGCTGTCCGCCGAAGGCCGCGTCGATGCGCTGGCCATGGCCCAGGAACTCTTTGCCCTCGATGAGGGCTCCACGGATAAACCCCCGCAATGAAAGCTTCACTGCTCAACAAGCTGGACGTGCTCAGCGACCGTTTCGAAGAATTGACCGCGTTGCTGGGCGACGCCGAAGTCATTTCCGATCAGACTCAATTTCGCGCCTATTCCCGTGAATATGCGGAAGTCGAGCCGGTGATCCAGGTCTATCGCCAACTGCAGAAGGTGTACAGTGATCTTGAGGGTGCCCAGGCGCTGCTCAAGGACAGCGACCCTGACCTGCGCGAAATGGCGGTCGAGGAAGTACGCGAAGCCCGCGACCGCCAGGAAGTCCTGGAAGCCGATCTGCAAAAGATGCTGCTGCCCAAGGATCCCAACGACAGTCGCAACGTGTTTCTGGAAATTCGTGCCGGCACCGGTGGTGACGAGGCGGCGATTTTCTCCGGCGACCTGTTCCGCATGTACTCGCGCTATTCGGAGCGTCGTGGCTGGCGGGTGGAAATCCTATCGCAGAACGAAGGCGAGCATGGCGGCTTCAAGGAAGTCATCGCGCGGGTCGAGGGCGACAACGTCTACGGCAAGCTTAAGTTCGAATCCGGGGCGCATCGCGTGCAGCGGGTTCCCGAAACCGAATCCCAGGGCCGCATCCATACCTCGGCCTGCACGGTGGCGGTATTGCCCGAGCCCGATGAGCAACAGGACATCGAGATCAACCCGGCGGATTTGCGGGTCGACACCTACCGCTCTTCGGGTGCGGGCGGGCAGCACGTGAACACCACCGACTCGGCCATCCGTATCACTCACTTGCCAACCGGTATCGTGGTCGAGTGTCAGGAAGAGCGTTCCCAGCACAAGAACCGCGCCCGGGCGATGGCCTGGCTCGCGGCCAAGCTCAAGGATCAGCAGACTTCCGCAGCGGCCAACGCCATCGCGTCCGAGCGCAAGCTGCTGGTGGGTTCGGGCGACCGTTCCGAGCGCATCCGCACGTACAATTTCCCACAGGGGCGAGTGACAGATCATCGCGTCAACCTGACGCTGTACTCGCTGGATGAAGTTCTGGCCGGTGGAGTCGATGCAGTGATAGAACCGTTGCTTGCCGAGTATCAGGCAGACCAACTTGCGGCACTGGGTGAGTAAATGACCATCATCGCCAGCCTGTTAAGAAACGCCGAACTGCCGGACTCCCCGACAGCCCGCCTGGACGCCGAACTGCTGCTCGCCGCTGCCCTGGGCAAGCCGCGCAGCTTTCTGCACACCTGGCCCGAGCGCATCGTCAGCTCCGAAGCCGCCCAGGCCTTCGATGGCTATCTGAAACGCCGTCGTACTGGCGAGCCGGTGGCCTATATCCTGGGCCTGCAGGGCTTCTGGAACATCGATCTGGAAGTCGCGCCCCACACGCTGATTCCGCGGCCGGAAACCGAAATGCTGGTGGAGACCGCGCTGGAGCTGCTGCCCGGGGCCATCGCTCATCGCCTGCTGGACCTGGGCACTGGCACCGGCGCTATCGCCCTGTCGCTGGCCAAGGATCGCCCGCAGTGGACCCTGACCGCCGTGGACCGCGTGGAAGACGCCGTCGAGCTTGCCGAGCGCAATCGCCAGCGCCTGCACCTGGACAATGCCCGGGTGCTGCAAAGCCACTGGTTCAGCGCCGTTGAGGGTCAGCGTTTCGACCTGATCCTGAGCAATCCCCCTTATATCGCCGCAAGCGACCCGCACCTGGTCGAAGGTGACGTGCGCTTCGAGCCCAGCAGTGCGCTGGTGTCGGGCGACGACGGGCTGGACGACCTGCGGCTGATCGTCTCCCAAGCGCCTGCGCATCTGGAAGCCGGTGGCTGGTTGCTGCTGGAGCACGGCTACGATCAGGGCCCGGCGGTGCGCGAACTGCTCAATCGTCATGGCTTCGAACAGATCCAGACCCGCCGCGATCTGGGGGACCACGAACGCATCACTTTCGGACGCGTGCCACTTTGAACACTGCCGACCTGACCGACGAAGAGCTGCTGCGCTACAGCCGACAGATCCTGCTGTCTCAGGTCGATATCGACGGCCAGTTGCGCATCAGGCACAGCCGCGCCTTGATCGTCGGCGTCGGCGGGTTGGGCTCGCCGGTGGCGTTGTACCTGGCGGCGGCCGGTGTGGGCGAGCTGCATCTGGCGGACTTCGACACGGTCGACCTGACCAACCTGCAACGCCAGATCATCCACGACACCCAGAGCGTCGGCCAGAGCAAAGTCGATTCGGCCATCGCCCGTTTGAGCGCGATCAACCCGCAGATCAGACTGGTCGCCCATCGCACCGCGCTGGATGTCGATTCCCTGGCTGCTGCGGTGGCGGGTGTGGACCTGGTGCTCGATTGCTCCGACAACTTCTCGACCCGCGAGGCGGTCAACGCTGCTTGCGTGGCCGCCAGACGTCCGCTGGTCAGTGGCGCGGCGATCCGTCTGGAAGGGCAGCTCTCGGTGTTCGACCCGCGTCGCCCTGAAAGCCCGTGCTATCACTGTCTTTACGGGCATGGGAGCGAAAGCGAACTGACCTGCAGCGAAGCCGGCGTGATCGGCCCTCTGGTGGGCCTGGTCGGCAGCCTGCAAGCGCTGGAGGCCCTGAAACTGCTGGCCGGTTTTGGTGAGCCGCTGGTCGGGCGGCTGCTGTTGATCGATGCCCTGGGCAGCCGCTTCCGCGAGCTGAAGGTCAAGCGTGATCCCGGTTGCAGCGTCTGCGGCGCGGCCCATGAATAGAGCGCGCAAGGATGGCTAGAGACAACGATGCGCCCATCGGCGTGTTCGATTCAGGTGTCGGCGGCCTGTCGGTCCTGAGCGAAATCAATCAGCTGTTGCCCCGCGAGTCGCTGCTCTATGTGGCTGATTGCGGGCACATCCCCTATGGCGAGAAATCCCCCGAGTTCATTCGTGAGCGCTGCGTGATCGTCGCCGAATTCTTTCGCGCTCAAGGCGCCAAGGCCCTGGTGCTGGCGTGCAACACCGCGACGGTTGCAGCGGCTGCCGACCTGCGCGAGCGCTACCCGGACTGGCCAATCGTCTGCATGGAGCCTGCGGTAAAGCCTGCGGCCGCCGCCACCCGCAGCGGTGTGGTCGGTGTGCTCGCCACCACGGGCACCCTGCAAAGCGCAAAGTTCGCCGCCTTGCTCGACCGTTTTGCCGCCGATGTTCAGGTGGTCACCCAGCCTTGCCCCGGGCTGGTCGAGCTGATCGAAACCGGTGATCTGGCGAGTCCTGCCCTTCGGCAACTGCTCAAGGGCTATGTCGACCCGCTGCTGGAAGCCGGTTGCGACACCATCGTGCTGGGTTGCACCCACTATCCCTTCCTCAAGCCGCTGCTGCGGGAGATGATTCCGGCGTCGATTTCGCTGATCGATACCGGCGCCGCCGTCGCCCGTCAATTGCAGCGTCTGCTCAGCCAGCAAGACTTGCTCGCCAGCGGTCACCCTCTGACCGCGCAGTTCTGGACCAGTGGTGATCTGGAAAATTTCAGAAACATCCTACCTGTACTATGGAAATATTCTGACAGTGTGCGAAGCTTCGGCCTGTGAAAAAAACGTGAATAGCGCTGTTTTCTACTGAACTAACGCTCGCTGACGGATTTCTACACGAAGTCTGTTGATATAAAAATTTCTAACTGCACTCGAAAATGGGATGTTTCAGATGAAGCGACTGTTTTGTTTGGCTGCGATTGCGGCCGCGTTAACGGGGCAAAGTGCAATTGCTCAGGCCGATGGGGTCGAGTTCTCGGTGGGACACACCGGCGAATCGACGATGACCTATCGTCTGGGCGCGCAATTTGATTGGGACAAGAGCTGGTGGCAAACCAGCGTCGGTCGTCTGACGGGCTACTGGAGCGGCGCCTACACCTACTGGGAAGGTGACAAGAGCTCCAGCAACAACAGCCTGTCGTTCTCCCCGGTATTCGTTTACGAATTCTCCGGTGAAAGCGTCAAGCCGTACATCGAGGCCGGAATCGGTGCTGCAGTATTCCAGCACACCGAAGTTGAAGGGAACAAACTGGGCAGCGCCTTCCAGTTCGAAGACCGCATCGGCTTCGGCCTGCGCTTCGCCGGTGGTCATGAAGTCGGCCTGCGCGCCACTCATTACTCCAACGGTGGCCTGACCAGCAGCAACGATGGTATCGAAAGCTACGCGATCCATTACACGATGCCGTTTTAAGCATCTGGGCCAATTCGCCGGCAATCTTTCTGCTGGCGATTGAACTCACGTAGCAGCACGGCTTGCCGGCGGGGCGGTGTATCTGTGAAGGATATGTCCGCTGACACACCGCCCCCGCCGGCAAGCCGTGCTGCTACGGGTAGGTGTTACACATACGCCGTCGCAATCCCTTCCCGCTCGGTGATGCATTCCGGCGCACCCATCTCGAATTCCCTACAGATCAACGGCCTTTTGTCGTAGATCGTGCAGCGCATCGTGTCGCGATCCAGCGCCGCGCACCAGCCGTCGTCCAGGCGCAACATGACCTCGCCGCCCCAGTCATCGGTATCGATGAAGCGTTCGGGCACGCCGGTATCGGTGATCAGCATCACTTCCAGTTGGCAGCAGCAGGCGGCGCAGGTGGAACAGGAAACGGCGGGCTCGGCAGGTTCTGCGGGGAGTTGCAGCAGGGGAATGGCACTCATGGGCGGCAGTTTAAAGCAGTGACGCCATCGCAGGTGAGCGGACTGACAGACGTAGTCATCAGGCTGAAACCTCGCTGTGGTGGGCCTGGCGAAAGTAGTTCGCCAGCCAGTGCAGCAACGGCAGCACCAGCGCCCAGATCGCGGCAAGGATCAGCGCACTGGGCCACACCCCCAGCGGCAGTTGAACGTAGGTCAGGTGCGAGCCGGCAATGTAGGACGCCGGGCCGCCCACGGCGCCCATGACACTGGCCAGCCACCAGCGCTTGCCGGACCACGCCAGGCAATGTCCCAGGGTGGTCGCCAGCAAGGGCCACAACAGCGCCAGCCACAGCGGGATTACCCGTCCGACCTCGCCGAAATCGAACACGCCGATTTTGATCAGCGCGCTGTCGAGCACGCAGCCCAGGGCGAACACGGTCATCAGCAGCTTGCCCTCGGCCCGCCAGGAGCCGATGAAACGCAGGTGCACGAGCAGGATCGCAAAGGGGATCAGCAACCAGCCACTGTTGCCGCCCAATACACAGGTGAACCATCCCAACTGAAACAAAACTGCGTTCAGTAGATTTCTAAGCATCGAAACGTCCCAACAAAGGCTGCGACATCGCCCGGGGCTTGGCCAGCAGCAATTGCGCGGTACCAATGGTGCGCTCAAGAAAACCGCCCTCGCAGTAGCATAGGTAAAACTCCCACAGGCGCAGGAAGTAATCGTCATAACCCAGTTGCGAAAGACGGCTGCTGGCGTGCCTGAAGTTCTCGTGCCACAGGCGCAGGGTGCGCGCGTAATGCAGGCCGAAGTCCTCCATGTGCAGCAGGTTCATGTCGGTGTCCCTGGCGACGACATCCAGCATCCGCGTGACCGAAGGCAAGGCGCCACCAGGGAAGATATAGCGCTGGATGAAGTCGACGCTGCGCCGCGCCTGTTCATAGCGCTGCTCACGGATGGTGATCGCTTGCAGCAGCATCAGGCCATCGTCCTTGAGCAGGCGCGTGCACTGCTTGAAGTAGGTGGACAGGAAGCGGTGGCCGACCGCCTCGATCATCTCGATGGACACCAGCTTGTCGTATTGCCCGGTCAGGTCGCGGTAGTCACTGAGCAGCAGGGTGATGCGGTCCTGCAGGCCCAGTTCGGCGATGCGCTGCTCGGTGTAGGCGAACTGCTCCTTGGAAAGCGTCGTGGTGGTGACCTTGCACCCGAAGTGCTGCGCCGCGTGGATCGCCATGCTGCCCCAGCCGGTGCCGATTTCGAGCAGGTGATCGCTGGGTTTGAGGGCAAGCTTCTGGCAGATACGCGTCAGTTTGTTCAGTTGCGCCTGCTCAAGGGTGTCGTCGGGGCTCTGGAACTGCGCGGCCGAGTACATCATGGTCGGGTCCAGGAACTGCTCGAACAGATCGTTGCCCAGGTCGTAGTGGGCGGCGATGTTCTTCTGCGAACCTTTGCGGGTGTTGCGGTTGAGCCAGTGCAGGCCGTGCACGAAGGGCCGTCCGAGCCTGGCCAGGCCACCTTCCATGGCGTCGAGCACATCCAGGTTGCTGACGAACACCCGGATCACGGCAGTAAGGTCAGGGCTGGTCCAGTACCCGTGGATGAACGCCTCCCCGGAGCCGATGGAGCCGTTGCTGGCGACCAGGCCCCAGACCGCCGGGTCATGCACGTGGATTTCGCCGAGGGTCTTGGAGCCCGCCGCGCCAAAGACATGGCGTTCATCGCCTTCATACACCACCAATTGGCCATGGCGCAGATGCGAAAGCTGGCGCAACACGCCTCGGCGCAACAGGCCCGAGGTCAGGCTGTTGGCGTTCAAGCCAGCAGCGAGGCTGTTACTTTTCATGGCGTCGATCCTCGGGTTGAACGGCGGCCGTGCGGTAGGTGCCTTCGGCGGCTTGATGGGAAAAAACCGGAACACGTTTGAGAAACAGGCGCAGCGCCTGCCAGTAGATGGCCAGGCAGGTCTTGGCGGTCATCCACGGGAAATCCCGCAGATGGCGATGCAGGGCGGAGCGATCCAGCGCCTGACGGTGCAGGTTCAGCGTGGCGTCGAACACTTTTTCATCGCCTTGCCAATCGGCCATGTGCACGCCCAGGCGCTCGCCGGGCGGGCTGAAACTCATGCGGTACTCAAGATCGGCTGGCAGAAACGGCGACACGTGAAAGGCCTTGGCCACGGCAAAGTGCTGGTGGCCCTCGCTGCCTGCCGGCAGCACGTAGTGATAGCGCTCGCGCCAGGGCGTGTTGGTGACTTCACAGACAATCGCCGCCAGCGAGCCATCGGTTTCGAAGCAATAGAAGAAGCTCACCGGGTTGAACGACAGGCCCCAACTGCGTGCTTGCGTCAGCAGGCAGACCCGGCCCTGGGGCGTGCGGCCCAGCGCGGTATGCAGAATTTCTCGCACGGAATCGATCAGAGACAGGCCGCGCCCGGTGTGTGCGCGCAGATAGTCGCTGTGGCGAAACGAAAACGGCGCAAGGCGACTGGCGCCGGACAGCGGTGACAGCTTCATCACCGCGTCCTGTTCGTCGAGGTCCAGGTACAGCATGCCGATGCGGTAAGTGAACGCATGGGCCTTCGGCGAGAAGCGCCGATGGGTCACCAGGCCGCTGTACAGGGCGCTGTTCATAGCGCCTCCCCGAATGCCGACGCCACGCGCAGCGCACTGACCACGCCATCCTCGTGAAAGCCGTTGGCCCAGTAGGCGCCGCAGTAATAACTGTGTTGCGCGCCGAGCAACTCCTGCCAGCGCGCTTGGGCGGCGATGCCCTTGAGGCTGTATTGCGGATGGGCGTAGCGGTAGCGGGCGAGGATCTTGTGCGGGTCGATCGCCGGCGTCTGGTTCAGGCTGACGCAGAACGTGGTATCGCTCTCGATGCCTTGCAGGATATTCATCGCGTAGGTCACCGCTGCCGACTGATCCCCCGCGCCGCCGAGCCGGTAGTTCCAGCTGGCCCAGGCCAGTGGGCGCTTGGGCAGCAGGCGAGTGTCGGTGTGCAGCACCACGTCGTTGTCGGCGTAGGGCAGGGCGCCGAGGATTTCCCGTTCGGCGTGGCTGGGTTCGGCCAGCATTCCCAGCGCCTGATCGCTGTGGCAGGCGAAGATCACCTTGTCGAAGCGCTCGCCGTTGCTGCTGCCCCCGCTATGGATCGTCACGCCGTCACTGTCACGCTCGACCCGGCTCACCGGGCATTGCAGGCGAATGCGCTCGCGAAACGGCGCGGTCAGCGGTTCGATGTAGCGGCTGGAACCGCCCTCGATCACGCACCACTGCGGTCGATTGCTGACCGACAACAGGCCGTGGTTCTTGAAGAAGCGCACGAAGAATTGCAGCGGGAACGCCAGCATGTCGGCCAGCGACATCGACCAGATCGCCGCGCCCATGGGCACGATGTAATGGTCGGTGAAGCGCTGCCCGTAACCCTCGGACTTGAGGTATGCGCCCAGGGTGGTGTCGGCGGCGATACGCTGGCTTTGCAGATCGGCCAGCGCCTGTTTGTTGAAGCGCAGAATGTCGCGCAGCATGCCCCAGAAGGATGGCGACAACAGGTTGCTGCGCTGGGCGAACAGGCTGTTGAGGTTGTTGCCGTTGTACTCGGTCTGGCTGCGCGGGTCGCTCACCGAAAAGCTCATCTCGGTGGGTTTGAAGGCGACGCCCAGGGTGTCCAGCAGCTTGATGAAGTTGGGGTAGGTCCAGTCATTGAAGACGATGAAACCGGTGTCGATGGCGTGGCTCTTGCCGTTCACCGTGACGTTGACGGTGTGGGTATGCCCGCCGATCCAGTCATTGGCTTCGAAGACCGTGATGTCGTGGGCCCGGTTCAGCAACCAGGCGCAGGTCAGGCCGGAAATGCCGCTGCCGATAATCGCGATCTTCATGCCGAGCTCCCGCTCTGCCTGGCGTCACGGACCATGCGTTTGCCCAGCGCCAGTTGCAGGCGCTCGGGGAGCAGGGCGAGGAGTTTCAGGGACAGGATCAAGGGCCAGGGAAAGGCGACTTCCATGGGGCGGCGGTTTTTTTGCAGACGCTGCGCGATGAACCGCGCGGCTTTCGGCGCGGGCCAGCTCATGGGCATCGGGAAGTCGTTCTTGCGGGTCAGGGGCGTATCGACGAACCCTGGGCTGACCACCGTGACATCGATCCCTTCGCGGGCCAGGTCGATGCGCAGGGAGCGAAACAGGTAGCGCAGACCGGCCTTCGACGCGCCGTAGGCTTCGGAGCGGGTCAGTGGCAGGTAGGCCACGGAGCTGGCGACCCCAACCAGATGCGGCCTCTGGCCCAGGCGCAGCAGGTGCAGCGCCTCCTGGATGCAATAGGATGTGGCGATCAGGTTGGTGGTGACCACCCGCTCGACCAGTTGCGCATCGAACCGGGTGGCGTCGATGTACTCGCAGGTGCCGGCGTTGAGAATCGCCGTGTCCACCGCACCCCAGACCTGTGCGATGCGCTCGCCGATGGCCTTCACCTGCTCAGGGTCGGTGATGTCGCCGGGTGCGAGCAGCACCTGGCGCGGGAAGCGCTGGTCCAGGGCCTCCAGCGGCTCGAGGTTGCGCGCCGTCAGGGCAAGCTGGTGCCCGGCGTTCAGCAGTTCTTCAGCCAGGGCCAGGCCGATGCCGCTGCTGGCACCGGTCAGCCAGATGCGCCGTTTCATCCCAGTCGCCCCTTAAGCCAGCGGATCATCCTGCCCATGACGGGCAGGTGTTCATAGAGCAGGGCGCCTGCGTCGAAGAAATCCCGATGCTGGAACACCTTGTTGTCGGTCCATAGCAAGTGTGAACAACCCTGCACGGCGATCGGCTCGCCATGCTTGAGATGGGCGTGGCGCACGGTCATGGTCCAGCGCAGGTAGCCTTTGCCTTCGCGGACCTGGTCGAAGGCGTGGAATTCGAACTGCAGGTCCGTGACGTTTGCGTACAGGTCAGCGAAATATTTCTGCAGCGCCGGCAGCCCGTGGACTTCATGCAGCGGGTCGGTGAAAGCGATGTCGTCGCTGTACAGCTCGCCGAGGCGGTGCAGGTTGTCCTTGTCCAGTTCGGCGAAACGCCGGGCGTAATCGCGCAGGAATTCACTCATGGTCTTGAGTCTCTGCTTGTCGATGGGGCAGGGATTTGAACGCGGCCAGTGCGCGCTCGCGGCTGGATTTCAGGTCGACGATGGGCCGTGGATAACCCTGGACGCCAAACAGGCCGCCCATTGCCGATGGATCGTGGATGTCGCGTTTGTTCAGCTCGGCCAGTTCAGGAACCCAGTGCTTGATGAACAGCCCTTCAGGGTCGAAGCGCTCGGACTGGCTGACCGGATTGAAGATCCGGAAATAGGGCGAAGAGTCGGTGCCGGTGGACGAACTCCACTGCCAGCCGCCGTTGTTGGCCGCCAGATCGCCATCGATCAGGTGCTGCATGAAGAACCGCTCGCCTTCGCGCCAGTCCAGCAGCAGGTTTTTGGTCAGGTACATCGCCACCACCATGCGCAGGCGGTTGTGCATCCAGCCGGTTTCCAGCAATTGGCGCATGGCGGCGTCGACCAGGGGCAGCCCGGTGCGGCCCTGTTGCCAGGCTTCCAGGTCCTTGGGGGCATGGCGCCACTTCAGCGCTTCGGTTTCAGGGCGGAAGGCTCGATGGCGGGATACCCGCGGGAAACCCACCAGGACGTGCTTGTAGAACTCGCGCCAGATCAACTCGTTGATCCAGGTGACGGCGCCCTGGCTGCCGGATTCGAACTCGCCATGGTTGCTGCGCAGGGCGGCGTGCAGGCACTGGCGCGGCGAAACCACGCCCGCCGCCAGGTACGCAGACAACTGGCTGGTGCCGGGTTTGGCCGGGAAATCCCGCTCGTCGTTGTAGTAATGCACCTGGTCGTCGGTGAAGTGCTCAAGGCGCTTGCGTGCCTCGTCTTCCCCCGCCGGCCAGAGCTTGCGCAGCGCCTGGGACGGCGTGGCGAAACCCTTGACGCTGTCGGGCACTTCGTCGCTCTTGATATGCACCGGCGACTGCTTGTGGGGCAGGCGCACCACCGACGGCACCGAGTGGTGCAGACGGCCGTAACAGACCTTGCGAAACTGGGTGTAGACCTTGAAATAGCCGCCGCTCTTGGTCAGCACGCTGCCCGGCTTGAAGAACAACTGATCCAGATGGCTGTGAAACGCGATGCCCTGCTTATCCAGTGCGGCGGCCACCTCGCGGTCCCGGCTCTGTTCGTTGACACCGTATTCTTCGTTGACGTGAACCTGCTCGACCCCATGCTCCTTGCAAAGATCCGCCAGGGCCTTGGGCGCCTTGTCCCAGGTGTTGGCGTGAACGATCAGCAGCGGCACGTTCAGGGCCTTGAGTTCGGTCTGCAACGCCTTGAGGTTGCGCAGCCAGAAGTCGACCTTGCAGGCGGCGTCGTCGTGCAACTGCCATTGGCCGGGACTGATCATGTACAGCGCAATCGTCGGCCCCTGATGCATGGCAGCGCTCAGGGCGGTGTTGTCATGTACGCGCAGGTCGGTGCGCAGCCAGAAGAGTTGCATGGTCATTCCTTAGATGAGCCCCAGCCGCTGCAGGGCGGTCTGGGTGGTCAGCGGGTCTTCGGCAAGGGTGAGTCCGGCGACCTCACTGACAGATACGGTCAACTCGGCCGAATGGATGCGCACCGTCGGTCCGATAATCAGTTTCGGGCAATCGATATTGTTCAGCAGGCGCGGCAACTGGCTCAGGTTCAGTGACTTGCTGGAGTACAAGAGCACCGCGCGAGGCTTGAGATGTTCGCAGGCCAGGCCCAGCTCGCCCGGCGGCACCGGCCAGTCGAAGACTTCCACGGGGCAGTCGGCGCTGCTGATCAGCCAGGCGGTCAGCCACAGGTGCGGCTCCAGCGGGACATCGGACTGATTGATCAGCAGGAACGGCGCACCACTGACCTGGCGGTTGTTGTGGTACAGGCGTGCGCCAAACTTGCTGCGCAGCCAGGAGTAGAAGAACACCCGCTCCATCTGCGCGCCGAATTGGCCTTGCCAGCGCTGTTCCAGGGCGGCCAGCAACGGCAGCAACAATTGCTCGCACAACGTGCGCGGCGGGTAGAGCGACATGGCCTGGTTGACGGTTTCGTCCAGCTTGCGCTCGGCCAGGTTGCTGATCGCTTGCAGGAGCGTCTGGCGCAGCCGGTCCCAGTCGCTTTCGACATCGGGAGGCGGCGTCTGCTGGCTGTCGATCAGGTTCTTGACCTGGCTGACGGCCACACCGCGATTGAGCCAGGTGAGGATGGTCAGCACCCGCTCGACATGTTCGGTGCTGTACAGACGGTGCCCCTTGGGCGTGCGATGGGGGACGATCAGGCCGTAGCGGCGTTCCCAGGCACGCAGGGTCACGGCGTTGACGCCGGTCAGGCGCGCCACCTCGCGGATCGGCAGCCAGCCGTGTTCGATGGCCTGGGCGTATTCGTGCGGATCGTCGGCGAGGGCTTCTGGATTGGAATTGTTCATGGGTCAGATCGCATTGCGCAGGCTGAGGTTTTCCGGATGCGGTTGCAGGTAAACCTGTAGCGCGATGTAAGGGTCCGGGTGTTGGCGAAAGTGGTGCTTGAGCAGCGTCAGCGGCACTACCAGCGGCACGATGCCTTGGTGGTACTGGTTGATGAGCCCCTGGATTTCCTGCTTGTCGGAAGCGCTGATGGTTTCGCGCAGGTAGCCGCAGATGTGTTGCAGGACATTGGTATGGGTGCGGCGGGTGGCCGGTTTTTTCAGGGCGGTCATCAGCTCGCTGAAATAACGCGGGGCGATTTCGGCGGGATCGCTGCGCCCCATGTTGCCCAGCAGGCTGCCCAGCGCCTTGTACTGCATGGGGTCGTTGGCCATCAGCTGGTACTTGTAGCGCGAGTGAAACTCGGTGAGCGCGCGGCGGGTGATGCCGGCTTTGAGCAACTCTTGCCAGGCGGCGTAGGCGAATACCCGGGTAATGAAATTCTCCCGAAGCACGGGATCATTCAGGCGCCCGTCTTCTTCCACCGGCAGGTTGGGGTGCTGCTCGCAGAAGGCCTGGGCGTAGATGCCACGGCCCCCTTCGTCGAACGGCGCGCCGTTGGGGCGATAGACCTTGACCCGCTCCAGGCCGCAGGACGGGGATTTCTGCATGAAGATGTAGCCGCAGATGTCATCCATTTCCCGGGCCATGTGTGTGCCGTAGTCGGCCAGCGGTTGGGTGACGTTCATGTCCTCGTGGACAGTGCCCACCGCCTGCGGGTGCGCGGGATCGCCCACCAGGCGGATGGCTTCGCGAGGGATACCCATGCCGATGGCGACTTCAGGGCAGGCGGGGACGAAATCGAAATATTCGTTCAGGGCGCGGGTGAGCAGATGGGATTCCTTGTGCCCGCCGTTGTAGCGAACCTCGACTCCCATCAGGCAGGCGCTTACGCCCAGTTTGGGTCTGGATGTGTGTTGCGGCGATTGATCCGCAGGCGTGGACATGGCAAAACCTCGATAAGCGACTTGTACAACTTGTAATGGTTGTACAACTTAGCTTCATCATAGGTTTGGAGTTGTACAAGTCAAATTATTTGTACAAGGTTTTTGCGGAGCCGTGGGCAGTGTAGGAGCGCGCTTGCCCGCGACGGCGGTTGTGCATCCGACACTTTTCCATCGAATGCACCGCCCATTCGCCGGCAAGCGCGCTCCTACGGTTTTGGCTATGCCCAAGAATATGGAACCGATCCAAATCCTGTAGGAGTGAGCTCGGTCTGGGCCGCATTCGGACGATGGCGACCTTGAGATCGTTCCCGCCGGCAAGCCGTGCTGCTACGGGGGGGGCGGCGTTGAGCCATTGCGTAGACAAGGCAAACAGCTCAGAGCTTCCAGCCCATCAGCCAGCTCTGCTCATCCTGCAGCACCTGCCAGGCCATTCGCTCGCTGCGTTTGGTCAGTACGGCCTGCAATTCGACGTCCAGCACGGTGCCTTCTTCATCGCAGAAGAGCTCGGTAACCAGGAAGTGTTTCTCGCGGTTTCGGGGATGGGCTGCTGTCCATTTCGACAGCAGCAATTTGCGCGGGTTGAGACGATTCACTTCAGGTGTTCAAGCAAGCGACGTGCTGCCTCCTGGCCGCTGAGCCATGCGCCTTCGACACGCCCGGACAGGCACCAGTCGCCGCACACGTAAAGGCCCAGATCCGGATCGGACAGCGCGCCGACTTCGCGTCCTCCGGCAGGGCGGGCGTACAGCCAGCGGTGGGCGAGGGTGAAGGCCGGGGCGGGCATTGCGCAGTTCATCAACTCGGCGAAGGCCCCGTGCAGATGGTCGATCACCTGTTCCTTGGGCATGTCCAGGTGCTGGCGGCTCCAGGCGCTGGTCGCGTGCAGCACCCAGGTGTCCATGCGGTCGTCGCGGCCGGGCTTGCTGCGGTTGCGCGCCAGCCAGTCCAGCGGGCTGTCTTGAACGAAGCAGCCTTCGAGCGGTGTATCGAGCGGGGTATCGAACGCCAGCGCGACCGCCCAGGTCGGCTCCATCTTCACGCCCGCCACCACACTGGCGAGCTTGGGCACCGAGGCCAGCAGGGTCGAAGCCTGCGGTGCGGGGATGGCGATGACCACCTGACTGAAGGGGCCGTGGGTGCGGCCATCGGTGTCGATCAGGTTCCAGTGCTCTTCGCCCCGGAACACTTCGGCGATGCGGCAGGAAAACGTGACCGGCATGTCGCCAAGCATGGCGCGGGTGATGGCGCTCATGCGCGGCGTCCCTACCCAGCGGACCTGTTCGTCCGGGGAAAGGCTGAGCTGGCCGCCGTGGAAGTTGTACAGCAGCGGCGCCCATTCGGCGACGTGACCTTCGGCCTGCCACTGCTGAACGGCAGCGGCAAAGCGGCGGTCGCGGGCCGTGAAGTATTGCGCGCCCATGTCGAGCGAGCCTGCATCGCTGCGCTTACTGGACATCCTGCCGCCCGGGCCGCGGCTCTTGTCGAACAGGTGAATGCCATGCTCGGCGGCTTGCAGCGCCCGGGCGGCAGAGAGTCCGGCGATGCCGGTACCGATGATTGCGATGGGTACAGTCATGGGGGCCTCGTTACCTTGTCTGCACAGACTACGCCGTCGTTGAAACCTGTACAATTCTGTTTTTCGGTATAACTTGGCGTCCTTCGACGTTCAGGACGCAGACCGCTCTGGCGATCAATCTTGAGTCTGACGCTTCACGAAAAACGTTCAACTCTACGAACGGATTAATCGAACGGATGCGGATGAGGTCGTTCTCTATAGCGTGGCCTATGGTTCAACAATGCGCTTCGTTCAGAAGCACTTTGTTTGTGAAGAAATAGACTACTGATTTGCGACGAACGCCACGCGAGGAACTCAGTCATGCACATCTTGCTGACCGGCGGTACAGGTCTGATAGGTCGTCGGCTTTGTCGGCACTGGCTCGATCAGGGCCATCAATTGACGGTCTGGAGTCGCAGGCCCGAACAGGTCGCGCGGCTGTGTGGCGCTGGCGTGCGCGGCATTGCCCATCCCGACGATTACGGCAGCCAGCCGGTCGATGCCGTCATCAACCTGGCCGGTGCGCCTATTGCCGATCGCCCCTGGACCCGCAAGCGCCGGCTGCTGCTGTGGGACAGCCGCATCACCCTCACCGAGCAACTGGTGAGCTGGCTTGAGCGGCGAGAGCAGAAACCCGCTGTATTGATTTCCGGCTCGGCCGTGGGCTGGTATGGCGATGGTGGCGAGCGTGAGCTGGATGAAAACGCCGGGCCCGTCAGCGAAGATTTCGCCAGCCAGCTTTGCATCGCCTGGGAGGAAACGGCGCAGCGGGCGCAGGCGCTGGGCATTCGCGTGGTGTTGCTGCGAACAGGTCTGGTGCTGGCCCCCGACGGCGGCATGATGCAGCGGCTTTTGCCGCCGTTCAAAATGGGTCTGGGCGGACCGATTGGCAACGGGCGCCAGTGGATGCCGTGGATTCATATCGATGACCAAATCGCTGCGATTGATTTTCTGTTGAACCGTGAAGACGCCGAAGGTCCTTATAATGCCTGCGCGCCATCACCGGTTCGCAATCGTGATTTCGCCAAAACCCTGGCCGAGATACTGCACCGCCCGGCGTTCATGCCCATGCCCGCTTTGGCCTTGCGCGTGTTGATGGGCGAGTTGTCGATTCTGCTGTTGGGCGGCCAGCGCGCACGCCCGGCCCGGTTGCAGGCTGCCGGGTTCACTTTCCGATTCACCGAGCTGCACGCGGCCCTGGAAAACCTTTTGGGCCGCCACTGACATAAGGTGTTGCATGACCGATCACGCACTACTGCTGGTTAACCTGGGCTCACCGGCCTCCACCGAGGTCGCGGACGTACGTCGTTACCTCAACCAGTTCCTGATGGACCCCTATGTCATCGATCTGCCGTGGCCGGTCCGGCGCCTGCTGGTGTCGCTGATCCTCATCAAGCGCCCGGAACAATCGGCCCACGCCTACGCCTCGATCTGGTGGGACGAAGGCTCGCCTCTGGTGGTGCTCAGCAAGCGTCTGCAACAGGCCATGACCGGGGAGTGGACCCAGGGCCCGGTGGAACTGGCGATGCGCTACGGCGAGCCGTCGATTGAAACGGTGCTGACCCGGCTGGCGAGCCAGGGCATCAAGAAGGTCACGCTGGCGCCGCTTTATCCGCAGTTCGCCGACAGCACGGTGACCACGGTGGTCGAAGAGGCCCGGCGGGTGATTCGCGATAAAAAGCTGAGTTTCGATCTGGCGCTGCTGCCGCCGTTCTTCAATCAACCTGAATACCTTGATGCATTGGTGGAGAGCGTGCGTCCGCATCTGACACAGGAATTCGATCACCTGTTGCTGAGCTTCCACGGCTTGCCCGAACGACATATCACCAAACTGGACCCTACCGGCAGTCATTGCTTCAAGAACGGCAATTGCTGTGAGAACGCGACGCCTGAAGTCCTTGCCGTGTGTTATCGCGCGCAATGCATGCGTTCATCCGCCGAGTTCGCCGAGCGGATGGGACTGCCCGATGCCAAATGGTCGGTGTCGTTCCAGTCGCGACTGGGCCGCGCCAAATGGATCGAACCCTACACCGAGGCGCATCTGGCCGAACTGGCGGGGCAGGGGGTGAAGAAGCTGCTGGTTATGTGCCCGGCGTTCGTTGCTGATTGCATCGAGACACTGGAGGAGATTGGTGATCGCGGGGCCGAGCAGTTCAAGGAGGCGGGGGGCGAGGAGCTGGTGTTGATTCCGTGCCTCAATGACGACCCGAACTGGGCGAAGGCTTTGAATGCGCTGTGTGAGCGTGCGCCGGTGATGAAGCTTTAGGAGAGCTGTAGGAGCACGCCCACTCCTACAGGTTTAAGGCGGACAGTGTGGGAGCGGGCTTGCCCGCGAATGCGTCAAGACAGACGCTGCGATGCTGACTGAAAATCCCTCATCGCGAGCAAGCTCACTCCTACAGGTTTTGCGTCATCACAGACGCCGCAAAGCCTTACGGCATCTGATCATCCAGACGCTTGTTCTTCCAGCCATCGTTGCCCGGCAGGATCAGGTTCAGCAGAATCGCAGTCACCGCACACAGCGCAATGCCTTTCATGCCGAAGTCATCCGGACCGTTGCCGGTGCCGATCAGTACGCCGCCAATGCCAAACACCAGCGTCACCGACACGATCACCAGATTGCGTGCCTCGGCGAGATCGACCTTGTGGCGAATCATGGTGTTCAGGCCCACGGCCGCGATCGATCCGAACAGCAGGCACAGGATGCCGCCCATCACGGGTACCGGAATGCTCTGCAGCAGCGCGCCGAACTTGCCGACAAACGCCAGGGTGATGGCGAATACCGCCGCCCAGGTCATGATCTTCGGGTTGTAGTTCTTGGTCAGCATCACCGCGCCGGTCACTTCGGCGTAGGTGGTGTTGGGCGGGCCGCCGAACGCGCCGGCCACCGTAGTGGCGATGCCGTCACCGAGCAGGGTGCGATGCAGGCCAGGCTTTTTCAGGTAGTCGCGACCGGTCACGCTGCCCACTGCAATCACGCCGCCGATGTGTTCGATGGCTGGCGCCAAGGCGACCGGCACGATGAACAGAATGGCCTGCCAGTTGAACTCTGGTGCTGTGAACTTCGGCAGTTCCAGCCATGGCGCTGCGGAGATCTTCGCCACGTCCACCACGCCGAACCAGAACGACAGCGCGAAACCCACCAGCACGCCGGAGATGATCGGCACCAGGCGGAAGATGCCCTTGCCGAACACCGCGACGATCAGCGTGGTCAGCAGAGCTGCCATGGAGATCGAGATCGCGACGTGGTACGGAATCAGTTCGGCTGCACCGTCACCGGTCCTGCCCATGGCCATGTTCGCGGCAATGGGTGCCATCGCCAGGCCAATCGAAATCACCACGGGACCAATCACCACCGGCGGCAGCAAGCGGTCGATGAATCCGGTGCCCTTGATCTTCACCGCCAGGCCCAGGAAGGTGTAGACGAAGCCTGCCGCCATCACGCCGCCCATGGTCGCCGCCAGGCCGAACTGGCCCTTGGCAAGAATGATCGGGGTGATGAATGCGAAGCTGGAAGCCAGGAAAACCGGCACCTGACGGCCTGTCACCACCTGGAAGCACAGCGTGCCCAGACCTGCGGTGAACAGCGCAACGTTGGGATCAAGCCCTGTAATCAATGGCATCAGCACCAGCGCGCCGAAGGCCACGAACAGCATCTGCGCACCCGACAGCACGGTGCGCCACAACGGGTCGTTGAACTCATCCTGCTTCATCAGGCGTCCTTCTGCTTGGTGCCGAAGATCTTGTCACCGGCATCGCCCAGGCCCGGAATGATGTAGCCGTGCTCGTTCAGGCGCTGATCGACGGATGCGGTATACATCTGCACGTCCGGGTGAGCCTTCTCGACCACCTCGATGCCTTCGGGCGCCGCCACCAGCACCATGGCGCGGATGTCCTTGCAGCCGGCTTTCTTCAGCAGGTCGATGGTGGCGACCATCGAGCCGCCGGTGGCGAGCATCGGGTCGATGATCAACGCCAGGCGCTGGTCGATTTCCGGCGCGAGCTTTTCAAGGTAGGTGTGCGCTTCGAGGGTTTCCTCGTTGCGCGCCACGCCCACGGCGCTGACCTTGGCGCCCGGGATCAGGCTGAGCACGCCCTCGAGCATGCCGATGCCGGCGCGCAGGATCGGCACCACGGTGATCTTCTTGCCAGCGATCTTCTCGACCTGAACGGTACCGGCCCAGCCCTGAATGTCGTAGGTTTCCAGCGGCAGGTCCTTGGTCGCTTCGTAGGTCAGCAGTGCGCCGACTTCCTGAGCCAGTTCACGGAAATTCTTGGTGCTGATATCAGCACGGCGCATAAGGCCGAGCTTGTGACGGATCAGCGGATGGCGGATCTCACGAATGGGCATAGGGGGAAGGCTCCAGCGGGCGGGCAAAAAAAACGGCTTAGATTAATCTATTCAGCTGTAACTTGTCTTACCGGTTAGGTTCAGCTTTCTTACATTAATGGGACGTCAGTTCTACGTTAGTCCAGAAACGCTTGCTCTGACGAAGCCGGATGCGTACCTTTGCCCGCTTTTCCTTACCCAGCCCCCCTTGGAGAGCGTCATGTCCGCTGATCTCGAGCATATCCGTCAAATCATGCGCGAGGCTGACTGCCTGTACACGAACGACGAAGTCGAGGCGTCCATCGCCCGCGTTGGCGAGCAAATCAACAGCGTGCTGGCCGACCGCAACCCGGTCGTGTTCTGCGTGATGAACGGCGGTCTGATTTTCGCCGGCAAGCTGCTGACGCATCTGAACTTCCCTCTGGAAGCGTCCTACCTGCACGCCACCCGCTACCGCAACGAAACCAGCGGCGGCGAGCTGTTCTGGAAAGCCAAGCCGGAAGTGTCGTTCATCGACCGCGACGTGCTCATCATCGACGACATCCTCGACGAGGGTCACACCCTGGGCGCGATCATCGACTTCTGCAAACACGCCGGCGCCCGCGCCGTGCACACCGCAGTGCTGATCAACAAGGATCACGATCGCAAGGCGCGTCCTGACCTGAAGGCCGATTTCGTCGGCTTGCCATGCATCGACCGTTACATCTTCGGTTACGGCATGGACTACAAAGGCTACTGGCGCAATGCGGCCGGTATCTTCGCCGTCAAGGGGATGTAAGCCATGAGCGCGCCACGTTACATGGATGCATCGCTGTTCCAGGGGCTTGCTGGCAAGGCAAAGGACAGCCCCCGTGGGCGCGCTCATCACAACTTCCACGAGATGGAAGAGCCGTGCCATCGGATGATGGTCGGGATGCAGCCCGAAACCTACATCCCGCCGCACCGTCATCTGAGCCCGGACAAGGCTGAAGCCTTGCTGGTGCTCAAGGGCAAGCTGGGCCTGCTGGTTTTCAGTGAGCAGGGCGAGCTGCTGGACAAGCGCGTGCTCGAGGCCGGTGGCGAATGCGTGGGCGTCGATCTGTCGCCCGGTGTCTTCCATGCCCTGGTGGTGCTGGCCCCCGACACACTGATGTTCGAGTGCAAGGCCGGTCCTTACCGCCCGGTCAGTGAAGCGGAGATGGCCCACTGGGCGCCTCGCGAAGGCGACGCCGGAGTGGCCGCCTATCACGCCTGGATGCTGGCACAGTTCGCCGAAGCCTGATCGACGCCCCTGATGCCCGTCGCGCTGCAGCCGGCAGCGAAACCCGTTGTGCCCCATGCTAGAGTGCTCCCCTGTTTTCCTGGGGAGCCACCATGTCTTTGTCATTGCGCCGTCGTGCTGCGTTGCTGGCCCTGTTGTGCCTGCCACTCAGCGCTCCTGTTTTTGCCGAACCCATGCACGCCCAGTACCTGCCGCCCGACGAATTGTCGGTGCGCGAGGGCGAGCCCGAGCAACAGCAATTGCTGCAGATCACCGACTATACGGTGGTGGTCGGCAGCCAGCGTCAGTCCAACCAGCAGCCGATTCCGGTGACGTCCCCCTTGAGCCTGAGCCTCAAAGGCAAGCCGATGAATAAGGGCGCGACCATCGCGCAGGTCTTGGTTCACTTCGACGGCGAAAGCAAAAGCCTGAAAAAACCGGCCTACGATGAATCGAGTCGGACCCTGACCCTGTACTACCCACCGAGCCAATACCGCGTGCTGGTCGATCTGCTGCGCAATGAAAAGGTCTACGTCCAGTTCCTCAGCTACGCCAACGGGCATGTCTGGGCCGATCTGCACACCGGCAGCGTACGAGCGCGTTGAGCCCGGGACCGGGCGAGGGGTAAACTGCCCGCCCCGTGAATGTCTTGCAAGTCAGTTGGAGTCAGCAATGCGTAAAGATAAGAAGCAGGTGATTGGCGATGAAATCGGCGACGCCCAGATCAAGCTGTTCCTGGATTTCGAACCGGCCGATGCCACTTCGCCGTCGCTGCACAAACTGATCAAGGCCTACCGTGGCCTGCGTATCGATGACTTCGAGCGTTTTCTGGCGTTCTTCAAGGAAGCCGGCTACGACCTCGATGGCAAGGACGAACAGGGCAATGATTTCGTCGCGATCATCAAGGATCAGCGTAACGCCGAAGACTATATCGAGCTGATCGAGAAGGCCCGAGGCTGATCGCAGACAGTCTGCGCAGTGGGCGAGTGATGCGGATTGTTGCTGCAAAACTGAAAGCCACGCTGCGTGGGCGTGGCTTTCAGTGATCTCACTGATTCAGGGCAAGCCCTGAATCAAGCGAAGCTTGCCGCCTGGCTGCTCGAAACCAGGTCCAGGCTCTCGTCGCTCTGGGCGCTGACACGCTGGTACAGCTGCGCGTCGGTTTCCAGGGCTTTTTCCCGAGCCGGGAAGATTTCGTTCAGTTTGGGGGCCCATTCGGTGCGGGCTTTCTCAGGGAAGCAGCGTTCGATCAGGTCGAGCATGATCGATACGGTCACCGAAGCACCTGGGGAGGCGCCCAGCAGCGCTGCAAGGGAACCGTCCTTGGCCGAAACCAGTTCGGTACCGAATTGCAGGACACCGCCTTTCTTCGGATCTTTCTTGATGATCTGCACGCGCTGACCGGCCACTTCCAGGCGCCAGTCTTCGGCTTTGGCTTCCGGATAGAAGCGACGCAGGGCATCCAGACGCTGTTCCATCGACTGCCGCACTTCGCTGATCAGGTACTTGGTCAGGTCCATGTTGTCGCGGGCCACGGCCAGCATCGGCGCAATGTTGGCGGCGCGGATCGACAGCGGCAGGTCCATCAGCGAGCCGTGCTTGAGGAACTTGGTGGTGAAGCCGGCGTACGGGCCGAACAGCAGGGAGGTCTTGCCGTCGACGACGCGGGTGTCCAGGTGCGGAACCGACATCGGTGGCGAACCCACGGCGGCCTGGCTGTAGACCTTGGCCTGGTGGCGCTTGACCACTTCAGGGTTGTCGCAACGCAGCCACTGGCCGCTGACCGGGAAGCCGCCGAAACCCTTGCCTTCTTCGATGCCCGACATCTGCAGCAGCGGCAGGGCCGCGCCGCCGGCGCCGAGGAACACGAACTTGGCGTCGATTTCGCGGGTCCCGCCGCTGTTGACGTCCTTGATGGTCACGCTCCAGCCGTCGCCTTTGCGGGCAAGGCCGGTGACGCGCTTGCAGTACTTGACCTGCGCATCGGGTGCGCTGGACAGGTGCTTGAGCAGCTGGTTGGTCAGGTTGCCGAAGTTTACGTCCGTGCCATGCATGACGCGGGTGGCGGCAATCGGCTCGTCGGCCGGGCGGCCCGGCATCATCAGCGGCATCCACTCGGCCAGCTTGGCCTTGTCTTCGGTGTATTCCATGGACGCGAAGGCGTGGTGCTTGTGCAGCGCCTCGTAGCGTTTCTTCAGGAACGACATGCCTTTTTCGCCCTGAACGAAGCTCAGGTGCGGCACCGGTGTAATGAAGGAACGGGCAGAGCCAAAGCTGCCTTTGCGCGCCAGATACGCCCAGAACTGCTTCGAGACTTCGAACTGGGTGTTGATGTGGATCGCTTTCTTGATGTCGATCGAGCCGTCGGCCGCCTGCGGCGTGTAGTTCAGCTCGCACAGGCCTGCGTGGCCGGTACCGGCGTTGTTCCATGGATTGGAACTCTCTGCGGCACCGGAATCCATCAGCTCGACGACTTCGAGTTTGAGGCTCGGATCAAGCTCCTTCAGCAGCACTGCGAGGGTGGCACTCATGATGCCGGCCCCGACAAGTACTACATCCACTGCTTCGTTATGCGCCATTAACGCGTCTCCAAAATCTGCAGCACCAAATTGACGACATGGGATCCCGAGGTCAGTTGCCAGGTGTGGGCGTCGCGGTCTTCGCGGGGTGCCTTTCACGACCTGGCCGGGTCGTCATGTCCGATTCTTCGCAATTCTTTGCACTTGCTCGCACGCCTTCATCGGGCCCGGGTCGATGCTCTTATAGAGAGCATGAACTCATTTTTTGGCCCCGACAGCCATTCGACCATCGTCAAGACGTCCGGTCATGCAGCCCGATCCGTAACGGAAAGGGCTCAGGCTCCGGTTGAGGAGGCTGCGTTGCGCGCGGTCCTGTGCAAGGGGGCTGGGTCAGACGCTAATGGTGCATTTACAAACGCGTAACTATTCATTTGCTCGCCACACTCTTGTGAAGTTGTGAAAACCCGTTTTTTTTCACGCTCTTTTGGAGACGCGAACCTCAAAAAAGGCTGCGCGATGGCAGCACTGGCAGATCATGTTCCAGCACAGTGTGGGCATTGGCGTGGGCGAATGGTTCGAGCGAATCGAGTTTTTTCGCACCGGCAAGGCGGACACACGACGCTGCACGTGTCTGTGTGGAAGGCTCTCTGTGGGCGATACGGAGGTGTTGATAACGGCATCAACGGTGCTGCGAGGCCCGATCAGGAGACGTCCTTATAATCGGGGGGAGATTATAGCGATGAAACGCGCAGAATTGATCCAGTAAAAATGACTTTTATTCGCCGTTCGGTCAGATGCTGAGCAATTGGCGGGCGGTAATCGCACGCGGGCGTGGGCTGACCCGTACGTTGGACGGCAAGGGCTGGTGCAGCCAGCTCAAGCGGGCCTCGCTGATTTCCACCCAGCCGCTGCCTTGTGGCTGCGCTGCGCAGTGCTTGAACGCCATGCAGACGCCGTGCTGATCCAAGCGAGCGAAGTGGCGATACCGGCGACGTGGCGAGAACAGAGACCAGAGAAAGTCCATGGTCGGACTCCTTGTTGGGGGCTGTGAAAATTATGTCGTGCGGCGATGACATCCCTGTGACGAGGTGATTGCACATTGAAGTTTTACAGCGACACGGCGCCGTCATGATGCGGAACCGGTGCGATGGCATTTTGTCTTATCTTTACGCTAGTGAGCGGCCACAGGAGGTCGTTATACTGCGGCACATTTAGTGCCTTGGCCCATGGAGAAATGAGCATGTTGCGTCGTGTTTTGTTCGGTTTGCTTGCTGTAGGCAGTCTGACGCTGGTGGGTTGTGCCCACAGCCCGCAGTCACTCAACCCGCAACCCAAGCTGAACAGCCAGCTGGCGCCGGTCGGCCATGGTCAGCAAGTGGTGGTGCGCGTGGTGGACGGTCGCCAGTCGCAGACCTTGGGCACCCGTGGCGGCCTGTACCCTGAAACCAGTTCTATCACCGTCAATGGCCAGCAACTGGTGCCGCAGTTGCAGGCTCAGGCCGAAGCGGCCGTGCGCCTGCTGGGCTTCACCCCGGTTCAGGGCGGCAACGGCCCGCAGTTGACCATCACCCTGGCTGACCTGAAGTACCAGTCGCCGAAAGAAGGCCTGTACGTGACGGAAGCCAACATCAGCTCGACCTTCCGCGCTGACGTGCAGAACAATGGCCGCAGCTACAGCGGTCGCTATGCCGCCTCGCTGGACCAGCGCTTCGGCATGGCGCCCAACGAAGAGACCAACACCAAGCTGATCGGCGATGTGCTCAGCGATGCGCTGACCCGTCTGTTCCAGGACCAGACCATCGGTCAGATGCTGGGCCAGTAAGCCTCAGGATCGCTACGAAAAAGCCCCGGTATCGCGAGATGCCGGGGCTTTTTGCGTTCTGCTACGGACCTGTAGGAGTGAGCTTGCTCGCGATGGGGTATGTCAGATGTCGATTTCGCGACGGTCAGATCGCTATCGCGAGCAAGCTCACTCCTACAGGGATTGGGTGTTTTAGGCGGCCTGGTAGAAATCCAGAAAGCTGAACCCCGTCTGCAGGTCAACCTCGGGCAGGTCGTGATGCTGGTGCCCGCCCAGCGCGCAATAGACCAGCCAGTGGCGGTCCTGGACGTTGAAAGCCAGACCATCGATCAAGGCTTGTTGTTCGTCGCTTTCGGCGATGAGATAGAGGCGATCCTGGTTGCGGGCGTGCAGCATGACGGGCTCCGTGTCGGGTGGGGTGGGGCTACACAGTGACCGGTTCAGGTGACGTTAAGGTGACACGCAGTACCGTTATCGTCAGTTGCAACCGAATCTGCCGCGCCTCCTCGCCAGGCGCCCTCGAGGCCCCCATGTCTGTCCTCTCGCAATCTCCCGGGATCATCCTCAACCTGTTCGCATTGCTGGCGGCCGGCCCCGGCATCTGGCTGCTGCACACCACCCGCAGCCGGGAGCAACGCGAGACCTCGCACCTGAACAGCCTCACCGAGCAGGCGCCTATCGACGAGCCGATGCACCTGATGGACGTGGCAACGCTGCGCATGATCCGCCAGAGCTACCGCATCGGTGCGGCGTGCCTGGCGTTTGCGCTGGCGTTGTCGTGGGTGAGTACCAAGCTCTGAAGTTCAACTGACGTTGAACCCCTGTAGCAGCACGGCTTGCCGGCGGGGGCGGTGGGGCAGCGAATGATGCATTGACTGACACGACGCCCCCGCCGGCAAGCCGTGCTGCTACGGGGTGTTTGGCGCGTGGTTCAGAGAGGCAAGCCGGCCTTGACCCGATACTGATTGCGCACCGGTGTCGCATATTGCAGCACCAGGTAAGGCCGGTGTTCGGCCGGGCAACCTTCCAGGCGGCGCTGCCATTCTTCCCTGGCGCGCTCCAGCTCTTCTGCCGGGAACACCTGGGCAGCACCTGGCACGTTCAGTTCAGGATCGGCGTCGACCCATTGTGCGTAGGCCAGGTAGTGCACAGGAAACAGGCGATAGCCGCCCAGGATCTGCTTGTCCATTTCCACCGCCAGTTGCTTGGTGTCTTCGAACAGCCCGGTGACCGGCGGGGCAAAGTTGACGTGCACCCGGCCTTTGTAGCCGGTGATGCCCAGCGCGATGCTGACGTCATCCTCGCCCGGCGCCTTGGTGTAGCTGCCGGTGGTGGCACGAATGTACAGCTCGCGGGCCTTGGCGTGATCGCATGGGTCATATTCGTAGCTGATCGACACCGGCGTCAGGTTCAGCGACTGGATGACTTCGCCGAACGGCTCGTCCTTGCGGCTCATGTGGAACATCTTGAGGATCGCCGATTCGGTGCGATCGTCGCCATCCTTGGCGCGTCCTTCGGCCTGGGCGATCCAGATCGAGGCGCAGTCATTGCGGATGGAGTGGTTGATGTAGGCCGACAGCAACTGATAAGCCGCCATCTTTTCCCGGCGTCCGGCGATGGAGCGATGCACGATGAAGCTCTTGTTCAGGCGCATCAGGTCGCTGACGAAGGGTTTTTGCAGCAGGTTGTCGCCAATGGCGATGCGTGGCGTGGGCAGGCCCGCGTGGTACACCGCGTAGTTGACGAACGCCGGGTCCATCACGATGTCGCGGTGGTTGGCCAGAAACAGATAGGCCACGCCCGACTTGAACTGCTCGACGCCGGTGTAGGTCACACCATCGGTGGCACGTTCGATTGTGTGATCGACGTAATGCTCGACCTTGTCCTGCAAGGCCGCGACCGACTCGATACCGGCAAACTGACGGCGCAGCTTGCGCGCGATGGCCGGCTGCAGCACCCAGCCCAGGGTATTGGCCAGGCGCGGAAAGCGGAAATGCGTGAGGATCGACAGGAACGCCTTGTCACCCAGCAGCCGGTCGAGAACGGCTTTTACTTCGGTGTCGTCGTACGGTCGGATGGCATCGAATTCGCCCATCATGCTCTCTTTCAGGAAACGGCTAGGGTAAAGGTAGGTCAGGCTCAGATGCTGAGATAGTGGCCGGACCGCAAACAAGTCGGCGATTATACGCAAAACTGCGCCCGGAGACTGTGATGCAGGAAATACAGGACTATGACTGCCCTTATTGCGGCGAGCCGGTCGAAGCAGTGCTGGATCTTTCAGGCGGCGACCAGACCTACATCGAAGATTGTCCGGTGTGTTGCCGGCCCATCATTTTCAGCCTGCACACGGACGGGGAAGACTGGACACTGGACGTGCGTAGCGAGAATGAATGATGCGCAAGATCTATGAGCCGGAAAACATGATGGAAGGCGAGTTGCTGCAGTCGATGCTGGCCAGCGAAGGCATCAAGTCGCATATCACCGGCCGCCACCTGCTCGGCGGAATCGGCGAATTGCCAGTGTTCGGTTTGCTGGGTCTTGCGGTGGACGATGAGCAGGCCGAACGGGCGCGGCAGTTGATCACTGAGTACAATGGCGCCTTCGTGCTGCCCGGTGAGGAACCTGACAGCTATCCCGATGTGTTGTTGTGCTGAAACCGGTACGGCGTCGCTTCATCCGCTTACAAGACGAGTTGGCCCCAACCCATGTGTGGACGTTATGCCCTGTTTCGCTGGACGCCAGCCTTTGCCGCCTTGCCCGGTTTCCCCGCAGGCCAGCAGGCGCAATGGAACATTTCTCCGGCCGATTCGGTGCTGATGGTTCGGGCAGGCGAGGAGGGTGGTCGGGAAGTGGCCCGGGCCCGCTGGGGGCTGACGCCGCCCTGGCTCACTGACATGTCCCGTACCCCGGCCCATGCCCGGGCTGAAACCCTGGCCGAACAACCGATGTTTCGCCAGGCGTTCCGCGAACGCCGCTGCCTGCTGCCGGCAAACGGCTTCTATGAATGGCGCGGTACGGTGCGCAAGCGTCCGTTCTGGCTGACGCCGGGGGAGGGTTCGTCGCTGTACTTCGCGGCGATCTGGGAGGCGTATCCGGTTGAAGGCCACACCTATCTGAGTGTGGCGGTGGTCACCCAGCCTGCGATGAACCAGCGCCGGCCGCTGATTCTCGACGAGGAAGGCCAGTCCCAGTGGCTGGACCCGAACAGCTCGCTGATCACCCTGCAATCACTGCTCGCCGTCCCGCAGGCACCGCTGCGCGAGCGGCCATTGGCCAATCTGGTGAACGATCCCAAGCTCAATGCGCCGGAGTGCCTGACGCCGCTTTAAGGCAGCTCACAAATCCCGTAGCAGCACGGCTTGCCGGCGGGCGCGGTGGATCAGCCAATGATGCATCGACTGACACGACGCCCCCGCCGGCAAGCCGTGCTGCTACGAGGCGGGGTGAGTCTGGTTTTCTTACACCCTGAACTGATTGATCAACCGGCGCTGCTGCTCCGCCAGCTTGGTCAGTTCCGCGCTGGCCTGGCTTGATTCATCCGCGCCGCCGGCCACTTCGTTGGCGACCTGGCCGATATTGATCACGTTGCGGTTGATGTCGTCGGCCACTGCACTCTGTTCCTCGGCAGCGCTGGCAATCTGGGTGTTCATGTCGTTGATGACCGACACCGCCCTGGTAATGCTTTCCAGCGCCTGGGCGGCCTCGGCAGCGTGGCCCACGCTTTCGTCGGTCTTGGTCTGGCTGTCTTCCATGACCTTGACCACCTGCCGCGTGCCGGTTTGCAGTTGCTGGATCATGCTCTGGATTTCTTCGGTCGCCTGCTGAGTCTTCTGCGCCAGGTTGCGAACCTCGTCCGCCACCACCGCAAAGCCGCGACCCTGTTCGCCCGCACGGGCCGCCTCGATGGCTGCGTTCAGGGCCAGCAGGTTGGTCTGCTCGGCGATGCCACGGATGGCCGTCAGGATCGCGTTGATGTTCTCGCTGTCCTTGGCCAGGGTCTGGACCACGCCAACCGCACGGCCGATTTCCACCGCCAGTTCGCTGATGGAGTTCGAGGTGTTGTGCACGATGCGCATGCCCTGGTTGGCCGCGTCGTCGGCATGGTTGGCGGCTTGCGCGGCCTGGGTCGCATTGCGCGCCACGTCCTGGGCGGTGGCGGTCATTTCGTGAACGGCGGTGGCCACCAGATCGATCTCGGCCATCTGCTTGTGCACGCCCTTGTTGGTGCGGATGGCGATGTCGGCGGTGTGTTCCGAGGAATCGCTGACCTTCTGCACCGAGGTCACCACTTGGGTAATCATCGCCTGCAGCTTGCCCAGGAAGGTATTGAAGCCGCTGGCGATAGCGCCCAGTTCGTCTGCACGGTCGCTGGTCAGGCGGCGGGTCAGGTCACCTTCGCCCTTGGCGATATCGTCGAGCATGGCAACCATCTGCTTGAGCGGACGGGCGATGCCGCGGCCCACGAGCCAGACGATCAGCAGGCCGAGCGCGGCAATCCCCAGGCCGACGACGGTCATGCCGAAGATGTCGGTGTCGCGCTGGTGCGCCAGGTCTTTCTGCAGTTTCTGCAGGTCAGCCATGACCGCATCGACCGGCATGCGGATCATCAGGGTCCAGCGGGCGTCGGTGTTGCCGATGCCGAACGGCAGGTACAGCTCGATGTGGCCGTGCTCCTTGTCGATGTCGTAACGCACTTCGCCTTTGGTGAGGGTATTGAGGTTGGCGACTTCGTTGGCGTCCAGAATCTCGCTGGCCTTCTCGCCCAGCTTGCTGGTGTCCTTGGTGTAGGCCACCAGCCGGCCGTTGGTGGCGATCAGGGCCAGGTCGCCTGCGCTGTTGTAGAGCTTCTTGTCGGCGTTCTCCAGCATGTCCTGGATGAAGTTCACCGACAGGTCGGCGCCGACGATGCCCTGGAACTTGCCATCGACCATGATCGGCTCGATGAAGGAAGACAGCATGACCATCTTGTCACCGACCTTGTACGGCGCCGGGTCGATCACGCAGGGCTTGCGGGTTTCACGGGAGCACAGGTAGTACTCGCTGGAGCGGATGCCGGTGGACAGGACCTTCTGGTCTTCAAGGCTTGCGAGTTTTTCCAGGTTGAAGGTGCCATCCGGTTTGCGATACCACCAGGCCATGAAGCGGCCGTCCTTGGGGTCGACGCCGGTAATCGGCGCTTCGGCGTAGGCTGCGTCATTGTGATCCAGTGCGTTGGGTTCCCAGCCAATGTAGGAGCCCAGAATCTTCGGGTTGCGCACCACGGTTTCGTGCAGCACGTTGAGCAGTTGCTCGCGGGTGACTTTGAGTAGCGGCTCGCCCTTGGCGTCTTTCATCCCGATGACGGCGTTTGTGGTGGCAAGGCCGGCGGCCGTCTGCAGCGGCGCTTCGAGTTCACGCTGGATCTCGCTGGCCTGGGTGCGGGCGATGGCGGTCAGGCGTTCCTGGATGGCCTGTTCGAATTGCTCAGAGGTGCGGTGCTCTACCAGTTCCTGGGTGCGGGCGCCGGAAAACAACGAATAAATCACGAGGGCCGCAACGACGCTGAGGACGATGGCACCTGCCAGCGCGGCAACCGAAAACTGGATCGACTTGAACTTCATAGGGGCTCCGGACGTGGAATTACGCCTGAATGGGCTATCGCCCCGGCGGTGTTTTCCATGAGCCGCAATCCGACGAAATGGCCGTTTTCGATCGCTATTGGTCGTTATTGGATATGTGGCCCGAATGCCCGGATTCATTGGGCTTCGGCCGTCCAGAAAGAGAGACGGGCAGTGTTTCAATCCTGTTACGTTAGCGGCAGATTCTGATGTCTGTTTATATGGCAATCCGCTGCCATCTGGCACATGAGTGCCGTACCGCCTAGGATGGGCGCCATGTTTCCACGGAGATACAAAATGCGTCAGACCTTTGCTCTATGTGCGCTGAGTGCCGCGCTGCTGGTTGCAGGCTGCCAGTCCGTCAATACCACCAGCGGAGATTCGGTGGGCGTCGAGCGCAAGCAGTACATGTTCAGCATGCTGTCGACCGACCAGGTCAACCAGATGTATGCCCAGTCCTATCAACAGACGGTCAGCGAAGCCACCACCAAAGGCGTGCTCGACAACAGCAGTGCCGAGGCCAAGCGCGTGCAGAACGTTGCCAAGCGCCTGATCGCCCAGGCGCCGAAGCTGCGGCCTGATGCTGCCCAGTGGCAATGGGAAGTGAACCTGATCAAGAGCGACGAGCTGAACGCCAACTGCGGCCCGGGCGGCAAGATCATCGTTTACAGCGGGCTGATCGACACGCTCAAGCTGAGCGATGACGAACTGGCCGCGGTCATGGGGCATGAAATCGCCCACGCCTTGCGTGAGCACGGTCGTGAAGCGATGTCCAAGGCGTACGGTGTGCAGATGGCCAAGCAGGGCGCCGGGGCATTGCTGGGCCTGGGCCAGGACAGCCTGGCGCTGGCCGACACGGTGGTCAACTACAGCCTGACCTTGCCCAACAGCCGGGCCAACGAGAACGAAGCCGACCTGATCGGACTGGAACTGTCGGCGCGTGCCGGCTACAACCCCAATGCCGCGATCACCCTGTGGCAGAAGATGCAGGCCCAGGCCGGTGCTTCGCAGCCTGAGTTCATGAGCACTCACCCGGCTTCGACCAACCGGATCGCTTCGCTGCAGGCAGCGATTCCGAAAGTGATGCCGCTTTACGAGCAAGCGCCGAAGTCCTGATGAAAATCATTGGTTAACGCCGAACCCTGTAGCAGCACGGCTTGCCGGCGGGAGCGATTTCGAAACCGCTCCCGCCGGCAAGCCGGACTGCTACGGGAGAGTCGCAGGCTTAAACCCAGCCACTCACCTGCATCGCCTTGTACACCGCGACGATCGCCAGGATGAAGAACGCACCCGCAGCCAGGCGGCGAATCAGGGTCAGGGGCAGTTTTTCTGCCGCGAAGTTACCCGCCAGCACCACCGGAACGTTGGCCAGCAACATGCCCAGCGTTGTGCCCAGGATCACCAGCCACAGGTAGGAATACTGCGCCGCCAGCATCACGGTTGCGATCTGCGTCTTGTCACCGATTTCGGCGAGGAAGAACGCGATCAGCGTGGTCAGGAACGGGCCGAACTTGCGGCCGGTGTTGGCTTCATCGTCGTCCATCTTGTCCGGCACCAGCGTCCAGAGCGCCGTGGCGGTGAAGCTTGCGGCCAGGATCCAGTGCAGCATGGCGTCGGAGAAGAAACTGCCGAACCAGGCACCGACGGCACCGGCTGCGGCGTGGTTGGCCAGCGTGGCCGCGACAATACCAGCGATGATCGGCCAGGGCTTGCGAAAGCGGGCTGCGAGGATAAGCGCGAGGAGTTGGGTCTTGTCACCGATTTCTGCCAGTGCGACGACGGCGGTGGGGACCAACAGGGATTCCAGCATCAGGATTTTCCTAAGGGGCGGGTCGACACGGCTATGACACGTACAGCCTCCCCGCCCCGGGTCAGGATGTTCGTGTCATAGGTCTTGTCAAACCGCCGATCCGTCTATGCGGATCTGGGGTCGCACGCACCATGGTCTGAGGACCAAGTATGTTGATGCGCGCCATACGAGCAAGGGGCTCGCGGGAGACTACTCCCCTAGGACGGTGCGGATTCTGCCTACAGCTTTTGCATTCGGCAAGCGCTAATTTTCACCCACGTTTTGCACGGTAAATCCGGAAACCCTGTCCTTCTGCCAAGACGGCACATACGCCAAGATGTTGCTCGATGATCGGCTGGTAGCGCAGGAAACTGTTGGCGACCAGCCGCATTTCGCCACCTTTTTTCAGATGATCGCGGGCTTTTCGCAGCAGGGTTTCTGTTGCGGCGTAGTCGGTGTGAACGCCGGTATGGAAGGGCGGATTGGTCAGAATCGAATCCAGGTGTTTCGGCGCTGCGTCGATTCCGTCACCGGTAATGACCTCGCCTTCCAGGCCATTGGCGGCCAGGGTGAGGCGGCTGCTGGCGGTGGCGAAGGCATCCACGTCGAGCAGGGTCACTTGCATGCCTGGATTGCGGCGTTTGACCGCAGCGCCGAGCACACCAGCGCCACAACCGAAGTCCAGCAGGTGCCCGGTGGGCAGGTTGGCGATGTTCTCAAGCAACAGCGCCGAGCCGCGATCAAGGCGGCCGTGGCTGAACACGCCGGGCAGGCTGACGATTTTCAGTGGCTCGTCGTTCACATCGATTTCAAAGTGTTTGGCCAGGCTGTCCAGTTCGACTGCCTGTGGAGGGTTTTCCACGGTGACTTGCCAGAGCTGGCAGTGGCGGGCGCTGTCGAGTTTGCGGGCGCGGCCCAGGGGGCTCAGTTGGCGCGCAGCGGCTTCGATCCCGCCGCGTTTCTCGCCCACCAGGAACAATTCCTTGCCGGCCAGGCGGGAGGCGAGGGCGTTGATCAGGTAGTCGCTGAGGTCCCGCGCCTTGGGCAGGAACAGCACGGCGGCATCGAACGCTTCGGCAGGCGGTTCGGTGCCAAAGTGGGTGCGCGCGCCGAAGCGCGCGTCCAGCGCGGCGAAATCGCCGGCGTGCCAGCTCCAGCCCCGGGCATTGGGCAAGGTGCCGAGCAGATCGTCGGCAGGCAAGCCGGTCAGCAGCAAAGAGCCCTGAAACAGTTCGGCCTGACGGAGTAACACTTCACTGCGCGGGTCCATCTTCGGCTCCTGCAAAAAAACGCGGAGTTTAACAGGTGCGAGAGGCCCTGCGCGTGACGTGAAAAGGGTTGGGAACGCACCGACGCCATCGTCCGGATGCGGCCCAGACCAAGCTCACTCCTACAGGTTCGCACGTTCCCTGTAGGAGTGAGCTTGCTCGCGATTTTTTCAGGCTGCGCGGTGTTAGCTGACCACGCGGATGGGCTGGCCTGCGTAAAACGCCCGGGCGTTCTCGTTCACCTGGCCGACGATGCGCTGCCGGGCTTCCTGGCTGCCCCAGGCGCTGTGCGGGGTGATGATCAGGCGCGGGATGTCCCCTGACAGCAGCGGGTTGCCGTTGACCGGTGGCTCGACGGTCAGCACGTCCGTCGCGGCACCGCCCAGGTGACCATTACGCAGCGCATCGGCCAGCGCCTGCTCGTTGATCAGTCCGCCGCGAGCCGTGTTGACGATGAATGCCTTGGGCTTGAACAGGCTCAATTCATGGGCGCCGATCATGTCGCGGGTGTGTTCGTTGAGCGGGCAGTGCAGGGTCAAGGCATCGACCTGCGGCAGCAATTCGTGCAGCGGTACGCGGTCCGGGCGGGCAGGGCGGCCTGGAATCTGGCCCAGCAACACGCGCATGCCAAAGGCTTCGGCCAGTTTCGCCACCGCGCCGCCCAACTCGCCGTGACCCAGCAAGCCAAGGGTCTTGCCTTCCAGTTCGACGATGGGGAAATCCAGCAGGCAGAACTGTTTCGATTTCTGCCATTGGCCCTGGTGAATCGCTTGCTGATAGTCCGGCAGCCGGGTCGCCATCGCCAGCAGCAACATCAGCGTGTGTTGGGCTACAGACGGCGTGCCGTAGCCTTGGCAATTGCTCACCACCACGCCGTGTTTGCGCGCAGCATCGAGGTCAACGTTGTTGACTCCGGTGGCGGTGACCAGTACCAGCTTCAAGTCCGGACAGGCAGCGAACGCGGCGGCATCGATCAGGATCTTGTTGGAAATGGCCACTTGCGCGCCTTGCAGGCGCTCGATCACCTGATCCTGTGTAGTGCTGCTGTGCAGAACCAGTTCGCTGAAGGTTTCACGCCAGGGGGCGAGGTCCAGATCGCCGAGGTCCAGAGAGGTGTGATCCAGGAAAACTGCTCTGCTTTGACTCGACATCAGCTGTACCTTTTGCTCGAAGGATGGGAGGCGTAAGGTAACGAACATATCAGAGCCTGTCGTTCGCCAACATATCTGGAGCACCCGATGTACTGGACGGAATTCCTCACCGTTGCGCTGATTCACCTGCTCGCCGTCGCAAGCCCGGGTCCGGACTTCGCGGTGGTGGTGCGTGAAAGCGTGACCCATGGCCGCAAGGCCGGCACCTACACCGCCATGGGTGTGGGAACGGCGATTTTCCTGCACGTCGGCTATTCGCTGCTGGGCATCGGGCTGATCGTTTCGCAGTCGATCGTGCTGTTCAACGCCTTGAAATGGGCGGCGGCTGCCTACCTGTTGTACATCGGCTTCAAGGCCCTGCGCGCCAAGCCTGCCGGCGCGTCCGATGCTCCGGTGGACATCGCCAAGGGTGAGCGCACCGCCAAGGGCGCCTATGTCGCAGGCTTCGTCACCAACGGCCTGAACCCCAAGGCGACGCTGTTTTTCCTGTCGTTGTTCACTGTCGTCATCAACCCGCACACGCCGCTGCTGGTGCAGGCCGGTTACGGTGTTTACCTGGCCCTGGCGACCGGCATCTGGTTCTGCCTGGTGGCGCGTCTGTTCAGCCAGCCGCGCGTGCGCGCAGGCTTCGCCCGCATGGGCCACTGGTTCGACCGCGCCATGGGCGGCGTGCTGGTGGCGCTGGGGATCAAGCTGGCGTTTACGCAGGCGAATTGATTTGAATTAGCACCCCGTAGCAGCACGGCTTGCCGGCGGGGGCGTCGTGTCAGACACGCATCTGGCACTGACCCACCGCTCCCGCCGGCAGGCCGTGCTGCTACGAGACAGGCGCGAACTCTGTGTTCAGCGCTTCAACTCTTTCAACTGCTTCAACGCCCCCAGATACTCCCGGGGGCTTTCCCCCAGCAGCCGGCTGAACATCGCACTGAACGCCCGCGCGCTGCCGTAGCCCAGGTCGTTCGCCACCCGCTGCACACTCTCGCCGTCCAGTAACCGTGGCAGCGCCTCCATCAGCCGCACCTGCTGGCGCCAACTGTTGAAACTCAGCCCCAGTTCCTGACTGAACAACCTCGTCAGGGTGCGCGAGCTGGCGCCGACGTCCTGCGCCCAGTCCTCCAGCGTGTTGCCGTGATCCGGCTTCTGCAGCAGCGCCATGCAGATGTTCTGCAAGCGCCGGTCCCGGGGCATGGGAATGTGCAGCGGCAGATTCTCCAGGGTCGCGACTTCTTCGAGCATCAGCCGCTGGATCAAGGGATTGGCCGCGTGCTCATCACTCTGGGTAGCGCGCACGATCAACTCACGCAGCAAGGGCGTCACCGCCAGCACGCAGCAGTGGTTCAAACCCGGCGGGCAATGCTCGGCGGCGACGAACAGCGAGCGCATCAGGACCTCCCCGGACATGAAGATCTCATGCTCGACCCCCGGGGGAATCCACACCGCACGGCTGGGCGGGATCACCCACGCGCCACTGTCGGTCACCAGCCGCATCACGCCGCTGACGGCATACAACAGTTGCGCCTCGGCATGCAGGTGCCGGGGCTGGTGGGCGCCGTCGGGATAGTCCCTGGGGTGGGCGGTGACAGGGCTGTGGCTGAGCAGGCTGATCAACATGGCGGATTCGATGACTTATGTGTCCCAAATGCGGTTTGTCGCCAACTTAGCATGATCCTCCACAATCACTGCAAGCCCAGGATGCGCTGCCATGAGTCAGACCCGAGCCGCCAACTCACCCCAACGGGTGATCCATTTCATCAACGCCGCCCACGTCATCGATCACATGTTCATGCTGATCTTTCCCGCCGCCGTGCTGGGCATGACCCACGCCTTCGCGCTGGACTACGCGCAACTGATCGGCCTGTCACTGGGCGGCTTCATCGCCTTTGGTGCCTGTTCGCTACCGGCGGGCTGGCTGGGTGATCGCTGGAGCCGTCGGCACATGATGCTGGTGTTTTTCTTCGGCATCGGCGCGGCTTCGATTCTCACCGGGCTGAGTACCAGCACCACGATGCTGGCCGTCGGCATGACTCTGGTCGGTGTCTTCGCCGCCATTTATCACCCTGTCGGTACGGCCGTGCTGGTGGCCTATGCGCAGAATCGTGGGCGCGAGATTGGCGTGAATGGCATGTGGGGCAACCTGGGCGTGGCCTTTTCGGCATTGCTGACCGGCTTTCTGGTGGCGCAGTTCGGCTGGCGCTCGGCCTTTATCCTGCCTGGCGCGGTGGCCATGGTGATCGGGGTGCTGTTCGCCTGGCAGGTCAAGGACGAACCGATTCCGGCGCGCCCCCACGCCGCGCCCAAGGGCAGCTCGGGCCAGCGTATTTCCATGACCATGGTCTTTACCGTGCTGGCCATCGCCACGGCCACCGGCGGCGTGGTGTTCAACGCCACCACCATGACCTACCCGAAATTGTTTCAGGATCGCCTGCATGAGCTGTTCGCCTCGCCGCAAACCCTGGGCCTGGTCATCAGCCTGGCTTACGCCTTCGGCGCCGTTGCGCAACTGACCATCGGCCGTTTTCTCGACCGCTTCAGCCTCAAGTGGCCGTTCGTGATCCTGACCGTTGCCCAGGCGCCGTTTCTGTTCGCGATGGCTTACGTCGATAGCTGGCCGGTGATCGTGCTGGGCGCAGGCTTCATGTTCGTGGTGTTCGGCCAGGTCACGGTCAACGATGCGATGGTGGCCAACTTCGTGGCCCCGCAGTGGCAATCCCGGGTGTTCGCACTGCGTTACTTCCTGTCGTTCGGCGCCAGTGCCACGGCGATTCCGCTGATTGCCTTTGTCGAGCCGCGTCAGGGCCTGGCCGGGCTGTATGTGATCCTGGCCGGGTTCGCCGCGCTTACCTTCGCTGCAGCGCTGATTTTTCCTCGCACTCCGGCGCAAAGCCCCGTCGCAAAGCTCGCGTAGGGCCGTTTTGCCCTTTCAAATGGCGCAATGCCTGTATGGTCGCTCGTCACCCGAATCATCCCTTTGGCTGATTTGGCTGGCGAGCGAAGGCTCTAGAGTGCATATTTTCGGCTCCGCCAATGCATCTTGAAAAGGGATTCCTATGCTGCAGACACGCGTGATTCCGCCAGCTGATGGCGCGTACCAGTATCCTCTGTTGATCAAACGCTTGCTGATGTCGGGCAGCCGCTATGAAAAAACGCGGGAAATCGTCTACCGGGACCAATCACGCTATTCGTATCTGACGCTCAACGAGCGGATCTGCAGACTTGCGAATGTGCTGACCGAGGCGGGAGTGAAAGCGGGCGATACGGTGGCCGTCATGGACTGGGACAGCCATCGCTATCTGGAATGCATGTTTGCCATTCCCATGATCGGCGCAGTGATCCACACCATCAACGTGCGCCTGTCTCCCGAGCAGATCCTGTTCACCATGAACCACGCCGAAGACACCTTCGTGCTGGTCAACAGCGAGTTCGTGCCGCTGTACAACTGCTTCGCCGACAAGCTCACGACCGCCGAGAAGACGCTGCTCCTGACCGACACCCCCGACAAGACCGCCGAGCTGCCGAACCTGGTGGGGGAGTATGAAACCCTGCTGGCGGCCGCAAGCCCGACCTATCACTTCGAAGACTTCGACGAGAACTCGGTCGCGACCACCTTCTACACCACCGGCACCACGGGCAATCCCAAGGGCGTGTACTTCACCCATCGCCAGCTCGTGCTGCACACCATGGCCGTGGCGACGATCATGGGCAGCGTCGAGGGGCTGCTGGGCACCGACAAGGTCTACATGCCGATCACTCCGATGTTCCACGTCCACGCCTGGGGCGTCCCGTACGCCGCGACCATGCTGGGGGTGAAACAGGTCTATCCCGGCCGTTACGATCCTGAACTGCTGGTGCAGCTGTGGCGCGACGAGAAAGTCAGTTTCTCCCACTGCGTGCCAACCATCATGCAAATGGTGCTCAACGCCAAGTCGGCCAAGGACGTCGATTTCACCGGCTGGAACATCATCATCGGCGGCAGCTCGCTCAACCGCTCGCTCTATGAGGCGGCCAAGGCCAAGGGCATCCAGCTGACCGCGGCCTACGGCATGTCCGAAACCGGGCCGCTGGTCTCGGTGGCGCATTTGAACGACGAGTTGATGGCGGGCAGCGAAGACGAACGCACTACCTACCGCATCAAGGCCGGTGCGCCGGGGGTGCTGGTCGAGGCGGAAATCGTCGACGGCGAAGGCAACTTCCTGCCCCACGACGGCGAAACCCAGGGCGAGCTGGTGCTGCGTGCGCCATGGCTGACCGAGGGTTACTACCGTGAGCCCGAGAAAGGCGCCGAACTCTGGGCCGGCGGCTGGCTGCACACCGGCGACGTCGCGACGCTCGACAGCATGGGCGGCATCGATATCCGCGACCGCATCAAGGACGTGATCAAGACCGGCGGGGAGTGGGTGTCGTCACTGGAGCTGGAAGACCTGTGCAGCCGTCATCCCGGCGTGCGCGAAGTGGCGGTGGTCGGGATCGCCGATCCGCAGTGGGGCGAGCGGCCTTTCGCGCTGCTGGTCGCGCGGGAAGGGCATGCCATCGACGCCAAGGCCCTGAAGGAGCATCTCAAGCCTTTCGTGGAACAGGGGCACATTAACAAATGGGCGATTCCGAGCCAGATCGCCCTTGTTACCGAAATTCCCAAGACCAGCGTCGGCAAGCTCGACAAGAAGCGCATCCGCCTGGACATCCTCGAATGGCAGAGCACTAACAGCGCTTTCCTCTCCACCCTCTGACCTTCTGCACTTCACGCCCGTTGCCGCGATTTCGCTCGTGGCAATGTGTCGTGAACGTGTCTGGCTTGCGTCTTCCTTGCCATATTTCGAAATTCAGCCATCCTCCCTGTGCCGCACCCGTCGGCACGTCGAAATCGGCGTGCCAGACGCTCTGACGCTCAAATCACACTTTAGAGGGATCAAGCGCTAGCGCACGCTCGTTATAGTCGGCTTCAGGTCTGAACCGGAGAAAAACGCCACGTCGTTTCGCAGCTTCACATGGGCTGCCCGACACGCGTTGCCACTCAGCCACTGCGGATCGGTGAGCCTGGGTCGTTTCTGGAAGCACCCACTGCCATAAAAATAAAGCACATGGAGTAGCGTCGATGACATCTGCAAACCAGTTCTGGCGCCGGGCGAAACTGCCTCTGGCCGTCAGCCTCGCTTCAACGCTCGCCGGTCCTGCATTCGGCGTCAGTTTCAACATCGGGGAAATCGAAGGCAATTTCGACTCGTCGCTCTCCATCGGCGCCAGCTGGTCGACCGCCAAGCCCAACAAGGACCTGATCGGTGTCAACAACGGCGGCCGGGGCCTTTCCCAGACTTCCGACGACGGTCACCTGAACTTCAAGCGTGGGGAGACCTTCTCCAAGATCTTCAAGGGCGTGCACGACCTTGAGCTGAAATACGGTGACACCGGCGTGTTCATGCGCGGTAAATACTGGTACGACTTCGAACTCAAGGATGAAAACCGCGAGTTCAAGGACATCAGCGATTCGGGCCGCAAGGAGGGCGCCAAGTCGTCCGGCTTCGAACTGCTCGACGCATTCGTCTACCACAACTATTCCATTGCCGATGAGCCGGGTTCCGTGCGTTTCGGCAAGCAGGTGGTGAGCTGGGGTGAAAGTACCTTCATCGGCGGCGGCATCAACTCGATCAACCCCATCGACGTCTCCGCGTTTCGTCGTCCCGGCTCGGAAATCAAGGAAGGCCTGATTCCGGTCAACATGTTCTACCTGTCCCAGAGCCTGACCGAGAACCTGTCGGCCGAAGCCTTCTACCAGCTCGAATGGGACCAGACCGTTGTCGACAACTGCGGCACCTTCTTCTCCCAGCCTGACGTGATCGCCGACGGTTGCAGCAACAACCTGCGCGTGCTGAACAAGCGCTCGACCATCCCCGCTGCCGCCTTGCCAACCCTCACCGCGCTTGGCGTCGACGTGAACCAGGAAGGCGTGCTGGTGCGCCGTGGCCCGGACCGCGATGCCCGCGACAGCGGCCAGTTCGGCGTGGCGATGCACTACAACTTCGAACCGCTGGATACCGAATTCGGCGCGTACTTCATGAATTACCACAGCCGCAACCCGATCTTCAGTGCCCAGGGTGCCGCCGCTTCGGCGTACACCCGTCCACTGGGGCCACTGGCTGCGCTGCGTCCACTGATCGTGGCGGGCAGCTCCAACTACTTCGTCGAGTATCCGGAAGACATCCGCCTGTACGGCCTGAGCTTCTCCACCACCCTGCCTACCGGTACGGCCTGGAGCGGTGAACTGAGCTACCGTCCGAACGCGCCTGTGCAATTGAGCACCACCGACATCCTGTTTGCCGGTGTGACGCCGATCCCGGGCTTTGCCAACGCCTCTGTGCTGACCGGTACTCCGGGGCAGGACCTGCATGGTTACAACCGTAAGGAAGTTACCCAGTTCCAGACCACCTTCACCCACTTCTTCGACCAGATCATGGGCGCCAGCCGCCTGACCACCGTCGCTGAAGTCGGCGTGACCCACGTCGGTGGCCTGGAAAGCAAATCCGATGCGCGCTACGGCCGTGACCCGGTCTTCGGCCCTGGTTCGCTGCCCGGCAACTTCTGTAACGTGCTGAACAACTCGACCGCACAAGGCGGTGGCCTGCCAAATGCCGCCGGCCTGAACACCAACTGCAGCAACGATGGCTACACCACCGCGACCTCCTGGGGTTATCGCGCCCGTGCCATCTGGGACTACAACAACGTGTTCGCCGGGGTGAACCTCAAGCCGAGCGTGGCCTGGTCCCATGACGTCAAGGGTTACTCGCCAGGTCCTGGCGGCAACTTCGAGGAAGGTCGCAAGGCGGTCAGCCTGGGCGTGGAAGCGGAGTACCAGAACACCTACACCGCCAACCTTTCCTACACCAACTTCTTCGGCGGCGATTTCAGCACCGTGGATGACCGCGACTTCGTGGCCCTCAGCTTCGGCGTGAACTTCTAAGGACGATTTATGAACATGAAAATCACCAAGAGTCTGTTGCCTGTCGCCATGCTGGGCCTGTCATTGCTGGCCACCAGCGTGATGGCGGCAGTTTCTCCGGACGAGGCCGCCAAGCTGGGCACTACCCTGACCCCGATGGGCGCGGAAAAAGCCGGTAACGCCGACAATTCGATCCCGGCCTGGAGCCCGATGCCGACCAACGCCGGCGCGGTCGATGACAAGGGCTTCCTGGCCAACCCGTACGCCAACGAGAAACCGCTGTTCACCATCACCGCGCAGAACGTGGAGCAGTACAAGAACAAGCTGGCGCCCGGCCAATACGCGATGTTCAAGCGTTACCCGGACAGCTTCAAGATGCCGGTCTACCCCTCGCACCGTGGCGCCACTGTGCCGGCCGATGTGTTCGCCGCCATCAAGAAAAACGCCACCAGCACCAAGCTGGTCGCTGGCGGCAACGGTCTGGAAAACTTCGAAACCGCAGTGCCGTTCCCGATTCCCAAGGACGGCCTTGAGGTGATCTGGAACCACATCACCCGCTACCGTGGCGGCAGCGTGTCGCGCCTGGTGACCCAGGCCACGCCGCAGACCAACGGTTCGTTCAACCCGGTGTATTTCCACGATGAGTTCGTGTTCCGCGACAAGATGAAGGATTTCGATCCGAAGAACCCGGGCAACATCCTGTTCTACTTCAAGCAGGAAGTGACCGCGCCTGCGCGTCTGGCCGGTTCCGTGCTGCTGGTTCACGAAACCCTCGACCAGGTCAAGGAACCACGCGCGGCGTGGGTCTACAACGCCGGGCAACGTCGCGTACGTCGCGCACCGCAAGTGTCCTACGACGGCCCGGGTACCGCAGCCGACGGCCTGCGCACCTCCGACAACCTGGACATGTTCAACGGCGCACCGGATCGCTATGACTGGAAACTGATCGGCAAACAGGAAATGTACATCGCCTCCGACAGCTACAAGCTCGACGATCCAAAGCTCAAGTACGCCGACATCATCAAGGCCGGCCACATCAACCAGGACCTGGCGCGCTATGAGCTGCGTCGCGTCTGGCACGTGACCGCGACCCTCAAGGACGGCCAGCGCCACATCTACGCCAAGCGTGACTTCTTCATCGACGAAGACACCTGGCAGGCAGCGGTGATCGATCACTACGATGGTCGTGGCCAACTGTGGCGCGTGGCCGAGGCCCATGCCGAGAACTACTACGACAAGCAAGTGCCGTGGTACGCCCTGGAAGCGCTGTATGACCTGCAATCGGGCCGCTACCTGGCGCTGGGCATGAAGAACGAAGAGAAGAAGGCCTACGACTTCGGTTTCACGGCTTCCATCAGTGACTTCCAGCCCAACGCCCTGCGCCAGGAAGGGGTGCGTTGATCTGAGCTGAATTGGCGCAGAGCTGCCTTGTTGATCACAGCTGCAAAGCACCGTTGTCCTGCGCCGCCTTACCCTATGGTTGAACCCCATAGCCGCAAGAAGAAAACGCCCCGATTCGTCGGGGTGTTTTTTTGTAGCAGTCCGGCTTGCCGGCGTCTGCGTCCTGGAAATCACTGACGCCGGCAAGCCGGACTGCTGAGGGCGAGGAGGGTCAACAACAGCCATTTCCTGCAACACATTCCCCCGTTTGAAGCCCCTTTCTTACAGTCTTCTCCCTTTCTTGTGCAGGACATTTCCTAGAAACTCTCAGCCGCTTGTGCATGGTGATTTCGCTCTCTACTCTGCGTCCGTCGCTGGAATCAGCGTCCGGGTTTAGCAGCCTGAAATTGTCATCCAAAGCCAGCAGAACCGCTTTATGGCGGCTTTGCGCGGGGCACGTTCGCGTGCGCTGGTTTTTTGGGCTTTTGGGACCAGTCTGCTAACCCGTGTCAAAGTCGCCACCTTCATTCGTTTAGCAGCGAAGCATTGGTGGCCTTATTAACCTAAAGGCCAAAAAATGCTCAAAATCACGCCAGACCCGCCCCACGCTTCCCTCGAAGAATCCCTCGTCCACGCATCCGACCTGTTGCGCTGCGCAACCGCCACCGCCTATGAAAGCGCCGACCACCTGAGCGGCAGCAAACGCGACCTGGCCTTCTCCGTCGTGCACCTGATAGACATGGCCAAAGCCGCCGTCGACCGCTCGCTAAACACCCTCCCACCCCGATAGCAACACGCTCCTATCCACTTAACACGTCTGAAAATACTTGGCGCCGTTGGTTGTGTCGGCGGCGCCTCCTGCATTTTCAGAAACGTCTGACAGACCTGCCAGCGAGTCTCCGTTACCTTTGTCGCCCTCCGCGTGCTTCAACCCCAGCCAGCTTCTGTAGGAAATCCCCACCCTTTTTCTCAGTCTTGTCTGATGGATTAGTTGGCTGTGGGCTCAGCCTGAGCATTTCAGCGGCGCTCACACTCATCACGATATTTATCTTGGCGGCTTTCAAAGCCGCTTTCGCAATGGATAGCCTCTATGACAACTCTCACACCTCGCATCAATAGCGCTACTCGACTGTATGAGCTGGAAGGTCCCGCACCCTTTGACCAAATGCTTGTCGAACGATGGACGGGGTTCGAGCAGCTGTCCAATCTGTTCCGATGGGACCTGCTGACGCTCAGTCCCGAACATGACATTGCGTTCGACAAAATGCTCGGCCAGACACTTCGCCTGCTAACGACGTTGGCCGACGGCAGCCGGTGTTCGCGAAGCGGTTTGGTCGTCAGTGTCCGCAATCAAAATTCCGACGGCGCGCTGACCCGGTATTACCTGGAACTCAGGCCGTGGCTGTGGGTGCTGGCCCAAGGTAGGAACAGCAGGGTGTTTCAGGACCTGTCGGTGCTGCAAATCGTCGAGCAGGTGTTTGCCGGGTATCCCGCCTACGCACACTGGCAGATCACAGGCGATGCCGAGCATTTGCTCACTCGGGTACGCCCACGCAGTTACTGCACTCAATATCGGGAAAGCGATCTGGATTTCGTCGAACGGCTGCTGGCTGAAGAAGGCTTGGGATATTGCTTTGTCGAACACGCACAGGCGCCAGCCGGGCACAGTCTGATCATCTTCGGAGACAGCACGCTGCTGCAAGAGGACTCGACTTCGGCCAGCGCCACGGGCCTGCGCTTCCACCGCGCCGCCAGCGCCGAGGAGCAGGACAGCGTACAAATGATGGGCCCGACTGTGCGCTCCGGCAGCACGCGTACCACCCTGCTCAGCAGCAATTACAAAACGCGTCAGGCCACCACGGCATCGCTCTCGCTCAGCACGGATGAGGGCCGGGAAAGTTACGACCCGGTGGGCAGCTACGCATTTCTCACCTCAGCGGAAGCCAGCCACTACGCGGTGCTGCACAAAGACGCGCACAACGTGGACCGGCGTTTCTGGAAGGGCCAGGGCACCGTTCGCAGTGCCCGCTGCGGCACGCGGTTTGAGGTGATCCAGGCGCCGTGGCTCAACCAAGGGCCCTACGCGCGGCAATCTGAATTTCTCTACACCGGCATTCTCGGCTGCGGCGTCAACAACCTGCCCGCGACCGTGCCGGTGCCGGAGGATCGGTGCCCTGACCTGCTGGGGCTGGATCGATTTGCCCGGCATGTGCTGGTGCGCGCGCAAGACCTGGGTTACGCCCAGCAATTCAGCGCGGTACCGCGCCTTACGCGCTGGCGTCCGACCTTGGCCAACGGCACCGGACAACGCCTCAACCCGGTACCCACGTCCCATGGCGCCCAAACCGCTATTGTCGTCGGCCCTGACGGCAGCACGACGCCGGGCAGCGGGGTGCCGCTGTATTGCGATGCGCGGGGCCGTGTGCGATTGCGCTTTCACTGGCAGGCCGAGGAAGATCGCGGCGCGTGCTGGGTACGCGTGGCCCAGGTGCTCACCGGCAACGGTCATGGTGCGCAGTTCCTGCCGCGCATCGGTCAGGAAGTGCTGGTGCAGTTCATGGACGGCGACATGGATCGACCGGTCATCGTCAAGTCGCTGTACAACGGCCGGGGCGACGCGGGTGTGCCGCCGACACCGGGCGGTCAACCGGGCAAGTCCGACCTCTCGGCCTACGGGCAAGCCCGCGATCACCGGCCCAGCGCCGAACTCAATCGCCGCGGCGGCAACAGCCCGGCGTGGCATGGTGGCGGGCCCGGCGAAGATCAGCATCGCAACCAGGCGGCGTTGTCCGGCATCAAGACCCGGGGCTTCGACGGCCAGGGTTACAACCAACTGGTGCTCGATGACAGCGACCAGCAAGGCCGTCTGCAGATGGCGACCACGCAGGCCCACAGTCAGCTCAACCTCGGCCACCTGATCCATCAGGCCGGCAACTACCGGGGCAGTTTTCGCGGTCTGGGGTTCGAGCTGCGCACCGATGCCTACGGCGCCATCCGTGCCCGACAAGGCCTGCTGTTGAGCACCTATGGCATTGACCCGCAGACCCCGGCCGGTGATGCGGTCGCCGCGCAAGCCCTGCTCGAACAACAACAGGCATTGGCCAGGCGTTTCGACCTTGCGGCGCAGATCCACCAGACCGTGCCGCTGAGCAGCGTACGCGGCGTCAACCTGCCGGACCACAGCGCATTGATTGCCGATCAAGCACCGCTCAAGGCGTTGTTCACCAGCCTGAGCACCACCGTGGCCAGCGACACGCTCAGCAACGGCCTTGCCGATGCCCCGCTGCGCGACAGCCACCCAGCCGAAGGCCGCGTTCCGCAGACCGGCGATGCCCTGCTCACCCTCAGCGCCCGCGACAGCCTGCTGCAAATCGCCGGACAAAGCCTGCACCACCACGCCGGCGAAACCATGACGCTTGGCAGCGGCCAGGACAGCAACTTCGCCATCGGCGAACAACTGCGCCTGCACAGCGGCCAGGCCATCGGCTACCTCGGCGGCGCGCAACAGGCCGACGACATCGGCCTCTCGCTGATCAGCGGTGCAGGCCCGCTCGACGTGCAGGCCCAACACGACGACATCAAGGTGCTTGCCCAGGGCGAACTCAAGCTGATGTCGCTCAATGCCGAAACCGAGCTGGCGGCGGGCAAGGCCATTTCAATCAAGGTCGATGGCGGCGCAAGCCTGACCATCGAGGGCGGCAACATCACCTTCGCCTGCCCGGGGACGATGACCTTGCATGCGGCTGAGCATCTGTTTGAGCCGGGGATAGCGGTGCCTTATGAGGTGCCGCAGTTTCCAGAAGGGATCTGCGTGGAGTGCATGCTCAAGGCCATGAATGGCGGCTCTGCTCTTTCCAGTAAAAATGCGTGAGGCCAGTCACCATGATCACACTACAACTTGAGACGCCCCTGCCTTACTGGGTCGATCCCTACCCGGAAAACGCTGCCCAATCACTGCTGGCCAACCTGCCCGCGCACACTTGCCACGCGTTGATCGACATGGCCTTCAAACCTGGCCTGCATGAACAGTGGGTTCAACACTTCCCTACGCTGGAAATGCACAGCCTGTTTGCCGGGAAGTTTGAAGGCGTTGGGCTGGCTGAACTCAGCCCCCACTTGCTGACCTTGCCCCAAGCGCCCGAGCAGCGCCGGCAAGTCATCGATTTTTTGCTGCATCACACACGCGGCACGCCGATGCTGAGCTTCGTCGCCAGCCCGCACGGTGGTCTGCTCAAACATCTGCAACAGCAACTCGACGCGCAGAATCCGGAGGGCGAAGGGTTTGTCATGCGCCTGGCCGACAGCCGAGCGCTGCACGCATTACTCCAGGTGCTTACCGCCGAGCAGCGCCAACGTCTGTTATTGCCGGGCATGCAGTGGTGGTACTGGAAAATGGACGGCGAACAGGTCCAGGTCGATAGTGACGCAGAGCCAACAGGCGAAGCCCAAACCGGGCCCTATCGGTTTAGCGATGAGCAAATCAGTCAGCTGATTGCATTGTCCCAACCAGGCAAGTGGCTGCGGGTGATCGAGCAACACCCACAACATTTTGGTCACCTCACAGGCACCCCTTCTCAGGTGTGTGAGTGTCTGCGTGAGGTATTGCAAAGAGAAGAGTCACGACAACTGCACGATGCCGAACTCTTGAATATTTTCAAAACCGCGCTGTTGCAGGCCGCTCTGGTAACTGTGGCTTCAAAGCATGGGACGCTGAATGAATAATCAACGCCTGGGCCGGATGATCTGGTGGCTGACGGCAACTACGTTAGTCATCACTGTACTGACACTCACCTTTTATAAACCAGAGCCCAAAGATGAAGGCCTAGGGCTGGGCATTTCAATTCTCAATTACGCAGATCAGCCATTAGGCGTTGTATATGTGAATGATATTTGGGCTGGCAACATGCCAAGTCACAGCGGTGGAAGTTCTCTCGCTGGAAGCGTGGGGCTACCCTCCAAATGGCGACCGGGGTTGAAAATTACCGTGCACTGGCAGGACGATGAGCTCTATAAAAAAGATCGTGACGCCTTGCATGTTACTGAAGTTTCGATCGAGCCCTATACCGGCGACTTTCCAAGCATTTTATTTCTCGCTTTTTTCCCGAATGGAAAAATAAAGGCTTATCCATCCAGCTATTTCCCACAACACCCGGATTTTCCGGACGACCTGGATCGTCCCGATACCATGTGCAAAGCCGACCCGGCCTGCAAAGCAAAGTTTTTTGACTAACGGAATTGACTATGATCAAACAACGCTTGGGCCGGATTATCTGGTGGCTGACAGCAGCGACATTAGTCATCACTGTACTGACACTCACCTTTTATAAACCAGAACCCAAAGATGAAGGCCTTGGGTTGGGCATTTCAATTCTCAATTATGCAGACCAGCCATTAGGCGTCGTATATGTGAATGACATCTGGGCCGGCGGAATGAAAAGTCACGGTGGAGGAAGCTCGCTTGCCGGAAGTGTGGGGCTGCCTTCAAAGTGGCGACCAGGCCTGACTATTACAGTGCACTGGCAGGATGACGAACTCTATCAAATGGACCCAACGGGTCTGCATGTGACAGAAGTGTCGATTGAGCCCTATACCGACGAATTTCCGAGCATCCTCTTCTTGGCCTTCTTTCTAGATGGAACGATAAAAGCTTTTCCAACCAGCTTTGGTCCTGGCCATCCTGATTTTGCAGGCGGGCTTCAGCGACCCGATGACGTATGCAAAGCTGATCCTGCTTGCAAAGCCCGCTTTTTTAAACTAAAGGAATAGATCATGACCAAACAACGCCTGGGCCGGATTGTCTGGTGGCTGACGACAAGTACACTATTAATGACTGTACTCACGCTCACGTTTTATAAGCCAACGCCGAAAGACGACGGACTGGGGTTAATCATTTCAATTCTCAACTATTCCGATGAACACATTGGAGTCGTTTACGTAAATGATATCTGGGCAGGCAGTATGCCCTACCATCGAGGAGGTAGTTCATTTGCTGGCAGCGTTGGTGTGCCTTCAAAATGGCGACCGGGGCTGACTATTACAGTACATTGGCGGGATGACGAACTCTACCAGCGAGACCCAACGGGTTTACATGTAGCTGAAGTTTCAATCGAGCCCTATACCGATGACTTCCCGAGCATCCTCTTCTTGGCTTTCTTTCCAGATGGTACGATAAAAGCCTTTCCAACCAGCTTTGGTCCTGGCCATCCTGATTTTGCAGGCGGGCTTCAGCGGCCAGATGACGTATGTAAAGCTGATCCTGTTTGCAAAGCCCGTTTCTTTTACTAAAGGAATAGATCATGCAACTTGAGAAAGTAGGAATTGATCCATTCGCATTAACACTCGATGAACAATGTCTTTGTCTGGCTGATAAATTCAATGCGATGGGAACATCCTGCACCACTGAGTTCCACCTGGGGTTTTTCTTCGATGGCACCAATAACAATCGTGAGCGGGACATCCCCAAACAAGCGCATAGCAATGTAGCTCGCCTTTACGACACTTATGAGGAAGCCAAAGAGCAGGCACGTATCTACGTACCCGGAGTAGGCACGCCATTTGAAAAAGAAACCAGCGACACCGGACGCGGATATCACGCCCGAGCCGGGCTTGGTGCAGGATGGGGTGGCGAGGCACGCATCAACTGGGCGCTGTTGCAGATCACTAATTATTTTTATCGGCGCCTCAAAGCCTCGACTGTCAGCTACAAAATGCGCACCAATGACCTTGATCTGGTCAAGCGTATGTCTACCGATATCAACCTGTCGGAACAGATTCTCAAGGCCACGGGCGCCGATGAAATCGAAGAGCTGAGCAATGCCACCACCCTTGGCACGCTGGGTTACATCCTTGACACCGCCTCGGTGGAACCTCGGCACAAGGTTCGTCGACAGGTACTCAAGGAGCGCCGGGATTTTGTGTCCAGAGAGCTCAAAGATGAGCTCGCCAAACGCAAACCCAAGCTACTCAAGATGCGCATCTCGGTATTCGGCTTTTCCCGAGGCGCGGCTGAAGCGCGGGTGTTCTGCAACTGGTTGAAAGACGCGCTGGACGATGACATGACCCTGGCGGGGGTACCGGTGAGCGTAGATTTCTTGGGCATTTTCGACACTGTGGCCTCGGTGGGGCTGGCGCAAAGCGCGATGTTCTTCAAGGGCCATGGCGGCTGGGGGCAGGAGCAATTTTTGCGCATCCCGGACTACGTCAAACAAACCCTGCACCTGGTCTCGGCCCATGAAGTGCGCGGCTCGTTCCCGTTGGACACGGTTGGTGAGCGGCGCAACTGCACCGAGTTGGTGTACCCCGGGGTGCATTCGGATGTCGGTGGCGGTTACCCGCCCGGCGAACAGGGTCGGGGATGTGATGAAGCCGGCAATCACGACGACAGCTCCAAGCTGTCGCAAATCCCGTTGGCGAAGATGTATCGCAGTGCTGTGGCTGCGGGTGTGCCGTTAAATATGGAAGGCCCGCACATCATTCCTGAAATAAAAAACGCACTGAAAATCTCCCCCACACTGCGCACCGCCTTCAACGACTACGTCGACCTGGTCAATGAGCTGACACCCGCGGGCGCCAGTACCACTGAAGCGGCGCGCACTCAATACGCTTTGTACCTGCGCTGGCGGCGTCTGCGGGTCAGCACCGACGACAATGCGCTGGAGCAGCAGCCTTTTTTCAGCAGGGCCGAGACCTTCAACCCGCAAGACGGCGAAGACCTGCGCAGGGCCAATGACGAATTGCGCGAAGAGATGCGCGACCTGCTGACACGTGAAAACGAATTCGCCTACTCCGACGGCTGGATGAAACGCACGCTGCTGGCGGCCATGCCGCTACGGGCTGCCTACTCAGCGTTTGAGCAAGCGATCTGGGGCGAAAAGGTCCGCCAATGGCGAGAGGTCAAACCCCATTGGCAACAGCCCGCCATTCTCGATCCCCGCGCCATCAAGATGTTCGACGATCATGTGCACGACTCACGCGCCTGGTTCAAACCCTTCGGCGCGACCAGCGAAGACGTCTGGAAATCCAACCAACGCGGGCGGATGCGGGAGCTGGAATCGCGACAGCAGCGGTGGGAGTCGCTGATGAACGAAGTCAAAAAAGACCCTCAAGGGGCTTTTCGCGCCTACCAGCCGATGGCGGATGGGCGCACGACCAAATACGCCCCGCTGCCCCTCAGCGACTCTGATCGCGAAGCCATCCTGCGCTACAGAAAAGACGGCAGCCTGCCCCTTGAGTCAACTGGCCGCGAAAGCAGCTCGATCTGGGGCTACCTGCGCTGGCGCACCCATTACGCTCCGGAGCCGACGTTGAGCGAACAGGCCGAGACGGCTTGGAATCAGGTCAAGGTGTACAGTGATGAGTATTTCCGCTCGATCATGACCGGTGTAGACAATGGCCAGCAAGGTCTGCTCGACGCGGCTGCCGAGTTGCTGCAAGACCCCGAGCAGTCGCTGGAAAAAAGCGTGGCGGATGAGTTGAAGCGCTGGCTTAGTCATGGATTGCCGAGGCTTTGAGATCCGACGCGCGCTGGAACGTCTGTACCGCGGCAGCAGGTGGTAACGCGAGCCTGATGACGATCGGTTAAACCGTTCTCCTGTAGGCGCGCGCTTACCCGCGACTGGGCTGGGTTAGACACCACAATAGTGACTGACCCGGCCCCATCGCGAGCAAGCTCACTCCTACAGCTTCTTCGGCATCTCGGATATTGATGTTCCACACCGCCCACCGTAGCAGCACGGCTTGCCGGCGGGGGCGTCCTCAAGATCGCTCCCGCGGGCAAGCCCGGCTGCTACGGGTATGCGAAGTCATGCAGCCCTTCTCCAAAACATATGAACCAACATTCGCACTGTTGATTGGATATGTTTTCTTACAGACTTTCGTCGAACTTTCTTCAAAACTCCAGGCATAGCCGCTAGTCTCCGGATCATCTGAACGCCGAATAACAAGCATCTCAACAAGAGCCGGCCATGACTGATCTGTCGCGTTTGCAGGGATTCGCAAATCACGCAGTCACTGCGTTGGAAGGACGTTTCTTCCGCCCACCCTTGCCCGAAGGCTATGTGCCCAGACCCCGGCTGTGCCAGCGCTTGAGCGCCGGTCTGTCCGGTCGCCTGTTGCTGGTCAGCGCGCCGGCCGGGTTCGGCAAGAGCTCGCTGGCGGTGGAGTTCTGTCAGAGCCTGCCCAGTCAGTGGCAAAGCCTCTGGCTGGGCCTGAGCCAGCGCGACAGCGATCCGGGGCGGTTTCTGGAACGGCTGCTTTGCGGCCTTCAGCAGTTTTTCCCGCAGTTGGGCAATCAGGCGCTGGGCCTGTTGAAGATGCGTCAGCGGCACCAGCCTTTCGCCTTCGAAGAATGGCTCGACGGCCTGCTGGACGAGCTGGCGATGCACCTGATGCTGAGCAAGCCGCTGTTGCTGGTGCTCGACGACTATCACCTGGTGCAGGGCCCCGTGCTGGATCGCTGCCTTCAATTCCTGCTCAATCACTTGCCGGCCGGCATGATCGTCATGGTCACCAGCCGCCAGCGTCCTGACTGGCATCTGGCGCGGCTGCGTCTTTCCCGGCAGTTGCTCGAGCTTTCCGAGCAGGACCTGCGCCTTACCCACGACGAATCACTGGCGGTCCTTGAGCAGCACAGCAGTTCACTGACCGAGGAAGCGTTGCACACACTGCTGCAACGCAGCGAGGGGTGGGTCGCGGGTTTGCGCTTCTGGCAACTGGCAGCCACTGAAGCCGGCAGCGATGCCTTGAATCACGGGTTCAACGGCGGAGAAGGGCTGATTCGGGAGTATCTGCTCGAAGAGGTCATCGATTGCCTGCCTGCCGATGTGCAGGCCTTCCTCTATGAAACGGCCTGTCTCGAAAAATTCTGCGCAGCCCTGTGCAATGCCGCCCGGGATACCCACGACAGCAGCGAAATGCTCGCTTTCCTGCAAGCGCATCAGGTGTTTCTGGTGCCGCTGGACGAAACCGGGCGCTGGTTTCGCTATCACCATCTTTTTTCCGACCTGCTGCGCGCCCGCGCTGGCAGTAACGTCGCGCCGCAGCAACGGCGCCTGCATCTGAATGCCTGCCGCTGGTTCAGTGAACAGGGCCTGCTGGATGAAGCCATCGAACAGGCCCTGCGCGCGGGCCATCTGGATGTGGCGGCCAACCTGGTACAAAACCTCTCCGAGGAGCAATTGCTCGCCGAGCAGAACGTCGGAATGCTGCTGCGCTGGAAGATGGACCTGCCCGACAGCCTGCTGGTCAGCACGCCGCGTCTGATCGTGCTGTACGCCTGGGCGCTGGGGCTGGCCTGCCAGCTGGATGCCGCCGAGGAACTGGGCAATCAACTGAGTCGCTTTCTACCGGCGCCTTCGGCCACCGCGCAGAAATCCATGCTGGCCCAATGGCTCGCGCTCAGCGGCATCATTGCCCGCGGGCGCGGCGACAGCGAAACGGCCCATCGCTATTGCAGCGAGGCGCTGGCGAGCCTTCCGCAGAAACGTTACGGACAGCGGCTGATGTGTCTGTCGACGCTGGCCAATCTGGCGATTGCCGAGGGCGACCTGTGGCGCGCCCGGGCACGAAATCGTGAAGCGCTCGAATTGGCCCAGCGGGTGGCCAATCCGCTATTCGAAGCGCTGGCGCATTACGATCGTGCGCGCACCTTGCAGGCTCGCGGCGAGGCGTTGCGCGCCCTGGAAGAGGTGCGTCAGGGCCTCAAGCGATTGAACGGACTGTCTTCGCAGCGCCTGTATGCCGTGCGTGCGCGTTTGACGCTGTACGAAGGCTACCTGCTCGCCCAGTGCCTGCAACCGGTGGCCGGACGCGAGCGCCTTGCCGCAGGCCTTGCCGAAGCCCGCGCCTGTCGTGACATCAGCGTGCTGATCGGGCACTGCGTGATCGCCGGGCTGGAAGGCCGGGAAGGGCGCTTTGCCGAGGCCTTCGCGGAGCTGGCCGAAGCCGAACGCCTGATGCACATCTGGGACGTGCCGCCAGTGTATTACCTGGCGATGATTACCCTGGCCAAATGCGAACTGTGGCTGACCCAGGGCCGCATCGACCTGGCCGACGCCTGGCTGCTGCGCCTGGGCCAGACCTACGGTGGCGAGCATCCTGCCGCAGCGCCCGAATGCCTGCCGCAGATGCCGCAGCACATCGAACTGCTGCGCGCCATGCTCGACCGGATCCAGGGCCGCACGGAACAATCAGCCCTGCGCCTGACACAGCTGCGAGACGACGCCTTGAAAACCGGCGCAGGTGTGCTCGCGCTGCATGCGTCGAGCCAGCACATCCTGCTGGCGCTGGACGCATCCGACCGCGCCCTCGCACAAAAACTGCTGGAACCTGCGCTACAGGCCGCCACCGGCGGAGCCATTCTGCCGCTGCTCGGTGTAATCCGCCAACACCCCGACTGGCTGCGCGAACAACTGCTCAAGCGCCCTGCGTGCCGACTGGTCAGCTACCTGCTCGACCAGCTTCCCCCAGGCACCGACAAAGACCTGCCCTGCGCGCGTGATCCCTCTGAACAGATCGCCTGCGCCGGCACAGACGCCCTGAGCGCACGGGAGCTGGGCGTGTTGCAACTCATCGCCCAGGGCTGCTCGAATCAGGAAATCAGCGACCGGCTGTTCATCTCCCTGCACACCGTCAAAACCCACGCCAGCCATATCAACAGCAAGCTTGGGGTCGAACGTCGGACCCAGGCGGTGGCGCGGGCGCAGGAGTTGGGGTTGTTGGGGTGAGATAAATCGGTATTAAAGTGCCGATTTCTTGAACGTAAGCGCTTTGGTCGGCATTAAATTGCCTTTTTGCTTCGTCTTGGCTATGGTCATAGGCATTAAATTGCCGAGTTGCGTTCATGCTGCTTACCTTACAGTTGTATGCCGACCATCGGTGGCGCGACAGGGGCAGGGGGCGAGGCGCCGAAGCTGTTGCTCGCTGAGGATGCAGGCGGTTTTTTGCACCCCGATGCCACCCTCGCAGACAATCTGGTCCGTCAGCACTGGTTCGTCAAATTCTCGCGTAACAAAGGCAATGAGACAGATCGAACCATCCTCAGAAGCGAGTTCTGTTATTACCAGGCACTGGAGCGTATCGGGGTCAACACCGTGTCGTGCGATGGCATGACGCTGGAGGAGTCCGCCAAGCCCAGCCTGTGGATGAAGCGTTTTGATCGCACGGTGAGCGAGGACGGGGTGAGCCGGCAGGCCGTAGAGTCAGTGTATTCCCTGGCACAGATCACCCGCCCGGGCAGCTACATGTCCCATGTAGATGTCGTGAAAGTACTTGCCCAGGCTTGGGAGGCCAATGGGCAGCGGGATGAGATTCCCGAACTGATCGCCGAGTATCTTCGCCGGGATCTGATCAACCAGATTCTGGGCAACAGCGACAATCATGGCCGCAACACCTCCATCGTACGTGACCCACAGCGTCTGGCCTTATCGCCCATCTATGACTTGGCGCCCATGGTCATGGACGAAGAGGGAATAACCCGCACGACCAAGTGGCCTGATCCGGTGGAGCGTGCAGGTGAAGTGGACTGGATGGCAGCTTGCAGGTCGCTCGCCGTGTGGGGCGACAGCGATCAGTGGTTCGAGGGACTCAGGGACGACGCCCGCCGCTTTCTTGCCTTGCCTGATCTATTGAGCGAAGCAGGGTTGCCGCACATGACCTTCAAGCATCCGCGCATCGCTTTGTCTCGTCTGGATGCGACGCTGAAAGCATGGGGCCTGCTATGACGAATGAACTACGCCAGCGCGGCATCATCCTGGATGAGTTGCGCACGCAACTGGCGGAGGGAACGATCAGCATCGGAGCCGCCGTCAAGCGGCTGCGCAGCGAGATCACCGGATTACGTCAGGAGCAGTTTGCCGATATGTGCAAGATTTCGTTGCGCACCCTGCGGCAGATCGAACAGGACGAAGGCAATCCCACCATCAATACGCTTAACGCGGTCTTCAAGCCGTTCGGGATGCGTGTAGGCATCGTTCCTACGCGGCGCTGATATGCAATTGCCCTGGCAGGCAACGCCTCACCCAGGCGCGCCTGCCCACAGGGTCTCCACATCCCTGACGCCCCAATCCTGGGCGAGTTCGTATTTGACGATCATGTCCTGTCCCAGCGAGAGGTTGATGACCTCATGGGGGACGGAGAGGCCGGTTCGTGTCGACATGAAGACTTTCACTTTCGGATGCAGCAGCGATTTCTCGCCTTGCTCAAGCACGACGCCCAGCCGCTCGCTCCTGAGGCGTACCAGGGCGCCGATCGGGTAGATCCCCACGGTTTTGACGAAGTGCTGAAATATCTGCTCATCGAAATGCCCTTTCCATGAGGCCATCTCGCGAATCGATTGCGCGCCGTCCCAACCCTTTTTATAGGGCCGTTCCGAGGTGACGGCGTCGTACACGTCGCAGATCGCGCCCATCCTGGCGAACAGGCTGATGTCATCGCCCTTCAGGCCGTGCGGATAACCCGTGCCGTCGATTTTCTCGTGGTGGTGCAGGCAGACGTCCATGACCGCTTGAGTCACCTGCTCGGTGCTCCGAAGAATCTCGAATCCGGCCTGGGGATGAATCTTCATGGCCTCATATTCATCCAGCGTCAGGCTGCCCGGCTTGTTGAGGATGGCCTGGGGGATGGTCATCTTGCCGACGTCGTGCATCAGCCCTGCAACCCCTGCCTCGCGCACCTGTTCTTCGCTCAGGTTCATCTGCCGGGCGAGGGCGACCATCAGCGCGCAGACCGCCACTGAATGCATATAGGTGTATTCGTCGGAGGTCTTAAGGCGCGAAAGGCTGATCAACGCGTGGGGGTGGCGCATGATCGAGGTCGAGATTTCTTCGACCAATAAATCGACGTCCTCGGTGTTCATCGAGCGCCCCATGCGCGCATCGCTGAACATGGTCATGACCGCCGCTTTGGCCCGCCCGCAAATCAGCCTGGCGCGGGCCAGTTCCTTGTCCATGGAGGCAGGCGCGGTGTCGGTCTCGCGGATGAGGGGCGCAGCGATGCGTTCACAGGGCGTCGAGCCATCGGGGCTCCTGCCGCGTCCTATGTCGATCCATACCTCGCGGGTCGAGGCCTGGATACGACGCAACACCGCTTCATCGCGAAGTTCGCGTTCGATATGTTCAGTCCAGAAGGGATCGTTGATCCGTGGGCGACAGAACTCATGGATATACATGCCCAGAGTGAGATCGGATACGGCGATTTTTCTCAGCATAAGACAACTCTTTAACGCTCAGGTCCGGGCTTTCCTGCAAGGGCATCGAGTTGTTTGCTTTTCTCTCGAGCGCCAGCCAATCCGATGGTTGCGCAGTGCCAGTATACGAGCGGGTCTTTGAAGAAATCATTAAGGAAAAGTGTGGCCCACTCGCAGGGATTTTGCTTTTTGTGTGCAAACAATGAGTTACCGATCACAGACCGGTTGTCGAAGAGGTCGGCCACGGAAAAACAGCGCCCGAGCGGACTGTCAGAACGGTGGTCTATGCCGTTACCGCACAATTGGATCTTTTCATCCAGATGCGGCCAACCGTACTTTCCGCGCTTTCGCCCGCATTGGCGGGGCAGGGGGATGGCATGGGTCTGATGTGGTGGAAAGAGGCCGCTGTGCCTCAGGTGGAATCGGCGTCAACGGGCCGAAGCGGCCCGACGGCTGAGCAGCTGCAGGCTTCGATTGTCGAGCTGCGTGAGGCGAAAAAAGACGACCTGCGCCAGCGCGACTTCTATCGGGGCCTTTCTGAGAATCTACTTACGTGTGGCAATTCTCTTTCCCACGTCAGCGAGTCCTTTTCCTCCCTCAACCAGCAACTCAAGACCAACCATCAGCGCGCTGATAACGTTGCCCGCTCGGCCATCGACAATCGCGAGCAGATCAGCCACCTGCAGGAGCAGTCGCGGGTGATGGAAGCGGGTGTCGATGCACTGGAAACCGTGATCAACCATCTGGTGGGTCGTGCGGGTGAAATTGACCGCATCGTCGACCTCATCAGTGACATCGCCCGCCAGACCAACCTGTTGGCCCTCAATGCCGCCATCGAGGCGGCGAGAGCCGGTGAGTCAGGCCGTGGCTTCGCCGTGGTTGCAGGAGAAGTCCGTCACCTGGCTGAGAAAACCGCCCAGGCCACGCAGGAAATCGTCAAGGAAACCTCGGCCATCCAGCAGGACATCCGGGTTGCCAAACAGGCCATTTCCGAACAGAGCCAGGCATCCGGTGCATTCTCCGTGGTCATCGACAAGACCGCCCAGGCCATGGCCGGCATGTATGACGAAGCCCAGACCATGCAGCGGGAAATCGACCAGTCGCACCTGCTCTCGAAGATCGAACTGGCCAACATGGAAGAACTCACCCTCAAGGTCGCCGTCTACGACCGCCTGCTCAACCCGCGCCCCGAACCTCTTGTCCTGCCCGACGAGACCGAATGCCTGTTCGGCAAGTGGTACTACGAACAGCAAGACCCCAACCAGCAACGCAGCGCCGAATTCCGCCGCCTGGAAATCCCCCACCAACTGGTGCACACCAGCGGCCAGGCCGCCATCGATGCCCATGCACAGGGCGAGCTGGAAAAAACGCTGGAGCACGTCGCGAAGATGGAGGCCGCGAACGTCACGGTGATGCAGGCTGTGAAGGGGTTGTTGAAAGGCAGGAGAATGGGGCTGGGCTGAAAAGTGTGGAGTCCAAAAAAATGTAACGGGACAAGTGTGTGTGTTGCCTACGCCTAGGGCTGACGCTTAACATACATCCCAACACGGCCCCCGCCTCTTGGCTCTTCATTGAGCTTACGCGGGGGTTTTTATTTGCCTGTAGAAAAGTGTTCGGACCACCAAGCCCCCCACTCGGGCGGCGCACCTGAGTCTGCGAGGGAGAGCTTTCGGCTGGAGTGTTGCAGCGGGAAGCGGTCGAGGTGCTGCTTAAGGTACTGATGCCACGTAGAGTGAGGTGCAACGTGCTTAACCATGTGCAGGACGATGGCCAATAGCAGTCTTCCTTGGATCGCTTGAGCAGTGCGCTGTATTTCTGCTGCCATGCTTCAAAGGCAGTTTTGCCTGTGGATCTTGAGAGCCGAGCCGCAAATGACGGGTGTAGCGCTGCCGGATTCAGATGGGCGAGCGGTTTTCTGGCGCCCAGCCGGTAAGCGATATCGACGCGCAGGGCAATTTCAATGGACTCCAGTGCGTCCATGAGGATCAGGCGAAGCTGCTTATCGAAGTGGTACAGATTCACTGCATCGTTGAACTGCGTTCCAGGTTCGAACAGATCCGTTTTAACGTAGCCAAGTTGCTCCCTGCCCGACTCCCGCGTGAGCTCGAAAGATCTGAATGGATACCAGTAGCCGCTGAGCCGGTAGTAACCAATATGCTCCAACTGATGGAGTGCCCACCTCTCGTCACTAATGTTCATGCCGCGGCGTTTGAGCAGATCCAGCTGATCAACGAATGATTTCCAGGGTCGTTGATATGCTCCCGGGGAGAGCTGCGAATTGGGATCGGGTTCTTGCTGTTGCATCGTGAAAGGACGCCCTGTCGAGAAAGGGCAATTTACATCGCCGACAATGGTGGCAGACGTAGGAGATCTCCGTATTTGCCTGCAGATTTGGCATCTAATACAGTCCGCGAATGCGTCACGATGCTTCACTGCACTCACAGGAACAATCATGCCCCCCAACACCCTCATCCGCGAAACCTTCCCCGTCGGCCCGTTGCAGTGCAACTGCACGATCATCGGCGATCCGATCACCAACCAGGCCATCGTCGTTGATCCGGGCGGCAATCATGAGTTGATTCTCGCCAGGCTCGAGGCCCATGGGCTCAAGGTCGTGAGCATCATTCACACCCATGCGCACCTGGATCATTTCTTGGCGTCGGGGCAGTTGAAGGAGAAGACCGGCGCGACCTTGCACCTGCATAAAGAGGATCAGTTCCTGTGGGATAACCTCGAAACCCAGTGTCAGGTGTTTCGTGTGCCGTATGTTCCTGTGCCGCCGCCGGATCGCTGGCTGGAGCACGAAGAGCAGCTGGCCTGCGGTTGCGGGGTGGCGTTGCACACGCCGGGGCATACGCCGGGGTCGATGAGTTTCTGGTTCGAGGACGCGGGGCTGTTGATTGCCGGGGATACCCTGTTCAAACGCGGCGTGGGGCGCACCGATTTGTGGGGTGGCGATGAGGCGACCATCGTGCGTTCGATCAAGGAGCGGCTGTATACCCTTGATGAAGACGCGACGGTTGTCGCAGGGCACGGCCCTGATACGCGGCTTGGCGATGAGATGCGCGAGAACCCTTTCGTCAGGGCGTGAAACTGTTCAGGTCGGGTTAAGGAATTTTTGACCGCCTCCGTGCTCTAATCGCGCACATGGCCCGGCCTTTGGCCGCTATGCCAAAGAAAAGCAAAACAGGAGCTCTCCTTGATGTTCACTTCCCGCCGTTTGATCATCGCTGCCACCGCACTTGCCATGCTGTCTGGTTGCGCATCGCAGAATCCATATGACAATCAGGGGCAGGCACAGAATTCCGGCGGCATGAGCAAGACCGCCAAATACGGTGGCCTCGGCGCACTGGCCGGTGCTGTCGCCGGCGCTGCCATCGACCACAATAACCGTGGCAAGGGTGCACTGATCGGTGCTGCTGTCGTGGGTGCCGCTTCGGCCGGTTATGGCTACTACGCTGACAAACAGGAAGCCGCACTGCGCGCGAGCATGGCCAACACTGGCGTTCAGGTGCAGCGTGAAGGCGACAACATCAAACTGGTAATGCCAGGCAACATCACCTTTGCCACCGACTCGTCGGCCATTGCCAGCAGCTTCTACTCGCCGCTGAACAACCTTGCCGGTTCGCTCAAGCAGTACAACCAGAACGTGATCGAGATCGTCGGCTACACCGACAGCACCGGCAGCCGCCAGCACAACATGGACCTGTCCCAGCAGCGCGCCCAGAGCGTGGCGACTTACCTCACGTCCCAGGGTGTGGATGCTTCCCACCTGTCGGTACGCGGTGCAGGCCCGGACTCTCCGATTGCCAGCAACGCCGACGTCAATGGCCGTGCGCAGAACCGTCGTGTCGAGGTCAACCTCAAGCCGATTCCTGGCCAGCAGTACCAGCAGCAGTAATCAGCTGCTTGTCACAAGAACCCCGGCCTGTGCCGGGGTTTTTTATTGGGCGCATGAAACCTGTAGGAGTGAGCTTGCTCGCGATAGCGGTTCGTCGGTGACAAATGCGCTGACTGACGCGACGCAATCGCGAGCAAGCTCACTCCTACAGGGCCGTATCAAGGCTTAAGCCGAATACCGCTCATGCATCTGCCCCAGCAACGCGTCCTTTTCTTCCCACAGCTGGTTGATCCACTGCTGGAATTCAAGGCGATAGGCTTCGTCCTGGTCGTAGCTCTTGCCGATGAACTGCGCAGGGATCTGCACCTCTTCAAAGTGCGCAACCACCTGACGAACCCTGCCGCACAACAGGTCCCAATAACCGGGCTGCCCGGACGGGTAATGAATGGTCACGTTGACCAGTGATTGCAGTTGTTCACCCATGGCGTCGAGCACGAATGCGATGCCGCCGGCCTTGGGCTTGAGCAGGTAGCGGAATGGCGAGCCCTGCTGGGCGTGCTTGGCCTGGGTGAAACGCGTGCCTTCGGCGAAGTTGAAGATGCCCACCGGGTTGTTGCGAAACTTGGCGCAGGTGCGGCGGGTGGTTTCCAGGTCCTTGCCTTTCTTTTCCGGATGTTTCGCCAGATAAGCTTTGCTGTAACGCTTCATGAACGGAAAGCCCAACGCCCACCAGGCGAGGCCGATCACCGGGACCCAGATCAGCTCCTGCTTGAGAAAGAACTTGAGCGGGCGAATGCGCCGATTGAGCACGTACTGCAGCACCATGATGTCGACCCAGCTCTGGTGGTTGCTGGTCACCAGGTACGAGTGCTGATAATCCAGGCGCTCCAGCCCGCTCAGGTGCCAGCGGGTGCGGCCCAGCAGATTGATCCACGCATTGTTGTTGCCGACCCAGGCTTCATGGATGTGGCTCATGAGCCAGTCGGTGACTTTTTGTGCGGCGGGGAAGGGCAGGCACAGTTTGAAGATCGCGACGATGAACAGTGGCGTGCAGCAGACAATCGTGTTGAGCGCCAACAGCAGCGAGGCGATGACGCCGCGCAAGGGGGCGGGCAAGAAATCCATGATGGATCGAACTCCAGAGGCAAGGCGGCCGCCGGTGAGTTCCCGGCGGCGTTATTGTGAATGACGTCTATTAAGGCAGGGTTGCAGCCTGAATGGCGGTGAGGGCGATGGTGTAGACGATGTCGTCCACCTGGGCACCGCGCGGCAGGTCGTTGACCGGCTTGCGCAAGCCTTGCAGCATCGGGCCCAGGCTTACGCAATCGGCACTGCGCTGCACAGCCTTGTAGGTGGTGTTGCCGGTGTTCAGGTCGGGGAACACGAACACGTTGGCGCGACCGGCCACGGGGCTGTCCGGCGCCAGTTGCCGGGCGACGTTCTCGTTGGCGGCGGCATCGTATTGCAACGGGCCGTCGATCAGCAGCCCGCGCTGGGTTTCCTGGGCCAGCAGGGTTGCCTCGCGGACCTTTTCCACTTCTTCGCCGCTGGCTGAGTTGCCGCTCGAATAGCTGATCATCGCCACCCGTGGCGAGAGGCCGAAGGCCACCGCCGAATCGGCGCTCTGCACGGCGATTTCCGCCAGCTCACGAGCCGTCGGGTGCGGGTTCATGATGCAGTCGCCGTAGACCAGCACCTGCTCGGGAAACAGCATGAAAAACACTGACGACACCAGGGTGCAACCCGGCGCCGTCTTGATCAGCTGCAAGGCCGGGCGGATGGTGTTGGCGGTGGAGTGCACCAGCCCCGACACCAGGCCATCCACCTCGTCGAGTGCCAGCATCATGGTGCCGATCACCACCGGGTCTTCCAGTTGCTGCTCGGCCATGGGCGCGTTGAGGTTTTTGGCGCGGCGCAGGTCGACCATCGGCGCCACGTAGCGCTCGCGGATTTCATCCGGGTCGAGAATCTCAAGGCCCGGGGGCAGTTCGATGCCCTGGGCGCGAGCGACGGCGTGCACCTCTTGCGGCTTGGCCAGCAACACGCAGCGGGCGATGCCACGGGCCTGGCAGATCGCCGCAGCCTGCACGGTCAAGGGCTCGGCGCCTTCGGGCAGGACGATGCGCTTGTTGGCGTTCTGTGCACGCTGAATCAACTGGTAACGGAAAACCGCAGGCGACAGGCGCATCTCACGCGGCGTGCCACAGCGCTGGTGCAGCCAGTTGGCGTCCAGATGGCTGGCGACGAAGTCGGTGATGATCTCCGCACGCTCGCGGTCATCGATGGGGATTTCCTTGTTCAACTGATTGAGCTGGTTGGCCGTGTCGTATGAGCCGGTGCTCACCGACAGCACCGGCAAGCCGGCCTGCAGCGCGCCGCGACACAACTCCATCAGGCGCGGATCGGGCAGGGTGTCGCTGGTCAGCAGCAGGCCGGCCAGTGGCACACCGTTCATGGTCGCCATGCTCACCGCCAGGATGATGTCGTCGCGATCCCCCGGCGTCACCACCAGTACGCCCGGCTTGAGCAACTGCAGGGTGTTGAGCACGGTGCGGGCGCAGATGATGATTTTCGACATGCGCCGCGTTTCATAATCACCCGCATTGATGACCTGGGCGCCCAGCAGCTCGGCCACGTCTCGGGTGCGCGGAGCGTTCAGGTCGGCCTGGAACGGGATGCAGCCCAGCAGGCGGAAATCACCGCTGCGCAGCAAGGGCGAATGCTCCTTGAGCCGTGCGGAGAAGGCTTCCATGCTCTCGTCGGTGCGCACCTTGTTGAGAATCACGCCGAGCACTTTCGGGTCCTTCGGGCCGCCGAACATCTGGGCCTGTAGCTCGACGCGACCGGAAAGCTCGGTCAGCACTTCATTCTCGGGCGCCGACACCAGGATCACCTCGGCATCCAGTGCCTTGGCCATGTGCAGGTTGACCCGTGCGGCGTAGCTGGCGCTGCGGGTGGGCACCATGCCTTCGACGATCAGCACGTCGCGGCCAACCGAAGCCTCCTGATAGAGGTTGATGATTTCTTCCAGCAACTCGTCGAGCTGGCCTTCACCGAGCATCCGTTCGACATGGCCCAGAGCCAGCGGCTTGGGCGGGCGCAGGCCATGGGTGCGGGCGACCAGTTCGGTCGAACGCTCAGGCCCCAGGTCGCCGGGATGCGGCTGGGCAATGGGTTTGAAAAAGCCGACTTTGAGTCCGGCGCGCTCCAGGGTTCTCACCAGCCCCAGGCTGATAGACGTCAAACCCACACCGAAGTCTGTGGGCGCGATAAAAAAAGTCTGCATGCGGGCTTCTCGAAAGTGAGCGTGCAATGGTCATGGCATCACGTTGTGCCGATGAACCGAAAAACCGGACGCTGTTCAGTCGCAGCGTCTCAACGGGGCACAAGGTTATCGTCAACTGCCCCCTGCGCGCACCAGCCGCAGCGAAAGGATTGACCTATTTTTTCCTGGCGCAGGCGGGCATCGAGCACCCACTCCCGTGACTGCCACGGAGGCTGGTGGCGCAGATGCTGGGTATGCCCGCACGAGAGCTCCACGATCCAGTGGCCGTCCTCGTCCTGACGAAAGCCGATAATGGTGGTGTCGCTCATAGGCAATGGGGTGTCGTGCAATCGGGGCCGTCCGTCTGAGTTGCGTTCGCTTTCGCGCGAGTGCTTGGTTAGACTTGTTCGCTCTTATCTCTATTTTGCAAAAGGTCTTGCCCCATGCCGATCGCCGCCAACAAGGCTGTCTCCATTGACTATACCCTGACCAACGACGCTGGTGAGGTCATCGACAGCTCCGCCGGCGGCGCGCCGCTGGTTTACCTGCAAGGTGCAGGCAACATCATTCCGGGTCTGGAAAAGGCACTGGAAGGCAAGGACGTCGGCGACGAGCTGAAGGTCTCCATCGAGCCTGAAGACGCCTACGGCGAATACTCTGCCGAACTGGTCAGCACCCTGAACCGCAGCATGTTCGAAGGCGTCGACGAGCTGGAAGTCGGCATGCAGTTCCACGCTTCCGCTCCGGACGGCCAGATGCAGATCGTCACCATCCGTGACCTGGACGGCGACGACGTGACTGTCGACGGCAACCACCCACTGGCCGGCCAGCGCCTGCACTTCCAGGTGAAGATCGTTGCCATTCGTGACGCAAGCCAGGAAGAAGTCGCCCACGGTCACGTGCATGGCGAAGGTGGCCATCACCACTGATTTGTCCTGCTAAGCTTCATTTAGCTGGCCAGGCGTCCTCGCGGGTCTTGTGAAAACCGTTCTTGTTTTCGCGACCTGACAGGGCGCCTTTTTCGGCCAATGGTCCTTAGGGGAGTTCGTCATGAGTATATTTCACGACCTGAAATTAAAAGCTCTGGATGGCCAGGAACTGCCTCTCGCGCCCCTGAAGGGCAAAGTGGTTCTGGTGGTCAACGTGGCCTCCAAATGTGGCCTCACGCCACAATATGCTGCGCTGGAAAACCTCTACCAGCAGTACAAGGACAAAGGCTTCAGCGTGCTGGGCTTGCCGTGCAACCAGTTCGCCGGGCAGGAGCCAGGTACCCAGGAAGAAATCCAGTCATTCTGCTCGCTCAACTACGGCGTGACCTTCCCGCTGGGCGACAAGCTTGAAGTCAACGGCCCTCACCGCCACAGGCTGTACCAGATGCTGGCCGGCGAAGGCGCCGAGTTTCCGGGGGACATCACCTGGAATTTCGAGAAGTTTCTGGTCGGGCAGGACGGCCGCGTGCTGGCTCGTTTCTCGCCACGTACCACGCCGGATGACCCAGCGGTGATTCAGGCGATTGAAAAAGCGCTGCATTGATCGTCGACACAATTCCCTGTAGGAGTGAGCTTGCTCGCGATTACGGTCTCAAGGACACCCTTGCAGTGTCTGATCTGACGTATCGCGAGCAAGCTCACTCCTACATGTACACGCTCTCTTCTTCTAAACCTTAATCACTCAAATCAATAGTGCTTTGCATCGTGTCATCCTCGGCTCATTCTGTATTATCTCAATAATATTTTCTTAGCCGAGGACGCTTGCATGCCAGTCAAAGCCTTGTTCAAACCGTTCCACATGGGCAGCCTGGAGTTGCCGACGCGCGTGGTGATGGCGCCGATGACTCGTTCGTTCTCCCCGGGCGGCGTTCCCAATGCTGGCGTTATCGAGTACTACCGTCGCCGTGCAGCCGCAGGCGTAGGGCTGATCATCACTGAAGGCACCACAGTCGGGCACAAGGCCTCCAACGGCTACCCTAACGTGCCGCAATTCTTCGGCGAGGCAGCGCTGGCCGGCTGGAAGAAAGTGGTCGAGGCGGTTCATGCTGAAGGCGGCAAGATCGTCCCGCAACTCTGGCACGTGGGTGCTGTGCGCCGGCTGGGCACCGAGCCCGACGGCACGGTTCCGGCCTATGGCCCGACTGAAAAACTCAAGGACGGCAACGTCGTCGTCCACGGCATGAGCAAGCAGGACATCGCTGAAGTCATCGCCGCCTTCGCCCAGGCTGCCAAAGACGCGCAGGACATCGGCATGGACGGCGTGGAAATCCATGGCGCCCACGGTTACATCGTCGACCAGTTCTTCTGGGAAGGCACTAACCAGCGCACCGATGAGTACGGCGGCGACCTTGCCCAGCGTTCGCGCTTCGCCATCGAGCTGATCAAGGCTGTGCGCGCCGCGGTCGGCCCTGAATTTCCGATTATCTTCCGCTACTCCCAATGGAAGCAGCAGGACTACACGGCACGCCTGGTGCAGACCCCGGAAGCGCTGGGGGCATTCCTCAAGCCACTGTCTGACGCAGGCGTGGACATTTTCCACTGCTCGACACGGCGTTTCTGGGAGCCTGAGTTCGAAGGTTCCGACCTGAACCTGGCTGGCTGGACCCGCAAACTCACCGGCAAGCCGACCATTACTGTGGGCAGCGTAGGGCTCGATGGCGAGTTTCTGCAGTTCATGGTCAAGACCGACAAGGTCGCCCAGCCTGCAAGCCTTGAGAACCTGCTCAAACGTCTGGGGGAAGAGGAGTTCGATCTGGTGGCGGTGGGGCGTGCCCTGCTGGTAGATCCGGACTGGGCGGTGAAAGTGCGTGACGGTCGCGAGGAAGACATCCTGCCGTTCAGCCGCGATGCCTTGGGCAAGCTTGAGTAACCCGTAAATGCGCTCATGGCGGTCAAGGTTTACAGGTATGTACCTGAGGCCGAGCCGCCAGAACTCTGTGGGAGCGGGCTTGCCCGCGAATGGGTCAGACCTGATGCAGCGAGGGTGGCTTACCACCGCCTTCGCGGGCTAGCCCGCTCCCACAAAAGCTTATTCCACATTCCGGTTTGCCGGGCTCAAACGCCCAGTATCACCCCATCGCGCGTCTCGCTCGCGTGGCGCAGATAACCCTCGAATGCATCGATGATGCCTGCCCAGCCCTGGCGGCTGGCGTGTTGCCGAGCGTTCAAACGAACTCGGCGCAGGTTTTCTTCGTCTTCGAGCATCCAGCACGCCGCGTCGATAAACCCTTCCTCATCTCCAGGCATCGCCAGCGCGCCGTTGTGGCCATGGCGGATGTGCTGCGCCGCTGCGGCCTCGTCGTAGGCCACCACCCCCAACCCCGAGGCGAGGGCTTCGAGCACCACGTTGCCGAAGGTTTCCGTCAGGCTGGGGAACAGGAACAGATCGCCCGACGCATAGTGCGCCGCCAGCGCCTCACCACGCTGTGTGCCACAGAAGATGGCATCGGGAAGTTGCTGCTCCAGCGGTGCACGCATGGGGCCGTCGCCGACGATCACCAATTTGAGCTTCTTGTCGGGATAGGCATCGACCAGCTTCTCGAAGCTGTTCTTGAGCAGCCCCAGGTTCTTCTCCTGCGCCAGGCGCCCGACGTGCACCACCGCCGTGTCACCCGGTTCGAGGCCCCAGGCTTCACGCAGAAAATTCGAACGCTTCGAAGGGTGAAACAACTGGCAATCCACCCCCCGCGACAGCAACTCCAGGCGCTCGAAACCGCGCCGTTCAAGCTCGGTCTTCTGGCTGACACTCGGCACCAGCGTGGCGTTGGAACGGTTGTGAAACCAGCGCAGGTAACTGGTCAGGATCCGCGTAATGAACCCCAGCCCGTACGTGCGCGTGTATTGCTGAAAGTTGGTGTGAAAGCCACTGACAATCGCAATGCGCAACCGCCGGGCCGCACGCAACGCTGACAACCCCAGCGGGCCCTCGGTAGCGATGTACAGCACGTCAGGCCGGTTACGCTGCCAGCGTCGCAACAGCTTGTGCATCGACGACTGCCCCCACTGCAACCCCGGATACCCCGGAATCGGCCAGCCGCGACACAACATCAGATCCTCCCCCGCAGCCCGCAACTCGTCGTCACTCTGACGCGGCCGAATCACCTCGACCCGATGCCCACGGGTGCGCAAACCATCGCACAGCCGGCTCAATGTGTTGGCCACACCGTTGATTTCAGGCGCGTAGGTTTCGGTGATCAGGGTAATGCGCAGGGATTTACTCATGACAGCAAGTTTCAGAGGCCTGCGTTGCGCTTGTGTGGCGGTTGAATGATGGATTTGTGACGGCGGTCGGGTGGCGGGCGAATCTGTTATGGATCCGCCCGCGACCGGCTGATCATGCAGCCGGCTTCAAATCCCGTTTCCTGTCACAAACGGCACGATCCGCGACTTGCCCACTTTTTCCAGCGCAGACGCTTGCGGGATGTAATGGGTCTGGACCGGGTTGAGGCTGACCAGTTCCAGGTGCGAACGCGGCTTCACCTGCCTTGAGAGGCTGGCCGGTTCCGGCTGGAGGGTTCTGGACGATACCTTTTCCACGGCGTCGGCCAGTGCCTGCATGAATTTGGGTGCATTGGGCTCGGGTTTGGGCTTTTGCTTGAGCAGTGTGGATGTGGGCGGGTTGGACGGGTTTACTCTGTTGGATTCCATGGACATGACACCCCCGATAAGGAAAGCGCCCGAAGTGGGCCTGTCCATCGTTGAACAGGTCGTTTGTGGGATGTATGGAAGAGTGTTGTAGGACTGTTCTTGATTTTTCTGATGGTGATTAAAAGCACGTTTTCGCCGCTAGGATGCTCGACACTCAACTCACCGAGGGAACGATGTGTCTGACGTCTTTTATACGCCGCCTGCTGCAAGCCTGACGGATCCACCCAAGAAGGGTGCGCCGTTTTTTATCGTGTCGCCCGACAAGCTGACCATCATGTTGATCGTCACCTCGGGCCTGTACGGCATCTATTGGTGCTTCAAGAACTGGTCGGCTTACAAGGCGCATTCCGGAAGGTCGATATGGCCAGTTGCGCGTACGCTATTCGGGCTTTTCTATCTGCCTTCGCTTTTCTACAAGGTCGACGGGCTGCTCAAGGCTCAAGGCAAGGGCGCAATGCCCTACTGGGCTGCTTCTGGTGCGGGGATGATTTTGCTCGCGTCCGTGCCTCACACCATCGGGTTCATGAAGGGGTTGATCCAGGCGCTGCGCGGGGAGCCTTTCACGGGTTTTGGCGTCATTACCCTGGTCAGGATGTCCGTTGTACCGCTGCTGCTGCAGTGCCTGATCGTGCGCAGGGTACAGACTTTCATGAACCAGCTGGATGACCACCCAGACGGTCTTCGCAACAGCGGGTTTACGGTCTCGAACAAACTGTGGATGTTCATCGGAGTCATCTATTGGGGTGTCGGGCTTTCCATCGCAATCGACATGAACTCAGCCCGTCAATAGATCAAGACGAGGGCCCCATCAGAGGCCCTCTTTCCGTCAGCTCGGCTGCGATACCAGAGTTTCAGCCCCACGCTCCCTCACCCAGAACAACGTCGCCCCCGCCACCGCTGCCGGCATCATCAGGATGTTGACCACCGGGATCAGCAGCACCAGATAGACGATGCCGCCGAAGCTCATGCTCTGCCAGCGTTTGGCGCGCAGCCAGGCGAGCATGTCTTGCCAGCTCATCTTGTGGTTGTCGGCGGGGTAGTCGATGTACTGGATGGCCATCATCCACACGCCGAACAGCAGCCACAGTGGCGCGGCGATGATGTTCACCACCGGGATCCACGAGAGGATGAACAGCCCGATGGCGCGGGGCAGGAAGTAGCCCAGTTTGCGCATCTCCCGGCCGAAGGTGCGCGGGACCATCGCCACCAGTTCACCCCAGCTGAAGGCCGGGAAGTCGTCGGTGCCACGCACGACCACCTCGACCTTTTCCGCGAGAAAGCCGTTGAACGGCGCGGCAATGACGTTGGCGATCATGGTGAAGGTGAAGAACACCATGAGCACCACCAGCACCACGAAAAGGGGCCATAGGATGTAGTTCAGGAAGCTCAGCCAGCTGGGCAGCGTGGGCATGAACGAATCGACCCACAGGCTGAACTCGTGGCCGGCAAAGTAGATGAGCGCGCTGAACAGCACCAGGTTGATGGTCAGCGGCAGCAGCACGAACAGGCGCAGGCTCGGGCTTAGAACCAGTTTCAAGCCTTCACGCAGGTATTGCGGGCCGGAAAGGGCGGGTGCGGGCATAAGGGCCTCCGAGTGTTGAAGTCGCGCCGACCTTACCGGCTTTGCGTCGGGCGCGGAAGCTGGATCAGCGCGGCGACATTCGCCGAAACAATCTGCTGGGGATAAAGTCTATCCACAAGGCTTGCGACACGCTTTGTCGGAATAGGTGCTGTCTATGAACTGGATTGTGAATCGATATTTCCTTAATCTTCCCCGCCCCGATAAGCTTGCGGGCAACTTTTAGACCTATTCCCATTCACTTTGAACCTCGAAGGAGTCGTAATGAGCGTTCTGGTAAACAAACAAGCCCCTGATTTCACCGCAGCGGCAGTCCTGGGTGACGGTTCGATCGTCGACAGCTTCCAGCTGTCTTCCCTGCGTGGCAAATACGTCGTGCTGTTCTTCTGGCCTCTGGACTTCACGTTCGTATGCCCGTCGGAAATCATCGCGCACGACAACCGCATCGCTAAATTCCGCGACCTGGGCGTAGAAGTGGTCGGCGTTTCCGTCGACTCGCACTTCACCCACGCCGCATGGCGCAACACCCCGGTTGAAAAGGGCGGCATTGGCCCGGTCCAGTTCACCATGGTTGCCGACATCAAGCACGAGATCACTCGCGCTTACGGTATCGAACACGAAGACGGCGTTGCGCTGCGCGGTTCGTTCCTGATCGACCAGAATGGCGTGGTTCAGCACCAGGTCGTGAACAACCTGCCGCTGGGTCGCGACGTAGACGACATGGTGCGTCTGGTCGAAGCCCTGCAGTTCACCGAACAGCACGGCGAAGTCTGCCCTGCTGGCTGGCGTCCGGGCCAGAAAGGCATGAAGGCTGACGCTTCGGGCGTTGCCGACTACCTGGCTGAAAACGCCAAGAGCCTGTAATACCCTTGCTGCGGTGTGAGCCGCAGCATCCAGATTTTTCAGGAAGGGGCACGAGCCAATGCGAGCCGTGCTCCGTCCCTAATAGATGCACCGGTTCGCCGGTTCGAAAACTGTAACTCCGACCACAGGTAAACGTTGGCCGGTCAATAGGAGTGTGTCATGTCCGATGTACGTCATTCCCGAGTGATTATTCTCGGCTCCGGCCCTGCCGGTTACAGCGCTGCGGTCTATGCGGCACGCGCCAACCTCAAACCGCTGCTGATCACCGGCATGCAGGCTGGCGGTCAGCTGACCACCACCACCGAAGTCGACAACTGGCCGGGCGACCCCCATGGCCTGACTGGCCCGGTGCTGATGGAGCGCATGCGCGAGCACGCCGAGCGTTTCGAGACCGAGATCATTTTCGACCACATCAATGCGGTCGACCTGGCCGGCAAGCCGTTCAGCCTCAAGGGCGACAGCGGCACCTACACCTGTGACGCGCTGATCATCGCGACCGGCGCCAGTGCTCGTTACCTGGGCCTGCCGTCCGAAGAAGCGTTCATGGGCAAGGGTGTTTCGGCCTGTGCGACCTGCGACGGTTTCTTCTACCGCAACAAGCCAGTGGCTGTGGTCGGTGGCGGTAACACCGCTGTGGAAGAGGCGCTGTACCTGGCCAACATCGCCAGCAAAGTGACCCTGGTCCACCGTCGCGACACGTTCCGCGCCGAGAAGATCCTGATCGACAAGCTGCACGCACGTGTGGCCGAAGGCAAGATCGAGCTCAAGCTGAACTCGAACCTGGACGAAGTGCTGGGCGACAACATGGGTGTCACCGGTGCACGCCTGAAGAACAACGATGGCAGCTTCTCGGAGCTGAAAGTCGATGGCGTGTTCATCGCCATCGGCCACACGCCGAACACCTCGCTGTTCGAAGGCCAGCTCGCGCTGAAAGATGGCTACATGGTCGTCAATGGTGGCCGTGAAGGCAATGCGACTGCCACCAGTGTCGAGGGTGTGTTTGCCGCAGGCGACGTGGCTGACCACGTGTATCGCCAGGCGATCACCTCCGCCGGCGCAGGTTGCATGGCGGCACTGGATGTCGAGCGTTACCTGGACGGTCTGGCGAACGCCTCGTTCTGATTGTCTGCTGCAAACAAAAAAACCGGCTCATTGAGCCGGTTTTTTTTGTGTTCGCAGTGTAGGAGCGGGCTTGGTCTGGGCCGCATTCGGACGATGGCGTCCTCGAGATCGCTCCCGCCGGCAAGCCGTGCTGCTACGGGGTGGTGTTGATCCTGTAGGAGTGAGCTTGCTCGCGATGGCGCCCTCAAGATCGCTCCCGCCGGCAAGCCGTGCTGCTACGGGGCGGTATTGATCCTGTAGGAGCGCGCTTGCCCGCGATGGCTGTGTGTCAATCGCATCAATGTTTCTGACCCACCGCAATCGCGGGCAAGCGCGCTCCTACAATGGGTGTTACACCTTGCGTTTGAGTGGTTCGCCTGAAAACTTCACGCCGGCCAAACCGTGGGCTATCAGTGCGCGGATGTTGCCGTGGTCGCTGCCTTCGGGGGTTGCGACGACGGAGCGGTAGTGCTCGCCGAACGCCAGCAGCGCTTCTTCATCGCTCAAGCCTTCCAGCACGGCCAGGCCCAGGGTCTTGCACGAACCTTCGTTCTGGCCTGCGGCGTTTTCCACCGGGCCGTTGCTGAACGCTTGCGGCTGGTAGTCGTAATGCTCGGCCACAAATGCCAGGGTGTCGGCAAAAACGTGCTCGCCGGATGCGAGGCTCATGCGCAGGGTGTTCAGGTCAGTCATGCTTCTTTTCCTTGGCAAACGCCGCTTGCTGCTCGGCGCTGGCTTCTTTCTGATAAAGGGATTTCCACTCGCTGTACGGCATGCCGTAAACCACTTCGCGGGCGTCATCCAGGCTGATGTCGATCTGCTTCTCGTCGGCAGCGGCCTTGTACCATTTGGACAGGCAGTTGCGGCAGAAACCGGAAAGGTTCATCAGGTCGATGTTCTGCACGTCCTTGCGGCTGTCCAGGTGCGCGACCAGACGGCGGAAGGCGGCGGCTTCGAGTTCGAGGCGTTGTTGCTCGGTCATGGCGGGCTCACGTGTAAAGTATTGATGCGAATTTTAACGGCGCCTAGCGCTCGGCGGCCAGGGTGATCGACACCGACTCGGCAAAGCGCAGGGCGTGGGGCTTGTCGACTTCCACCTCGGCATAGCGAACCGGCTCATGGCTCATCACCAGGTCCAGCACCTCTTGGGTCAGGCGTTCGAGCAGCGCAAAGCGGTTGCTCTCGACGTGCTGAATGATCGCCTTGGTGATGGTGCGGTAGTTGAGCGCGTGGTCGATGTCGTTGTCGCGCACCGCCTCCTGGGCCGCGTACAGAATCGTCAGGTTGATCAGGACGTCCTGCTTGTTGAGGATTTCGTCTTCGTTGATGCCGATGTAGGTGCGCAGGCACAGGTCCTTGACGCGGATGCGTGCGGTGCCGGGTTCGAGTCTGGCCATGGCTTACTTGCTCCGTCCGATCAGTTGCAGGAATTCCATCCGTGTCGTGTTCGACTCGCGAAATGCACCCAGCATCACCGAGGTGTTCATGGTCGAGTTCTGTTTCTCGACGCCGCGCATCATCATGCACATGTGCTGCGCTTCGATGACCACCGCCACGCCCGCGGCATTGGTCACGCTCTGTACCGCATCGGCGATCTGCCGGGTCAGGTTTTCCTGGATTTGCAGGCGGCGGGCGTACATGTCCACGATCCGCGCGATCTTCGACAGGCCAAGTACCTTGCCGGTGGGAATGTAGGCGACATGCGCCTTGCCAATGAACGGCAACAGGTGGTGCTCGCACAGCGAATACAGCTCGATGTCCTTGACGATCACCATCTCGTCGTTGTCGGAGGCGAACAGCGCACCGTTGACGATTTCTTCCAGGGTCTGTTCGTAGCCGTGACACAGGTACTGCATGGCCTTGGCCGCGCGCTTGGGGGTATCCAGCAGGCCTTCGCGTTGTGGGTCTTCGCCCAGTCCGACCAGGATTTCACGATAGTGCTCAGGCAGTGACAGTGTCATCAAAGGGTTCCTCGGGGCGGCTTACTTGACGTGCCGTCCACCGTTTACGGTCATTGTGGTGCCGGTGACGTACGGGCTGTCCAGCAGATAGCGCAGGCTCTGGTAGATCACCTCGGCACCGGGTTCGATGCCCAGTGCCGACTTGGCCAGGGTTTGCGCGCGGTAATGCGCGTCGTCGTCGGGTTGGAATATCAGCATGGCCGGAGCGATGCCGTTGACCTTGATATGTGGAGCGAACTTCGCCGCGAACGACAGCGTCAGGTTCTCCATGCCGGCCTTGGTGGCGCAGTAGGCCAGGTGCTTGCTGCTGCCTTTGCGCGTCACGTCGTCACTGATGTGAATGATGTCCGCAGGTGTCGAGCGTTGCAGCAGCTCGGCGCAATGCAGGTTGATCAGGTACGGCGCGAGCATGTGCACATTGAACATGCTCAGGAATGCATCGCCCTGATCGCCCGGGGTTTCGGCCAGCCATTCGGAAGCGTTGTGCACAATGGCGCGCAGGCGGTCGGTCGTGTCCTTGAGGCGGGCGATGAAGGCCATCACTGACTCCTGGGACGAAAAGTCGGCCTGCATCGCAATCGCCCCCAGATCCCTGAGCCGCTGCACGCCGGGGCGCTCGGTGCGGTAGCTGAAGATCACCGGTTGACCGTCTGCCAGCAACCGCTCTGCACAATGCAGCCCGACGCGCTGGCCGGCGCCAGTAATCAGGACAGGGGCGGGAGAGGAGGTCATGGTAGCTCGCGCAGTGATCGGGGAGGGCAGGTAAGCGACAGGCACCGATTGCTTTCATTGCGCCATCAAAGAGCGACCGTCTGGAGGCAAAGTTAACGCAATGGTCACAGCTGTACAACCTGCTCACACCTGCCGTTGTAGCAGCACGGCTTGCCGGCGGGGGCGACCGTGAGTACGCCACGCCGGCAAGCCGTGCTGCTACGGGGGGCTAACGTGTGGAAACTGGCGCAACCGGTGTGCGCGGCTCGCTGTTGAGCCACCCGGACAGCAGGTACGTGGAAAGCGGAATGAACCAGAACACCATCAGCGGGGTAAGGATCAGCGTGCTGATCATGATTCGCGGCACCAGATCGAACTGCGCCAGCAGCGGGCCGAGCACGAAGTTGAAGATCAATGAAACCGGAAAGAACGCCAGCCAGATTGCCACTGCCTGTTTCCAGCGGGGCGGGCGCTGACCGACGGCGCCGAACCAGCCGTCCATGCCGCGCACGCGATGGGTGGAGTTCTTGGCGAACAGCCCGCTGCCACGCACCAACCAGGAGCGTCTGGAGGCAGAATGCTCCCAAGCGTGCATGGTGGCTTCATCGGCGAAGCGGAATATGATCTGGAATTCGTCGTCTCCCGGAGGCGGTGCGAGCACGCCTGAGCCCAGGTAGCCGGGAAAGTCGGTGGCCAGTTGTTCGCCTTCGCGCAGCCAGTTCATCATCTCCTGGTACTGGCCATGGGCGACGCGACGGGCAACCATCAGCGTGACGGGTGAGGTAGACATTGTGTATCTCCAATAAGACGAGTGAGATTCCCGGGTGGGGGAAGTCACAGGCGCGGCGCCGGGGTGGTGGCGTCGCGTCAGCTTCATCTGGAAGCAAGCAAGGATTATTCCTGATTTCATGTTTCATTTCAGAACTTCCGCAGAGGCGGAGACGATCCCCGGTCGGGCGGGATGTACAATTGGCGCTTCTCTATTGACGTCGCGACAGGTACCCACATGGCTCACTCGCTCGATACCCCGTCGACTCCTGAGGGGCCTTCCGCCGATCAACTGCTTCCGATTCGAGAAGTGTCGCGTATCACGGGGGTCAACCCGATCACCCTGCGCGCCTGGGAGCGCCGCTACGGCCTGATTGCACCGACGCGCACCGAGGGCGGTCACCGGCTGTACTCCGAGGAGGACGTCGACACGATCCAGCGCATCACCGGCTGGATCGAACGGGGCGTGGCAGTGAGCAAGGTTGGCAGGATTCTGGCCGCTACCCGCACCCAGGACGCCCGCGCGCGAGGTCCGCGCAGTGTCATCGACACTGGCGGCCAGCGCGTCTGGCAGGACCGGCTGCGTCAGGCCGCGTCGTCGTTCGATGAGCCCTTGCTGGATCAACTGGTCGATGGCGTGTTCGCCGTTTACCCCGTGCCGGTCGCCTACGAGAACGTGTTGATGCCGGTGTGGCGTGATTTCGCCGCGCGCAAGGAGTCATACGGCCAGATCAGCGAATGGCTGTTTTTCGACGGCTTCCTGCGCCTGCGTACACTGCGGCTTTTGCAACGGGATGGTGGCGCACGCGAGCGACACGTGCTGCTGGCATCGATTCCGGGCATGTGCCGCGAGCTTGAACTGTCGGTCGCGGCCTTGCTGATGACGACGCCACACACGCGGATCACAGTCTTGTCTCCCGACCAGCCGCTGGAGGAACTGAGTTTGGTCTGCAGCCGGATTCGCCCCGATGCGCTGGTGCTGTTTTCCAACCACAAACCCCACGGTTATCAACCCAGACGCCTGCTCAAGCTCGGCCTGGGGTTGAGTTGCCCGATGGTGATGGCAGGGGAAATGGCCGACATGGTGCAGGACGACATCAAAGACACGCCGATCGGTTGCCTGGGCAGCGACGGTGCCGTGATGCGCGAGCGTTTGCAGCGGTTTCTGGAGGGCAGACTCGATACGTAGCAGCACGGCTTGCCGGCGGGGGCGTCCGTACAATCGCCCCCGCCGGCAAGCCAGATCG
>NZ_JANHKS010000012.1 GCF_028682175.1 Pseudomonas putida | reverse complement strand
ATCGCCCCCGCCGGCAAGCCGTGCTGCTACGATGCCGTCACCGATCAGGCGTTCTGCAAAATACCTTTCCCGCTCAACCGTGCACGGTCATGCGCACCGCTGAAATCCTGCTCCGGCCCCTTTGGCACCACACCCGTCGGGTTGATGGTCGCGTGGCTGGCGTAGTAATGGTGCTTGATGTGCGTGAAGTCGACCGTCTCGGCAACCCCCGGCAGCTGATACATCTCGCGCACCCAGTTGCTCAGGTTCGGGTAGTCGGCGATGCGGCGCAGGTTGCACTTGAAGTGGCCGTGGTACACCGCGTCGAAACGAATCAGCGTGGTGAACAGGCGCACATCGGCTTCGGTGAGGTATTCACCTGCCAGGTAGCGCTTCTCGCCCAGCAGTTGTTCCAAGGCGTCGAGTTCGGCGAAGACTTCGTCGAAAGCCTCCTCGTAAGCACCTTGTGACGTGGCGAAACCCGCACGGTAAACACCGTTGTTCACCGCCGGATAGATGCGGTCGTTCAGACGATCGATTTCAGGGCGCAGGGCTTCAGGGTAAAGATCCAGGGTGTTGCCGGTCAGGCCATTGAATGCCGAGTTGAACATCCGGATGATTTCCGACGACTCGTTGCTGACGATGCGTTGCAGCTTCTTGTCCCACAGCACGGGCACGGTCACGCGGCCGGTGTAGTCGGCGGTGTCGGCCAGATAGCGCTCATACATGTAGGTGTGGCCGTCGAGCGCGTCGCCGGTGGAGCCGGTGCTCTTGTCGAAGGTCCAGCCGTGTTCGCGCATCAGCCAGCTGACCACGGACACATCGATCAGGTCTTCCAGGCCCTTGAGCTTGCGCACGATCAGCGTGCGATGGGCCCACGGACATGCCAGGGAAACGTAAAGGTGATAGCGGCCGGCCTCGGCCTTGAAGCCACCTTCGCCGGACGGGCCAGGGCGGCCGTCTGCGGTGACCCAGTTGCGGCGCTGGGCCTGTTCGCGTTGAAACGCCCCGTCTTTGCTGCTTTCGTACCACTGGTCCTGCCAGCGTCCTTCAACGAGAAGGCCCATGTCTGACTCCAAAAGTGTGTGCACTGTTGTGCGTTGGAGATCAGTCTAAAGAGAATCGTTCGAAGAAATAGCGCAAAGACTGGGGTGTAATAATCGACTAAATCGATCTGTTCCGGTTTGCCCAATACGCCTCGGCACGCTCGAACGCTTCAAGACGAGGCATCCCAAGGCCGCGCAAGGCTAGGGCGATGGTGGAAATCAGCGCCAGTTGCGGATAGCTGTCTTCGGCTTCGCCTTTCCAGATCGCGACCAGTTGCTGCGTGTCGAGGGTCGCTGGTTTCACATGGCGCCGCTCCGACAATGCAGGCCATTCCTCATCCCAGGCCTGGCCACCGGTGGTGCCGTAGAGGTGGCTGATGGTGTCCGGGTTGATCTCGACCTCCCCACCGTCGCCCTTGATCACGATGGCGTGGTCTCCCAGCAGCGTGCTTGCATCGCGATGCACCGCCTGGTAACCGGGGTGAAAGATGCTTTGCAACCCGCAACGGGCACCCAGCGGGTTGAGGATGCGCGCCAGTGAGTGGATCGGCGAGCGCAGGCCCAGGGTATTACGCAAATCGATCATGCGTTGCAGTTGCGGCGCCCAGTCACCCAGCGGGATGAAGGCCAGGTTGTGCTGCGCCAGCGCGTCGTCCACGGCCTGCCAGCCCCGGCACAGCGGAATGCCCAGCAGTTCCAGCAGTTGTTCGCTGTAGAGGCGGCCTGCAGTGTGCGCGCCACCGCCGTGCATCAGCACCTTCACGCCGTTTTGCGACAGGCATTTGGCGGCGAGCAGGTACCACGGCAGATGACGCTTCTTGCCGGCGTAGGTGGGCCAGTCGATGTCCACCGCCAGTTGCGGCGCATTCAGGCGTTCGCGCACCGCTTCGGTAAAACCGGCCAGCTCCTCGGCGCTTTCTTCCTTGTGCCGCAGCAGCATCAGGAAGGCGCCAAGTTGCGCGTCCTCCACCTTGCCATCGATCACCATGCCCATGGCCTGGCGGGCTTCTTCGCGGGTCATGTTGCGCGCACCGCGCTTGCCCTTGCCCAGGATGCGCACGAATTCGGCGAACGGATGCTCGGCAGGGGTTTGCAGGACGAGAGGGGCGTAGTCGGTCATAGGCAATTGGTCGGCTTTGGCAGGCCCGCCAGCTTGGCGGCAAGTTTGGCGGGAGTGCCGTTGAACAGGCGATTGAGGTGCAGGCTGTTGCCTTTTTCAGCGCCCAGCTTCAGGGCAGTGTACTTGACCAGCGGGCGGGTGGCCGGGGACAACTGGTACTCGGCATAGAACGCCCGCAGCACCTCGAGCACTTCCCAGTGTTCGGGCGTCAGGGTGATGTCCACCTCGCGCGCCAGCGCTTCGGCGACCTCGGCAGACCAGTCGTCGAGGTGTTCGAGGTTGCCGTCCTTGTCCAGGGCGATGCTGCGCCCGTTGACGTTGAGTGCGTTCATAGCCAGGTGTTGACCTTGTCATAGTGCACCGACAGCTCGACGAAACCCGGGTAATCGATAGCTTTCACCCAGTCGGGCAGTTCGATGTGGCGCGCACTGGCGTCTTCATCGAGCACGAACAGTTTCAGTTTGTCGGCCCGGGCGTCCAGCGCCTGGCGCGCGACCGTGGAGGCGTTCAGCGCGTAGGTCGCGTCGCCGCACAACAGAATGGCATCTTCGCCGCCCAGCACGCGCAGGCAAGTGTTCAGGCGCGAGTCGGCAAAAGGGGAGTGAGATAACACGTGCAAGGTCGACATCAGATCGTGATCACCTGGTCATAACGGTCAATGAGCGCGGCGATTTCATCATCCTGCAGGACGTTCAGCGGCTCGACATTCAGTGCCTCAGGCGACATTCCCCGTTCGGCAAGGCTGGTGCCGCAGGCGAACAGGTCTTCGACACCGAACATTTCCAGTGCTTGCAGGTTGGCGGTCAGGTCTTTCTGTTGCAAGGCCTTGGCGTTCTGCGAGGGCAGCAATTGCAACACGCCGTCATCCAGGAACAGCATGCCCAGCGGCAGATCGAACGCGCCGCCTGCCAATGCAATATCCAGGGCTTCGCGAGCGCTGGGGCCGGACCACGGGGCTTGGCGGCTGATGATGAGCAAAGACTTGGCCATCTCAAGGCCCTCCAAAGCAGATCAGGCGATCAGCGGCTTGCACCGCATCGTGTAACTGCCCCAACCCCGACAGCTCCCAGGGCGCCGCGATACTGGCCGCCGTTCGCGAGTAGCGCCGGGCTTCTTCTTCGTTCAGCACGCCACGGCGCAGGGCCGCTGCAATGCACACCACACCATCAAGTTGACTGCTCGTCACGAACTCACGCCACTGGGCCGGCACATCGAGTTCGTCCTGGGGCGTGACCACTGTAGATGACGCGCTGTGCACGCCGTCCTGATAGAAGAACAGCCGCACAATCTCATGCCCGGCCGCCAGTGCAGCCTGGGCGAACAGCAGGGCACGGCGCGAGGAGGGCGCGTGAGCGGGCGAATACAGGGCGATGGCGAACTTCATGAGCGGCTCTGTCAGCGGACGTTGCGAGGAACAATGGCCGCCATGATAAAGAATTCACGAACCCGAGACAGCAAAAAGCCCGCCGAAGCGGGCTTTTTGTTCAAGCTGGCAGAGGATCAGTCCTTGCTGCTGCCCATGATGCCGAAGATCTGCAACAGGCTGATGAACAGGTTGTAGATCGATACATACAGGCTGATGGTGGCCATGATGTAGTTGCGCTCACCGCCGTGGATGATGGCGCTGGTCTGGAACAGGATGCACACCGACGAGAACAGCACGAAACCTGCGCTGATCGCCAGTTGCAGACCGCTGATCTGGAAGAACATGCTCGCCAGCACCGCCGCCAGCAGCACGAAGAAGCCTGCGGTGATGAAGCCGCCCAGGAAGCTCATGTCCTTGCGGGTGATCAGCACGTAGGCCGACAGACCACCGAACACCAGAGCCGTCATGGCGAACGCCGAGGAAACGATTTCAGCGCCGCCCTGCATGCCCAGGTAGCGGTTGAGGATCGGGCCGAGGATGAAACCCATGAAGCCGGTCAGCGCAAACGCCGACACCAGGCCCCAGGCCGAATCGCGCAGCTTGTTGGTCAGGAAGAACAGACCGTAGAAGCCGATCAGCACCACGAAGACGTTCGGGTAGCGCACGTTCATCTGCTGTGCGACGAACGCCATGATGCCGCTGAAAGCGAGGGTCAGGGCCAGAAGGCCGTATGTGTTGCGCAGGACGCGGCTAACCTCTAGCTGCTCGACCTGCACGCGGTTGTTGACTGCGTAATCCTGTTCGCGCATGGCGCTACTCCTGATGGTTTGAAATCTAACGTTGCAAAGATCATAACAGAGCCACAGGTGCAGGCGAGCCAGAGAGTTTGACAGCTTGTTTCATTACGGTATTATGGCGCCCGCAACGCAATGGAGGTGTGGCCGAGTGGTTTAAGGCAGCAGTCTTGAAAACTGCCGACTGTAACAGGTCCCTGAGTTCTTATCTTAGGTACATCCTGACTGCACGCTTCACGCCTCAGCATCGTAGCACTCGGGAAATTGGCAGAGTGGTTGAATGCACCGGTCTTGAAAACCGGCGAACGTTAATAGCGTTCCCAGGGTTCGAATCCCTGGTTTCCCGCCACACTCAGTAAAATCAGGGCTTAGAGCGATCTAAGCCCTTTTTTGTGTCTAGCCATTTCTCACACCCTGCAGGCGCGTCCATGCTACTGAGGCCTAGAGTCAGCAGTATGCAGCCCGCCAGTTGCAAGCTACTGCACTCTACTGCGCACAGGTAAGCCTTGAGGTCTTCAACTGCACACTTGAGAAAAGCCTTATTTCATGGGCTTTCATCGATATTGCGCCTGCTGTGAGCAGTCTGACCATCTGACCTGACTACCTATTGCCACGTCCGAGTGTCTTCCATTTTTAGAGCTAAACTCCTCCGACGGCTTCGCTCGGAGTAACCTCTTCCGCTTGCCCGCCAGACACCGACTATCAGCCTCGTTCTTTTTGAGAGCCGATCATCTCCAAGGTCGGAATGGTTTGACCAAGGACGAGATCATCAACGGCGATCACAACCATAAACGTCTGATCCACGATAAAACTTGGGGACGTAAGATCCGTGAGATGCTCGCGTACGCTTGACGGTCTTCGTCCCTTTCTCGTGCAGACCGGATAGATATCCCGCAAAAACTCGGCCTTGGGTGCTTGATGACTGCCGGTTAGCGAGAGGTGGGCGTATTCGTCCAATCACATCGCTTGCGGTGGGATTAGCTGGGTGCCGGCGACGTTCACCGTTGGGTTAATTGAGCATCTGGTTGCGATTCAACCTTAATATCTTCAAGCATCGCTGACCTCACTTGGAAAGGATTCTATTTTGAAGCTTCAGTTCGTTCGCATCTGTGGTTTTCAGTCGTTTGGTGCAGAACCAGAAATCGTTGATCTGTCTGACCTCACATTCCTGATCGGGCCCAATGGCTCCGGCAAGACCGCAACTCTCCAGGCGCTTTGCCGCCTGTTTTCGTTTGATCCCAATCAGCGGCGACTCCGTAAATCGGATTTCTTCGTCCCACACGATGAGACGCAAGCTCCAGATCAGCGAGCGCTGTGGATCGAGACTGAGTTCACCTTTCCAGAGCTCAGCGACGACGAGAACGAACACCCGACGATCCCAACGCACTTTGGGCACATGCGCCTCGATACCCTGGATGGTGTGCCCCGGGTAAGGTACCGCCTGGACGCGACCATTGGCATTGACGATGAAATCGAGCAGAGCCTCGTATATGTCTTGGACGTGGATGAGGATGACAAGCCGGTCGATACCGCCCCGGTGCCCAGGGACGAGCGGAACTTCATCCAGGTTCACTATCTCCCGGCTCGCCGAGATCCGGCTGACCACATCGCCTATGGCGCGAACGCCTTGCTGGGACGTCTGCTGCGAGCCGTGAATTGGACGGAGCAGCGCGAGACCATCCAGCAGCTCACTACGGATATCTCCCAGAGCCTGACTCAGAATGAATCGGTACTCAGCCTCAGTGCCGGCCTGACCAAGACTTGGAATGAGCTTCATAAGGGCCAGTTCTTCACGCAGCCGAGCGTGACCTTCATGGCCAACGAGATCGAGTCGCTGCTGCGCCATCTTTCGGTGTCCTTCTCCCCAGGTCATGGCGAGCAACTGGTCGATTTCTCACGGCTGAGTGATGGCCAAAAATCGATGCTGTATCTCTCGCTGGTTTTGTCGTCCCAGGCTGTCGGGCGCGCGGTGCTGCACGGGAATGACGACTCCTTTGATGCTGAGAAGCTGCGCCCTGCGGTGTTCACCATCGTGGCCCTTGAAGAGCCAGAGAACAGCCTGTCGCCTCATTACTTGGGGCGAATCGTGTCATCCCTCAAAGGGTTGGTTGGCGACTCCAAATTCGCCGACTCCCAGGCTCTGATTGCGACTCACGCGCCTTCGATGCTCCGGCGCGTAGACCCTTCAGCCATCAGGTACCTGAGGCTGGACGAGTCTCGCTGCACCGTGGTGACGAAAATTCAAATGCCGCCCAATGAGACGGGGGAGGCCTACAAGTTTGTGAGGGAGGCTGTGCAGGCCTATCCAGAGGTCTATTTTTCCCGCCTGGTCATCTTGGGGGAGGGCGACAGTGAGGAGATAGTCCTGCCCCGGCTGCTGGCTGCCAAGGGGCTGATGGTCGACGAGGCGGCCATCACCATTGCTCCTCTGGGTGGTCGCCATGTTAACCATTTCTGGAAACTATTGAGTGGGCTCAAGATTCCCTACATCACCCTATTGGATCTGGACGTTGCCCGCTTTGGCGGGGGATGGGGGCGTATCAAATACGTCGCGACGGAGATGAAAAAGCATCGGCCAAGTGATCTGTACCTGACAGACGATCAGCTCAAAAATTTACCCGCATGGAACCATCCGATCCATGGAATCTTGAAGGTTGAGAAGGATCCGCAATACAAATCTTACATTGCCGAATTAGAGCCCTTGGGCGTATTTTTTTCCGCGCCGATGGATCTGGATTTTTCGATGCTCAGGGCTTATCCGCTTGCGTACGGTATGGCACCTGAAGACCTGGTTGTTCCGAAGCAGGGGCAGACCAAGTCCGTGCTGGGTGATAGTCATCATGATCGTTTCCAATATTCATTGATCGAGCGAAAGCATTTTGTCGTGTACCACAAGCGCTTCAAGCTGGACAGCAAGCCCAAGTCGCATATCGAAGCGCTTTCCAACCTGACAAATGATCAGCTGATAGCCAAGATGCCTGCGTCCCTCAATCGTCTAGCAGATTTCGTGATCGCCAAGATCGAAGGGCTGTCGGAATGATTTCGCCGGAGGATTGGAAGCCCTCCGAAGGCATTGTTTTGGAGCCAAATGCGGAGGCAGCGGTCAGGGAGGTCAAACGGTGCGTGGCGCTGACTGCAGGCCCGGGCGCCGGTAAGTCTGAACTGCTTGCCCAGCGCGCTGACTTTTTGCTGACCACGGGGGCATGCCGTTACCCGAAGAGGATATTGGCCATCGCCTTCAAGGTGGATGCGAGCAATAACCTCAAGGAGCGGGTTTGGCGGCGGTGCGGGCCCGACTATGCGAGCCGGTTCGACAGCTACACCTTCCATGGTTTCGCGAAGAGGATTATCGAGCGATTTCGCCCTGTTCTCACCGGTGACGATGCGCTAGATGCGGGCTTTCGAGTGGTACCGAAGGGGAAGGCACATCCTGTCCAGACCGAATTCGGGTTACTGATCCCATTGGCCCTGAAAATCCTGGACGTCTATCCCATGGCCGTGAATGCCATCAGACAGACCTATAGTGACGTCTTCCTCGATGAGTTTCAGGACTGCACGGACGAGCAGTACGCGCTGGTCAGCAAGATTTTTGGCGGTACGGCGCGCCGGGTCACTGCGGTCGGGGATGTGAAACAGAAAATCATGGGCTGGGCCGGCGCGCTCGACGGCGTATTCGGAAAGTTTGAAGCGGATTTTGCAGCCACACATCTCAATCTCTACCGCAATTTTCGCTCGCAACCTCAGCTTCTCAGGCTGCAGAACGACCTCATAAAGGTGCTCGATCCAGGCTCTGAAATGCCCGCAGAACTCTTGGGCGGAGAGGGCGGCGAGATCCTGCTTCAGTCTTTCAATGACTGTACTGACGAGGCGGTCAGCCTTGCCGATCAAATCAATATCTGGATCAACATAGAGGGCGTTGCGCCCTCCAAAATTGCGGTACTGCTCAGGAGCTATCCCGAGGCCTATACAGCCCGTTTAACCGCCGCTCTCGATGAGCTGGGTATTGCCTACCGCAACGAGAACCAGATGCAGGACATCACCACCGAGCCCGTAGCCTCGGTCGTTGTGGACTTTCTGCTGTGCCTCTATGGTTCGCGCGAGCCGAAAGCCTGGACGCGGTTGCTGCGACGGATCATTCCAGCCGATGACGACGACCACGGCGGCTCCGTGCGAAACGATTGGAACCGATTTATCAAGGAGGCACGCAAGACTGCTGCTGAGGATCTCGCCGCGAAGAACTACGCCCAGAGGTGGACGCTGCTGAAAGAGTTTCTGTCGATGGTGGGTGTGAGCCTGCTGACGGGCCTCTCACCGGATTACGAGGCGCGTGATCGCTTGAAAGAGATTATCCGCGATCTCAAGAAATACATTGACGCGGCAATGGTGCAGGAGCCTGACCTGCTAAAGGCGCTAGCTCAACTGTCTGATGACCAGTCAATCCGGATTCTGACGGTGCACAAGAGCAAGGGCCTGGAGTTTGATTCGGTCATCTTACTTGGCGTCGAGGAGGAGGCCTATTGGGGCAGGGACACCCATGAAGTCCGTTGTACATTCTTCGTCGGTATCTCGCGGGCCGAGAGGCGCCTGGTCGTCACCACGGCTCAGACCAGGGACAAGCTTGCTGATATCAGCAGCTGGCGTATCGGGCGCAGGCCCCATGCAGAATTTCTTGGCTACGTTCAGACTTGGCAAACACCATGACCGTGAATAAATCAAAGGATCGCGCGCAGTCCACGATCTGGCAGCTTCCTGCCAATTTCCCCCTGGATGACCTCACGGAAGTTGCCGCTCTGCTGGAAGCCGCTGACATTCTCGTCCCAGGCTACGGTGTACCTGACGTCGGTATGTATCACCCAGCAGGGCACCTATACGCAAACAGCCAGGGCGTTACGACCTGGATATTGCCGGATCGCAATGTGGCTTCGCGCATCGCCCAACTAGCGAAAGGGCGTGAAACAGCAGGTGATCGGCAGCTCTGTCTCTGCGCCGGATTACTCGGTTTCGCGCAGGTAATGGGTATCCAGTTTGAGGCGAGTGTTTCCTACCATGAACTTGCCCATAACCTTGGCAATGAGGTCGCACAGGAGGAGCTTGGATGGTTTCGAGCTGCTGATAAGGCTCCTTTCCAAGATATGCTCAACGTGGCGCTTGGGCGTTCAAATGGTGTCTCTGGATCGTATACGCCTCAAATCGTGGCAATTGAGGACATGGCGCGACCGATCTTCCGCTGGAACCGCAACTACATTGTTGCCCTGAAAATCCTCGAATTGGATCTCGGAGCAGGGCGCGCGTTGATAAGGCGCTTCGTCTGCTGGACTGGATGGCAGATAGATTGATCTTCGCTGGGCCGGCCATGATGCTTGCCAGCATTTATCTTGGAACCCATTCCCCGTCGAAGAAGAAGGTCTTCAAGAATAAGGGCTCTGCCGACCGAGCTGCTGCCATTGCTGGTGTAAAAAACGCAGCTTGGGACATCACTCATCTGAGCGATTTCGTTAAGCGGGTCAACGAGAGTCATGCCGATGACTCAAACCAATACCTGTTTGCCACTTTCGACGCTCATCTGATGAAGACCGCACGTTTCCTGATGCACGTGGGTCTTGAAGGCACACCCACCAGCGCGATGGCAGAGGGGCTTTCCCAATGGTGGGGTGAGCAAGACGCTTGTGTCATCGCTGACGCTATCACCGCTCACGTGAAGCGCATCCATGCTCCCGATCATGAGCCCCGGACATCCACGGATCCGGAATTTATTCCCAAGTTGATTGCGGAAGGTGAGCGGCGTGTGATCGAAGCCATCTAAATCTGGATGGTTCTTAAATCCTCCGTTCAGCCTGGAGATAATCTGATGATTGATAGATCTGGCAGTGAAGCCTCAGTTTGATATTATTGGTGATATCAAGTTGCTATCTAGAGAAAATAAACGATGGATAAACGGATCGAGCACCTGCTGAAGTCCAGCCTCATTCTTGAACATGAGGTGGCGGCTATCATTGCTGAATGTGGATTCCACAATCAGGGTGAGTTTTCTTATAGTCGAGCCAATGAAAGTGGGGAGGACACTGATTTTTCCGTGGATTTGCTGGCAATCGCTTCCGCTGGTACGGGAGCGACGCTGGGAGAACTAGTAAGTTTAGGACTTTTAATAGAATGCAAGTACGCTTCGCCTTCTGTTGAGTGGGTGTTCTCAAAAGTTGCTCGTCATGAGCCAGAGGTTCTTTCTACGTTATCCGTTTTTAACTGGCTGGGCCCTTATATGGCGACGGATCTTTCCAGTCTGAATACATTGGAGTCCAGGATTTATTGCAACAGAGGTGTGTCGTTATCCAGTACCACGGCTGACCCTCAAAAGATTCGGCATGGACTTCAGCAATTAAGATATGCCCTGCCTCACGCACTGCATTCGCACTATTCGGTGTTTAAAGGGAATGATGAAGGCTTGCCTATCCCGGTATTGGGATCGCTTTTGGTTACAAATGCACCTATTAGAGTGCTGAATGATGACGTTTCATTGTCGCAGGCAGCATCTTGCCAATCGTTGGATATGTTGACGACAGTGCATTCACATATCAGCGTCTATCAAAGAGCTTCTCCGGAGCTGAAATTGGCGTGCCAGAGAATTGCCAAAGTTATCAGCGAAACGCTTGAGCGCCCAGCCATCCGGAATATCGAAAGCTCACTGACAGATACACTAATTGACAGCATCGAGTCGGTAACAGTGATTTCTTTAGACGCCTTGCCAGCCTATCTGAACAAAGCTCGTGATGCTGTGCAGAACCTAAAAGTAATGAGCAGGGGCGATTTCGTAGAGCGTTACAGGAAATTGAGCACTGCTGATAAATGATTGTTCGGTCAGTACTCGGTAGCACCGAGGACTGTAGCAGCCTCCCTCTGAAAGGGGGCGACCTACGCGAGATTGCCACACAGAGGGATGATCACCTCTGACGGTTTTTACTTGGGAAGAAGCCTCAACGTCTGTCAGCTCAGGGCGCTGCTCAATTCTTCCCGCTGATCAGCAGCAGGCCTAGCTTTTTACCCAGTACTTATCCACGGTCGATCGACTGATACCCAACTGGCGCACGACCATCATCTTCGCAAGCCCTTCAGCCTGGAGTTTCCGGACAGCCCCCATGGTTTCGTCCGCGCGCTTGCCGCGCACACCCCTCACCGCCGATTCCTGAGGCGAGCTCACCAGCCCACCCGAGCCAATGAGGCGATCAACCTGGACATCCCACGAAGCTTTGTAGTCGTCCAGATCAACTCCACGCAGGCGAGCCTCCACTACCAGGAGCACTTGGCTGGTAGGAATTCCAAACAGCTCACAAAGGGAATGCAGCTTGATGGCCGTTATGGCTTGCTGGCCCTGTTCAACCTTGGCCAGGTGAGGCCGGCTTAATACCTCGGCGCAGGCTTCGCGCGTTAGCCCTGCAGCGACCCGAAGCTCGCGCAACACCTGGCCCAACGTCGGCTGAAATTCCATCTTTTGGATGTGCTCACAAAAGAAAAGAATGAAGCCACGCTTTGACGCCCAGCATCGTCAGCGTATACCATTCATTAAGAATGCATTCCCAGTTTTCAATATACGGTAAAAAGACTCATGCGACTCCTTGCGATGTCGGATCTGCACGTCGAGTTCGAGCCCGTTGAGCTGCCCGATCCTTCCCTTTATGACGTTGCGATTCTGGCTGGCGACATCAACATCAAAGGGCGAAGTTCCGACTGGGCTGGCGAGCACTTTTCGAAGCCGACGATTCTTGTCGCCGGCAACCATGAGTTCTACAAATCGAGCTGGGACAAAACGCTTGATCGATTGAATTCGCCCAGTGCTTCAAACGTGCATTTCTTGGAGCAGCGCACGCTGACCCTGGATGGTGTCCGCTTTGTGGGGTGCACAGGATGGGCGGATTTTGAAGGCACGGGCAACGCGCCCCTGGCGATGTTGGAGGCCCGTGCGCTCATGAATGACTACAAGGTGATCCGGGTCGAGCCGCAGTATCGAACGCTGGTGCCCCAGCAAACCCGAAGAGTTGCCCAGCAGTCGCGTGAATGGCTGCGCAGGGAGTTGGAGCAACCGTTCGATGGCAAGACGGTGGTGATCACGCATTTTCCACCACTGATGCATTTCGTCCCTGACTACGGCAAGCATCCGCATCTGCGTGCTGCTTATGGCAACAATTGGCAAGAGTTCCTGGATATGAAAATCGACCTGTGGGTTTTTGGGCACACTCATGTGCCGGTGGACGAAACCATCAATGGCATCAGGTTCTTGTCCAACCCGAGAGGTTATCCAGGTGAAGAAGTGAGTTTCGACAACCAGTGCGTGATCACGCTTTGAGTAACTGGCGATCGCCGAACAGAGGTTTTTAAAGTGCATTTTCCAGCCAAGCTGATACAGGCCACGAAGCTCACCTTCGAAGGCCAGATCAGCGGTTATTTGCTCGATGCCCGCCCAGCAGGTGCTGGCTTCAAGGGTGCAATGTTTTTCGACATCCACCAGCGATCGGGCAACGGCGACACAGTTATCACCGACGACATAGCGACCATGGATGAGGATCAGGGTTATTCAATCGCAGTCACCGTCAGCGGTGAGCGGTATGTGATCGTCAGCTTCCTTTTGTTCATGGTTGAAGAGGTCGATGGCGTGGAGCAGACCGTGATTTATTCGATGACGCGAGACGGCACTGCCTCGAACCCATAGCCCCCACCTGAGAGCAAAAAACACCGATTCTTAAAAGCCAAAGCCAAAGCCAAAGCCAAAGCCAAAGCCAAAGCCACAGCCAGAGCCAGAGCCCAAGAAAGACCCAACCCCGCCATTTATGGAAAAGGAAAATCCATGTCGGACATTGATGTGCAGCAGATGATCGGCCCGAGCTCCGTTATGCAGGGCGCAGATATCGAGCTTGAAGAAGCCATCCGGGTCACCCAGGAAAAATTCCCCGATCGCAGCTTTTGCATTGTTGACGAATGGGTTTGGCTCGATCTGGATGCTCCTGACCTTGTCGTCGAGGAGCTTGCTTTGGAGGGTATGCAGCCAATCATGCTGCTGGTCTTCAATGTGCTATTCGATAGCTCTACGAATTCCAAGTTCCATTGGTTTCGCTCGACACCTTTGGTGCGTTTCACCGATGACATGTTTTTTCAGACGCACAACAAGTTGTATGTCCTGCTGGGGCATGGCCGGCGCAAGTCGATGTCCCTTTCGGCTGTCGTGCGCCAGTTCTGACTATTTGAGGTGAGCCATGGCAACAGCCGCAAGCAACGAGTCACCAGCGACTCCAACGCCGTGATCAGCGGCGTCGTCTTCGATGCGTTCGGTACCATAGTGCGCATCAGCCGGCGGACGAACCCGTACCGCGAGTTGATTCGTGAGGGCCGGCGCCAAGGTGTCGAGCTAAAACCCGACAGCCTTCACATCGCGATGACGGCGAACCTGTCACTCGATGACATGGCTTTAACCCTTGGAGTGGCGTTGACGCCGTCGCGGCGCCAAGAGCTTTACCGCAGAATGGAGGTGGAGCTGTCTTCGATCGAGCCGTATGCGGATGCAATCGAAGCCATATCGCTCCTGAGTGCGGCAGGCATTAAAACCGGAATTTGCTCCAACCTTGCCGGCCCTTATGGCCCAAAAGTCCGAGAAATCTTCCCGCATATGGACGGTTACACTTTCAGTTTTGAAGCGGGGGTCATGAAACCCGATCCCGCTATTTACCGACTGATCTGCGACCAGATGGGCGTGGAGCCCGGCCACTATTTCAATGACACATCAGGCCGGGTGCTAATGATCGGAGATTCGCAACGGTGTGACCGCGATGGGCCTCGCGACGCAGGCGTTATGGGATTTCACCTGGATCGCTCAGGTCGCGGGAAAATTCAAGACCTCGTCCAGTTCGTTCGGATGGTGATCGATCGGAACACCCCTCAAGAAGCCTAACGCCTTGAGATAAGCCATGAGATCTACGACCCATCAAGCGGGATCAGAGGGGGCTTGGCCGGATACCTGTCCCGTTAATGTTCCCTGCCTGACCAATCTCTGCCGGGCATTAGCTGTCACCCTTTCGTGGATGTTGAGCGCCAGTTTTCTGCTGATCAGGTAACGCATCAGGCGAAAGGAAACGTACAGAAAAAGAACGGCCAGGAACCACCCTAACCAATGCTGGTTTTGGATGGCATCCTGTACATAATCCTCTCGATTGCCCAGAACCAGGTGACAAATGACCTGCTTGTCCCACTCTTCGGCGAGCGGCGCGATGGCGTTGGTGAAAAGGCAGTAGTCATCGCGCAGGTGCCAGCTACCACCGTCAACGAAGTATGAGCTGATCGGGTATCCGGCGCTGTATGCATGCCCTCCAGCCACCCAAAACAGGGTGTGGGTTTTCTTCACATACAACAATGCATAGTCCGACCAGGAAAACATGATCGCCCCGAAACCCAGAATCACCAATGCCGACGACCGCCAGATCAGATCAAGCTTCAGGTACCAATTTTTGGGGAAGATAAATTCGAGTCTGTTGGCATCAAAAAACGTCATTGACCGGGAAATTTCACCGACACTCAGATTGTGCCGATCCATCCAGGCGAACAGTTGATGCATCGCGCGTGACGAAGTCAGGTTCAAACCGAACCAAAGGTTGAGCCGTTGCATGTCCTCGAATGACTTCCAGTGCCTTTGCACGCGTTCATCATGGAATGCTTGGGCTCCGCCGATCAGGCTTTGGATTCGGTAAAACACGAAAAACAACGACCGGGTTCTCAGCAGCACGAATACCACGAGTGCGGCGAAGCCCAACAAAGGGGCGAATCGCTCAAAGAGATCTGCAGCCGCTGACAGCAACGAAAGGTATTTCTGATCCGGCATTGCAACATCCATGTGCTCAAAAACGCGCAGTTTACGCCGATGGGCGGCGCTTGCCGACTACAGGCGTTGGACGGAACGGGCCAGCGATCTCAGCCCAAAAGCCCGCGAAATCGATTCCTCTCATCGCCGAAAATCTCCCTTCGGTTTCGGTGATATCCCCCTTCGTGCTTGACCAACGCAGCGCGCGGTGAAAATCGACATACTCGTCGGGTAGGCCAATTACCCCGCATCGGCAGACTGACAAATGAGGTTGAGTGGTACCAGACACTTGCCTTGTTCTGCCACCGTCGCACTTCACAAACTCCTCTGGAGCGGGTGTGACGATGGCTTCGGGTTTGCCGATTAATAGCCTGTGACCTTAGGTGATGGACTCGCTGGTCTCCTCGTTGAGTCCATCACCTTTTTTTCTTCCGTGCTTCACGCGGCCTTGCGGCACATGGCCGGAAGTAGCCCTTCGCAAGCAGACTCACTTTTCCGGTGACTGTCTCAGCCACCTCATCTCGCCCGCATCCCGCATCCCGCCTCCTGAATCCCCATCAAGACCCGCCAACGTCTCTCGCTTTCTGTGCGAAGCATATCGATTTTAATGGCTTGTTTTCCTGAACAAACTGGATAGACCAGGCACCGCGTGACCGGTCTAATCGTCACGCTTTAGATGAGTTGCACCGGCACACGCCGGGGCTGCGGTAGACCCAAAGACCGTGGCTGAGCGGGCATCACTTACATCCACCTGATGTGCAATTCTCCGCGTCGCTAGAGCAGCGACCTCAGGGTGACATGCACAGTAGTAGCGCTGGCGATGCGCTTTTCACGGTTTGAGGGTAGGGCTGTGCCAGACAACAATAGATCTGCTGCTGACAATGTCAGCGTGATGGGCGTGCTGCCGTTCTCCCGGATTAACCTTCAGGGCGAGATCATCGATTGCAATGATGAGTACTTCGCTATGTGCGGCTATTCCCGCGACGAGGTCATGGGGAAGAACCAGCAACTGATCTTCGACAAGTCCATGCCAAGTGCACTGATGGAGGAGGGCTACAAGCAGTTGCGCGGTGGCAAGCCGTTTTGCGCGCCCATTCGTGGAAGGTCGAAGGAAGGCCAAACCTTCTGGTGTGAGGCGTACTTCATGCCACTGATCAAAGCGGGCAACATTTTTGCGTTCGGCGCGCTTTATCACCCGCTGAATCCCGTCGTGCAGCGCCGCGCGGAGAAGGTCTATAACCACCTAAGTCCCAGCGGTACCGGCAGCTTACTGCCACGTATTTCAGCGCTTTTCTCGTACCTGCCGGTGGTTGTTCTTGGACTGTCGACAGGCGTTGCGATGAGCGTCAAAGCCCTCGACCCAACCTGGGGTGGCGTACTTCTCATCGGGGTGGGATGGACGATTGCATCACAATGGGTTCGGGGCCGTAGCCGGGCGCACATCTTATCCACGAACCAAAAAGAGCTCGTGCCTTCGCCATTGTTGGCTGACGTGTATGTGGACAAGTCTCGTCATGGCGCAGTGCTAGAAGCAGCCCTTCACCAGTTGGGGGTCAGGATGCGCACGCTGGCAGGTCGGGCGCAGATCAATGCCAAGGTTCTCTTGGGTTATTCCAGCGACTCTCTGGGAATAACTCAGGCTCAGGTCGCCAGGCTCGAACGTCAGTTGGTGGAGACCGAAGAGTCGGCATCAGCTATGCAGCAGATGACTCTCACTATTCAGGAGCTCTCCAGGGGTCTTCAGGGTGCGGCAGATGCCGCGAGCGCTGCCGATCAGCTCGCCACTGACGGGGAGAGTGCTGCGATGCAAAGCAAATCTTCCACGGATCTTCTGGCCACGTGCGTTCGAGATATCGGCGACGAGGTGAGTGCTTTGGCCGATGCGGTTGAGTCCATCAGTGGCATCACCGACGCCATTCACGGGATTGCGGAGCAAACAAACCTACTTGCGCTGAATGCGGCGATCGAGGCTGCGCGGGCCGGTGATTCCGGGCGTGGGTTTGCTGTCGTTGCTGACGAGGTCAGAGCGCTCGCCTCACGAACCCGGGATGCTACAGGCCAGATCCAGGAGTCGATCATGTCGCTTCGGGAAGGCGGTCGTACGGCTATCAGTGCTGTAGAAAAAGGCGCCGCTGCGACCTCACGGGCGAACGATGACGTAGATGCGGTACGAACGGTTTTGCAGTCGATCGCTCGCCAGATCAATCACATCAGCATGACCAGTACGCAAATGGCTGCGGCTGTTGAGGAGCAGAGCGTGGTGGCTGAGGACATCAACCAGAAGACTACGCATATCGCTGGTCTTGCCAGCGAGAGTACGGCGCAAGCCAAAGTGAGTGATGAGATCGGCGGGAAGATAAGCCAGTTAGCCAATGCTCAGCTGGATCTGTCTGTTTTGTTCAGAGGTTAGGTGTACGTGGCCTCGTCACGATGAGGCCATTGTGATCCGCTCAATCGCAACTGGGGAAAGGCTCTTCAAGGCCAATAGCGTATCGGCTGCTCCAGCCTGGCTGAGTTGGGGGATTAAAAGTGGCCGTTGCAGGCTTGGCTGGCAGTCGATATCTTTGGCGTCGGGGCACCTCAAGAGAATCCCTATGGTTGAGTACGATTTACAGGAACAGCACAACGAACTGCCAGCGCACGCTGACGGTGTGCTCGATCCTGTCACCCAAGAGATCAAAATCGAGCTAGCGAGGCTTGAGCAAGAATGTGGCCCCGTGTTCGACATTCGCAAGGAGCACTTGAACCATTCGCTAGCCACTCTGCTTGCTGAGCGAGCGTTGGGGCAAGTCAGTGAGGAGAGAAAAGCGAGTTTCTACTGCCGCGTACTGAGGTTGCTCAATGCAGTAGACACTGCCATTGGCGTATATGGCTCAAATGCCGTTTTCTCTCGCCACCGCAAATTTCTTGCTGAGCTGATCGCCGACCTGCGCGAGCAGCGCCGCCAAGCCAGAGCTCTCATGGTTCGCGCAATGCGTGCCGTGTTTAACATTCCTCTCTTCCTGGATGGCCCTGAACTCAGCGGCTATCGCCACCGCCTGCGTTGATCCCCCCTTCGAAAGCTTTTTCCACCTCCAAATTCGAATGGGATTATTTTATGTCGCCTCTGAAAAGTCGCACCTGTCCGCAATGTTTTAGAAAACATGGGGCTGCTCAACGCTGCTTGTCCATACACCCTCCAGAGCCTCGACGCTCGCTCACATCCGGTGAGCGACCTCACTCAAGGCGCAGAGAGATTGTGGTCTTGATCATGGATGCTCTGAAAGTTGGGGCCACTCTGATCCACGCTGCCGTCGTTTTCTTCAAAAACTGAGTCGGCTGCAGGAGTCGATGGCTTGCCCCGCTGATACGGCGGGGCAAGAACGTTCAGCCTAACGCCAAGGGACGATTCCAGTGGCGTCTCACCGTTGGCTCTGAAAGCCCCAGCATTTTGGCAACCTCGGCACGGCTGTGCCCGGCATCCTTCATTGCTTGAATGGAGACGGTGACCTGCGCCGCCTTGGCAACCCGAGGATGAGGTTTTTTCTCGGGCGCGGCATTGATCGCCCTGTTGAGAAGTGCCATGGCGTCCAGATCGGCTTGAGCAGCCGTCAGGACATCCGCAGCCGAACTTTGCTCGTGAGCCGCGTACATGAGGGCCAGGAACGCGACAGGATGCACCTGCAGCGATTTGCAGATTTCATCGAGTGAGTCCGTGGTCAGGGAAGACTTCCCGTTTTCCACCAAGTTGATGTGTTGGCTCGTGATCGTGCCGCCCAAGGCTTGCTGGGACAATCCACGCTCTGTTCTCAGAAGCTGCAGCGCTGAAGCCAAGGCGTTACGCAAGGACATTTCGGGCCTACTTACAAAACCGACGATATGCCGCGTTTGCTATGCGTCACTCAACTCTATATATTTGGTCGAGTGACGATTAGCGTTCAGGCTGTCTGACAGCCGCTGTGGTCGCGGGGCGGCAGCACATCAGCTTGAGATGGCGTGGTTGGGGACGTGACATCGGTCATGCGACCGATCCACGACCAATATATAGATAAATCGAACTTGGGCGAATTTCGGTTTCGACACCGGCGTTATCGTTGGGCGCCAGGATAGATTCGGGCCAATAGAGGTGACATCCGAGTGATGCAGCGCCGTGGTTTAAATCCGTACTGTGGCCCGTCACGTGCTGATTCGGCAGAGGGTCTCGTGAATTGAATAATGTCGAACCTGCGCCTGTGGTTTCCCCAAGTCATGTCTGAGCAAAAGGAGGGTTTTAGGGCGGCGTATTGGGTTAAGTCGTTTGGTGCTTCCCTGAACGACCTCAGGTTCTACCGACTTCCCGCCGTCGTTGAGCGGGCGCGAAGGGCTGTTTCGGATACAGACATCGTCGGCTACCTGATCTGTGCGTTGGAGAGGCCTCCTCGGATGACAGGCCTGCTCTTTTGCGATCATCGCAACGTCTTGCCAGAGGGGCTGCCTATCCACACTCCACCTATATCCGATCGATATTGGGAGGAGGGTTATGAAGTGGTGGTGGCGGACGATGGTGGGCGGTATGTCGTCGCTCATTGGCTTCATGAAAATGGCGCGCTGGATCGTTTCGACAGGGTTCACTAAGAGGCCAGCTGGCCTAGTTTCAGCATTTTGAAAATGAGGGATTCAGGCAGTGGGGGTTCCATCCAGCGTATTAGTGGCTCAACGAGTCGATTTTGGGTGCCCCATCACGGGGTACTTGTGTTGCACCGAATTCAAACCTCCCTTCCTGACAGGATTTGTCTTCAACGACGCAAGGCGCCGCTTCCAGCAGGGTGCGCACATTCGGACTTCTGCGATTCAAAAGGTGTTTCTGTCCGAGGGGTATCTGCTGTGCCAGACGCTGTCAGGCAGCACTTACGTGATTGTCCACTGGCAGCATGAGAACGGTGAAATGCCCTTGGAACGGGTGCTTCATTGAAGACGAGGTTGGTCAGGAGGCTGCTGCGTTGGGTGTTCAAACTCAAGCGCTGCAGCCCTGAGGAGCAGGCAAACACCGATTCACTGAAACGCCTGAAGACACTGAAATGTGTGACGGTCGAGTCTCGATCGATGCTAGTGAGGTGATCGATCAGCCTGGCTATCTCCAGGCGCGACGAGAGGCCGCCGCGTTGGTGAGACGCGCGCCTTTTCCTCCGGCCCTGAGTCATACCTGGCAGACGCTGAACGACCTCGGGATAAACCGTCTATCGATGCAGGTAGCTGCTGAGCTGCTGATTCCGAAAAGGGGTGGCCTGACACTTGATGAGGCCCTCTTGAGGTTGCGCGATGTCTTGGCTCAACGAGGTAAACCATGAGCGATGCGACAAACACAGTAATCGATCTGCTCACTTGCGCTGGAACGCCACTTGATGGCTTCTCCGGATCCACGGAGGAGGCTGCGGCAGCCGTGGAAGGAAGGCGAAAGCCTTTCTGCATAGTCAGTGAATGGAGAATTATCGACGTCCAAGTGAACGATGACTTGCGACGTTCCCTGGCCCAGGACGGTCTCTCTCCTCAGATCGTCTACGCGAGCAACGTGCTGTTTCACAGCCAGCATAAGCGTGATCGCGGCGACTGGGTTCGAACAACGTTCATGAAGTCATTCACAGATGGGTTTCTGTTCGAGAGCGTCAACACGTTATACGTGCTCATGGGGCCCGGTACTCGGGTTCGTGGGACAGGGCAGGCGGTGCTTTCAATCGGTAGGTGATCTCCCTGCTTCATTCTTCAAATTTTCGGGTCGGTGGCGCGCAAGTGCATGGCCCGCTCCCATGGCATGTGTCGGACGGCATTTTGAAAAATCATTTAGTAGCAGAGTTGCTTTACGGTGGAGCACAGGTGGTTGACCGATCTGCTCGTGCTTGACGAAGATGGCGTCAAAAAGCGGGCGTTAGGCGTCCGCTCTCAACAAAACTTCAATTACCAAGGTTGACATCTGATTGCCCATAATCTGTAGCAATCTGCATCTAGAGCAGGGACGTGCTCGATTTCTTCTGACCATCGATAGGGATAGTGATGATGGGGATTCACCGCCTCGTAGTGCTTGGCCGGTTTTTGCTGATACCGGTATTCCTGAGCGGCTGTGCCGCGTTCAACCAGACACCTGATGAGGTCGTAGTCCGGGAGCCGGGCCATCGACTGTTAGGCAAACCTGTTCCCAACCAGGCCGAAGCGAAGACCCATTGGCAGTATGCATGGTTGTCCGACGTCGCCTACGCGCGGGCTGTCGATGGAGAGTCCAAGGACATCTGTACTGCAACCAGTGCGGAAAAAGTCGTGGCGAGCCATGGGTGGAAGCGCTGGACTGATTTTCCAATCGCCAATGGTCATCTGGACAACGTGATGCGTGAATCCCACCTGCGTGCAGAAGTGTGGGAGAGCCGTGAGCTCAAGCAGGTCGTGGTGGCATTCGGCGGAACTGAGGCCAAAAGCGGTAAGGATTGGATGTCCAATTTTCGTTGGATCACGTTCAAGGTCGACGATGAGTACACCCTCTTGGTCAAAAGTTTCGGCCCTGCGTTTGTTGATGAGTTTGCCAAGAGGTCTCAAACCGAGCAGGGCCAGTGGTTGAAAGACGCAAAGCTCATTTCGACAGGCCACTCTCTAGGCGGTGGTCTCGCTCAGCAGTTTGCCTACGCGCTGCCTGTTTCTCCCGGGCACTTGAAGGTGACTCAGGTCTATGCATTTGATCCATCCCCGGTCACGGGTTTTTTTAGCGTGGATACTGCAACCCGTGATGTGAATCGTGTGGGGCTGTCCATCGACAGGATCTACGAGCGAGGTGAGATTCTCGCGCTATTGCGATCGTTCACCAGCCTGTTCGTTGAGCCATCGGCAGTCGATCCCACCATCCGAGGCGTTCGCTACAGCCTGCTGGGTGGTATCAACATTGTTGAAAACCATTCGATGCACAACTTCGCCTGCGCCATGCAGAAGGCCTCAGGTACGAGCGTGAGTGAGCTGAAATAACAGGTGAAGCTCAGATGGCGAACATTGCCGTGGGTTTTGGCTCAGCCTTCTGCAACCTAAAATATCATCTTCCTGGCGTCGCACTTTAGGGCCGCCTGCGCATCACCGGCATACAACATCTGTCACGGCAGCCCGTGCTTTCAGCGACCTAAGCGATACCAATTTTCCACTTGTCGATGTTCAAGGCTTTCTTCTTCGCTATTTCTTCAGAACTGAGACGTTCTTGGCTTCGATATTCGAATATCTTGCGGATGATGCGGGGGATAGCCACTTGAGCGCGCACTTCCATTGGCAGGTCAGCGACAGTGTCGGTTAGCGCGTTTCCGAACATTTCTATGCGCTTCTGTTTGATAGCCAATATCGATGCCACATGTTCCTCGCTGATGACGGTCGAGCACGAATGATGATCTCCATCGGGTAACGTCAGCCGCAAGTATGTTTTGCCAAAGCTATTTTCCTGCGCTCCCAGCCCCAAATGTCCATTCAGAAAACCTTGGATGGCCAAAGGCGCGTCATTCTCCCACACCTTTAATATCAATTCGGACACGACAGGGTCGGTGAGCATTAGCATGACTCCCTGCACCGCGAGCGCCTCTGCAGCCTTCAGCTTCTGCAACTGCGTGCGAAGGGCAACTCGCTCCTTTCTTTGCTCTGTGGTCAAGTCTCTTCCCTCGAAGTGCCTGAGCGTTTCGAGTAGGGCATCACTTTCTCGCTGGCGAATCACGATGTGACCGTCTGGCCAGTCGTAGAGATCCTGGACGAGCTCAGCGACGCTGAGCTCAAGGTCACCTCCGCTGAGCTCCAGTTTTCCGTTCGACATCATCCAGGTGGCAAGGAGTGGAGAGCGAGGTGCCCCGCCGCCAGCAGGGCCGAAATGCTTGTTGGCTACTTGAGGATCCCGCGTTGCGCGACGAACGATCTCTGCCCAACCAAGTACCACGACCTCAAACTTGCCCTGTTTCTGATGTTGCTCATTGAGCTTGCGTACATGTTCGAGCGTTGCTACATCATCCGGCGCAGTCGTCAGAATGTAGAAGGCTTTCAGGGCAGGCTTGAACTTCATTGCCTCTGCAATTTCATCATCAATCTCACGAGGCTTGAGCTTGCTCGCAGGCCAAATTGAGCGTTTCTTACATTGAATACCGATGGGGTACACAGCGCCGTTGCGGCCAACGATGTCGACCCCATTCTGGCTTTGGCCTGCCCGTCCGTGCCTGACCAGTGCGGGATCCTGCCAGGCAGACTGAAAGACGTCCGCACAGAGCTCTTCGAACTGCTCCCACGATCGAGGCGGGGCGTAATCGGCATGGACATGGTTTATCAAGTTTGCCTCCTTGCATCAGGGTAAATGGGTGCCAATGACGTGGAGCAATAGGGCCAGTGATTGTGATGAAGTGCGGGTCACTTTCCGAGGCGCCTATACGTACTACGCATGCGCCATTGCCACTCCCTGAAGCCATGGTCATGGCCTGATTAGGCAGAGCGCGCGTCCATCATTGGCGGCAGCCGCATAGTACTGCGGATGTTAGCCAGTTGGTTGCCTACCTTGCTGTGCTGCGGATTAGAAATATCTGCCCAACCCGGCGATTGGGCTACTCTTTATCACTATATTGATTTCGCCAGACAGGGATCGTCTAAACGTGAAGCGACTACTTCTTTTAAGTGGCCCAATGGCCAGTGGCAAGACTTCAGTATCCGCCTCCCTCCAAAAAATCCATGGTTTTGTCCCGATCAGCAGTGGCTCATTTCTGCGTGCCCAACTGGCTGCTCGAAACGAGCCACTTGATCGTCATCGCCTCCAAGAGCTCGGCGATTCTCTTGACGAATCAACCGACTTCTCCTGGCTTATCGAGTCGGTGGCAAACCCGGCTATCCAGGATCAGCCAGCCGTTGAAAACTGGTTGCTGGATGCCGTGCGCAAGCCCAGGCAAGTTGAGTTGTTCAGACTCCGTTTTGGCGACGCAGTAAGGCACGTACACATCACCGCGCCCGAGACTGTCCTGCAGCAGAGATACGCTGCGCGCGGCGCGACTGATCTCAACGAGTACATCGCCAGCGTGGCGCATCCTAATGAGCAAAGCGCCCGCTCGCTGGCAGGTTTTGCCGACAAAACTCTGGACACTGAAGAATACACCCCGTTGGAAATTGCAGATCAGATCATGGATATCTGGGAGAAGTAGCGCATGGAAACTCGGCAAATCGTGGTGATCAGCGGCAAGACCTGCAGTGGTAAGAGTGAGTTGGCAGGTCTGCTGGAAAAGGAATTTGGCTTCGCAGTGGTCAGCAATCGGCGGCTCACTGATGATCCCGAGTGGCGTCTGCGGATGGATCAGCCACAAATGATTGATCGACGACGCGAATTTGGCGATGTCGATGTGGATCAGTGGATGCTTCTGGAAACCCAGGCCATGTGCGGGAGAGAGGAGGCTGGCCGACCATTAGTCGTTGATCATCTGGATACGCTCGCGCAGGTATTGCAGTTTCGACAGGCTTTCGGGGCCGATCTTGTGCACGTCCACCTGTACGCCAGTGACCCCACGCTTCAAACGCGCTACGCGAAACGAGTTGAAGGTCAGTCGGATCCCTTGCCCTATGATCAGGTAAATCAGCTCAGGGATGAGGCCGAAATCCAGGCGCTCAAGGATGATGCCGACGTGCGCATTTATACCGAGCGCTCCGATTCGAGTGACACGCTTGTTCGTGTCGCTGCCCGTTTGCATCTGTACACGCCACCCGAGATCAGGTGTGTCGACGTACTCATTGGTGGGCAGTACGGAAGCGAGGGAAAAGGCAACATCGTTGCGTACCTCGCGCGTGAATACGACGTGATGGTGCGCGTAGGTGGCCCCAACGCTGGGCATACCGTGGCGAGCGCCGTCGGCACGTTTACGTACCATCATCTGCCTTCAGGGTCGCGTGACGTGACAGCGCGACTACTTCTAGGCCCGGGCATGACCATTCATTTGCCTGGGCTTTTGAGGGAGATAGAGGAGTGCAATATCGGCCCTGATCGCTTATTCATTGATCCCCAAGCAACCATCATTGAAGAAGAGGACATTGGAACGGAGAGGGAGGGACACCTTGTCTCAACTATCGCATCGACCGGAAGCGGTAGTGGAGTTGCCGCTGCGCGGCGAATTCTGAGCAGGGGTCAAGATATCAGGTTGGCCAAGGACGTTGATGAGCTGCGACCGTATGTGGGCACTCCCGGCAGTTATCGCGGCTCGACATCAGATCGTTTGGAGGAGGCTTACCGCAGTGGCCAATCCATCCTGCTGGAGGGTACCCAAGGCAGTGGGTTGAGCATTTTTCACGGAGATTATCCGCATGTGACCTCGCGAGATACAAACGTTGCGGGATGCCTTGCCGAGGCCGGAATATCGCCCAGCCGGATCCGCAAAATCCTGATGGTTGTGCGACCAATGCCGATCCGCGTTGGCGACCCGGACGGAAACGAAGGCCACACCTCTGGACTGCTCAAGCACCCTACGACTTTTGATGCAATTGCCCAGTTCGCTGACCTTGAAGCTGATGCGTTAAATGCCGCTGAGTTGACCTCTACGACGCATCGCAAACGCAAGGTCGGCTGGTTCGAGTGGGATCAATTTCGAAAAGCGTGCGCTCTCAATGCACCGACTGACATCGTCCTGACCTTTGCGGATTACCTCAAGGCTTCAAACCGCAACGCGCGCCGATTCGAGCAACTCGATTCTGACACCATCAAATTTGTTGAGGAGCTTGAGCGCGTTTCCCAAGCCCCTGTCTCGTTGATCAACACGCGGTTTACCCGAGACCCAGACCCTAGCGATTTGCGATCGTTGATTGATCGTCGAAACTGGACTGCACGTTCGGATAGGAGGTAACAGATGGATCTGAACAGGCTGATCGAGCTTTACCCTCGGGTTTACCACATGGCCGAATGCGGTGCCTGGGACAGCATTAGAACGCGAGGATTGATGAGTGCCACAGCCGTCCTGGATCACCTCGCAGTAGCAGGTGGCGACCGTGCTCGATACGAGAGCGAACATCGTGGGGTGAAGATGGATGTAAGGGCTGGAGACCCGTCCCACATCGTGCTCCGTGACCAGAAGCCCATGCCTGAGGGGCGCTTGATCAGGGCTCTCTCGGATGGGACAACACCACGCCAGTGGTATGAGTTGATCAACAGCAAAGTGTTTTTCTGGGCTGAGGAGAGGCGTCTTCATGGTCTGCTCGGCGCTCGCGATTATCGTCGTCTCGAACATGATGTCTTGACGCTCGACTCGTCGACCTTCATTCCGGCATATGCCCACGCTATTTGGCTGTGCCACATGAACTCAGGCAACACTTGGCCAATGCCTCATCGTCGCGGCACTGAGATCTTCCGTAGAATTCCAGACTATCCGGTAACACGCACGGGCAAACCTGTGAAAAAGGTCGTCGAGCTGGTGGTCGATTACGCCGTCCCCGATATCGCGAACTTCGTCATCGAGGTTCGGCGGATGCGCGGTAGTGAGGTCTTGGGCGTCATTGCTTAGCGCCCATCTGTGGAGAAGTTATGCCGCGACGTCGCTTGGCCTCTCGCATTCTGTTGATCGGCCCCACTGATCGACTGCTGCTATTCAAGATTCAGTACAAGGCCGGTGCCTTGGCGGGGATGACTTACTGGGCCACACCCGGTGGGCAGCTCAGGGTGGATGAGTCTTTCGAAGCGGCTGCGGTGCGAGAGCTTATGGAAGAGACCGGGGTGGATGTTCAGTCCGTTGGGCCATGCATTGCGCGCCGGGAATTCCCGTGGAAAACGCCTGACGGGGAGGATGTGCTCGCGATTGAAAACTACTACGTGGCGCGGGTAGACATCGAGCAATGTTCCTCTGACTCATGGAGTGGGCAAGAGCGCAGCGCAATCGGCGAAGTGAGGTGGTGGTCGCAGGCTGAGCTGGCCGAATGCGACGAGGATGTTTACCCGTCGGATCTGATGAGTCTATTCGCCAAGGCCTTGGCCATGGGCACTGAGTGAGCCCGGCGCGTGTAAGTCGACGGTGGATTTGGCACTAAAAGAAAATCCTCATGCTGCGCTAAAAACTGTTTTAGATCAGTAAGTTATGTTTGCTTTAGTGCCAAATGCCGCGCTCAGGCATTTTTCTCAGTTTAGCCAGCATTTCGCCCGGATATGCGGCCTGTTTGGCACCGAAATTCCGCTCTAACGCCCGGATTCTCTGGCGGTGCCAAATAGACCGCTTGGCGGTGCCAAATCCGCCGCCTCCTCACATGTGCTCATCAAACCTTGCTGACCTGGGTTTTCAGAACGAGTGTCAGAGTGAGTCGTCGGGTGGTGAAGGTCTTGTAACGTCCTCCCGGCGGGGCAGGTGTAGGAGCTTTGGTGTTCGCTCGCCACATCCCGAGAACGAGAATCTCGTTATCCCTCTCGATGCCCTTGAACCACGACGGATCGCTGGCCCAGATGCTGACCTCCAGACCAATACCATTAGCAGGGTCTTCCGAATCGGCTCGGAATCTGTTCATAAGCAGGTTGATGACGTTTTTGGATTCAACACCTTGGATGGCGTACCTGACGTCTTTGACTCGACCCTGAATCGCAATCGGATGCTGAACCGTGTTTTGCGAGACTGCATGGAAGGCTTCCATGTGACGCTCAGCCTCGAAGTAGAACTGGCTCCAGGCGACGTTCACGTTACCTTCGAACACCAACTCCAGATGCTCTTGCAGATCCTGATCGTCAGTACACGCCGCACGCAGCTTCAGAGCTCGCTTCGCGGAGTTGATGTAGGCCGGCAGGCGGCCAGAACTTGATGCGTAGGTTTTTCCGGTGCCTGCGCGGTTATCGTTGCCGCCGTTGCTCTTGGATCTGGATGCCTCTTCCAACGCCTCTTTGATCATGACCAGGCGCATCCGGTAACGATTGTTGCGCAGGCTTTCGATGAGTCCGTCAGACGTTTTGGCGATCTCGACGATTTCGCTGTCGATGCCGAACCGGCAGCCCTCAGAGTGAGGACGTTTGGGGTACAGCCGAAAATACCCGCTCACCAACACGGGTTTGTCGTAAATCTCTTTGGGATAAGGAGGGTTATGGGTGACGTTGACGCCACAGTGCTGGCACTTGAGGGGCTCAGCACCCTGACCCTTTTGGTATGTCTGCGCGTCCCATTCAACCCCGTTCTGATCAAGGGCGTAGCCCATTTTGATGCCCATATGAATTCCTTATCCGACTCTGTCTGAGCGGAACTTTGATTTCAAAAGTCGGCAGGCTGTCTTCAGATGTGCACCTGCCCAGTGAGCCGCCACGGGATGCGCGGGTAGGGGCTAGTGTACAGAGGGAAGGCTCTAGGGCAAGGCTTCCAGGTGCGACGTATAAAGCGATAGGGTCTTGGCCAGTAGCGATCTGGGGAGGCCGAACGATCCCTGTTCGACCTTGCTGCAGCGCAGCTTTAATCAGCTTTTATGCTGTCTGCTAGTCCGCCCGGCCTGTTTAAGTGAGGTCTGGACTGCCAGCATCGTGCTTACTGACCTTTCCAGCACTGTTTGAGCCAGGGGAGCAGTGGGAAAGCCGCCAGGGCAAGCAGGTGTTCTTTGTACTCGCCTATCTGCTGCCAGCTGAGGTTTCGCGACAGCAGCCCCGATACGATCACAATGACCACGAGCGTTGGCCAGGCGCTCAACACCAGACGCATCCAGTTAAGCCCAGTGAATGCCTTGGCGATTTCCTTGTATTGCCGACGGTAATCACGACCGATGTACATGATGTAGACAAAGCAGCAGATACCTGCGACCTCAGCTGCGAATGGTGTGACTTTCACGTTTGCCAAAGCCCACATGAGCCCGAGAATCATGCTCGCGAGGCCGCTCAGTTTATTCATGTAGCGGTATGCAGTCTGCATTTCGGGTGTGGTGATGCGAGGGTCGATGCCCGTTACCGGCGTCATTATGTCTTTGCTCCATTTTCCGTGGTTAATGCCGGAAGCCCGGCTTCACCAAAGTACTTGGGCTGTAGGATTTGGTTCTACTCAACTCGGTGTAGTTGCTTCTTATCGCGCGCTTCGGAGAGTGACTGGTGCAATCGGGTGCTTACTGGTCTGGCGGATTGATCGCCTCATGACTGGATCAGATATCACTCCGAGGACTTTGGAAGTCCTAGGGTGCGTCTGATTAGCGCTTTTCCCGCCACTGCCACCTCATGGGTAAGGGACGTTGCAGTTTCTCGCGTTGGAAATCAAAGACGGTCATGTCCACTTGCAAATCGTTACTCGCGTGCCTGCACCGGGCTTTGTATCAAGAGCGAAGTCATCGACGAGCCGTTTGGCACCGGTCAGGCCCAAACCCATGCCATTACCCGACGTCCAGCCATCTGTCATAGCCATTTTGACATTGGATATACCCGGGCCGTCGTCTCGAAACGTAAGGCGAACACCTGTGCGAATACCGTCTTCGACGATCTGCCAGTCCATGTCCCCACCCCTGCCATAAACGATCGTGTTGCTAGCCAGCTCGCTGACGGCGGTGACCAGTTTCGTCAGGTCGATCAGGCGCATCTCGCAACTCTCTGCGAGCCTCTTGGCATGCTGACGAGCCCGTACAACGTCATCTTTGGACTGGATGGGCTGGGTGCCGTTACTGCGTACCTTCATGAAAAAGTAGCTCACTCCTTACAGGTATTCGTCACGTAGAACTCAACTGGATATTCATTCGCAAACTTGTTTACTGGGCGCAGCCACAGGCGCACTTACGCTGGCTCGTTTTTGGAGTCAGTAGTCCCCAGATTTTGCCGATCATGAAAGGTGCTGAGAGCGTCGTTTACGCCAATAACCACGATCAAGGTGGTGGCTCATGGCCTCTATGCAGATTCGGACTGCAAGACGAGAGAAAAGTCCCATATTTTTTATGTGGTCAGAATCGTCCACCCCTGAAGTCGGCGGAGCTTGTCAGCAGGCGCGTTTGGCTGAACCGTGGCGCTCGGGTTGGATGCAGCGTATGAGTCATGCCCTCGATATCGAGGAATGCCTATCCACTGGTGAGGTGGGTGGCCGCTGCACCCACTTGGCAAAGAGGTAGCTCAGACGAGCGAGGGCGTTGTCATATCTGGGTGATCAGACGGGAATCGGGACGATACCTGGCTGAAGTAAACTCGCAATAGTTTGCACGAGCTTTCCTACTGGCCAAGGCTTGATTAGGAAGACAACGCCCTCTGGTAGATCGGACGATTCTTGCTCGTAGCCGCTGGTCAAAATAACTGGGATTTTCGGCCATTTGCTTCTGAACATCCGAGCGAGTTGGAGCCCAAGAATCTGACCTGGCACGCCGTGTTCGGCGAGAAGCAGCGAGCAGTGCCTATGGCTATCAAGGACGTGCATCAACGCATCGTCGGCCCGTTCGAAAAGCACTACCTTGGCGCGCATACCCATGAGGATATCTGCCATCAGTTGCCTCAAGACGTCATTGTCTTCAACCACGACGACTTCGCCGCTTATGGGAAGCATGCCTGCCCAGTCTGCAATCACGTTGGTAGCCCTTGCATATGAAGGTGCGCGGATGTTGCGGAGTGCCCAGCGTGACGGGGCCAGAGGTCGAGTAGACGCTTTTAGAGAAAGTCTGAATTAAGCGTCGGTCTGGAGGGGCGAGCCCAGGAGGGAACCTACGGGTACCACCCTACAGCATTCTATTGGCAGAGCGGCGAATCATTTTCAGGGGGTGAAATATCGATTCTCGGATAGGGTTGGACTAGCCATGGGCAGCGGAAGCCAACGCATGGAGGCAAACCTATTTTGAGGAAACCCGTCTACGTTTTGTGTTCAAAGCGACGGCAAATCGCGTCTAGGTCGTCCTAGGGTGCTCGCTTTTGCCCTGAATAACCGCATCCCGCAGAATGTTCGAATTGCGCACTGCGATCTGACTCGTGCTGCCGGGCCTGACACGTTCGGCAGACGACCACCCCCGCTGAGACGCGCCAGTGGGTGTTCCACTCAATCAGATCCTCATTCGCCGTCATCATCTAGAGATCCTCCTGTCCATACACCATTGATGGATAGGTCTTCAGCTGGTTCCGCCTTTGAAAAATTGGGATGACAGGTTGCTCAATCTGCGTCGTTCGGGTCGGAAATGCTAAGTAAGGGGGGCGGTAACGATGGCAAAAGATGCCGCTTGTTGAGGTCGACAGGATTGGCCAACTCATTCACCTTGCCGTCGACGTAGCCGATCAGCGATCTGATCGGGTCTCCGGTCTAGCCAGTCAGCAGGTTTGTCAGGCGTCGAGGTTCAGCGCTATCTGCCTGACCATTTCGAGTGGCTGCTTACTGTCGATTACAAAGTAGACGAGGTCGCGCTGACTGCGAGGAAGTTTTTTGACCACATTCTTGGCTGCGGCCCTGACGCCGGCATCTGTGCCATGGATCTTCGAGGCTAAAAGCAGGACGAGGGTGGCATGGGTGAGATTCATGGTGGGTTCTGGGTACTGGCTAGCATCTGGATGGGCTTTTTAAGCGGTGTAGGATTCTTGCTTTAATGTATTTGCGGTCAACTTAGGTTGAAGAGAATGTATGATGACTATTATTGGTGATTTGCCTGAGCAAGCAACTATCCGTATCGCTCGCTCAGGCTAAGCGTCCACTGGGTTAAAGATCCTGAATTTCAACCTGGCGGAGTGCGCCGCTTAACACTGCTTGGGAGAGGACGGGGGATATTCCGCCATGCTCCTCGGTTGAGTAAATTTCCAGAATTCGCTCAGCACGGCTTGCGCCGAGATAAATCTGTGATACGAATTTTCTTTGTGCCGCAGCTGCGTAAGCACCTTCAGGAACTTCATCTTTGTTTGCTTCGATTAGGTATACAGTATCAAACTGCAATCCTGCAACATACTCAGGCATGCTGAAGATAAACTTTCTGGTGCCTTTTATTGTGGCCATGGCATCGTCGCGTGACGATATGGTAACAAAATTTTCCCTGAAGGCAGAGTACTGAAGATACTTACCGAAGAGTTCATTGCTTGCGCACAAGATTGCAACTCGGCCTGACTTCCCTAGCTCGCGTTGCTTGTTTCGTGCACGGACGAATACGTCCCGATATACAGCGTTTGTTGATGGCATATTGCAAATGATAGGCACAGGCCCATCATCGGTCTTGGATATGCCTGTGTATTGTGGCCAATCGTCATCAAGATTTTGCCCAGGGAAAGATGCATCGATTCGTGAAAGCGCCTCTGCTATCTGAGGAGTATAACGGAATACGTCCACGAGCTCGATCTTCTCAACGTTGCCAAGTTTTGCATCTCTCCATAAATCAAGCTGTTTGGTCTCAATGCTGGGAAGCTTTAGGAAAGTGTCCCTTGGAGATTGCTTCGCATCATATGCCATAAATACTGAGGGAGCAGCGCTTGACGAACGCATAAGATTTCGGAACACCATCCGCTCCTGGCGATTAAATAAATGCAGTTCGTCCACAAATATTAGATCGTAGCCATCCTCCTCGCGAGTGGCTTCCCAACGGAAACTATCCAGATGGTTCAGGAAATCAGTAATCATCTGATCCGATCCAATTGCTTTCATCTCTCTGAGCTTTAGTCGAAAGGCGTCATAGAGGTTCAGCATGACGTCCCGCTCTTCTTTAGAGTTTAGAACCATCATCCACGCTTTTCGTTTCTCGCTCAGATAGGTCGCGCGCCGATCGCTTCCGCTTTTAACTCCTTCGGCATCTAAAACGCAAGCAAACTCGTTTAGCACTTCCCATAAAAAGAAACGGCGCTCCATTGAGTCCTCAGGAGCTTCAATATATTTTATGAATGGGGTGCTACACCCTGATTTGTATGCTATCCAATTTCCAGATTTGTATTCTCTAATCACGTCGTTGAGAACATCCGCCTGGAAGCTTTTTCCTTCATATCCGTCAATTGATACAGGGGTTAAGCCGTTTAGGTCATACCGCATTTGCATATCAGCTAGCGAGTAAAGCGTATTTACCATTAAAGCTGGTTTGTCTGATGCGAGCAGCTCAATTCCAAGGCCAGGTTCCAACTCTTGGATCAATTCCTCAACTGTCTGGGCGGTGTCGTAGGCGTTTGTTAAAAACAGAGCTCGTTTGGGTTGCCCGTCCGCAAGGCTTTTCTTGAGTTCTTTAATGCACTTTATAGCCATCGCGAGCGTTTTGCCCGTCCCTGCGGGCCCGACCAGGCGAACGCTATTAGTCAGCGGATGGTCAACAAACTTTCTCTGAGCCAGTGTCAGTCTTCGGTCATACCATTCTTCAGCTGTTAGAAAGTCTCTTGTGACATTTGGAAGTGCGGCATCCAGTTCGACCTCATTTTTGGCTAAGCGTTGTTGCTTGATCTCAACCTCTTCCGCCAACGCACCAGGAACTCCATCCAGCGCTGCGTGCCAAATTTCGCGAGGAGGTACTATCTCGGCTAGTTTTTTTGTGTTTTCTAAGTCTAATTGAAATGCGAATACATGATTGTTAGCGTGTTCGAGTATTATTCGGCCCGCGTTGGTCTTCCCACCTTCATCCTTGCGAATTTGCCTATCTGCTTGAAATACTAGCAAACTTTTGTGATGGAACGGTCTCCACTTAGGCGGAATCGATCGTGTTCTGCCTGTTATTATTCTGGTCGTGCACCGAATTAGCCTCCCAAGCGCTTCCTCTCGAACCTCACTTGTCATGCACGTCAAAGGCCCCTCTGAGGCCAACGATATAGTGAGAAGTGCGTCCTGAGGTTGGAATGCGGTTGATAAGATGTACCCATGATTGCTAAATGTTACGCACTTGTGCGTGTCGGTGGAAGTTGGCAATTCCAGGTTCGTGGAAAAAACACCTATGTCAAACTGCCCGGCGCATATCGCAAATAGCGATTTCTCATCAATAGTTAAAGTTAGCATTCAGTTTTCCATCCTTCACCTGTCAGTCCATTGATCGCTGTCTTTCGTCTGGTCTCATATTCAACTGACATACCTATCTTGGAGTATAATGATCCAAACGCTTGAGATACTGCATATTTTATTTCTGGCTTCAGGCGAGCAATTCGTAATAGGTGTAAGTTAAGTGTCGCGTCAGGAGCCTTTAAACGAATCATATTAGGATCTAGCCCGATGATTTCTCTGAGCAGAATTACTGCGCTATGTCCAGGGCGCTCAGGGATCTCAGGCAAAAAAAAAGCGTCATCCGGCAATGACTCTTTCTGTGCGGAGCTTACAGTGGTAGCGATAACTTCATTAACAGATATCCCCCCGCTGAGGGATTTGAATACTATATATTTTTCCAAGTCGGAAAGGCTAGCCTCTTTCTCCAACTTTCTAAAGGCTTCGTAAGAGGGTGTGAGTGAGTTTATAAAGCGCTCTTTACGATCCTCCTTCACATTAAGTTCATTGGCGACGGATTGGGGGCCGTCCCTCAAAAGCCAAGCTAGTGTGGCATCTTCTGTTAAACTGCTTTTCGCTTCGATCAGAATCGAATGCCATTTCACAATTTGTGAATGTAGCTTTGCTTTTTCATCACCAATTATTTTTAATAGTTTTTTTTCACCCCATATCTCTCTGAGATATTGATCATGGGTTATGACCTTCAAACCAGCTAGCTGGGCTCCGAATTTTTCCTTACTGATATCGCAGTCGGCAGTAATAACGAGAAAAGTCGATTCGATGCTACCGGTTTGTTGGTCACGGCAGATTAATATGTCTCCTTGCCGAACCGGTATTTCTGACCCGGGGGTCAACCATTCCATGATCTGTCCTTATGATCGTTGTTGATGGCACGATGCTATTGCTAAAACTACCCGTTCAGCAAGAATGCGTCCATACCTGACCGAGCTTATTTATCGGCCCTGTTGGTAGACCGTATCGCCTTGCTGAGAGAAGGTTGTCAGATATGCCTTTCAGCTACTTGCACAGGCCAGCGAAAGTAACTTCACCCCGCAGCGATCGAGCGAAGCGAGGAGTTCTGCACACACACACACAGCCATTTGGATAAGCATCTCAGTGATCTCCTCCTGCGAGAACCCCACGGGAGCCTACAGAATCAGGGGTCGAGGTTCAGCGCGATTTGCCAGACCATTTCGAGTGGCTGCTTGCTCTCGATGACCAGGTAGATCAGTTCGCGCTGACTGCGAGGGAGTTTTTTGGCCACATTCTTTGCTGCAGCCCTGACGCCCGCATCCGTGCCGTGGATCTCTGCGGCCAAAAGCAGGACGAGGGTGGGGCCTCAAACTAGGGGGAGCTTTAGCTTAGATGCCAAGATCCAGCGCAAATTTTGTGTCTCGTAGATGTGGTGGCACAAGCGTAGGTGGACACAAACCTAACGCTGCCGTGGTCAGGTGGTACCACACCGGCGTTTGAATATAGAACGCGTCCTGAGCGGCATTTTTGGCGGCCACACCCATCGGGCGCAACACGCGCATCAAGATCTTCATTATGCCGCGTGGGTAATCACCACGCCCGTTACAGTCCGACACCGCTTCAAACGAAAAGCAGCCCAAGTCAATTTTGTGGCTCGTCACGGTTCGAGTTATCCAGGCATGAACCTGCTTTTTGCTGTAGCACGCGGCAACAGTAGCCCATACCCATTCAACATCCCCGAGATCCCAGCCATCCGACAAATCAAGCATGGTTTGTGCTCGGCGCGATGGTGATTGGTGTCTGGGTCGCGAGTGCTCTGAGATTTAGGATGTCGAAACTCGCCGACTTGGCGTGCTCGACGCGCTGCGCAGTCCGCACGTTCAAGACCGTGAGTTCGGCCAAGGTCTCTTGTGACCACCGAAAGACCTCGCGCATTTTACGGATGAGCGCGGCGAGTTTTTCAAGGTTCAACTGGCGAGGTTGGCCAGACGTGGTGCTGTTCATTGTTTCGCTCCATCGGAAGGTTGGTAGGGCTCATGATGAAGAAGCTACCAATGACTGGACAGGAGCCCGACAGGCGCCTGGTCGAGCAGCCAGGCGCAATTTCCTCCTGGCTGGTATATGCCGACGACTTAAGCGTCGTCGGTTCTGGGCAGCTGACTCAGGAATTTCCGCCCATCCTCGATTTCATGTAACGCTTCTTTATCCGCGATCAAACCATAGGAGCTCCAAAGCCCAGGAATGTCTTTCGCCGGAACGTCAAATATCTTAGCCACTCCTTTGAACTGTTCGCGCATTGTGCGGTAGACCGCGAGCGTCGTGTTTAGATACAGACTTAGCTTTCTGATGGTCTCCTGGGCGTTTGCATCCACCAACGCATTCGACTGATCCCCCGTTTTGATGCTGCTTAGCCTGTCTTTCAACAAATTGATCTGAGCGTTGAGACTTGAAATCTTCAGCAATGCCTCTTCTGAAACCATTTCGGGTTGCTCAAGCGCCTCGCGGCTCTGATGGAAAGTCGCGTCGACCATGCGCCTATAGTCATCATTACGCAGCAGCGTGATGTAGCTGAATTTGCGCACTCGTTTGTTGTAAAAAGGCGTAGTGGGATCCCCGGCTTTAGCCTCGCGCACATCCGAGATGACAGCTGCCAAGGCTTTGCAATAGTCAGTAACGTTGCCGTACTTTTGAGCATCTACGTACCGCAAAGCCTGTTGGAGCATCTTCTCAATCTGAGCAGACCGGGCAGCTACATACTCATCGAACCTGGAGGGCTTCTTTGAGGGTTTGCCCTCACGATTATTCTTCTTCATTCGTAAGCCCTGTTACGCCACCATGTGCGTGAGTTGAAGCATAGAGTCAGCGCCTGAGACCAGTCGTTTGATGGTGTTGACATCGCCGGAGCTGGCAGCGAATACGTCGAATTCGCTGATAGCCCCTGACTTGACCATGCTACTGATCTGAGCTGCCAATCTGGTTGCGATTGGTTTCGCGCTGTCAGGATCCACCCCGAGAATTTTGGCAATGTCGCCTTCCTTCATTAGCAGGATGTGGCGCAGCTGAGCCAGTCTCATGCTCAGGTCTTCGGAGGATGTGTCCGGGAAGTTTTGGACGTCAATCAATCGCTTGAGCACTCGTGCCTCCTCCGGCAGGGACATATGCTCGTAGTGTTGTTGAACACCTTCGCGGTCTTTGACAATCAGCTCCTCGTCGAGGCCGTGCTCATGCATGTAAATGAGCTGGTTCTCGATAGCTTCCAGAAGACAAGCTTCGCGGGCGAATCGGTCGTTCTCGGCCTCAAGCTGATCGAGTTCCGTACTGATGCGCGCCGAGGGCTTGCGTGTCAGATACTGCTGGATAAGAGTCAGCGTGCTCGCCATCAACTCACGGTACTTGTCCTTCTTGGCGGAGATCGCTGGAAGGTGCATGACGCCCCTGATTGCAAAATGACACGCAGAGCAGCAATTGGGCTCGCCGAACAGGTCAAGCACCTCTTTTGGGCAGATGTTGCTGAAGGGACAAATGTGAGTGGTGTTGAACGCGAATTCGCTCACTTCTTTGGCGATGATCCGGTCAAGGCCAGTGTCAGACTCGCGTTTGACGCTCGATAGGCTCATCAGTCTGTGCTTGGCAATAGCGCCTGCCGGGTCAGCGGCAATGTCCTGCTGAAGCGTTTGGTTGAGCCTTGCGATTGTTGCTGCCAGGTCAGGGAAGTCACCTGCGGTGAGTTTGTCTTGATTGCTCATGAGTGACATGCAAAGCATCTGTTGATGCGTCATCCCGAGGTCGTTCTCATCGAAGATGGAGTAATAGGACACTAGCGCTTCAGACTGACCAGTGAGCCATTGGCCCACGATCGACGGAGGCAGGAACTTGATGGCCTCTGAGACGAATCCGGCACGCAGACCATGCGGCGTGTAGTCAGAAGTCAGGGTACTTGCGGTGATCGACGATAAGCTCTCTACAGTGTGGTTCGTGAGGTATTGACGCTCATCTGTCGAGTCTGCAGAGGGTTTGCACCACACGATGTCAGGGCAGCTTACGTCGCCCTGTTCGGCTTTGATGAAGTACTGCAGACAGAGCAGCAGGAGTCGGAAGGGGTCATAGTTCATCCAGTTCTTCGGGGTAGTCGCAAGTCTGAACAACGGACGAAGCCGACCAAATTTTGAGCCCTCGTTCTCGTTGTACCAAATCTGTTCTTGGAAGCTGGGGCAGGTGCACCGACGGTACCATGCGTTTTGCCTGTCCAGAATTTGAATGACGCGGTCTGAAACGATAGATGTCCATTCGCCATGAGCTTTGTCGGTACTCACCAACAGCGGCGCTAGAGGCCTCTTCATCTGGCGCTCCACGTAGTTCGCATAGCGGTCAAGATCCAGCCATAGCAAGTGTTGCTGACGGATGCCTGTCTCGCACATCAAAAGCGTGGAGCGAACATCATTCATGACGACGCGTGGCTGTACTTCACCGTTGATGTGCCTGTCGGAGATGCGATAGAAACGAGGGATATAGGTGAAAGGGCGAGGTTTGCCTTGAAAATAAAAGATAGGGGTATAATTCAAAGCCTTGAGGTCAACGCTCGCGCAGCTCATTTGGCCTGTACCCCAAAGTCCCGCCCATTCCGAGCTGTGGACAAGTTCGCTAAGATTTGGCCACTTGAGCTTTCCGGCGACAACACCTGGCTCGGTGCCGTCCGCCATGCAATTGAGGTGCATAGTCAGGTACTCAAGCGAGTACATCATGCTGATGAACGTCGAGAAATACATTCGAGGAATCGGCTTTTTTACCGTCCCCCACTTTTTGGACTGCGGCGGGTAGCAGTCGGCTGAGAAACTATTTCTGACTTTGTCAGCGTTCGGGATGACAGCGGATTGTCCGATGATGTATTCGAAGAATTTTTCGATGGGATAAATCTTGGCGTAGTGGGTGTCCGGTGTGTTCTGGTTGATGCCCACGATGGTGTTGATCATCGTCAGAAGCGTTTCTGGAAGCTCCTTCTCATAATTTCCGACCTCCTTTAACAGATCGGCATCGGCTGTGACGTAGATAGCGCAGGTAAAGTCGTTGAACGTAGTTGGGTATGCATCCAGGTTCCCATCACGATCCATAAAGAACTGATAGAGGTAGGGGCCGCAGTAGGCGATCATGTGGTACAGGGATGACCTGTGGTTCTTCTTGCTTTCAAGCCGTTTGGACTTGAGAAATGCCCGATAGGTCGCGTTGATCAGCCTGCAAAACTTGACGACCTTCTCGGGAAGCAGCTCCAGGCCCGGCGGCAGTGTGTCCACGCCGTCCATCCGAAAGGCGCGGTTTAGAGCATTAGCATCGGAGAATAGAGCTGCAAATGTTGGGATGCCATGCACCGAACCTTCCAAGTATGAACGAGTTTTCTCGACAAGCTGGGCGTGGTATCGGCTGACCTGATTCTGCTTGCCCGTCTCCTGTCCCTGCTTGCGTGCTTCGCGGGACTTATCGCGACTCTCGGCGAGAATGCGATCGACTTGCTCGCGCATCCAAGGGTTGTCCGATGCATCAGCGAAGAATACAGAGAAGTCATCTGTGTAGAATCGTGCGAGCTCGGACTTGTACCCGAAGCTACGCTCCTTCAGATCACGAGCGAGCTCTGCAGTGAAGCTTGCAGGGTTGTGCAGGTTGGAGGCAACCAGCAGCCTCAGCCACCCGGTCGACCTCAGCTCGCGATTTTTATCGCTCATGGTGCCGTTGAAAACGAGTGACGACTTGGGATTGAGCGCTCTGATCTTAAACAGCATCGGGCAGCGCTCTTTATTCTCCTCGATCAACTCATCCAGCAATCCGTCGCTGTTAATGGGGTTATTCCAACCTAGAGGGAGAACGACCTTTTTCTCGATCCAGAGACGCAGGAAAGTCATTTTCAGCATGGAGGTCAGCGGCGCGATCAAAGAGGCGACCACCGAGGCCGGCATATCTGGAATGGCCGTTTTGATGATCTCTTCGCGCTCTCGGGTTCCCGAAAAGCAGCAGATGAGCAACTGCTCGACCTGGGCACGGCGGATTGCAAAGAAAGGACGTGGGCCCAAGTCGTTCAGAGCCAACAACGCCTTCAGCGTTCGTCCACCGTCCGGGTTGTTGTAAAGCTTCCAGTAACGGTGGCGCACATCGATCATTGCCAAGTCGAAAGCTGGGCCAATTTCTTTGTTTTTGATCAGCCAGATGGGTTTTTCGTGCGAAGGATTGATCATGCTGCCTCCAAGGCGAGTTGCTGTAGTTGTTTGATTTCTTGCTGGTGATAAGCAATTCGCGCTTGAAGGACTGTTTTGGGCCCTCCGCTCAGCCGTGCGAAGTTTGCAGCGGCCATTGATGCGTATAGAAGATGAGCATCTTGGCGCGCGTAGCGTTTAGTCGTTTTTACCCGTGCATGCCCCATGAACTGTTTGACCCTGTCGAGTTCCAGTCCATATTTACGGTTACTGTGAGGGCTTGGGTTCGGGCAGTGATTGACCAGGTAATATCCATACATGTGCCGTAAGGAGTGAAAACCGTACGAGCGACCAGTAATCTTCTGCGCGGCTTTACTGAAGCGCTCATACAATCCTTGATAACCGTTATGCATTGGCTCGCCGTCCTTCAGGCTTCGCACCAGAAAGTCATGTCTTACGGGGGCCATGAGGGGCTGCTCTCGCATTTCTGCCTTATATCGATCCAGGGCTACCCAGAACATCGAGGCGAACGGTTCAATCAAGAAAGTTTCCGAATGGGCTCTTCCCTTATGAGGTAAACCGTCAATTTCTGTCGCTGTCATGTACTTGATGAGCACGTTGCGCCTGGTGTTGGGGTCAATAATGTTCACGCGGTTCAACACTGGATCAATGTCAATAACGATGTCTTCATTGAGCATGGTCAGCGCTTCAGACACGCGGGCTCCCGACGCCGCAAGCAGACTCCAAAGCATCTTGTCCCTGAAGCTTGGGGCCGACTCGATGAGCTCCTTACAGCGGTCGATAGGGAAAGCGAATTCATCTCCGCCGTAGATGTCGGTGTGAGCGATTTCTGATGGCTTCGAGACGGGTGATAGGCCCGCACGTTTGATTCGTTTGGCACCACCAGCCAGACATCCAGCTAACCAGCTATTTTTCTTGATTGCGCTCCTGACACTTGCGGTGGTATCCACCTTAACGGCCTGAGCCAGAGAGAAGCCTGACAGGGTGACTGAGGAGATGTATCCCTGGGCTTCCAGTTCCAACATGCCCAGGCGAAAACGCTCGCTTGCGTCAACAAAGCTGTTAAGTGCAGCCAGAGCAACACTAACGGAACTTCCCGATAAGTTACGATCGCCTAACAAAGATGCAGCTTGTGCAATTAGGGGGATATCGCTCGCTGAACCGAATACCAGATAGCTCTCGTAGTTCTCGATAGTCTGACTCAGGAGTAACGGAGTCAGACCACCACTGAGCTGGGCGACACACTGTAGTAATTCCAAGAAGATACGGTTATAGCTGGCATAGGATTTAACCGTTTTAAACTTCCTTCTCTTGCTCAGGCCATAACACCAGCTTTCGAAAAAGTCGTCCATGAGCTTGTCCGTTGAGACAAGCGTATAAATGTTTTTCTCATTCCTAGTGGTGGGGATAAGAATTGGCGGGGCGAACGAATACAGCTCGCGACGTAATGCGATGGCGTTCATCTTAGGTTCCAATACTGCTGGGATGAACAAATGGTTGCATAGGAGATTCTAAGTGCGCAAGTGCACGCTACTGCATACTTAATTAACTAAAATGGTTGATTATCGGAATGGCGATTTCAGCGTTATATTAATTTATATAACGGTGTTATGCGTGGCTGTCGACGGGTTGCCGCTGCCTAGGCCTTGTGTTCCGACGGGGGAGGTGAATCGGGCGGAACGCTTCAGTGACGGCTGGTGCACGCAGATGGCATGCGAATCCATTTTTGAAATCTCACGGAATGCGCGCGACTGAAAATGTCAACCTGATCAAAAAAATTTATATTCTTTTCAGAAACCCAGCTTTTCGGGGGCTGAATGCCAAAAAAGCAGGCGAGGAGAGTCGGAGTGCACGAGACCGGATGGCTTTTTCACCGCGTTGCTGATTTCGGTGATGTGGAGCCCTAGCACGAGGGTTTGCGACGTCAGGCGTGTTGCGTGAAAGCAATCTGCGATATTTGAGGCCAGGGTTTGCCGCATCGCTAGAACCAGTCATCCAAGTGTGCAGTTGGCTTGGGAGCTCGATTGAGGGATTACTGCAGGTTGAGGACGTATGGCTTTGGCTGCCGTGCCCGATTAAACAACCACCGCGCCGCAGATTAACCAGACGCAATTCTTTCTAACCATTCTCCGAGCATCCAGCGCTCCCTCGTGGTGAGTACTTTCACCTCGCCAAGATTGGCATTCAGCTCTGATGCGAGGCTAGGGACTCTACGGCTTTCATCAGGCTTTAAATCCTCGGGTGCCTCCATCGTTTTTATTGCGCTTTTCTTAAGCAGAGGCTTAATCGACTCCCATGCGAGCCAGCTCGGATCATGAGGGCGACTCGCCTCATGCAACCAGGTGAATATCATCCCCACGCTAAATGGAAGAATGAAGTCAATGGCTTGTGTTTTTCCAACCTTTAGCAAGCCGGCTTTAGCAACCAGGTCGACAGCGGTTTTCAATTCATCGGCCTGTCGACGCCATTGAGTCGTGAGTTTACCCGGACGCGGCTTGCTGATATGTAGAAAGATATCCGGGTTGTCTATCCCAAATATGATCAGATCTTGAATCGCATGAAGCAAACCGTCGACCGGGAGATCGGATTCCGTACGAGTTCGAGGTCGAGCTTGCCAGAGATGAAGCGCTACATCGTCCAAGAGCTGCTCGATACTCCCGACATGCTTGTAGATCTGGGGTGGCAGGACGTTGGCATGCCTTGCAATATTTCGGATGGTTGCAGCCGCCATCCCTCCCTCTGCGATCAACTTCGCAGTGGTCGTGATGATTATTTCGGCCAGAGGGCTGGAGTACATTTGATAGTCAGCCTTCTTAGGCAGGTAGAACGAGGCACTGCGGTATGCTGATGCGCTGGGGGGCTGGATGATACGTTTGCATGCGAAGGCGGGCAAATCGGGTCAGGCTCGATATTGTTGTTTTGATCCCTGTGTTTTTGCTTCAACCGTCAAGGGTTAGGCTGTATGCGTGTCCGGATAGTCTTCAGTGTAATGGCCCCATTTCGTCCAGCCTCCACTAGCCTCCGAGGCCATCAGGGTTATTGCAGATCCGGTGCAGGTTAATCGGTAAAGATGCTTACGAACGCAGGTGGAGCCCGTAGGCGGCAGACGCTGTAGATGTGCAGCTGGAAGCCTGAAGGGCCAAGGCAGCAATTCCAGATAACTGGCCTGGTTTCAACCCTCATCCCCTCAAGAGCCTAGGCATGACGACATGACCCGGCTGTGTCATACAAGCGTTGGCGACGCGGCCTTCAAGGCCTGCAGGTTTACCTGAACGACAACTGGGGCAATGATGACACGCTGGCATCCGTTCTCTAGGTGCGACAGCATTAACGCGATTATCTCTACTATTGTGTCTTGCAGCGTCTGGTCAGCGATCAACTGGCAACTGATGAGATGAGTGATGCACGATTCGCGGTAGACCTCGGGTTGTAGGGCGGGCATGCTGGACGCAGGCGCAATCCTTGGGGGCTTAATCAATGGTTTGGGAAAGTGAAAACTGGAAGCTACCTCTGCTGAAACTGGCTAAGCGCCTCGCAGCTCTTAAGGGATCTAGAGAGCTATCTGAAGATCAGCTTGCCCAGATCGAGCGAGATATCTTCATAGGGTTTTACTCGGTCAGAAGGTTGACTGAAACCCCCACGAAAGTGACGGATCAGACACGAGCCATGCTGCTCGCCGTCAGCAAGTTTCCCAACCTCAAGCGTGTGACCTGGCGTAATAATCATAGGCTTGAAGAGCTCTATGACTTCAACCAAAGCAATCAAGAGAAGCGGAGTATTCCCTTCGTTTGCGGCGTGGTCATACACAGCTTCATTTTTGCACCCTGTGTTTCGGAACAGGGCGGGCTGTGTGGGGTGTTTTTCACCTCTGATCTTGATAAAGACAAGTTTTTGCTCTTCATGGACATCGATGAGGTGATCGCGCTGTTCAGGCAAGTCGGCAACGACAACCCCAGCGTGATCGAATCCTCTCGTGATCTGGTCACGGGCGTCGAGACGCTGATCGTCAAATGAGCTTAAAGCTCGACTCCGGCGCGTCGAAGGTGAAGGTGAAGACGGTTTGCCGAGTTTCTCCGGTTGCCTAGTCGACCTTCGTCCTTACCTAGCCGGTGTCAGCCTGTGAATTGACAATGGCACTCTGGTATCATTTTGCGATTAAATTGGATCGCATTATTGCACCAGGGAGGCGTTTGTTCGGGTGATGGAAGGTGCAGAATCAAACACGATTCATGAGGCGTCCGCAGCCGCTTTGGGATTTTATTTCCAGAGCCAGTTCGCTCTACTGACGCTGATATCGCAGACGAATGATGACGCTGCGGTGGCAATCGAAAGGCTGGACGACGTAGAGCTCACGGCTAACGGCCAGACCCTTCTGTACCAACTCAAGCATTCCGTCCAAGAAAATCCGCCCCCCGTCACACTGGCATGCGTGGCGTTGTGGAAAACCATCAAGGTATGGAGTGATGCCATCCCACTCGTATCACTGGCTGATACGACCTTCTGCCTTGTTTCAGTCGGCACCGTACCCAGCGACTCTCCCTTGATGACTCTGTGTGACCCCCAGGCGAATCGAGAGACCTTGCTCAATGCGATGCTTGAGGAAGCCAGCCGTGTCGTTGATGAGCAGCACCGCTGCGAAGGCCGCAGGTGACAAGCTTCCGCACGCACCACGTGCTGCGGGCTGTGAGGCATTCCTCAACCTTGACCCATCAACCCGATCGAGCCTGCTACGACGAATCCGCATTCAGCATGGCACTGTCACGATTGGGCAGATCCCTGAGGCGCTGTCCAAACACCTGCACCTGCTCCCGAAGGATCAGCGTTCCCAAGCGGCTGAGCGACTGCTTGCGTGGTGGGATCAGCAGGTGGTGTACACCCTGTGTGGCAAGCGCGATCGGGTGATTCAGCGCAGCGAAATGGAACACAGCATCTCCTCCATCATCGCGCATCTGGACGACGAAAAGCTGATCGCTGATTTCGACATGGTCAACCATCCCGATGACTATGAGTCTGACGGTATGCTCTATCGCCAGATCGCTTTGGTTCGGGGAAGACCCTCTGACGTCACCAAGGCTGTCCGTGAGCAATGGAGGGCCACGCAGCAACGGGCGAAGTGGATTGTCGAAAAACCTCAGATGCGATCGAAGATCGTCAGTTATGACGCAAAACTCACCGAGCGTTGGTCGGATCTCCACTCTCGAATGGCAGAAGATTGCGAGGGTTTAGATCCTCTCGAAGTCGAGGCCAAAGGGCTGGAGCTTCTGCGCTGGGCTCATGACCATGCCCCCACGGATGTCGAGCCGATTGCGCCGAGCTGGAGCGGGCACTATTACGTGCGGGGCACTTACCAAGTGTTGGCAATCGACCAGATGGTTGGGTGGCATGTCGACTATCTGAACCTCCTCAAGGATTAGAGTATGGCCATTGCCCACGACATCTATGCCGAAACCAACCCGGCCTATTGCGCTGCGTTACTGACCCACTTTGTTTCAGGGTACTGCTCTCGCAGCAACGCGCCGCCAGACCTCACGTTGTGCTACGCAGCCTTGCCGCTGGCGCTGTCAGGTGACCTAGCGTCGACATTTGCGGGTACCGATCGAAGGACGGGCCTATTGGAGTGGCTGCATCGCAGCCCCTTCATTCAGATCCGGCTTGCAGATCGACTGAATGGCTCCCTGGATATCGTTACCGAGGCGATCCAGTTTGGATGCTTCAGCCAATTGCTCATGGTCAATGCCGAGGGTCGACTCGTCTTGGGCGCAGCCTCGTTGCCCAAAGTCTTCACCAAGCAATTGATTGAGGAGACCCGGAACATTTTCAAGAACATTGACCGCCTGGGCTGCTGGTTTGCCTTGGCCGGCACTACACGGACTGTATTCGACATGATGGGGCTAGAATTGTGAGCCGCTGGAACATCTCAAACATCTTTTTCATCGGCGAAGGCGGGCGGGTTCGCATCCTTGATCTGCGCCTGGGTGAGGTGAACATTTTTACCGGTGCCTCCGGTACCGGTAAATCCACCCTGATCAAAGCCATCGATTACTGCCTTGGCTCCAGCAAGTGCGAACTCGCAGCTCATGTGAAACGCCACAGTGTGGCGGTCGGTGTGAAGTGGGTGCTGGATGGCGCACAGATGATTACGGCTCGCCTCGTCCCGCCTGTTGGACAAGGTACCAGCACGAAGATGTTCGTCAGCAATGGGCGGAATTTGCCAATTCCTGACACTGTTGATCAGCTCCAAGGTGCTACGACGGTCGATGCGGGTAAAGCCTTCATCGAGCGAGCCTTTGGCATCGGCGGTGTGTCTGACGTCTCCGATGACAAGATCGCCCGTAAATGGCGCCCAACGGTGCGCCACGCCACGGCCTATATGTTCGTTCCCAAGGATGTGATCTATAACGAAACGGCTTTGCTTCATGGGTTGGATCAGGCTGACGAGGCTCCAGCGATCATCGAGACGATGCCCTTTTTCTTGCGGGTCGTGAACGAGGACACCGTGCTCCAGGAGCGGCGTTTGCGCGATCTACGCAAACAGCTTGAGCGAGAGGAACGAAAGCAGCGAACTCGCCAGGCAGCCGGCAGCGAGTACAAAAAGCACGCCATGCGCTTGCTGCTCGATGCGAGTCGCAGTGGCCTGTGCGACCTCCCCTTGGACGACGCTACCGAGCAGGAATTGGAAGCCATCCTGCAGCGGGTAAAACGGATCAATGCCAAAGGGGTGTCGAATCCTAACGAAAGCGAGCTAGGTAACCTGTACGAAAAACGGCGCAGCGTGCTGGGTGACATCGAAAAAGCGCGCAGGCAATCCCGTGCGACCCGTTCGGCGCTCCAGGATATGGTGGGTTTTCAGGGAGCCGTCCAACGCCAGTACGAGAAGCTGAAGATCGCCGAGCACCTTCAGCCGGCTGCTGGCATTTGTCCATTGTGCGACACACCGACTGAGCGTGGCATTGCGATCTCTGAAGCGATCCACCAATCCATCAAGATCGTGCGATCGGAAAGCGTGGCGGTCGAGAGTGTCAGGCCGCGCCTGATTGAACATGAAGACTCGTTGCAGATCGAGATCGATCGACTGAATATCAAGCTGCGTGAAACCGATGAGCGCATCAAGACTTGGGTTCGGCAAAGTGATGAAGCCAAGCAAATGGATAGCTTGGCCCGATACCATTCCCATCTGCTGGGTAAGGTGTCGCAGTTTTTGGAGATGAATCCGACCAGGCCGCAGCCCGGCTCTGACCTCAGTGTCCTGCATGAACAGATTCACAGACTCGAAGCGCTGATCGACAGCAACTCCAAGCAAGTGTTGCTCTCTCGCGCCGAACGCAAGGTGTCGCAATACCTGTCAGAGGCGTTCGCCAAGTTGCCTACGGTTGCGCCATGCATTGGGGCAGACCTTGAGTTTTCCTCCAAGCCGCCGGAGGTGGCGATAATCGAGGAGGGCACAGGAGCCGTTCTCCGACTGCATGATGCAGGGTCGGATGAGAACTACCTGGCAATCCATATTGCCCTGTCCTTCGCGCTGCAGAAGTACCTGGGTGAAATCAATGCTCCAGTACCAGCCTTCCTCGCGTTCGACCAGATTAGCCGACCTTACTACCCGCAACGTGGGGAAGACGAGTCGACGATTGGAGAAAACGAAGAGGTATCGGCCATGCGTCGACACATCGACTTCCTGTTCAAGGAGACGGCTGCCCAGGAAGGTCTGCAGGTGCTACTGATCGAGCATGCCTTCTTCGGGGATGACCCTCGCTACGTAGCGGCTACCCGCAAGCGGTGGAACAAATTGTCAGAGGATGCCTTGATTCCTCGGGATTGGCCGAAAAGGCCGGACACTCAATGAGGAGTTTGACCCTTTCAATCTTTATGCCATGAGTTACTACAAGCGATGGCTGTTCTAGGGGAAGGCAGAGCTCTTCATGGTAGGAGTATGGCGCTCAACAGTTCAGGGCCATGACAGACAACAGGCTTTTTCGAGGCGTTTTTTGAAATCGAGAGTGCTATCTCTCTGGTTTGATTGGCATTTTGTAGCATGCAGTCAGCTGCACGCTCGCGGGATTTCTGGAGGTTGTGTACAGGGCCCGGTTTTGCTATGTTCATGGCCTGAGCGATGTCGACCGACTCGTTAGGAACTCTCGATATTAGTAGGGTACCTAGGATAAGGGTTCGAATCTCTGCGCCTCCGCCATATTTTGTACCGCAAAGCCCCGTTTTTACGGGGCTTTGTCGTTTCCGGGGTTTGTGGTCCTGAGCGGTGCCAGACTACCTGAACAGCTCCGAATGAGTGCCAAGGTCAACAAAGACCACTTCGCGTTCGGTGGCTTGGTAGATGAGGAGAAAATCCCCACCGACATGACACTCCCGCGTTCCTTCCCATTCTCCTCGAAGTTCGTGATCCCGGTATGAAGGGGGCAGTGGCTGTCCCATCCAGATCATTGTCATCACTTCGCGCATCGCCTTCATGTCACTTCGACCGGCGCGATTGTGCCGTTCCCATGACTTCCCGAATTCTGCCGTGTAGTCGACACGTCGCGGCAACGCTGCCCGTTTAGGATCAGGGGATTCGTTTTGCGCCTGCTTCGGGGGCTTCTTTGCCATCCAGATCCTCTAACAATTCGTCCATTGATTCGAAGCGGCTGCGGATTTGTCTCGCCTGGGCCAGAGCCCGGGCGGTTTTTTCCGAGGGGGCGCGTACTTCGAAGGGCAATCCCTGGGTTTCTACGACCTGAAGCAAAAAAAGCCGCATCGCTTCACTGATCGTCAGTCCGCAAGCGCTCAGCACTGCGGTCACCTGGAGCTTGAGTTCTTCGTCGATGCGGCAACGCACGTCGGTGTTCTTGAGTAATGCGGCCATGGTCTCACCTGTATTCAGAATGTAGCTACATTGTGGCTACGTAATGAGGCCAATTATTCGCTTCTGGTGGAGGTAGTGCAACACAGTAAAAAATTTTTGTGTGAAGGACTCATTCAGGACATTTCATGAGGTGGTGCCGCGTGCAGGAGGTCGAGTCGCCAGCGCCAGTGCCTCAAGATGCCCTGAACGTCTCCCCGCAGGAATCAGCCCGCCACATCCACCAGCACGATCTCGCTGCGTCGATGGGCAAGGAATCTGAGCACTGATTCGTTCTGTACGGCCGCTCCGTCGCCAGGACCCACGGTCACGCCGTTGACTTCGATCTGCCCTGACGCCACCACCAGGTAGACCTTGCGCGCGATGTCCAGCGTGTATTCGGCGTGGCCGCCTCGATCCAGCGTTGCAGCGGCCAGGCGGGCTTCGGCGCGGATGCGCAGGGCGTCGTGGTCTTCATCGAAGCCGCTGGCCAGTGTTTCGAATTTGCCCCTGGAGGGTTGCTTGGGGAAAGGCCGCACGCCCCAGCTTGGCGGCAGGCCCTTGAGGTCCGGAAAGATCCAGATCTGGAAGATTTTCGTGTCTTCGCTTTCGAAGTTGTACTCGCTGTGCTGGATGCCGGTGCCGGCGCTCATGACCTGGACGTCGCCTGCGGCGGTGCGCCCGCTGTTGCCAAGGCTGTCCTGATGGGTAATCGCGCCCTGGCGGACATAGGTGATGATTTCCATCTCCTGGTGTGAGTGAGGGGCAAAGCCTGTTTGCGGGGCGATGGTGTCATCGTTCCAGACTCTCATCCGCCCCCAGTTCATGCGCTTGGGATCCTGATAGTCGGCGAATGAGAAATGGTGTCGCGTATCCAGCCATCCGTGGTTCCCGCCACCCAACTTTCTAAACGGACGTAGTTCAATCATGTTCCGGTCTCCGAGGGTATTCGAACGAGCTCAGGCTCATCGGTCCGCTAATGAACATCGGCCCGAACTCACCGGAAAAGCCAAATAATTCGAACGAAGTTATCTAATTAATTGATCAGAAGGATCATGACTTAGTAAATGCGCGACATTGGCGTGACGTGGCGCAAAGTGCGGGGAGGTTTGCAAAATACAAACACCAGGTTCGCGATATTGATAGAGGGCAGGTTTAACGGCGTTCCCCGAATCATCCCCTGTTACACGGGACCTTTGTCGCTATGGCTAATCAGGCCGGCTGCGGTTTACCCTCATTCTTTGAGAACAATAAGATAAATCCAGGACCCTGCCATGGATCGTTTACTCAGTGTCGAAGCCTTTGTGCGGGTTGCCGAGACCGGCAATTTCGCGAAGGCTGCATTGCAATTGGGCGTGACCCGCTCGGTTATTTCACATCGCATTCAGCAGTTGGAACAGTTCATCAATGCACCGCTGTTTCATCGCAGCACGCGACATGTGCGCCTGTCCGACGTCGGGGAGACCTATTACAAGGAATGCTCTGACATGGTCGCCAACTTCAACTCACTGACCGAGCACATGCGCGAGCTGCGTGCCAAGCCCACCGGAAAGTTGCGGATCCAGATGCTTCCAGGCTTTGCCATCGGTCATTTTGGCCGGATGATGGCTGAGTTCAACCGGCTGTACCCCGATATCGAGATCGATGTGGTGGTCAATGACCGGGTGGTCGATCCCATCGAGGAAGGCTTCGATGTCGCCTTCCAGATGTTTCCGCCGCTGAGTGAAACCCTGATCGAGCGCAAGCTGTTTTCCGTTCGCCGGTTGTTCTGCATGTCCCCGCAATATGCCGCCGAATTTGGTGTGCCTCGCCATCCCGACGATTTACTGAACCACAAGATCGCGATGTACGCAGGTTACCCCTCGCGAAACCGCTGGGTGTTCACTCACGAGGGCGAACAATTGAATCTCAGCCTGCCGGGGCATATGCGTTCCAACTCGGTCCACTTGTTGCGTGATTATGCCGAGACGGGCGTGTGCATTGTTTGCCTGCCGACGCTGGTGGCCAGCGATGACCTGCTGGCGGGGCGACTTATTCCCGTACTGCCCGAGTATCACCTGTCTTCGTTCAACTTCTCCGCCGTGTTCCCGGCCACTCAGCGACGGGCCCTGAAAGTGCGCACCCTCATTGAGTTTCTGGTCGAGCATTTTGCTGATGAACCCAGTTGGGATCGACCGTTGCTGGAGCGCGGCTGGATTGTTTGAACCAGGCTCGTCGGCGAACAGTGTTCGCGTTTCGCAAACACTGTTGTCGGCCCCTGCGTAATTGTTCCCGGTCAGTCATCGCCGTACCGTGGCTTCACCTCAATAACAACAAGTGCGGTGAACGCGATGAGTACTGCTGCAATCAAGACGGTCTTCGGCTCGCTGGAAAACTACACCAAAGGGTCGGTGGAAATTATCAGTGGTGAAGCCCGCCACTATGCATTTTCGAACATCTTCGAAGTGGCTGAAAAATCCCCTCCCTACCAGAAAGTCGTGGTGGGCCTGAACCTTGGCTATGTGATCGAAACCCTGCGCGCTGAAGGTCAGTCGCCCTGGTTCACCGCCGCTCATGACGAATTCGCCATCGTGATGGACGGTGAAGTTCGCGTCGATTTCCTCAAGCTGGATACGCCTCAGGTGGACGGCGAGGGCACTCGCCTGGCGGGTGAAGTGCCGGTCGGCAAGCCCATGGGATACGTGCTGCTCAAACGCGGCCATCAGTGCCTGCTTCCTGCCGGCACTGCGTACCGCTTTGAATCCAGTCGCCCGGGTGTGCTGTTGCAGCAGACCATCAAAGGTCCGCTGTCGGTCGAGAAATGGGCAGACATCTGCCTCAAGTGATTCGTTGATCGCCACTCATCCCCACCCAGAACAAGAGGAATTTTCCATGGCCATGCTGGAAACCGCCGTTGAGGCACCATCGTTCGCTGACGACGAAGTCAGCGCAAGCGCACCCCATCCGGTCACCGGTTATCGCTCCTACCGGCTCGGTGCTTTCGAACTGTCGCGCGATGAGTATTTCGCCCGCATCACCTGGCCCGCCAAGGGCGAAACCCGTTCGCACCTGATCCCGGCCGACATCTTTCTGCGTGCGCTGATGCGTGACGTGGCCTGGGGCTTTTTCTACGGCTGGGTCAACTTCGACAACGTCATCGGTACCCGCAACTATTACGGCAGGGTCGACCTGTACGCCGGTACCTTCAACGGCGTGTTGAAAGAGGCCGGGGTCAACTACACCGAGAACTTTGAAACTCCGCTGATCATGGCGACGTTCAAGGCCATGCTGCGCGACTGGGTGAACTGCACCTTCGACCCGTTCGCCGCGCCACAGGAAACCGGCACCGCCTTCGGGCGCAAGAACGGTGAAAACCTCGAAGCCATCGAGCGTTTCCGCATCGCCACCAAACGCATGCCTGGCATGCCGGATGATTCGCCGCTGCGCAACGATCTGGACATCAACCGTCACTTCGCCGATGTCAGTCAGGATGAGCCGCAGATTCACACGGCTGAAGGTTTCGAAGGCCAGTTGCATGCCTTCAGCCTGTTCAAGTACCTGTCGCGCTCCGACGTGACCTGGAACCCTTCCGTGACCTCGGTCTGCAAAGCCAGCCTGTTCTGCCCGACCACCGAAGAATTCATGCTGCCGGTGTTCCACGGTAACGATCGGGTCGAGTGGTTCCTGCAAATGTCCGATGACATCGTCTGGGACGTCGCTGACAAGGACGAGGGCAATCCGCGTGCGCGCATCACCATGCGTCCTGGTGACATCTGCGCCATGCCGGCCGATATCCGCCACCAGGGTTACTCGACCAAACGCTCGATGTTGATGGTCTGGGAAAACGCCACGCCCAACCTGCCAGAGCGCTACGAGAGCGGTGAACTCACGCCGTACCCGATCGAGTTCTAAGCCTTGTTGGGCCTGACCGGGTCAGGCCCGTTTCCAGTCAGTTGCAAGCGCCGTGCAGGTCATGCGGCGCGAGGAATGCACCATGCACAACCAGCTGTTTATCGATGGTCGATTCGTGGACGCCGTGGACGGCGGCACGATCGATGTGGTTTCACCGCACGATGGCTCGCTCATTACCAGGATCGCCGCGGCAGAGGCGGTGGACGTTGACCTGGCAGTGGATGCCGCCAAGCGCGCGTTTCCGGCCTGGGCGGCGATGGGGGCAGCGCAGCGTGGGCGGTTGTTGCTGAAACTTGCCGACAAGATCGAAGAGTGCGCCGAAGAGCTGGCGCAACTTGAATCCCTCGACACCGGTCACCCGATCCGCGACTCACGCGGGCTCGATGTGCCACGCACGGCTGCCTGTTTCCGTTACTTCGGCGGCATGGCCGACAAGGTCGAAGGCTCGGTCATTCCTGTCGATCCAGGTTTTCTCAACTACGTGCAGCGAAAGCCCGTGGGCGTGGTCGGGCAGATCGTGCCGTGGAACTTTCCGCTGATGTTCACCAGCTGGAAGATGGGCCCGGCATTGGCTGCCGGTAATACCGTGGTGCTCAAGCCTTCTGAAATCACCCCATTGTCGACCCTGCGCATCGCCGAGCTGATGAAAGAGGTCGGCTTTCCAGACGGTGTGGTCAACATCGTGCCCGGTTACGGCCACACGGCCGGTCAGCGCCTGGCCGAGCATCCGGATGTCGGCAAGATCGCCTTCACCGGGTCCACTGCGACCGGTCGCCGCGTTGTCGAGGCGTCCCAGGGCAACCTCAAGCGCGTTCAACTGGAACTGGGTGGCAAGGGTGCGAACATCGTGTTCGCCGACGCCAACCTCGACGCGGCGGTCAATGGCGCGGCCTGGGCGATCTTTCACAATCAGGGCCAGGCCTGTATCGCAGGTTCGCGTCTGATCCTGCACAAGGACATCGCTGATGCCTTCCTGGAGCGTTTCATCACCCTGGCGCGGTCGATTCGCCTGGGCGACCCGATGAACCCGGACACCGAAATGGGCCCGCTGACTTCGGCCCTGCACCGTGACCGCGTGCTGGCGTACGTGGACATCTGCCGCGAGCAGGGCGGCCGTGTGCTTACCGGTGGCAAGGCGCCCGCCGATCCTGCATTGGCGAGCGGGTTCTATGTCGAACCGACCGTGGTCGAGGCGGCGCCCGGGGACCGTGTCTCCCAGGAGGAAGTGTTCGGGCCGTTCGTGACGGTGCTGCGCTTTGAAACCGACGAAGAAGCGCTGGCCATTGCCAACTCGACGGAGTACGGCCTGGGCAGCGGTCTGTGGACGCAGAACCTTGCGCGGGCCCACAAGATGGCCGATTCGATCCACGCCGGGATGTGCTGGATCAACTGCTACAAGCGCGTCAGTCCAGGCAGCCCGTTCGGCGGTGTAGGGCGGTCGGGGTATGGCCGTGAGATGGGCTTCGAAGCGATGCATGACTACACCGAGGCGCGCTCGGTGTGGGTCAATGTTGACGCCACTATTCCCGCTCATTTCAAACGCTGAGGCCGGCCATGAATCCATTTGTCTACCAAAGCCTGCCGACGCGCGTAGTGTTCGGCTGGGGCAAGCTGTCTGAACTGGCGCAGGAAATCGACCGGCTGGGTGCGCGACGTGCGTTGATTCTGACCACGCCGGAGCAACAGGACCTGGGCGAGCAGGTTGCAGCCCTGTTAGGTTCGCGCTCGGCGGGTGTGTATCCGAACGCGGTGATGCACGTGCCGATCGAAGTCGCGCAGGCGGCCCGGATCGAGGCAGTCCGGCTGGGTGCAGACTGCTGCGTCGCCGTCGGTGGAGGCTCGACCATCGGCCTGGGCAAGGCGATCGCCATGGACTCGGGCCTGCCGATTCTGGCAGTGCCGACCACCTATGCCGGCTCGGAAATGACGCCCATCTACGGGCTCACTGAAGATCGCCTGAAACGGACCGGGCGTGACATCCGGGTGCTGCCGAAAACCGTCATCTACGACCCGCAACTGACTCTGTCGCTGCCGGCGCAGGTGTCTGCGTGCTCGGGGATGAATGCCATGGCCCATGCGGTCGAGGCGCTGTACGCCCAGGACGCCAATCCCATCATCGGCTTCATGGCCGAAGAGTCGATCCGGGCACTGGCCGCCTCGTTGCCACTGATCGTCCAGGACCCTGAGCATCCCGAGGCGCGAGGCCAGGCCCTCTACGGTGCCTGGCTTGCGGGCATCTGCCTGGGCTCGGTGGGCATGGCCTTGCACCACAAGCTTTGCCATACGCTGGGCGGCACCTTCAACCTGCCCCACGCTCAGGCCCATGCAATCGTGCTGCCGCACGCGGCGCACTACAATTGCGAGGCGGCGGCGCAGCCCCTGCAACGTGCCGCCCGCGCGCTAGGTGGTGACGAGGCTAAGGACGTTGGCCAGTTGCTGTTTGCGTTGAACGAAAAGCTGGGCATTCCTCTGTCGCTGGCAGAGCTGGGCATGCCCAAGGATGGCCCCGCCGAGGCCGCCCACATCGCCTGCGCCAGCCCGTACTACAACCCCAGACCGTTTGAACAGGCGCCCATCGAGGCGCTGCTGACGCGGGCCTGGAACGGTTGGTCACCCGCTTGAAAAACGACGCCGGAGCACTCAGTGCCCCGGCGTTTTGCTTTCCCCAATCCCATCGGAATAACAACAATGACCGATCATTACAAAGCCGTGGAAGCCTTGATCTCCGAACAGGCTGTCAGCAGTTTCGAGACCAGCCCCAATCCGCGTTTCAAACAGATCATGCAAAGCCTGGTGCGCCATCTGCACGACTTCGTCAGCGAGGTCGAGCTGACCGAACAGGAGTGGTTCGAGGGCATTCGTTTTCTGACCGAGACCGGACAGAAGTGCGACGGCAAGGTGCGTCAGGAATTCATCCTGCTGTCGGACACCCTGGGGGTGTCGATGCTGGTGGATGCGATCAATCATCGGCAGAGCACCGACGCCACCGAGACAACGGTGTTCGGCCCGTTCTTCATCGAGGGCATGCCAGATCGCAGTTATGGCGAGAACATGGCGTTGACCGACGGCGTACCGGCACTGGTGCATGGCCGGGTGCTCGATGTGCTGGGCCGGCCAGTGGTCGGGGCGGTTCTCGACGTCTGGCAAACCGCAGACAACGGCATGTACTCAGGGCAAGATCCGGATCAGCCGTTCGGCAACCTGCGCGGGCGCTACCGTAGCGACAACGACGGCTGCTTCGCCATTCAGACCACAGTGCCGGTGTGCTACCCGATTCCCACCGATGGCCCCGTGGGCGAGATGCTGGATGCGGCCAATCGTCATGCCTGGCGACCTGCCCATCTGCATTTCATGATTCAGGCGCCGGGCTATCGCAAGCTGGTCACGCACCTGTTCAACAGTGATGACCCTTACCTGGGTTCCGACGCCGTGTTCGGCGTCAAAGGGTCGTTGCAGGTGACCTATGAAGATCGCCCGGCCCACGACGAGGATGCAGCAGGGCTGGACATGGCCTATCCGTACAAGCGCGCCTACTACGATTTTGTCCTGGAGGCCGCCTGAGTCATGGGACAGTTTTTCGCCGTTTTCGCCACTGACCACGAAGGCTCTCAAGCGCTGCGCGAGAAGTTGCGGCCCACCCACCGGGCGCATTTGCGAGCGCCAGGGATGCATCACGTGGTGGTGCGCCTGGGTGGCCCGACACTGAACGATGCGGGCGCTGCAATGAATGGCACGCTGCTGGTGATCGAGGCCGCCAGCCTGCCTGAGGTCGAAGCCTTCCTGCAGGACGATCCCTACGTCCAGGCCGGGCTGTTCTCGCGGATTGAAATTCGCCCCTGGAACTGGAGCCTGGGCAACCCGGCTCTGCGGGATTCCGTATGAACACCATCACGCTGTGTCAGCTTGAAGACATTGCCGATGGCGGCGCCCTAGGGCTGCCGGATCACACTCAGCTTCACCCCTCGGGGCTGGTTGCCGTACGCCAGGCGCAATCGGTGTGGGTGTACCTGAATCGATGCCCACACTTCTCCGTGCCCTTGAACTATCGGCCGCAAACCTTCTGTACCTACCGCGGCAAAGTCCTGATGTGCGCCCATCACAGTGCCATGTTTCGTTTTGAAGACGGCATGTGTGTGGAAGGCCCTTGTCAGGGCGCGCGGCTGGATTCTGTGCAGGTTCGCGTCGAGGCGGGCAGCGTGGTGATGGACGTCCAGGACTGAGCGCACTGCGTAAAACAGAGGCCTGACCCGCAAGGTTCCGTTGGGATGCCTTGCCGGTCGGGCCTCTGTCTTTTCACGGTGTGAACATCAAGCCGAAGTGCCCTGTGGGGGGGAGGGGACAACCACTTCCCGTGAGTGAGAACGTGGTTGTCTCTGTGTGATCGGTGCCCCTCGGCATGGCGGGCACACCGCAGTGAATCAGTTGAGGTTTTGCTTCAGACGCTTGGCGATGCCGGCGACGTGCTCGCCCTGGAAGCGCGCGATCTGCAGTTCATTCTCGCTTGGCTGACGAGAACCGTCAGGGCCTGCCAGCGTCGAGGAACCGTATGGGGTACCACCGGAAATTTCGCTCATGTTGACCAGTCCTTGCTCGGAGTACGGAACGCCGACGATGACCATCCCGTGGTGCAGCAGGGTGGTGTGGAAGCTGGTGATGGTGGTTTCCTGACCGCCGTGCTGAGAGGCGGTGCTGGTGAACACGCTGCCCACTTTGCCGATCAGTCCGCCGGACATCCACAGGCCGCCGGTCTGGTCGAGGAAGTTACGCATTTGCGAGCACATGTTGCCGAAGCGGGTCGGGGTGCCGAAGATGATGGCGTCCGCTTCTGCCAGCTTTTCCGGCGTCGCGAAAGGGATGGAGGCGAAGGCGGCGCGATAGCCCTTGATGCCGCTCTTGACCAGGACTTCTTCCGGCATCAGTTCCGGAACCTGCAGCAGTGTGACCTCAACATCCCCGACCGAACGGGCGCCAGCGGCGATGGCTTCGGCCATCTTGTAGATGTGCCCGTACGAGCTGTAGAAAACGATCTGGATTTTAGTGGTCATGTGAATTTCCTGAAGACGTCATTGTTAGAAGAAACTGCAATCAGCGAGCCATTAAACTTACCGATTGCTCAATGCAGCATGAGCAGGGCAAGAGGACAAAACAACACTAAGCAGGTTGTCGATTCGCAAACGTGGTGATTGTAAAAGGCGAACGATCGCCGCCAGACATAACGGGCAGAGTTCTGAGTGTTAATAACGCGCCAGGAATGAGCTAAGTGGCTGGTTTCATGAACTATTAAGTTGGGCATCTCATGCAGGATGAAGTCGATGTCCTCTCAAAACCCGATCAGTCTGTTCGCGTTTGCCAAACGTCGCTGTATTGCCTCTCCAATGTCGGGTGATTAGTCTGAAGTCACTCGCCTGATTAATAGCTTCAAACAAGAAGGATCAGGCGCCTTCCCAGCAAATGGGCCGTGATAGGAGACACACGATGGAAACAATAGAGGGCGTGGTAGTTGTCGGCGGAGGCCCGGTCGGGCTGCTCACCGCATTGAAACTTGGCAAGGCCGGTGTGCGGGTAGTTGTCCTGGAGTCCGAATCAGGCGTTTCACCCTCGCCACGGGCAGTCGCCTACATGCCACCCACCGCTGCTGCACTGGACCGTTTCGGTTTGCTCGACGACATTCGCAAGCGCGCCGTGTGGTGCCCGGACTTCGCCTACCGTCACGGTAACGGCGAACTGATCGCGAAGATGGATTGGGCCGTTCTGGCGCAGGACACCGATTACCCTTACATGCTGTTGCTGGCGCAGAACCATGTGTCCAATGTGATCGTGGAGCATCTGCGCAAGCTGACCAACGTCGAAATCCGTTGGAATCACAAGGTCGAGGAGATCGAGCAGGACGACGACTACGTGACCATGGAAACCAGCGGTCCGGCCGGCAAGGCGCGTTTGCGAGCGAAGTGGGTGGCGGCCACCGACGGCGCACGCAGCACCGTGCGCGGGAAGATCGGACTTACGTTCGACGGGATTACCTGGGGCGAACGCCTGGTTGCCACCAACGTGTTCTACGACTTCTCCCTGCACGGGTATTCCCGGGCCAACTTCGTGCACGACCCGGTGGACTGGGCCGTGGTCGTCCAGCTCGACAAGACCGGACTGTGGCGCGTTTGCTACGGCGAAGACCCGGACATCTCCGAAGCCGAAGTCCGCCGCCGCCTGCCGGAGCGCTTCAAGCGCCTGTTGCCCGGCGCGCCGACGCCGGATCAATACCGGGTCGACTACCTCAACCCGTACCGGGTCCACCAGCGCTGCGCGGCTGAGTTCCGTCGTGGTCGGGTGATCCTGGCCGGTGATGCGGCCCATGCCACCAACCCGATGGGCGGGCTGGGGCTGTCCGGTGGTGTGCTCGATGCCGAGCATCTGGCCGAGGCGTTGATTGCGGTCATTAATGAAGGCGCTTCCAGCAAAGTGCTGGATGAGTATTCGGTTGACCGGCGCAAAGTGTTCCTCGAGTTCACCTCGCCCACCGCAACCGCCAACTTCACCTGGATGAAAGAAAGCGACCCTGCGCAACGGGCCCGTGATAACGCAATGTTCGATCACGCGGGCAAGGACCTTAAAGTCATGCGCGAAATCTTGCTCGACTTCGAAAGGCTCAATGGCCGACGGGTGATCAAGCCATTGCAACATACTGCAGAGCGTGAAGCCGTGAGTGCATGACGTTCGCCCTCTGAGTGTTGTAACTCGTAATAAGCAGCAGTAACCATCGAGCGTGCAGCATGGCTGTGCGGACAGCCCTGCGTGATTGTCTGTAGGAGCGCGCTTGCCCGCGACGGCGGTGTTCAAGGCACACCGTCATTGACTGAACTATCGCAGTCGCGGGCAAGCGCGCTCCTACATAAGCGGATGCTGTTGCGCTCGATTCAAGATCAGATGGTTAAAGAATACGTTAAGGATTTTTCTATAAAGCGACCGCAGTACTGTCTCGTCTGAAACTTTCAGGCAGTGAGAAAGTTTCCGAGTGTCCAAACAATAAAAATTATAAGTCAGGGTTACTCTATGAGCGTGAAAGCGAACATCAGCGTTGTACCCGCAAGACCCTCGTTATGTTACATGCACGTTGCCGTGGCGGCTGCTGTGTTCGGCATTCAGAGCATCCCGTCAGCGCAGGCTTTCCAGATTGATACCGGCAGTACCGATTTCTCCGTGGCGTGGGACAACACGCTCAAATACAGCGCCGCCTGGCGCGTGGAGAATCAGGACCACGCTGTTCGGCCTTCCTACAACCCGAACCTCGATGACGGCGACAACAACTTCAATCGCGGATTGATTTCTGATCGCCTGGATCTTCTCTCCGAACTGGACATGAGTTATCGGCACACCTATGGCGTGCGGCTCAGCGGGGCGGCCTGGTACGACGATGTTTACAACCGGGGTAACGACAACCACAGCGACACGGTCAACAGCTCGTCCGTGCGCAACGATCAGTTCACCCATGACACCCGGGATCTGCAGGGCCGGGACGGAGAGCTGCTCGACGCCTTCGCCTATGGCAAGTTTGCCCTTGGAGACATGTCGTTGTCGCTCAGGGGAGGGCGCTACAGCCAGGTCTACGGTGAAAGCCTGTTCTTCGGCGGCAACGGCATCGCGGTTGCGCAGTCGCCGGTCGACATCATCAAGCTGCTGTCGGTGCCCAACTCCACGTTCAAGGAAATCATCCGACCGGTCAATCAGGTGGGCGGCACGCTGCTGGTCAACCAGAACCTGACGCTGGGCGCTTATTACCAGTACCGCTGGGAGCCTGCACGCCTGCCGGGGGCCGGTAGTTACTTCAGTTACGCCGACTTTGTCGATGAAGGCGGCGAGCAGTTCTTCATCGGACCCGGGCAGGCACTGCGGCGCGGCAAGGACATCGATGCCTCCGATTCCGGACAGTATGGTTTCGAGGTCAAGATGCAGTTCGGTGACTTCGAGTACGGCCTCTACGCCGCTCGTTACCATGACAGGTTTCCGCAGTTCTACCTGCGCCCCGAGCAAGGCGATTACGAGCTTGTCTACGGCGAGGGCATCAGAACCTTCGGTGCCAGCATCAGCACCCTGGTCGGCGAGACCAACGTCGCGGCCGAAGCGTCTGTGCGGCGCAACACGCCGCTGGCCGCCACCGGCAACGTGGTGCTGGACCTCAGCGGCCGAGGCGACGGCGATCACGACCCGTTGTATCCAGTGGGCAACACCTTCCACGCGCAAATCTCGGCGATCAGCGTCGCGCCCGGAAACTCGCTCTGGGACGGCGCAACGCTGCTCGGTGAGCTGGCCTACAACCGCATCACCAGCGTCGATAAAAACCGCGACCAACTGGACCCCAACGTCACCCGCAACGCGAGCTCGCTGCGGGTGCTGTTCACACCGGAATACTTCCAGGTTCTGCCCGGCGTCGATCTGAGCGTACCCATCGGTATCGGCTACGGCATCAACGGCAACACCGCAGTGCTGGGCACCGGCTTCTCGCCGGAAGGCGGTGGCGATGTAAGCCTGGGCTTGCAGTTCGATTACCGCAAAACCTGGCGCGGCGGCATCAGCTTTACCCACTACTACGGCAGCGCGGGCGGGATCGTCGATTCATCCAACGCCCTGTCAGGCGATCAGGTTTACGCCGACCGTGATTTCGTTTCCGTGTCGTTGCAGCGCACTTTCTAAACCCGAAAGGATAAGAACAATGAACAACAAGACATTCCTTGGTTTTTCACTCGTGGCGAGCCTGGTGACAGGCGCGCCGGTCTGGGCGGCGGTCGGTGCGCAGGAAGCGGCGAGTCTGGGGGCCGCGTTGACGCCCCTGGGTGGTGAGAAAGCCGGCAACGCCGACGGCAGTATCCCGGCCTGGGACGGCGGCACCCGACAAACCCCGGCGGCGGGGAATAACTTCATTCCCGGTGACCTGTTTTCCACTGAAAAACCGGTGGTGAAAATCACCGCAGAGAACATGGACAGGTACAGCGACAAGCTCTCCGAGGGTACGCGTGCGCTGCTGCAGAAGTACCCGCAAAGCTTCCGTCTGGATGTCTATCCAACCCACCGCACTGCCTCTGCGCCGGACTATGTGTACAAGAACACCGCGCTCAATGCGCAGAACTGCAAGCTGACCCAAAACGGCCAGTCGGTGGAGGGCTGCTTTGGCGGCATTCCCTTCCCTGTGCCCAAGAGTGGTCTGGAGGTGATCTGGAATTTCCTGCTGCGGGTTGAACCCGAGGCGGTGGAATACGGCTTCAAGAACGTGGTGCTGACCAGCGACGGCGGGCAGACCTTGGCGACGCGCAACGACAACGCCTGGCAGTACCCGTACTACTACCAAAAGGGTTCGGCGCAGAACTGGTCCAAGGAATACTTCCTGCAGCGTTTCAGCACCACGGCGCCGCCGTTCAAGGCCGGTGAAACGCTGGTGATTCGCGACAGCGTCGATCCGCAACAGTCACGCCAGGCCTGGCAGTATCTGGTCGGACAGCGGCGAGTACGGCGCGCACCCACCGTGGCCTACGACACCCCTGACTTCGTGGCCTCCGGCGCCAACTACTTCGACGAAGTGCAGGGCTTCTTCGGCATGCCTGATCGCTACGACTGGAAAATCGCCGGCAAGAAAGAAATCTACGTCCCCTACAACACCAATGGCCAGGTGACCGCAGCGGCTGACAAGGCGTTTGCGCCTCACCATTTGAACCCCGACACCCTGCGTTGGGAACTGCACCGGGTGTGGGTCGTTGAAGCGACGCTGGCCAGCGGCAAACGCCATGCGGTGCCCAAGCGCACGTTCTACTTCGATGAGGACACCTGGCTGCTGACCCTGCTCGACGGCTATGACGCCGAAGGCAAGCTGTGGCGCACTTCGCAAGTGTTGCCGTTCGTGGTGCCGTCGGTGCCGGCCGTCTTGGTCAAACCGGTCGCGGTGTTCAACCTGCAGGCGGGCACGGTCAGTAACGTGCAGGCATTCAACGGCGAAAACTTCCGGGTGGTGCCGCTCAAGCCTGAGTCCTACTTCACCGGTGACGCAGTGGCTGCCGAAGGCGTGCGCTGAATCACGAAGACCGCGGCCCGGTCAGCGGGCCGCTTGCCAACCGAGCGGTGGAATCAAGCGATGACCAGTCTCAAATTTCATAATGTGCGGACGACGCTCCGGCACATCGGTTTGTCGTGCGTGCTTGCCGGCGCTGTGTGCGATCTCGCGTGCAGTGCCTCGACGGACCTGCTGGACACACCGGCAGCACCCGATCAACACGCCCAACAGTCGGTTCTGCTGGCCATTACCCGCGCGGATCAGCGCCTGGTGGCCGTCGGCGAGCGGGGCATCGTCCTGCTGTCCGATGACATGGCTCGCACCTGGCGGCAGGCGCGCTCGGTGCCCAGCAGCGTTGCGCTGACGGCGGTGGACTTCGTCGATGCCCATGACGGCTGGGCCGTGGGGCATGGCGGGGTGATCCTGCACAGCGCCGATGGCGGCGAGACGTGGGAGCGTCAGCTGGACGGCAACCTGGCTGCCGGGCTGGAGCTGCAGGCGGCGCAGGATCAGGTTGCGCAGGGCGCCGAAGGTGCGCAGCGACACCTGGACATCGCCCGGCGGTGGGTCGCCGATGGTGCCGACAAGCCGTTTCTGGATGTGCATTTCTCCGATGCTCAGCACGGCCTGGCAGTGGGCGCCTATGGGATGGCGATGCTCACCGAGGATGCCGGGGCGCATTGGCGTTCGGTGACCAGCGAGCTGGACAATCGCGCCGGTCTGCACCTTTACCGGATCGTTCAAGGCGACCAGGGCGTGACCATCGTCGGAGAGCAGGGCACTGTGCTGCGCGCGAGTGGACTAGGGGCGCCCTTCAGGCAAGTCCCGATGCCCTACCACGGCACCTGGTTCGGCGCACTTGAACTGGGCTCCGGCCAGGCACTGGTGTTCGGGCTCAAAGGCAACCTCTATCGCAGCGCCGACGCCCTTCAATGGAACGCAGTCGCCACCCGTGAAAGCAGCAGCCTCACGGCGGGCAGGGAACTGCAGGACGGCAGCCTTGTGCTCGCCAGTGAAGCGGGGCGGCTACTGCGCAGCCTCGATCATGGCGAGCATTTTGCGCCGCTGCCGAGCCGCGACCTCGATGGGTCCCCCATCACCGACCTGGTGCAAGCCACCGATGGAGTGCTGGTGGTGACTGGCCTGCGAGGCGTCAAGCGCCTGGATACCCTCGTCATGAATAAAGAGAATGAACTATGAATGCGCACCATGAGGTCGCCGCAGACGACGTTGACGTGATGGCTCAACGAGGGTCATGGGTCGAGCGTTTGCTGTTCGGTCATCGCGGGCTCTTCTTGCTGGCCTGCGTGCTTGCAACGTGCTGGTTCGGCTACAAGTCCATGGGCCTGGAGCTCAACGCGGCGTTCGAGAAGATGCTCCCCAGCGGCCATCCCTACATCGTCAACTACCTGCAGAACCGCTCGCAACTGGCGGGCGCGGGGAACACGCTGCGGGTGGTAGTGGAGGCCAGGGAGGGGTCGATTTTCGATCCCGGCTATCTGGATACCGTGAAGAAGCTGACCGATGAACTGTTCCTGCTCCCGGCAGTGGATCGGCCGTACATGAAGTCGATATGGACCCCGGCCGTGCGCTGGACAGCCGTGACCGAGGATGGCCTGGACGGCGGACCGGTGATGCCCGATGACTACGACGGCTCGGCGCGCAGCCTGGCTCAGGTCAGGCAGAACATCGAACGATCCGGTGAGATCGGCCAGCTCATCGCCGACGACTTCAAGTCCAGCATCATCCTCGTCCCGCTTCAGGAACAGCGTGCCAGCGATGCCGCGCCCATCGACTATCAGGCCCTGTCCCAGCGCCTGGAAGCGCTCAGAACCCAGTACACCTCGGCCCGGATCGACATTCACATCACCGGGTTCGCCAAACTGGTGGGGGACCTGATCGAGGGCATGCGTCAGGTCATGGTATTCTTTCTGGTCGCCGCAGCGATTTGCCTGGTCATCCTGATCGGCTACACACGCTGTATTCGCAGCGCACTGGTGGTACTCAGTTGTTCGCTGGTGGCGGTGGTCTGGTTGCTGGGCGCGCTCGCCAGCCTGGGTTTTGTCCTGGACCCTTATCTGGTACTGGTGCCGTTTCTGGTGTTCGCCGTGGGCTTGAGCCACGGCGCGCAGAAGATGAACGGCATCACCCAGGACATCGGGCGCGGGATCAGCCGCCAGTTGGCCGCCAGGCTGACGTTTCGCCGGTTGTTTCTGGTGGGGCTTTCGGCGCTGGTCTGTGACGTCGTGGGCTTCGCGGTACTGATGGTGATCGACATCCCGGTGATCCAGGACCTGGCGATCTGTGCCAGCATCGGCGTCACCATCCTGATTGTCACCAATCTGATGTTGCTTCCGGTGCTGTTGTCGTTCATCGGCGTCAGTGAGACAGCCGCACAGAGAGCGGCGGCGGTGGCTTCCACCGACCTTGCCGACCTCTATCTGAGCAAGCATGCGGTCTGGGCCTTCCTGGATCATTTCACGCACCGTCGCTGGGCCGCCGTCGCGTTGCTGGCCGGCATTGCCCTGGCGCTGGTCGGTGTCGGTGTTGGCAGTCAATTGAAGATCGGCGATACCAGTCCCGGTGCGCCGGAGCTGCGTGCCGATTCTCGCTATAACCAGGACAACGCCTTTGTCGTCAGCCATTACTCGGCCAGCAGCGATGTCTACGTGGTGATGGTCAAGACCCCGCAATTCGCCTGCGCGCTTTATGACACGGTGCGCGCCGTCGATCGTCTGGAATTCGAGCTGTCGCAACTGCCTGGCGTCGAGGGCACCAAGTCCCTGGCAGGCCTGGCCAAGGGCGCCGCCAGTGCGATGAACGAAGGCAGCCTGCGCTGGTACGAAATCCCGCGTAACCAGGACATGCTCAACGCCATCATCACCCGTGCGCCGCGGGAGATGTTCAACCAGAACTGCGACCTGCTGAGTGTGTACGTTTATCTGCGTGACCACAGGGCCGATACGCTGACCGATGTGGTCAATGTCGTCGAATCGTTTGCCAGGCGCAACGACTCCACAAGCTACCGCTTCCTCAATGCCGCAGGAAACGCAGGGATCGAAGCCGCGACCAATATCGTGGTCAAGGAAGCCAATCGCAAGATGCTGTGGCTGGTCTACGCCGCCGTAATCCTCATCAGCCTGGTGACGTTCCGCTCATGGCGCGCGGTGCTCTGCGCGGTCCTGCCACTGATGCTGACGTCGGTGCTTTGCGAGGCGCTGATGGTCTGGCTGAACATCGGCGTCAAGGTGGCAACCTTGCCGGTGATCGCCCTGGGTGTGGGGATCGGGGTGGACTACGCGCTGTACATCATGACGGTGATGCTGCGGTATCTGCGTGAGGGCGCCAGCCTTTCCGAGGCCTATTACCGTGCCTTGATGTTCACCGGCAAGATAGTGGTGCTGACCGGCGCGACCTTGGGTATCGCGGTTGCCACCTGGTATTTCTCGCCCATCAAGTTTCAGGCGGACATGGGGGTGCTGCTGGCGTTCATGTTCATCTGGAACATGCTCGGCGCACTGATTCTGTTGCCGGCGCTGGCGTACTTCCTGTTCCCTTCAGGCAAGTCGCAGCCGTTGCCGGCAAGGGTATCGGCGACTGCAGCGCGGTAAAGGGAGACAACGCGAGGTGGAGGAACACTGCAGGTCGATCCTGCAGTGTCGTTGCCGGGGAGGTGAGAATGGATTCAGCAACTTGCCAGGGCAGGGGTGGTTTCGGTGTCGGGCGACAGTCCCAGGCGTCTGTCCCATTCGGGCTCCATGGAGAATGTCGAGGACAGCAGGTCCAGGAACAGTTTGACCTTGGCGGTCAGGCGATGAGACGTCGGATACACGGCGGAAAAGTAGGGCGTGTCCGTCTGGTAGTCCGGCAGCACGCGTACCAGGCGCCCCTGCAGCAGGTCTTCGCAGGCCACCATGGTCGGGAGGTAAGCAATGCCCATCCCGCGACGTGCAAACTCCTGAATCAGGTGCACGCTGTTGGAGCGCAGCGCCGGTGTCAGGGTCACCTCGCTCTGTTGCTGCTGCTCTTGATTGTTCAGCGACCACCGCCGCCATGGGTAGTAGCGGTAACAGGCAAAGTCGTGCAGGCAAAGATCATCAGGCGTCTCGATGGGAGGCTTGCCTTGCAGATAACCTGGCGTGGCGACGAAAACACCGCGCATCAGAAACAGCCGTCGCTCGATCAGCGAGTCCGAGGCCGGGGGGAAGATCTGCAGGACGATGTCATAGCCTTCCTGAACGGGGTCGACGACCTGGTCGTTGGCGAAGACATCCAGCTGCACGTTAGGGTGGCTCTTGCGGAATGTCTCGATGACTTTCGGCAGGTGCTCCAGGGCGAAACCATTCAGCGCCGCCACGCGCAGCGTCCCGCTGACCGATGCGCAGGTGTCTCGCGAGCGCTGCGAGAGCGCTTGCATGTGATCGATCAGTTCCTGGCAATCGGTGTAATAGGATGCGCCGACTTCGGACAGTTTCACCGCCCGGCTGGAGCGATGAAAGAGCGACACACCCAGATGCTCTTCCAGCTGCTGGACCCGGGTGGTGATGACCGATTTTGCAACGCCGATCTGCCGGGCGGCGTTGGCAAAGTTTCCTGCTTCCGCAGCACGCACGAATGCTTCGATACTCAGATAAATGTCCATGCTGTGCCTCTATCTTTTTTGTTTTGAGGGCCGGCGGACCGGTATCGAACATGGATACCGGAGCGGTCCGTCTGCTGGCTTGACGAGCACTTTCCTTGAAACATGGCACGTCTTGCGCTTCAGCTTGAGCAGTCCCTGGCGACAAGACAACAGCGTCGTGGTTCGTGATTCGCAAACCCTGCGATTGCCAAATCAGCACCAGATTACGTGGGAAACCGATCACCCACAAATCGCGACCGGCGTGTTTGCGAACCGCAAACCCTGCCGTGTTGCCTCGTCAAATGCCGCTGGTTAGCCTTTGTCGATGCGTCTGGTGCTTGTGCTTGTGCGTCAGATACCTGTGTGCCGCTTGCTGATGGATAAAAACAATATGGAAAGTATAGAGGGGGTGGTGGTAGTTGGAGGCGGGGCCGTTGGCCTGCTGACCGCGTTGATACTGGGCAAGGCCGGCGCCCGGGTGGTCGTGCTTGAATCGGCGGCGGATGTTTCGTCCGCATCCTGGGCGGTTGCCTACACCCCCGCCAGTGTTGCGGTACTGGAAAGGGCCGGATTGCTCGCCGACATCAGCAAGGCCGCCATACGCTCGGACGACCTGGCCTACCGCCATGCTGACGCCAGCCTGATCGCCACGATGCAATGGAATGTACTGAGTGAGGACAGCGAACATCCGTACATGCTCCTGCTCGCGCAACATCATGTGCGTGCCGTGATTGTCGAGCACCTGCGCAAGCTGCCCAATGTCGAGATCCGCTGGAATCACCGGCTCAAGGAGCTGGAGCACGAAGGGTCCTGGGTCACGCTGACCCACTGCACTCCGGGAGGCGACAGCGACCTTCGGGCGCGTTGGGTGGTGGGCGCCGACGGTGCGCAAAGTACCGTACGCCAACAGCTGGGCGTAAGTTTCGATGGTGTCACCTGGCCCGAGCAGATGGTCGCGGTGAACCTGTTCTACGACTTCGCCCTCAATGGTTATTCCAGGATCAACTTCGTACAGGATGCAGTCGATGCCGCAGCGGTGATCCAGCTCGACCGAAGCGGCCTGTGGCGCGTGTGCTACGAGGAAAGTCGTGGTTTGTCCGACGCTCAGATCTCAAGGCGCGCAACCGAACGGCTGGTGCGCATGCTGCCGGGCACACCGACACCGGATCAGTTTCGCATCGAACGCATCCAGCCCTACCGTGTACAGCAGCGCTGCGCCGGAGCGTTTCAGCGAGGGCGGGTGATTCTTGCGGGCGATGCGGCCCATGTTGCCAACCCGATGGGGGGCTTGAGCCTGTCCGGTGGTGTCACCGATGCCGAGCACGTTGCCCTGTCGCTGATAGCCCGGCTGCACGATGCGGACCCGCAGGCTGATGCGGCGCTGGAGCAGGCGATGACGGTTCATCGCGAGGCCCGGCTGGCGCTGACATCACCGGGCGCCACGCCCTACTTGAGCTGGCTCAGGGATTCCGACAAGAAGCGTCGGGCACGGGACATGCTGCTTTTTGAAGTCGCCGGCCAGGATCGAGCCGTCATGCGCAACTTTCTGCTGGATTTCGAAAGGATCAATGGCCGTCGCCCCTGGACCCTGACGGCATGGCTCAAGGCCTTACCCGGCCTGACAAGAGGGGCGGCCCGTGCGGCCGTGCAATGGCTGTCACAGGTCACGATCCCGGCTGCGCCCCTGGCCCGCAACGGCAACAGGGCCGACATCGGCGCCCAGTATTTCGAATAGAGGCAGGCGGGTCGGTGCCTGCAAAAGGCGGGCACCGACCCGGAACTGGGTCAGCGCATCTTTATGATTATCTTGCCCTCTGGCCGTGGCTGCTTGCCGTCGAGTATCTCGTGTATCTGCCCGACCTCATCAAGGTCGAACACCGGTCCCAAGCGGGTTGTCAGCTTCCCGGCATTTACAAGCGTTGCAATCTCGGTCAGCGCGTCGGTCGTCACGTCCACCAGAAAGAAAAAGGCCGTTACGCCATGCCGGGCCGCTGCGTCCTGATCGGGGTTGGAAACGGCCGACACGAGAAAGCCGCCGGGCTTGAGCACGCTGAATGATTTGTCCTGGGTGTCGCCTCCCACGAGATCCACCACCAGGTCGATATCCTTGACGGTGGTTTCGAACGGCTCGCTCTTATAGTCGATGACCCGGTCGGCGCCCAGCCCCCGGACATAGTCCTGATCCTTTGCCGACGCGGTCGTGATGACCTGGGCGCCGGCATTTTTGGCGAACTGAATGGCGTACGCCCCGACACCCCCGGCCCCGCCATGGATCAGCACGGTCTGGCCCGACTTCAGGTGACCCTTGTCAAATAAAGCCTGCCACGCCGTCACGGCAATAACAGGGACAGAGGCTGCCTGCACCGCCGTCAGGGCATCGGGTTTGATCGCGATCATGCTCGCCTGGGCAAGTGCATAGTGCGCATAGGCGCCGGTGAAGTTGGAGTTGGTCACGCCAAAGACCGCATCGCCGACTTTCAGGGTTGCCACCTCAGGCCCGGCCGCGACCACGACGCCCGCAAGGTCCGAGCCCAGCGTCAAAGGTAAAGGCTGGGGCAGGGCGCTATTGCCTGACCGGATCCAGCCATCCCACGGCCCAACCCCCGCAGCCTCTACTTGAACCAGCACCTGGCCAGGGCCCGGAGAAGGGGTTGGAACCGTTTCCACACAGATGCACTCAGGGCCACCGAATCGATGCACCCGGGCGGCGAGGGTGGTTGCAGGAACTTCCACAAAGGGCTGGCCGCTGGCTGTTGCGTTGGCCTCGTTCATGGCACACCTCTGTAATGGCTGGAAAGGTCACGGGACCCGAAAATGCTCAGTGTAGCTCGCCCATTGAAGAGTGAAGTTGCCAACAGCCGCTAATGAGTTCTGGACCTGTATTAAAGTTATTGTTCTGATCAGACAGTCCAATTGAAAAGTTATCAAGGAGACCAATTTACAACAATGCTTCACTAAGCGTTATTTGCCTTGATGAAGGGCCCCGGAGCTAGTTACCCTCAAGTAACGCGATAAATGGCCGAAACACTATTTGGCTTGTATGACCATTAAATAATTTATTTCGTGCAACAAACCTCTGCACAGGTCCCGACGCATTCGCGTGTCGCGGTCCGTCGTGCATCCAATTTCGAGGCGCCCGGTTTGGCGCCCATTTGCCAAGGAAGCCAGGATGATCGTCAATAACGCTTCAGACACCGCCATGTCGGCTTACGCCAATGCCTCCCTGCGCAAGACCTCTTCCAGTACCGATAACGCCAGCACTGCGGCCACTCAAGCCAATCAGAGCAATCAGGCGGATGACAGCACCGGCTGGGTGAGCCTCTCCAGCAAGTCAGTGGGCTACAGCCATTCCATCGCCAACTACACGCCATACTTTCCAGCGCGCTCGGGCATGACCGCCGACGCTCTGGTACTGGGTGTATCGCAGCCGGGCGCGGTTTCGAGTTCCAAAGGGCTGTCTTTTCCGGATGTCGCCTCGGATGCGCATTCACGCATGGACAGCAAGTACGCGTTGATGAAGAGCGGCGGCAAACCGTACGACGGCAGTGACACCGATCGCAATTCGTTGATGGGCGATCTCGATCGTCGCTCGCTGTATGCCGTGGCCACCAATCAGGGCGGCCAGTTCAGCGCCGAGGAGCAGGCCGCCGCCAATGGGTTGATGCGCCAACAGGAGCGCCTGGCCACCGGTTATTACAGTGGCCCGGCCGACCAGCAGAAGAACTTCACCGACCCCTATGCCAACGACCCGGTCGGGCGTGCCAAGGCGGCACTGGCGTTTCTGGAGAACATGAGCCCGGAAGAAAAAACCGCGCCGCAATGGCTGGTACAACACCAGACCCTCAGTGACGCCCTGGCGCAAACCGGCAGCGACACCGACACCTCGGAAACCAAAAAGGACAAGGGGCATTTTCACAATCTGTCCGAGATCCTTGCCGGGATCGACACTGACGGTTCCCACGAGGATCAGTCCGCTGTGACAGTTGATTAAGGCTGGAGATTGTCAGGGGCCGTAACGGATGTGGGATAGCCGTTCGGCCAACCCCTGTGTATCAGCGCTTGGTACCACCCCCGATACAACAATTCGTCACGACACATGCGCCAAACTCTCGAAAAAACGCCCTGAACGTTTACAATTGCGCCTCCCTCTTGCACCTCAGATATCCAGGCAGTACATGGCACTCGATCCCACCACGATGCTTACCCTTTCGATTGCCCTGGCTGCGGCGGCGTCGTTGTATCTGGCGATCGAGTGGAGCAATGTGCGCGAGCCTTCGCTGGTGTTCTGGAGCGCGGGTTTTGCCACCATCAGCATCGGCTGCATCCTGGCGCTGTTGCGCAACAGCGGCATCGTGGTCATCGGGGTCTGGTTCGCCAATGGTTTGCTGATCATGGCGCACTGGCTGTTCCTGGTGGGAGTGGCGCGGTTTACCGCAGCGCGGCTGTCCAGGGGGTGGTTGCTGATCATTCCGATCTGGCTGGCGATGCTTTTCCTGCCCGCCGAACCCTGGTGGTCGAAGGTGATGCTGGGGATCCAGTCGTTGATCATCACCGTGCTGACGCTGCGGGCCAGCTTCCTGCTGCGGCCCCACGGCAAGACCATCAGCGTCGGGGCGGGGCAGTTGCGGTATGTGCTGCTGATTCACGGGCTGTTCTATCTGTGCAAGGTCATCACGGCGGTGATTCCCGGTACCTTGATCGATCTGGCATCCCTGCGCGGGGAGATCATTCAGATTTCCCTGGTCGAGGGGGCGATGGCGATCATGTTGATCGCGCTGTCGATGACCGGTTCAGAGCGCTATCGTCGGGAAAAACGCATCGAACGTCTGGCGGCGCGTGATCCGTTGACGGCCTTGTACAACCGTCGCGCCCTTGAAGTCAGGGCGCCGCGCCTGCTCGAAGATGTGTCGCCCTCGCGGCCGGGCGCGTTGCTGTTGATCGATATCGATAACTTCAAGTCCGTGAACGATCTGTACGGGCACACGGCGGGGGATCGGTTGCTGATTACGTTGAGCGAGATGATCCGCTCGATTCTGCCTGACGGTTCGCTGGCGGCGCGTCTGGGCGGGGACGAGTTCGTGCTTCTGCTGAGCAATGCATCGAGCGAGCACATCCATGAACTGGGCAGCACCTTGCGCGAGCGCTTCCAGATGGCCGCAGCCCAGGGTTTTTCTACCCCTGAAGCGGTGACGCTGAGCATCGGCGCCAGCCTGTTCGACCAGCCGCCCGCCAGCCTTGGGGCGTTGATCGAGCAGGGCGATGCAGCGCTGTATGAATCCAAGCGCGGCGGGCGCGACAGTATCCGCCTGGTCGATCGCACGCTGGCCACTGACGAACCCGTGCAAGCGCCCTGAACCGCGGTTCTTCAACCGTTCATCAGCCAGTTTTCGCGCCGCAGCCCGAGCCTGGACTTGTGGTCTGAACATTGCTGTAACTGTGCTGCAGGGCCGCGACAACCGAAAGTTGACGCCATCCTGCGCTCATCCCCCGCAGCTATGTTCGGCATGCCACGACGCGCGTGCCATGGAGCCCACCTTGAGTACCCTCTCGGAAATTGCAGCAAACCTGTTGAAGCGTGAACGTATGGCCGAGGGTTCCAACGCAGTCACGACTGCGCAGCAGGCGGTGGGCCTTGAGCAATTGATGGCGCTGTCCCGTGAAAAAGACGTGCACAAGTGGCAGGAAGCGCTGAGTCAGTTGATCGCCGATAACCCTGGCAAACGTCGCGTCACCGTCCTGCGCGTGATCGAAGGCGGCCTTTCATCCTGAATGTTGTCCGTTAGCCGCTATTCATCGGCTTTCTGGCGTTAGCCGGTCGTGTGCCAGGCGTGTATCGTTGCGATCATGTTCCTGGCACCTCCGGAAAAAATAAGATGACTCGTCCTCGTTTCTTGCCCGATAACTTCACCCTGACCTTGGTCACGGTGGTCATCATCGCCAGTTTTCTGCCAGCCAGTGGCCAGGTGGCCGTAGGCTTCAGTTGGCTGACCAACATCGCCATTGCCCTGCTGTTTTTCATGCACGGTGCCAAGTTGTCCCGTGAGTCGATCATTGCCGGTGCAGGCCACTGGCGTCTGCACCTGCTGGTGTTCGGACTGACGTTCGTGATCTTTCCGCTGGTGGGCCTGGCGCTCAAGCCTGTGCTCTCACCGCTGATCGGCAAAGACCTGTACATGGGCATCCTGTACCTGTGCGCTTTGCCTGCGACGGTGCAGTCGGCCATTGCCTTTACTTCTCTGGCTCGCGGCAACATTCCGGCGGCCATCTGCAGCGCGGCGGCGTCGAGCCTGTTCGGGATTTTCCTGACGCCGTTGCTGGTGACCTTGCTGCTGAATGTGCATGGCGATGGCGGCTCGACCGTGGATGCCATCGTCAAGATCAGCATTCAGTTGCTGCTGCCGTTCATTGCCGGGCAGATTGCGCGACGCTGGATTGGCGAATGGGTCGGCCGCAACAAGAACTGGCTGAAGTTCGTCGATCAGGGCTCGATCCTGCTGGTGGTGTACGGGGCGTTCAGCGAGGCGGTGAACGAGGGCATCTGGCACAAGATCCCGGCGTGGGATCTGGCGGGCCTGGTGCTGGTGTGCTGCGTGTTGCTGGGTGTGATCCTGATGATCTCCAACGTACTGGGCAAGATCTTCGGTTTCAACATCGAAGACCGCATCACCATTCTGTTCTGCGGCTCGAAGAAGAGCCTGGCGACCGGCGTGCCGATGGCCCAGGTGTTGTTCGCGGGCAGCACCATCGGCGTGCTGATCCTGCCGCTGATGTTGTTCCACCAGATTCAACTGATGGTCTGCGCGACCCTGGCCCAGCGTTACGCCAAGCGCCAGGAGTCGGTGCCGGAGTTGATGGCCCAGGTCGATCCATAAGTGCCACGACATATAAAAAAGCCCCGATCATTCGGGGCTTTTTCATTCATGGCTTGTCACTCTTCAGCCAGTTGTTCTTCATATTCCTTCACATAACTGCCGGCAAGTTTTTCCTTCTGTGTGTCATCCAGCAACTTCCCCGCCATCTGGAAGAACTTCTGTTCTTCTTCTTTCAAGTGATGATGCACCTTCTCTGACAGCTTCTTGGCAGTGACCAGCCAAGCCGGGCTGGACATGTCGGTTTCATCCAGCTCTTCCATCAGTTCGTCCATCTCGTGGTGTTCGGAGATGGCATGGCGACTGAGGTCTACGCCGTTATCGAACTTCATCAACGGCACATAGAAAAAGCGCTCTTCGGCAGTTTCATGGGCCTGCAACTCGGCTTTCAACTGCTTGTAGGCCTCGACGCGGGCCTCGCTTTCGCCGTGGGTTTGGATCAGGGCATCGGCGTATCCGCGCTGGCGGTCGTGGCTTTCTCTCAGGGCTTCGAAGATGTTCACGGTGAGGTCCCTCAATTGACATGTGAGCTACTAGGGCTAGACCGTTCCCTGTGAACAGACGTTCCATCGGCTTGCGCGGCATAAGCTTAGATCTATACGTTTCTTTCATAATTTCTGACTGTTTTTATAATCAAAACGACTTTAATCATCTGCCCTCATGCCGTTTCGTCATTTCAAGGATCCCCATGCCCCTTCGCAGACTCTTCGTTGCCGCAGCGCTGATGCTGGCTACGGTTACCGCCCACGCCGAGCAGGTCATCAGCATTGGCTACCAGCGCTCTTCCACCCTCTGGCTGTTGCTCAAGAATGACGGGCAGATCGAGCAGCGGCTCAAACCCCTGGGTTTTACCGTGCAATGGCATGAGTTCAGCAGCGGGCTGTTGAGTGCGATGAACGCCGGCAGCGTCGATCTGCATGCCGATGTGGCGGATGCATTCGCGCTGTTCACTCAGGCCGCGAATACGCCATTGACCTATTACGCGCGGGAAAACCCGTCGCCCAGTGCCCAGGCGATCATCGTTCAGGACGGCTCGCCGATTCACAGCGTTGCCGATCTGAAAGGCAAGCGCGTGGCGGTATCCAAAGGTTCGCGCAGCAATTTCCTGTTGATCTCGGCGCTGAAGAAAGCCGGGCTGACCCTGGCCGACATTCAGCCGGTGTACCTGGAAGCACCGGATGGCGTCGCCGCATTCTCCAGCGGCAACGTCGATGCGTGGGCGATCTGGGACCCGTTCCTGGCCACCCAGCAACGCGAGCATCACGTCCGCGTACTGGCCGACGGCACCGATGGCGTTGCCAACTACAACCGTTTCTACGTCGCCAACACCAGCTTCGCCAAGGCCCACCCCGAAGTGTTGCAGGTGGTGTTCGATACCCTTCACGACGCCGGGCAGTGGGTCAAGGGCCACCCGCAGGAGGCGGCGAAGAACCTGGCTCCGCTGTGGGGCAACATCCCGCCCGAAACGGTGGAGCTGGCTAACAGCCGCCGCAGTTACGACATCGTTCCGGTGAAGGTCGATCAACTGGCAGAACAGCAACGCATTGCCGATTTCTACTACGAGTCGAAGCTGATTCCCAAGCCGCTGAAGATTTCCGACATCGCAGTCTGGGTTCCCCAGGGCAAATAACGCGGGAGTGCACGCATGAGTCGTCAAATTCACCTGTCTGCCTTCCTGCTCAGCGGCCCGGTTATCCACAGCCATGCCGCCTGGCGTCACCCTGAAACCCTGGGCAACTACCTCGACCCTGAGTATTACGCGCGCACGGCGCGGGTGGTGGAGGAGGGGTTGTTCGATTTTCTGTTCTTTGCCGACCGCCTGGCCGTGGGCGACCAGATGGGCGGCTCGCGGGAGGTAGCGCTACGTTACGGCGCCCAGGACGCGACGCGGCTCGATCCGCTGCCGATCCTCTCGTATCTGGTGGGGCAGACCCGCAAGCTGGGCCTTGGCGCCACGCGATCGACGACCTATTACGAGCCTGCGCACATCGCCCGGGAATTCGCCACCCTCGACCATCTGTCCAAGGGGCGGGCGGCGTGGAACATCGTCACCTCGATGAACGACAGCGAAGGCCGGCTGTTCGGCAAGGACAAGCACCTGGAGCACGATCTGCGCTACGACCGCGCCGATGAATTCGTCGAGGTCGCGCTCAAGCTCTGGAAAAGCTGGGCGCCGGACGCGCTGAAGCTGGATCGGGAAAGCGGCGTGCTGGCCGATCCGTCGAAGATTACTTCGGTGGAGCACGTGGGCGAGTGGTTCAAGGTGCATGGCCCGCTCAACATCCCGCGCCCACCTCAAGGCCGGCCGGTGCTGATCCAGGCCGGCTCGTCCGGGCGCGGGCGGCGGTTTGGTGCGCGCTGGGCCGAGGCGATCTTCACCATTCATCCGCACCTCAAGGCCATGCAGGCGTTTCGTGAGGATGTGCGCGGCCAGGTGGTCCAGCAAGGGCGCCACGCCGACAGTTGCAAGGTGCTGACAGCGGTGATGCCGTTCATCGGCGGCAGCGAGGCCGAAGCGCGGGCCAAGCGCGACCGGCACAATGCGCTGGCGCGTCCGGAATTGGGGCTGGTGACGCTGGCGTCGCAGTTGAATGTCGACCTGTCGCCGTTTTCCCTGTCATCGACCCTGGCTGAGATTGCCCGCGCACCGTCAATTCATCCTGCTGCGGCCGAGAAATTGCTGATGCAGGGGCCTGATACCACACTCGAAGAGTTGGGCCGGATCTTCGCCAGCAGCGTGCGGGTACCACAATTGGTCGGCACCGGCGCGCAGATCGCCGATCAACTGGCTGAACTCTTCACGCAAGGCGGCTGTGATGGCTTTGTGATCTCTCCGGCGTACCTGCCGGGGTCGTTCAGCGAGTTCGCCGAGAGCGTGATCCCGCATTTGCAGCGCAAGGGGCTGTTTCGCACGGCGTATGAAGGCTCGACGCTGCGTGAGCACCTGGGGTTGCCAGACTTGAAGGATTGACCATGTACGCGGTCCTGTAGGAGTGAGCTTGCTCGCGATGGCGATAGATCAATCGCTAATGTGTGACTGACACACCGCCATCGCGAGCAAGCTCACTCCTACAGGGTTTTCAGCGTCCAGCGGGCCGAGCCAGGCGGGTTATCTGCAATCGGTACAGCAATCCGACAGCATCCCCTGATCGATTAGCGGCTGACATCCAGGTCATGCTGGGTATGATGGGCCCGACGTTTTTATGAAAGGGCCTGTTCCCAATGATGAAGTTTTTCGCCGCGCTGCTCTGTGTCTTCACCGGGCTGGCCCATGCCGAACCCGCACTGCTCACTGACCTCGCCTTGCCTTACCTCGCTGCGGCTCCCGCAGACTCCAAAGACAAACCGCTGATTATCTTCCTGCACGGTTACGGCAGCGACGAGCGTGATCTGTTCGGCATCAAGGACGATCTGCCCAGGGACAGCACCTACCTGTCGGTGCGTGCGCCAATGGAAGTCGATGGCGGAGGTTACAAATGGTTCTCCCAGGACACCGACCAGGCCGACTACGAAGGCGTGACCAGTGACGTGGACAAGAGCACCGACCTGCTGCGTACCTTCATCGAGCAAGCCACGGAGAAGTACGCGACCCAGCCAGACAAGGTGATCCTGATCGGCTTCAGCCAGGGCGCCATGATGAGTTACCAGATCGGCCTTGAGCACCCTGAGCTGGTGCGGGGGATTGCGCCGTTGAGCGGCAAGATTCTCTCGGCGCTCAATGGCCGGCTCAAACCCGAGGAGCGCTTGAAACCACTGAAGGTGTTCATCGGCCATGGCGAGGCGGACAACCGCGTGGCCTACACCGGCGCCACCGAAGCCCGCACGGTGCTGGAGAATCTGCTGATCAACCCGGAGTTTCATTCCTACCCCGGAGCGGGGCATACCATCACCTCGGCGGAAGTGACCGATCTGAGTCGCTGGGTGCAAGCGCAGCTTTCTCGCGGCTGACGCTTCTGCGGGGTGGGGTCACAAACCCTGGCTGGCGCGAATCAACTCGTATGCCCGCCGCGCCAGCGGGTTCACGGTGTTGGGCCTGATCCACAGGTGATAGGTCACATCCGGCAAGCGCGGCAGTCCGTCCGCTTCGCCGAGTACGCGCATGTCCGGCCCGAGCATTTCCATGCTCCGGGCCGTCACCCCCAGGCCTGCGCGGGTTGCAGCCTTGATACCGATCAGGTTTGACGCAAGATAGGCCTGGCGCCAGGGGATGCTGGCCCGCTCCAGCGCCTCGATGGCGTAGCGCCGGTAGATACTGGGCTCATCCACCAGAATCAACGGAATCGGCTCGTCCGGTACGTGCAGGTACTGCGCCGAACAGATCCACCACACCGGCGAGGTGCGCAGCGCAAAGCCCTCAAGGCCCGGATCTTCACGGGTTGAAATCACCATGTCGACCTTGCCCCGGTGCAAGTCTTCCATCAGGAACGGACTGCGCCCCACATCGATTTCCAACCGAAGTTTCGGCGCCGAACGGGCGATGTGGCTGAGGATCGGCGGCAGGATGGTGTCGGCGATGTCGTGGGGCGAACCGATACGCAGCACACCGCTCATGCTGCTCTCCCGAAGCGAATTGAGCGCGTCATCGTTGAGCGAGAGCAACTGGCGTGCGTGACGCAATAACTGGCGTCCCGGTTCGGTCAGCTGCTTTTGCCGGCCCTGCTTCTGAAACAGGCTGACACCGATTTGCTGCTCAAGCCGTTGCATGTGCTGGGTCACCGAAGACTGCGTGCGCGACAGCCGCGCGCCGGCCTCGGCGAAGCTGTGATGATCGACGACAGCGACGAAGGTGCGCAGCAGTTCGAGGTCGAGGGTGGTGGACATGGGGGCGTACTCAGTCAGGGCAGAACGCAGTACCTGTAGGAGTGAGCTTGCTCGCGATAGCGGCGGGTCAGTGACCTATCTGGTAAATGACACACCGCCATCGCGAGCAAGCTCACTCCTACAGGTTCGGGTAACATCAGCGAGAGTGATTAATACATTACGAATTTTTATGTTTTTAAAAAGGTATTTGTAAAAGTATCCCGCAAAGGCTAACAAAATCGAGCTTATGCCATTTTTTGATGAAACCTGGAAAGCAGAAAGTTATAACCATATTTGATATTTGAATTTCCGTCCGCAGCGTTCCCTCCCTAGGATGCGGGTCATCAAGTGACGATGACCATCGAGGGAAAATCCATGCCATACACGCGCTCGCCCATTACCCGTTTGCTGCCCTTGTTCGTCGGTACGCTCGCTGCGCTGGGCGCAAGTTTTGCCGTTCAGGCCGATGCCACGCTGGACAAGATCGAGCAGCGTCATCGTCTGGTGGTAGGGGTGTTGCTGTCGGGCGGGCCGTTCGGTTCCATCGATCCGGGCAACCAGAAACCCAAGGGCTTGAACGTCGATATGGCCGAAGACCTTGGCCGTCAACTGGGCGCCGAGGTGGAACTGGTTCCGGTGCTGCCTGCCAACCGCGTGCAGTTCCTGCAACAGGGCAAGGTCGATCTGTTGATCGCCAACATGGAATGGACTGCCGAGCGCGGCCAGCAACTGGGGTTCGTGCCGACGCCGTTCTACCGCGTCGGCGGCACGGCGGCGGTGCTCAAGGACAGCAAGATCACCCGCTGGGAAGACCTCAAGGGTCAGCCGGTGTGCACCTCCCAGGGCAGCAGCTACGTCAAGCCGCTGACTGAATTCGGCGCCGAATTGAAAGCCTTCAAGAGCTCGTCCGAATCGCTGCTGGCGCTGCGTGGCAACAACTGTGTGGCCGCCGTTCACGACGCGACGCTGATCAATCCGCTGGTGGCCGACAGCCCCGAGTGGCAGAACTATCGCGCCATCACCCCCGAGCTGAACCCGGCGCCGTCGGTGATCTGGACTCGCCCCGGCGAAACCGACACCCAGGCGAAACTCGACACCATCGTCAAAGGCTGGCACCGCACCGGCTGGTTGATCGAAGCCGAGAAACGCCACCACATCACCCCGGCGTCGCCTGCGCTGGTGGAGTTGCATGACAAGTTCCAGGCCAGCGGTGCATGAGTCACTGGCTTGAAGTGTTCGTGCAGTGGGCGGCCAGGCTCGGTCTGAACTACAGCTTCGTGCTGGACGCCTATGCCCGGGGCTCGCTGCTTCAGGGTGCGCTGACGACGGTGTGGCTGTGCCTGTTCACCCTCGTCGGCAGCCTGCTGGCCGGCGTCGCCCTTGCTGCCATGCTGACCAGCGGCAAGCCCTGGCTGGCGCGGCCTGCGCGGGTGTTCGTCGAGGTCACGCGCAACACCCCGACGCTGGTGCAGCTGTACTGCGCGTTTCTGGTCCTGAACATGTTGCTGACCCAGGCCGTGGGCACGGCCAACCCCCTGACACCCTTTGCCTGGGTGGTGATCGTGATCTCGTTGCACAAGGGCGCGTTTCACGCAGAAGCCTTGCGCGCCGGGATCGAAGCGGTGCCGGCGGTCACCCTTGAGGCTGCCAGTTCCCTGGCCTTCAGCAGCCGCCAGTTGCTGTGGAATGTGCAGATGCCGCTGGCCATGCGTTTTGCCTTGCCCTCGTTGATCAACAACCTGATCGATCTGGTGAAGATGACGGCCGTGGCCTCGGCAATTGCCGTAGGCGACATCACCTACGCCTCGATCATGATCTGGACCCAGAGCGACAACGTGCTGGAACTGATGATTCTGCTGCTGGCGTTCTTCGGCCTGCTCAGCTTTGTCGTCAACTGCGTGGGCAGGTTTCTCGAAGCCCGATTGAGGATGCCCGGTTATGGTCATTGAAACAGTCGGCGCACTGTGGGAGTGGTCCCCGGCCCTGGCCACAGGCTTCTGGCAGAACATTCTGATCAGCCTGCTGGCGATCGCCCTCGGCTCGCTGCTGGGTTTGCTGATCGGTGCGCTGGCGGTGTCGCCGCTGTGGATCACCCGCTTGCCGGCGCGAATCTGGGTCCAGGTGTTTCGCAACGCACCCTGGCTTGTGCTGATTTATTTCACCACCTACGTGTTCCCGTTCGAGCTTCACATCGGCGGCCACTGGGTGGCCTTTCCGGACTGGGTGAAAGTCACCATCGGTCTGGCGCTGCCGGCCAGTGCCAACGTTGCGGAAATCTTCCGGGGAGCAATCGGATCGATTCCCGGCACACAGTGGGAAGCGTCGCGCTCTTTGGCTTTCACCTGGGGGCAGATCTTTCGCTCGATCATCCTGCCGCAGTGCTTCAAACGCATGCTTCCGCCCTGGATGAACCTGTACGCGGTCATCACCATGGGCACGGCGCTGGCCTCGCTTGTGGGGGTGCACGACCTGATCGACACCGCGCAGATCGCCAGCAATACCGTCAACCGCACCGGCTTTACCGTGATGATCTATTTCAGCGTGCTGGCGCTGTTCTTCGTCTATTGCTACCCGATTTCGCGACTTACTCAACACCTGGAGCGACGTTATGCCTTCTCTTGAAACGCGCACCGAGCAGCCTCTTGTCAGCCTGCGCGACGTGCATCTGTCGTTCGGCAGCAACCCGGTGCTCAACGGCATCGACCTTGAGGTTCAGCGGGGCCAGGCGGTGTCGATCATCGGCCCGTCGGGCTCGGGCAAGTCGACGATCCTGCGTTGCATCACCGGCCTTTTGCAGCCCCAGCGCGGCACGATTCGTGTGGGCGACACGCAAGTGCACACGCTCAACGCCGAAGCCCAGCGCATCGAGTTGCGCAAGCGCGTGGGGTTCGTGTTTCAGCAGTACAACCTGTTTCCGCATCTGTCTGTACTGGAAAACCTGGTGATCGCTCCGCGCAAGGTGTTGGGGCGCAGCTCGAAGGATGCGGAGCAAGAGGCGCGCGCTTTGCTGGCCAAGGTGCGCATGGAGCACAAGGCCGATGCGTATCCGGGGCAGTTGTCCGGCGGGCAGCAGCAACGGGTAGCGATTGCCCGTGCCTTGGCGATGCGCCCGGAACTGATCCTGTTCGATGAAGTGACCTCCGCCCTGGATCCGGAAACCGTGGGCGAGGTGCTGGCGGTGATCCGCGAGCTGACCGAGGAGGGCATGACCTGTGTGCTGGTCACCCACGAGATGCGCTTCGCCGAGGACATCAGCGACGTGGTGTATTTCACCGAGAACGGCCTGATCGTCGAGCACGGCAGCGCCGAACAGATTTTTCAGCACCCGACCAGCGAGCGTACCCAGGGGTTTTTGCGTCACGCGCTGGGGGATGCCGGGCGTCGTCCGGTGGTGAGCGGCGACCCGTATCTGTTGAGCAATATCGGGCGGTATAGCCTGTCCGTGTAGCCGGCTGGCAAAGCCCTGTAGGAGTGAGCTTGCTCGCGATCGCGGAGTGTCAGTCACTGGATATGTCACTGATACACCCCAATCGCGAGCAAGCTCACTCCTACAGGAAGCGTGTTGTATTTGAATCTAATAAAAGGAGCACCTGATGAGCATTGAAACCCGCAGCCCCGTGATCGAGGCATTCCTGCAACAGATTCGCCTGATTCACCAGCGCGGCGTCGATCGTGAAGCGCTGCAGCAAATCGTCAGCCTGCTGGAAGGTCTGGCCGAGCGGCGGGATCTGTTCAATTTCGACACCTTTCCCGCGCCGGTGCCGGGGGAGGGTGACACGGCGTTTCGTTATCGCCTGAACGACGACGGCGACACCCCGACGCTGTACATGAATTCGCTGCTGCCGGGCAAAAGCACCCTGCCGCACAACCATGAAACCTGGGCGGTGATCGTTGCCGTCCAGGGGCAAGAGATCAACTACGTGTGGGCCCGCACCGACGATGGCAGCGACCCGGCCTTCGCCCGTCTTGAACTGGAAAAAGAAGTGGTGGTGCAACCGGGCACCTCGATCAGCTTCCTGGGCGAAGACCTGCACGGCATCAAGGTCGATGGCGACACGCCGACCCTGCATTTCCACCTCTACGGTCGCCCGCTTGAGTCTCTGAACGGACGTTACGGGGTTAATACCGAAGGCAAGGTCCTGAATTACAACGCCTCGCAAATGGCCCCATCGATCAAGGCCTACGCTTGATATGAACCAGGCCTCGACCCGTAGCAGCACGGCCGGGTGGCGCTCCGCTTGCCGGCGGGGGCGGTGTACCTGTGACGAATTCATCGTCTGACACACCGCTCCCGCCGGCAAGCCGCGCTGCTACGGGAGAGCGTACCGTCTGATTAGCACTGAGAATGCCATGACCCAGAAAGTCACCCCGCACCACCTGCAAGCCTGGCTGTTCGACGGGCAGGAAATCGCCCTGTTCGATGTCCGCGAGCACGGCCAGTATGGCGAAGCGCACCTGTTCCACGGCGTGAACCTGCCCTATAGCCGCCTCGAACTGGAAGTGCGTCGGTTGGCCCCCAACCCTGCCGTGCGACTGGTGGTTTACGATGAAACCGGCAGCGACGTTTCCATCCGTGCCGCGCAGCGGTTACAGGCGCTGGGCTATACCCAGGTGCATGTACTCGAGGGCGGTGCCCAGGGTTGGCAGGCGGCAGGGCTACAACTGTTCGCCGGCGTGCACGTGCCGTCCAAGGCGTTCGGTGAGCGGGTCGAAGAAGCGAGCCACACGCCCCACATCAGCGCCACCGAACTGGCGGCATGGCAGGCCAGCGGCCAGCCGCTGGTGCTGCTCGATGGTCGGCCCTTCGATGAATACCGCAAGATGACCATCCCCGGTTCCATCTGCTGCCCCAACGGCGAGCTGGGGTATCGCCTGCCTGAGCTGGTGCTGGATGAAACCACCCCGATCGTGGTCAATTGCGCGGGCCGGACTCGCAGCATCATAGGCGCCCAGACCCTCATCGATCTGGGGGTGAAGAACCCGGTGTACGCGCTGGAGAACGGCACGCAAGGTTGGTACCTGGCCGACCTTGCCCTGGAGCACGGCAGCACCCGACGCTACCCGGCTGTTCCGGCCAGCGCCTCGCTGACTGCGCAACAGGAGTCCGCGCAGCGTCTGGCCCGGCGCGCTGGCGTGCAGACGGTGAATGCCGAGCAAGTGAAGGCCTGGGCGCAGGACGCGGCCCGCAGCCTGTTCCTCTGCGATGTGCGCACCCCAGAAGAATTCGCCGAAGGCAGCTTGCCCGGCGCGCAACACACGCCGGGCGGGCAACTGGTTCAATCCACCGACCTGTACGTTGGCGTACGCGGGGCGCGGCTGGTGCTGGTCGATAACGATGGCGTGCGCGCACCCATCGTCGCCAGTTGGCTGCGGCAGTTGGGGCATCAGGCTTATGTTCTGGAGGGTGGCCTGCAGAGTGGTCTGGCGCTGCCTCTCAATACTGCTGACGCGGCCCAGGCGCTGACGGAAATCGATGCCGCCGAGCTGGCTGATCTGCTCGCTGACAGCGCAGTTGTGCTGCGGGATTTGCGCGCCAGCATGGCCTATCGCAAGGGGCACATCGCGGGCTCGCGCTGGTCTATCCGCTCGCGTCTGGCCGATGATCTTCAGGATGAAACCCGCCCGCTGGTGCTGGTGGCCGATGATCCACAGGTGGCGGCCATCGCCGCGCTGGATTTGCCCCAGGCGCAGCGCCAGTCAGCCCGCTGGCTGAGCTTCGAAGCCTGGCAGGCTGCGGGTTTTCCAGTGAGCGCGAGCCCTCAGGACCCGCCGAACGAGCAGTGCATCGATTTTCTGTTCTTCACCCATGACCGTCACTCCGGCAACAAGGATGCCGCCCGCCAGTACCTGGCCTGGGAGATCGGCTTGCTGGGGCAGATGACCCAACAGGAGATCGACAGCCTCAAGCCTTTGGCAGCGAGTGCCGGGGAAAACAGGGTGCGTACCCGGCTGGTGCATGCCGCAAGGGGCGAGAAAGGCAGCGGCGTGCGCGGCGTCAATCCACCGGTTTCGCGCATGAGCACGGTGTTGTTCGATTCCCTGAGCGAGATGCGCGAGGCCCGCAAACGCCGCGACACCGAGCGCGTCCTGACCTACGGCGCCCGTGGCAATCCCACTGCCTTCGAACTGGAAGACCTGGTCACCGAGCTTGAGGGCGGCTATCGCACGCGCCTGTTCAGTACCGGGCTTGCGGCGGTGGCGCAGGTGTTCCTGACCTACCTTCGCCCGGGCGATCACATCCTGATCACCGATGCGGTGTACTCGCCGGTGCGTCAGGTCGCCGAAGAATTCCTCAAGCCGTTCGGCATCCAGTACAGCTACTTCAATGCCGATGGCAGCGGCTTGCACGAACGGCTGCAGGCCAACACCCGTATGGTCTACGCCGAGGTGCCGGGCTCGCTACTGTTCGAGCTGGCCGACCTGCCGAAAATCGCCGCGCTGTGCAAGTCGCGCAACATTCTGCTGGCGGTGGATAACACCTACGGCTCGGGCTATCAGTACCGGCCGCTGACACTGGGCGCGGACATTTCCATCATGGCCCTGACCAAGTATCTGGCAGGGCACAGCGATGTGATGATGGGCAGCGTGTGCACCACCCAGGCGGTGTGGCAACCGCTGGCAGTGATGACTGATACTTTCGGCAGCACGGTCAGCCCGGACGATGCCTACCTGGTGTTGCGCGGCGCCCGCACCCTGGCCGCGCGGCTGGACGTGCACCAGCGCCAGTCCCTGCAGATCGCTCGCTGGTTGCAACAGCATCCAAAGGTCAGGCGCGTGTTCCACCCGGCGTTGCCCGATCATCCTCATCACGCCTTGTGGCAGCGGGACTTCAACGGCAGCAACGGCCTGCTCACCTTCGAACTGGCCGACAGCAATCCGGCGCACCTCGAACACTTCATCGACGCCCTGCAGCTGTTTGGCCTGGGCGCTTCATGGGGCGGCTTCGAAAGCCTGATCATCGTCGCCAGCGTGGGCGACCGCGATAACCCCGCCGACAGACAGCTCAACCCTTTGCTCAGGCTGCATGTGGGGCTGGAGGATGTGAAGGCGTTGATCGAGGACCTTGAGCGAGGCTTCGCAGCAATCCAGTGACCGCCCCCGCGGGTTCGCGAAGCCCTGTGGGAGGGAGCTTGCTCGCGACAGCGTCAGCGCAGGCACCACGGCGTTGTCTGACCTGGCGCAGTCGCGAGCAAGCTCCCTCCCACAAGCGCCTTCCACAGGACTGGCGTAAGCCTAGAACCCCGCCTTGCCCACCGAAGCCCCACCATCGACGAACAGCGTCTGCCCGGTGATGAATCCGCTCTGCTCGGACAGCAGGAACGCGATTGCCGAGGCGATTTCGTCTGGCTGTCCGAAGCGGCCCATGGGCACTCCCGCCAGATAGCGTTTTTCGCCTTCGCTGCCCACCGGGTTGTTCTGGCGAAACAGTTCGGTTTCGGTCGGGCCGGGGGCGATGGCATTGACCGTAATGCCGGTCTGCGCCAGTTCCAGCGCCCAGGAGCGGGTGAAGCTAATGAGCGCGGCCTTGGCGGCGGCGTAGGCGGTGCGCTGGGTGATGCCCAGCACGGTGAGGCTGGAGATGTTGACGATGCGGCCCCAGCCCTGTTCGCGCATGGTGGGTAGCAGGGCCTGGGTCGCCAGCAGGGCAGAGTGCAGGTTGACGCTCATCACCGCGTCAAAGTCCTCGAGTTCGATCTGCCCCAGGGGCTGCGGGCGCACCAGCCCGACGTTATTCACCAGGCCGTCGAAGCGGTAATGCTGGGCCAGTTCCGCCAGGCCGCAGCGGGTCTGGGCCTTGTCGGCCAGGTCCAGTGCGATGAGCACGCCGGGGAAGGTCGGGTCATCGGCGTTGCGGGCGATGCCCACCACCTGGTGACCGGCTGCTGCCAGGTGTTCGGACAAGGCGCGGCCAATGCCTTTGGTGGCGCCGGTGATCAGGAAGGTACGTTGGGACATCTGAAGTCTCCATCAAAAGTGAGTGGCACCCTGTAGGAGTGAGCTTGCTCGCGATAGCGGTGCGTCAATCACCAAATCGGTTACTGATACACCGCTATCGCGAGCAAGCTCACTCCTACAAAAGCGAATTAGTCAGCGTGTGCCGAGTTCTTCAGGAACACCAGCAGCGCCAGCAGGGGAAACGCGCTTCCGGCGATGACGATCCAGGTCCAGCCGCCGTGGTCGTACAGGGCGCTGGCAATCACCGAGCCTGCGGCGCCGCCGATGAAAATGCTGGTCATGTACAGCGCATTCAGGCGGCTGCGGCTCTTGGCGTCCAGGGCGTAGACCGAGCGCTGACCGAGGACCATGTTCATCTGCACGCAGAAATCCAGAACGATGCCGGTCACCGCCATGCCGATCACTGCGTAGGACGGCTGCACCAGGCTTGGCAGAAAACTCAGGGCGGCGAACAACATCGCAAAACGGCTGGCGACCCGGGTATGCCCGGCATCGGCCAGACGACCGGCGATGGGCGCGGCGATGGCACCGATGGCGCCGACCAGGGCGAAGATCGCGATCTGGCTCTGGGAAAGGCCGTGATTGCGCGCAAGCTCCAGCGGCACGGCGGTCCAGAACAGGCTGAAGGTGGCGAACATGCACGCTTGGTAAAACGCCCGCTGGCGCAGCACCGGCTGTTTGCTCAGCAGCGTCCACAGGGATTTGAGCAGTTGCCCGTAGCTGGCGCTGTGGGCGGGCTGGTGCTTGGGAATGGTGGTGGCCAGTACCACGCTGATCAGCAGCATCAATACGGCGGCAACGCCGAACACCGCACGCCAGCCGAAATGGTCGGCAATCAGGCTGGACGCGGGCCGGGCCAACAGGATGCCCAGCAACAGGCCGCCCATGATGCTGCCCACCACGCGACCGCGGGATTCCTCTGGGGCCAGGTGAGCGGCCAGCGGAATAAGGATCTGCACCGCCACCGAACTGAACCCCACCAGCAGCGAGGCCAGCAGGAACACGTTGGGCGTCTGGGCGAAGGCTGCGCTGGCAAGGCTGGCAATCGCAACAACGGTGGTCACGATCATCAACCGGCGATTTTCCAGCAGGTCACCCAGCGGCACCAGGAAGAACAGCCCCAAGGCATAGCCGATCTGCGTCAGAGACACGATGAAGCTCGCCAGCGTGCTCGACAGGCCGATGTCCGGGGCAATCAGCCCGATGATGGGTTGGGCGTAGTAGATGTTGGCAACGATGGCGCCGCAGCAAAAGGCGAACAGCATCGCCAGGCCTTTGGTCATCGTCGCTCGGTGAGTGAGGTCAGTCATGGCTGTCATGGGATTCTCGAAGGGCATTCAAGGAAGGTGCCGTTGCGCAGGCCAGGGGCTCTGCATCGGTGCCTTTAAAGGAAGTGAGAGAAGGCTAACGCTTTTTCGTTGCGTTAAGAAGGTCGGGACTGGGGATATGTTTCATGCCTTGGAGGAATACCCCAACGGCCTGCCGCTGCACCCGTCGCACGCTCAGAACTTTTGCCCGTCAGCCCCGGTCACTGCTGGATACACCTCAAGGAAATAAAACCATGGCTCGGGCAATCTGGAAGGGCGCGATCAGTTTCGGGCTGGTGCATATTCCTGTGGCGCTGGTGTCGGCGACGTCGCAGCAGGGGGTCGATTTCGACTGGCTGGACAAACGCAGCATGGACCCGGTCGGCTACAAGCGCATCAACAAGGTCACCGGCAAGGAGATGACCAAGGACAACATCGTAAAGGGCGTGCAGTACGAGAAGGGCCGCTACGTGGTGATCAGCGAAGAGGAGATTCGCGCTGCGCACCCGGCGTCCACCCAGACCATCGATATCTTCGGTTTTGTCGACAGCACGCAGATCCCGCTGCAAAACATCGACACGCCGTACTTCCTTACACCCGACAAGCGCGGCGAGAAGGTCTACGCTCTCTTACGGCAGACACTGGAAGACACCGCCAAGGTGGCGCTGGCCCATGTGGTGATTCGCACGCGCCAGCATCTGGCGGCGGTGATGCCGCTGGAATCGGCGATCATTCTGGTGTTGCTGCGCTGGCCCGCTGAAGTACACGGGCTGGACAGCCTGGATCTGCCCAAGTCAGCCACGGACGTCAAGCTCAACAAGAGCGAACTGGACATGGCCAAGCGTCTGGTCAAGGACATGTCCACCGACTGGACGCCGGACGCCGAAGAGTACCGTGACACGTTCCAGGACCAGATCATGACGCTGGTCGAGACCAAGGCCCGGGAAGGCAAAATCGAGAGTGTGGAAACCGACGCCGGCCAGGCCGAGCGCAAATCTGCTGATGTCATCGATCTCACCGAATTGCTCAAACGCAGTCTGGGCAGCCGTGGCGGTTCCGCCAAGGCCCCGGGAAAGACCAAATCTGCCAGCAAGAGCAAAACCGCTGCCGCTGATGCTGCTGTTGATGGTGATGCACCACCGGCCAAACGGCGCGCCCCTGCAAGGAAGAAAACGACCAAGGCGTCCTGATGTTGTGGACGGCAACGCGCGGCGCCTGAGGCTAAGAGAAGAGTGCAGAGGTTTTAACCGATCATGGCCAAACCCGTGAGTGAGTACACCCGCAAGCGCAATTTTGACATCACCTCCGAACCTCCTGAAACCGCAGGCCGGGCCCGTGGCGGCAAGGCCCGCGCATTGAGTTTCGTGATTCACAAGCACGATGCGCGCAACCTGCATTACGACTTTCGCCTGGAGCTGGACGGCACGCTCAAGAGCTGGGCCGTGCCCAAGGGCCCGAGCCTGGACCCGAAAAACAAGCGCCTGGCGGTGCATGTCGAGGACCATCCACTGGGCTATGGCACCTTCGAAGGCAACATTCCCGAAGGCCAATATGGCGCCGGTGATGTAATCGTGTGGGATCGAGGCATCTGGCAGCCCCATGGCGATCCGCGCAAGACCTACAAGGAAGGCAAACTCAAGTTCACCCTGGTCGGCGAGAAACTCACCGGCGACTGGGCGCTGGTGCGCACGCACCTGCAGGGCAGCGGGGACAAGGAACAGTGGCTGCTGATCAAGGAGAAGGATGACGCGGTGCGCTCGGCTGACGAGTACGACATCGTCGTCGACAAGCCTGAAAGCGTGGTCAGCGGCGCGACGGTGGGCGAGGGTCGTCCGGTCGCAAAAAGCCGCAAAGCCAAGACCGCTGCTTCAGCTCCTGTTACTAAAAAGGCCAGCAAGACCAGCAAGGCGTCGATCCCCGACAAACTCAGCCCGCAACTGGCGACGCTGATGGATGCCCCGCCCGACGGTCAGTGGCTGTACGAGATCAAGTTCGATGGCTATCGGATCATGACCCGCATTCGTGATGGCGAGGTGCGGCTGTTTACCCGTAACGGTCACGACTGGACCGAGCGTCTGCCCTTGCAGGCCAAGGCGTTGAGCGAACTGGAAGCGCCGGATAGCTGGCTGGATGGCGAAGCAGTGGTGCTCAACGAGGACGGGCTGCCGGATTTTCAGGCGCTGCAGAACGCCTTCGAGATCGAGCGCACCAAAGACATCGTTTATTACCTGTTCGACGCGCCGTTTCTCAACGGTCAGGATATGCGCGAGAAGCCTGTGGAAGACCGTCGCGCGGCCCTGAAGAAGCTGCTCAACAAGCACAAGAATCGGCTGCTGCGTTTCTCCGACGCGTTTTCGGCCAACCATCGCGACATCATCGAAAGCGCCTGCTCGCTGTCCCTCGAAGGGGTAATCGGCAAGCGTGCGGGCAGCGTCTATCAGTCTCGCCGCAGCCCTGACTGGATCAAGCTCAAGTGCAAGCTGCGCCAGGAGTTCGTCATCGTCGGCTTCACCAAGCCCCAGGGCACCCGAAGTGGCTTTGGCGCGCTGTTGCTGGCCGTCAACGAAGAGGGCGCAGGGCTGGTCTACGCCGGCCGGGTGGGAACCGGGTTCAGCCAGAAGACGCTCGGCGAGTTGTTCGACAAGATGAAACCGTTGGAGCAGGACGCATCGCCCCTTGGCAAGAAGCTCACCAGCGCCCAGGCCCGTGGCGTGCACTGGATCGAGCCGACGCTGGTGGGCGAGGTGGAATTCGGCGAGTGGACCCGCGAAGGCATCATCCGCCACTCGTCGTTCGTTGCGCTGCGCAGTGACAAGCCGGCCAGCGCGGTCGTCCACGAATTCCCGAAAACACCGAAGGACATCAAGGCGCCATTCAAACCCAAGGCCTCCAAGAAGGGTTCGTCAGAGCCTGAAGTCGTTGCCGAGAAGCCCGGCAAACGCCAGGCCCGTGATGCAGAAAGGGTTGAGGTGGCAGGGGTGGTCATCAGCCATCCCGAGCGGGTGATCGATAAGCAGAGCGGGTTGCACAAGGTTGATCTGGCGCATTTCTACGAGTCGATCAGCGACTGGATTCTGCCCCATCTGGATCACCGAGCGGTGGCGCTGTTGCGCTGTCCGGAAGGCGTGGAGGGCGAGCAGTTTTTCCAGAAACATTCCGAGCGCCTGGCGATTCCCAACATCAAGCAACTGGACGCCAAGCTGGACCCCGGGCACGCCCGGCTGATGGAGATCGATAGCGTGCAGGCGCTGGTGGGCGCTGCGCAAATGGGCACCATCGAGTTGCACACCTGGGGCTCGACCTACGACAAGATCGAGCAGCCGGACCATTTCGTCCTCGATCTGGACCCGGACCCCGCGTTGCCCTGGCGCAGCATGATCGAGGCCACGCAGATGACCCTCGCCGTGCTCGATGAACTGGGGCTGGACGCCTTCCTCAAGACCAGCGGCGGCAAAGGCATGCACATCATTGTGCCGCTGGCGCGCAAGGCCGATTGGGATACCGTGAAAGCCTTCGCCAAGGCCCTGGCGCAGTTCATGGAGAAACAGTTGCCGGAGAGATTCACCGCAACCTCAGGGCCGAAGAACCGGGTTGGCAAGATCTTCATCGACTACCTGCGCAACGCACGGGGTGCCAGCACGGTGGCGGCTTATTCGGCGCGGGCGAGGCCGGGGTTGCCGGTGTCGGTGCCGATCACCCGGGATGAACTGGCCGGCCTCAAGTCGTCGGGGCAGTGGACCATCGCCAACCTGCAGAAACGCCTGCGCAAACTCAAGGCCGACCCCTGGGCCGGCTACAAGAACACCCAGCGCATCACCCTACCCATGTGGAAGCGGTTGGGTGCCAAGCCGCCGGCCTAGACGCCAGCGTCGAGGCTGCGGCGCAGTTGGCCGGGTGCCATGCCGTAGGTGTCCTTGAACACCTTGCTGAACGCCGCCTGAGATTGATAACCGACCTGGGCGGCGATGTCGCTCAGGCCGCTCTGTGAACGACTCAACAGCCCGTACGCCAGTTGCATGCGCACTTGGGTCAACAGCGCCCATGGGGAGCGCCCCGCCAGTTTGCTGAAGGCGCGCATGAAGGTGGCGCGGGACATGCTGGCAAGCTCGGCCAGTGCTTCGACGGTCCAGTCGTGGGCCGGGTCCTGCAGCATCGCTTGCCACGCCCGGCCCAGACGGCGGTCACTCAACAGCGCCAGGCTGCCTTCGCTCTGTGGTGATTGTTCAAGATGGGCGCGCAACACCAGGGTGAACAGCGCCGAGGTCAGGGCGTTAACCATGAACTGGCCGCCAGCGCGATTGGCTTCTGCTTCACTGCGCAACAGCGCCACCAGGGCGCGCAGCGGATCCCCCTCGTTCAAGGCCTGGCTGGGAATCAGCAGATGATCGGGCAGCGCGGAGAACAGCAGGGCGCCGGGTTGATACAGGAAGCGCCCGCAGAGCAGGTCCAGTTCGGCACCCTCGCCGAAGCGCTTGATGGGCAGCAATCCGCCATTACTGATCACCGGGAGGCCGCTGGCGACGCGCTCGCCGGGGCTTGTCACCACGTGCTCGAAACCACCGGGCAGCACCACGATATCGCCTGCGGCCAGCTTCAACTGGCGACCGCCCGGCAGTTCGATCCGGCACTGGCCGTCCAGCACCACGTGGTAGGGCGCGACCCCCTCGACCTCGGGGGCATGGTCCAGCGCCCAGTCGCCTTGAAACTGGCAACGCAGGTCAAGGCTTCCGCGTACCTGGGCTAGAGTGATGAGCGTGTCGATGGCGTTCATATGCGACTTTCGGACAAAGAAATGAGCCAAACGAGCAAGTTACCCGAATGCCATTGGCGGACACTATCTGTGTTCCCGGCGCAGTCTAGTCGCCGCTCTCAGGAGATACCACCATGTTCAGCAATTGGTCCGACCTCGTTTCAACCATCAAGCAATCTTTCGGTTCGCTGTCCAAATCCAACCCGAAAATGGTCAAGGCCTACATGGCCCTTGGCGATGCGGCTGCGGAAAACAACGTGCTTGACGCCAAGACCCGCGAGCTGATTTCCATCGCCGTGGCGATCACCACTCGCTGCGACGGCTGTATCGGCGCGCACTCGGAAGCCGCCATCGCCGCCGGCGCCACCCGCGAAGAAGTCGCCGCCGCACTGGCCACCGCCATCTCCCTGAATGCAGGCGCGGCCTATATCTACTCGATGCACGCGCTGGAAGCGTATGACGCGTTGAAGAAATAACGCCTTCGCCGTCTACTCACGACCGCCCCCGCCGGCAAGCCGTGCTGCTACGGGTCAAGCGTTGAGCACAAACCCTGTGCACAACACCAACCCCGTAGCAGCCGGGCTTGCCCGCGGGAGCGATCTCAAGAACGCCATCGCCATCAAGCCGTGCAACTACGCCAAACCTCAGTGCGCCGGCAACTCCGGCACCGACCCTTGCGCCGCAAAATCCACCGCCGTGCTGATCGCTTTCCAGCGTTCGGCGGTTTCGGCGCGATCGGCTTCCACCGGCCCCAGGTAATGCAGAGCATCGCTGCCCAGCAACAGACGCAAAGGCGGTTGAGCATGTTGCGCCACCTTGAGCACCACCTGCGCTACCCGGTCGGGGTCACTGTTTTCGTTGCCGGCGATTCTGCGCAGCACGTCAAACATCATGCCGACACTCGCCCCATAGGCTGGCATCACCGGGGTGTCATGACCCCGCGCACGCACGGCCCAGTTGGTGCGCATGCCGCCTGGCTCCAGGGTCGTCACGTGCAGGCCCAGTGGTTTGACTTCCGTGGCGAGCACGTCCGAAAACCCACCCACGGCCCATTTCGCCGACTGGTAGGCTGTCATGCCCGGGGTCGCCAGACGCCCGCCCACCGACGAAATCTGAATGATGTGTCCCGAGCCCTGCTCACGCATCACCGGCACCGCGGCGCGGCACAGGTTGACCACGCCAAAGAAGTTGGTCTCGAATTCCATGCGAAACGCGCCTTCTTCGGTCTGCTCGAAGGGCAGCATGTGCCCGAAACCGGCATTGTTGACCAGTACATCCAGGCGCCCGAACGTATCCACTGCAGCCTGTACAGCGGCCTTCGCAGCAGCAGAGTCGGTAACGTCCAGCTCGAAAGGCAGGACCTGCGACCCATAGCGTTCAACCAGATCGTCGAGGCGCTCAATATTGCGTGCCGCGGCAAGCAACCGGTCCCCCGATGCCAGGACCGCTTGCGCAATGTTGCGACCCAGACCACTGGCACTTCCGGTAATCAACCAGACTTTGGACATGATGCTTCTCCTGTCGTTAAGGTAATATGAGTAAGTAAGCACTCATTTATTTGGTAAAAAAATCAGTCCCTTGCGATTGCATTCCAGTACGCCTCAAAGCCCGCTTCGCAGTAGCGCTCGGCGAGTTCAGGTTCGTTGCTCATGAAATCCATGGTGGTGTCGGCCAGGGAGCGCATGATCGCTGCGGCGAAAGCAGGGGTCTGGTCGCGCAAGGTACTGCAGGCCGAGCCTTCGTTCAGCAGGGCGCTGATGTCGTTGAAGGCCTCGCTGCCAGCGACGCGGGTGGCGTCGGTAATCCGATCGGACATCATCAGCAGTGCCATGGACTTGCGCTTCTCAGGATTTGCCGCGCCCCAGCCGACATAGGTGTGCCAGGCATGGTGCAGGCGCGACCTGACGTCTTTGTCCCGCGGGTAACCGGGGAGCATCGCGTCTCGCAGCTGGGCCTTGAGTTCCAGGTAGACCTGGTTGAGCAGGTCGTCCTTGGTTTCAAAATAATTGAACAGCGTCCCCTCGGCCACGCCCGCGCCCTTGGCGATTCTGGACGTCGGCGCGCCCAGCCCCTGCTCGGCGAACACTCGCAGAGCAGAGTCGATCAGGGCGTTGCGCTTGTCTTCGCTCTTGGGGCGGGCCATGGGAAAATCGCGTAATGAGTGAGTAGTTGCTCATTTATACGCCGTATCGATAGCCACAAGCAAGTGCGGCGTTGATAAACGCTGCTGCATCACCCCATCGACGTAAATCGCCCTCCCGTCTGCGCAGGATAAAACTCCCCTTTGAGCCCCAGCGCCTGCAAGCGCTGGCGCACGTCGTTTTCGATGTCGATGACCTGGTCCGGGTCGTCGATGTCGTCGACCACCAGCCACACCCCGGACAGGTTCTGGTCATGGGTGCCTTCGCTCATCATGTCGTGGGTAAAGGCCTGGTCGGAACGCCACAGGCACAGTTCGTCTTCGTTATGGCCACTTTCAGCCAGCGCTTGCGCCGAAGTCAGCCAGACTTCCTTGTATGGCCGCAGGTCCGCTTCGGCGAGTTCTTGCAGGGTGATCACGGTTTTCATTTCGTTGCCTCCATGGTCAGTGCTTAAGTTGTGACGCACGGGGAATGCGCGGTGTTCCCGGCAACTTGCCCGGGCGGACGAAATGGTCGTTGAACCGACCACGCGCAGTGGCGGTCGATCAATCAACAGTCGCTCAGGAGAATCGCAATGGCTTGTCCCAGACGCTTGCGTGTCGATGCCTCGCTGACATGACCAGCTTCTCGCCCCTCAAGAGCCTTCGGGTCCAGTCCCATGAGCGGGCAGCCCTGTTGTTGGGTTTCGTCTTTCATTTCTGTGTGCTGGCCAGCTATTACCTGGTGCGGCCGCTGCGTGATGCGCTGGGCCTGGAGGGCGGGGCCGACAAGTTGCAATGGCTGTTCACCGCAACCTTCGTGGTAATGCTCGTTGCCGTGCCGCTGTATGGCGCGCTGGTTGCCAGATTGCCGGCGATCCGCTTCGTGCCGCTGGTGTACCGGCTGGTGGCGCTGTCGATGCTGGCCTTCGGCGTGCTGATTGCGCGCCACGATGCGCCGGTGCTGGTGGGGCGGGTGTTTTTCGTGTGGATCAGCGTCTACAACCTGTTCATCGTCACGGTGTTCTGGAGTGTGCTGGTCGATCGATTTTCCAATGAGCAGGGGCGCAGGCTGTTCGGTTTCATCGCTGCCGGTGGCACCCTGGGAACCTTCATCGGGCCTTTGCTGGCCGCGACCATGGCCACCCGATTGGGGCCGGTGGCGCTGACGATTGCCGCCGCTGTGTTGCTGGAAGTTGCCGTGCGCTGTTATCGCGCCTTGTTGAGCCGGACCCGGCCACGCAACCTGACTGAATCCGAGGTCGGCGCGTATCAGCGCTTTGGCGAGGAGGGCCGCAGCATGGGCGGCGGTGTGCTGGCCGGGGTGACGCTGATTCTGAAATCCCGCTATTTGCAGGGCATGGTCCTGTTCATGCTGCTGCACACCAGCGCCGCGACGCTGCTGTATTTCGAGCAAGGCCGCATCGTTGCCGAGAGTTTCTCCAGCGTGGCCACCCGCACTCAGTTTTTCGCCTATGTGGACCTGACCGTTTCCGCCCTGACCCTGATCTTCCAGCTCCTGCTGACTGCGCCGCTGATCCGGTTGATCGGCGTCAGTGGCGCCCTGGCTGCCATGCCGATGGCGACGCTGATCGCCTTTGCCGCCATGGCGCTGGCGCCGGTGCCTGCCAGTGTGGCGCTGGCCCAGGGGCTGCGCCGGGCGGTGGAATTCGCCATCGTGCGGCCGGGGCGTGAGGTGCTGTGGACGGTGGTCAGTCGCGAAGAGAAATACAAATCCAAGAACGTTATCGAAACCCTGGTCTATCGTGGTGGCGATGCGACCAGTGGCTGGTTGTCGGTGGGGTTGACCTCCCTGGGAGCCGGGTTTGGCCTGCTGGCGCTGCTCATCGTGCCGTTTGCCGGGCTCTGGAGCTGGTTGGCGGCGTGGATGGCCGAACGCCAGGAAGACCGGAAACGTGACGCCGAAAGGAGCCATCCATGAAGGACGCTACGCTGTTGACCCGTAGACGCTTTGTCACCCTGGCCGCCGGGGTGTCGGCGGCGCTGGTATTCGATTCTGCAGCGGCAGGTGTCACGCCCGATTCACAAGGAGATTCGAAGATGCTGACCCGCAATATTCCTTCCAGTGGCGAGGCCTTGCCGATGATCGGCGTGGGCACCTATCGCGGCTTCGATGTCACCCCAGGCAGCGACGAATACAAACTGCTGCCCCAGGTGCTAAGCGAACTGTTTCATGCGGGCGGCACGGTCATCGACAGCTCGCCCATGTACGGTCGCGCCGAGCAGACCACCGGTGAGCTGCTGTCGATTCATCAGCCGCGCTCGCCTGCGTTTCTGGCCACCAAAGTCTGGACCCGTGGCCGCGAGGCCGGCATCGCGCAGATGGAGGATTCATTCAGACTATTGCAGACCGACCGCATCGACCTGATGCAGATCCACAACCTGCTGGACTGGAAAACCCACCTGCCGACCCTGCGCCAATGGAAGGAGCAGGGGCGCATTCGCTACATCGGCATCACCCATTACACCTCGTCTGCCTATGACGAAGTGGAGGCGGTGCTCAAGGCCGAGCCTGTGGATTTCCTGCAGATCAACTACGCGCTGGATGATCGCGCCGTGGAGTCTCGATTGCTGCCGCTGTGTCGCGAGCGCGGGGTGGCGGTGATCTGCAACCGTCCGTTTGGCGGCGGTGGTCTGCTTGGCCGCCTGCGCGACAAACCGCTGCCGGGCTGGGCCGGGGAGGTCCAGGCCAGAAGCTGGGCGCAACTGGCGCTCAAGTTCCTGATCTCCCACCCGGCCGTGACCTGCGCCATTCCGGGAACGGGAAATCCGAAATACATGAAGGAAAATGCAGGGGCGGCGACAGGGCCGTTGTTGACCGATGCGCAGCGGCATCAGTTGATTGCGTTGGTGGCCTGAGCCTGAAGTGTTCCTCCCGTAGCAGCGCGGCTTGCCGGCGGGAGCGGTGTGCCAGACGACTGATTGGTCACAGATGCACCGCTCCCGCCGGCAAGCCGCGCTGCTACGGGGAAGGGTTCAACGATTCACCAGCTTCGCCGGCAACGCCACCACCAACAGGCTGCTGAGCACCAGGCAACCGGCGAAGAACCACAGCGCGCCCGCGCTGCTGCCCGTCACGTCAATCGCGATCCCCATCATCGAGTTGCTCACCAACCCCGCGATGTTGGCCAGCGAACAGGCCAGGGCAAAGCCGGTGGCTGCCGCGCGGCCCTTGAGGAAGGTGGCGGGCAGGCTGAAGAACACCGGCACCGCGCCGATGATCGCCGCCGAGGCCACGGCGAACAGCGCTACGGTCGCCACCACGTTATGGGTGAAGAAAGGGCTTGCGGCCATGGCCACGGCACCGATCCAGAACGGCACGATGATGTGCCAACGGCGTTCGCGACGACGGTCCGAGCTGGCGCCGATCATCAGCATGCCGATCAGTGCGGCGACACTGGGCAAGGCGGTCAGCACGCCGATGTGGAAGGTGTCGGTCACGCCAGCGTTCTTGATGAAGGTCGGCATCCAGAAGCCCATGGCGTAGGCGCTGAGCAGGATCGAAAAGTCGATGCCGCCGAGCATCCACACTTTCAGGTTGAAGAACCCGTCCCGGAAGCTGTGCTTGCTGTCCTTGCCCTCGGCATCGTCCAGGCGCAGCTCGCCTTCAAGCAGGGTCTGTTCGCTGGCGTTCAGCCACTTGGCTTCCCTGGGGTTGTTCGGCAGGGCCCAGAATGTCAGCACGCCCAGCAACACGCTTGGAATGCCTTCGATCAGGAACAGCCACTGCCAGCCGCGCAGCCCGGCCGCCTGGTCGAAATGCCCCATGATCCAGCCCGACAGCGGCCCGCCAATCACGCTGGACAGCGGCAGGCCGATCATGAACAGCGCGATGATGCGCCCGCGGCGGTAGGTCGGGAACCAGGTGGTCAGGTAGAACAGCACGCCCGGCAGAAAACCGGCTTCGGCCGCACCCAGAAAGAAGCGGAGGACATAGAACTGCATCGGCGTGGTGACGAACAGGGTGCAGACCGACAGCGCGCCCCAGGTAATCATGATCCGGGCGATCCAGATCTTCGCGCCGACCTTCTCCAGCACCAGGTTGCTGGGCACTTCAAACAGGATGTAACCAACGAAAAACAGCCCGGCGCCCAGGCCGAACGCGGTTTCGCTGAAGTGCAGCTGGTCGAGCATCTGCAGCTTGGCGAAGCCGATGTTGATGCGGTCCAGGTAGGCAGCCAGGTAGCAGAAACACAGGAACGGAATAAGCTTCCAGGTGATCTTGTGGTACAGCGCTTTGATCGGGTCCGCGGCATCTGACGCGGCGGTTTCTACATTCGCAGAGGGCATGGGTGTCTCCTGGCGGTTCTTCGGCCGGTGAGTGCCGACGCGGCGGATAGTGCCTGCGTTTTCGACGATCTCAAACGGCCTGTCGTGGTTTTTGTTTGCCGCACATCCAGTACTTTGGCAAGCACCGGATGGCGGCTTCCAAAGGCAGTGTCAGAAGACTGGGCGTTGTCGGGCGTCCAGTTGTGTGCGCATTCATCCTGCGCGACCAGTGCTCTGTGGCCTGGTTCTAAAAAGCGACGCGACGGTGTTCATGTTTCGAATTGCTTTATTGCCTCCTGCTTGCTCACTACGTCGCCGTACTTGCTGTCGATGTCGAACAGGTTGGCTTCATGGGGATCGGGGTGGCGGTCGCCGACGCATTCGCGCACCACGATGGTCCGAAAGCCATACTGCACGGCATCCACGGCGGTGGCGCGGATGCAGCCGCTGGTGGAGCATCCGGCCAGCACCACGGTGTCGATGCCCTGGGCGTGCAGCATCGATGCCAACGAGGTGCCGAAGAACGAGCTGGCGTACTGTTTGCTGATGACCACCTCTTCAGGCAGCGGCAACACTTCCTCACAGAACGCTGCCAGCGGATTGCCCTCGACCATGTCCTTCATGACCGGCGCCTTTTTCACCCAGATGCCGCCGTCGGCGAAATGCCCGGCGTGGTAGCGGATGTTGGTGTGCACCACCGGGATGCCCCGCGCGCGGGCCGAGGCCAGCAGTGCGACGCTTTCGGCCACTGCACTGACCACCCCGGGTGCGAACAGCGGCGCACCTGGCTGGGTGTAGCCTTGCATGAAGTCGATCATCAGGAGGGCAGGTTTCTTGCCGAAGCCGATGCGATTGCCCCAGACGCCCTGGTAATTGGCGTCGGCGCTTTGGTGTTCAGTCATTGCGTTCTCCTTTGGAAAAACCGGCTCGGAAGCGGAACTCCGATGGCACGTCGGTCGTGTGCCCTGTAGGAGTGAGCTTGCTCGCGAATGCGGTGTGACAATCGAAAAAGTCTTCACTGACGGACCGCAATCGCGAGCAAGCTCACTCCTACAGGGATTGCGTGCGGAGTTAATTCATGGGTGTGCCGAGAAAATCCCCAAACGCCGCAAAGAACCCCGGCAGGTCGTCCCACGGAATCATGTGCCCGGCGTTTTCCACGCGGGCGATCAGAATCTGCGGTTGCAACTGTCGGATTTCGGCTTCGTCTTCTGCCTGAATCACGCCACCGCGACCGGCGACGATCAGCAGGGCAGGGACCGGCAATTTCGGCAGATCCTGATGAAAATCCACTTCATGGAAATCGCTGAAGGCGCGCACGATGGCCGGCTCGTAACAGGTGTGTAGCCATTCGGCGCGCAATTGCAGTTGCTCGTCGGTCCAGGTCGGGCAGAACGCGCGCATGTCGTCGGCGCTCATGCCTTGTTGAGATTGACGAATCGAATCGACGTACCACGGCAGCTTCGACGGGTATTCGCGGCGGCCCGGGCCTGACACCGGTGGGTCGATCAGCACCAGGCTTTTCAGGCCCTTGGCATTGCGCACCGAGGTTCGCGCGGCGAAACGCGCCCCCATGGAATGCCCCATCAGGTGATAGCTCTCGATGCCCATGGCGGTAGCAAAGGCGCTGATGTCATCGGCGCAGGCATCGACGCTGTAGTCCAGATCCGGCCCCGTGGAAGACAGGCCGCGCCCTCGCGCATCCAGCACGTAGGTGTCGAAATGCTGCCCCAGACGCTCGGCGACGAAACCCCAGGTGATCGCCGGGCTGGTGATGCCGGGGATCAGGATCAAAGCCGGTTTGTCAGCGTGACGGGCACCGCCGTAGCGCAGGTAATGCTGGCGAATGCCGTTGGCCGCCACGTTGCCGCCGTGGATGAAAGTGCTCACGCCGCCACCCCCGATTTCAGCTCCTGGCCGTAGAGGTCATAGCCGTACACCCAGGCCGGGTCTTCCTGTGTGCGCAGCCAGGTGTTGGCGTTGGACACGGCCTGCACTCGGGAGGCGCGCTCCTTGCGGTTGGCTTCGTAGAGTTCAAAGGCGGTGCGGTAGTCGCTGATGCCGGTTTCCTGCAGGCAGCGGGTCAGCATGGCAGCGTCTTCGATGGCCATGCCAGCGCCCTGGGCCATGTGCGGCTTCATCGGATGACAAGCGTCGCCCAGCAGCACTAGACGACCACGGCTCCACAGTGGCAGCGGGTTACGGTTGAGCAACGGCCACTTGGTCACGCTCTCGGTGGATTCGATCAGCGCCTGCACCGTGGGGTGATACCCGGCGAAGGCCTCATACATTTCTTCCTGACTGCTATCGACGAAGTTGCCCTGGAAGTCCCACGCCGCATGGGGCACGCCGGTGACGTAGTAGTACTCATCGCGCTTGCCGGTGGTGTGGTAGACCATCATGTGACGGTCCTCGCTCCACCATTTAACGCAGTTCTCGAAATCCAGCTTGTACTTGGTCAGCACTTCGCTGCGGATCAATGCGCGGTGGGCGACCCAGCCGCTGTACAGCGGCTTCTCGAAACCGAGCAATTCTTCGCGAATCTTCGAGTTGATGCCATCGGCGCCGATCACGATGTCGGCGTCGGCGTGGGTGCCGTCGGCGAAGTTCAAGCGAACGCCATTGTCGCGTTCTTCAAGGGTGGTCAGGCACTTGCTGAAATGCACGCTGCCTGGCGCCAGGGTCGACATCTGCAGCGCGTGCAGGTCGCCACGGTGAACGGTGATGTAGGCCGCACCGTATTCCTTGCGTGAGAACTCGCCCAGCGCGATGCGCGACATGTAGTCACCGGTGGCGCCATCGCGGCTGAACCAGAAGTCCGGGTGCGAACCCATGTCGCTCAGGCGCTGCTCGATGCCCATGCGGCGGAAGATCTTCATGATGTTCGGGCCCATGTGGATGCCCGCACCAATGCGCGAAAACTCCGGGGCCTGTTCATAGATATCGACTGTGAAGCCGGCCTGCTGCAACAGCGTGGCGGCGGCAGCCCCCCCGAGACCTGCTCCGACGATGGCGATTTTTTGCGTGGTTGGCATGGCGCACTTCCTTCGTGTTTCGTGAATCTTCGGTAAGGGTCTGACGATCGAGCGTAGTCACTCATTCGCGTTTTTAAAGTGTATACGCTGAAAAATTTAAAAGTGAACTGCTTTTTGAAAAATAACTGTGCGACGTCGTAAATGGGTATGTCACCCACGGTAACCCTTTAATTATTGGGATTGTGTGTATGGGTAACAAACTGGCTTGGGTATTGCAGCCGATCTGAATTTGATGTCTGATCGTATTTAATAAGTGTGTACGCTTTAAAAATTGCACTAATCTGAAGCGCGATGCCTTTCGATGGTGCGTCTGGCGAGATGCCTGATGCCCCGCCTCAAACGCCAGGAGAAAAGAAATGCCGGTAAGCGATTGCGAATTGACCCAGATGTTCGAGCACGTGCTGACGCTGTCGAAAGTGGACGCGACCCAAAGCGTGGCGGTGCTCAAGAGCCACTACTCCGATGCGCGCACCGTGCGCGCGGCGATGGAGGCGGCGCAGCGCCTGGGGGCCAAGGTGTACGCGGTGGAACTGCCGTCGTTCAACCATCCCAAGGCCATGGGCAATGACATGACCGCCTACTGCGGCGACACCGCGCTGACTGGCAATCTCGCCGCGCAACGGGCGCTGGAAGCGGCGGACCTGATCGTCGACACCATGATGCTGCTGCACTCGCCCGAGCAGGAACAGATCCTCAAGACCGGCACGCGGATCCTGCTGGCGGTCGAACCCCCTGAAGTGCTGGCGCGCATGCTGCCGACGGTGGCCGACAAGGAGCGGGTGCTGGCGGCCGAGCAGGTGTTGAAGTCGGCGCGTTCGATCCATGTGAAGTCACGGGCGGGCAGCGATTTCCGCGCGCAGCTTGGGCAATATCCGTCAGTCACCGAGTACGGTTTCGCCGACGAGCCCGGGCGTTGGGATCACTGGCCCAGCGGCTTTCTGTTCTCCTGGCCGAACGAGGAAACCGCCGAGGGCACGCTGGTGATCGACGTCGGCGACATCGTGCTGCCATTCAAGAACTACTCCCGCGAGCGCATCACCCTGGACATCGAAAAGGGTTTCATCACCGGCATCCACGGGGGCTTCGAGGCCGAGTACCTGCGCGACTACATGAAGTATTTCAATGATCCTGAGGTGTACGGCATTTCCCACATCGGCTGGGGATTGCAGCCCCGCGCCCAGTGGACGGCCATGGGCCTGCACGACAAGAACGACGGCATGTGCATGGACGCCCGGGCGTTCTACGGCAACTTCCTGTTCTCCACCGGCCCGAACACCGAAGTCGGCGGCACCCGCAAGACGCCATGCCACCTGGATATCCCGTTGCGTCATTGCGATATCTATCTGGATGATACGGCGGTGGTGGTGGGCGGGGACGTGGTGGCGCCCGAGGCCTCAAAAGCTATCTGATGATTTCGATCATCGCCTGACGGACGCTTACCTGTAGGAGTGAGCTTGCTCGCGATGGCGTTCGTCCAGCCGCCTTCCGTGTAAATGACCCACCGCATCGCGAGCAAGCTCACTCCTACAAGGTTGCGTGCAGTTCCCCTGCAAGCCCGCAACCGTTAATGTACCGCCCATGTTTAAAGCCGCCGAACGAGCCACCCGTGTCCACTGACAACCCCTCCAACAATAATGCGTCCTATACCTTCTCCGAGCAGGTCGGCCACCTGCTGCGCAAGGCTTATCAGCGGCACCTGGCGATCTTCCAGCAGAACGTCGGCGATTCGCAGCTCACCGCCGTGCAGTTCGTCACCCTCTGCGCACTGCGCGATCACGGCCCCAGCTCGCAGACCGAACTGGTCAAGGCCACTGCGGTGGATCAGGCCACCATTCGCGGGATCGTCGACCGGCTCAAGGCGCGTGATTTGATCAGCCTCGATCCCGACCCTCAGGACCGGCGCAAAGTCATCTGCAGCCTGACCGACAGCGGCCTGCAACTGGTACAGGAAACCGTGCCCCGCGCGGCGCAGATCAGCGAACTGACCCTGAGCCGCCTCAATCCGGCCGAGCGGGTGGCGGTGTTGTTTCTGCTGCGCAAGTTGATCGACGAACCCGAAGAATAAAGCCTACGCCCCGTAGCAGCACGGCTTGCCGGCGGGGGCGGTCTGCCTGTGCCCGATCTGTCACCTGACACCCCACCAACCGCTTTGTAGGAGCGCGCTTGGTCTGGGCCGCATTCGGACGATGGCGGTGTGTCAGGTAAAAATTTTCTTAATGACACACCCTCATCGCGGGCAAGCGCGCTCCTACAGTTCCCCGGTCGATTTGCATTCAGTTCTCCACTGGCACGCTTCCTGCTCTCTTTTCATGAAGTAACCACTTCATCAAAAGCCAGAGACAGGCGGTAACACATGGGGAAGGCGATATGAGCGAGCCGCTGGCGGGGGAGAGGACTGTCGCGTTGAGGGTCAATGGCCAGACCGCGACGGTCACGGCGATGGCGGACACGCCGCTACTGCTGATCCTGCGCAATGACCTGCAGCTCAACGGCCCCAAATACGGCTGCGGCCTTGGGGAGTGCGGCGCGTGCACGGTGATCGTCGATGGGGTGGCCGCGCGTTCCTGCGTGTTTCCCCTGGCCGGCGCCGAAGGGCGGGACATCACCACCCTTGAAGGCATCGGTTCGCGCCAGTGCCCCCACCCGGTGCAACAGGCGTTCATCGACGAGCAGGCGGCGCAATGCGGCTACTGCATGAACGGCATGATCATGACCGCCAAGGCCTTGCTCGACCGCAACCCGCATCCCAGCGAGGCCGAGATCCGCAACGAACTCTCGGCCAATCTCTGCCGTTGCGGCACCCACATCGAAATCCTGCGCGCGGTCATGCGGGCCGCCCGTCACCCGCTTTGAACCGGATGCACTCATGACCCAGACCACGCCCACTCGCGATTCCTTCCTGGCCAAAGACGGCGTGCTGCTCATCGTCGACGACATCCTGCCGCCCTCCGGCCCCGTCGCCAAAGGTGGCACGCCCACGGTCAAGCCCAAGGAACTGGGGCTGTTCATCGCCATCGATCAGGACAGTTCGGTGTATGCCTTCAACGGTCACGTCGATCTGGGCACCGGGATTCGCACCTCCCTGGCGCAGATCGTCGCTGAAGAGCTGGACCTTGGGATGGATCAGGTGACCATGATTCTGGGCGACACCGAGCGCGCGCCGAATCAGGGCGCGACCATCGCCAGCGCCACCCTGCAAATTTCCGCGATCCCGCTGCGCAATGCCGCCGCCGAGGCGCGCCGCTATCTATCGCAGGCGGCGGCGCAACGCTGGGCGCTGGACGCGGCCTCCCTGGTGATTGAACGCGGCACGATCAAGGCACCGGACGGACGCCACTGCCGATTTGGCGAGTTGCTGACGGGCGAGCATATCGAGTTGCGCATCTCCGGCAACGCACCGCTCAAACGGCTTGAAGACTACAAGCTGGTGGGCACCGTCGCCCCCCGCGTGGACATTCCGGCCAAGGCGACCGGCGAATTGACCTACGTTCACGACATGCGCCTGCCCAACATGCTCCACGGCCGGGTCGTACGCCCGCCCTACGCCGGATATGACACGGGAGCGTTCGTGGGCACCAGCCTGCTGGAGGTGGACGAGTCGTCCATCGCTCACATCCCCGGCATCGTCAAAGTGGTGGTGCTGGCGGATTTCATCGGCGTGGTGGCGATGCGCGAAGAGCAGGCGGCCAAGGCTGCGAAGGAGCTGAAAGTCAGTTGGAAGCCCTGGCAGCATCAATTGCCGGACATGAGCGATGTGGAGCAGGCCATTCGCGATAACCCGAGCATCAAGCGGGTGGTGTTGGACAAGGGCGATATCGATGCGGCATTGGCCGGTGCCAGTGAGCGGATGACACGCACCTATCTGTGGCCCTACCAGCTTCACGGCTCCATCGGACCCTCCTGTGGGTTGGCGGACTACACGCCTGACGGCATTCGCGTCTGGTCCGGCTCGCAAAACCCACACATGCTGCGGGCCGATCTGGCCTGGCTGCTGGAATACCCCGAAGAGCGGATCGAGATCATTCGCATGGAGGCTGCCGGTTGTTACGGGCGCAACTGTGCGGACGATGTGTGCGCCGACGCGGTGTTGCTGTCCCGTGCCGTGGGCTTGCCGGTCAGGGTGCAACTGACCCGAGAGCAGGAGCATGCGTGGGAGCCCAAGGGCACGGCGCAATTGATGGAAGTCGATGGCGGCATCAACGCCGACGGCGGTATTGCCGGTTATGACTTCACCACCAGCTATCCGTCCAACAACTCGCCGACCCTGGCGTTGCTGCTGACCGGGCGGGTCGAACCGGTGCCGGTGATGTTCGAAATGGGCGACCGCACCTCGATCCCGCCCTATGACATCGAGCACATGCGCGTGGCCATCAACGACATGGCGCCCATCGTCCGTGCGTCGTGGATGCGCGGCGTGTCGGCGTTGCCCAACACCTTTGCCCATGAGTCCTACATCGACGAGCTGGCGTTTGCCGCCGGGGTCGATCCGGTCGAGTACCGCCTGCGTTACCTGCACGACGAGCGCGCCGCAGAACTGGTGCGCTCCACCGCTGAACGGGCCGACTGGTCGCCGCGGACCCAGCCAATGCAAATCCCCGAAGAAGACGGCGTGCTGCGCGGGCGCGGGTTCGCCTACGCCCGTTACATCCACAGCAAGTTTCCGGGTTTCGGCGCGGCGTGGGCGGCGTGGGTGGCCGATGTGGCGGTGGACAAGCACACCGGCGATGTTTCGGTGACGCGGGTGGTGATCGGCCACGACGCCGGGATGATGGTCAACCCGGCCGGGGTGCAGCACCAGATTCACGGCAACGTCATCCAGTCCACCAGCCGCGTGCTCAAGGAGCAGGTGACGTTCGAGGAATCGACCATCGCCAGCAAGGAGTGGGGCGGCTACCCGATCCTGACCTTCCCGCAGGTGCCCAAGGTCGATGTCATGATGATGCCGCGCCAGGCCGAGCCGCCCATGGGCGCGGGTGAGTCGGCGTCGGTGCCCAGTGCGGCGGCCATTGCCAACGCGATCTATGACGCCACCGGCATTCGTTTTCGCGAGTTGCCGATCACGGCGGAGCGGGTGTTGGCGGCATTGAAGCATGCCGGTGACGAGGCCAACGCCAACCCGCCTGAGTCACCCAAAGCCAAGCGTTCGAAATGGCTGTTCGGCTCGTTGTTCGCAGCCTTTGGGGCGGTGCTGGGCATGGCGGCAACCGCATTGCCCTGGCGCGCCGAAATCGCCCCGATCACGCCACCCGCCGCAGGCACCTGGTCGGCGGCGACCCTGGAGCGTGGCCGTTTGCTGGCGTCAGCCGGGGATTGTGCGGTGTGCCACACGGCGCCGGGCGGAGTGAAAAACGCCGGCGGGCTGGCGATGCAAACCCCGTTTGGCACCTTGTACAGCAGCAACATCACCCCGGACCCGGAAACCGGCATCGGCAACTGGTCCTATCCTGCTTTCGAGCGGGCGATGCGTGACGGGATCAGTCGTGATGGCAAACACCTCTACCCGGCATTTCCCTACACGGCGTTTCGCAATATCGACGATGCCGACATGCAGGCGCTGTACGCCTACCTGATGTCCCAGGCGCCGGTGAGGCAGGTGCAGCCGGCCAATGACATGCAGTTTCCGTTCAACATGCGGCCCTTGATGGCGGGCTGGAACGCGTTGTTTCTGCGCAAGGGCGAGGTGCAGTCCAGGCCTGAACAGAGCGCCCAGTGGAATCGCGGGCAATACCTGGTGAACGGATTGGGGCACTGCGCGGCGTGTCATTCACCGCGCAATCTCATGGGCGCGGAAAAGGGCGGGGCTTCGTTTCTGGCCGGCGGCATGGTCGATGGCTGGGAGGCGCCGGCGCTCAACAGCCTGTCGAAATCGCCGACGCCCTGGACTGAAGATCAACTCTTCAACTACCTGAGCACCGGGTATTCCGACGCCCATGGCGTGGCGGCGGGGCCGATGGGGCCGGTGGTGTCCGAGCTGTCGAAGCTGCCGAAGTCGGATGTGCGGGCGATGGCGGTGTATCTGGCGTCGCTCAATGATTCGGCGCAAGCAGCACCGCAGACGGCAACCACTGTACAGCCGGGTGCTTCTGCGCAGTCCTTGAGCAACGGAAGGCGGGTGTTCGAGGGGTCATGCCAGGGCTGTCACGCCGACGGCGCAGGGCCGAAGCTGTTTGGCGTCAGCCCGTCGCTGGCCAGCAACTCCAATGTGCACAGCGCGTTGCCGGATAACCTCATTAAAGTGATCCAGCAGGGTATCGCCAACCCGGCCACGCGGGATCTGGGTTACATGCCGGGGTTCAAGGACAGCCTGAGCGATACGCAGATCAGCGACCTGGCCGCCTACCTGCGCAGTCGCTTCGCGCCGAATGAACCGCAGTGGACGGGGTTGCCGGAAAAAGTGGCGTATCTGAAAGCCAATCCCGGTACCCATTGACTAACGCAATCCGATCCGTCCGGACGCCTGCTGCCGTAGCAGTCCGGCTTGCCGGCGTTCTGCCGGAAACCGGCAGCAAAACCAGACACTGCAATCTGTCTGGCACACCGCGTTGGCTGGTTTTACTGCTGCTGCGCAGCAGAACGCCGGCAAGCCGGACTGCTACGGGGGGTCATGAGTGCATGCTGGAATCGGGCAACACCTGCACCCCACGCACCACCAGATCCTGAATGAACGCCAGCCAATCCTGGCGCTGTCCCTGGCCGCCCATGTCCTGGCCCAGAAACGAGGTCAGGGTGTGCAGGTTGGAGTTATAGAAATAGCAGAGCGAGGCGATCATCAGGTAGACGTGCTTGAGGTCGACGTCACTGCGAAACAGGCCCTGCTGCTGGCCGGCCTCGATGATCGGCTTGAGCACGCCCACCGCTTCCCCCGACAGGCGTCGCAGCTCGCTGGATTGCCTGGCGTGCTTGCCCTTGTGCAGGTTTTCGATGCTGAGGATGGCGACGAATTCCGGATGCCTGACGTAGTAGTCCCAGACGAACGCCACCAGTTGCCGCAGGGTTTCGACAGGCGTGGCCGGGTCGAGCTGCAACTGGCTTTCGGCCTGGTTGAACTGCTCGTAGGTGTGCTCCAGCACTTTGACGAAGAGTTTTTCCTTGCTGCCAAAGTAGTAGTAGATCATCCGGTCGTTGGACTCGGCCTCGGCGGAAATCTTCTCGATACGCCCGCCCGAATAGCCATCGCGGGTGAAGACCGTGATGGCCGCCTTGAGAATGCGCGCTCGGGTTTCTTCGGCTTGCTGGGCGCGGATGCCAGTGTTCTTGCTCATGGCGATCAGAGGATCCGGTACAGCAGGCGCTCGACCCGCACGCGGCTGACCCGACGCAGGAAGGTCCGTACGCCCAACGGGTATTCGCTCAGGGTATCCAGCTCATCGAACTTGCCGACTCGGTGGGTGTTGCGCATCAACAACTCAAGCTCGCCGGCACGAGGCGTGAGCCATTCGCCCTTGGGGTCGTCGATCAGCACGGCGTTTTCCAGATCCAGCTGAAAGGCCCGGGGGTTGAGGTTGTTGCCGGTGAGCAGCGTGTAGCGCTCGTCCGACCACAGGCCCTTGAGGTGGAAAGTGTTGTCGCCGTCCTTCCACAGGTGGATGTTCAGATCGTGCCTGGCCACCGCATTCTGGTGCTTCTGCATGAAGCGACGCAGGCTGATTTCGTACAGGTACGGCAGCGCGGAAATGACCTTGAACGGCTCCTGGGGCGGGATGAAGAAGTCGTTGGCGGTCTTGTCACCGATGATGATGTCGACCTTGACCCCGCGCTTGAGCGCCCGATTGATCTCGCGCTTGACCACCAGCGGCATGTTGAAATACGGCGTGCACAGGGTCAATTGATGACGGGTGGCGGCGATCAGGTCGCACAGCACCTTGCTCAGCGGGTTCTTGTTGCCGATACCCAGCAGCGGGATCAGGCGCATTTCACCGTTTTCCCGCACGCCTTCGTTGATGTCGTAGCTGGCGCGCTTGAGGCGCTGGCGGAACTGGCGGATTTCCCCGCGAATACTGCGCGAGGCCGGCGGGGAGGGCAGGTCCAGGCGATGCACGGCGTCGGACGGCAGGATCTGCTCGCGCACCAGGCGCAGGAACGAGTCGGCCAGCTCGCGGTTTTCCAGCAACTGGTAGCGGTCCAGGCGGTACTTGCCCAGCTTGTGCAGGTAGACGTTGTTGATGCTGGCCCCTGTGTAGATCACGCAGTCATCGATGATGCTGCCCTTCAAGTGCAGCACGCCGAACAGCTCGCGGGTCTGGACAGGCACACCGTAGATCGGCACTTCGTGCTCGTGCTCGAGGTTCTGCGCCTGGTACCACGCCGAGTTGCCCGCCTGTTTGCCAGCGCCGATCAGGCCACGCTGGGCGCGGAACCAGTCCACCAGCACGACGATTTCCAGCGCCGGATTGGCAGCCTTGGCAGCGTACAGCGCGTCGAGGATTTCCTGGCCGGCTTCGTCCTGCTGCAGGTACAGGGCAACGATGCAGATGCGCCGGGTCGCCTGGGCGATCTTCTCCAGCAACACGCGCCGATAGTCGGCCGCGCCCGGCAGAAGGGTGATGGCCTGGCTGGACGATTCAAAGCCGCGCAGCGCTGCAAGGGTAGAGCGTCGGAAGGGAGCCCGCATAAGCCTCTCGATGGGTCGAATCAACAGCGCACGAGCTTACACCAGAGTGCGCCTATTGGTGCCTTTGGCAGCAGCTTCGTTGAGTTGTTCAGCGGATTTTCAGGAAAAGCCGGGCCCAGGCATTCCTTTCGTAGCAGCACGGCTTGCCGGCGGGGGCGGTGTGTCAGTCACGTATAGGTCGCCTGACACACCGCCCCGCCGGCAAGCCGTGCTGCTACGGGGCGTGTTCTTTCAGACCTTCAACACCAGCTTGCCGTTGTTCTCGCCTTTGAACAGCATCTGCAGCGTTTCCGGAAAGGTCTCCAGCCCTTCAACCACATGCTCTTTGCTCTTCAACTTGCCCTGAGCCAGCCAGCCGGCCATTTCCATGCCCGCGCGGCCAAAGTGCTCGGCGTGATCCATGACCACGAAGCCTTCCATGCGCGCACGGTTGACGAGCAGTGACAGGTAGTTGGCCGGGCCCTTGACGGCTTCCTTGTTGTTGTACTGGCTGATTGCACCGCAGATCACCACCCGTGCCTTGAGCGCCAGGCGGGTGAGCACGGCGTCGAGGATGTCGCCGCCGACGTTGTCGAAAAATACATCGACGCCTTTCGGGCACTCGCGCTTGAGGGCGGCGTGGATGTCTTCGCTCTTGTAGTCGATGGCGCCGTCGAAGCCGAATTCCTCGATCAGCGCCTTGCACTTGTCCTGGCCGCCAGCAATGCCAATCACGCGGCAGCCCTTGATCCTGGCGATCTGCCCGGCAACGCTGCCCACGGCGCCGGCCGCACCGGAAATCACCACCGTGTCACCAGCTTTTGGCTGGCCGATTTCCAGCAGGGCGAAATACGCCGACATACCGGTCATGCCCAGCGCCGCCAGATATACCGGCAGCGGCAACAGCTTGGGGTCGACCTTGTGAAAGCCTTTCGGCTCGCCAACGAAGTAATCCTGAACCCCCAGAACACCCTGAACGTAATCGCCCACGGCGAATTTCGGGTTGTGCGACTCAACGACCTTGCCCACACCCAGCGCACGCATCACCGCACCCAACTCTACCGGCGCGATGTAGGACTTGCCTTCGTTCATCCAGCCGCGCATGGCCGGGTCCAGCGAGAGGTATTCGCTCTTGACCACGATCTGGCCATCTGCGGCTTGCTCCACGGGTACGGTCTGGAAGGTGAAGTCATCGCGGCTGGCAGTGCCAACAGGACGACGGGCCAAGAGGAATTGACGATTGTTCAGGGCGGTCATGGCAGGTTCCTGGATGAAAGGGAAACGCCAGTGATAGACCGCTAATGCTGTGAGGGCAAGCAACGACTGTTCTACGAATGCGCGTCGATAGAGTTCGATGATGCGCAGCCTACGCAACATCACCACAACCGATGATGATGCAAACGCCCGTTTGATAGTGCTGACGGCGGCCACCAGCCCATGACTAAACTGCCCTCCATACCCGTACGCGCTGCGTATTCCAACAATAAAGGATGACTCCATGAGCATGACGTTTGCAGGCCAAGTGGCCCTGGTCACCGGCGCTGCCGCAGGCATTGGCCGCGCCACCGCGCTGGCCTTCGCCGAGCAGGGTTTGAAAGTGCTGGCGGTGGATCTGGACAGCGATGGTGGGGAGCAGACCGCCGAGCTGATTCGCCAGGCTGGTGGTGAGGCGCTATTCCTGCGCTGCGACGTGACCCGCGAGGCCGACGTCCGGCAGATGATGAACGAGGCCGTGCAGGCCTATGGACGGGTCGACTATGCGTTCAACAACGCCGGGATCGAAATCGAGAAGGGCAAGCTGGCCGAGGGCAGCGAGGCAGAGTTCGACGCGATCATGGGCGTGAACGTCAAAGGCGTGTGGCTGTGCATGAAATATCAGTTGCCGGTGATGCTGGCCCAGGGCGGCGGGGCTATCGTCAACACCGCCTCGGTGGCGGGCCTGGGGGCCGCGCCGAAAATGAGCATCTACGCGGCGTCCAAGCATGCGGTGATCGGCCTGACCAAATCAGCGGCCATCGAGTACGCGAAGAAGCAGATTCGCGTTAACGCGGTATGCCCTGCGGTGATCGACACCGACATGTTCCGCCGCGCCCACGAGGCCGATCCGCGCAAGGCCGAGTTCGCCGCGACCATGCACCCGGTGGGGCGCATCGGAAAGGTCGAGGAGATTGCCAGCGCGGTGTTGTACCTGTGCAGCGATGGCGCGGCCTTCACCACGGGGCATTCGCTGGCGGTGGATGGCGGTGTGACAGCGTTTTGATCGAAACGATGAACACCATCCGTTGCAGTCCGGCTTGCCGGCGTTCTGCTGCGCAGCAGCAGTAAAACCAGCAGATGCGGTGTGTCAGGGCGTTTGCATTCGCTGATTTTACTGCCGGTACCCGGCAGAACGCCTGCAAGCCGGACTGCTACGGGGGCGGTGAGAGTGATCGTCCCTCAGGCATCCAGCGCCTTGAGCAACGTCTTGCCGGTGTCGAGCAGTTCGGCGGTCAGCTCTTCGTCCTTCACCGCCCGCGACAATCCGATCGCGCCCACCAGCGCGCAAATCGCCAGCAGCGCCTGTGAGCGCTTCTTCGCCGGCTGTTTACTGTTCGTCAGCGAGGTAATGACGTCCAGTTCGTTCTGCAATTCCCGGGTGTAGAGTTCGCGGATCGGGTCGCTGCTGCGCGCCACGTCATTCATGACCGCGGCCAGGGCGCAGCCGGATCCGGGATCATTCAGATGGCGCTCGCTCAGGTAGCTTTCCACCAGGTCGCTGAGGGTCAGCGTGGACTCTGGATCGGTGTACTTTTCCAGCGCTTTGGTGCGTTTGTCGAAGGCGCACTGCAGCGCTTCCTCCACCAGTTTTTCCCTGGATTCGAAATGCTTGTAAAAGCCGCCGCCGGTTCGGCCTGCTTCTTTCATCAGGTCCGCAACACCGATGCCGTTAAGGCCCACCTCGCGAAAACGTTCGGCCGCCAGATTGACGATATGGTCATGGATGATGGCTTTGTCTGCCTGCGAGCGCGACATGGGGAGGTCTCCGGTATTCACTTTTCACTACGATATGGCGAGCGATCATACGCCAAATACCGATAGAGAAAATTTTAATTTGGAGTGTGGACGAAATCCAAAATAAGAGTATGGTTGTGCTCCATAACGTTCTGGCAGGTGTCAGGCGCCGATCCCATTCATCCCACTCGATGCAGTGAAAGGAGCAATCATGACGGTCAAAGGCAAAACCATTCTGGTCACCGGCGGCAACAGCGGCATTGGCCTTGCAACCGCTCGGCTGCTGCTGGAAAACGGCGCACGGGTGGCCATCACCGGCCGCGATCAGGCCAAGCTCGATTCCGCTGTCGCCGAACTCGGCGGCGACGTGTTGGGCATTCGTGCCGACGTGAACAACCTGGCCGACATCGAGGTGGTGGTGAAGGCGGTGGGTGATGCGTTCGGCACACTCGATGTGGTCTTCGCCAACGCCGGCATCTCTGGCGCCACGCCGCTGGGCAACACCACGCTTGAGGCGTTCGAATCGATCGTGCGCACTAACCTTACGTCGGTGTTCTTTACCGTGCAGGGCGTCTTGCCGCTGCTCAAGGAGGGCAGTGCGGTGATCCTCAACGGCTCGGTGATGCGCGAACTGGGCTCGCCCGGATCCTCGGCGTACTCGGCCACCAAAGGTGCGATCACCTCCATGGCCAAGGTCTTCGCCTCGGAGCTGGCGCCCAAGGGCATCCGGGTCAACACCGTTATTCCCGGCGCGACCCGCACGCCGATCTGGAGCCGCGGCTCGCGTGCCGGCGCGACCATCGACGCCACTGAAAAAGCCATGTCGCCGCGCATTCCGATGGGGCGTTTCTCTGATCCTGAGGAGCTGGCCCAGGCTGTGATGTTCCTGGCCTCTGACGCCTCCAGCGGCATGACCGCCGCCGAGATCGTGGTCGATGGCGGCAACATCGGCGCGCCGTGGGGGATTCCGCTGTTTCGCGGATGATCGCTCAGCTGCTACAGGTATCCATCGGCGCCACGGTAATCAGCTAAGCTGCTGTGGCTGCTTATCTTCAGGGAGCTCTGATGGATCACCTGTGGTTCGCCTATCCCCTCGTCAGCGCCTCGGTGCTGCTGGTCATCGATCTGGTGCTCTGGCAATGGCTGCACCCCCGCTTGCTGCGGCGCAAGCTGGTCTGTCGGCTGGTGCTGTTCGTGCTGTTCAGCATGGCGTTGCTCGATGGCGGTTTGAGCCCGCTGTACCAGGTCCCCGATACGCTGTCCGGTCCGCGGCATGTGCTGGCGACAATCCTGACTATCGCCTGGTGGCTGTTCGGCGCGCGCACCCTGACCGTGCTGGCGGTGGTGGTCATGGAGCCGCGCATTGGCGGCAAGGGCCATCTGCTACAGGACGTGATGGGCGCCATCATCTTCCTGGTCGCTGCGGTGGCGGCGGCCGGCTACGTGCTGGACCTGCCAGTCAAAGGCCTGCTGGCGACCTCGGGCGCGGTGGCGATCATCTTCGGTCTGGCGGTGCAGAGCACGCTCGGTGACGTGTTTTCCGGCATCGTGCTCAACGCCACCAAGCCGTTCCGGGTCGACGACTGGATTCGCGTCGACGACATCGAAGGCAAAGTCATCGAGATCGACTGGCGCTCGACCCACCTGCTGACTTCCGAAGGCAGCATGGCGGTGATCCCCAACGCCATGGCGGCCAAAACCCGGATCGTCAATTTCAGCCGCCCCGATCACTTTCATTCCGTCAGCCTGACCATCGAATTGCCGACCCGCCTGCGCCCAAGCCTGGTGCTCGACTCGCTGGACAAGGCCATTCTCGGCTGCCGGGAGCTGCTGGCGCAGCCCAAGGCGTCGGCGGTGGTGGTCAAATCCGGCCTGCGCAGCGTCGAGTACGAAGTCACCGGCTACGTGAAATCCCGCGACCGCCGCTCCGCCGTGCGCAACCAACTGTACGACCTGATTCACCGGCAACTGGCGTCCACCGAAACCCGGCTGGATCAGTCCCGAGCCGCCACGCGGCAATCGGCGGTGCTCAATACCGTCGGCGCGTTGCGCATGCTCAGCGACGAAGACCGCGCCCAGCTTGAACAGCACATGCGTCTGGGCGCCTATGCCGCCAAGGATGTGGTGCTGGCCGAAGGCGTGGTGCCCGATGCGCTGTTTATTATCGAGTCTGGGGTGTTGTCGGTGTCGATCCAGCGCCCGGACGGCTGGGTGGAAGTGGGGCGGATGGGGCCGGGCGAAGTGTTCGGCGAGACCGGTTTCGTCGACGGCTCGCCCACCGTCGGTCGCTTCTGCACGTTCACCGACTGCATGATCTATCGCATCGACAAGGCCGACCTCGAGCCGTGGCTGCAAGAGCACACCGAGTTGATCGGCGCGCTGGCGGGGCTGGCGAAGTTTCGCAGCAAGGCCCGCGCCGCGATGCTGGAAACCAAGCCGGTCATCACCGACCCGAGCGGCTTCATGAGCTGGCTGCGCAAGAGCGTCACGCGCTTCCAGGTCAATCGCGGGCCGGGGCCGACTGACAAGATGAGTTGAAAACGCCTACGCCATCGCCGTCTGTTTGCGAGCGAGGCTTCAGGCATATCCGACCTGTCCCAGCGCAAAGGGCGACTGGATTCGATCAAGGGAGTGCTCTAAATTGCCGGTTCATTCAAAAGCCAGCCGAGTTGTTGAAATGCCTGTCTCCCGCCCGACTCTCAATCCCCACGTCCTGCGCGCTGGCGATGCCGTTGCCTTGGTGACGCCTGCCGGCCCGGTGGCCGAAGCCCGGGTGCAAGCGGCTGTGCGTGAACTGACCGCATGGGGGCTCAAACCCCGGATTTACCCCCACGCGCTGGATGCCGAACACTACCTGGCGGGCAGCGACGCCAACCGTGCCGCTGACCTGAACGATGCGCTGGCCGACCCGGAGATCCGCGCCGTGCTCTGCAACCGCGGCGGTTACGGCGTGCAGCGGATCATCGAACACCTGGACTACGACGCCGTGCGCCGGGATCCGAAGCTGGTGGTCGGGTTTTCCGATATCACCGCGCTGCACGCTGCGCTCTGGTCCCGTACCGGGCTGGTCACGGTTCACGGCCCGGTGGCCGCGCAACTCGAACGTGGCGGTCTGTTCGCCAGTACCTTGAAACACGCGCTGATGAGCACCGAGCCGATGGTGGTGCTCGCCGATCAGACCGAGCCAACTTTCAGCGTTCGCACCTCGGGTGTCGCCGAAGGTACATTGCTGGGCGGCAACCTGAGCATCCTCAGTACTTGCGTAGGCACGCCGTTCATGCCGAACCTGGAAGGCGCGATCCTGTTGATCGAAGACGTGGGCGAACTGGCCTATCGCGTCGACCGGCTGCTCACCCACCTGGGCAATTGTGGGATTCTCAAGCAACTGGCGGGCATCGCCGTCGGCCAGTTCAGCGAGCCTGGCCATGGCAACAATGCCATTCGGCCCCCGGAGGTATTGATGGAGCGCCTTGGCGGCCTGGGCATTCCCGTGCTGGGTGGCCTGTCCATCGGTCATGGTGATCGCAATCACGCTGTGGCGCTGGGCAGCCACGCGATGCTCGACGCGGATGCCGGGAAGCTGACCGTGGTCTCGGCTACGCGATAACTCCATTTATTCTGCGAGCGTTACCGGCGCACGTATGTCAGGTGAAAGCGGGGTTTTGCCCCGTCGTGGCGCGTTACCTTTCGTCGCATTGGCGGGAGGATTAAGGCGTTTTCAGCTGCTCCCTCCCTGCTGAAGATGCTGGAAGCGCCGATAACCATTCTGGAAGCGACGTTGGCGTAGCTATTTGCCATTATTCCGACGTCAAAAGCTTGTTTTACCGCGATCCCGTTGCGAATCTGCACGAAAATTGAATGGTCATGCGAAAGAACATGGCCTCCGTGTGTGCGCCTTTTTGCTGTGATTGGGGATGATCCTATGATTCGGGCCGTGCAATCGCGTTTTGCCAACCTGGGAATGGCAAAGAAACTGGGGATCGGATTCTTTCTCGTTCTATTGCTCACAGCGTTGGTAGCCGCCATTGGCGTCTGGTCGCTGCGCTCGATCAGCGTGCATTTCGACAGTCTAAAAGACATGACTGCGCTTAACACAGGGCTCAATCGCGTACGGCTGCTGGAGCAGGCGTTTGCCCTGCATGGCGATCCCAAGGTGGTCGATGAACTGCATACCGGGCTGGACGGTTTGAATGCTCAAGCCGAGCAGCTCAAGTCCACTTCGGCGGTTAACCAGCAGTTGATGGGGCAGGTCCAGCTGTCGCTCGCGGCCTACCGCAAATCCTTCGATGAGTTCGTCAGCATCAGCCAGAGCAAGGAGCTGGCGCTGGACATGGCCAGTTGGTCGGTCTCCAGCGTCGCCAATAACCTTGACGTCTTGCAGGCAGGGCTAGCCGACGACGGCGCCTACGGTCTCAAGGATTCCCAAGGCCAGCAAGGCGCCGAATTCATCGAGCAATCGACCAAGGTCAGCCAGATTTCCAAACTGATGATGCAGGCCATGGACGAGGCGCGGGTGCGTCTGGACAAGAGCCGCAAGACGGCCTCCGGCGAGGAGGCGAACACCGGCAAGATCGAACAGGCGGTGCAGGCCAAGGAACTGGCTGAAGAACTCAAAGGCGTGATCAAGGACGCCGGTTACCTTACGGTGCTGACCGAGGTCAGCGGCCACATCACCAACTTCGGCGAGAAACTGGACGAATACACCGGGCTCCTGGCGAACGAGGCCAATGTCTCGCAGACCCTGGCAACCAATGCCAAGGCCGTGGTGGATCAGGTCAACCAGGCGTATGACGCCGAGGATCAGTCGATGCTGGGCGAGCTGTCGGCGAACTCGCTGAAGATCATCGGCTCCTCGATCATGGCGCTGCTGGTCGGTCTGATCGCGTCCATCGTCATCACCCGGATCATCGTCGCGCCCCTGCGCACTGTCATCGCCACTGCCCAGCGAATCGCGTCGGGCGACCTGAGCGGCACGGTGCAGGTGACCCGCAGGGACGAGATCGGCCAGTTGATGCAAGCCATGCAACAGATGGGCGCGGGCTTGAGCGGCATCGTCAGCGGTTTGCAGGCCGGTATCGAGCAACTGGCGACGTCCGCCCATTCGCTCTCGGCGGTCACCGAACAGACCAATCTGGAAGTCAGTACCCAGAAAGAAGAAACCGAGCAGGTTGCCACGGCGATGAACCAGATGACCGCCACGGTTCACGACGTGGCGCGCAATGCAGAAGAAGCGGCGCAGGCCGCGCAGACCGCCGATAGCAAGGTCGACAGCGGCCAGGCGGTGGTGCGTCAAAGCATGCAGCGCATCGAGCAGCTGGCGGCCTCATCCAGTTCGGCGAGCCACAGCATCGAAGACCTGAGCGATGAAATCCAGAACATCGGCAAAGTGCTGGGGGTTATCAAGAGCGTCGCCGAACAGACCAACCTGCTGGCACTGAACGCCGCCATTGAGGCTGCACGCGCGGGCGAGCAAGGCAGGGGCTTTACGGTGGTGGCCGATGAAGTGCGGGCGCTGGCCAAGCGCACTCAACAGTCGACCGAAGAAATCGAGCGGCTGGTGACGCGCCTGCAAAGCGGCGCCCAGGCCTCGGTGGCGCAGATCCAGAGCAGTGGTGAGCTGGTCAAGATGGCGGTCAGTGATGCACTGCAAACTGAAAGTGCGCTGGGCAGCATCGCGGCGGCCGTGTCACTGATTCAGCAAATGAACCAGCAGATCGCCGCTGCAGCGGAGGAGCAAAGCTCGGTGGCCGAAGAGATCAACCGCAGTGTCACCAGCATCCGCGCCAGCGCCGATCAGTCGGCACTGGCCATGCAGGGCAATGCCGCTTCGAGTATCCAGCTGGCATCGCTGGGCATGGAGCTGAAAGGCATGGTGGGGCATTTCAGGCTGTAAGCCTCACGCCCTGTAGCAGTCCGGCTTGTCGGCGACGGCGTCTTTGTGATCGCTGTCGCCGGCAAGCCGGACTGCTACGAGGTCCATGCCTGAGCCCGTCGAGCGGCAGTTATTTGCGATAGTTCAGAATCAACAACGTCAACACCCCCGCCACGATCCCCCAGAACGCCGAACCGATGGAGAACAGCGTCAATCCCGACGCTGTCACCATGAAGGTAATGAGCGCGGCTTCGCGCTCCTTCGGCTCGTTCATCGCAACCGTCAGGCCATTGATGATCGAGCCGAACAGCGCCAGCGCTGCAATCGACAGCACCAACTCCCGGGGAAACGCGGCGAACAGCGCAGCCAGTGTGGCGCCGAAAATCCCGGCAATGGCGTAGAAAATCCCGCACCAGATTGCTGCCGTGTAGCGCTTGTTGCGGTCTTCGTGGGCATGTGGCCCGGTGCAGATCGCGGCACTGATGGCGGCCAGGGTGATGCCGTGGGCACCGAATGGCGCGGTGATCAGCGAGATAAGCCCGGTGGCGGTAATCAGCGGGGAGGCTGGCACGTCGTAATGGTCGGCGCGCAGGACCGCCATGCCCGGCATGTTCTGGGAGGTCATCGCCACTACGAATAACGGAATGCCAATGCTGATGGTCGCGCCCAGCGAGAACGACGGTGTGGTCCAGACCGGCACCGCGACTTCAAGGGTAAAGCCGCTGAAGTTCAGCATGCCGAGCATGGCCGACAGCGCCACCCCCACCAACAGCGTCACCAGTACTGCGTAGCGCGGCGAGAAGCGTTTGACGATCAGATAGGTGAAAAACATGCTTAGCACCAGGCCCGTGCGGTGCTGCGCGGCGACGAAAATTTCGCTGCCGATCTTGAACAGAATCCCGGCCAGCAAGGCCGCGGCCAACGAGGTGGGCAGGCGCTTGACCAGCTTTTCAAAACTGCCGGTGATCCCGCAGATGAACACTAGAATCGCGCTGGTGATGAAGGCGCCAATGGCTTCGGGATAGGCGACATGCCCCAGGCTTGCAATCAACAAGGCCGCACCCGGCGTCGACCACGCCACACTCACCGGCGCACGGTATTTCAGCGACAAGCCGATGCTGCACACCGCCATGCCCATGAACAGCGCCCAGATCCACGAAGAAATCTGCGCCGACGTCAGCCCCGCCGCCTGCCCGGCCTGAAAGATCAACACCAGCGAACTGGTCACGCCAGTCATCATGGCGATAAACCCGGCGACAATGGCAGAGGGCGAAGTGTCACTCAACGGGCGCAGCGGTGTATGGGTCACGTCAGTCATGCGGTCTATCCTTGGAACGGCCAATTCACAGATCAGCAAGCCTATACGCAGTTGTCACATTTCGTTGCGATACAGCCACAAACGTTATGGTCGGCACAGTTTCCATAAGCCTGCGCGCGCAAGCGCGTTCCCGTAGCAGCACGGCTTGCCGGCGGGGACGATCTCGAGGACGCCCCCGCCGGCAAGCCGTGCTGCTACGGGTCAGTGATGTGTTTTAGACGACCAGGAATCAACCGCGATTCAGCGTCTTGCCCAGCGCCTGATTCACCGCCAGCCACCCATCCACCGCTTCCCGCCCGGCCTCGGCGAACACCCGTTGCAACAGCTTCACCTGCTCGCGACGCAACGACTCCTCAAGCTTCGCGCCCTCGCCAGTCAACTCCAGCAGACGCTTGCGCTTGTCATCCTCAGGCGTAACGCTGCGCACCAACTCCATCTCCAGCAACTGGCGCAGCGGCGTGTTCAGCGCCTGCTTGCTCACCCCCAGCACACCCAGCAGTTCCTTCACGCTCAAGCCCGGATAACGCGCGATAAAAAACACAATGCGCTGATGCACGCGGCTCAAGCCTCGCCGGTCGAGCATTTCATCGGCCTTGGCAGTGAACGCCTGGTAGCCGAAGAAAAAGGCCTCCATGGCGATTTGTTGCGTCGATGAATTTTTAAGGTCAAGCATATTGACGTATCCGGGCAAGTCGTCGTAATTTCGGTCAAACAGTTTGACCTATTTCCAACGATGTCTGCCAGCGGTGATCTCATGGCTTTTTCCGAACGCGTCACCCGTTTGAAGAGTTCCTTGATTCGCGAAATCCTGGCCGCTGCCCAGCGCCCGGAAATGATGTCCTTCGCCGGCGGCCTGCCCGCCGAATCGATGCTGCCCCACAGCGAGTGGGCCGACATGCCGCGCAGCATCGGCCAATACGGCATGAGCGAAGGCGAGCCGCAACTGCGAGAGGCCATTGCCGAGCAGGCGCGGGCGCTGGGTATCTCCTGTGAAGCCAGCCAGGTGATGATCGTCAGCGGTTCGCAACAGACGCTGGATCTGGCCGCCAAGCTGTACATCGACAAAGGCACGGAGATTCTTCTGGAAGGGCCGACCTACCTGGCTGCGCTGCAGATCTTCCAGTTGTTCGGGGCCAATTGCCTGACCGTTCCGCTGCAAGCCGAAGGGCCGGATCTGGACGTCCTGCGTCAGCGTCTGCAGCAACACAAGCCGTCCTTTGCCTACCTGATTCCCACCTTCCAGAACCCTTCGGCCGTGCGCTACAGCGAGGCTGCCCGGGACGCGGTCGCAGCTCTGCTGGACGAATACGGCGTGACGTTGATCGAAGACGAACCCTATCGCGAGCTGACCTTTGACGGCGGCAGCGCTCGGCCCATCGTCAGCCGCCTGAAGAACGCCAGTTGGATCTACACCGGCACGGTGTCGAAAACCCTGATGCCGGGGCTGCGGGTGGGCTATTTGATCGCCTCCCACGACCTGTTCCTGCACCTGCTGAAACTCAAGCAGTCCGCCGACCTGCACACCAACCGGGTCGGTCAGTGGCAGGCGTTGCAGTGGATCGGCAGCGAGCGCTACAACCAGCACCTGCTGGAACTGCGCGGCTTCTACCGAACCCGGCGCGATCAGTTCGAGGCGGCTTTGCAACGCCACTTCAGTGATCTGGCCGAATGGAACAGCCCCCAGGGTGGCTTGTTCTTCTGGCTGACACTGCGCAACAAGCTCGACACCCGCACTTTGCTCGACCGGGCACTGGCGCAAAACGTGGCCTTCATGCCCGGTGAGCCGTTCTTCACCGATCCTGAGGCAAACCCCGGGTATTTGCGGCTGAATTTCAGCCACATCGATCCGGCCCGGCTGGACGAAGGCCTCAAGCGCCTGGCGGCAGTCATTCGTGAAGCACAGACTGACATGGCAGCCTGATACAGTATTGAAAAAGCAGATTCCAGGGAGAGCAGCGATGTACAAGGTTTACGGCGATTACAATTCGGGCAACTGCTACAAGATCAAGCTGATGCTCAACCTGTTGGGCGCACAATACGAATGGGTGCCGGTGGACATCCTCAAGGGCGAGACCGAAACCGAGGCGTTTCTGGAAAAGAACCCCAACGGCAAGATTCCGGTGCTGGAACTCGACGACGGCACCTGCCTGTGGGAGTCCAACGCCATTCTCAACTTCCTGGCCGAAGGCACGCCGTACCTTCTGACCGAGCCGCGCCTGCGCACCCAGATGCTGCAATGGCAGTTCTTCGAGCAGTACAGCCACGAGCCGACCATCGCCGTGGCGCGTTTCATCCAGTTCTATCTCGGGCTGCCTGAAGAGCGTCTTGAGGAATATCAGATCCTGCAAAAGCGTGGCTACAAGGCGCTCAAAGTGATGGAGAAGCAACTCAAGCAGACGCCGTTCCTGGTCGGCGAGCAATTCTCCATCGCCGACATCGCGCTCTATGCCTACACCCACGTGGCCCACGAGGGCGGTTTCGACCTGTCGCCGTTTCCATCGATCCAGCGCTGGTTGACCCAGGTTCGGCAGCAGCCCGGTTATGTGGGTATGCTGGACTGACGATCAAGCTAGAGAGGGAGTATTGGATGCGTAACAGGACGATAGTGCTCGGGGCCTTGATGGCCTTGAGCATGGCAGCCCAGGCAGAGGATTGCAGCAGCACCCAGGCCTCGATGAACGAGTGTGCGGGCAAACAATACGCAGCGCTGGATGCCGAACTGAACAAGCAGTACAAGGCGCAGATGTCTTATCTCAAGACGCCGGCGCAGAAGAAGGCGTTGCAGGAAGCGCAGAAGAAATGGATCGCCTTCCGGGATGCCGATTGCCTGTATCAGGTTGGCAGGCGCGAAGATTCAGGCTCGATCTGGTCGCTGGAACAGTCCCAGTGCCTGGCCGATCAGACCAGAGTGCGGGTCGAACAGTTGAAAGCGTTCGTGGCGTGCCGGCAGGAAGGCTGCCCGAGGTAATTCTCAACCCGTAGCAGCACGGCTTGCCGGCGGGGCGGTGTGTCAGGTTCACAAATAGTGACTGAAACACCGCTCCCGCCGGCAAGCCGTGCTGCTACGGGACGGGAGACTAGACAGTGGCGAAACGCTTTTCCAGGTAATCGATGATGACCTTGGAGTCGTACATCCACACCGTCTGGCCTGCTTCTTCGATACGCAGGCACGGCACCTTGATCTTGCCGCCTTCGTTGAGCAGGGTCTGACGGTCCAGCTCGTTGTTCTTCGCATCGCGCAGGGCCACCGGTACGTTCAGCCGGTGCAGGGTGCGGCGGGTCTTCACGCAGAACGGGCAGGCGTGAAACTGATACAGCGTCAGGTCCTTCGCCTGTGCCTCGACCGCAGCCTGCGCTTCTGGCGTGCGTTTCTTCTTGCCGGGACGCGTCAGCCAGTCGCCCAGAATGACCAACTGGCCCAGGCCGACCCTCAATGCCTTCATCAACATGCTTGCAACCTCTTCAGAACGCCCGCATCACTTGATCAGGCTGAGGAACTCGGTGCGCGTGGCGGAGTTCTCGCGGAATTCGCCCAGCATCACCGACGTGATCATCGACGAGTTCTGCTTCTCGACGCCGCGCATCATCATGCACATGTGCTTGGCTTCGATGACCACGGCCACGCCCAGAGCGCCGGTGACCTGCTGAACGGCTTCAGCGATCTGGCGGCTGAGGTTTTCCTGGATCTGCAGGCGGCGGGCGAACATGTCGACGATGCGCGCGACCTTCGACAGGCCCAGCACCTTGCCGCTCGGGATGTAGGCCACGTGGGCCTTGCCGATGAAGGGCAGCAGGTGGTGTTCGCACAGCGAGTACAGCTCGATGTCCTTGACCAGCACCATTTCGCTGTTGTCGGAGCTGAACAGCGCGCCGTTGGTGACTTCTTCCAGCGTCTGCTCGTAGCCGCGGCACAGGTATTTCATGGCTTTGGCGGCACGTTTCGGGGTGTCGAGCAGGCCTTCGCGGGAGACGTCTTCGCCAAGTTGACCAAGGATCTCGGTGTAGTTCTGTTCCAGTGTCACAGGGTTGTGTTCCGTGTGGGTTCAAGAAAAACGCAGGCTTGGTGGCCAGCAAAGGCGCACATAGTAGCCTAGCTGGACGGGGAGGGGTACGGCAGGCGACCGACAAGCCTGCGACAACTGGCCGCCTGAAGCTCATGCCGATAGCCTTTACCTAACCTTTACCCTGCAAAAATGTCGAAATGTGTCCGCTTGGTGTCTGAGTTAATGGGTGATAGATGCCCGGATGAAGAGAGTAACCATAATGTTTAGCCGAATCGCGAAAATCGCACTGGTGATCGCCTTGATGTCATCGGTTTCGGGATGTTTTTTTGGCCCTGGATGGGGCCGTCACGGCGGCTGGGATCATCGCCACTATGATGGTGGCCACTATTATGAAGGGCGCGGAGGCTATGGGCCGGGACCTGGCTACTATCGTCGCTGATCTATTCTCGTCGGGTCGGGTAGCGATGCCTTGATCCCGCATACCACTCTGAATAAAGGCCGCCAGGGAAGTGTTCTTCCTCAGCGGCCTTTTTCGTTTCCGGATGGCGCCTGGTATCGGTTTCGATACCAGTGCGCTACCAAGTGGCGACGCAGTTTGGCGCAGGTGTGCTGTCAGACTTGGCAGGTGATGAATGCCTGTTTTCTAGAGAGTAACGAGTATGTTGAGTCGTATTGCGAAAGTCGCGATGGTCATCGCGGTGATGTCGGCGATGTCCGGTTGCTGGCCGTTCTGGGGCCCGGGCGGAGGAGGTCACGGTGGTGGCCATGGCGGCGGTGGCGGCGGGCATTATGAAGGTGGCGGCCCGGGTGGTGGTGGCGGACCTGGCGGCGGTGGCCCAGGCCCGCGCTGACGTTCGACTGTTACTCGTCCCGCCCTTCCATCATGGTGCGCTTGAGCATCACGTACACCGCTCCGGCGCCGCCATGCTTGGCCAGGCACGAGGTAAAGCCCAGCACCTGCGGGTGCTGGCGCAGCCAGGTGTTGACGTGGCTCTTGATCATCGGCCGCTTGCCATCCAGGCGCACGGCCTTGCCATGGGTGATCCGCACGCAACGAATCTCCAGCTTCGTCGCCTCGGCGAGAAACTCCCACATGGTTTCCCGCGCCAGCTCCACGCTCATGCCGTGCAGGTCCAGGCTGCCCTCGAAGCTGATCTGCCCCAGCTTGAGCTTGCGCATCTGACCTTCCTGCACCCCGTCGCGGGCCCAGTTGAGCGTGTCTTCGGGACCTACATCGATCACGAACTGGTCGGAAAGGCCGTCCACGGTGATGGTGGCGTCCGAGCGCACGGAAGCTGCCTGCCGAAGTTTGGCCAGATTCTTACGGTCGGTCTTGGGTTTGCCTACATCGGCGTGTTCAGTCTTGATCGGCTTTACGCCGCGAATCTCATTTCTGAACAGGGAAAAATCGTCGTCTTGCATGTCGGTCTCCGCGAAGGACGCCAGTTTAACCAAGTCACGCCGGAAACGGCGCGACTAATCCATGGAAAACGGCTGCGGAACACGTGGGAGGGGTCAGTCGTGTTTCTTCATCAAGTGCGCGGACATGCTCAATTCTCCGGCGCGACGACGGCGCCGGCGGCTGCGGCGCCACATCCAGACACCGATGTAGAGCAGAAACAGACCGATCACAATGGTAACCACTGCGCCCGCCGGGCTGGCGTTGAGTTCGCCGAGCGCGTCAGGGTGTCCGATCAGGCTGGCCACGCCGGCCATTGCCAGCAGTACGCCTGCTGTCGCGAGTAGAGCTGATATGGCCGCGCCAATGCGCATGCGCCAGTTGCTCTGGCCCTTGGGGCGCAGGCGACGGGCATCGAAACCATCGGATATCTTCATCCCGACTTCCTCTATGGGTATCGGCGCTCTGACCAGCCTGGGCCAATGTGGTTCCCGCCTGGTCGGCGCTCGGAAGCAAACACCAGTGATTAACGGATGGGCGGTTATGTGAAGGGGATCACACGCCTGATGAGGTTATTTGTACGCTTTTTCTTCAGGAACTGCCGGAAAATGATGCAAGTCGTTTACGACATCGCGGATCAACGGGTCAGTTCCTGATGAGGCGGGGGCAGTCAGATCAGGTCGGCAGTCATCGCGAGCTTGGCGAAGTTGTCGTTCATGATCGCCATTTCTGCCTGTTGCACGAGCTCTGCCTTGATGACGCCAGTCGGGGTCGGCAGGTCGCGGGTGGCGCAGGCGTCCTGGACCAGCGTGCAACGGAAACCGTATTCCTTGGCCGCACGCACGGTGGTGCTGACGCTTGAGTGGCTCATGAAGCCGCAGACCACCAGATCCAGGCGGCCGAGGCTTTCCAGCAGGCCGTGCAGGGTGGTGCGATCATCGTTGAGCACGGTGCCGTTCAGGGCATTGGGCAGGCGCTTTTCGATGATGATTTCGTCGGCTTGCGGCTGCAGTTCCGGCACGAATTTTCCGCGCTCGCCTTGTGGGTCGAACATGCCGCCGACGGTGCCCAGGTGGCGTACGTGAATGATCGGCGACTTGGCCACACGGGCAGCGGCAACCAGTTGCACGATGTTGTCGATCGCGGCCTGAACCCCGGTCAGGGCCAGTGGACCGCTCAGGTATTCCTTTTGCGCGTCGATGATGATCAGCGTGGCATTGCTCAAGGTGGCCGCCGCGTATTCACGGCCACTGAGTTGAAACATGGTCTTGGGACCGGTGTTTGGAACAGACATCTGGGGCTCCTTCGAGTGGGGCTTTTGCCACATTGTCCACTGGCAGAACGATTCTGTGAATCTCAATGCTCACAGGCGTCGTTTTTTTGCCGGGCTTCAAGCCGTCGAGCAGGTCGCGGTTACTGTCATATTGCCTGCAAAATCATCGAAAGGCTGTGGAAAGTTTCAACAGGCCGACCCGTGTCGGGCTCAGGCATCGTGTCTTGGCCGGATGGCTGATAGAATCGCCCGTCGTTTTTTCAAGGAGTCTTACGTGATCACTTCCCGCCTGCGCACCCTGCGCGATCATATCCGTTGGGCCGTCAGCCGCTTTCACGGGGAAGACCTGTTCTACGGTCACGGCACTGACAACGCCTGGGACGAGGCCCGCCAACTGGTGCTGGGCGCCTTGCACCTGCCTTGGGAAATCTCCGACAACTACCTGGATTGCAACCTGGAAGACGACGAACTGGTCAATGTGCAGCGCCTGATCAAGCGCCGTATCGACGAGCGCGTTCCTACCGCCTACCTGTTGGGCGAGGCCTGGTTCTGCGGGATGTCGTTCATTGTCGATGAGCGTGTGCTGATCCCGCGCTCACCTATCGGCGAGTTGATCGAGAACGGCTTCACGCCCTGGCTTGCCAGCGAGCCTGCGCGAATCCTGGACCTGTGCACCGGTTCCGGTTGCATCGGCATCGCCTGCGCCGACGTGTTCCCCTATGCCGAAGTGGCCTTGGCGGACCTGTCGTTCGAAGCCCTTGAAGTGGCCAACCAGAACATCGAGCGCCATGGCCTGGACGAGCGGGTCTACACCGTTCAGGGCGATGGTTTCGACGGTTTGCCGGGACAGCGTTTCGACCTGATCGTGTCGAACCCGCCTTATGTCGATGCCGAAGATTTCGCCGACATGCCCGATGAGTATCAGCACGAACCAGAGCTGGCGCTGGCCTGTGGCGATGATGGCCTGAACCTGGTGCGGCGCATGCTGGCCCAGGCGGCGGATCACCTGACCGAGAAGGGGCTGCTGATCGTGGAAGTGGGCAACAGCCAGGTGCACGTCGAGGCGCTGTACCCGGAAGTGGACTTCGCCTGGCTGGAGTTCCAGCGCGGCGGGCACGGGGTGTTCATGCTCAGCGCTGAACAGTGCCGTCAGCATCAGGCGATCTTTGCCGCGCGGGTGTAAGCCAATGCGCTACCGCTTGTAGGAGCGCGCTTGCCCGCGATTGCGGTGTGTCTGTGCCAAATGTGCTGACTGACACGCTGCGGTCGCGGGCAAGCGCGCTCCTACGGCTGTTTAGATCAGCGATGCGTCGCAATCCAGATCAACAGCCCCGCCTGGAACACCGCGAAGGTCACCAGGCACGCGATGGTAAAGCGTAACCCGCTGTCGTCGCGCTTGTATTTGCCGACCTTGTCTTCGGCTTTCTTGATCAGCACTTCCTGTTCCTGAATCTTCTGCTCGGCCTGTTGCAGCATATGCGCGGTGTCGAGAATCTCCACGACCTGCACCTTATCGGCGTTCCAGGTGCCGTTCAGGTTGCCGACCTTGACGTCCTTGATCGTTCCCTTGAGGTGCTGGGCATCGGCGTAGGCCACTTCGAAACCCAGCGCCTTGAGGAACTGGTCGCGGCGCAGGCGAGTGTCTTCGTTGAGCGCATCCTTGTTGGCCAGGGCGGTGCCGGCAATCTGGTAGTCAGACCAGCGCTTCTGGGCCCAGATCACGCCCTGGGCGGCCATGAAGCGCCCCAGCCCACGATTGCAGGGCTCGATCTGCAGACCCGATTCCGGCCCGATGCGCACTGTGCGGTTGGCGTGGTCGACCCAGATGTCCAGCTGGTTCTGTTCCTTGCGGGTCTTTTGCCCCGGCAGGTTGTAGCTCATGCGCAGGAGGCTGAAGTCCTTGTTGCTGCGCTCGGCGCGCCCGAATTCGACGAACCGCAGTGGACGGCTGCCGGTGGCACGGTCGGTGGGCAATGGCGCCAGGCGCAGCATCGAAAAGTGTTCGGCGGATACGTTGTCCCACAGCACGGCCACGGCGACTTCACCTTCACTGGCGACGGCCTGGGCGGGCGCTTGATCCTCGATAATTGCTTCTGTCATCACGGCGATCCTGTTCTAGACATTGCTCGGCAAACACAATGCCAGCATCCCGCTATCGGCCAATTTTGCCGAAGCTGAAGGGGGATCGTTGCTGATCGCTCCGCGTGGGGGTGACGCTGATGCCGTGTGTATATCCGTTATGGCTGTGGTCCGGATCTTTGGGTTTCGCCCCTTACGGGCGACCTACTTTCTTCCGGGAAAGTAGGCAAACCATTTGCTCCTGGCTGGGGTCCTCCTTCGTCGGACTTCCCTCGACTCCGGCGCCGTTCCGGGGGCACGCCATGATGGGCCATCCATGGCCCGCACGGCTTTCGCGGCTTCCTGCCGCTCATCCCCCTCCACGACGCCTGCGCTCGGCCTGGCGCCTTTACGTCGCGTTCTGCGGCGCTTGCACCATCGCGCACAAAGATCAAAAGCAAGGGCGACCCTGTCCCGTAGCAGCACGGCTTGCCGGCGGGGGCGTCTTCAAAATCGCCGACGCCGGCAAGCCGTGCTGCTACGGGTCGGTGTTTACATCTGTAGGAGCGCGCTTGCCCGCGAAGGCGTCCTTGAGATCGCCCCCGGCGGCAAGCCGTACAGCTACGTGCAATCAGGCAGCAGGCACCGAATCGATGAATTTCATAATGCGGTCCGACAACTCGCTGGACAGCGGCAGTTGCGGGTCCTTGTAGGACGCCAGTTGGCGTTTCATGTCCATGGGCACGATGCGCAGTACGTGGTTCATGCCGTCGATGATCGCCAGTTGCGAATCGGGCTTGGCCTTGTGCAGCAGCTCGGCATCGCCGACGCCGACCTGCATGTCGTTGCGGCCCTGGAGGATCAGGGTGGGGATTTTCAGTTTGCCGAAGGCCGCCGCCGGATTCTGGCGGAACAGGGAAATCAGGTAAGGCTGCACGCTGGGGCGAAACACCACTTGCAGCGGCTCGGGCACATTGTCGTCGGTCTTGCCGGCCTTGATCTCTTCGATCAGCTCTTCACTGCGCGCCAGCAGGGGAGGCGGCAGCCGGTATTGCAGTTGCTCGCGCACCACCTGGTCCACCGGGCGGCCGGTGCCTGCCACGGAAATCAGGGCGCTTGCGCCGGCACGCTCGGCAGCCAGCGATGCCACCAGCGCGCCCTCGCTGTGCCCCATCAGGATCAGTTGCCCCAGGCGTGGATCGGCCTTGAGTTTCTCGCTCCAGGCCACCGCGTCGTCGACGTATTTCTCGATGGACAGGTCGCGTTCGTCAGGGGTGGCCGGGCGGCTGGCGGCCACGCCGCGCTTGTCGTAGCGCACGCTGGCGATGTTGTGCCGGGCCAGAATCAATGCCAGACGTTTCATGCTGTCGTTGCGTCCGCCGTCCGGATTGTTGCCGTCACGGTCGGTCGGGCCTGATCCGGCGATGATGAGCACCACCGGCACCGGCTTGTCGGATTTGGGCAAAAGAAGGGTGCCGAACAGCTCGCCCGTGCCGGTGTCCAGGCTGATGGGGCGTTGCAGCACGACCGGCGTGCCAGCGTGGGCCAGAGAAGTCAGCAGTGTGAGGGTCAAAGCGATTACTCGCAGCGGCATCAAGCCGCGGATCAGGGACATACCACGTAGCATCGCAGGGCCATCATCAATAAAGTGTGAAATTGGACGCGGTCAATTGAATAAGGTTCGCGCGTGATCTGTACGCAGACCCTGCGTATACTGGCGCCCTCGTGTTTTTGGTCGATTTATCGGAGCCTCCCGCATGTCCGGCAATACCTACGGCAAGCTGTTCTCTGTCACCACCGCCGGCGAAAGCCATGGTCCGGCGCTGGTCGCTATCGTCGACGGCTGCCCGCCGGGTGTCGAACTGTCGCTGGAAGATCTGCAGCGTGACCTGGATCGCCGCAAGCCAGGCACCAGCCGCCATACCACCCAGCGTCAGGAGGCCGATGAGGTCGAAATCCTGTCAGGCGTGTTCGAAGGCAAGACCACCGGTACTTCCATCGGCCTTTTGATCCGCAACACCGACCAGAAGTCCAAGGACTACTCGCAGATCAAGGATCTGTTCCGTCCGGCCCACGCCGACTACACCTACCACCACAAATACGGCATCCGCGACTACCGTGGCGGCGGCCGCAGCTCGGCCCGCGAAACCGCCATGCGCGTGGCCGCCGGTGCCATCGCCAAGAAATACCTGCTCAGCCAGGGCATCACCGTGCGCGGCTACATGAGCCAGTTGGGCCCGATTGAAATTCCGTTCAAGGGCTGGGAGTCGGTGGAGCAGAACGCCTTCTTCAGCCCCGACCCTGACAAGGTGCCGGAACTGGAAGCCTACATGGACCAGCTGCGCCGCGATCAGGACTCGGTGGGCGCCAGGATCACCGTCGTCGCCGAAGGCGTGATGCCGGGCCTGGGCGAGCCGATCTTCGACCGCCTTGATGCCGAACTCGCCCACGCCCTGATGAGCATCAATGCCGTGAAAGGCGTGGAAATCGGCGCAGGTTTCGCCAGCGTTGCCCAGCGCGGCACCGAGCATCGCGACGAGATGACGCCTGAAGGTTTCACCTCAAACAACGCCGGCGGCATCCTGGGTGGCATCTCCTCGGGGCAGCCGATCGTTGCTCATCTGGCGCTCAAGCCAACGTCCAGCATCACCACGCCGGGCCACTCCATCGACGTCGATGGCAATCCGGTCGAGATGATCACCAAGGGCCGCCACGACCCGTGCGTGGGGATTCGGGCCACGCCGATCGCGGAAGCCATGATGGCCATCGTGCTGCTCGACCATCTGCTGCGTCATCGTGGCCAGAACATGGATGTCCGTGTGAATACGCCGGTTCTGGGCCAGCTGTAATGCCCCCGGCCGTTGCCGCTGCCAGGGTCCTGTGACCGTGGCAGCGCTGCCTTACTGGCGCCTGTCCAGTTTCTATCTGTTCTATTTCGCCTTGCTGGGCTCCACGGCGCCTTTCCTGTCGCTGTATTTCAATCACCTGGGTTTTCCCGCGGCACGCATCGGCGAGCTGGTGGCCATTCCCATGCTGATGCGCTGCGTGGCACCGAATATCTGGGGCTGGCTGGGTGACTACACGGGGCGGCGGCTGGCGATCGTGCGGTTCGGCGCCGTTTGCACGCTCGCCTGTTTTTCGCTGATCCTCGTCGACAAATCCTATGCCTGGCTGGCTATGGTGATGGCGCTGCATGCCTTCTTCTGGCATGCGGTCCTGCCGCAATTCGAGGTTATCACCCTCGCTCACCTGCAAGGCCAGACTGCCCGTTACAGCCAGATCCGGCTGTGGGGCTCGATCGGCTTCATTCTGACGGTCGTGGGTCTGGGGCGTTTATTCGAGGTGTTCAGCCTGGATCTCTACCCCCAGGCACTGTTGCTGATCATGGCGGGTATCGTCGCCAGCAGCTGGTGGGTGCCCAATGCCCAGCCTGCGCACTCGAGCGTGCGGGCGGCAGGCGAGGGGTTTGTCCGGCAGTTGTTGAGCCCGGGCGTGCTGGCCTTTTATGTCAGCGTGGCGCTGATGCAACTCAGCCACGGTCCGTACTACACCTTCCTGACCCTGCATCTGGAGCACCTGGGCTATAGCCGGGGAATCATCGGCATGCTGTGGGCCGTGGGCGTCGTCGCCGAAGTGCTGATGTTCCTGTTCATGAGCCGTATCCTGCAAAGCGTCAGTGTTCGTCACGTGCTGGTCGCAAGTTTCGCCCTGGCGTCGTTGCGCTGGTTGCTGCTGGGCAATTTCGCCGATCACCTGTCAATCCTGATCTTCGCCCAATTGCTGCACGCGGCTACCTTTGGCAGTTTTCACGCTGCGGCCATCCATTTTCTGCAACGCAGCTTCGGCCCCCGCCAGCAAGGCCAGGGACAGGCGCTGTACGCGGCGCTTTCCGGCACCGGTGGCGCCGTGGGTGCGCTGTACGCAGGTTACAGCTGGAACGCCCTTGGCCCAGGCTGGACCTTTGCCATTGCGAGCCTTGCGGCGCTGACCGCTGCGATCCTGGCCGCCGCCCGCATGAAAGCCGACTGACTATGAGGAAACCACGCCAATGAGCATTCTGTCCGTCTACTCCGTATCATCGCCTGACCTGCCGAACAAGGTCCTGACCCATCTCGAAGACATCGCCTCGACGCTGGCCGACCACGGCATCCTCTTCGACCGCTGGCAGGCGACCACCAAGGTTGTGGCTGGTGCCAGCCAAGAGGAAGTGATCAATTCCTATCGCCAGTCGGTCGATGAATTGATGACCGGGCGCGGCCTTGAGGCCATCGAAGTCATCAGTGTCAACGCGGGTCTGGGGCAGCAAGCCGAACTGCGCGCCAGCCTTCTCGACGAGCGACTGCACGACACCGATGAAGTGCGGCTTTTCGTGGCGGGCCGTGGGCTGTTGTCCTTGCACATCGGTGATTTCGTCTACACCGTGCAATGCGAAAAGAACGACCGGATCAGCATCCCCGCAGGCACCCGACACTGGTTCGACCTGGGCGAACAGCCGCATCTGGTGGCCATTCGTCTTTTCGCCACCTCACAAGGTGCGGCGGCAAAAATCACCGGTGACGCCATTGCCAGTCAGTTTCCTCGCCTGGACGATTGAAACGCTGACGCGATTGAAATTCCCGTCTCTCCGAATCGCTCGCCCATTGAAAGTTGCGCAGCCCGACGCGCAACTTCTCGAACGTCAAAGTGTTCAATTTCGTACAACTTCGTGCAGGGGTTGATGGAGCAATGTTAGCCATTTTTGCGACTTGGTCGACAAAAATGTAAGCGCGTTTTGGATATTTTGTAAGACATTGCCTGTTTATGAGTCAGGCAAGACTGTTTGTTTTGCACCGTGTGTTTAACCCTTCCAGTCTGTGTAACCCTTGTCCTGTCGAAGCCTGACAGCCCTTGAACGTGCCGTGCCCTTGCAGCCTTTTTGCAGGGCCCGGCGCGTCTGGCCGGCTGCAATCAACTTCAAACTCTAAAAGAGCATTCAGGGACGACAGTTGACGTTTTATACGGAGGGGAAAATGAAAAACGTGGAAACAGGGACATTGAGTCCGTTGATTCAGCAGATGGTCAGCAGCGTTACCGAACAGGATGGCGATGCGGCGATTGCCAACGCGCTCGACTGGCTCAGGGAAGAGTGTCGCTGTGAGCGGGCGATGCTGTATCAATACCGTGAAGGCGCGTTGCTCAGTTGCATCACATCCAATGTCGACCCTTACTGGAAGGACCTCTACGTTCAGGGACGGCTGATGATCGAAGATCCGGTCATCCGTTGCTTCCGGCACACCATGGGGTTTCTGGACTGGATGCAGGCGTTCCAGACCTACCCGCCATCTTCGGCCTATCTGGCAGCGGTGCAGGATTGCCAGTTGTTACCGGCCTTTTCTTACGGCTACAGCAGTGAAAACCGCGCCAACCGGGGCGTGATTACCGTCTGCTCGCTCAATGGCATGGAGCGGCCGCTTACCCACAATGATCGCTATCTGCTCACAAGCCTGGTGCCGATGCTGCACGTCGCCGGCAAAGGCCGGCAACTACTGACAAGGGCGTTGACGCCCAAGGAGCTCGAAATACTCAAATGGGCCAGGGAAGGCAAGACGGCGTGGGAGATCGGCCTGATCAAGGAGGTTTCCGAGGCGACGGTCAAGCATCATTTCAAAAGCATCTACGCCAAGCTCGGTGTCTCGAACCGTGCGCAGGCCGTGGGTGAGGCCCTCTGCCGAGGCATTCTTCGCTGACCCGGCACCCGTCGGCGTCGCGTTGCAGCGTGAAATGAATTGCACGCAAAAAAAACCGCGATGGCTCAGGTAGCGATCGCGGTGTTTCAAAAGGGATGCTTCGGCAGTGCGACAGGCCCGACTCAGCGAGTGTGATAGGTCGGGAGGTCGAAACGGTGCTGGCTTTGCAGCATCGAGATGGCCGGCAGTTCACTCGCCTGAGCGGCCAGGTCGCGACGAATCGCGCTGATGACCCATTCCAGCTGAACCGGTGTGTGCAGTTGGGCGTAAGACACTGAACGGCGAATCTGTTTGCCCTCACCATTACGAAGTGAAAGCAGCACGCCACCATCCGGACGCGGTTGGGTGGTGACTTCAAAATCGGAAAAGACAGAAGCGAATTTCTCTTGGATGAAAGTCATGTCTAGCGGCTCCATTGCTCAGTGATAACAAGCTTGGGAGTACTAGTGCAGTGACTGTGCCATTATTGATAAATGAAAAAACTTTTATAAATCAATGAGTTAAAATTTTGATCAGGACCGGGTTTCGTGCATTTTGCATGAATGGCCATCTGCGCATCCTGCATTTTGCCGCAAAAGGCTGACTGTATACGTGGGCGAGGAGGGGAGATGGAGCGCTGTTGAGAATTATGACCGCGACGTCCCGGAAATATTTCGTGTGGTTTCAGCAATTCTTCAACCGGGTCGATAAACGGCATTTTCTATGGGCACTATGCGAAAGGTTCATGGCGAGACAACTCTTGAGCTGTCATCGTTGTCGACATCAGCGCAGGCAGTGCATTTCTGAACCTGCCAGACGAATCGACCGAACACACGCGCATGCAAGCAGCGCTACAGGAGTAGAGCAATGTCCGATACCCCCAATGCCCCAGCTTCCGCCACCCGCATGACCGATGACGAGGCGCTGGAATTTGCCGAGCAGGTATTTGACCGCGCCCGGGCAGGCGACGCCGTGATGCTCGACCGCCTTCTGGAGAACGGATTGACCCCCAATCTGCGCAACCACAAGGGCGATACGTTGTTGATGCTCGCCAGCTATCACGGCCATCAGGATGCCGTGAAAGTGTTGCTCAAACACCACGCCGACCCGGAAATCCGCAATGACAACGGCCAAAGCCCCATTGCCGGTGCGGCTTTCAAGGGCGATCTTGCGGTGGTGCAGCTCCTGGTGGAGGGCGGTGCGGATGTAGAAGGTGCATCCGCCGACGGGCGTACGGCGCTGATGATGGCAGCCATGTTCAACCGCACGGCCATCGTCGACTACCTCATTTCCAAAGGCGCCAACCCCCACATCACCGACGCCAAGGGCGTCACGCCACTGATGGCTGCCCAGACCATGGGCGCCACCGAGACTGCCGAGCAACTGACTCGCCTGGGGCGCTGATCCGCAGCGGTTCAATTTGCAACAGATGCGCGGGTCAATTTGATAGAGGTGCGGGGGATTTGCAGCTATCCTTCGCGCCTGTTTTTTCAGCTCGGAATTGCCCCGCCATGAAAGCCTCACTCATCGAATTCATCAGCAAGATCAGCTCCGGCTGCATGAGCGACGAGGAAATCGAAAAGATTGCCGACGAAGCCGCCCAGGCCTACGCCGATCCCGACGCCTTTCTGGCCGCCAACCCCGACATCAACTACGACGATACCTTCCCCATCCCGCTGGGTGAATGGATCGTGATCGGCAGCCTGCCGGAAACCGTGATGTTCCAGGCTGACAACTTCATGGACCTGTTCGCTGAAATCACGGCCTCATTCGGCCCGGGCGTCGCGTTCAACATCAAGCCCAAACAGTTGGCGAAGACCGAGCCGCTGACCGCCATGAACCGCATCCAGATCCAGATGGGCAGCATGAACAAGGAAATGGGCGGCTATGTGGTGATGAACATCAGCGAGCCTCTGGACGACGAACTGCAGACCGTACTGGTCTACGGCAATGACCAGGCGCGGGTCATGGAACTGGGCGTCGAACTGGGCATTCTGATCGAGCCGACCCTTGAGGCGCTCAAGGCGCAGGAGTGAAGGCTTCGAGGGCGTTTTGAAATATCTGCCGACGAACGGAACCGTCGCCAAGTGCCACTACTCCTAATAGGGGCAAGCCCTCAATAAGGAGCGACACCATGGGTTCCACCTTTAATGGTCTGATTGGCCTGATCATTCTGGCTCTCGACATCTGGGCCATCATCAACGTATTGAAGAGCGGCGCCGAAACCGGCATGAAAATCCTCTGGGTGCTGCTCATCGCGCTCCTGCCGGTACTGGGCCTCATCATCTGGGCCATCGCCGGTCCTCGCGGCAACGTGCGGATCTAGCCTGCTGCCAATTTCCCTGGAACACCGACGCCCGATTGGCTTGCCAGCAATCGGGCGTTTTCATGGGGTTTTCCTACACGTAATGTTACGTTTACGTAACTTAAATGTAAAAATGTCATATCCGCATAACATGGACTTGTGATGGGTTCCTGTTACGTATACATTCCATTGACCTTTAATTGTTATACAGGCATAACAAATGGATGCCTTGCTCATCGTTGAGCGTCTGGGACGTCAGATCGCGGATATGCGCAGAGCTCGAGGCCTCACCCTGGTTCAGTTGGCCGCACAGTCGGGGCTGACTCGCCAGAAACTGGCAGAGATCGAGAAGGGCAGTCCCACCGTATCCATGAGTGCCTACGCCAAGGCGCTCGCCGCCCTGGATGCGGAAATCAAGACAGTGCCCGCCCGGCGCCCGTCCTTCGAGGAACTGCGTGAGGTGTTTCGATGAAACCACTGGATCGCGTGCGCATCCACACGCCGGAGGGGGAGAGCGGCGAACTGTCTCTGGCCGACTCCGGCGACTACCTGTTCCGGTATGGACTGGACGCCAGGCCCGGCTCGCAGATCAGCCTGACGATGGCTGTGCGTGATGCTGCTTTCACGTCGCGAACGCTGCATCCGGTCTTCCAGATGAACCTGCCCGAAGGCTATGTCCTCGAGCAACTGCGCAACCGACTGGCCAAGACCACGCCGATCAACCCCATGTTGCTCATGGCATTGACGGGCAGTGGCTCGCCGGTGGGGCGGCTAGCCGTTCAGTCGCCAGCGATAGATCAACTCCTGGGTGAGTGCCGTCAGGCCAAGGGCCGAAGCCTGGGGCAGATCCTCAGTTGGGATGGCGCTCACGATCTTTTTGCCGAGTTGGTGGACAGCTACATCCTGCGCACCGGGATTTCCGGCGTCCAGCCGAAGGTCCTGGTGCCAGAGCAGGATGAGGGGCCGGATCCGAAAGCGACCTTGCTGATGCCGGAACTGATAGTGAAGTCGGGCAGGGCGGATTTTCCGGGATTGGCCATCAACGAATTTGTCTGCATGGACGCTGCACGCAGAGCGGGCATGCCGGTGCCGGAGTTCTACCTTTCGGACAACCGCCAACTGTTTGTCATGCGCCGTTTTGACCGCGAACACGACCAGCGCCCCATCGGATTCGAGGACATGGCGGTATTGATGGGGCTGGGAACAGAGCAGAAGTACGATTCGAGCTACGAAAACATATCCCGGGCGATTGGCCTGTTCTGTGCCCCGGAACATGTGGCGTCATCCCGGGAGCAGCTCTTCGACATCGTCGCCTTGAGCTGCATGGTCGGCAATGGCGACGCCCATCTGAAGAACTTCGGACTGCTGTATCGCGACCCCCAGGGTGCAGATGCCCATCTGGCGCCCGCGTACGATATCGTCAACACGACGGCCTATATCGAAGAAGACAGCCTGGCGTTGCGTCTGGCGGGGTCGAAGAGTCTCTATGCCTCGCGGTTGGGGATCCTTGACCTGGCATCCACGTGCAATATCTCCAAACCCCGGCCACGCATCAGACGGCTGATTACGGCAGTGGAGGAGTCTCTGGAACACAATGCTGCACTGGCTGAGCATGCCCCCAAGGTCTTTGCGGCAATCGGATATGCGTTGAAACTCTTCGATGACTCTTTCGAATGAGTTGTTTGTAAGAAAATATTAGAACACTGTCCAAACAACGGAATTTTCACTGCTTCTTCGTGAAAATCCGCAGCGCCTTGCCTGTGCCCAGTCCCACCGGCGGGAGAAATCGGCCGAGCGTTGATGAAGAATGCAGCGCATCGGTGATAAAGCGCAGGCGTTCACGTAGTATTTGCCCCCCGCGACCGGACCTGCATTGCAGCTGCGGACGCGTAGGCTTTCTGAACCTAAACCTGAATCCAACGGATCCCAAGACACATGGCCAAAACGGACGCCCCGGCGCGCGCGCCGCAACCTACCGTCAAATCGCACCTGGCTTACACGCTGTTGAGCGGCCTGGCGCTGATGGTCCTGTACACCCTGCTGCGCGTGGCGCTGCTGGTCTACAACCGTGAAGGGATCGGCGCCACGCCGGCCTCGACGTTCATCGAGGCTTTCGGCAACGGGCTGCGTTTCGACCTGCGCCTGGTGGTCTATATCCTCATTCCGCTGCTGCTGGCGCTGTTCAGTGCACGGTTGATGGCTGCGCGAGGTTTCTTCCGTTTCTGGCTGACGCTGGTGGCGAGCCTCACCACGTTCTTCGGCCTCATGGAGATGGACTTCTACCGTGAGTTCCACCAGCGCCTGAACGGCCTGGTGTTCCAGTACGTCAAGGAAGATCCGAAAACCGTTCTGAGCATGATCTGGTATGGCTACCCGGTGGTGCGCTACCTGTTGGCGTGGGCGCTGCTGACCTGGCTGCTGAGCCTGGTGTTCAAAGGTATCGACCGCCTGACCCGGCCGCGTGGCGGCTTCAACATCGGCAGTTCCAGCAACCGCATCGTGGCGCCGTGGTACACCCGCGTCGGCGTGTTCGTGCTGTGCCTGGTGGTGGCGGTGATCGCTGCGCGCGGCACCTTGCGTCAAGGCCCGCCGCTGCGTTGGGGTGATGCGTACACCACCGAATCGAACTTCGCCAACACCCTGGGCCTGAACGGTACGCTGACACTGATCGCCGCCGCCAAGAGCCGGATGTCCGAAGATCGCGACAACATCTGGAAAGCCACCCTGCCAGTTGCTGAGGCGCAGCAAACCGTGCGCGACATGCTGCTGACGGCCAACGAGAAACTGGTCGATCCAGGCACCGCCGCCGTGCGCCGCGAGTTCACACCGCCTGCCAGCAACACGCTGCCGATCAAGAACGTCGTGGTGATCCTGATGGAAAGCTTCGCCGGTCACTCGGTGGGCGCGCTGGGCGACGAATCGAATATCACCCCGTACTTCGACAAGCTGTCCGAGGAAGGCCTGCTGTTCGACCACTTCTTCTCCAACGGCACCCACACCCACCAGGGCATGTTCGCCACCATGGCGTGCTTCCCGAACCTGCCGGGCTTCGAATACCTCATGCAGACGCCTGAAGGCAGCCACAAGTTGTCCGGCCTGCCGCAACTGCTGAGCGCGCGCAAATACGACGACGTGTACGTCTACAACGGCGACTTCGCCTGGGACAACCAGTCCGGGTTCTTCAGCAACCAGGGCATGACCAACTTCATCGGCCGCAACGACTTCGTCAATCCGGTGTTCTCCGACCCGACCTGGGGCGTGTCCGACCAGGACATGTTCGACCGTGGCGCCGAAGAGCTGAAAGCCCGCGAGGCCAAGGGCAAGCCGTTCTACGCCTTGCTGCAAACCCTGTCGAACCACACCCCGTACGCCCTGCCAGCGAACCTGCCGGTGGAACGCGTCACCGGCCACGGCACGCTGGATGAGCACCTGACGGCCATGCGTTATTCCGACTGGGCCCTTGGGCAGTTCTTCGAGAAAGCCAAGAAAGAGCCTTACTACAAAGACACCTTGTTCGTTGTAGTCGGTGACCATGGTTTCGGGAACAACGAGCAGATCACTGAAATGGACCTGGGCCGTTTCAACGTGCCGATGCTGATGATCGCACCGGGCCTGCAGGACAAGTTCGGCAAGCGCAGCAGCATCGTCGGCACGCAGATCGACATCGTGCCGACCATCATGGGCCGTCTGGGTGGCGACACCGTGCACCAGTGCTGGGGCCGCGATCTGCTGAACCTGCCGGCGGGCGACCTGGGCTTTGGCGTGATCAAGCCGTCGGGTAGCGAGCAGACGGTGGCGATCGTCACTGGCAACCGTATCCTGATCGAGCCCAAGGAAATGGAGCCGAAGATCTACAGCTACGAGCTGGGCACCAAGCCTCATGCTGAACTCGTGCCGGACGCACCTGACGTCGCCGAGCTGCGCAAGAAGCTCGACAGCTTCCTGCAAACCGCGACCAAGAGCCTGCTGGACAACACCGCTGGCGTGAAAGACGCCAAGCCGTGATGGCGAGTCGTTGATAAAAAAAGGGGCCTTCGGGCCTCTTTTTTATTGGGCGCTCGTCAGCATTCCAATCGCCCCGGCACCCCGTAGCAGCACGGCTTGCCGGCGGGA
>NZ_JANHKS010000118.1 GCF_028682175.1 Pseudomonas putida | reverse complement strand
ATTGAGTCGCTTGCCGTCGCTGCGCATCGCCTCTAGCCCATCAATGACGCCGATGGCATCACGCAGGACGAATACCGCGCCCGGTTCGGCCTGCAGTTTGTCGCGGATGGCGTCGAGCTGTTGGTGGCTGAATGCGCTCACTCAGTCGACCTTCTTGTCCTTGAATGACCTGCGCTTGAATGGCGGCAACGGACGATCCGCT
>NZ_JANHKS010000117.1 GCF_028682175.1 Pseudomonas putida | reverse complement strand
CGATCTTTCGCGCAGTTGGCACGCAGGCGCTCAGCGATCTCGGGACCAAAGTCTTCGGCTACGGTCAATTTTGGGATTGGCTTACCCGGTTGCCCCGCCTCTTCGATGATCTTCGGCCAGCGTGGCTGGTAGCACAGCAGCAACGAGATCCAGTGACAGAGCGCGAGCAGGACAATCAGCGGGGACAGCAGCGTACCGGCAACCAACGTGCCGATCTTGCTTCCGT
>NZ_JANHKS010000116.1 GCF_028682175.1 Pseudomonas putida | reverse complement strand
GTTCCACCAGTGAAAGTGGCCTTCAGTCTATCTTTCTATCACATACCCGAATTTTTAAAGAACGATTCTGACAAAGATCAGAAATCAACATTCAGCACCGTCTCGGTGGAATGCTCATTTCTAAGCTTTAACAACAGCAGCAGCAAAACCAGTAAATGGTGGAGCCAAGCGGGATCGAACCGCTGACCTCCTGCGTGCAAGGCAGGCGCTCTCCCAGCTGAGCTATGGCCCCAGGGAACTGGTAGGTCTGGGCAGATTTGAACTGCCGACCTCACCCTTATCAGGGGTGCGCTCTAACCAACTGAGCTACAGACCTATGACAGGCTCTGCTTA
>NZ_JANHKS010000115.1 GCF_028682175.1 Pseudomonas putida | reverse complement strand
GCGATTTGCGTGTCTTCCCACCACTGCGTGAGCAACGTCTGGCCCGGCACACAGGCTTCCATGCCCAGGGTGCACAACGCCGCCTGAATCGCGAACGACCAGCCGTGGCGCAAGTGATTGGGGTCATACGCGTGTAGCGCATTGAGCAGGTACTGGCTACGCAGCAGTTGCAGATGCGGTTCAGCACGCGCATCGGCGTGTGCTTGACACTCGTCAATACGCGCTTCGAACTGCTTGAGCGTTTCGTCCACTTCAGCCAGGTCGAGCTGGTCGAACAACTTAAGAGTGTTCTCGCCCGCGCGTTGTTTACTGGCCTCGATCTGTGCTTCGCGCCCCTGACG
>NZ_JANHKS010000114.1 GCF_028682175.1 Pseudomonas putida | reverse complement strand
ATAGAGCTGAAATGCCTCGTACAAGCCGGTGATCACGCCCAGGCGCAGGGCGTAGAAGTTGCCAATCTTTCCGGACTCCAATTCCATCTGCACCGAGCGCCGCACGCGAACCTGCAACTGTGCACGGGCCGTGTTCAGGCTCTTGGGGGTCTTCGCATCCGCCAGCTCTTCAAGCTGCAACTGCGGGGCAAATTTGCCCAAGCGCCAGTTCATCGCGGTGACCAGCACATGGGCCATGGCCTTGTCGGCGCGGTTGGGCGCGGCGTAGGTGAACACGCCCTTGGCCATCTGTGCGTACCAGCCCATCAGCACGCCGACCTGGGTGCGCGCCAGCCAGTCCATG
>NZ_JANHKS010000113.1 GCF_028682175.1 Pseudomonas putida | reverse complement strand
GATGGACTGGCTGGCGCGCACCCAGGTCGGCGTGCTGATGGGCTGGTACGCACAGATGGCCAAGGGTGTGTTCACCTACGCCGCGCCCAACCGTGCCGACAAGGCCATGGCCCATGTGCTGGTCACCGCGATGAACTGGCGCCTGGGCAAATTTGCCCCGCAGTTGCAGCTTGAAGAGCTGGCGGATGCGAAGACCCCCAAGAGCCTGAACACGGCCCGTGCACAGTTGCAGGTCCGCGTGCGACGCTCGGTGCAGATGGAACTGGAGTCCGGAAAGATTGGCAACTTCTACGCCCTGCGCCTGGGCGTGATCACCGGCTTGTACGAGGCATTTCAGCTCTAC
>NZ_JANHKS010000112.1 GCF_028682175.1 Pseudomonas putida | reverse complement strand
TAAACACCAGTGAAAGTGCTATTCAGTCTATCTTTCTATCACATACCCGAATTTTTAAAGAACGATCTAATCCAAGATTAGACATCAACATTCGAACCAAATGTTCATGTCTAAGCTTCTGATTTCAGAAGTAGTAAATGGTGGAGCCAAGCGGGATCGAACCGCTGACCTCCTGCGTGCAAGGCAGGCGCTCTCCCAGCTGAGCTATGGCCCCAGGAAAACTGGTAGGTCTGGGCAGATTTGAACTGCCGACCTCACCCTTATCAGGGGTGCGCTCTAACCAACTGAGCTACAGACCTAAATCTTGATGCAGACTGCAATCAAGCTTGAAGCTTGTAGCTCAAAGCTTGGAGCTACTTCTG
>NZ_JANHKS010000111.1 GCF_028682175.1 Pseudomonas putida | reverse complement strand
CGTGGCGGTCAGGGTCAGGCTTTGGTCAGCGAGTATTTCCAGCGCGTCGCTGTGGGCTTGAAAGCTGACGTTGCCGTTCTGGGCGATGACCTTGGCGCCGCCGTCAGCCGTGAACCACTGCGCACCGTCACCACTGATGCCTGCAATGCTGTGCTTGGCGCTTAACTGTCCGTCCTGTTGCGCCGTGACGTGCAGGTGTTCGCCCGCGAAAGCGACGCTGCTGTTTGGCGTGGTCATGCTCAGGTGGCTAGGGGTTTCGAGCACGATGTGCGGCGCATTGAAACTCGGCACCGAGTCGCCGCCGTTGCGCTGCTGGCCGTTGGGTTGCGTGGCATTCTGGCCGTTGACCTGCGGGGGGTGGTGTGCGCCCTGTTTGGGGTCGAGGCTGTCGGCGAGTTTGCGCTGCATCAAATTGGCTTGCAGTGCACCCGCTTCGGCCTGGCGTGTGGCCTGATCGAGGCGTTCTGCAGTCTGGACGGCGCCGTTGAGCTGGGCGTGGGCTTCGCTGATGTCCATCTGCGTGGATGTGGCGCCAGCCCTTCTGGTCGCTGAAAGCAGCAGGCCTTGCTCGGCGCGGACATGGCCCCAGGCATCGGTGGACTCGACAAAACCTTCGCCGCGATAAGCGCCACGTT
>NZ_JANHKS010000110.1 GCF_028682175.1 Pseudomonas putida | reverse complement strand
GACGTGGCGCTTATCGCGGCGAAGGTTTTGTCGAGTCCACCGATGCCTGGGGCCATGTCCGCGCCGAGCAAGGCCTGCTGCTTTCAGCGACCAGAAGGGCTGGCGCCACCTCGACGCAGATGGACATCAGCGAAGCCCACGCCCAGCTCAACGGCGCGGTGCAAACCGCCGAACGACTCGATCAGGCCACCCGCCAGGCCGAAGCGGGTGCACTGCAAGCCAATTTGATGCAGCGCAAACTCGCCGACAGCCTCGACCTCAAACAGGGCGCGCATCACCCCGCGCAGGTCAACGGCCAGAACGCCACGCAACCCGACGGCCAGCAGCGCAACGGCGGCGATCCGGTGCCAAGCTTCAACGCGCCGCACATCGTGCTCGAAACCCCCAGCCACCTGAGCATGACCACGCCCAACAGCAGCGTCGCTTTCGCGGGCGAACACCTGCACGTCACCGCACAACAGGACGGACAGTTAAGCGCCAGGCACAGCATTGCAGGCATCAGTGGTGACAGCGCGCAATGGTTCACGGCCGAGGGCGGCGCCAAGGTCATCGCCCAGAACGGCAACGTCAGCTTTCAAGCCCACAGCGACGCGCTGGAAATACTCGCTGACCAAAGCCTGACCCTGACCGCCACC
>NZ_JANHKS010000011.1 GCF_028682175.1 Pseudomonas putida | reverse complement strand
GTAGGAGCGCGCTTGCCCGCGACGGCGGTGTATCTGTCAGAGCTGGATCGGTTTGCGCCCCGCAAACGAATGCGCCAGCGTCCCGCCGTCCACCAACTCAAGCTCGCCACCCAGCGGCACGCCGTGGGCGATGCGGGAGGTGACCATGCCTTTGTTGGACAGCAACTGGGCGATGTAATGGGCGGTGGCCTCGCCTTCGACCGTCGGGTTGGTGGCCAGGATCACTTCGCTGAACGTGCCCTGCTCTTCGATGCGCGCCACAAGTTGCGGAATGCCGATGGCTTCCGGGCCCAGGCCGTCGAGGGGCGACAGGTGCCCCTTGAGCACGAAGTAACGTCCGCGAAAGCCCGTCTGCTCGACGGCGTACACATCCATCGGCCCTTCCACCACGCACAGCAGCGTGTCATCGCGGCGCGGGTCCGAGCATTGCGGGCAGAGTTCGTCTTCGGTGAGCGTGCGGCACTGCTTGCAGTGCCCGACCCCTTCCATCGCCTGCTTCAACGCCTGCGCCAGGCGCGAACCGCCACTGCGATCACGCTCGAGCAGCTGCAAGGCCATGCGCTGGGCGGTTTTCTGACCCACGCCCGGCAGAATGCGCAGGGAATCGATCAACTGGCGAATCAGAGGGCTGAAGCTCATTGAAGAAAAATCTCACAAAAACACGAGACGCGGTTTATACCCGCGCCTCCGGACAGCGTCAAATCACTTAGGACACCTTGACCACCAGCTTGCCGAAGTTCTTCCCTTCCAGCAGACCGATGAACGCATCAGGCGCGTGTTCCAGGCCTTCGACCACGTCTTCACGGAACTTGACCTTGCCGTCCTTCACCAGCGGCACCATGGCCTGCATGAATTCGTCCAGGCGATGGTAGTACTCCTCATAGACGATAAAGCCCTGGATCCGCGCACGTTTGGTCAGCAAAGTGCGCATCAGCAGCGGTAGCTGGTTCGGGCCATCGGACTGACCTTGAGAGTTGTACTGGGCAATCACCCCGCACAGGGGAATCCGCGCATGCTGGTTGAGCAGCGGGATCACCGCCTCGAAAACCTTGCCGCCCACCAGTTCGAAATAAATGTCGATGCCACTGGGGCAGGCTTCGCCCAGTTGCTCGGCGAAATGTGGGCTGTGGTGGTCGATGCAGTCGTCGAAACCCAGCTCATCGATCACGTAGCGGCACTTGTCGATCCCGCCGGCAATGCCCACCACCCGCAGGCCATGCAGCTTGGCGACCTGGCCGACCACCGAACCCACTGCACCTGAAGCGGCGGCCACCACCAGGGTTTCGCCGGCCTTGGGCTGGCCGATGTGCATCAGGCCCATGTAGGCGGTGATGCCCGGCATGCCCAACACACCTACGGCCATCGACGGGCTGGGCAGGTCCTTGGGTACCGGCAAGAGTTGCTTGCCGTCAGAGATGCTGTGGGTCTGCCAGCCGGTCTGCCCGACCACCAGGTCGCCCACTTTGAATGCCGGGTTGAGCGACTGCTCGACCACACTCACCGCCCCGCCTTCCATGACCGCATTGAGCTCCACGGGCGCGGCATAGGATGGCGCATCGCTCATCCGCCCGCGCATGTAGGGGTCGAGGGACAGGTAGAGGGTGCGCAGTTGAATCTGGCCGTCCTGCAGGTCAGGCAATGCCTCGCGCTCAAGACGAAAATTCTCGGGCACCGGCGCCCCCTGCGGGCGGGAGGCCAGGACGATGCGTTGGTTGAGGATCAGTTCTTGCGACATGAGGCGCGGCTCCTTGAATGGCTATAGAAAGCAGACCGTGGCGGTCAGGAGGGGTTCGAATGAAAGCACACACCACGATCCGTAGCAGCACGGCTTGCCGGCGGGGACGTCCGTGAGATCGCTCCCGCCGGCAAGCCGTGCTGCTACGGTAGGCGTGCGGCGTGCTCACTGCACCACAAACAAAAATGCCAGGCACTGGGCCTGGCATTTGTGTGACGCAACGGCCGCCGGATCAGAACGGCAGCTTCATGCCTGGCGGCAGTTGCATGCCGGCGGTCATGCTGGCGGTCTTTTCCTGGCTGGCGGCTTCGATCTTGCGCACGGCGTCGTTGACGGCGGCGGCGATCAGGTCTTCCAGGATTTCCTTGTCTTCCTGCATCAGGCTGTCGTCCAGGCTCACGCGCTTGACGTCATGACGACCGGTCATCACCACGCTCACCAGACCTGCGCCCGACTGGCCGGTCACTTCGGCATTGGCCAGTTCTTCCTGCATCTTGGCCATTTTTTCCTGCATTTGCTGGGCCTGCTTCATCAGGCCAGCCATGCCACCTTTCATCATGGGAATACTCCTCGAAAGTCGTTGGGGTCTTTGCGTGGCGCCAAATCAGCTTAGCGCCTCGCGGTCGTTAAAGGGTTCAGGCCGCCGGACTGTCCACCGGGACAATCGTATCCTCACGGATGCTGGCACCGAACTGTTGCAAAATCTGCTGGATGAACGGATCGCCATGAATCGACGCCTCGGCGTCACGCTGACGATCGGCACGCCTGCGCGCAGCCGCCTGTGCCGGAGTTTCCTGCAATGGCTTGATCAACTCGATACTCAGGTTGATCGTGCGCTGGTGATACTGGTTCAACGCATCGTTCAGGCGGCGCTGTTGCGTGGAGTTGAACAAGGCGCTGTGGGCCGGGTCCAGGTGCAGCAGCCAGTTGTCGCCATCGGCGGAGATCAGCGTGCAGTTGGCGGCGATGCTCCCGGTCATGCCCGATACCGGCAGTTTCGGGAACAGCTCCAGCCACTCGGCAGCCAGGCCGGTCGCGGGCTCCGCCGCTGGCAGCAACTCCGGCTCCTTCTCCACCGCTTCGACGGTGTCATGGGCCAGGTCATCCAGATAGGCGAACGACGCGGGGTCGATGTCCACGTCCGGCTCGTAATAGTCGTCGTCCGGTGGCGGCTCGTCATCGCGGTCCATGGGCGCAGGCACGTAGGCCACGGCGTCGGGCACGTGTTCGAGCATGGCCGGCGTCACCACTTCGGCGGCGGCCTGCACCTGCTCGGGCGACTCCACTTCCGGCGCGTCCGGCACGGGGCTGGCCGGTGCGGGGGCAGGCATCGGCGTCAGGTCAGGCTGCTCGGCCACGGTGTCGAGCACCGGCTCCGGGATGTCTTCGGCGACCTGCGCCGCAACCGGCTCGGGCTCAGCAGCAGGCGCGCGCTCATTCCAGGGCAGGTCGAGGTCTTCGACAGGCTTGGCGGCGGGCGCAGGCACAGGCACGGGTGGTTCGATGACCGGCGCAGGCTGCTCGGCCACAGGCGCCGGCATGTAAGCCGGTGCAGGCGCGGGCGTGGACGGGACCGGTGCAGCAGGGGCCACCGCTGCCTGGGAATCAGCCGTGGCCGGGCTGATCCCCACTGACTTTAACGGCTGTCGCGGCGCGTTCTCGGCATCGGCCGGGCGGAACGCCAGCATCCGCAGCAGCACCATTTCGAAACCGCCGCGAGGATCCGGCGCCAAGGGCAGGTCACGACGACCGATCAGGCCCATCTGGTAATAGAACTGCACATCTTCGGCAGGCAGCGCCTGGGCCAGGGCCAGCACTCGCTCGCGGTCGCCATGGCCGTTGTCGACGCCGTCCGGCAGCGCCTGGGCGATAGCCACGCGGTGCAGCACGTTGAGGATTTCCGACAGCACGCCGCTCCAGTCCGGGCCCTGCTCGGCCAGGTGACGCACGGCTTCGAGCAGGCTGCGGGCGTCGCCATCGATCAGCGCGGTGAGCACGTCATACACCTGCCCGTGATCGAGGGTGCCGAGCATGGCGCGCACGTCGGCGGCCAGCACGCGGCCTTCACCGAAGGCAATCGCCTGGTCGGTCAGGCTCATGGCATCGCGCATCGAGCCGTCGGCGGCACGGCCCAGCAGCCACAGGGCGTCGTCTTCGAACGGAATGTTTTCAGCGCCCAGGACGTGGGTCAGGTGCTCGACCACACGCTCCGGCGTCATGTTTTTCAGGGAGAACTGCAGGCAGCGCGACAGGATGGTCGCGGGCAGCTTCTGCGGGTCGGTGGTCGCCAGGATGAACTTGACGTACGGCGGCGGCTCTTCCAGCGTCTTGAGCAAGGCGTTGAAGGAGTGGCTGGAGAGCATGTGCACTTCGTCGATCAGGTAGACCTTGAAGCGACCGCGGCTTGGCGCGTACTGCACGTTGTCCAGCAGCTCGCGGGTGTCTTCGACCTTGGTGCGGCTGGCGGCGTCGATCTCGATCAGGTCGACGAAACGCCCCTCGTCGATCTCCCGGCACACCGAACATTCGCCGCACGGCGAGGAGGTGATGCCGGTTTCGCAGTTCAGGCACTTGGCGATGATCCGCGCGATGGTGGTCTTGCCGACCCCGCGCGTGCCGGTGAACAGATAGGCATGGTGCAGGCGCTGGCTGTCCAGCGCGTTGATCAAGGCCTTAAGCACATGGGTCTGGCCGACCATTTCGCGGAACGAGCGCGGACGCCATTTACGTGCAAGAACCTGATAACTCATTGAAAACCGTCGCGACTGGGTTGCGGAAGACCGCTAATGCTAGCGGAGCGGGGGCAAAATTGCATCCGGGACGATTTGCCCGCGCGCATTTAAATCATCTGGCGCTAAACTGCCACCGATGCCAAACCGCCATGTCATGGACACACTGAGGGATGCTATGCGTCTGTTGGCACTGAGCGCCTTGCTGTTGATGAGCGGGCCCCTTCGCGCGGAACCTGTGCCGCTGCGGTTCGCCGTCGCCGATTCCTGGTCGATGCCCATGGCGCAGGTGGTGAACCATCAGGCGACAGGCGGGATCATGGTCGACATCATGCGCAGCCTGGCCAGCCACGCCGGGCAGCCTGCGCAGTTTCGGGTGCTGTCGATCAACCGCGTGCAGCGGGCGCTGGAGCAGGGCCAGATCGATGTGCGCTGCTACACCGCGCAATCCTGGATGCCGACCCTTTCCGGGGACGTGACCTGGAGCCTGCCGCTGCTGGTGCAGCGCGACCTCTTGATCAGCACTCCTGACAACGCCTCGCCGGTGGACCCCGCCCAACTGCACAATGAAGTGGTCGGGACCGTGCTGGGCTACGCCTACCCTACCCTGCAACCGGCGTTCGACACTCGCAGACTGCTGCGCGAAGACGCACGCAGCGAAGACCAGGTGCTGCAAAAGCTGCTGATCGGCCGCTATCACTACGCGGTCGCCAACCAGTGGTCACTGGACTGGTTCAACCGCAACCTGCCCCAGGAGCAGAAGCTACGCAGCGTCGCGGTCATCGACGAGCAGCCGGTGGGCTGTATCGTACGCAATGACAGCAACGTCCCGGCGCAGCTTTTGATGCGAGTGTTGCTGCGCATGCGCATGTCCGGAGAAATCGAGCGCATCACGGCGCGCTACAACACCGTGACCGGCTTGCCCCCCGATACGCCTCGCCACTGTGGGAGCGGGCTCGCCCGCGAAAGCGGTGTGTCATGTACCGCTGGCGGCGACTGACAGTACGCCTTCGCTGGCAAGCCAGCTCCCACAGGGATTGCGGTGGTATTGCAAGCTGGCTCTAACCGCTCTGGCACGGGCGCCTACGGCTGTAGCATTAACGTCACATTGCGGGATTAGGCTCCCTCGACATACTTGGTAACACATTTATGCCAGCGAGCAGGAGCCGTGATGAGCGACAAAGAACAAGACCCGTCCAAGCCGTCCGCCAGCCTTGATTCATCGGATTCTCCGTCTGACAGCAGCCGTCGCCGATTCCTCGGCGGCGTGGCCGTGCTCGGCGCTGGCGCCGCCGTCAGCAGTGTGGTGGCGGCCAGCGAAACCGGCACCGACGGCAAGGCCAGCGCCCTGGAAACTGCGCTGATGGGACCCGCGCTGGACAAGGCCCTGCAGGACAACATCAAGAACATCGTGGTGATCTACGCCGAAAACCGCAGCTTCAACAACCTGTTCGCCAATTTTCCCGGCATTGAAAAACCCTTGTCGGCGGTCAAGCCCGAAGACTACCGCCAGCGCGACCGTGACGGCAAAGTCCTGGAGAGCCTGCCGTCCTGCTGGGGCGGCGTGTGCCAGATTGGCCCGCAAAGTATCGACGGCGTGACCTATGCCACCGGCGTGCAATACCAGGAAAACCTGCCCAACGCCCCTTACGCGCTCAAAGGTCCGAGCGGCGAAGACCTGCCCCTGAGCGTGGTCACCCGTGACCTGTGGCACGTGTTCTATCAGAACCAAATGCAGATCAACGGCGGCAAGAATGACAGCTTCGTGGCCTGGGCCGATTCCGGCAGCCTGACCATGGGCCATTACAGCCAGACACAATATTCCCTGCGCCTGTGGGACGTCGCCCGGGAGTTCGTACTCTGCGACAACTTCTTCCAGGGCGCTTTCGGCGGCTCCTTCCTCAATCACCAGTACCTGATTTCGGCCAGGGCGCCCTTCTATCCGGATGCGGCCAACTCCCCTGCGAAATCGCAGATCGCCACGCTGGAAAGCAGCGATCCGCTGGAGTACCGCCTCAAGCCTCTGGAAAAATCCCCGGCCAGCGCCATGACCGGCCCGCCCCAGTTCGGCCCCAGCCTGCTGACGCCCGATGGCTACGCGGTCAACACCATGGCCCCGCCCTACTGGCCGACCTGGCTGCGCGACAAGGAAAAACCTGAATACTCGCAGCCAAACCTGGCCAACGTGCTGGTGCCCCAGACCCACGATCACATCGGCGACAAACTGTCGAAGAAGAGCGTCGATTGGGCCTGGTACGCCGGCGCCTGGCAGGTCACGCTGGATGAGTACAAGGATTCGGCAGGCATCCCCAAGATCCCCAACTTCCAGTACCACCACCAGCCGTTCAACTACTTCAGGAACCAGGGCCCGGACCATCCGCAGGAGCGCGCGAAACGCCTGCGCGATGGCGGCCTGGGCGACGAGTCGGCCACCAACAGATTCCTGGCGGACGCCGAAGCCGGCAAGCTGCCCGCCGTGACCTTCTACAAGCCTCAGGGCAACCTCAACCTGCACGCAGGCTACGCCGATGTCGCCTCGGGCGATCGCCACATCGACCGCGCGATTAAAGTGCTGCGCAACAGCCCGCAATGGAAAAACATGGTCGTGGTCGTCACCTTTGACGAAAACGGCGGCTGGTGGGACCACGTGGCGCCACCCAAAGGCGACCGTTGGGGGCCTGGCACGCGAATTCCGGCCATCGTCATTTCGCCGTTCGCGCGCAAGGGCACGGTCGATCACACGGTGTACGACACCGCCTCGATCCTGCGCTTGATCACCCGGGTGCATGGCCTCGAAACGCTGGACGGGCTCAAGGAGCGGGACGACGCCATGGTGGCACGCGGACAGGCGCCGATGGGCGACCTGACCAACGCGCTGCGCTTTCCGGCCTGACTGGCTGAACGTCTGACAGACGCCCAGGTTGCAGAACGTTGCCGAGACGTTTTGCAACGCTCCCCTCGTTGACCCATCGCACTCATGGGTATTCCTTGCACACGTCAATCAACGTGCAAGGAAGCACCGCCATGAACGCAACACCACCTCGCTACACCCCGCAATACCGCACCGCCACCCACTGGCTGGTCGTGCACTGTTCAGCCACCGCCCCCAGCCACGACATCGGCGCGCGGGAAATCAGTCAATGGCATATCCAGCGCGGCTTCGACACGCTGGGCTATCACTACGTCATCCGCCGCGATGGCTCGCTGGAAACAGGCCGACCGGAAAACGCCATCGGCGCGCACGTCAAAGGCCACAACGCAAAATCTGTCGGCGTTTGCCTGGTCGGCGGTGTGAACCGATCAGGCAAACCGGAGAACAATTTCACCGACAGGCAATTCGCGACCTTGCGCCAATTGCTCGATCAGCTTCAGTCCCGTTACCCGAAGGCCCGCGTTCTTGGCCATCGGGACTTGTCGCCGGACCTGAACGGCGACGGCAAGATCACCCCCGACGAATTCATCAAGGCCTGCCCGTCGTTTGACGTCTCAGCGTGGTTGAACACCCGCTGAGCGGTTGCGGCAAATGTTGCTGCCGGGGTCATTTCCGGCAGCTCTCGACCACACACATTCGCGAAAAATGACTGCTGATCTGTGCATGTACAGCCCTGATTCGCCTGCTTAGAGTGACCAGGTCCTACAGCACAATCAGGAGAGTGCCATGCCACAGACGCTGAACTTCCAGCAGGTCGATGTTTTTTCCAGTGCCCCGACCCAAGGCAATCCCCTTGCCGTGGTCATCGGCGCCGACGGCTTGAGCGACACGCAAATGGCCGCCTTCGCCCGCTGGACCAACCTCAGCGAAACCACCTTCCTGCTGCGTCCCACGCACCCCGAGGCGGACTACCGGGTGCGCATTTTCACCACCACCCGCGAACTGCCATTTGCCGGGCACCCGACACTGGGCAGTTGCTTCGTGTGGCTGGACAGCGGCGGCCAGCCCAAGGCTGAAGAAGTGGTTCAGGAATGCGGCGCGGGCCTGGTCCGGATCCGTCGCGACGGCGCTCGACTGGCGTTTGCGGCCCCGGCCTTGTTGCGCAGCGGCGCCGTGGAAGATGAGGTACTGGACACCATCGCCGCCGGCTTGAAGATCCAGCGCAGCCAGATTGTTGCCAGCCAGTGGGCCGACAACGGGCCAGGCTGGGTGGCGGTGATGCTCGACAGCCGCGAAGAACTGCTGGCCATCCGCCCTGACTATCCGGCGCTCAAGGGGCTGAACGTCGGCATCGTCGCGCGCTGGACCGGGCCGGATGCCGAGGCCGACTTCGAAGTGCGCGCGCTGACCGGCGACCTGGGCGCTGAAGATCCGGTCACCGGCAGCCTCAACGCGAGCCTGGCGCAATGGCTGATCCCGGCGGGCCTCGCACCGCGCACCTACAGCGCCCGGCAGGGCACGGTGCTGGGCCATAAAGGCCAGGTGGGCGTGGAGCAGATCGGCGAGCAGATCTGGGTCAGTGGCCAGGTGCAGAAGTGTGTTGCGGGGAATGTGACGCTGTAGCCTAACTGCCAGAAGCCGGCGGGTGCCGGCTTCTAGTTCATCTTGTCTTTTGGGTGATATAAGTGACTACATCTGAGACCCTCAACAACCCGAGCGCGTCTTCCTCCGGAATTTCAATATCGAACTCGGTTTCCATGTCCATCACCAACTCGACCGTATCCAGCGAATCAGCGCCCAACTCGTTTGTAAAGGAAGCTTCAGGGACGACCGCTTCGAGGGGAACTCCTAACTTTTCGGCTGTCACCTTTTTTACCCTTTCCATTACATCCGCTTCATCAACCATCTCACACCTCATCCATAAGAAAACCTCACACCCTCAAGTTTAACGATGGTCGCGCAGGCCATTAGACCCATTAGCAATTGACTCAATAGCGATGAGTTTCTTCCGCGTATCTCCTTTCTCGACAACATGCGTTTATCCGACGCACACTCACGCCACTGCATCAACCTTGTGCTCTCCACTGCCCAAGACCTCATCGGCCTCCCTGGGCAGGCGGGTGGTGAGGATCGCCAGCCCCACAGCCACCACCGCGATCGCCAGATAGACGCCGACGAACGAGCCAGTGAAACTGGCCAGCAGCCCCGCGCACAGGTTGCCGAGCATCCCGCCCACTCCTTGGGTGATATTGGCGACGCCAAACACTGCTACCGATACCGCTGCGCTGCCGGCCATCTTCGAGACGTAGGCCGGGATCAGGCCGAAGATCGGATAAAACGCCAGCGCGAACAGGATCGCCGCCACCAGCGGCCAGGGTCCGACCGGATGCAGGACAAAGATCAAGGCGGCCGCACACACGCTGGCGTACACCAGCAGCATGGCGACGCGCAGGCCGATGCGGTCCGACAGCCAGCCCACGGCCAATCCTGCGAACATGCCGACGAAGCCCATGCTGGCCCAGATCTGCGCCGTGTAGGTCACGTCGAAATCAAGCTGAGTGCGCAGGTAGGAAGACAGGTAGTTCTGGAACGGAAAAGTGGAAAAGCCCAGCAACATCGTCATCGCCCAGATCTTCAGCACCCAAGGCTGGGTCAAGGCGCTCCTGCCGACCTTCATTTCGGCGTTAGCGACCGCATGGGTGTCACGGGAATGGCTGAACAAGCGTGCCCGGAAGAACACCAGCATCACGCCCAGCGCAATCAGCACCGTGAGAAAACCCACCAGGCCCCACACGGTGCGCCATTCGCCCTGGGGCGCGAACATGGGCACCAGCAGGCTGTTGATGAACACGCCATAACTGGTCCCGCTGGAGACGAGCCCCATCGCCATGCCGCGATACTTGTAGGCTACCGTGCGGGCGATCACGTCCACCATCGGCACGAACACCGTGGCGGCAGTGCCGGCCAGCACTGTCAGCAGCGCGCCGATCAGCACGATGTTGTGCGCCATGGGGATCAGCAGCAGCGCCGCCGCACAGACGACGCCCGAACCGAACACCACCCAGCCACCGCCGACCCGTGGGGTGATCCACGCGGCGAACAATGCACTGGCCAGAAAGCCCAGTTGGGCGCAGGCCGTGATGGTGCCCACGTAGGAAATGTCGAAACCCAGGCTTGCGCGCATGTCCGGCACCAACTGTGCGAACAGGTAGATCCCGAAGCCGTACGTGGCCGCCACCAACCCGGTGAGCAGCAACACAATCAGAGCATTGATTCGCATCGTCAGCGTCCTTTCCTGGGGGCAAGAAATCGGTCGGTTTGTTCAGACAACGGCTCGGGGTTGCGCGGCCTCTATCAGCTCGGCGGCCAGGTCCTTGGCCACGAGGAATACGCTGTCATCGTTCTCCAGGGCGCCTGTCAGAAAAGCCCCTTCCAGTAGCAGGAACAGGCGCCTGACCAGTGTCTGCGGATTGGCCAGGCCAGCGTTTTGCGCCAGGTCCAGCAGGTGCTGTTTCACCCCGCGCTTGTGGCGATCCACCGCCTGACGCACCGGATGCGAACGGTCCGGAAATTCGGCGGCAGAATTCACGTAAGGGCAGCCGCGCAAGCCGCCTTCGAACAGCCATTGCCGATGCAGATCGAACAGCGACAGCAGCTTCTCGACAGGCGAATCGGCGGCGGCCAGCGACTGCAGGACTGCGGCGTTCCAACGCTCGTTACGCTGGTCCAGATAGGCCACCACCAGTTCGTCCTTGGAGGCGAAGTGGGCATAGAGCGTCATCTTCGAAACCCCCGCGAACTCAGCGACCGCAGCGATGCCGGTGGCGTTGATGCCATCACGGAAAAACAGCGCCGATGCCGCTTCGATCAAACGTTGATGGGTGAGGCTGGCGTCGTGATTGGCTGGCATGAGGTGCCTCTGAGAATGAACTGTACTGACCGGTAAGGATAGTCACACATTCGTGATTAGCCAGTGCGGCGGTGATCGCACGACGAGTGGTTGCGTATAGCGCGATGGCTGGCCGACAGGGACGATCTCAAGTACGCCCCCGCGGGCAAGCCCGGCTGCTACGGATAGAGGCCGTTCACGAAATCTGCGGATGCCTTCACCCCGTAGCAGCACGGCTTGCCGGCGGGGGCGTGTTCGGGATCGCTGACGCCGGCAAGCCGGACTGCTACGGGGATTTAGGCGTTCGAAACGCCAGGGTCCGACCGCTGAACCGTAGCAGCACGGCTTGCCGGCGGGGCGGTCTCAAGAGGGACCGCAACGGATCAGCAGCGCAGCCTATCGACAGGGAAACGCATTCTTCAGCGCAGAAACCACCAGCACCGATTCATTCAGGTGCAGGGCCTCCGGGTGCTCCTCCAGCGACTGCACCACGATGCGCATCGACTGGATCATGGGAATGCCGCCCTCCGGCACGCACACCAGCTTCGGCGCGCCACCGGCCTCATGGACGATGTCCAGGGTGTCGATGGTCGCCTGCAACACGCCCACGCAATGGCCGATCCCGGTGGGGTTCCTGGCCACCCCGCCGCTCATGCTGTTGATGCCATCCTGGCATTCGAGCAACAACTTGTTGCCATCAGCCATGGCGGGCGCACCACAGCCAAACAGCCATAACCCCATCAGCGCGCCGAGCGACTTGACCATCACCGCAACCACAACTCCTTCACGGAATGATCGGCCGCCTTGCGCACCACAAGGCTCGCGCGCTCCCGTGTGGGCAGGATATTTTCCAGCAGGTTGGGACGGTTGATGTCGCGCCAGATCTTGCGCGCCGCGTCCGGGGATTTCTCAGGTGGCAAGTCGGCCAGTTCACGGAAATAGGCGCCACGAGCACGAAATGCAGTGCGTTGCAGCATCAGGAAGCGCTCGACATACCAGCGCTCGATGTCGCCTTCGTCGGCATCCAGATAAATCGAAAAATCGAAGAAGTCCGACACGATGGTGCCCGGCTTCTGGCCGTCGTTGCCTTCGGTCTGCAGCACATTCAGGCCTTCGAAGATCAGGATGTCCGGCTGGCTGACCTTGAGAAACTTGTCCGGGACGATGTCATAGCTGATGTGCGAATACACCGGCGCGCTGATCTCCGGGGTACCGGCCTTGAGTTCCGAGAGAAACTTGACCATGCGCTTGCGGTCGTAGCTTTCCGGAAAGCCCTTGCGGTGCATGATGCCTTCGGCGTCGAGCCGCGCGTTGGGGTGCAGGAAGCCGTCGGTGGTCACCAGATCGACCCGAGGGTGATCGGGCCAGCGCGCCATCAGCGCCTGCAACACCCGGGCAAAGGTGCTCTTGCCCACCGCCACGCTGCCGGCCACCGCCACCACGTAGGTCTGTTTCTTGGCCGGACGCCCCAGGAAGGTGTCCTTGATGCTGGCCAGGTTGCGCGCCGCACTCACATGCAGATTGATCAGGCGCGACAGGGGGAGATAGATGTTGACGACATCTTCCAGGGAAATATCTTCGTTCACGCCCCGCAACGCCGCCAGGTCTTCTTCGGACAGAGTCAACGGCGTGCTGGCACGCAGCGCCGCCCACTCTTTGCTGGTCATTACGAGATAGTCATCAGGCGCCATCTATAGCCTTCCAATCCAGTGTCGGTATCGACAATGGTGCGAAGACTATCGTATTGACCCCAAAACCGGGCAGATTTCTTTGATTTACCACGCATTATTGGCGTGATCGGCAGAATCGGCCGTTCGCGAAAAACGCCGGAAAGCGGTGTAAGGCTCGCAAATAAATGGAACTCCTGATCGCCCTCTAGTGACGAATAGCCATCATTCGCCATCATCACCAGGAGGCCACCCCCATGCGGCTAGAATCCAACGCCATTCGACTGTTGATCAGCCTCGCCGACGAGGCACTGTGCAGAGTCAATCCGCTGGATTTCACCGCGCTCCTGTACCTGCGCGATCAGGGGTTTGCCGATGTCAGCATCAAGGACGGTTGCGTGGTCGCGGTGCGGACCCTGCTCGGCAAACAATTCGCCGAAGACCGCAGCGCCATGCGCTGAACGACAAGATCGGCGACAGCCAGGCCGCTCACGCCAGTACAGTTTCCGGACAACGCCTACAAACCCGATAGCTCAAGCCTACATATCCAGCACCCTGCATCCGGCGATCATGAGTCCTGATAGTGACTTCCTGTTTCTATCGCTCAACGCGGGATGGGTGCACAACGCCGGCCCTCCACGCTTTTCATACCGCCCTGAAAACCGGATGGCCCTGCCCCATGACTGTAAAGCTTGAATTCCTGACCACCGACCCCGAGGCCATGCAACTCGCCGTCCGCTACTGGGCGATGAGCGAAAGCGGCGATTTTCTGGAAAAGGTGATCGATCTGGTGCCCTTCCGCCACATCACCAACAGCGGCGCGCTGGCCGCCCACGTTCGTGAACTGTGCACGGCCTACGACGAAAACCTGCGCTGCCCCCACTGCGACGAAGGCCTGGAAGTCAAAAGCCGCTCCTGCGCCAAGAAGTATCCGCAAAAATCCTACAGGCCTTGTTGCGATTGCCAGAAGCTCCAGGCGGCACGGGAACAGGCGCAAAAAGCCGAAGCCGCCGCCAGGCTCGAGACTCACCTGGCGGCCTACATCAACCAACTGCCATCGCACCCCATCGACTATGCGCACCTGAGCGATGACCTGGCCCTGCTGACCGTCGCCCTGGATTTCGCCATCAGCCCCCGCCTGGGCGCCGAAGCCTTTACGGTCAGCGACTGCCAGGCGCTGGCGCCGATGGACCTGCGCCTGTTCATCGACAAACTCAGAGCCGCCGCAGTGCTGCGCGAAGACCCGCGCCGAGCGACGCCGGGCACCTACTTCATGCAGGACGATGTGCTGACGGTACGCACCCACTACGTCGCCTACGCGCTGACACCGGACATCCACTTCGGGCTCGACGACGAAGCCAGAAGCATCCTGCTGACCCGGGAGTTCTGCGACAGCGCCGCGCTGTTCAGCCTCTGGCTCGACTTCGCCACGGCCGACTCGATGCGCTATCTGCTGGACCAGTGCAAAGCCTTCGACCACGAACTCGATGACCGGCAACTCAAGGAAATCCGTAGCAGCCTGCGTGGCGCCCTGGAAACCCACAGCATTTCGCAGATCTGGTTCGTGATCTGGAAAAACATCAAGGACGCCGCCGCCCTCGCCAAGCTCGTCTACTACTCCGATGAACGCGCGGCGGCGACCATTCCCGGAAAGATCCGACGCACCCTTGAGAAGGTCGAGAAGGAAAAAACCGTCATTAGCAAATGGAAACGCCCCGACCAGCAGCCATCCGGAACCCTGGGCATGCTCTTCAACGAACTGTTCGGAATCGACGAAGACACTCCGGGCAGCCAGGTGCTCGCGCAACTTATCGCCGCGCAGCCGCTAAGCGAGGAAACCGATGCGGTAGCGCCCGATCCCGAACCGGTACGGCGCCTGCTGTACGAAGCACTGATGAACGACTCCGGCCCGGAAATGCTCACCCACTTCGCCGAGTTGATTCGCGAGGGTCATCCGGTGGGCGCGGTGGTGTCGAAGATGTTGGGGGAGGATGCGACGGTGTGATGGCAATCGGCGAGTCCGACACTGATCCGGCTGCAAAACCGGTTTCTGCCACTGTATCGCCCGCCCCTGCCGGTCTAGCCTGAGAGGATCGTCCCTCCCCGCCGCCACGAGCCGCTACTCAATGAACCCGCCCCGCCTTCCACTGTTCGACGCCCCCTCGATTGAAACCACCGCCCGGGACGCGGCGGCGTTCAGTGGCCTGGGTAATCTGGCACCTTCGGGCATGGCGGTGAACATCGCGTTCATCGGCAACGAGTCCTTTGACGAACGGGTTGCGGCGGTCGCGGGCTTGCATGGCGCAGGCTTTCGGCCCAGGCCCATCATCTCGGCGCGCCGGCTGATATCGCCCGAGGTGTTGCGCAGCTATCTGATCCAGTCCATCGACGTCGGGCGAGTGGACGTTATCTTTCTGGTGGGCGGCGATCCGGCAACCTCCGCCGGGCCATTCACCGACTCGCTGCAAGTGATCGAAGGCGGCTATCTGGACGGGCTGGGGCTGCAAAGCGTCGGCATCGCGGGCTACCCCGAGGGCCATCCGAAGATCGCCGATGAAGTGCTGTGGTATTACCTCAAACGCAAGACTGACGCCTTGGCCAGCCGAGGTTTCAAGCTTGAAATCACCACCCAGCTTTCGTTCGACGTCCAGGCAGTGATGAACTGGATCAGACAGGTCCGGGACGCCGGGATCGATGCCCCGATCCGCATCGGCATTCCGGCACCCGCCACCATGGCCGGCATTCTGAATTTCGCCCGGCAGTGTCGCGTCAGCACCTCGGCGCAGTTGCTCAAGCACTACGGCTGGCAATTGACTTCGTTGATGAGCCCACAAGGGCCGGATCGCTTTCTCGATACCCTGATCGAGCGGATGGAGCCAACGGAACTGCAAGCGCTGCGCCTGCACCTGTTCCCCATTGGCAACCCGATGCACATCTTGCAGTGGCTGGAGCGGGCCAGGCGGCGGCATCAGGAGCGCTGAATCGCCTTGGCCCAGCACTCCTCGTGGCAGCCATCGAAGAGTATTTACATTCTTTGACACACTCCAAAGCCCCGCCAGCACGGGTCATCGACCTCTGCAGCGGCTCTTTTGTATCCAGATACGCTTTACTCAGCCTTTACCCACCCTAGACCTCCCTTTACACGAATCCGGTGTTTGATACGTCCATGGCGATTCCAAACCTTTCGCCAAAGGAGACACCATGATTTCGAAGATGACCCAAGCCCTTGTCCTGACCGGCACCCTGATTGCTGCAGGCGCAGCCAACGCAAGCGATCGCAACGTGATCGTGCCCGTCATCGCAGGCGCCGCCATCGGCGCAGTCGTGGCCACGGTGGCCAGCAACTCCCACCACCATCACCGCCCGGCGCGCTACTACGCCCCACCGCCACCGCCGCCGCGTTACGTACCGCGCTACCAGCCCGTGTACTACGCGCCACCGCCGCCGGTCGTGTACCGCCGGTTTGAACCGCCACGGCCTCATGGGTATTACGACGGTGGATGGCGCCGGGGGCATGATCGTGGGTGGGATCATCGTCGGGATGGGCGTTGGTGAGTGATGGCGAGAGTGTCTCCGGCTTCTGTGCGGACAGGGGCTGGAGGCATGCGAAGACCTTCAAGACGGTTAGTCCTGAATGCGAGAACAGAAGGATTTGATTGAAACCTGCGAGAAAAGCAAGGTTTGAAATGGAGGCAACCCCACCAGCCACACCCCGGCACACAATGTTCCCGCTGTGGCTGCTCCCTTCCGGGCCTGACCATGTGGCATGCAAGCACGCTCGGTAATCGTTGCGGGTCTTATGGGGCAAGGGTTTCAGGCTGGTCAGGGTGAAACATCTTTGCCGTGCGAACACTCAGCACGGGCGGTCAAAACTCCGGGGTGTAGCCAGCATTGTCACACTTTGCTGTCACACTTTGGTGTCACACCCATGGCCTACATAATCAAGCGCGGGGCGCTCTACTACCTGAATCTCAAGCTGCCAAAGCACCTCTTTCCGAGATGTAACACTTTGCGTTTGAGCTTGAACATTCGGCATCGTCAGAGCGCCTTGTTTTTTGCCACCTCACTGGTTCAGCGGCTACATCACCACCTCAGCGAACACCCTCTAACAGACCTACAGACGCTTCGTACACTGTGTTCACAGTGGCGGGACTCAGCACCCACGCCCTCCCTCCAAACCGCTCCAAAGACTGCCACACCGATTACAGCTAAACGGCATAGCGACAGCCCCACCCTCGCGGCGCTTTCCAAGCTGTATGTAGAAGAAGGAAAACGCGGAGGCACATGGCGACAAGTCAGCACAGAGGAAGTCGAGCGGGCGTTATCTCACTTGCTTGAGCTTATGGGTGACATGCCCGCCAAAGCCTTCGATGTGCATCAAGCTCGTCTACTAAAGGAGCGGCTAAGCTTATGCCCGCAGTACTTCGGCTTACGCCCAGAGTTCAAGGGAAAGACGCTGAAACAGGTGGTTGAGTCGGGAAGCACCTACAAGACCATCACTGCGGTCACAGTGAACAACCGTCTGCGCAAGCTCACCTCCTTCATGAATTGGTGCAAGGCGAACGGGTATACTTCTGACAACCCATTGGCGGGTATGAAGGTAATGACGGGATCAGCGAAGGATGCACGACTATCCTTTGATCGCCACGACCTTGTAACTCTGCTGAACCATGATGCCCTTCGAAAAGAAGCCCGGAAGCATCCGTGGCGCTATTGGCTGCCTCTCCTTGGGCGAGTCACCGGGGCACGACTGGAAGAGCTGTGCCAGTTGCGTGTCGATGATCTCATAGAACATCAGGGCATCCAGTGCATCCGCATTGATGACAGCCGTGAAGGCCAGAACCTTAAAAACGCCAGCAGCCGCCGAGTGCTTCCCCTACATCCTTCATTGATTGAGCTGGGATTGTTGCAGTTCGCTGAGTCGGCAAGAAGAGCTGGGGCTGATCATCTGTTCCCCGAACTGGAGGCCGTGAGAGGAAAGCTTGGTCATGCACCATCGAAGTGGTTTGGCCGCTATAAAGTGAAACTAGGCATCACCGACCCACGCAAAACGTTCCACAGCTTCCGTCACACCTTCATCGATGACCTGCGTGATGCTGGCGTGCAGGACTCACTTATCAAGCGGATGGTGGGCCATGAAGACAGCTCCGTGACCTTTGGTATCTACGGTAGTAGGACGCCATTGAAGGCTATGGTCGAGGCGCTAGGGCACCTTCAATAACCCCGAATAACCTTCAGGAAACCTCGATTAAACACTCGCTCCCAACCAGTGCCACCGGTTCAACTTGCACGCCAAACCTAGTGTTTACGGGGCGAACGGGTGGTCTGGATTAAGCGATGCGCGTTCTCCGCTTTGGAAAACAGTTTTTTTTGAAAACGGACCGTCGCAAAAGTCAATAGCTGATCTTGACCGATCATCGAAATCGTGTATAATCCGCCGCCTACCCAGCAGGTAGACAGACATTTAGAAGCCTCCGTCGCGACCACCGAATCGGTGCCTTGCAAGGAGGCTTTTTCACGCCTGTGATTTACCAAACCAAACCGGCACAACCCGAGAGGAACTGCCTATGTAATGAACTGATAAAGGAGAACCACAATGAATACACTCGCCCGCAATAAAGTAATTCCCACCGCTACACCCGCGAGCGACATTCGCCAAAAACTGACGAAGGTCCGCACCACTAACGTTGACAGCTTCGTCGTCGACAAAGCGACTGGCGAAGTATTGGGCAGCTACACCACTAACGATCTTGTCCCGACTCCGTACGAATACGAACTACCTCAGGTTGGCATGACACGAACGGCTCACCTGAGCTACGAGCTTGATCCTGCTCCACGCCCGAACATCACCGAGACGGAATCAGAGCCTCTGCCGGTAGGCGTTGTTGACCTCGATGCACAACGCAGTAAACGTGGGCCAAAGCCCAAGGTAACGCCAAATCCGTACGCTCGCCACTTCAAGGTGGCCCATGCTGAACGCCTCGGCTGGATTGATGATTACGTTTATGGCGCCTGCATGACGGTAGGCAAAGACAGCAATGGGAAAATGAATGCCAGCCCCTCCCATGTTCTGCGGGCTTGCATGCTTGATGAGATCAGCACTGAGATTGTAAAGACCGTGATTCGTCTCGAGGGTTTACGCACGATGAGCGACCAACAAGCACGGAGGATCTGCCAGTGTGCTCGCTTCGCCATCGCCGGAATGGCGGTATACCTCGAACGCAATCCCACGGTACTCCAGCAGATACAGTTTGAAGTGGATTTTGCTGACTCGTACCGCCAAGACAATGCTGGGCTGCTGCAAGGACTGGCGTGATTTAATTACGCTCGGATATGAGAAGTGAAGCATTCGCACTATGAAGGCAACTCTCAGACCGACAGGTCTAAGCTTGATACACCTCGACCGGAGGTCGTAGCTCAATCAGCTGAAGTGTTATTGGGGAATACCATTGATGACAATCAATTCCCCAAAAAAGTGATAGGTGTATCAACCTGTGTCGTTGCGACACGGAGCCATCCTCTCAACTCCGTTGATCCTCTCTGCACCATACAATCCAGAGCGGCAAGCTCATCTGGTTTGGTGTGTAGGTGTTTGTGTTGATTTGGGTAATCATCTGTACTCACGTACAGAGTGAAACTTCAGTGGTGCAAAAGTCGACCGTAGGTCAGTAGTAGACGCCCAGCAAGGCGAACTTACGACTACAGCCAACCCAAGGTGGTTGGACGAGGAAAGAACCTCAGCCCTCCTCCCGAGGGCTAACGCCTATCGCTGGCGCTGCAAAATTTGTTTGATCTGTTTGTCAATCTTGCGATTGTGCCAGTCATTCGCACGCATGGTCATACCCCATACTAACAACCACAGTCCGCAAGTCGGAATGCAAAGCAGCAGGTGCAGAATGTGATTGGTGGATTTCTTCTGACTGGTGAGATAGTACAGCCGGTCGTTCATGATTCGTCCTTGTTCGATTACAGGTTGGTGTGCATGGCTCAGCACCTTTCTGGTGTAGCCATCAACGCAACCAGCCATTGGCTGTCATGGCCGTTTTGCCGCTGGGGAGCTGGATCAATGCAGATTTGTCGCCATCCCTTGGCCCTTCAATGAAGTTGACTTTGGTGGCAGTAGAGATCGTTCGGCACTTGCCTGAACTGATCAAGCGTTCGGCCTCATCTTCGTCCTGATCAAGCGACGCTTCCACCATCTTGGTCCAGTCCCCTGCCTTGTAACAAACCATCGAACCAGCAACCAAGGTCTTCTTGGGGTAGGTTTCAGCCATCGCGGCAGAGGCAATCAGCGGCAACAGGCAAAGCATACGGGCAACAGTCTTCATCGTGCGATCCCAAATGGCTCAGTATCAAAGAGGCCATAATGCCAGCACACGATCAAAATGTAACGATTGGTGTGTCACCATCTGGTGTGTTCACGATTAGACAGCATCCCACCATCATCCACGGATGCAGACAAACCAGACACTCAGAACAGCTTTCGGTCAAAGAATCCGCGACCTTCGCAAACAGCAGGGCATCAGCCAAGAAGCTTTCGCGGACAAATGCGGATTCATGCGTACCTACATGTCGCGTATCGAAACGGGCGCCGCCAACCCTAGCCTTGAAGCAGCCAAGGTGCTCGCGGACGGCTTGGGAATGACACTATCTGACCTGCTCCGCGATCTTTGAAGAGCTAGTTCCCCATCTCGCACCAAGCCACTCCAGACCCGGTTGTTCACAAACCCTCAAGCAGCAAGCATTGTTGTGGCGGAGCAGCCGCCTACATCAGCCCTACGATCTCTGACGAAGGATGTTCACGAAATAGAGGCCGTCCAATCTGGTCATGGACGGCCAAAGACTCCTATCTCAAATCTGACTAGCTCTGTTGCACCGGATGAACCAATAGTTGCCACAAGATCCTAGCCCCAACTGAATGTTGACGATGGTTCTGTGGTGGAAGGGTGTGCCCTCCTGCTATAGCGATTTCATCCCCACAACCAGTGCACTTGTAGATACCTGCATATGGAGCCGAGGTACCCGGAGTATGGGTTTGGTCGAATGCCGCATCCTCACTGTGGGTCAAGGCGTTTCCATTCTTATAGAGTGCCATCTTCAATCCTTCGTTAATGCCATCCCATCGTGGCGGCTTAACTATAGCCTTAAGCCATGACGCATGCTGTTGTCTGATGCAGCATCATAAAACGACCGTTAAACGATACCTTCCAGACAGGCGGTATTCCGCATCATAAAAATAGGCTTCGCACATTATTGATACCTTGGTACACTGATACCACGTTAAACGATACGGAGCCTTCGCCATGTCACGCACTTTCCTGTACTGCCGTGTTTCCACTGCTGGGCAATTCACCTCCAACCAAGTGCAGGAAGTTAAAGCTGCTGGCTTCGACGTGCAATCGAGCCGCGTAGTCGAGGAAACCATTTCAGGCAGCATCGCCGCCAGCGAACGCCCCGGCTTTCAGAAGCTTATGGATCGTATGGAGTCTGGGGATGTACTGATCGTTACCAAGCTTGACCGCTTGGGCCGTAATGCCATGGACGTGCGTCAGACTGTTGAGCGCCTCGCAGAAGGTGGCATCCGTGTTCACTGCCTCGCCCTAGGTGGCGTAGATCTCACCAGTGCAGCGGGTAAGATGACCATGCAAGTGTTAGGGGCTGTCGCTGAATTTGAACGTGATTTGCTGATCGAGCGTACTCAACAGGGCCTGACCCGTGCCAAGGCTGAAGGTAAGAAACTAGGACGCCCAGAAGCAACCGACACGACAGCATCAGTGCAGAGGCTGAAGGCCGAAGACATGACACAGGCACAAGCAGCAGCCGAACTCGGTATTGGCATTGCCACAGTCAAGCGTCATTGGAATAAAGCCTGACGCCCGAAAGATTCGCCCCGGCCCCCTTAGGTAGGCGTATACCGGAATGAAGATTGAAGTCTAACACCTCCACAGGCCACGTCCTGTAAAGGTTTCAGCTCACACCGTCATGCACACCAGTGTCCGAAGTGACACAGCAGCCACAACGGCCAACAACGTCAGCACGAACACACAGCCCGCCCTGTCGCGGGCTTTTTCATGTCCTCAGTTTAGGCAGTCACAACGCTGTATCACCAAGCGTCTGACAGCACCAACGAGCAACGCCATTACAACTCAATACAAGCCGCAACACTCGCTCCTGATCGCCTCTCTAACAGCCTTGTAAGCGGCCAAAGAAGGTAGTCCGTGCGTAGGCCATCATCTTATTTTTGGTTCCCTTTGGAGCGATCCTGCTGACGCTGCTGCTCGCCACTTGATAACTCTGGCTCAAACGCCATTATTTTTTAACCCCAACCAACGCTCCCCCCTCATAGGAATCTTCTTGTAAGGCGAGCGGCAACGAGAGCTGATATTCAACCAAACACCATCTACTCGCCACCGACCACCTGAATAATTTTGTCTTTGCCAAAAGATATAGCATTGCGTGACTTAGGGTCGTAAAACCATAGCAGATCTGCCGTTCGACCGATTGCGCACAACCCCTTTGATTTCCCACCCTCATACTTCACGGTAGTCACGGTGCACTCGCTCTTCAAGTGTTCCGCGAGTTTTGCCCCCAGATCTCTCCCTTGAGCGAACGAGCTAACTGTCACGTCGTAAATCAGCCACAGCAACACAACATAGCCAAACACAGACAAACAGTGCATGATCGCAGAAGCATGACTAATCACCCACGACCTTATCACCACGAAGAAACAGGCAATAGCACATACCACAAGTACTAAAACAAAGTAAGGCACGATCTTAAAAAAATCGTGAGCCAACTCTGAAAACACCAATAGTCCGCCATCATAGAGCGCTTTTTGGAGATCGATGGAAATAATCTCAGGTTCAACACCTAGCTCACGATAAAGTTCTTTACTCTGAACAACACCGGCTGCGTAAGCCGCCGCTGTCAGCATGAAAGTTGCACTTATCGTCTCCAGCAGCTTTATTATCACACTATCGCCCCTCGAAGACCTTGACTGCTGGAATCCCAAACTCGAAGTTTTCTAGTGAGCGAGTATCAACAGTCGGCAAGTTCAAAGCCAGCGAGCTTTTAATCTTTTTGGCATGCCGTTTTTTACTAGCCTCATCCAAATCTTCCGAATTCTGCTCAACTGAACGTACTGCTTTTTGTTCCTTACTAGCTTTCTTTTTCGGGGATCGGAATATGTCACGAACCATTTCGTTAGGGGAGACCGATTCCACCTGCAAAACCGGGGCGGCAGGGACCGTACTAAACTCATCTGCCTTCGCGTAACCAGCCAAGATGAGAGTCAGGGCCATACAAAGAATTGCACCTTGAGCCTTGTCTGCAAACCCTTCTAATGGAATTCGGTTCCACAGGTCTCCCGGAGACATAAACTCAGCTTTCGTTGTTGCTGAAAGCTCACTCAATCCCAACTCAAAATTTAGCAGGCGAGCAATTGAGTCAAGATCAATACTCCCTGTCTCTTCAATCTCTCTTGCAAAAAGCTGCATGAGGGAGATATTTTGAAGGAGGCCGCCGATTGCAAGATTATTGACCGCACCCGAGCCAGTAATCTTGTTCGAGATATAAAGATAGTTTTCGTCAACAAAAAAAGGGTAGATCAAATGATAGAACTTATCCCAGTGTTTTTGCAGGTCAATAATAGTTTGCTGACCTTGCAAAGTTTTCTTTATTGCCCCGGGCAAGTTATATCGTTGAATTCTGGGCCCCCAAACGACCTCGCGTCGAAGCCGGTGAAACATTTTGGGAGGCCGATATCCCGGATCAGCATTCTCAGGGATTTCAATGACGACTGGCTCCGACTCAAAAAATGCTGGCCCATCGCATACCCCAATGACTAATGCATCACCGTCAGTGGAGACTATGATATCGCCTCTCTTTATGCGCTCATTGAAACTCGTGATCTGGCGAAGTTTTCTCGTGCCTTTCCCATTCAACTTCTTCGCTGTTCTTTTCGTCCCCTCAACAACTGTTGTGTACTCCGACTTACGAAGCAACATCGATTGCAATTCATCAAAACTGGGAATCTTAGAGTCGGCGGTATCCCTATGATCATAGATATCATCCAAGTGCCCTATTGCAACTACACCTTCCTGTCTGAAATGCTCTAAAAACTTGCCTCCAGTAGCCCTAACCAACCAAATGTTGGTATTACTGTTTCGATACGCAAGCTTCAGCCGATCCAATTCCATGTATTCCCCTCCCTTTGGTTTCCGGACCATAGCTCAGGGGGGTGTTCAATGGCAATGAGCCTTTATGTCTGTATCGCTAAACGCCCGCCTAAGGCTCTGCCTAGGACGACCATAGGCGCCTAGCATTAACCTAGGGATTGCAGAATTTTTGATGTGTAGGGCACCACGGAGAGTTCCGACACGAGCCAAAGGATTGGTAGAAAATCACCGCTTTCGTCTGGGTGCGACTAACGGGATGACACCACATCAAAAGGTTTGGATATCTTATGCAATTGAGCTTGTCGATAGGCCGTAGAGACGCACCATTGGCGGATGAAAACAGACACGGTAGGATCGTCGTCACAGTGCACCACTCAGGTGTACCTAAACGCTGTCACACTTCGAGATTTTTGAGCGAGAAATCCTTGTAAAATCAAGGATTTTGAGGTGGGTGGTGCCCCCACCAGCCACACCCCGGCACACAATGTTCCCGCTGTGGCTGCTGCCTTCCGGCTCTGACCAGGTTCACGGGTAATCGTTGCGGGGGGACCGATGGGGTCACCATAACGCATGCTGCCGGCTTGCCCGGCGAGCGGGGGCCATTGTACCGGTCTGGCGGGAAGTTACAACCTCTGGTTTCAGATAAAAAATCCGATAGCGCTCAAGCACTTGTGCGCACCCTTCTTCCCGGCGTGCCGATGCTCAGTGGCCCAGCGCTCGCAGTTCGCGAACCTTGGCGGTGCGTTCGCCGTTCATCCAGTGTTCCAGGGCGCCCGGGGGCATGGGCCGGGCGATGAGGTAGCCCTGCACTTCGTGGCAGCCGAGCTGGCAGAGGATTTCGTAGACGTCTTCGGTTTCCGCCCCTTCTGCCACGACGCGGTAGCCCAGGCGTCGCGCCAGGTCGACGATGGCTTCGACCAGGCGGCGATCCTTTTCGTTGGCGTCGAGGTTTTCCACCAGGGACTTGTCGAGTTTGACGGTGGTGGCCGGCAGTTGGCGCAGGTAGGTCCAGTTGCTGTAGCCGGTGCCGAAGTCGTCGATGGCGATGTCGATGTTCAGGGCGCGCAGGCGTTCGAGTTGCTGGCGGGTGATTTCGGGGTTGGCGCACAGGGCGCTTTCGGTGAATTCAAGCTCGAAGCGACCCGGATCCAGGCCGCTGATGGCGAGTTGTTCGAACAGTGCGTCGCTGAATTGCGAGTTGGCCAGGTCAATGGCCGAGACGTTCATCGCCACCTTGAACGCATAGCCCTGCTGCTGCCAGGTTCGAGCCTGTTGCACGGCATGGCGCAGCACCCAGAGGCTGAGGGAGCGGATCAGCGCGGTCTTTTCCGCCAGGGGGATGAATTCTGCCGGACTGATCGGGCCTAGCACGGGGTGCTGCCAGCGCAGCAGCGCCTCGACGGTGACCACACGGCCGGTACTGACTTCAAGGCGCGGCTGGAAGGCCAGTGACAGTTGGTCGGGGCTGCGGACGGCGTCGGCCAGGGAGGCCAGCAGCAAAAATGCGCGCTGCTGGGCGAAATCCAGATGCGGTTCATACCAGCGCCAGCCGGTGGCTTTGCCCCGCGCTTCGTCGGCGGCGCTGACTACCAGTCGAATCCAGTCACGCTCGTCGTGCTTGCCCAGGCCCAGGGGCAGCACGCCGATACCCACGTCCATCTGAATCGGGATGTTGCGGCACACCAGCGGGCGCTGGAAATGCTTGATGAGTTTGCGAAACAGCTGCTCGGCCTGCTCTGGCGCCGCGTGCCGGGTGAGCAGCGCGATGCGGGTGGGGCTGACCTTATACAGCGCGGTGTCGGGCGGCAGTTGCTCGCGGCAGCTGTCGATCATGCATTTGACCAGTTCCTGGGAAAAGCTGTAGCCCAGCGCGCGGACGATGCTGTCCAGAAACAGCGGATCGACCATGTCCAGCGCCACCAGCGCGTAGTTGTCCCGGTCGGCCAGCGCCATGATGTCTTCTTCCAGACGCAGGCGATTGAACAGGCCGGTGGGCTGGTCGACGTAGTTGCTGTTGCGCAGGTTGTTCAGGCGTTTCATCACCAGTTGGCCGTACATCTCCAGCATGCTCATGTCACGCCCTTCCAGCGGCGCACGCGGCTTGCTGTCGATGATGCACAGGGTGCCAAGGGCCAGGCCATCGGCGGTCACCAGCGGTACACCTGCGTAGAAACGGATGTAGGGCTCCCCCGCCACCATGGGGTTGTCCTTGAAGCGTTTGTCGTGCAGCGCGTCAGGCACCTGGAAGATGTCGTGCGAGAGAATGGAGTAGGCGCAGAAGGAAATTTCCCGTGGGGTCTCGCGCTCATCCAGCCCGGTGCCGGCGCGAAACCACTGGCGGTGTTCGCTGATGATGGACACCAGCGCCACCGGCGCCTCGAAATAGTGAGCAACCATCTCGACGATGTGATCCAGCACGTCGTCCGCTGCTGAATCCAGGAGCCCCATGTGGGAAATGCGAGAAAGACGCGAAGCCTCGTTCAGTGGAATTGGAGCGCTATTGGCCATATGCGAATCCCTGTGCAACAGCTTTATGCCAGTAGTATCAAAACGATATTGTGAGCCCCAAGTTAGCACCAGATTCGCAACCGTGCAGGCGTTCGCAGACCGGCGGCGACGACTGGCGCAAGGGGTGGAAGTTGCAGCAAAACATGCACTTCACTCGTTTGGATGGGTCACTGGATCTGCACCACTTCGTTTGCCTTGCCGCCCGCATCCTGAATGACCAGATGGATGAAATGCAGCTTGGTAATGACTTCAGGTGACAACACGAAGGGATAGAAATCCGGCTGGCCCATGGCGCGGGAAAGCTCGTTGAGCATGCCTGCCAGTTCGATCCAGGCATTGACGAAGGCGAGGAAGGCAGGCCCGCCGGGATGCTGCGGGTCGTAGAGGGTGTGCAGGTCGAAGGGCTGGTAATCCAGGTCCATGTCGTGGGCGCTCATGCCCAGGCTTAAGGCAGTGTCGACGGCGTCGGTCATGTGCAGGTAATGGGCCCAGGTTTCGGCCCAGTCTTCCCATGGATGCATGGTGGCGTAGGCGCTGACGTGGTGCTGTTGCCAGTCGGCGGGGGCGCCGTTCTGATAGTGATGATCCAGCGCTTCGGCGTAGCTGGCGCGGTCGTCTCCGAACAGGTTGCGGAAACCGTCCTGCCAGTAGGTGCCCGCGATCAGACGATCCCAGTAGTAGTGTCCGACCTCATGGCGGAAATGTCCGAGCAGCGTGCGATAGGGTTCGTGCATCTGCACGCGAACCTTCTCACGGATGGCGTCGTCGGCTTCTTCCACGTTGAGGGTGATCAGGCCGTTGGCGTGTCCGGTGGTGGGCAGATTGCCTTCCAGGTCGACGCCGAGAAACTCGAAGGCCAGTCCGCGTTGTTCATCGACGGTCTTGGGGACGACCGGCAAGCCCAGGGTGACGAGTTGCGCGACCAGCCGGCGTTTGGCGATCTCGATCTTGCGCCAGCGTTCGGGGTTTTCCGGCACGGACAGGTCGGGGATGGTTTTGTTGAGGCTACAGGCGATGCAGAATTCTCCTGCATCGTGGGCTGGAAACAGCCAGTTGCAGGCGGCGGGCGTGTCGAGGTTGGCGCAGCGGCGGTACAGACCGGCCTGCGGCTCTTCGCTCAGGCGCCAAGTGTTGAGATCGGGTCCGGGTTCCAGTGCGGCGATTTTGCCCTGCTGGGGCAGATAACCCAGCGCCGCCTGGCAGGCCAGGCACTGGCTGTTGCGCAGGAACACCGACTGGCCGCAGCGGCATTGCCAGACTTTGCCGTTGCGCCGGGTTTCCGGGGCGAACCGCGCCGCGATGCGTGTGCTGAGTTGTTCGAAGAACTGGAACATGGCGATCTCCCGATGTGGCCGCAAGCACTAGATCGTCGGGGGTTGCGGGGGTTCCGTGGATTTTTGTGGAGCACAGGTTCTGCGCGGTGGCACCTACCGCGTGAACACCGGATGCCATCGTAGCAGCACGGCTTGCCGGCGGGGACGGTTTCAAGGAATGGGACGGACTTGAGATCGCCCCGCGGGCAAGCCCGGCTGCTACGGGGCGGGTGTTGCACCCGCGATGCGCGTGGGCCATCGCGGTTGGTTGGAATCAATCAATTGCGACGTTGTGCTTCTTCAGGAACGCCACGAACGCTTCTTCGTCCAGCACCTTCAAGCCCAGTTCGTTGGCCTTGGTCAGTTTGGACCCGGCGCCAGGGCCGGCGACGACGGTGTGGGTCTTGGCCGACACGGAGCCGGATACCTTGGCACCCAGGCTTTCGAGCTTTTCCTTGGCAACGTCGCGGCTCATCAGCTCAAGCGAGCCGGTCAGGACCCAGGTCTGGCCGGTGAGCGGCAGGCCTTCGACGGCTTTTTTCTCGCTGTGCCAGTGCATGCCGAAGTCTTTGAGCTGCTGCTCGATCTTCAGGGCAAGGTCAGCGTTCTCAGCGTTGTCGAAGAAGGTTCTCACAGACTGCGCCTGCTTTTCAGGCAAGGTCTGGCGCATGTCCAGCCAGTCGGCCTTGACCACGCCTTCCAGCGTGCCGAACTTGTCTGCCAGCTTTTGCGCCCCGCCCGGCCCTACCGACGGGATGTTGAGTTTGTCGAGCATGCCGCCAAGGGTCGCGCTGGCGGCGAATTCGGCGCCCAGTTCACCCACGTCCTGCAACTGCATCTTGCACTCGCCCAGCAGCGCGCCGATGACGTCCTTGTTGTGATCGTCCTCAAAGAAGCTGTGAATCTCGTGGGCGACTTCCAGGCCGATGTCCGGCAGGTAGGTCAGCACCTGGGGCAGCGCGACCTTGACCTTGTCCAGCGACCCGAGGGAGCGCGCCAGCACCTTGGCCGTTTCCTCGCCCACATCGGGAATGCCCAGCGCATAGATGAACCGCGCCAGAGTCGGCTGCTTGCTGTCTTCGATGGCCTTGAGCAGCTTTTTGCTGGAGATGTCGGCAAAGCCCTCCAGATCGATGATCTGTTCGTACTGAAGCTTGTACAGATCGGCGGGCGAGCCGATGAGCTTCTCGTCCACCAGTTGCTCGATGGTCTTGTCGCCCAGGCCTTCGATGTCCATGGCGCGACGCGATACGTAATGGATGATCGCCTGCTTGAGCTGCGCGCCACAGGCCAGACGACCGACACAGCGATATACCGCGCCTTCGCTGACGGTTTCCTTGCCCTTGCTGCGCTTGATCAATTGCGTGCGCTCGACCTGCGAACCACACACCGGGCAGGTCTGCGGGATCTCGACCTGGCGTGCGTTCTCCGGACGGCGCTCCATGACCACCTGCACCACCTGCGGGATCACGTCGCCGGCGCGGCGGATGATGACGGTGTCGCCGATCATCAGGCCCAGGCGCGCCACTTCGTCCATGTTGTGCAGCGTGGCGTTGGCCACGGTCACGCCCGCGACCTTGACCGGCTTGAGCCGCGCCACCGGGGTCACGGCGCCAGTGCGCCCGACCTGGAATTCGACGTCGAGCAGTTCGGTCAGCTCTTCCATGGCCGGGAATTTGTGGGCGATGGCCCAACGCGGCTCGCGGGCGCGGAAACCCAGTTCGCGCTGGGAGGCAATGCTGTTGACCTTGAACACCACGCCGTCGATTTCATAGGGCAGCGACAGACGCCGCTCGCCGATGTCCTGGTAATACTTGAGGCAGTCTTCGATGCCGTCGGCCACTTTCAGCTCGCGGCTGATGGGCATGCCCCAGGTTTTCAGCTTCTCGAGGTTGCCGATGTGGGTGTCGGCGATGTCATGGGACACCTGGCCGATGCCGTAGCAGCAGAATTCCAGCGGGCGGTTGGCGGTGATTTTCGAATCCAACTGGCGCAGGCTGCCAGCGGCGGCGTTGCGCGGGTTGGCGAAGGTCTTGCCGCCGACTTCCAGCTGGGTCTCGTTCAGTCGCTCGAAACCGGCCTTGGACATGAACACTTCGCCGCGCACTTCCAGCGTCTCTGGCCAGCCTTCGCCATGGAGTTTGAGCGGGATATTGCGAACGGTGCGCACGTTGACGCTGATGTCTTCGCCGGTGGTGCCGTCGCCACGGGTTGCGCCGCGCACAAGGGCGCCGTTCTGGTACAGCAGGCTCACGGCCAGGCCATCGAGCTTGGGTTCGCAGCTGTACTGCACCTTGGCGCCTGCGCCGAACAGATCACCCACCGGCAGGTCCAGGCCTTCGGTCACGCGGCGGTCGAATTCACGCAGGTCGATTTCTTCGAAGGCGTTGCCCAGGCTCAGCATGGGGATCTCGTGGCGCACCTGGGTGAACGCCGACAGCGCCGCACTGCCGACGCGCTGGGTCGGCGAATCCGGGGTCACCAGATGCGGGTTTTCCGCTTCCAGCGCCTTGAGTTCATGGAACAGGCGGTCGTACTCAGCATCCGGAATGCTCGGCTCGTCGAGCACGTGATAGCGGTAGTTGTGCAGATCCAGCTCTGCGCGCAGTTCCAGAATTCGTTGTTCGGCGTTCATATGGGTGTTCTCGAAAAGCAAAAGAGCAGCCGGGGCTGCTCAATTCATAGGATCAGGGCGGTGTACCTGTGGGAGCGAGCTTGCTCGCGAATGGTTCAGACGCTGCGGTGTCAGAACCAACGCCTTCGCGAGCAAGCTCGCTCCCACAGTTCAATCAGGCCCACGATCTACGGGGATCAACGACGCTGAGTCAGCGCGCGGCGTTCGAATTCGACGATGCGCTGGCGGTAGTGTTCGATGGTCTGCGCAGTCATGACGCTGCGCTGATCATCTTTCAACTCGCCGTTCAATTCGTGAGCCAGTTTGCGGGCTGCGGCCACCATCACGTCGAAAGCCTGTTTCGGATGACGCGGGCCTGGCAGGCCGAGGAAGAAGCTCACGGCGCGGGTGCTGAAGTGGTCGATGTCGTCCAGATCGAATACGCCCGGCTTGACCGCATTGGCCATGGAGAACAGCACTTCGCCATTGCCCGCCATGCTTTCGTGGCGATGGAAAATGTCCATCTCGCCGAAACGCAGGCCGCTTTCCAGAATGTTCTGCAACAAGGCAGGGCCCTTGAAGCCGCTTTCGTCGCGGGAAATCACGCTGATGACCAGCACTTCCTCGACCGGCGCCAGGTCCTTGTCCTCGGTGATGCGCTGGGCAGGCTTGTCGTCCGGGAAGTCGTCTTCGCGGGCGCTGAACAGGCTCGGGCCGTCCAGGTCCAGATTCAGGTCGCCCTGCTGCGGCTCGTCCTTGCGCTTGCCGCGTTTGGATTCGCGCTCGGGGCGCTCGGCACGTTCCGGCCGCTCGCGGGCAGCGCTCATGGTTGGCAGGTCGTGCTCGTCGAGCTGCGGTTCTTTCTGGTTGTCCAGGACACGTGCAGGGCCCAGTACCTCGGCGGACGAGCCTTCTTCGTCGTCCGGCAGGTTGGAGAAGCTGCGGTCCAGCCGGAATTTCAACTTGCCCTTGCCGCCGCGCATCCGGCGCCAGCCGTCGAAAAGAATACCGGCAATGACAATAATGCCGATGACGATCAGCCACTCTCGCAGACCGATTTCCATGTAATCCCGTGCCTCTATTGAAAATTCTGAAAATTAAGGGCGTAAACCCCTTTAAAACGTGGAGCCAACTCTATGTTCTGAATGGCCTTTTACCCACGCAAAAATGAAAAAGTGGACATTAAACTAGCACGACCAAAGGTAACTTTACACCGTCAGTTACATCTGGCATGTCGCGAGCATCTGTACGGCTGCGACGGTTAATCCTGTGCCGCGCTATCAGAACGCCACTTTTCCCTGTCTATTCGTCTGGCCGCCTGGCCAGCAGCTACGCATCCACCAGCGCCATCGCCTCCTCTACGTCCACCGCCACAAGGCGCGAACACCCCGGCTCATGCATGGTGACACCCATCAACTGGTCGGCCATTTCCATGGCGATCTTGTTGTGCGTGATGTAGATGAACTGCACGGTCTGCGACATCTCCTTGACCAGTCGGGCATAGCGGCCCACGTTGGCGTCGTCCAGTGGTGCATCGACTTCGTCGAGCATGCAGAACGGCGCCGGGTTGAGTTTGAAAATGGCAAAAACCAGTGCCAGTGCGGTCAGGGCTTTCTCGCCGCCGGACAGCAAATGGATCGTGCTGTTCTTCTTGCCCGGAGGACGCGCCATGATCGTCACCCCTGTATCGAGTAAATCTTCGCCCGTCAGTTCCAGATAAGCGCTGCCACCACCGAAAACTTTTGGAAAAAGTGCCTGAATTCCGCTGTTTATCTGATCGAAGGTCTCTTTGAAGCGATTTCGCGTTTCCTTGTCGATCTTGCGAATGACGTTTTCCAGGGTATCCAGCGCTTCAACGAGGTCGGCATCCTGAGCGTCCAGATAGCGTTTGCGCTCGGACTGCTGCTGGTACTCGTCGATGGCTGCAAGGTTGATCGCGCCCAGACGCTGGATTCGCCCGTCGATGCGCCCCAGTTCTTCCTCGGCGTCCTTTTCGTTGGCCTCGGGGGTCAATGTCGCCAGCACACCATTTAGATCGTAGCCGTCTTCGTGCAATTGCTCCTGCAACGTCTTGCGTCTGACAGTGAGCGATTGCCATTCCAGACGCTGCTGTTCCAGTTGCCCACGCAGCAGTTGCGATTGCTGCTCGGCCTGGGTACGACGCTTCTCGGCATCGCGCAGTTCACGGTCGGCGTCTTCGAGGGCATTCTTGGCGGTGCGCATTTCGTCGTCGACGGCCATGCGCTTTTCCAGCAGCTCTTCAAGCTTCATGCGCAGCTCTTCAAGCGGTGCTGCGCCCTCCTCCAACCCGAGGCTCAACTGCTCGCGCTTTTCGGTCAGGCGTTCGGACTGCATCTCCAGACGCTCCAGCGCCTGGCGGGTGGAATCGTGTTGCGCTCGCAAGGAGCTCAGGCGCACGGCCAGGTGGTTGCCGTGGTCCTTGTGCTGGCGGGCTTCCTGGCGCACCCGGTCCAGGCGCTCGCGCAGGCTGTCACGCTGGGCCAGCAGCAGTTCGCGCTGCTCGGTGTCCAGCGCCATGCTGTCCAGGGCGTCCTGCAATTGCAGGCGCGATTCGCCCAGGCTCTCCTGCTCCAAAGCGCGCTGCTCGCCGAGTTCGGTCAGTTCTTCGTCCAGCCGGGTGCGACGCAGGGTCAATTGCTCGACCTTGGCCTTGGCGGCCGACAGTTGCGCCTTCAACTCACTCTGCTGACGGGCTTCTTCCTGCAGGCGCCTGCGAAGCTGTTCGCGGCTCTCCTCCTGGGTGCGCTGCTGTTCACGCAGGCTGAGCAGTTGCTCTTCGAGCGCGGCGAGGGTCGCTTCGCGCTCTTCGCGTTCGGCTTCCAGACGCTGCAATTCCTGGCCTCGGGCCAGTACGCCGCTTTCGGCTTCACTGGCGCGGCGCACCCGCAGAAAATCACGGCCGACCCAATAGCCATCGCGGCTGATCAGGCTCTGCCCGACGCTCAACTGCGCGCGCATCGACAAGGCGTCTTCGAGTGTTTCGACAGGTTTGACCTGCCCCAGCCAGCTGCTCAGATCGACCTGGCTGTCGACCTTGTCCAGCAGGCTGCCGGCAATGCGCGTCATGTCGCTGGCGGAGCTGACCAGACGCAAGTCGCCCTGGCTGAAACCGGCCAGATCCAGCCCCGAGAAGTCATCGACCAGCACGGCGTGCAAGTCCGCGCCGAGCACGGTCTCCACCGCCAGCTCCCAACCGGCTTCAACGCGCAAGCCTTCGGCCAGGCGCGGACGCTCGCTCAACTGGTGATCGCGCAGCCACTCGGCGGTGCCGGTCCCCGGATCGAGCGCAGCCTGTTGCAAGGCTTCCAGCGAGGCGAGGCGGCCATTGAGGCGCTGCAGATCGCCTTGGGCCTGCTGCTGGGATTGGGTGGCCTGTTGCAGTTCGAGACGCAGTTGCTCAAGGCGCTCGACCAGTTGCTCTTCCTCGGCGGTCAGCTCTTCGAAGGCCATCTCCCGGGCGGCGAGGTCTTCGCTGAGGTCGAGAATCGCCGCGTCTTCGGGATCGGCGGCGAGCAACTGGCGCTCTTCACCCAACCGACGCTGCCGCTCGGCCAGTCGCTCCAGGCTGGTTTCCAGCTGCTGGATGCGCGATTGCTGGACCTCGGCCTGACGCCGCGGCTCGGCGGACGACAGGTTGAAAGCGTCCCATTTTTCCTGCCAGCCGTGCATGGCCACCTCGGCCTCTTCCAGCGCGGCGGCGGATTCCTCGGCGGCGGCCAGGGTCATTTCCTGCTCGGGCTCGAGCATTTCAAGCTCTTCACCGAGGGTCGCGAGCAGCGTGCGGTCATGGCCCAGATGGGATTCGGTCTCCTGGCGCGCACGCTCGGCTTCGCGCAGGTCGTCCTGCAATTGGCGCAGGCGTTGCTGGCCGTGCTGGATGCTCTGTTCGTTACGAGCGATGTCACCGCCCACCGAATAGAAGCGCCCCTGCACCACGTTGAAGCGCTCGGACAGATCATGGTGCCCGTCACGCAGGCGCTCGATGGCGGCATCGGCGCTGCGCTGATCGGCGACCAGCGCTTCGAAGCCGACTTCCTGGTTACCGATCACCGCTTCGCGCTGGGCCACCTGCTCGTTCAGGGCCTGCCAGCGCAACGCCGACAACTGCGCCTTGAGCTGACGCTCTTCGGCCTTGTATTCCTGATACTTCTCGGCGGCCTGGGCCTGGCGGTGCAGGCGCTCCAGTTGACGCTCGAGCTCTTCGCGCAGGTCGGTCAGACGCGCGAGGTTCTCGTGGGTGCGACGAATGCGGTTCTCGGTTTCACGCCGGCGCTCCTTGTACTTGGAGATGCCCGCGGCCTCTTCGATGAAGTTGCGCAGATCCTCGGGCTTGGCTTCGATCAGCTTGGAGATCATGCCCTGCTCGATGATCGAGTAGCTGCGTGGCCCCAGGCCCGTGCCGAGGAAGATGTCGGTGATGTCGCGACGCCGGCATTTGGTGCCGTTCAGGTAATAGGTGTTCTGGCTGTCGCGGGTGACCTTGCGGCGAATGGAAATTTCCGCATAGGCGGCGTATTCGCCCACCAGCGTGCTGTCGGAGTTGTCGAACACCAGCTCGATGCTGGCCTGGCTCACCGGCTTGCGACTGGTGGAGCCGTTGAAGATGACATCGGTCATCGACTCGCCGCGCAGGTTCTTGGCCGAGCTTTCGCCCATGACCCAGCGCACCGCGTCGATGATGTTGGATTTGCCGCATCCATTGGGGCCGACCACGGCCGCCATGTTGCTGGGGAAGTTCACTGTCGTCGGGTCGACGAACGACTTGAACCCCGCCAGCCTGATGCATTTAAGCCGCATGGATCAGCTGGCCGCCAATGCAGACAGGATCGACTGGCAACTGCGCTCGGCGTAGGCGGTGAGCACGTCGCGGATGCGCGGCAGATCCCGCGCAACCACCGCTTCCAGCAACTGGCCGAACAGTGTCAGGTATTCGCTCATCTCGGCCTGACGCTGATCCAGCGCCAGGTAGTAGAAGCGGCTCATGGACGGCTGCAGGTTCTCGACGGTTTCTTCCAGGTACGGATTGTTGGCGAACGGATACGCAGCGCGCATCACGTTGAAGCTGTCCTCGACGAAGCTCTTCACGTCGCCGCGCTCGCAACTGGCGATCAGCCGCTGCTGGATCTGCTGGAACGGCGCAAGGTCCAGTTCTTCGGCCCAGCGTTTGGCCACCGCAAGGCCGAGCAAGATGTACATCTCGCTCATCAGCGCGCACAGGCTTTCGATGTTGTGCGGGGTGAGCACGGACACCTGGGCACCACGGCGCGGCAGGATCACGATCAGGTGACGGCGTTCCAGGATCAGCAATGCTTCGCGCACAGAGCCACGGCTGACATTCAGCGCTTGGGTGACCTTCTGCTCCTGAATCCGCTCCCCGGGCTTGAGCTCGCCGCGAATGATCCGTTCGGCGAGGTGGTGAGCGATCTGCTCAGCGAGGCTGTCCGGTGCCTTGAACGTCATTTCTTTCCTTTAAAACCATGGCTGCACACAAGCGGCGCAGTGTATCGCACTGGATACCTGTGGCGCAGGGCCATATGCATGGAAACTGGCATGAAATAAGCAATTCTTTGAGCGTCGTCCCACGGTTTTATTGCAAGACCTTGCTGCCGTTAATCGGCTAGTCACCGGAAATGTGATTTTCTTGACCTCTAGGTCAGATTTTAATTGACCCAATAGTCAGAACTGATAGATTCATCGACAGGTTCGATGAACAATTTCCGCTACACCTTTAAGACAGCTATCTATTACAAGAAGACGAGGCGCGACCCGTGATCCAGTTCTTACTGAACCAAGAGCTCAAGACCGAGCATGCTCTTGACCCGAACATGACGGTGCTCAACTACCTGCGTGAGCACCTGCATAAATCCGGCACCAAGGAAGGCTGCGCCAGCGGCGACTGCGGCGCCTGCACTGTGGTGGTGGGCGAACTGAGCACCGACGCCGACGGCCAGGATCACTTGAGCTATCGCAGCCTCAACTCCTGCCTTACGTTCGTCGCCTCGTTGCATGGCAAGCAACTGATCAGCGTCGAAGACCTCAAGCACCAGGGGCAACTGCACAGCGTGCAGAAGGCCATGGTCGAGTGCCACGGCTCGCAGTGCGGCTTTTGCACCCCGGGCTTCGTGATGTCGCTGTTTGCCCTGCAGAAGAACACCAGCGAAGCCGATTCCAGCAAGATCAAGCACGCCCAGGCCCACGAGGCGCTGGCCGGCAACCTGTGCCGCTGCACCGGCTACCGCCCGATCCTGGCCGCCGCCGAGCAGTGCTGCAGCCAGCCCCAGCCGGATCAGTTCGACACCCGCCAGGCCCAGACTATCGCCCGCCTGAAAGCCATCGCCCCCAAGGAAACCGCCGAGCTGAACTGCGGCGACAAACGCTGCCTGGTGCCGCTGACCGTGGCCGACCTCGCCGACCTCTACGATTCCTATCCGCAAGCCCGGTTGCTGGCGGGCGGCACTGACCTGGCGCTGGAAGTCACCCAGTTCCACCGGCCGTTGCCGGTGATGATTTACGTCGGCAACGTGGCCGAGATGAAGAAGATCGAGGCGTTCGACGACCGCATCGAGATCGGCGCCGCCACCGCGCTCACCGACTGTTACGAAGCCCTGGCCCACCAATACCCGGATTTCGGCGAGCTGCTGCACCGTTTTGCATCACTGCAGATCCGCAATCAGGGCACGCTGGGCGGCAACATCGGCAACGCCTCACCGATTGGCGACTCGCCTCCCCTGCTGATCGCGCTGGGGGCCAAGATCGTCCTGCGCAAAGGCAGCAAGTCGCGAACCCTGGCGCTGGAGGATTACTTCATCGATTACCGCGTCACTGCCCGTGAGGAAAGCGAGTTCATCGAGAAGATCATCGTGCCCAAGGCCAACGCCAAACAGGCCTTCCGCGCCTACAAGGTCTCCAAGCGCCTGGACGACGACATCTCGGCAGTCTGCGCTGCATTCCGCGTGCAGGTGGAAAACGGCGCCATCGTCGATGCCCGTGCAGCCTTCGGCGGCATGGCGGCAATCCCGAAACGCGCGGCCAACTGCGAGCAGGCCCTCATCGGCCAGCCCTGGACGTCGGCCACCATTGAACGCGCCTGCGCCGCGCTGGAGAAGGACTTCACGCCGCTGTCGGACTTCCGCGCCACCAAGGAATACCGCCTGCTGAGCGCGCAGAACCTGTTGCGCAAATACTTCATCGAGCTGCAAACGCCACACATCGAGACTCGGGTGACTGCATATGTCTAATCACGCCCCGCAAAAGACCCAGGAAGAACTGGTCGCCCTGTTCCAGCAGGACCTCACCTCCGGCGTTGGTCGCAGCGTCAAGCATGACAGCGCCGACAAGCACGTCTCGGGTGAAGCGATCTACATCGATGACCGCCTCGAATTCCCCAATCAGCTGCATGTGTATGCGCGCATGTCGGACCGTGCCCACGCGCGCATCGTCAAGGTCGATGTCTCGCCTTGCTACGATTTCGAAGGCGTGCGCATCGCCATCACCCACGAAGACATTCCAGGCCTGAAAGACATCGGCCCGCTGCTGCCGGGCGACCCGCTGCTGGCCATCGACAAAGTCGAATTCGTCGGCCAGCCGGTGATCGCCGTTGCCGCTCGCGACCTGGAAACCGCGCGCAAGGCAGCCATGGCGGCGATTATCGAGTACGAGGACCTCGAGCCCGTTCTCGATGTGGTCCAGGCCTATCGCGACAAGCATTACGTGCTCGAAAGCCACACCCATAAACGCGGTGATTCGGCCACGGCGCTGGACTCGGCGCCCAACCGCATCCAGGGCACGCTGCACATCGGCGGCCAGGAACACTTCTACCTGGAAACCCAGATTTCCTCGGTGATGCCCACCGAAGACGGCGGCATGATCGTCTACTGCTCCACGCAGAACCCCACCGAAGTGCAGAAGCTGGTCAGCGAAGTGCTGGACGTTTCGATGAACAAGGTGGTGGTGGACATGCGTCGCATGGGCGGCGGTTTCGGCGGCAAGGAAACCCAGGCCGCAAGCCCTGCGTGCCTGTGCGCGGTGGTTGCGCGCCTGACCGGCCAGCCGACCAAGATGCGCCTGCCCCGCGTCGAAGACATGATGATGACCGGCAAGCGCCACCCCTTCTACGTCGAGTACGACGTGGGCTTCGACAACGACGGGCGCCTGCAGGGCATCCAGTTGGAGCTGGCCGGTAACTGCGGTTGCTCGCCGGACCTGTCTGCCTCCATCGTCGACCGCGCCATGTTCCACGCCGACAACTCGTACTACCTGGGCGATGCCACCATCAACGGCCATCGCTGCAAGACCAACACCGCGTCGAACACCGCCTACCGCGGCTTCGGCGGCCCGCAAGGCATGGTGGCCATCGAGGAAGTGATGGACGCCATCGCCCGGCATCTGGGCAAGGACCCGCTGGCGGTGCGCAAGGCCAACTACTACGGCAAGACCGAGCGCAACGTCACGCACTACTATCAGACCGTCGAGCACAACATGCTCGAAGAAATGACCGCCGAGCTTGAGGAAAGCAGCCAGTACGCGGAGCGGCGCAAGGCGATCATGGCCTACAACGCCAACAGCCCGATCCTCAAGAAGGGTCTTGCGCTGACGCCGGTGAAATTCGGCATCTCCTTTACCGCAAGCTTCCTCAACCAGGCCGGCGCCCTGATCCACATCTACACCGACGGCAGCATCCACCTCAACCACGGTGGCACCGAGATGGGCCAGGGCCTGAACACCAAGGTCGCGCAGGTGGTGGCCGAGGTGTTCCAGGTGGATTTCAGCCGAGTGCAGATCACCGCCACCAACACCGACAAGGTGCCGAACACTTCGCCCACCGCTGCTTCAAGTGGTGCGGACCTGAACGGCAAGGCGGCGCAGAACGCGGCAGAAACCATCAAGCAGCGCCTGGTGGAGTTCGCGGCCAGGCACTACAAGTGCGAAGAATCCCAGGTCGAATTCCGCAATGGCCATGTGCGCGTCGGCGAGCAGGTCATCAGCTTCGACACCCTGGCGCAACAGGCGTGGATGGGTCAGGTGTCGCTGTCGAGCACCGGCTACTACAAGACCCCGAAAATCTACTACGACCGTAGCCAGGCCCGCGGGCGGCCGTTCTACTACTTCGCCTTCGGCGCAGCCTGCACCGAGGTGATCGTCGACACCCTGACCGGCGAGTACAAGATGCTGCGCACCGACATCCTGCATGACGTCGGTGCCTCGCTGAACCCAGCCATCGACATCGGCCAGGTCGAGGGCGGCTACATTCAGGGCATGGGCTGGCTGACCACCGAGGAGCTGGTTTGGAACGCCAAGGGCAAGCTGATGACCAACGGCCCGGCCGGCTACAAGATTCCGGCGGTGGCGGACATGCCTGCCGACCTGCGAGTCAAGCTGGTGGAAAACCGCAAGAACCCGGAAGACACGGTGTTCCATTCCAAGGCCGTGGGCGAGCCGCCATTCATGCTGGGCATCGCGGCCTGGTGCGCGATCAAGGATGCAGTCGCGAGCCTGGGTGATTACAGGCATCAGCCTAAGATCGACGCGCCTGCAACGCCGGAGCGGGTGTTGTGGGGGTGCGAGCAGATGCGCAAGTTGAAACAGGCAGCGCCCGAGGCCGAGGGTGTGGCCCATGAGTTGACGGTTTCACCGGTGTAGCGGCGGCGTCTGGATGGACCTCATCGCGAGCAAGCTCACTCCTACAGGTAGTGCGCAATCCCTGTAGGAGCGCGCTTGCTCGCGATGACGCCGGTACAGCCAACCAGGATTTTTGATCTGCCACAGGCGATCAGGAGAAACACATGAACAACTGGATCAGCGCCCTCGCCGAGCTGCAAACCGCAGGGGAAGCCTGCGTGCTGGTGACCATCATCGAGGAGCGCGGCTCGACACCGCGCAATGCAGGCTCGAAAATGGTGGTCAGCGCCGAGCGGATCTACGACACCATTGGCGGTGGCCATCTGGAATACAAGGCCATGGACATCGCCCGCCAGATGCTCGAAAGCGGCACCCAGCAGACCCGTCTCGAACGCTTCAGCCTCGGCGCGAGTCTGGGCCAGTGCTGCGGCGGCGTGAACGTGCTGCTGTTCGAACCCATGGGCCAACCCCAGGCGCAGATTGCCGTGTTTGGCGCAGGCCACGTCGGCCGCGCCCTGGTGCCGCTGCTGGCCAGCCTGCCCTGCCGGGTGCGCTGGATCGACTCGCGGGAAGCGGAATTCCCCGCGCAGTTACCCGGAGGGGTGAGCAAGATCGTCAACGATGAAGTGGTCGACGAAGTGGACAACCTGCCCGCCGGCAGTTACTGCATCGTCATGACCCATAATCACCAACTGGACCTGGAACTGACCGCCGCCATCCTCAAGCGTGGCGATTTCACCTGGTTCGGGCTGATCGGCTCGAAGACCAAGCGCGTCAAATTCGAACATCGCCTGCGTGATCGCGGCTTCGACCCGGCGCTGGTGCAGCGCATGCGTTGCCCCATGGGCCTGTCCGAGGTGAAGGGCAAGCTACCTATTGAAATTGCCGTGTCGGTCGCCGCCGAAGTGATCGCCACCTATAACGCCTGCTTCGGGATGGAAAGCGGCGAGCAAGGCTCGACCTCCGAACCCGTCGCCAAGCTGATGCCGGTCTCCCGCCGCAGCCAGGCTCAATGAACATTTGAAGAACGAATCCTGAACATGACTACTGCAAAGAAAGCCTACCGCGCCGCCATCGTCCACAGCATCGCCGACCCGGCCGAAGTGGTGATCGAGGCGTCCTACGAATATTTCGAAGACGGCCTGATGGTGGTCGAGAACGGCAAGATCATCGCCGTCGGCCACGCCAGGGACTTGCTCGGCACGCTTGCCAGCGATATCGAAGTGGTGACCTACAGCGATGCGCTGATCACCGCCGGTTTCATCGACACCCACATCCACTTGCCACAGACCGGCATGGTCGGGTCCTACGGCGAACAACTGCTGGACTGGCTCAACACCTACGTGTTTCCTGTCGAGCGTCAATTCGCCGATCCTGCGCACGCCGCTGAAGTGTCTGACATCTTCATTCAGGAATTGCTGCGCAACGGCACCACCACCGCACTGGTGTTCGGCAGCCGTCACAAGGAGTCGGTGGATGCGTTCTTCACCGCTGCCGAGAAGCTCAATCTGCGGATGATCGCCGGCAAGGTGATGATGGACCGCAACGCCCCGGACTACCTGGTGGACACCGCCGAGTCCAGCTACGTCGACAGCAAGGCGCTGATCGAGCGCTGGCATGGCAAGGGCCGCCTGCACTACGCGGTCACGCCGCGCTTCGCACCCACCAGCACGCCGCAGCAACTGGCCCTCGCCGGCCAGTTGCTGGGCGAATACCCCGACCTCTACATGCAGACCCACATCAGCGAAAACCTGAAGGAAGTCGAGTGGGTCAAGGAGCTGTTCCCGGAGCGCAAGAACTACCTGGACGTGTACGACCACTTCAAGCTTCTGGGCGAGCGCTCGGTGTTCGCCCACGGCGTGCATTTGTGCGATCAGGAATGTGAGCGGCTGTCGGAAACCGGGTCAGCCATCGCCTTCTGCCCGACGTCCAACTTCTTCCTGGGCAGCGGGCTGTTCAACCTGCCGATGGCGGAAAAGCACAAGGTGAACGTGGGACTGGGCACTGACGTGGGTGGCGGCACCAGCTTCTCGATCCTGCAGACGCTGAACGAGGCCTACAAGGTGATGCAACTGCAGGGTGCCAAGCTCAGCCCGTTCAAGTCGCTGTACCTGGCGACCCTGGGCGGTGCGCGGGCGCTGCGTCTGGAGGACAAGATCGGCAACCTGCATGAAGGCACTGAAGCGGACTTCGTGGTCCTGGACTACAACGCCACCCCGCTGCTGTCGTACCGCATGAAGCAGGCGACGAGCATCGAGGAGAAGCTGTTCGTGCTGATGACCCTGGGGGATGACCGGACGGTGAGCGAGACGTATTCGGCGGGGGCGTTGGTGCACAAGCGCTGAGGAAAGCGTCGATTTCGCGCGCACCCTCTACCCCCTGTGGGAGCGGGCTTGCCCGCGAAGCGTTGGGTCAGTCAATGTGATGTTGGCTGACCGGACGCCTTCGCGGGCAAGCCCGCTCCCACAGTTGCTTTAATCAATGCCCGAATTCCACGATCAAACCGCCGTACTGCGCCCCGGCTTTTTCTTCGGCAGCACCAGGTGCGAGAACACCGCGTGCAGGTCATCCGACGCGCTTTCTTCGTCAAGGTTGAGCTTGCTGTCGATGTGATCCATGTGGTGCATCATCAGGTCCACTGCCAGCGTTGCGTCGCGGGCCTGGATGGCGTCGATCAGCTGGGTGTGCTCATCGTAGGAACAGTGCGTGCGGTTGCCGCTTTCGTACTGGGCGATGATCAGCGAGGTCTGCGACACCAGGCTGCGCTGGAAGCTGATCAACGGTGCGTTCCTGGCTGCCTCGGCCAGTTTCAGGTGAAACTCGCCAGACAACCGGATTCCCGCCCCACGATCCCCTCTGGAGAAGCTGTCGCGCTCGTCGCTGACCATCTTGCGCAGTTCATTGAGCTGCTCGACGGTGGCGTGCTGCACCGCCAGTTCCGTGATGGCCTTCTCGACCATGCGCCGGGCGAAAAACACCTGCCGCGCTTCTTCGACACTGGGGCTTGCCACCACGGCGCCACGGTTCGGGCGCAGCAGCACCACGCCTTCATGGGCCAGGCGCGACAAGGCGCGACGAATGATCGTGCGGCTGACCCCGAAGATCTCCCCCAGGGCTTCTTCGGAAAGCTTGGTGCCGGGCGCCAGACGCTGCTCGAGGATCGCCTCGAAGATATGCGCGTAGACGATGTCGTCCTGGGTACCGCTGCGGCCTGCCTTGGCGGCGCGCGGTTGTTTCTTGAGGGGTTGCAGCTGATCGTTCATGGACACTCACAAGACCTGAATCCGGCCCGGGGGCCGTGCCGTGACTGCGGGAGCAAGCCACTGTTTGCTAAAGCAATAGCAGATATCCCGGCAAAGTCACAGTAAAAGTAATGGCGCATTGTACACAGTGTGCAAAGTCTGCACAGAGGCGTGTTCCATTGGGCCTTATGCACACAATCGGTAAAATCCTTGCGACAAAATCAAAAACATTATTTGCAATTTTTGTATACAAAAGCATAATTCGCTCGTGCACGTTTCTGACCTTTCAGTCAAGAAATCGGACTGAAGGTCGACTCGCTTCAAAGAGCAGTTACCGGCTCTGAAAAAAACAACAAAAACGTCCCGAGGATTTCACTGTGGAAAGTCGCAAAACCGAAGCCGCGCCGCTCGATGCCACTCCAATAGAAGCAAGGCCGCCACGCACCGGCCTGCTCGAGCGCATCTTCAAGCTGAGCGTGCATGGCACCACCGTCAGGACCGAGCTGCTGGCGGGCCTGACGACCTTCATCACCATGGCCTACATCATCTTCGTCAACCCCAACATCATGGCTGACGCCGGTATCGATCACGGCGCCGCCTTCGTCGCGACCTGCATCGCCGCCGCCCTGGGTTGCCTGCTGATGGGCCTGTACGCCAACTGGCCGGTGGGCCTGGCGCCAGGCATGGGCCTGAACGCCTTCTTCACCTACACCGTGGTCGGCACCATGGGTTACAGCTGGCAGACGGCGCTGGGTGCGGTGTTCATCTCGGGCGTGATTTTCATGATTCTGACCCTGTCGCGCATTCGCGAATGGCTGCTGAACAGCATTCCGGTCAGCCTGCGTTACGCCATGGGTGCGGGGGTCGGGCTGTTCCTCGGCCTGATCGGCCTGAAGACGGCGGGCATCGTGGTCGACAGCCCGGCCACCCTCATCAAGCTGGGTTCCCTGCGTGAGCCTGGTCCGCTGCTGGCGGCGATCTGCTTTCTGATGATTGCCGTGCTCAGCTACCACCGGGTGTTCGGCGCGATCCTGATCAGCATCATCACCGTGACACTGGCCGGCTGGGGCCTGGGACTTGTGCACTACAACGGTATCTTCTCTACCCCGCCGAGCCTTGCGCCGACCTGGATGGCCATGGACATCGCGGGCGTGTTCAACGTCAGCATGATCAGCGTGGTGCTGGCCTTCCTCTTCGTTCATATGTTCGACACGGCGGGCACCCTGATGGGCGTCGCCCAGCGGGCAGGCCTGGTCAATGAAGACGGCCGCATCGAGAACCTGTCCCGCGCCCTCAAGGCCGACAGCGCATCGAGCGTGTTTGGTGCGATGGTCGGTGTGCCGCCGGTCACCAGCTACGTGGAAAGTGCTTCGGGTGTGGCGGCGGGCGGTCGTACAGGTCTGACCGCCGTGACCGTGGGTGTCCTGTTCGTGGCCGCGATGTTCTTCGCACCGCTGGCGGGCATGATTCCTGCCTACGCCACTGCAGGCGCACTGATTTATGTGGCGATGCTGATGATGGGCGGCATGGCGCACATCGATTGGGACGAAGCCACCGACGCGATTCCGGCCATCGTCACGGCGATCATGATGCCACTGACCTTTTCGGTCGCCGACGGCATCGCCCTGGGCTTTATCACCTACGTGGTGCTGAAGGCGGGTACCGGGCGGCATAAAGAAATTTCCGTGAGCCTGTGGGCACTGTGCGCGATTTTCATTGCCAAGTTTGTGTTCCTGTAAACCCACGCCGTTTCAATTTGATGCATTGACCACTGTGGGAGCGAGCTTGCTCGCGAATGGTTCAGACGCCTCGGTGTCAGAATTGCCGCCTTCGCGAGCAAGCTCGCTCCCACAGGTCATTCATCATGTTCCTGACCAACGTCATCCATGGGATGGCGTTTTGTCATTTCAAAAAAGGAGAAATAAAGCATGACTCTGGAAACCTGGCTGCTGTTCAGCGGCGCTGCGCTGGTGGTGATTCTGATCCCAGGCCCGCTGTCGCTCTTGATGATTGGCAACAGCCTCAATTACGGCCTGCTGCGGTCGTACCCGGCGTTCCTCGGCGGGGTCTGCGCCTCGATCTGCCTGCTCAGCGCGTCGGCATTGGGCCTGGGCGCGCTGTTGATGGCATCCGAGCAATTGTTCAGCGTGCTGAAGATCGCAGGTGGCCTGTACCTGTTTTATCTGGCCTGGCAGAGCTGGAAGCAGTCCCGTCAGCCTGTGACCGCCCAGGAAGTACCCCAGGCGCTGGCCCATCCGGGTTTCGCTTCACTGTTCTGGCGTGCCTTTGTGCTGGGCGGCAGCAACCCGAAAGACATCCTGTTCTTCGCCGCCTTCCTGCCGCAGTTTCTCAAGGCGGATCAGCCGTTTCTCGGCCAGTTGCTGACGATGATCGTGACCTGGACCCTGCTGGACCTGGCCTGCAAGCTGTTCTACGGCCTGAGCGCCCAGGGCGCGGCGCGGTACCTGCGCACCGGGCGCGGCCAGAGCTGGTTCAACCGCATCAGCGCGGGGTTGTTTGGCGGGGCGGGCACGGCGGCGTTGCTTAGCCACTAGGACTTCTCGCCGGTATCTATAACCTTTCAAAATTGCCGACGCCGGCAAGCCGGACTGCTACGGGTCCTTCAACACAGTTCCGTAGCAGCACGGCTTGCCGGCGGGGACGGTGTGTCAGTCACAGATGAGCTGTCTGGCACACCGCTCCCGCCGGCAAGCCGTGCTGCTACGGGATGTGTGTGTTGCCATGTTTCGGGCAAAAAAAAGCCCGCAGTGTGGGGCGGGCAATGAGGAACAGGGGCAGTGCGATGAAGCGGGTCAAGCGGTTGAATCAGCTACCGCGATAGGTCGAGTAGCTGTACGGCGAAATCAGCAGGGGCACGTGGTAGTGGTCCTGGCCGGCATCGATGCCGAAACGCAGCACCACTTCGTCCAGAAACGGCTGCTCACCCAGCTTCACGCCCTTGGCGCGGTAGTAGTCGCCGGCGCTGAATTGCAGTTGATAGACACCGGAACGGTAATCCTCACCTTGCAGCAACGGCGCATCGCAGCGGCCGTCGGCGTTGGTGCGGGTCTCGGCGATCTTTTCCAGGCGCTCGCCCTCTATGCGATACAGGGCAACGCGGATGTCACTGCCGGGGCAGCCATGCGCGGCGTCCAGCACGTGTGTGGTCAATCGTCCCATGGCGTGTCAGTGCCTCTTTTTGGATGGTTGGGGTATAGGCGCGCACTCATTCAGGGCCTGAAAGATGCGGGCGATGAGCGATTAAGACACTTTCTGCGAAAATTGTACACAATTAAAATGGCTTTTTTGACCCTATCCGCCCGGCCATCCTGTTGGAGCCTGATTTCCCGGGCATCGCGGATATTGCTGCGTTTTTTCAGCTTAACCTGACCACTCAGGCAAGTTTCTTGCTACGTACAGTGGGGTGATGTACGGCAGCAGAAAGGCGAAAAAACAGGGTTACAAATAGTAAATAAAGTTGTATACAATCTATCCATCGCCGCAGTGGTCCTGCCAGGTTCGACCCGACCACTGCCACAGACAACACGTAGATAAGGAAGATTGCAGTGAGCGCCGACTATCCACGCGACCTGATCGGTTACGGCAGTAACCCGCCCCACCCACACTGGCCAGGCAATGCCCGGATCGCGCTGTCGTTCGTACTCAATTACGAGGAAGGCGGCGAGCGCAACATCCTGCACGGTGACAAGGAATCCGAAGCCTTCCTGTCCGAGATGGTCGCCGCCCAGCCGCTGCAAGGCCAGCGCAACATGAGCATGGAGTCGCTGTACGAATACGGCAGCCGTGCCGGCGTGTGGCGCATCCTCAAGCTGTTCAAGCAGTTCGATATCCCGCTGACCATCTTCGCCGTGGCCATGGCCGCCCAGCGTCACCCGGACGTGATTCGCGCGATGGTCGAAGCCGGCCACGAGATCTGCAGCCACGGCTACCGCTGGATCGACTACCAGAACATGGACGAGGCCCAGGAACGTGAGCATATGCTCGAAGCGATCCGCATCCTCACCGAGCTCACCGGCGAGCGCCCGCTGGGCTGGTACACCGGTCGCACCGGCCCCAACACCCGTCGCCTGGTGATGGAAGAAGGCGGCTTTCTCTACGACTGCGACACCTACGACGACGACCTGCCCTACTGGGAACCGAACAACAGCACCGGCAAGCCGCACCTGGTGATTCCCTACACCCTCGACACCAACGACATGCGCTTCACCCAGGTGCAGGGTTTCAACAAGGGCGACGACTTTTTCGATTACTTGAAAGACGCCTTCGACGTGCTCTACGCCGAAGGGGCCGAGGCGCCGAAGATGCTTTCCATCGGCCTGCACTGCCGCCTGATCGGCCGCCCTGCCCGCCTGGCCTCGCTGCAGCGTTTCCTTGAATACGTCAAAGGCCATGAGCAGGTGTGGTTCGCCCGCCGCGTCGAGATCGCCCGCCACTGGCATGATGTGCATCCTTTCCAGCCCCACTCTGTGAAGGGAGCCGCCAAATGAGCCGCTTCCAGAGCCTGACGCCTTCATCCCTTACCCGCGAAGACTTCGTCAAAGCCTTCGCCGACATCTACGAGCATTCGCCCTGGGTCGCCGAAAAGGCCTATGACCTGGGCCACGGCAGCGACATCGACGACGTCGACGTCCTGCATGCCCGTATGAGCGACATCCTGTTGAGCGCCGATCACGCCACGCAACTGGCGCTGATCAACGCTCACCCGGATCTTGCCGGCAAAGCCGCCGTGCAAGGCCAACTGACCGAAGCCAGCACCAACGAACAGGCTGGCGCCGGTATCCACCAATGCACGGCTGAAGAGTTTGCACGCTTCACCGAGCTGAACGACGCCTACAAGGCCAAGTTCGCGTTCCCCTTCATCATGGCGGTCAAGGGCAGCAACCGGCATCAGATTCTTGCGGCATTCGAGACGCGCATTCACAACTCGGCCCAAACCGAGTTCGCCTGCGCCCTGGCCGAAATCAACAAGATCGCGCTGTTCCGATTGCAGACACTTTGAGCCCCAACCGACCTTCTCCCACGCCATCAATAAAAGGCAGACAAAAAGAATGAAAGCTTACGCCGTACCCTTCGAGAAATTCGTCAACCTGGCCGATGCACGTCTGGGCACCAAGATCATCTCCGTCACCGACGACTGGTTCGCCGATGCCAACCGCCTGTTCCAGCCGACCCCGGCTGTGTGGAAAGAAGGCGTGTTCGACGACAACGGCAAGTGGATGGACGGCTGGGAATCGCGCCGCAAGCGTTTCGAAGGTTATGACAGCGCGGTGATCCGCCTGGGTGTGGCAGGTTCGATCAAGGGCGTGGACATCGACACCTCGTTCTTCACCGGCAACTACCCGCCATCGGCGTCCCTGGAAGGCTGCTTCCTGGCCTCGGGCGAACCGGACGAGAACACCGTGTGGACTGAAGTGCTGGCGGCCGTGGAGCTCAAGGGCGACAGCCACCACTACCACGAAATCAGCGACGCCAAGGCCTACAGCCACCTGCGTTTCAACATCTACCCGGACGGCGGCGTGGCGCGCCTGCGCGTGTACGGCGTGCCGCACCGCGACTGGTCGGCCGTTGGCGACAACGAGCAAGTGGACCTGGCCGCAGCCCTGAATGGCGGCCGCGCGCTGGCCTGCTCCGACGAGCACTTCGGCCGCATGAGCAACATCCTCAACCCGGGCCGTGGCATCAACATGGGCGACGGCTGGGAAACTGCGCGTCGTCGCACGCCAGGCAATGACTGGGTGATCGTGGCGCTGGGGCATGCCGGTGAAGTCGAGCAGATCGTCGTCGACACCCTGCACTTCAAGGGCAACTACCCGGACAGCTGCTCGATCCAGGGCGCATTCGTCAAAGGCGGCACCGACAGCCAGATCGAAACCCAGAGCCTGTTCTGGCGCGAACTGCTGCCGAGCCAGAAGCTGCAGATGCACGCCGAGCACAGCTTCGTCGAGCAGATCAACAAGCTGGGCCCGATCACCCACATCCGCCTGAACGTGTTCCCGGATGGTGGTGTGAGCCGCTTGCGTGTGCTCGGCAAAGTAGCCAAGTAACGAGCAGCTGACCGACCCTGTGGGAGCGGGCTTGCCCGCGAAGGCGATATGTCTGCAAACCATGTGTTGACCGGCACAACGCTTTCGCGGGCGAGCCCGCTCCCACAGAAGACAGCAGGATCGCAGATCCATCACTGAACTTGAGAACAGAAGAATCCGCATGCGCAAACTGATTATCGAGCCGTTGACCAAAGAAGCCTTCGCCCCTTTCGGTGATGTCATCGAAACCGATGGCAGCGATCATTTCATGATCAACAACGGCTCGACCATGCGCTTTCACAAGCTGGCGACCGTTGAAACGACAACGCCGGACGATAACGCGATCATCAGCATCTTCCGCGCCGACGCGCAGGACATGCCGCTGACCGTGAGCATGCTGGAGCGCCATCCGCTGGGCAGCCAGGCTTTCATTCCGCTGCTCGGCAACCCTTTTCTGGTCGTGGTCGCGCCATTTGGCGATGTTCCTGAACCAGAGTTGACCCGCGCCTTCATCACCAATGGCAGGCAGGGTGTTAATTACCATCGCGGCGTCTGGCACCACCCGGTGCTGACGATCGAAAAGCGGGATGACTTCCTGGTGGTTGATCGCAGTGGCAGTGGCAATAACTGCGATGAGCATTTCTTCGAAGAGAGTCAGAAGATGATTCTCGATCCCCAACAATAAAGAGGGTCTGACTGCTCGCTAAGTGGCAGAAGACTAACGGTAAAGACTGTGGCTGCACATCTGATGGAATGGCTGAATCTGGGCGTGCGCTGGATTCACATGATCGTCGGGATCGCCTGGATCGGCGCATCCTTCTACTTCGTCTGGCTGGAGAACAACCTCAACCGCGCCAAGCCGCGCGACGGGCTGTCGGGTGACCTGTGGGCGATCCACGGCGGCGGTATCTACCACCTGGAAAAATACAAGCTTGCCCCGCCGACCATGCCGGACAACCTGCACTGGTTCAAATGGGAAGCCTACTGGACCTGGATGTCGGGCATCGTGCTGCTGTGCATCGTGTTCTACTCCAACCCCACGCTTTACCTGCTCGCGCCCGGCAGCACACTGACCGGCGGCGAAGGCATCGCCATCGGCGTCGGCGCCCTGGTCGCCAGCTGGTTCATCTACGATTTGCTCTGCGACTCGCCACTGGGCAAGCGCCCTGGCCTGCTGGGCCTGGTGCTGTTCGTGCTGGTCATCGGGGCATGCTATGGCTTCACCCAGGTGTTCAGTGGCCGTGGTGCATACCTGCACACCGGCGCGATCATGGGCACCATCATGGTCGGCAACGTGTTCCGCATCATCATGCCAGCGCAGCGCGCACTGGTTGCGGCCATCGCCGAGAACCGTACGCCGGACCCGACGCTGCCAGCCAAAGGCCTGCTGCGTTCGCGTCACAACAACTACTTCACGCTGCCTGTGCTGTTCATCATGATCAGCAACCACTTCCCGAGCACCTACGGCAGCCAGTACAACTGGCTGATCCTGGCGGCGATCGCGGTGTGTGCGGTGTTGGTGCGTCACTACTTCAACACCCGTCACGACAGCAATAAGTTCGCCTGGGCACTGCCGGTCGGCGCACTGGGGATGATCTGCCTGGCCTATGTCACAGGCCCTGCGCAGATGGCCAAGGCGCCTGACGTGGCGAAGATCGAGTACCAGCCGCTGCCTGCTACCGCCATCGGTGGTCATCGCGCCGACGAACCGCAACCTGCAAAAGCCCCCGCCCCAGCTGAGCAACCGGCACAGGCGAGCAATGCCGGCGGCGTGGATTTCAACAAGGTGCACAGCGTGATTCAGGAACGCTGCGCGGTCTGTCATTCGGCCAAACCGACCAGCCCGCTGTTCAGCAGTGCGCCGGCCGGGATCATGTTCGACACCCCGCAGCAGATCCAGCAACTGGCCCCGCGCATCCAGGCCCAGGCCGTGACTGCGCAGATCATGCCACTGGGCAACATCACCCAGATGACCCAGCAGGAACGTGACCTGCTGGGGCAGTGGATCGACAAGGGGGCCCAGACGAACTGATGTAAGGGGGCGTCGCTTGATGCCCCGGATCTGCCTGATGTCGCCGATCCCTGTAGGAGTGAGCTTGCTCGCGATCGCGGTCTGACAGTTTCATCATTGTCGACTGACTCACCGCTATCGCGAGCAAGCTCACTCCTACAGGGGCGTGTTTGCCGAAGTCGAGGTTCCACCGCCCAGCCGCAACGGGCGTACTCAAAAATAAGAACAAATGAGGTGTTGCATGTCCGAGTCAACTCACGCGCGCATCCCTGCTGCGCCACCACGACAGCCCCTGCCACTGATGCAACTGATTCTGGTGGGCCTGCAACACGTCCTGCTGATGTATGGCGGTGCCGTCGCGGTGCCGCTGATCATCGGTCAGGCCGCTGGCCTGTCTCGCGAAGAAATCGCCTTTCTCATCAACGCAGACCTCCTGGTCGCCGGTATCGCCACGGTCGTGCAATCCTTCGGGATCGGCCCGCTGGGGATTCGCATGCCGGTGATGATGGGGGCAAGCTTTGCCGCTGTCGGCAGCATGGTCGCGATGGCCGGCATGCCCGGCGTCGGCTTGCCGGGGATTTTCGGCGCGACCATCGCTGCCGGTTTCTTCGGCATGCTGATCGCCCCGTTCATGTCGAAAATCGTGCGCTTCTTTCCGCCACTGGTGACCGGTACCGTCATCACCTCCATTGGCCTTTCGCTGTTTCCGGTTGCGGTCAACTGGGCGGGCGGCGGCAACAAGGCCGTAAGCTTCGGTGACCCGGTGTATCTGGGCGTGGCGGCGCTGGTGCTGGGCAGCATCCTGCTGATCAACCGCTTCATGCGCGGTTTCTGGGTCAACATCTCGGTGCTGATCGGCATGGGCCTGGGCTACATCCTGTCGGGCTTCATCGGCATGGTCGACTTGAGCGGCCTGGCCCAGGCCGAGTGGGTCAAGGTGGTCACGCCGATGCACTTCGGCATGCCGACCTTCAGCCTGGCGCCGATCCTGTCGATGTGCCTGGTGGTGGTGATCATCTTCGTCGAGTCCACCGGGATGTTCCTGGCACTGGGCAAGATCACCGACCGCGAAGTCACCCCCGGCATGTTGCGTCGCGGCCTGCTGTGCGATGCGGCAGCGTCGTTCCTGGCGGGTTTCCTCAACACCTTCACCCACTCCTCGTTCGCCCAGAACATCGGCCTGGTGCAGATGACCGGTGTGCGTTGCCGCTCGGTGACCATGGTTGCCGGTGGCTTCCTGATCCTGCTCAGCCTGCTGCCCAAGGCTGCGTACCTGGTGGCGTCGATTCCGCCAGCAGTGCTCGGCGGCGCGGCCATTGCCATGTTCGGCATGGTGGCGGCCACCGGTATCAAGATCCTCCAGGAAGCCGACATCTCCGACCGTCGCAACCAGTTGCTGGTTGCGGTCAGCATCGGCATGGGCCTGATCCCGGTCGTGCGGCCGGAATTCTTCAGCCAGTTGCCACACTGGATGGGGCCTATCACCCACAGCGGCATTGCCATGGCGACCTTGAGCGCCGTGCTGCTCAACCTGCTGTTCAACGTGCTCGGCGGTGCCGAACGCGCGGCCATGGCAGGGCCTGTGCACTCGCACTGACGAACGTTTACCTGGTGTCGATTCAGGTGCTCCGTCGCGGAGCACTTGAGCCTGGTGGCGCGAGTCAGTATCCTCCGCCGCCGCTCGAAATCAGGGTCGAACGACCACCAACAAGATTCTGACTGCAAAGTTAGTTAACCGATCACCCGCTGCACCCTCGAAAAGGCATTGAAAACACTCTTCCCTCGACTGTTGCGAAAACAGCCGACGAGTCTTTTTGGCCTTTTTTCCGGCTGCGGGCGCGGTTTCGTTGCACCCTTCAAGTTGACCAAATGGACAACTTATTTAGAAAAAATAGCGCCACATCAGAGCGTTACAACCGAGCGACAACGACTTTAAACCTTAGGGAGTAAATGCATGAACCGTACACTTTCCAGCCTGATGGCCGCAGGCAGCCTGCTCGCCGCCGCCCCTGCCATGTCGGGCGATCTGTTGCAGTGGCAGAGCAACAGCCTGACCTATCTCTACGGCAAGGACTTTGCCGTGAACCCGGAGATCCAGCAGACGTTCACTTTCGAGCACGCGGATGGCTGGAAGTACGGCGACAACTTCCTGTTCGTCGACAACATCTTCTACAACGGCAAGAAAGATCCGGGCGTGGGCAACAACACCCTGTACGGCGAGTTCTCCCCTCGCCTGTCGATGGGCAAGATCTTCGGTCAGAAATTCGAGCTGGGCCCGATCAAGGACGTATTGCTGGCGGGTACTTACGAGTTCGGCGAAGGCGACGTCGAGTCGTACCTGATCGGTCCGGGCTTCGACCTGAACATCCCGGGCTTCGACTACTTCCAGCTCAACTTCTACAAGCGCTACAACGACGGCCACCGTGCCGGTTACGGCGCCTGGCAGATTACGCCGGTGTGGTCCTACACCATTCCGGTGGGCAAGTCGGACATTCTGATCGACGGATTCATGGACTGGGTCGTGGACAACAAACAGTCCAACACCAAGGGCGACTACCACTCCAACCTGCACTTCAACCCGCAGATCAAATATGACCTGGGCAAGGCGATGAACCTGCCAGAGCGCCAGCTGTACGTGGGTATCGAGTATGACTACTGGACGAACAAATACGGGATCAATGACACCCGTTACTTCGATACCGACCAGAACACTGCCAGCCTGTTGGTAAAAGTGTTCTTCTAATTCAGTGCAGGCGTGGGCTTTGTCTGATCGGAGCCCACGCCAAGCGGCACTCAACGCCGCGCCTGGGCCGAGCCGTCCTTTTGCCGGTCGCGATTGACCAGTTGAACCCCCGCCAGCGGCATTCCCACGCCGACGACCATCAGGCTCCACAGCACGTACTCCAGACCGAACAGCACAACAGCGCCGCCCACCATGAAAGTCGCAAGACTTGGCACGCCCAGCGCGCAGATCAACAAAGCGTGAGTGCCCAGCCGTTTCCTGAACGGCACGCTGCCAAACACGCACACCAGCCACAAATAGAGCCAGGCGACGATGGTCAGCAGATAAAGGCTCAGGTGCAGCAGGTCTCCGGACATCCCGTATCCATGCATGGTCTATCTCCTTCTAGCAAATACGTCTTGTCGAAACGGCAATTCGATCCATTTAAATGCCGCGGCGGATTTTACACCCGTTGCCAGCGCCAGGGCTGCCCGCCGGTAAAAAACTGAAAGCGGATATGTCGCCAACTGTAACTTTCATGGGATTTTCATTTCCATTCGACCAGCTTTTAACGCCCGCCAATGGACTATGCCCCCCGTCGGCCCTCGCCAGACGCCACTTCTAATAATGTGTCTGACCCATTTCGGTATAGCCCATGAATAAACTCCCACAGATTACCCTCGCGTTCTGGATCATGAAGATCTGCGCCACGACGCTGGGTGAAACCGCTGGTGACCTGCTGTCCATGACCCTGGACGTTGGTTACTTGATGAGTTCGCTGATTCTGATCAGCGTGTTTGTCGTCACCTTACTCACCCAACTTGCGTCCAAACGTTACAACCCGGCGCTGTACTGGATCGTCATTCTGTCGACCAGCACGGCGGGCACCACGATGTCCGATTTCATGGATCGCACGCTAGGACTGGGGTATGCGGCGGGCTCGGCGATTCTGGTGGCCATCCTGCTGGCGATCTTCTCGGTCTGGTACCTGAGCGAGAAATCGTTGTCGGTCAGCCGCGTGACGACGCTGAAGGCGGAATTGTTCTACTGGTTCGCGATTCTGTTTTCCAACACCCTGGGTACTGCGCTGGGTGATTTCCTGGCGGACGATTCGGGGCTGGGCTTTGCCGGCGGCGCGCTGTTGATCGGTTCGGGTATCGCTGTGGTGGCGGTGCTGCACTACACCACGCGCCTGTCGTCGGTGGCGCTGTTCTGGATCGCGTTCGTGCTGACCCGGCCGTTCGGCGCGACCCTGGGCGATGTGCTGACCAAGCCCCATGAAAAAGGCGGGCTGGATTTTGGTACCGTGGGATCGTCGATGGTGTTGCTGAGCATCTTGGTGGTGCTGGTGGGCGTGGCGATGTTCTACCACCGCAAACCGGCCAAGGCCTATGCGCAGGTCGCCGATAATTGACGGGTATGGGGGCAGTCTTGAGATCGCCGACGCCGGCAAGCCGGACTGCTACGGGGCAGAGTGTTCATTAAATCTGGGGAGTTATTGATTGACCTGTGGGAGCGGGCTTGCCCGCGAATGCGTCAGCCTTGACGCTTCGAAGGTGCTGGATCCACCGCCTTCGCGGGCAAGCCCGCTCCCACAGTTCAGGGCCAAGTAGTGATCGCCGACGTTGGCACGCCGGACTGCTACGGCGTGCGTTTTTCCCATGGCATCGGTTTGCCTGCCCTGACCTTGGCGTTGAGCGCGCGCAGCAGCTCCAGCGGGTCGCGGTCTTCCAGGGCGTGGCTTTGCTCGTCCACCCAGGTCATGACTTGTTGCCGGTCAAGCGTCGGCCGGCGATGAAGGATTTCCACCAGTTGTCGTTCGCAATGTTGGGCATAGGCAACGACGCTGGAAAACAAAGGGCTGTTCATGCTGCTGTCACCTCGCCGTTCAGATCCGGTTCATTCCCCGCTCCCATGCCCGCCAGAAACCCGGACACGGTCACTCCACTGACCGGATCATAGCGCGTTCGCCGCAATCTTGAGCCTGCCGCGAGGCCGGTGCTACCATTCGCCACCGCCGAGCCGGCAAGGACATTCCGCTTTATGAGCAGCATCCGCGAGCGCAACAAAGAACTGATCCTGCGCGCAGCCAGTGAAGAATTCGCCGACAAGGGCTTCGCCGCCACCAAGACCAGCGACATCGCCGCCAAGGCTGGCGTGCCCAAGCCCAACGTCTATTACTACTTCAAATCCAAGGACAACCTCTACCGCGAGGTGCTCGAAAGCATCATCGAGCCGATCATGCAGGCCTCGACGCCCTTCAATCGCCAGGGGGTCCCGGCTGAAGTACTGAGCGGCTACATCCGCTCCAAGATCCGCATTTCCCGCGACCTGCCCTTCGCCTCCAAGGTGTTCGCCAGCGAGATCATGCACGGTGCGCCGCACCTGACCGCCGAGCAGGCCGAGCAGCTCAACGCCCAGGCCCGGCACAACATCGAGTGCATCCAGGGCTGGATCGACGACGGCCTGATCGCCCCGCTCGACCCGCACCACCTGATGTTCAGCATCTGGGCCGCGACCCAGACGTACGCGGACTTCGACTGGCAGATTTCCTCGGTCACCGGCAAGGCCAAGCTGGACGACGCCGACTACGAAGCCGCCGCCCAGACCATCGTGCGCCTGGTGCTCAAGGGGTGTGAGCCGGATCGTTGAGGCTTATGGCGCCTTGCCCGATTGCAGGGCCTTGTCGACGCCATCGAGCAGTTGCCCGAAGCTCCACGGCTTGCGGATAAAGGTCACCTGATGCTGCACGCCGGAGCTTTCCGGCGTTTCGTGGCCAGACATGATCAGGATGGGAATCTGCGGCCACTTGTTACCCGACAGGTTGGCCAGATCGGCTCCATTCAACGTGCCCGGCATGAGAATGTCGGTCAGCAGCAGCGACACGCGGTCGGCGTGCTCATCGAGAAACCTCACCGCGTCGTCGGCGTTCTCCAGGGCATGGGTCGAGAAACCCTCGTCGCCCAGAATCTCGCACACGAAATCACGGATGATCGACTCATCTTCAACCACCAGGATGAGGCGTTTTTCCTGCTCGTTTGCTGCCATTTGCGCTGCACCCACCATAATTCTTCCCGTCACCTGTCCGGCTGGTCCTGTCCTGGACTCCGGCTGCTGTCGGTACTGTGAACGGCGCGCGCGCTGGAAATTCCATTCAGTGACGAGATTTGATTGAAACGGTTGTAAGGGCAGCCTTTCAGGCATAAAAAAACCCGCCGAAGCGGGTTTGTGCAAGACCGTCCAAAATCCATGTCGGCAGCCATTCCTGGCGAACGGTCGATCGTCCCTGATCCCGCAGCGTTCCTTCGTTGCGGTTGATGGGATCCAATTTACTGTGATAACTGGATCCCATCCAGAGCCAAAATCTCCATTTCGTGTAAGCCTTTGGCTATATCGATGGCATTCTGACGCCACTGTTTTGTTGGACTAATGGCCAATTGGCCATATTCGATGACTGGCTGTACAAATCCGCATGCCGCTCTCAGGTTTGTCCGGCACGGGCCGAGATGCTTGAAGACGAGCCCGCTGTCTGCCATTCGCCATGGTGCCTGACGAGGCTTGGCGCAATAACAAGAACAATGAAACGGAGTGACGATCATGAATATGCGTAACCTGTCGATCAGCCGGCGCCTGTGGCTGATTCTAATCGTCGCCGTGCTGATGCTGTTCACCCTGGCCGTGGCCATGCTCAAGCAGATCCACGACGATCTGTACGACGCCAAGGCGCAGAAAACCATGCACGTGGTGCAGACCGCCAGCGGCCTTCTGGAGTATTACCAGGGCCTTGAAAACAGCGGCAAGCTGACCCGCGAACAGGCCCAGCAGCAGGCCATGGATGCCATTCGCGGCCTGCGCTACAACCAGACCGACTACTTCTGGATCAATGATCTGCGGCCTGTGATGATCATGCACCCGGCCCACCCCAAGCTGGTGGGACAGGATCTGTCCGGGGTGAAGGATCCGGACGGTTTCCAGGTCTTCAACGAAATGGTCACCCTGGCCAAGGCCAAGGGCGCCGGGATGGTCACCTATCGCTGGCCCAAGCCGGGCGCCAGCGAGCCGGTGCAGAAGACTTCCTACATCTCGCTGTTCACCCCGTGGGGCTGGATCATCGGCTCTGGCGTGTATGTCGATGACGTGCAGGCCGAGTTCCAGCAGCAGGTCATCAAGGCCCTGTCGATCAGCGCCGGGATCATTCTGGTAATGGCGCTGCTGTTGACCCTCATCGCACGCAGCATTGCCGGGCCGTTGAACGCCACCGTCGAGGCCATGGCCAGCATCGCCAGTGGCGAAAGCGACCTGACCCGCAGCCTTGAAACCCAGGGCAAGGACGAGATCACCCAACTGGCCGGGCATTTCAATGCATTCACCGCCAAACTGCGCGGGGTGGTCAGCCAATTGCAACTGTCGGCAGTGGGCCTGGGCCAGGCGTCGAGCGAACTGGGCAACAACGCGGTGCAGGCTCAGGAACGCAGCCAGCAGCAATCGCTGCAGATGGAACAGGTCGCGACCGCCATCAACGAAGTGACCTATGGCGTGCAGGATGTCGCCAAGAACGCGGAGCATGCCGCCAGCGAGATGCGCAGTGCCCAGTCCCAGGCGCAGCAGGGTCAGGCGAACATCGACAGCAGCCTCAAGCAGATCGATCACCTGTCCGGCACCATCAGCCAGGCGGTGGACGTGATCCGCACCCTGGCCAGTGAAAGCACCCAGATTGGCGGGGTGCTGGAAGTCATCAGCTCCATCGCCGAACAGACCAACCTGCTGGCCCTGAACGCTGCCATCGAAGCGGCGCGCGCAGGCGATCAGGGCCGCGGCTTTGCGGTGGTGGCCGACGAAGTGCGCCTGCTGGCGCAACGCACGCAGAAATCCACGGCGGAAATCCAGGCGATGATCGAACGCCTGCAAAGCCATTCCGATGCCGCCGTGAAAGTCATCAGCGACAGCAGCCGCTCCTCGCAACTGACCATCGAACAGGCGCACCTGGCCGGCCAGAGCCTGACCTCCATCAGCCAGGCCCTGCAAAACCTCAATGGCCTCAACGCCTCGATTGCCAGCGCGACGTTGCAGCAATCCCACGTAGTCGAAGACATCAACCAGAACGTGACCCAGGCCGCGCAGTTGTCCCAGGGCACCGCCATCGCCGCCGAGCAGTCCAGCGCCGCCAGTGCGCAGCTCAAGGGCTTGAGTGAGCAGTTGAACGGGTTGTTGCGGCAGTTCAGGGTGTAGATCTGGTGCAAACAGCCTTTGTAGGAGCGCGCTTGCCCGCGATCGGGATTTTCCGTTGCTCATGCGTCATTTGATACGGCGCAATCGCGGGCAAGCGCGCTCCTACTTGATAGAGGTTTGCCCTTCAGCCATTATGTATACAATAAAAAATAATATTGAATACATACATGCAAACCCTTCGATCTGCCCCCGCCTCCCACTGTCCCGACTGGGCCGAAGCGCTGCTCAATGGCTTCAGCCAGGTGCTTCTGCAACGCAGTCCCCTGTGTGGCTTGATGTGCCTGCTGGCGATTCTCATCAGTGCGCCCTCCTCCCTTGGCGGCGCGCTGCTCGGTGCCGTGTCGGGCCTGCTGACCGCGCAGCGTCGCGGTTACCCCAAGGCCGAGCGGCAGTCCGGGGTGTACAGCTATAACGGCGTGCTGCTGGGCTTGCTGATCTGCTATCGGTTCGAATGGTCGCCGATGCTGCCCCTGCTGGTCATCGCCTGTGGCGGGCTGAGCGCGATGCTGATGCACGCCTGGCTGCAACGCACGCCCAGGGCGTCTTGCCTGAAGGCCTACACCGCGCCGTTCGTGCTGTTCAGCTGGGTACTGCTGACCTTTGCCGAGCCGATGCCCGCCGCCCCGATGGTCGATACCGGTCTGCTCCAGGCGCTTCCGGTGGGCCTGGGCCAGGTGTTTCTGCTGGACCATCCGCTGGCAGGCGTGCTGATCGGCATCGGCTTGCTGCTGTCCAGCCGCAACGCTGCATTGTGGGCGGCCTTCGGCTGCGTCAGCGGAGTGGCCTTCGCCCTCTGGCAGCAGGAAACCAATCTGGCCTTGCTGGGGCTTGCCGGTTACAACCCGGCGCTGGCGGCTCTGGCGTTCAGCCATATACGCCACAAGCCCTGGCTGCCAGCCATCGCCGTCGCACTGGCGATCCTGCTCCAACCGGGTTTTTCCAGTCTGGGCCTGGCGACGTTGACCGCGCCGTTCATCCTCTCCTGCTGGCTGGTGCAGGCAGGTGGCCGTCTGTTTCGACAGTCTGTGCAGGATCGCCCGCTGCGTTTTTAAACGGTCATAAGTACAGAAGTTTTTAATCTATAAGACGCTAACCGTTTTCGTTATAGTCGCGGCCATTAGCCATCCCTTTTTTCATAAGAATAATCGCGACACGACAAAGGAATTCGCAGTGAAAAAAATCTTCGCCGCCTCGATGCTGACCTGCGCCATGGCCTTCGCCAGCGCCGCCCACGCCGCCCCTGAGCTGCTCAACGTCTCCTACGACGTGATGCGCGACTTCTACAAAGACTACAACGCTGCTTTCCAGAAGCACTGGCAGGACGAGCACAAGGAAGACGTCACCCTTAAGATGTCATTCGGCGGTTCGAGCAAACAGGCCCGCGCCGTGATCGACGGGCTGCAGGCGGACGTCATCACCATGAACATGGCAACCGACATCAACGCCCTGGCCGACAATGGCGAACTGGTCCCGAAAAACTGGGTCGAGCGCCTGCCCAACCACAGCGCGCCGTTCACTTCCGCCACTGTGTTCATCGTGCGCAAGGGCAACCCCAAGCATTTGAAAGACTGGCCGGACCTGGTCAAGGATGGCGTCGAAGTCGTGGTGCCGAACCCGAAAACCTCGGGCAACGGCCGCTACACCTACCTGTCGGCGTGGGGCTACACCCTGAAGAATGGCGGCGATGAAGCAGCGGCGAAGAAATTCGTCGGCGAGTTGTTCAGCCACGTGCCAGTACTGGACACGGGCGGTCGCGGTGCTACCACCACCTTCATGACCAACCAGATCGGCGACGTGCTGGTGACCTTCGAAAACGAAGCCGAGATGATCGCCCGCGAGTTTGGCCGCGATCAGTTCGAAGTGGTCTACCCAAGCGTCTCTGCCGAGGCCGAGCCGCCGGTGAGCGTGGTCGACAAGGTGGTGGACAAGAAAGGCACCCGCGCCGCCGCCGAGGAATACCTGAAATACCTGTGGTCGGCCCAGGGCCAGGAAATCGCCGCCGCCAACTACCTGCGCCCACGGGACCCGGCAGTCCTGGCCAAGTACACCGACCGCTTCCCGAAAGTCGACTTCCTGTCAGTGGAGAAGACCTTCGGCGACTGGCGCACCGTGCAGAAGACGCACTTCGTCGATGGCGGAGTGTTTGACCAGATCTACCCCGCCAAGTAAGGGGTTGGGATGAAATGAAAACGGCGACCCATCGAGGTCGCCGTTTTTTATTTAGCCCCGCCTCACCCCGCCCCTGTAGGAGTGAGCTTGCTCGCGATTGCTGTTAGCCAGACGACGCGATGTTGATGAACAGACGCTATCGCGAGCAAGCTCACTCCTACAGGATCGTGGCGCAGCACGCCAATCGGTCAGGCTACGACAATCAATTCCCGAACTGGCGGCTCAGCCCGGCCGGTACGCCGCTCGAATCGGTTTCCTGCCACGGCCCGGCTGGCGAGGTGGCCCAGGTCCAGCCGTTGTTCCAGCGGTAGTAGGTGCGCTGGCGGTAGAAGGTGTTGGGGACGTTATCCAGCACGTGCACGCCCAGTCTGGCGTCCCAGTGGCTGTGGCCACCCGGCGGCGGGGCGAAGTTGGCGCTGGTTTTCGGGCCCGACGGGATCGGCATCGTGGGCGGGGTCTGCGGCGTGGTGCGCGGCGTTCCCGGCTGCGGGGTGGGCGATGGCCCGGGAATCGTGGGAATCGGTTCCGAACTCTGCGGACCTGGGCGCTGGACCGCACAGGCGGCGCTCAGCGCCACCACCACACTCAGCAAGGCAAATCGTGCGACGCGATACATAAAGGCATCTCTTTTGTGTCAGGGCCGCACGACCAGAATCATTGATCGGGGCTGTCGATGGTCAGGGCCTGGCGGGCCGTCACGTTGCTGGGCAGCGGTTGACTGCGGCCGATCCACTCACCGGAAGTCGGCTGGCCAGCACGGGATACCCGGGCCACCAATTGGACTTCCGGAAAGTTCGACAGTTTCAGCTGCGGCATCATCGCATCAGCATCTGTCAGCTCGACTTCCACCGGCAGATCCGCCACGGTCACCCGTTTGACCGCCAAGGGTGCGGGCGGACCGGACACAGCGCGGGCAAAGACAAACACCGTGTCGCCCGGTTGCACCTGGGTCTTGAGCTCGTCGGCGAGGGTCACCCTCACCTTCAGATGCGCGCCGGCAGCCGCCACCAGCGGTGCGTCTTTCAGCGTGCCGCCGCTCTGCACCAGGCGGTCGCTGGCCTTGGCAATACCACCTTCGAGGGCAGTGCGCGAAGGATCGTCAGGCGGCAGTACGGCCAACAGGCGACGCCAGTAATCCACTGCCTCCTGGAAATGCTGGCTCTCGAACGCATTGATCCCTTTCAGCCCCAGGCTGGTAGGCTCTCTGGGGTCGGCCTTCAGCGCTTCATCGGCCAGCCCCTGGATCTGCGGGATCCAGGCCTTGTTGCCAGCGAAGTACAACGACTGCGCCCACTGCCCCAGCAGCTCTGGCTGACGCCCCGCCAGCGCAACGGCGGCTTCGAACATCTTCGCCGCATCGGCCGGGCGATCCTGGGCCATATAGGTGCGAGCCAGGAAATAGATGCTTTCGGCAGAATCGGGCTGGGCCTTGACCGCCCGCTCCAGGCGATCGGTCATCTGCGCCAACGAAGCTGGCGGCTTGGCGAATTCGCGAGTCAGTTCGACCTTGTCACTGGCACCGTAGTGCAGATAGAGCCCCAGACCCAGCACCGGAACCAGCACGGCCGCCAGCAACGGCAGCGGCTTGCCCAAGCGCCCGACCCGGTCTGGCGAGACGCCTTCGGTGTCGGCCAGCAACTCGCGGGCGGCCTCGGCACGGCCGCTGTCCATCTGTTCTGCCGAGAGCACGCCTTCTGCCTGCTGCGCTTGCAGCTCGGCCAGGCGCTCCTGGTACAGGGCGACGTTCAGGGCGGTGCGATCCTCCTCGCTTTGCGCACGACGACCGCGCAACACCGGGATCAGCAGAAAACTCAGGGCCACCAGCAACAGCAGGCCGGCCGCTAGCCAGAAATCGATCATTCGTTTTTGTTATCCAGCAGGTGGGCGAGGCGCTGACGCTCCTCGTCGGAAAGCACATCGGTCTGTGGGGTATGCTGCTTGCGCCGACGGGCAACTATCACCCCGATCAGCACCACGCCTCCCAGCAACAGGCCGCCAGGGCCGAACCAGAGCAGCCAGGTGTGGGCGTTCAGTTCAGGCTTGTAGCGCACGAACTCGCCGTAGCGGTCGACCATGAAGTCGATGATCTGCTGGTTGCTCTGGCCTTCGCCGAGCATGCGGTAGATCTCCTTGCGCAGGTCAGCGGCAATCGGCGCGTTGGAGTCGGCGATGTCCTGGTTCTGGCATTTGGGGCAGCGCAACTCGCGGGTCAGCTCGGTGTAGCGGGCACGCTCGGCGTCGTCCTTGAAGGTGTAGGCGTCGATGGCGGCGTGGGCAGCGCCGGCGAAGGCCAGCATCAGCAGCGCAGCGGCTTGCAACAGGCGCCTCATTGCTTGCCCTCGTCAACCAACCCCTGATACAGCCCAGCGAGTTTTTCACGCCAGACCGTCTCGTCGATCACGCCCACATGTTTGTAGCGAATGATGCCCTTGCGGTCGATCAGGAAGGTCTCCGGCGCGCCATACACGCCAAGGTTCAAGCCCAGGCTGCCGGCCTCGTCGTTGATGTTGAGCTGGTAGGGGTCATGAAAATCCTTGAGCCACTTGAGGGCGTCGGCGTTGACGTCCTTGTAGTTGACGCCGTAGATCACCACACCCCGCTGCGCCAGTTGGGTCAGCACCGGGTGCTCGACGCGGCAGGCGATGCACCAGGTGCCCCAGACGTTGACCAGCGCCGGTTTGCCCACGAGATTGGCGCGGGTCAGCGGTTTGCCGTCCTGCACCGAAGGCAGGGAAAACTCGGGGAACGGCTTGTCGATCAGCGCCGACGGCAGTTCCGAAGGATCCAGGTACAGGCCGCGGTAAAGAAACGCCGCCATACCCAGGAACAGCACCAGAGGAATCAACAACACCCAACGCTTCATACCGCAGCTCCCGACAGCCCCAACGCATCCCGCACTTTTGCCCTGACCTTGACTCGATAACGCTTGTCCAGCGCAGCCAGCAGGCCGCCCAGTGCGGTGATGAGCCCACCGAACCAGATCCAGCGCACGAACGGCTTGACGTGCACCCGCACCGCCCAGGCGCCGTTATCCAGCGGCTCGCCCAGGGCAACGTAGAGGTCACGGGTGAAGCCGGCGTCAATGCCGGCTTCGGTCATCATCGAGCGCTGCACGGTGTACAGACGTTTTTCAGGGTGCAGCACCGTCACTTCCTTGCCGCCTTCGAGCACGCGAATCGTGCCTTTGTCGGAGGTGAAGTTGGGGCCTTGAACGTGTTTGGCCCCTTCGAAGACGAACATGTAGCCGCCCAACTCGACCGACTCCCCTGGCGCCAGGCGCAGGTCGCGCTCGGCGCTGTTCTGGCTCGACAACACCACGCCCAGCGCCACCACTGCGATGCCCAGGTGCGCCACCTGCATGCCCCAATAGCTGCGCGTCAGGGCGCGCATGCCCTTGAGCAGGCCCTTGTGGCGGGTCTTGTCCAGCACGTCGCGTACACCGGCCAGCAACACCCAGGCCGCCAGCAGGCAGGTGGCGAGCACCGCCCAGTGGAAATCCGCCATGGCGAAACCGGCGATCACCGCCAGCACCGCGCTGCCGACCAGCACCGGCGCCAGCATGCTCATCAGCCACTTGACCGGGGTGTCTTTCCAGCGCACCAGCACACCTACGGCCATCACGGCCATGAGCACGCCCATCAAGGGCACGAACATCGCGTTGAAATATGGTGGGCCGACCGACATCTTCGCCCCGCTCAAAGCATCGAGCACCAATGGGTACAGGGTGCCGAGCAGAATCATCGAGGCCGCCACCACCAGCACCAGGTTGTTACCCAGCAGCAGGGTTTCCCGCGACCACAGGCCGAAACCGACATGGCTTTTGACCACCGGCGCGCGGATCGCGAACAGCGTCAACGAACCGCCCACCACCAGCAACAGGAACGCCAGGATGAACACGCCGCGAGCAGGGTCCGAGGCGAAGGCGTGAACCGACGTCAGCACGCCGGAGCGCACGAGGAAGGTCCCCAGCAGGCTCAGAGAGAACGCCGCGATGGCGAGCAGCACAGTCCAGCTCTTGAACACGCCGCGTTTCTCGGTGACGGCCAGCGAGTGGATCAGCGCCGTGCCCACCAGCCAAGGCATGAAGGATGCGTTTTCCACCGGGTCCCAGAACCACCAGCCGCCCCAGCCCAGCTCGTAATAGGCCCACCACGAGCCCAGGGTGATGCCGATGCCCAGAAAGCCCCACGCCACGATGGTCCATGGCCGCGACCAGCGGGCCCAGGCAGCGTCCAGGCGCCCGCCGAGCAACGCGGCGATGGCGAAGGCGAAGGCCACGGAGAACCCGACGTAGCCCATGTACAGCATCGGTGGGTGAATGATCAGCCCCGGATCCTGGAGCAGCGGGTTCAGATCGCGGCCGTCCTGGGGCACCTGCGGCAGGATGCGGCTGAACGGGTTGGAGGTCAGGATCAGGAACAGCAGGAAGCCCACGCTGATCATGCCCATGACCGCCAGCACCCGCGCCAGCATCACTTGCGGCAACTGGCGAGAGAACACCGACACGGCGAAGGTCCAGCCGCCGAGGATCAACGCCCAGAGCAGCAGCGAGCCCTCGTGGGCGCCCCACACGGCGCTGAATTTGTAGTACCAGGGCAAGGCGCTGTTGGAGTTTTCGGCGATGTAGGCCACCGAAAAGTCGTCGACCATGAATGAGTACGTCAGGCAGCCAAAGGCGAACAGCAGGAAGGCGAACTGCCCCCAGGCGGCTGGCTGGGCCAGGCCCATCCAGGCGCGATCCCCACGCCAGGCGCCAAACAGCGGGACGATGGCCTGCACAATGGCAAAGCACAGGGCCAGGATCATGGCCAGGTGGCCGAGTTCGGGAATCATGGCTTACCCCTGTTTGGCCGGCGCATAGGACGCACCCGCCGGTTGGTTCGGTGCGGTTTGACCGCTGTCTTTCAACGCTTTGGTCACTTCCGGCGGCATGTACTTTTCATCGTGCTTGGCTAGCACCTCATCGGCGACCACCACGCCATCGGCGTTGAGCTTGCCCAGCGCGACGATGCCCTGCCCTTCGCGGAACAGGTCCGGGAGGATGCCGCGATAGGTGATGGTCACTGACTTGTTGAAATCGGTGACCACGAAGGTCACGTCCAGCGAATCGGAGGAACGCTGCAACGAACCCTTCTCCACCATGCCGCCGGCACGGATACGCGTGTCGTGGGGCGCTTCACCACTGGCGATCTGGGTCGGGGTGTAGAACAGGTTGATGTTTTCCTGCAGGGCGCTGAGGGCCAGGGTGACAGCGACGCCGACCCCGGCAAGGATCGCGACGATAATCAACAGGCGCTTCTTTCGCAGCGGATTCACGAATGCTTCTCCCGGCGCAGACGACGCGCCTCTTGTTGCAGGTAACGCCAACGCGCCAGCAAAGGTGACGCGACGTTGATGGCCAGCACCATCAGGCAGATGCCGTAGGCGGTCCAGACGAACAGCCCGTGCTTGCCCATGGCGAGAAAGTCGCCGAATGTCTCGAAACTCATGGCTGTGTCTCCTTGCCGGCAGCACCGCCCAGGCTTTTCATCACTTCATCCTTGACCCAGCCGGCCCGTGCCTCGCGCTTGAGCACTTCAAGGCGCATGCGCATCAGCAACACCGCGCCGAAGAAGCAATAGAAGCCCAGCGCCGTGAACAGCAACGGCAACCACATTTCAGCGGGCATGGCCGGTTTTTCGGTGAGGCTGAAGGTCGCGCCCTGATGCAGGGTGTTCCACCACTGCACCGAGTATTTGATGATCGGAATATTGACCACGCCGACGATGGCCAGCACCGCACAGGCCTTGGCCGCGCTGTCACGATTACTGATCGCGTTGCCCAGCGCAATGAGACCGAAGTACAGGAACAGCAGAATCAGCATGGACGTCAGGCGTGCATCCCACACCCACCATGAACCCCAGGTCGGCTTGCCCCAGATCGCCCCGGTAACCAGCGCCACGGCGGTCATCCAGGCGCCGATGGGCGCGGCGCACTGCAGCGCGACGTCGGCCATTTTCATCTTCCAGACCAAGCCGACCACGCCGCAGATCGCCAGCATCACGTAGCAGGACTGCGCCAGCATGGCAGAAGGCACGTGGATGTAGATGATGCGAAAGCTGTTGCCCTGCTGGTAGTCCGGTGGGGCGAAGGCCAGGCCCCAGACCACGCCAGTGCCGATCAGCAAGGCGGCAGCGATACTCAGCCAGGGCAGCAGGCGGCCGCTGATGCCGTAAAACCATTTCGGCGAACCCAGTTTGTGGAACCAGGCCCAACTGATGCCGCTCTTCGCCTTGGCGCTAGTGTTCATCATGTTGCCTTCATCAAGGTACTTGTCATCACGGTGTTTCAAGCCTGCTTGCAGAACCCAGGCACTTCTATTAGCTGAAGTGTCCTGCTGCCGATCGTATGAAGTCCAGCGAAGGATCTCAAAAAACTGTCTGATCGGTCAGAAATTCATTATTCGCCAACACTGATCTTCAAGCCAGCGGCAATTGCAAAAGGCGTCAGAGTTATCGCCAGAGCGGTCAGGCTGCCAAGCCAAAGCAGATAGCCGGTCGCAGGCATACCCTCAAGTGCAGCCTGCAGGGCGCCGCTGCCCAGAATCAGCACCGGGATGTACAGCGGCAGGATCAACAACGCCAGCAACAGGCCGCCGCGCTTGAGCCCCACCGTCAGCGCCGCGCCCACTGCGCCCAGCAGGCTCAACACCGGCGTTCCCAGCAGCAATGACAGCAGCAGAACCGGCAGGCAGGCGCTCGGCAACCCCAGCATCAGGGCCAATAGAGGCGCGAGCAAAACCAGTGCCAGCCCGGAAAAGGCCCAGTGTGCCGCCACCTTGGCTAGCACCAGCAATGCCAGGGGGTGTGACGAAAGCACCCATTGCTCAAGGGAGCCATCTTCGAAGTCGCTGCGGAACAGGCCGTCCAGCGACAGCAGCACTGACAACAATGCCGCCACCCACACCAAACCTGGGGACAGTGTCTGCAGCAATCGGGCCTCTGGCCCCACTGCCAGCGGAAACAGGGCGATGACGATGGCAAAGAATACCAGCGGGTTCAGCAGCTCGGCGGGACGACGAAACAGCAGCCGCGCTTCGCGGGCGATCAACAGGCTAAACACATGACTCATACGGCCCACTGCCCCAGGTCCAGGTCGCGATAACCGGCCGGCGTGCGGCTCAGCGTGTGGTGGGTGGTCAGCACCACGGTGCCGCCGTTCTCGCAATGGCTGGCCAGGTGCTCTTCCAGTTGCGCCACGCCTTGCTTGTCCAGCGCGGTGAACGGCTCGTCGAGCATCCACAACGCAGGTCCCGGCAGATACAGGCGGGCCAGCGCCACCCGACGCTTCTGCCCGGCCGACAACGTGTGACAGGGCACGTCTTCGAAGCCGCGCAGGCCGACGGCTTCAAGGGCCTGCCAGAGCTCACTGGATTGAACGCTGTGGTGCAGCGCGCACAGCCAGGTGAGATTTTCCACGGGGGTGAGCAAGTCCTTGATGCCCGCCGCGTGGCCGATCCACAGCAGGTTATGGGCCAGCGCACTGCGCTGTTCGGCCAGGGGCTTGCCGTCCAGCAGCACATCCCCTGCCGTGGGCCGCATCAGGCCGCTGAGCAGGCGCAGCAGGCTGGTCTTGCCACTGCCGTTGGGGCCGCTGATCTGTACCATGTCCCCGGGCGCCAGCTTCACGTCCAGGTGCTCGAACAAAAGGCGCCAGTCGCGTTCGCAGGCAAGCCCTACAGCTTCAAGAACAGGGATCTGCATGTGGACCTTCTTTTCGGATGGCAGGTGTCAAGTCGGCGACGGCATGGCCGTTATACTTATGCAGCTTAGTAATTGGCTGCCGATGTCGGTGCGCGATTATACATATCAGGGACCGATGTCCCTAAGACAGGCTTTCCAGAGCGCCATTTGACCGAGTCGGGATCTGATGACAGGCGATATACCCAATCTTTCTCCAGTCGCGGCGGCCACTGCCCTCTTGCGCGCAGGCGTGCCACCGGGCGAAGTGCTCAAGCTGATGGAGCCGCGCGCCGGCCTGCTCAACGCGGGGCAGGTCGCCAATGCCGAAGTGGTCAGCCTCAAACAGCTGGGCAACGACTTTCAGTTGCTGCTCAAGCTCACCATGGACAACGGCCGGCAGACCACCCTGCCCGTCTCCAGCACCCTGCCCCTGACGCCCGGCACCACAGTGAACGTGGCCCAGGGTTCAGCCGACACCCTGACCATCAGCGTTCAGGACTTGCAGAAGGCCATTACCAACAGCCTGACCAGCATCGACACCCGCCAGCTTCCCGCCGGGACCCTGCTGCAGGGCAAGGTGCTGACCACCCAGGTGGCGGCGCAGAATGTGGCGCAACTGGCCGGCACACCTGCCGGCGGCGCGACCACCCAGCCAGCGGTGTATCGCTCGATTGTGATGCTGCTCAATACCGCGCTGGCGGGCAGCAGCCTGACCATCGACAGTCCGCAGCCGCTGCGGGTGGGCAGCCTGCTCAGCGCACAGGTGCAGAACAGCCAGGCGCTGAACTTCGTTGCCATGCCCAATCGGCTTGATGAACTGGCTCTGGCCCAGCAACTCTCGACCCAGCAAAGCCGCCAGGGCTCGCTGCAAAGTCTCCTGACCGCCCTGCAGAACCTGCCGCCACCCAGCGCAGACACCCCGGACACCTTGCCGGCGAACCTGCGCGCCAGCGTCGAACAACTGCTCGCCGACCTGCCCGATCTTGCGCAGATGAGCACCGCCAAGGGTGTGGCCCAGGCGCTCAACGCCAGCGGGCTGTTCATGGAATCGCGCCTGCTGGCCGGGCAGAACCCGACGTTGGTGCCGGACATGAAAGCCAATCTGCTGCGGGTCATTGCGCAGATTCTTCCGGGCCTGCCGGATAACACCAGTTACAACGCTGCGGCCGCGGCCAATACCCTGGCGCGAGCGATGCCCAGCGTGATCCGCAACGCCCTCGGCACCTTGGGGCTGGTGGCCGCGCCCGGGCCGCAGAGCAGCTTTCCGTTGCCCGCCCGCACCTTGGGCAGTGCCGAAGGCAAGGATGACCTTGAGACGCTGTTGAAGCTTGCGGCGGGGGCCATTTCCCGCCTGCAAAGCCATCAACTCGGCGGCCTGGAGCAGACCCGCACCAACGCCGACGGTACCCAGGTCACCACCTGGCAGCTTGAGATCCCGATGCGCAACGCCCATGACATCGTGCCGTTGCAGGTCAAGGTTCAGCGCGAAGACACGCCTGAACGCGAGCAGGCGCCGGACAACGCCACTCAGGAGGTCAAGGAGAAGGAAAAGCTCTGGCGCGTGGAGCTGGCGTTCGATCTGGAGCCACTGGGACCGTTGCAGGTTCAGGCGCAGTTGATCGCCGGCAGCTTGTCCAGTCAGATGTGGGCACAGCGCGAAGGCGCAGCCGAATTGATCTCGGGCGAGCTGGACAACCTGCGCGCCCGCCTGGTGGCCTGCGGCCTGAACGTGAAGGAACTGGCGTGCAACCGCGGCGTGCCCAGCCAAGGCCCGCGTACCGTGCTGGAACAACGCTGGATCGACGAGAACGCCTGATGAGACAGCCCGAAACCAATCCACGCCAGGCCATTGCATTGAGCTACGACGGCCAGCAAGCCCCCACCCTCACCGCCAAGGGCGACGATGCCCTGGCCGAAGCGATCCTGGCGATCGCCCGGGAATACAAAGTCCCGATCTACGAAAACGCCGAACTGGTGAAAATGCTCGCGCGTATGGAACTGGGCGACAGCATTCCCCAGGAACTGTACCTGACCATTGCCGAAATCATCGCGTTTGCCTGGCATTTGAAGGGCAAGTTTCCGGTGGGGTTCGATCCGGATCCTGAGCCGGTGGAGCGGGATATCACCCCGCGCTAACGCGCCCACAGGTTTGGCGTGCGACGTGGTTGCGGAGGCGATCTTGACGCCGCCCCCGCCGGCAAGCCGTGCTGCTACGGGGTGGCGGTGAACGCAAAATTCCAGGAATGCCAGAGCGCCCGTAGCAGCCGGGCTTGCCCGCGGGAGCGATCTTGCGGACGCTGACGCCGGCAAGCCGTGCTGCTACAGGGTGGCGGTGAACGCGACTTCCATAAATGCCAGAGCACCCGTAGGGATACACACAACGCTGTAGGAGCGCGCTTGCCCGCGATGCGGTCTGTCTGTGCCATGGATGGCAGCTGACACCACGCTGTCGCGGGCAAGCGCGCTCCTACGGTGGGGGATGTTTGGTGCATCAATGCGGACGGAGGCGATCTTGAGGCCGCCCCCGCCGGCACGCCGTGCTGCTACCGGCAAGAAGAACTCAGTTATTGCCGTGCAGCTTGGTCATCAACTGCGCTTCGGCCTGGGTCAGGCCGCAGGACTGGGTGAGTTCGTCGACGCTGGCGCCCATGCCGACCAGGCGGGCGGCCTGGGCGAAGGACAGGGTGGAAGGGTCGCGCTGTTCGAGCGCGGTGATCTTGTCCGGCAGAGGCGCGACGATGGACCGCAGTTCATGCAGCTCTTCGCCCATTTTTACCGTACCGCCCTGGTAGTTCTCCAGGCGCCGGGCAAGATCGCGGATGCGCTGGTCACGCAGCGAGTCGGCTTCGACCTGCTGCATGGCCAGTGTGCGTTGGCGCTTGGTGTGGGCCATGAACATCGCGACGCTCGCGACCCACAACACCGCCAGAAAAATGACCGCAACCTCGAAGATCAATCAGATGCTCTCCAGCTCGGACCACTCTTCCTCGGACATCATCTTGTCCAGCTCCACGAGGATCAGCAGCTCACCGTTCTTGTTGCACACGCCCTGGATGAACTTGGCGGATTCGTCGTTGCCCACGTTCGGCGCCGTCTCGACTTCCGACTGACGCAGGTAGACCACTTCGGCCACGCTGTCGACCAGGATCCCGACCACTTGCTTGTCGGCCTCGATGATCACGATACGCGTGTTGTCGCTGACTTCAACCGGTGGCAGACCAAAGCGCTGACGCGTGTCGATCACGGTCACCACGTTGCCGCGCAGGTTGATGATGCCCAGCACGTAGCTTGGCGCACCCGGCACCGGCGCAATCTCGGTGTAGCGCAGCACTTCCTGAACCTGCATCACGTTGATGCCATACGTTTCGTTGTCCAGGCGGAAGGTGACCCATTGCAGGATCGGATCTTCGGAACCCTGTGCTGACGACTTCTTCATACCCCTAACCCCTTGCGTGTTGTGCTCTGCGAACGACGCGTCAGCGCCGCCCGGTGTTTATCTGAGAGTGTTTATTTAAGTGCTTGCATCTGCTTGACCGCGCCGCTGGCAATCAGCTCGGCCAATTCGGAAACGTCCAGCAGCGCACACATGTGCTCGATCACCGTCCCGGCAAGCCAGGGACGTTGGCCGCGATGGGTGCGCCATTTGATTTCACTGGGGTCCAGGCGCAACGAGCGGCTGACCTGATGCACCGCCAGCCCCCACTCATAGCCCTGAACCGAGATCACGTATTGCAGGCCCTGGCGAAAATCGTCGCGGTAGCGGTCCGGCATGATCCAGCGCGCGGTGTCCAGCACCTTCAGGTTACCGGCCTGGCTGGGCAGGATGCCGAGGAACCAGTCCGGCTGACCGAACAGCGGCGTCAGTTCATGGCCGGCCAGTGGATAGATCGAGCCCAGGCACACCAGCGGCACCGCCAGGGTCAGCCCGGCGACGTCGAACAGCAGGCATTCGAAAGGCTCCTCGGCCCACTGCGGACGCTCGTCCGAGGTCGGCGGCACCGGCGGGCGCTGGGCTGGCAGGTGCACATCGGCCACCGGCTCGACCAGGCCTTTGACAGGCTCAGCCCGGTCGGGGGCTTCGATGGGCGTTTCGATCACCGGAGCCTTGAGCACCGGCGCGTCAATGACCGGAGCTTCGAGCACCGGCGTCGCAATGACAGGTGGCACCAGCACCTGCGGCAGGATCACCGGGGCTTCGAGCACCCGCGCCGCCACAGGCTCGGCGACCGGCCGGGCAGGCCTGGCCTCGGGCACGAACGCCAGGGAAACCGGCTCGGGCCGGCTGACCGGTACAGGCACTGCTGCCGCAACAGCTTCGGCGACGGCCGAGCGCATGCGTGCGTCGTGGGCCTGCTCTTCGAGCACGGCCGCCTGGAAATCATCGATGCTGTCGTCCGCTTCCAGTTCCTCGGTGGCGTCCTGAAGCAACGCGTCGAGGTAATTCTGCAGCGCCAGTTGTGGCCGTGAAGCGGTGTCCAGAGGGCGGTTCATACAAGGGCCCGAATATAAGTGATGCGATTGCCGCCTGCCCCGAATATCGGCTGCGGGACCTTTGGACTTGAGCGCAGAGCGCCCTGTGCTGCAAATAAACGATCAATGGACATGTCAGGCCACCTGCCCCTGCCCGGCCAACTGCTCGGTGAGCATGTGCTTGAGCAGCGCGCGATAGGCCAGCACGCCGCGGCTCTTGCCGTCGAACTGCGACGGCGTGACACCGGCCCGGCTGGCATCGCGCAAGCGAGTGTCCACCGGGATATACGCCTTCCAGACATGCTCCGGAAAACTGTCACGCAACAGCTTGAGCGTGCCCATCGAGGCCTGGGTGCGGCGGTCGAACAGCGTGGGCACGATGGTGTACGGCAGCGGCACCTTGCGCGAGCGGTTGATCATCGCCAGCGTGTTGACCATGCGCTCCAGGCCCTTGACCGCGAGAAACTCGGTCTGCACCGGAATGGCCAGTTGCTGGCTCGCCGCCAGGGCATTGACCATCAAAACACCCAGCAACGGCGGGCTGTCGATGATCGCGTAATCGAAGTCCTGCCACAGTTGCGCCAGGCTCTTGGCGATCACCAGGCCCAGGCCGCTCTGCCCCGGCGTCTGACGCTCAAGGGTGGCCAGGGCGGTGCTCGAAGGCAGCAGGGAAATGCGCTGATCGCTGGTGGGCAGCAGCAATTGGCCCGGCAGTCCGTCTGGCACCGCGCCCTTGTGCAGGAACAAGTCGAAGCAGCTGTGCTCCAGCGCGTCGGGGTTGTGACCGAAATAACTGGTCATCGAGCCATGAGGGTCCAGATCGACCACGACCACGCGCTTGCCCGCCTCCGCCAGCAAGCCGGCTAAAGCGATTGAGGTGGTGGTCTTTCCGACCCCGCCTTTCTGATTGGCTACCGCCCAGACTCTCATGTGTTCGCGTTCCCGCCGATCAAAGCGCTGCGCCCGCAATCACGGGGCAGATGACGAAGATTTGACGCCTTGCGGCGGTTTAGCCGGGACTGGTGCAGTTTGTGTGCCAGCACGCCGCAATGCTGCATCGGGTTTTGCATTGGCGGCGGTACCTGAGCCGGTCAGGCTGCGACGCACGTCCAGGTTGCGAGAAATCACCAGCACCACGCGACGGTTGCGCGCGCGGCCATCGGCGGTGGCGTTGGAGGTCAGCGGCTGGAATTCGCCATAGCCGACCGAGGCCATGCGCGCCGGGTTGATCCCGTCCATGGCCAGCATGCGCACGATGCTCGATGCACGCGCCGACGACAGCTCCCAGTTGCTGGGGTACTGCGCCGAGCTGATGGGCTGGTCATCGGTGAAGCCTTCGACGTGAATCGGGTTGTCGAACGGCTTGACGATCCTGGCCACCTTGTCGATCAGGTCGAACGCCAGGTTGCTGGGCATCGCATCGCCGCTGCCGAACAGCAGGCTTGAGTTGAGCTCGATCTCGATCCACAACTCGTTGCCCCGCACCGTCATCTGGTTCGAGGCGATCAGGTCGCCGAACGCTGCGTTGACGTCATCGGCGATGGATTTGAGCGGATCCTGGGCGGCCTGCCCCAGGGCTGCGTCGGTCTGGTCGCTGTCGTTGACCAGAGGGTCTGCCGGGCGCACGGTCTGCGGCTTCTGCTCGCCGATGGGGATCGGCCGCACGCTGCGCTCGGCTTCGTTGAACACGCCAACCAGCGCCTCGGAAAGCACCTTGTACTTGCCTTCGTTGAGCGAGGAAATGGAGTACATGACCACGAAAAAGGCGAACAGCAAGGTGATGAAGTCCGCGTAGGACACCAGCCAGCGTTCGTGATTTTCGTGCTCTTCGTGGTGGCGACGTCGACGGGCCATCAGTCCATCACTCCATGAAGCCTTGCAGCTTCAACTCGATCGAACGCGGGTTTTCGCCCTCGGCAATGGACAGCAGGCCTTCGAGCAGCATCTCGCGGTAGCGCGACTGACGCACCGCCACGGCCTTGAGCTTGTTGGCCACCGGCAGCAGGATCAGGTTGGCCGACGCCACGCCATAGATGGTCGCGACGAATGCCACGGCAATGCCGCTGCCCAGTTGGTTCGGGTCCGCCAGGTTGCCCATGACATGGATCAGGCCCATCACCGCACCGATGATGCCGATGGTCGGCGCGTAGCCGCCCATGCTTTCGAAGACTTTGGCGGCCTGGATGTCGCGGCTTTCCTGAGTCAGGAAATCCACTTCCAGAATGCTGCGAATGGTTTCCGGCTCGACGCCATCGACCAGCAACTGCAGGCCCTTGCGCGAGTAGGCGTCAGGTTCGGTGTCGGCGACGGTTTCCAGGCCCAGCAGACCTTCCTTGCGGGCGGTCAGGCTCCAGTTGACGACGCGGTCGATACCGCCTTGCAGGTCGATGCGCGGCGGAAACAGAATCCACACGAAGATCTGGATCGCCCGCTTGAACGCGCTCATCGGCGTCTGCAACAGGCAGGCCGCGAGCGTACCGCCGAGCACGATCAGCGCCGCCGGCCCGTTGAGCAAGGCGCCCAGGTGGCCGCCTTCCAGGAAGTTGCCGCCGATGATGGCGATGAACGCCAGAATGATCCCTATGAGAGTCAGAACATCCATCAGATACACGCCTCGACCAGATGTCGCCCGATATCGTCCAGGCTGTAAACGGCATCCGCCAGATCGGCTTTGACGATGGCCATCGGCATGCCGTAGATCACGCAACTGGCTTCGTCCTGAGCCCAGATATGACTGCCGCCCTGCTTGAGCAGACGCGCGCCTTCGCGACCGTCCGCGCCCATGCCGGTCAGGACCACGGCCAGCACCTTGTCGGCATAGGCCTTGGCGGCGGAACCGAAGGTGATGTCCACGCAGGGCTTGTAGTTGAGGCGCTCGTCGCCCGGCAGGATTTTCACCGCGCCACGGCCGTCGACCATCATCTGCTTGCCGCCGGGGGCCAGCAGCGCCAGGCCCGGACGCAGGATGTCGCCATCCTCGGCTTCCTTGACGCTGATGCGGCACAGCTTGTCCAGGCGCTCGGCAAAGGCCTTGGTGAAGGCCGCCGGCATGTGCTGGATCAGCACGATGGGCGCCGGGAAATTGGCAGGCAGTTGGGTCAGCACCCGTTGCAGCGCCACCGGGCCACCTGTGGACGTACCGATGGCCACCAGCTTGTATGCCTTGCGCTTGGGCGCAGGCGAGGCAGGTGCATGGTGTGCCGCGCCGTGGGCCGCAGGCGCAGCGGGCGCCGGACGTGCAGGGGCTGGCGCCGGGCGCGTGGTGGCGCTCGGTGTTGCGCTGCTGCGCAGCGAGCTGGCAGGCGATGCAGAGGCCGGGCTCGATACCGGCGCAGGCGCTGCCGGGCTGCTGTACCCGCCAAAGCGACGGTTGCTGCGCGAAATGCTGTGCACCTTCTCGCACAGCATCTGCTTGACCTTCTCGGGGTTGCGCGAGATGTCTTCGAAATTCTTCGGCAGGAAGTCCACCGCACCGGCGTCCAGCGCATCCAGGGTCACCCGGGCGCCTTCGTGGGTCAGTGAGGAGAACATCAGGACCGGTGTCGGGCAGCGCTGCATGATGTGCCGGACTGCGGTAATGCCATCCATCATCGGCATTTCGTAGTCCATGGTAATCACGTCAGGCTTGAGGGCCAGCGCCTGCTCGATCGCTTCCTTGCCATTGGTGGCGGTGCCGACCACTTGAATCGTTGTGTCAGAGGAAAGAATTTCCGAGACGCGCCGGCGAAAAAAACCGGAGTCGTCTACCACCAGAACCTTGACTGCCATAAACACTCCATAGGACGGAACAGGCCGCTGAATCAAACCTGTTTCGTCAAACATGACACACACCGGGATCTGATCCCGGCGACGCCCTCGTAGCAGCACGGCTTGCCGGCGGTGACGGTCCCGCAGGCGCCACCGCCGGCAAGCCGTGCTGCTACGAGGCGCGCGTTGCCGTGACGGCGGACGCGCTCGCTTGAATCAGATACGCCGTGCGGCGTAACGCTTGAGCATGCTCGGTACATCGAGGATCAGCGCGATGCGGCCGTCACCGGTGATGGTGGCGCCGGACATGCCTGGGGTACCTTGCAGCATCTTGCCCAGCGGCTTGATGACCACTTCTTCCTGGCCCACCAGTTGATCCACCACGAAACCGATGCGCTGCGTGCCCACCGAGAGGATCACCACGTGGCCCTCGCGCTGCTCTTCGTGAGCGGCCGAGCTGACCAGCCAGCGCTTGAGGTAGAACAGCGGCAGGGCCTTGTCCCGTACGATCACCACTTCCTGACCATCGACGACATTGGTGGTCGACAGGTCCAGGTGGAAGATCTCGTTGACGTTGACCAGCGGGAAGGCGAAGGCCTGGTTGCCCAGCATCACCATCAGGGTCGGCATGATCGCCAGAGTCAGCGGGACCTTGATGACGATCTTCGAGCCCTGGCCCTTGGTCGAGTAGATGTTGATCGAGCCGTTGAGCTGGGAAATCTTGGTTTTCACCACGTCCATGCCCACGCCACGGCCGGACACATCGGAAATCTCGGTCTTGGTCGAGAAACCCGGGGCGAAGATCAGGTTGTAGCAATCGGTGTCGGACAGGCGATCGGCCGCGTCCTTGTCCATCACGCCACGCTTGACCGCGATGGCGCGCAGCACCGCCGGGTCCATGCCCTTGCCGTCATCGGAGATCGACAGCAGGATGTGGTCGCCTTCCTGTTCCGCCGAGAGTACTACGCGACCGCCACGGGCCTTGCCCGACGCTTCGCGCTCTTCCGGCGATTCGATGCCGTGGTCCACCGCGTTGCGCACCAAGTGCACCAGCGGGTCGGCCAGGGCCTCGACCAGGTTCTTGTCCAGGTCGGTTTCTTCACCCACCAGTTCAAGGTTGATTTCTTTCTTGAGCTGGCGCGCCAGGTCACGAACCAGACGCGGGAAGCGCCCGAAGACCTTCTTGATCGGCTGCATGCGCGTCTTCATGACGGCGGTCTGCAGGTCGGCGGTCACCACGTCCAGGTTGGACACGGCCTTGGACATGGCTTCGTCGCCGCTGTTCAGGCCCAGGCGCACCAGGCGGTTACGCACCAGTACCAGTTCGCCGACCATGTTCATGATTTCGTCCAGCCGCGCGGTGTCGACGCGCACGGTGGTTTCCGCTTCGGTCGGCGCCTTGTCGGCGGCGGCCGGCGCAGGTGCACGGGTCGGCGCCGGTGCAGGCGCAGCTTTTGCTGGCGCAGGCGCAGGTGCCGCTTCAGCCTTCGGTGCCTCGGCTTTCGGTGCTTGCGGTTTGGCAGATTCAGCCTTGGCTGGCTCGGCTTTCTTGACCGGTGCGGCAGCAGTGGCGGTCGCGCCGGCTACGGCCGGTTCGAACTTGCCCTTGCCATGCAGTTGATCGAGCAGCGCTTCGAATTCGTGGTCGGTGATTTCGTCCGATGCAGGCTCGCTGGCAGCAGCCACAGGCGCGGCGGCAACCGGTGCGCTGGCGTCGGGGGAGAAGCTGCCCTTGCCATGCAACTGGTCCAGCAGGGCTTCGAATTCGTCGTCGGTGATTTCGTCGCTGGCAGGTGTCGCTGCCGCTGCAGATGGCGCGTTGGCGGCAGGCGCCACGGCATCGGCGGCGAACTGACCCTTGCCATGCAGTTGATCGAGCAGCGATTCGAACTCGGCGTCGGTGATTTCATCGCTGGCCGGCTGATCAGCCTGCACGGGGGCAGCAGCCACCGGTGCCGGCGCCGAGACGGCAGCACCCGCCGCCTGGGCCTTGACCGCGTTGAGCGAGTCGAGCAGTTGTTCGAATTCAAGATCGGTGATGTCTTCGGACGCAGCCTCTGGCACTTCCTCGACCACAGGTGCAGGCGCAGCGGCGATTTCATCGGCCGACGCAGGCTCGGCCAGGCGCGACAGCGCGGCGAGCAGCCCTGGGGTGGCGGGGGTAATGTCAGAGCGTTCGCGCACCTGGCCGAACATGCTGTTCACGGTGTCCAGCGCTTCGAGCACGACGTCCATGAGTTCGGCATCGACCCGACGCTCACCTTTGCGCAGGATGTCGAACACGTTTTCAGCGATGTGGCAGCATTCAACCAGCTCGTTGAGCTGGAGGAAGCCGGCGCCCCCTTTTACAGTGTGAAAACCGCGAAAAATTGCATTGAGCAGATCCGCATCATCCGGTCGGCTTTCCAGCTCGACCAACTGTTCGGACAACTGCTCGAGAATCTCGCCGGCCTCTACCAGAAAATCCTGAAGGATTTCTTCATCGGCGCCGAAGCTCATTGGGGGTGCTCCTAAAATTAACCGTCAAACCGATCCAGAGGCTGCGTTGATGGCCTACGCGCATTGCCTTCGTCGAAGCATTCGCGCGCAGACCTTGCGCCACTTTCACATAGAACCCGGGAACTGGAAGTTAGAAACCCAGGCTGGATAGCAGATCGTCTACATCATCCTGACCGGATACGACGTCTTCACGTTTATCGGCATGAATCTGCGGACCTTCACCCTTGGAATGAAGTTTTTCCTGTTCTTTTTGCTTACGGAACACTTCCTGATCGTGCTCGATCCCGGCAAAGCGATCCACCTGGCTTGCCATCAGCACCAGCTTGAGCAGATTGCTCTCGACCTCGGTCACAAGCGTGGTGACACGCTTGATCACCTGGCCGGTCAGGTCCTGATAGTCCTGGGCCAGCAGAATGTCGTTCAGGTGGCTGGCGACCTGGTGGGTCTCCTTCTCGCTGCGCGACAGAAAACCATCGACGCGGCGGGCCAGATCACGAAACTCTTCGGCGCCGATCTCGCGACGCATGAAGCGCCCCCAATCGGCACTCAGTGCCTTGGCGTCCTCGCTCAGGCCGTTCATCAACGGCGTGCTCTGCTCCACCAGGTCCATGGTGCGGTTGGCCGCACCTTCCGTGAGCCTGACCACATAGGACAGGCGCTCGGTGGCGTCAGTGATCTGGGACACTTCCTCGGCTTGCGGCATGTGCGGGTCGATCTGGAAGTTGACGATCGCGCTGTGCAACTCGCGCGTCAGCTTGCCCACTTCCTGATACAACCCGCGATCGCGAGTCTGGTTAAGCTCATGGATAAGTTGCACGGCGTCGCCGAACTTGCCTTTTTCAAGGCTGGTGACGAGCTCTTGTGCGTGTTTCTTCAGGGTCGACTCGAAGTCACCCATTGTCGAATCTTTAGGATCCATAGCGCCCTCGCAGCGGACATCAGCTATTGACGCGCTCGAATATCTTTTCGATCTTCTCTTTGAGCACTTGGGCTGTGAATGGCTTCACGACGTAACCGTTAACACCGGCCTGGGCAGCCTCGATGATCTGCTCGCGCTTGGCTTCGGCAGTGACCATCAGCACCGGCATGTGGCGCAGGCGTTCATCGGCACGCACCTGGCGCAGCAGGTCGATGCCCGACATGCCCGGCATGTTCCAGTCCGTGACCAGGAAATCGAAACCGCCAGCCTGCAACATCGGCAATGCGGTGGTACCGTCATCTGCTTCGGCCGTGTTGGTGAACCCAAGGTCACGCAACAGGTTTTTTATGATCCGCCGCATCGTTGAGAAGTCATCAACGATGAGGATTTTCATGTTCTTGTCCAATTCGACCTCCAAGCAGTCTTTAACGCGCCCAGCACCTGGACGCGCGTTCAATCAATACCGGCGAGCGGCTTCTACGAATAACAGTGACGGGTCTGACGAATCGGCAGGTCACGCGCGCAGCAGAGCGGATCTTCAAAGACCCGATCCGACCGGCTCCTGCCTTGTCTCATGATGCCCACACAACATCTTGCACAGCCGGTTTTACATACCATCCGCAGCCCCGAAAGCCTGCGTTCAATCAATCAACGTGCGCGCCACTCACCCAGCCGGCCCCGCAGACGTGCGGCGCACTGGCTGTGCAGCTGGCTGACACGGGATTCGCTGACACCCAGGACCTCACCGATTTCCTTGAGGTTCAGCTCTTCGTCGTAGTACAGCGCCAGCACCAGGCGTTCACGCTCGGGCAGGTTGGCGATGGCATCGGCCAGCGCGCTCTGGAAGCGCTCGTCTTCGAGATCGCGCGAGGGTTCCAGCGACTGGCTCGCGCCGTCCTCGTGCAGCCCTTCATGCTCGCCGTCCTGCAAAAGGTCGTCGAAGCTGAACAGGCGGCTGCCCAAGGTATCGTTCAGAATCCCGTAGTAATCGTCCAGGCTCAATTGAAGTTCGGCAGCAACCTCGTGATCTTTAGCGTCACGGCCGGTTTTTGCTTCAATGGCACGAATCGCGTCGCTGACCATGCGCGTATTGCGGTGAACCGAGCGTGGCGCCCAGTCACCCTTGCGCACTTCGTCGAGCATCGCGCCGCGAATGCGGATGCCGGCGTAGGTCTCGAAGCTCGCACCCTTGGTGGAGTCGTATTTGGTCGACACTTCGAGCAGGCCGATCATCCCCGCCTGGATCAAGTCCTCGACCTGCACGCTGGCCGGCAGACGCGCCAGCAAGTGGTAGGCGATACGCTTGACCAACGGGGCATAGCGCTCGATGAGCTCGTACTGGGAATCTCTGGATGATTTGCTGTACATGCGATAGCCACTTGCAGTCATGACACTGGCCCTGCACTGGTCTGATGAACCAGGCGCTCAACGAAAAATTCCAGGTGGCCACGCGGGTTCGCCGGCAGCGGCCAGGTATCGACTTTCTGCGCGATGGCCTTGAACGCCAGCGCACATTTGGAACGGGGAAACGCTTCGTACACCGCGCGCTGCTTCTGCACCGCCTTGCGCACGCACTCGTCGTACGGCACGGCGCCCACATATTGCAGCGCGACGTCCAGGAAGCGGTCGGTGACCTTGGTCAGCTTGGCGAACAGGTTGCGCCCTTCCTGCGGGCTCTGGGCCATGTTGGCCAGCACGCGGAAGCGGTTCATGCCGTAGTCGCGGTTGAGCAGCTTGATCAGCGCGTAGGCGTCAGTGATCGAAGTCGGCTCGTCGCAGACCACCAGCAACACTTCCTGCGCCGCGCGCACGAAGCTGACGACCGATTCGCCAATCCCGGCGGCGGTGTCGATCACCAGCACGTCCAGGTTGTCGCCGATGTCGCTGAATGCCTGAATCAGGCCGGCATGCTGGGCCGGGGTCAACTGGACCATGCTCTGAGTGCCGGACGCCGCCGGCACGATGCGCACACCGCCAGGCCCCTGCAACAGGACATCGCGCAGTTCGCAGCGGCCTTCGATGACGTCGGCCAGGGTGCGTTTAGGGGTCAAGCCCAACAATACGTCGACGTTGGCCAGACCCAGATCGGCGTCCAGCAACATCACGCGACGCCCTAGCTCGGCCAGTGCCAGCGAAAGGTTCACTGACACGTTGGTCTTGCCTACGCCACCTTTGCCACCAGTCACCGCAATAACCTGAACGGGATGCATGCTGCCCATGTTAATTTTTTACCTTGTCTTGCTTAGACCTAAGCCACATTTCGGGCTGCACGTTCAGTGACTGAACAATGCCTGGCAGACCATCGATGCAGGTATTTTCCAATGTCATTTTCCTTAACCTAGCCCGCGCGTTTGCCGGGGCTGTGATAAAGATCCGCAAACATATCCGCCATCGCTTCCTCGCTAGGCTCCTCCTGCATCTGAACACTCACCGCCCGGCTTACAAGCTGATGGCGACGTGGCAGATGCAGATCATCCGGTATCCGTGGGCCATCGGTGAGATAGGCCACGGGCAACTCGTGTGTCACGGCAAGGCTGAGCACTTCGCCCAGGCTTGCGGTTTCGTCCAGCTTGGTCAGGATGCACCCGGCCAGGCCGCAACGTTTGTAACTGTGGTACGCGGCGGTCAACACCTGCTTCTGGCTGGTTGTGGCCAGGACCAGGTAGTTGCGCGCCTTGATGCCGCGGCCAGCCAGGCTTTCCAGTTGCAGACGCAGTGCAGGATCGCTGGCTTGCAGGCCTGCGGTGTCGATCAACACCACGCGCTTGCGCAGCAGCGGCTCCAGCGCCTGAGCCAGGGACTGGCCCGGATCGACGTGGGTCACCGGCACATTGAGAATCCGGCCCAGCGTCTTGAGTTGCTCCTGGGCACCGATACGGAAGCTGTCCATGCTCACCAGCGCGATATTTTGCGCGCCGTATTTCAACACATATCGCGCCGCAAGTTTTGCCAGTGTGGTGGTCTTGCCCATTCCGGCAGGTCCGACCATGGCAATCACCCCGCCCTCTTCGAGCGGCTCGACGTCGGGCGTGACGATCATGCGCGCCAGGTGCGCCAGCAACATGCGCCAGGCGTGGGGCTGGTCGTCGACGTCCGGGACCATGTTCAGCAGGTCGCGGGACAGCGGGCCGGACAGGCCGACACGTTGCAGGCGACGCCACAGGTTGGCCTGTTGCGGGCGGCTGCCTTGCAGTTGATTCCATGCCAGCGAACCGAGCTGGACCTCCAGCAGTTCACGCAGGCCGTTCAATTCCGAACGCATCGACTCGTAGGCGCGCTGGCTGATGCCAGGCTCGGCCGCCGCACGCTCGGCACGCTCTGCACGATCAGCCGCGATCGCGGCATGGATCGATGGGCGGAACGGCTCGTCCAGGGTTGGCTCGATCTGCTTGTTGCTGTCGTCCATCGCGATGCCTGCGAACAGCTGGCGATTGGCGACGGTGTCCAGTTCGCTGCGGCTGGTCAGCTCCGCCTGTGCGGTCACGATGCGCGACTGAGTCTTGCGCAGCTCGTCCTCGAGCTCGACGTTGGGCACACGCGGGGCCAGCGCAGACAGTTTGTAGTCCAGCGCGGCTGTCAGCTCGACGCCACCGGCAATCCGCCGGTTGCCGATGATGGCGGCTTCAGCGCCCAGCTCATCACGAACCAGTTTCATGGCTTGACGCATATCGGCGGCGAAAAAACGCTTAACTTGCATGACTCACTACCTCAGCCGTTCGGCCCGACAGTCGCTACGATGGTGACTTGCTTATTGTCAGGAATTTCCTGATAAGCCAAAACATGCATGTTCGGAACCGCCAGGCGTCCAAAGCGGGACAACATGGCGCGAACCGGACCTGCGACCAACAAAATTACCGGCTGACCCTGCATCTCCTGACGCTGCGCCGCTTCGATCAACGAGCGCTGAAGTTTCTCAGCCATACTCGGTTCGAGCAGAACGCCTTCTTCCTGACCCTGACCTGCCTTCTGCAGACTATTGAGCAATATCTGTTCCAACCTTGGCTCCAGGGTGATAACAGGCAGCTCCGGCTCAATGCCGACAATGCTTTGCACGATTGCGCGGGACAATCCGACCCGTACGGCGGCCACCAGCGCGGCGGTATCTTGACTCCGGGCGGCATTGTTGGCGATGGCTTCGGCAATGCTGCGGATGTCGCGCACCGGAACCTGCTCGGCCAGCAGCGCCTGCAGCACCTTGAGCAAAGCCGACAGCGACAGCACGCCAGGGACCAGCTCCTCGGCCAGTTTGGGCGAGCTTTTGGCCAGCAACGTCATCAATTGCTGGACTTCTTCGTGACCGATCAATTCATGTGAGTGTTTGTAGAGAATCTGGTTCAGGTGAGTGGCCACTACCGTACTGGCGTCCACCACCGTATAACCCAGCGATTGCGCCTGGGCGCGCTGGCTGATTTCGATCCAGACGGCTTCGAGGCCAAACGCCGGGTCTTTGGCATTGATGCCGTTGAGGCTGCCAAATACCTGACCCGGGTTGATCGCCAGCTCGCGATCCGGATAAATCTCGGCTTCGGCCAGGGTCACGCCCATCAGCGTCAGACGATACGCGCTCGGCGCCAGGTCCAGGTTGTCGCGAATGTGTACGGTTGGCATCAGAAAGCCCAACTCCTGCGACAACTTCTTGCGCACGCCCTTGATCCGCGCCAGCAACTGACCACCCTGGTTGCGGTCCACCAGCGGAATCAGGCGGTAGCCCACTTCCAGGCCGATCATGTCGATCGGGGTCACGTCGTCCCAGCCCAGCTCCTTGGATTCCTGCGCACGGGTTGGCGAAGGCAGCAGGTCCTGCTGACGCTTGACCTCCTGGATCGCCGCGAGCTTGACCATGTTCTGTTTCTTCCACAGCAGGTACGCACCGCCCGCCGCGACCAGGCCCAGGCTGATGAACGAGAAGTGCGGCATGCCCGGGACCAGGCCCATGACGATCATGATGCCTGCCGAGACGGCCAGCGCCTTGTGCGAAGTGAACATCTGGCGCCCGACCAGCTTGCCCATTTCTTCGGAGCCCGAGGCGCGGGTCACCATGATCGCGGCAGCGGTGGAGAGCAGCAGCGATGGCAGTTGCGCCACCAAACCGTCACCAATGGTTAACAGTGCGTAGACTTTGCCGGCGTCGGCGAAGGTCATGTTGTGTTGCAGGATACCCACCAGCATGCCGCCGATGAGGTTGATGAACAGGATCAGGAGGCCGGCGATGGCGTCACCGCGCACGAACTTGCTGGCACCGTCCATGGAGCCGTAGAACTCGGCTTCCTGGGCGACTTCCAGACGGCGGCGCTTGGCTTCGGGCTGGTCGATCAGGCCGGCGTTGAGGTCGGCGTCGATGGCCATCTGTTTGCCGGGCATCGCATCGAGGGTGAAACGCGCGCTCACCTCGGAGATACGACCGGCACCCTTGGTCACGACCACGAAGTTGATGATCATCAGGATCGCGAACACCACGATACCGACCACGTAGTTACCGCCGATCACCACCTCACCGAAGGCCTGGATCACCTTACCGGCGGCGGCGTGGCCGTCCTGGCCGTGGAGCATGACCACACGGGTGGACGCCACGTTGAGCGCCAGGCGCAGCAAGGTCGCGATCAGCAGGATGGTGGGGAACACCGAGAAATCCAGCGGCCGCAGGGCGTAGACGCAGACCAGCAGCACGACGATCGACAAGGCGATGTTGAACGTGAAGAACACGTCCAGCAGGAACGGCGGCATCGGCAACATCATCATTGCCAGCATGACCAGCAACAACAACGGCACGCCCAACTGACCACGACCCAGGCCGATCAGTCCGGAGCGTGCGTTTGTGAGTATTTGAGAGCGATCCACCGATTATCTACCTGCGCGTTAAATCAAACTTTTGACGCCAGAGGCGCTGTAACGCAGGTATTGCAAAATTCTGTCCAACTCTGGGAAAGCGTGAAAAATGTCAGAGTGCCACTATACGGAATTGTGTTGGGGTCGACATATTTCCGGTTTGGTAATTCTTACTCTGATGCCCTTCGGGCCTGATCGCGAGCAAGCTCACTCCTACATTTTTTGCAACGTACCGCATTCTGATGGACCGAGTGCGCAGCCTTTTTCACAGACCAAAAATAATCTGAACCGAACACCAAGGCTACCAACTCAGTCCATCAGGCCATGGCACGTTTCAAAAAATGTAGGAGTGAGCTTGCTCGCGATAGGCCCGAAGGGCATCCATGTAGCGATCTCACGCCCGCTACGAATCCCGCCGCAAATCCGGCGGAATCGGCAGATCCTCGTTCAACGGCGGTGGACGCTTGCCGCGGCCTGCGTGGAACTGGCGGATCTGGTACACGTAGGCCAGCACCTGCGCCACCGCCAGGTACAGCCCCGCCGGAATTTCCTGCTCAAGCTCGGTGCTGTAGTAGATCGAACGCGCCAGCGCCGGCGATTCGAGCAGCAGGATCTGATGCTGCGCCCCGATCTCGCGGATCTTCAGGGCGATGAAGTCGCTGCCTTTGGCCAGCAGCACCGGCGCGCCGCCCTTCTCGGAGTCGTATTTGAGCGCCACGGCGTAGTGGGTCGGGTTGGTGATGATGACGTCGGCTTCGGGGATCGCCGCCATCATCCGTCGCTGCGACATCTCGCGCTGCAACTGGCGAATCCGCTGCTTGACCTCTGGCCGCCCTTCGCTGTCCTTGTGCTCGTCGCGCACTTCCTGCTTGGTCATCAGCAGCTTCTTGTGGGCTTCCCACAGCTGCACCGGCACGTCCACAGCAGCGATGATCAACAGCCCGAAGGCCATCCACAAGGTACTCCAGCCGACCAGTTGCAGACTGTGCGCCACCGCCAGTTCAAGGGGTTCATGGGCAATGGCCAGCAGATCGTTCTTGTCCTTGGACAGGACCATGATGGCCACGATCAACACGATGAAAAACTTGGCCAGGGACTTGAGCAGTTCGATCAGCGCCTTGGGCGAGACCATGCGCTTGAGCCCCGCCAGGGGATTGAGCCGGCTGAACTTGGGGGCCAGCGAGCCTGCCGCGAACAGCCAGCCACCCAGGGAAATCGGCCCGATCAACGCCGCCAGGGTCAGGGCCACCAACAACGGAGTGACCGACTGCAGCGCTGCCTTGCCTGAGACCATCAACATCAGGCTCATGCTGCGCTCGTCCATCAGCGCATCCCTGGAGATGGTGAAGTTGTCGCGCATCAGCTGCATCATCATTTCTGCCATCGAGCCGCCGAACGCCAGCAAACCGGCGGCGCCGACGATCATGATGATGACGGTGTTGAGCTCCTTGGACCGGGCGATCTCGCCCTTTTCTCGCGCGTCTTTCTTGCGCTTGTCCGTGGGGTCTTCTGTCTTGTCCTGACCGCTCTCGCTCTCTGCCATCTCAGCGCGCCCTGACCATTTCCTTGAGCAACTGCAAGGCGTCGACCGCCAGCGGTTGGTACTGATTGAGAATGTCGCCCAGGGAGATCCACAGAATCCCCATGCCCAGCACCAGGGTCAGCGGGAAGCCGATAGAGAAGATGTTCAGCTGCGGCGCCGCCCGGGTCATAACGCCCATGGCAATGTTGATCACCAGCAGCGCGGTGATCGCCGGTAACACCAGGATCAGCGCAGCCCCCAGCACCCAGCCCAGGCGCAGCACCAGGCCCCAGAAATTGGCGACCATCAGCCCCTCGCCCACCGGCAGCGTGGTGAAGCTTTCGATCAGGACTTCGAACACCACCAGATGACCGTTCATGGCCAGGAACAGCAGCGTCACCAGCATGGTGAAGAACTGCCCGATCACCGCCACCGACACACCGTTGACCGGATCGACCATGGACGCGAAACCCATGCCCATCTGGATCGCGACGATCTGGCCGGCGATCACGAATGCCTGGAAAAACAGTTGCAGGGACAGACCCAGCGCCGCGCCGATGATGATCTGCTGGGCGATGAGCAGCAGCGCACTCAGGTCCAGCGCATGCACTTCGGGCATCGGCGGAAGGCTCGGCGCCACCACCACGGTGATCGCCAGCGCCAGGTACAGGCGCACGCGGGTCGGCACCAGGGTCGTGCCGAAGATCGGCATGGTCATCAGCACCGCCGCGATGCGAAACAGCGGCAGCATGAAGGCGGCCACCCACGTGCTGATCTGCGTATCGGTCAGCGCCAGCACAGGTTCCATGCAGACGTCAGCCGATCACTTGGGGAATGCTGGTGTACAGCGAAATGATGTATTCCATGAAGGTACGCACCAGCCACGGGCCGACCACGATCAGGGTGATGAGCATCACCAGCAGACGCGGCAAGAAGCTCAGGGTCTGTTCGTTGATCTGGGTGGCGGCCTGGAACATCGAGACCAGCAGGCCGACGATCAGGCTGGGCACCACCAGGATGGCGACCATGGTGGTGGTCAGCCACAGCGCTTCACGGAACAGGTCGACGGCCACTTCTGGGGTCATGCTGCGCACTCCTCGTCAAACAGGTTCATACGCCACCGAAACTGCCGGCCAGCGTACCGATGATCAGCGCCCAGCCATCCACCAGCACGAACAGCATGATCTTGAACGGCAGCGAAATGATCAGCGGCGAAAGCATCATCATACCCATGGCCATCAGCACGCTCGCGACCACCAGGTCGATGATCAGGAACGGGATGAAGATCATGAAGCCGATCTGGAACGCCGTCTTGAGCTCCGAGGTCACGAAGGCCGGGACGATGATGGTCAACGGCGCAGCGTCGGGGGTCGGGATGTCAGTGCGCTTGGACAGACGCATGAACAGCTCCAGATCGCTTGAGCGGGTCTGGGCGAGCATGAAGTCCTTGATCGGCACTTCAGCCTTGGCGACGGCGTCCTGGGCGGTGAGTTTTTCCGCCAGGTACGGCTGAAGTGCATCGTTGTTCACCCGGTCAAACACGGGCGCCATGATGAACAGCGTCAGGAACAGCGCCATGCCGGTGAGGATCTGGTTCGACGGCGTCTGCTGCAGGCCCAGGGCCTGGCGCAGGATCGAGAACACGATGATGATCCGGGTGAAGCTGGTCATCAGCATGACGAACGCCGGGATGAAACTCAGCGCGGTCATGATCAGCAGGATCTGCAGGCTGACCGAGTATTCCTGCTGGCCGTTGGCACCGGTGCCCAGCGAGATCGCCGGGATCGACAACGGGTCGGCGCCGAACGCCAGCGGCGCTGCCAGCAACAACAGCAGCGTCAAGACAATGCGCATCAGTTCTTATCCTTCTGACCCGGATTTTCGAGGCTGTCCTTGCCGCCGAACGGCCGGGCCGCGCCTTTGTTGACCACACCCTTGTTGCCCAGCGCTTCCATCAGGCGGCGGGCGAATTCGGGCGTGGCGTTCTGGGTTTCAGGCACCTGCACCGGCTCGTTCATCACATGCAGCGCGGTAATGCTGCCGGGGGAAACGCCCAGCAGCACCTGCTCGTTGCCAACCTGCACCAGCACCAGCCGGTCACGCGGGCCGAGGGCACGGGAACCCACCAGTTCGATCACCTGGTTGCCGCCGGGCCCTGCGCGCTGAACCCTGCGCATCAGCCAGGCCAGCACGAAGATCAAACCGACCACCAGCAGCAAACCGAACACCAGTTGCGCCAGTTGACCGCCGATACCGCTGGTCAAAGCGCCCACCGGGGGCACGGTAACGGCAGCCGGCGCTGTGACGGCAGGCGTGGCAGCGGCTGGCGCTGGCGTGGTTGCAGGATCCGCCGCCATTGCCAGCCACGACGTCATCAGCACGGGCGCGACCAACAGGCCCTTCAGCAAGCGACCCACTTAGCGCAGCTTCTTGATGCGTTCGCTTGGGCTGATCACGTCAGTCAGACGGATGCCGAACTTCTCGTTCACCACCACCACCTCACCGTGGGCGATCAGTGTGCCGTTGACCAGCACGTCCAGCGGCTCGCCGGCCAGACGGTCGAGCTCGATCACCGAGCCCTGGTTGAGTTGCAGCAGGTTACGGATGTTGATGTCGGTGCTGCCCACTTCCATGGAAATCGACACCGGGATGTCCAGGATCACGTCCAGGTTCGGGCCTTCCAGCGAAACAGGGCCATTGTGCTTTGGCACGCTGCCGAACTCTTCCATCGCCAGACGGTTGCCGGCGGCGTTGCCCGCATCGGCGGCCAGCAGCGCGTCGATATCAGCCTGACCGCCCTCGCCCGCTTCGCCCAGCGCTGCAGCCCATTCGTCAGCCAGTGCCTGGTCGTCTGCGGAGTTCATTTCGTTTTCATCAGCCATGGTTGTCCTCGACAGGGCTTTGTCATTCGCCCGTAAATTGTGTTAGCAGAGCAATTCGTTTACAGCACACATTCAGATGCAGACGGCCAGGCGTCAGCGACGTTCTATCGGCTCGATCACCTGCAGCGCCAGATTGCCCTTGTGCGAGCCCAGCTTGACCTTGAACGACGGCACGCCATTGGCGCGCATCACCAGGTGTTCACCCAGCTCCACCGGAATCACGTCACCGGGCTGCATGTGCAGGATGTCCCGCAACTTGAGCTGACGACGGGCAACCGTGGCGCTCAGCGGCACCGCCACATCCATGACGTCCTGCTTGAGGGCGTTGACCCAGCGCTCGTCCTGATCGTCCAGATCGGACTGGAAACCGGCGTCGAGCATTTCGCGCACCGGCTCGATCATCGAATACGGCATGGTCACGTGCAGGTCGCCGCCACCGCCATCGAGTTCGATGTGGAAGGTCGACACCACGATCGCTTCGCTCGGGCCCACGATGTTGGCCATGGCCGGGTTCACTTCCGAGTTGATGTACTCGAAATTGACTTCCATGATCGCCTGCCAGGCTTCCTTCAGGTCGATGAAGGCCTGGTCCAGCACCATGCGCACCACGCGCAGCTCGGTCGGCGTGAATTCACGACCTTCGATCTTGGCGTGACGGCCGTCGCCACCGAAGAAGTTGTCCACCAGCTTGAACACCAGCTTGGCATCCAGGATGAACAACGCGGTGCCGCGCAGCGGTTTGATCTTGACCAGGTTCAGGCTGGTCGGCACGTACAGCGAGTGGATGTACTCGCCGAACTTCATCACCTGCACACCGCCTACCGCCACGTCGGCAGAGCGACGCAACAGGTTGAACATGCTGATGCGGGTGTAACGGGCGAAACGCTCGTTGATCATTTCCAGGGTCGGCATGCGTCCACGGACGATGCGGTCCTGACTGGTCAGGTCATAACTCTTAACACTGCCAGGTTCGATGACGCTTTCGGTCTGTACCAGACCATCGTCCACGCCATGCAGCAGCGCGTCGATTTCATCCTGGGACAGCAGGTCTTGCACGGCCATGTCGTGGTCCTACTGCAATACGTAGTTAGTGAAAAGAACCTGCTCGATGACGCTCTTGTTCAGCTCTTTCTGGCCGACTTCCTGCACCACGGCAGCGGCTTTCTGGCGCAGCATTTCCATGCCCACCGGCGTTGCGATGGTGTCGAACGCCTGGCCTGAGAACATCATCACAAGATTGTTACGGATGACCGGCATGTGCACTTTCAACGCTTCCAGATCGGCGTGATCACGGGCCAGCAGGGTAATGCTGACCTGCATGTAGCGCTGGCGGCCATTGACGTTGTAGTTGACGACGAAGGGCGGCGTGAGCGGCTCGAAGATCGCCTCTTTCTTGACGTTAGCAGCTTCGGCCGCCACCGCAGGATCAGGCTTGCTCTCGGCCTTGTGCATGATGAACCAGGTAGCACCGACCGACAGCCCGATGGCCAGCAAGAGGCCCACCACCACGAGAATGATGATCTTCAACTTGCCTTTCTTCGCGGGGTCTTTAGGTGCTGCGTCGTCGGTCTTCGCCATGCCAATAATCCGTCACTATCCAATGGGTTCGGTGTTGCGTGACATAGGGAGAGCAAGGGTTGTGCCAGAGTTGGCGCTGGACGAGACATCAAACGAGAAACCCCGTAGCAGCACGGCTTGCCGGCGGGAGCGGTGGGTCAGTCATTGATGAGTTGACTGAAGTATCGCTCCCGCCGGCAAGCCGTGCTGCTACGGGGTCGGAGTAGCTATTGGGGGTCAGGCGTAATAATCGACCGCGCTTGAACCCACCACCTGCAACGGGGCGCTGGCGGCGGCGGTTGCGGCATCCACCGGGGCGCCATCGGCGATCAGGTCGCTGCCGCTGCCATTGCCCGAACCACTGGTGCCATTGCCGCGCTGGGCGTCACCACCCGACTGCTGCTGGGCCTGCTGTTGCCAGCCACGGCCCTGGTCGGCCACGTTGACATCGACCTGCCCCATGCCCTGCTGGGCGAAGGAATCACGCAGGCGCGACATCTGGTTTTCCAGCGCTTCACGCACACCGACGTGGGCGCTCATGAAGGTGACCTGGGTCTGCTGGTCTGCCGCCATATTGACGCGAATGTCCAGGCGTCCCAGTTCGGCCGGTTCCAGCTGGATGTCGGCCTGCTTCAGATTCTGGCTGGACAGGTACATGACGCGGTTGATCACGCCCTCGGTCCAGCCGCTCTGGTTCATGGCCAGCGGCTGATTGAGCGGGGTCGCTGGCGTCGCGGAGCCGGTTTTCACCTGGGCGGCCTGGGACAATGCCGCCAGACGCTCGGCGAAGTTGTCCACCCGGGTGTCGCCGGTGGCGCCCTTCACATCCTTGAGGCCATCGGCCAACAGCCCGGCAAAGGCCTTGTCGCCGCCACCCTCGGTGGTGCTCTTGTCCACAGGCTGATCGCCCAGCGCCGCCAGGTTACCGGCAAGCTGCTGCGCTGCATCGGCGTTGGGGTCCTGCTTGCCGGCGTCATGGCCTGCGCCCTTCACGGCCGCATTCGCCTGGGCGCTTTGCTGGGCCTTGTTCTCCAGGGCCACCTGAACCGCCGTCAAGCCTTCCAGAGGATCGGCCGACGGGTCGAAGGTGTCATCGGTGGCGTCGGTCGGCGCCTGCACCACCGGTGGCGGCACAACCGGGGCGGTGCCGGCCAGCAACGCCGGATCGATCACCGGCTGCGCGGCGACGTCGGGCTGGACCGGCGCAGGCTCGACCACGGGGGTGGCAACGATCAGCGACGGATCGACGACCGGGTCAGTGACAGTGCCGTCAGCTACCGTCGGATCGGTGGCCGAGGTCGCGGAATCGGAGGTGTCGTCGGTATCGTCGTCCTCGTCGTTGTCCTTACCGGAGGCGTTATCCGGCTTGGCATTCACCGCCTTGTTGCCAGGCAAGCCATTGCCGTTATCGGCAACCGTCTTGTCGGAGGCGGCAGACGATTGGCTGGCGCCATGCTTGTCGGTCGCTGCCGGACTCTTGGCGCTGGCGGGCTTGGGCGGGCTGTCATCGACGCTGGAAGACTTGGGCGCGGCCTGCTTGGCAAATACCGTCGAGAAGCTGGAAGCGTTGTCCTTGACGGGGTCTGGCGCCTTTACCGAATTGGCGGCGCTGGCTTTCTGGGCTTTGGCAGCCGTCAGGGCCGTAAGTAAAGGGTTGTTGGCAAGGGCCATGTTGATCTCCGCAAAAGCACGATTGCGCGGAGATCAAGCAAATGGCGGGCCAGCTTTCGGGATGGGACAGATTGCCGGCTCAGAATCCCTTGAGCGCAGACTCCAGTTGTACGTCGAATAGATCGCGCACCACGGCAAATTCGCTGGTGATCGCCGCGACGCTCTGGCGGATTTCAGCAGCACCGGGGGGCGCCGGGCTGCGCGCCTGGTCTTCCAGCTCGCGGCACAGGTCGGCCAGGTGTGCGGCGCCCATGTTGCTGCAACTGCCCTTGAAGCTGTGGACCTTGTCGGCCAGTTGCTTGAGCTGGAGCGGGCCGGGGGAGGAAAAATCGGCTGATTGAATGAGCTCATTGAGCTCGATGACACGTCGTTCGGAATCCTTGATGAATACCTCCAGCAGCGCCGGGTATTCCCCTTCCATGACGTCACGCAGCGTCCCGAGGACGTTTAGATCCATATGATTTTTCACTGCTTGCTCGCTCCTTGATCAAGAAAGCGCCGGATTATGCCAGACCCTCCCAAGCGAACTCTACACGGGCAGTGCGCCCGTCCGGGGACCAATGGCACTCATTACTCAATTGCCGGACCAGGTTGAGCCCGCGCCCGGACAACTGGTTGACCGCAGGGGGCAACGCCAGCACCCTCTCGACGTCGAAACCATTGCCGCTGTCGTGAACTTCGACGATCAGCCGCCCACCCTGCCCGACCGGAATTATCTGGAAACTAAATCGTATGAACCCGCCTTCCATGTTCTCCAGACGCTCGGCGCGCAACTGGTAGTAAAGGGCAAAACCCTCGGCATCGCGCTTGAGTGCCGAATCCAGCCCCAGCACCCCGTGCTCCAGGGCGTTGCTGTACAGCTCGGACATCACGGTATAGAGCTCGCTGCTCTGCAGGCGCAGGCCATGCACTTCCTGGAGCAGTTGCAACAGGTAGGGCAGCGGGTTGAAGCGCTTGAGGGTCGAGGCACGGAATTCGAAGCTGGCGGCCCAGTCCAGCGGGCTCGAATCGCCGCTGTCGGTGTAGATCACCGACGGCGTGCCCAGAAGCTCGGGCTCGTTGAAGCCCACTTCCAGCATGCTCACATCGTCACGGACTTGACCGCGAAACCGCGCGAGCGCCCATTGCACTTCTTCCATGAGCGAGGCCGGGTTGCGGTTGGTGACGAAAACGTTCTGCAACCGCCGCGAGCCAAACATCTCGCCATTTTCGTCGGTGCTGTCCACCACGCCGTCAGACAGCAGGAACACCCGGTCGCCGGGGGCAAAGGGGTAGACCTGGGTATTGTCATCGAAGCTGCCGGCACCCAGCACGCCCAGCGGCAGGTGCGCCGACACCAGCGGCGTGTGGGGTCGCCCGTCGGCATGCAGCAGGTAGCCATCAGGCAGGCCGCCGTTCCAGACTTCCACCAGTTGCTGCTTGAAGTTGACGCACACCAGCGCCGCGCAGCAGAACATGTCCACCGGCAGGATGCGCTTGAGCTTGGCGTTCATCTCGCGCAGGGTTTCTGGGAGGCCGTAGCCCTTGGCCGTCATGCCGTAGAACACTTCGGCCAGCGGCATTGCCCCGACGGCGGCCGGCAGGCCGTGCCCTGTGAAGTCCCCAAGCAGCACATGCATGTTGCCCGACGGCGCCCACGCCGCCAGCAGCAGGTCGCCGTTGAACAGCGCGTAAGGCGACTGCAGATAACGAATGTTGGGGGCGTTGAGGCAGCCCGAGTGAGCGATCTGGTCGAACACCGCCTTGGCCACGCGCTGCTCGTTGAGCAAGTATTTATGGTGGCGGGCGATCATGTCGCGCTGCTGCAGGACGGTTTCCTGCAACAGGCGCAGGCGGTTCATCGCGTTGATCTTGGCGGCCAGCACGATGGGGTTGTAGGGCTTGGTGATGAAGTCATCGCCGCCGGCATCCAGGCAGCGCGCCAGGCCCTCGCCTTCGCTCATGGAGGTGAGGAAGATGATCGGCACCAGCGCTTCGCCGGCCAGTTCCTTGATCCGGCGGGCCGCCTCGAAGCCGTCCATGACCGGCATCAGGGCGTCCATCAGGACCAGTTGCGGGCGCCTGCGCTCGAACAGTCCGACGGCTTCTTCGCCATCGCAGGCGCTCTGGACCTCATGCCCCAGGCGGCTGATGATCGCCGAGAGCAGCATGCGGTCGCTGGCGTTGTCGTCGGCGATGAGTATCGTCAGGCGCTCGGGTGGCGCAGAACCCGCCATTAGCCGATGTTGAAGAGTTTGGAGAAGTTGGAAATGGCGAGGATTTTGATGACGTCGGCGCTGCAGTTTTCCAACCGTACATCGGCGCGTTCGCCGCCGGCGTGATCGCGCAGCAGCAGGAGCATGCCCAGCGCCGAGCTGTCGAGGTAGTTGGTTTCCTTCAGATCGACTACGTAATGCTTGGCGTCGGTTTCTCGCTCGTACGCACCGCGAAAATCCTGGTGCGTGGAAAAATCGAACCGTCCTTTGATCTTGATGGTCAGCTTCTGCTTGTCAGGAGAGCGCTCGGAAGTAACTGACATTGGCAAATCCCTTATATGAAACGGCGTCAGACGGATGAAGTTTTAGCACCCCTTGTGCGGCGCGGCAAATGGAAGATTCCTACAGTCATGATGGAAGTGATCTGACTGGGGTGGAGTTGGGTGGTTTGATTGCTCGCCTGACGTCGCGCACCACCGGCCGGGCATGCGGTGTCTGTGCCTGTAGGAGCGCGCTTGCCCGCGATGGCGCTCTCGAAATCGCCCCGCCGGCAAGCCGTGCTGCTACGGGACTGGGGATCATAGAACTGTGGGAGCGGGCTTGCCCGCGAAGGGGGCGGACCATACGACATTGAAGGGTCCGATATGACGCTTTCGCGGGCAAGCCCGCTCCCACAGGGATTCATCGCTGACGCGCCACGCATCACAGCCGACATCTGAAGCGGCTAGAACGGCTGCTGCCGGGGGAGGCGCTGGGAGAGTTCGTCGAGGAGTTTTTGCTCGCGTTTGTCTTCCGCGGCGCGGGCTTCGTCGATGTAGCGTTGCACCAGTTTGCGCAGGCCTTCGACGCGGGCGTATGCCTTTTGCCACTCGCCGCGGGCTTTGTTGAGGTTGTTCTGGTGCCAGGTCAGGCTCTGGCGTTGCTGGCTGACGGCCGTTTCCAGCTGATTGAGAAAGCGCTGGTAGTTCATCAGCCACTGGCCAGACACGCCCACCGAGCCTTTGTCGATCCATTGCTGCTGGTAATCGGCGCGGAATTTTTCGAGCTCGCCGAGTTTGTTCTCGGCCAGCCGGACCTGGCCCTGAAAATGCCCCAAACGCTGGGCGGCGGTCTTTTCGGCGCTTTCGGCCATGTCCACCACGGGCGCCAGGCGCGATGCGCGGGTCTGGGCCATGGGTTATCAGCCAGCCGCCTGAGGATTGAAGATGCGCGCCAACTGCGCCTCGCTGCTTTGCATGCTCTCGTTGTCGTGCAAGCCCTGACGCAGGTATTGCACCAGTTGCGGTTGCAGGTTGATCGCAAGGTCTGTCTCGCGGTCGCCGCCGGCCACATAGGCGCCCACGCTGATGAGGTCGCGGCTCTGTTGATAGCGCGACCACAGCTGTTTGAAGTACTGCGCCTGGGTCATGTGCTGCGCATCGACCACCGACGGCATGACCCGGCTGATGGACGCTTCGATGTCGATGGCCGGGTAATGCCCCTCCTCGGCCAGCCGCCTGGACAGCACGATGTGACCGTCCAGCACACCCCGCGCCGAGTCGGCAATCGGGTCCTGCTGGTCGTCGCCTTCGGACAGTACGGTGTAGAACGCGGTGATCGACCCGCCGCCTTTCTCCGCATTGCCCGCGCGCTCCACCAGCTTGGGCAGCTTGGCGAACACCGAGGGCGGATAGCCCTTGGTCGCGGGCGGCTCGCCGATGGCCAGGGCGATTTCCCGCTGGGCCTGGGCGAAACGGGTCAGCGAATCCATCAGCAACAGGACGTTCTTGCCCTTGTCGCGGAAATATTCTGCGATGCGCGTGCAATACATGGCAGCGCGCAGACGCATCAGCGGCGCGTCGTCGGCTGGGGACGCCACCACCACCGAACGCTTGAGGCCCTCTTCGCCAAGAATGTGCTCGATGAACTCCTTCACCTCGCGACCCCGTTCGCCGATCAGCCCGACCACGATGATGTCGGCCTCGGTGAAGCGGGTCATCATGCCCAGCAGCACGGACTTACCCACACCGGTACCGGCGAACAGGCCCAGACGCTGGCCGCGACCTACCGTCAACAAACCGTTGATGCAACGAATGCCCACATCCAGCGGCTGGCTGATGGGGTCGCGCTTGAGCGGGTTGATGGTCGGGCCGTCCAGCGGCACCCAGTCTTCGGCCTTCATGCCGCCCTTGCCGTCCAGCGGACGACCGGCGCCATCGAGGACGCGACCGAGCATGGTCATGCCCATGGGCAAACGACCGGTATCAGGCAGAGGCACCACGCGCGCACCCGGCGCAATACCGGCCACGCTGCCGACCGGCATCAGGAACACCTTGCCGCCGGCGAAGCCCATGACTTCCGCTTCGACTTCAACCGGGTGATGGCTGTCGTCGTTGATGACCACACAACGGCTGCCCATGGCGGCGCGCAGGCCCTCGGCTTCGAGGGTCAGGCCGACCATGCGCAGCAGGCGCCCTTCCACCACCGGCTGTACCGGCAAGGTAATGGCATCGGCGTAGGTGCTCAGGCGCTTGCCGAAGCTGGTGCGCTCAAGACGCATCGGAGGCGTCCGACTGTTTCTGCAGGGCGCTTTCGGCGCTCTTGATCGCGGCGTCCAGATCGACACTCACGTCCGGGACGGCCGGGTGCAGCGCCTGTTCGTGAAGCTGGTCGAACATCTTGGCGATCGCCACGCTCAGGCGCGTCTCAACGCTGGCATCGATGCGGCTGTGTTCGGTTTCCACGCGGCAACCGCCGGGTTGCAGGGTGTCGTCTTCAAGGATGCGCCAGTTTTCTTCATGGCGATCACGCAGGGCCTTCACCTGGTCGAAATCCTGGGAATTGATCAGGATCCGCACGTTGGTAGCGCCCATCGGCAGCATGCGCAGGGCATCCTGCAATACTTTGCCGATCTGGCTAGAATCGGTTTTCAGCTCGCGCTGGATCACCTGGCGGGCGACGTGCTCGACCAGGGTCACCATGGCCTTCTCGATGTGCGCGTCCTGATCGGCGATAGGCTCGAACAGATGGCTCATCAGGGTCTCCAGGCTTTGCAGCTTGGCGGCCAGGGCGATGTCCGCCTCCTGGCGAACCTTGAGCTGGGTACTGTGGAAGCCTTCCTTCTCGCCGATGGCAAAGCCCTCGTTGTAGGCGTCCTGACGGATGCTCTCCAACTCTTCGAGGGTCATGGGCTGGACTTCTTCCAGCGGCACTTCTTCGCTTTCGGCAGGTTCGGGCTCGGGCGCAGGTTCCGGCTCGGGTTCTTCGACATGGGGATCGAAGCTGGGCAAGGCCCAGACATCGAATCCACTGAGGTCCTTGGCGCGGATGAGCTCGCTAGGCGTTTCTTTATCGGAGCTGAACATCGACTGCACCTGCTGTTAAATCATTTCCTCGCCACCTTTGCCGCCGAGAACGATCTCCCCGGCCTCCGCCATACGACGGGCAATGGTGAGGATCTCTTTCTGTGCAGTTTCCACGTCGCTGACGCGAACCGGGCCCTTGGCTTCCAGGTCGTCGCGCAGCAATTCGGCGGCACGCTTGGACATGTTCTTGAAAATCTTTTCCTTGATGGCGTCGTCCGAACCCTTGAGGGCCAGCACCAGCACATCGGAAGACACTTCGCGCAACAAGGCCTGGATGCCACGATCGTCGACATCGGCCAGGTTGTTGAAGACGAACATGAGGTCTTCGATCTGGGTCGAGAGGTCTTCGTCCACTTCGCGGATCGAATCCATGAGCTGGCCTTCGACCGAACTGTCGAGGAAGTTCATGATGTCCGCAGCACGCTTGATCCCGCCCAGGGTGGTACGCGAGGTGTTGGCGTTGCCGGAGAACTGCTTCTCGAGAATCTGGTTCAATTCCTTGAGCGCCGCAGGCTGCACGGTGTTCAACGACGAGACGCGCAGGATGATGTCCAGGCGCACCTTGTGGTCGAAATGGCCCAGCACTTCACCGGCCTGGTCGGCATCCAGATAAGCGACGACGATGGCCTGGATCTGCGGGTGCTCGTAACGAATGACGTCGGCGACCGCGCGCGGTTCCATCCACTTCAGGCTGTCCAGACCGCTGGTGTTGCCACCCAGCAGGATGCGGTCGATCAGACCGTTGGCCTTGTCCTCGCCCAGCGCCTGGGTGAGCATCTTGCGGATGTAGCCGTCCGAGCCTATGCCGACGCCGGTCTGGTCACCGACCAGATCGACGAACTCGCCCATCACCTGCTCGACCTGCTCGCGGTGCACACTGCGCATCTGCGCCATGGCCACGCCCACACGCTGGACCTCCTTGGGCCCCATGTGACGCAGAACCTGCGCGGCGTCCGTCTCACCCAGGGTGAGCAGCAGGATCGCGGCCTTGTCAACGCGGGTCAATTTGACCGCTGCACGAGTCTCACTCATCTGTGTTGATCCACTCTTTTACGACCTGAGCCACACGGGCCGGGTCTTCGGCCACCAGGCTCTTGATTGCGTTGAGCTGCGCGTCATAACCCTCGGTAGGGCTAGGCAGCAGGATGCTTTGCGGACCGCCAAGGCTCACGCGGTCATTGGCCAGCTCGCCGTCCAGGCCGACCATGCCGCCCAGTTCCACGTCACCGTCGGCATGCTTGCCTTTCGGATTGGTGATGTTGTTGAGCACCGGACGCAGCACGCCGAACACCAGCACCAGGATGAAGATCACGCCCATCGCCTGTTTGACGATGTCCCAGAACCACGGCTGCTGATAGAAGGCAATGTCCGGGATCACTTCGCCACGCTCGGTGGAGAACGGCACGTTGATCACGCTGACGCTGTCGCCACGGGCGGCATCGAAGCCCACCGCGTCCTGCACCAGGCGAGTGAAGCGCGCCAACTGGTCGGCGGTCCACGGCACGGTGGTGGTTTCACCATTGGCCGGGTTGACCTTGACCTGATCGTCCACCACTACCGCAACCGACAGGCGATTGATCTTGCCCTGCTGCTGCTTGGTGTGGCTGATGGAACGGTCCAGCTCGAAGTTCTTGGTCGACTGGTTACGCTTGTCCGACGGGTACGGCGCGAGCATTGGCTGGCCGGTGGCCGGGTCCATGATCTGCTGACCGTTAGCGTCCAGCAGTGGCTGGCCAGGGGCAATCGGGCCTGCGGCACCGGCTGCACCACCACCGGTGGTCTGCGGCGCGGTGGCCGGGCCAGGTGGCTGGTTGCTCAGGGCACCGGGCACGCCTTGCGGACCGCTGCTGCTGGAGCGTTGTTCGTTGGTGGTCTGCTCGCTGCGCAGTGCAGGCTGATCGGGGTTGAAGCTTTCGGCAGTGGACTCCACGGCGCTGAAGTCAACGTCGGCCGACACTTCCGCCTTGTAGCGATCATTGCCCAGCACCGGTTGCAGGATGTTCTGCACACGCTGGGTCAGCATGCCTTCCATGCGACGGGTGTAGTCGAATTGCTTGCCGGCCATGGTCAGTTCGGAATTTTCCGCCTGATCGGACAGCAGGTTGCCTTTCTGGTCGACCACGGTGACCTGGGACTTGGTCAGCTCGGGAACGCTGGTCGCCACCAGATTGACGATCGCGGCCACCTGCCCGGGCTCCAGGGTGCGGCCGGCGTACATCTCGACCAGCACCGAGGCGGTAGGTTTGCGATCGTCACGCACGAACACCGAACTCTTCGGGATCGCCAGGTGCACGCGGGCGGCCTTGATGTTGTTCAGGGCAGAAATGGTACGCGCAAGCTCGCCTTCCAGGCCGCGACGATAACGGGTCGCTTCCATGAACTGGCTGGTGCCCAGGCCCTGGTCCTTGTCGAGGATCTCGAAGCCGACGTTGCCGTCGTTCTGCGCGATGCCGGCACCGGCCAGCTTGATGCGGGCACGGGACAGGTCTTCGGACTTGACCAGCAAGGCGCCGGAGTTGGGCTCGACGGTGTACGGGATGTCAGCCTGGGCCAGGGTATCCATCACCTGCTTGGTGTCCATGCCCGACAGGCTGCCATACAGCGGCTTGTAGTCCGGCTGTTGCGACCAGAGCACGACGGCAAAACCAATCGCCACGCTGGCCGCCAGACCGACCATGAGGCCAACCTGCCGCAGCATGGTCATCTCGGAAAGATTTTGCAGGAACGCCAGGCCGAACATCGGCTTGCTTCCTGTCGCACCCGCTTTTGCGGGCACGTTATCGGCGACGGCTTCAGCCATGACTTAAATCGTCCTCAAACCGGCATTTGCATGATGTCTTGGTACGCCTGGACAAGCTTGTTGCGTACCTGGGTCAGCGCCTGGAACGACACGCTGGCTTTCTGCGAGGAAATCATCACGTCGGTGAGATCCACGCCGCTCTTGCCCATCTCGAAGGCGGTGGCCAGCTGGTTGGAGGCCTGCTGCGTGTCATTGACCTTGTTCACGGCCATGCCGAGCATGTCGGAAAAGCTGGTCGCACCCGCCTGCTGCGGGGCATCGATGGCCTTAGGCTTGGCCATTGCGTCCATCTGCATGGAACGCATGTCCAACATCAAGCGATTAAATTCAACACCCTGGCTCATGGACTTCTCTCTTAAAAGGGCCGCAAATTTTTGACACCGATTCAGCGGTTACCCATGTAGTAGCAACAACAATGCCAGACCGATAGAGGCACTGTGCCAGCTTTTCATGAAAGTATTTGGGTGGTTACCGAATAGACAAACCTGTGGGAGCGGGCTTGCCCGCGAAGGCGCAGCGTCAGGCGAAACGCGCGGCCCGACACACCCCATTCGCGGGCAAGCCCGCTCCCACAGGCTCATTGCAAAGCTCAAGAAGCGAACAGATACCCTTCGACATCCATTCCCGCATCACGCATCTGCGCCAGCTTGTAGCGCAAGGTACGCGGGCTGATACCCAGGCGTTCGGCGGCTTCCTTGCGGCGGCCGCGCTCGGCGCGCAGGGTGTCGATGATCATCTGGAACTCCCGGCGGCGCAGATCTTCCCCCAGCGCACCGGCCATTTCACCGCCCGCCGCTTCCGGCGACGATTCCATGACACCCGGCGTTGTCGGCAGCGTCGGCAAAACCTGAAGGGCCGGCGCTGCGAGTGGCGCCGACGCAAAGCTCACGGGACCGGCCAGGCAGAAGTCCTCGGCCTGGATCACCCCGCCCTGCTGCAGAATCAGCGCCCGCTGCACGGCGTTGTCCAGTTCGCGCACGTTGCCTGGCCAGCTGTACCCGACCAGACACTTTTGCGCTTCGGGCGACAGGCTCACCGGGGCGTGCTTCATTTTATTGACGTGCTTGGCCAGCAGACGCTCGGCCAGCGGCAGAATGTCGGCAGGACGCTGACGCAACGACTGCCAGGCCAGCGGAAACACCGACAGACGATAGAACAGGTCTTCGCGGAAACGCCCCGCCGCCACTTCCCCCGCCAGGTCGCGGTTGGTGGTGGCCAGCACGCGAATGTCCAGCTCGATGGGCTTGCGCGCACCGACCCGCTCAACTTCGCGCTCCTGCAACACCCGCAGCAGCTTGGCCTGCAGGCCCATGGGCATTTCGGAAATCTCGTCGAGGAGAATGGTGCCACCATCGGCCTGTTCGAACTTGCCCGGCTGGGCGGCGATGGCGCCGGTAAAGGAGCCCTTCTCGTGGCCGAACAGGGTGGCTTCGAGCATGTTGTCCGGGATTGCCGCGCAGTTGATGGCAATGAACGGCTTGCCTGCCCGCGGTGACTGCTGGTGAATGAAGCGCGCCAGCACTTCCTTGCCGGTTCCCGACTCGCCGGAAATCAGCACGGTGGAATCACTTTTGGCAACCCGGCTTGCCAGGTTGAGCAACTGGACGCTGGCAGGCTCTACCGCAATCGGCCCCTCGCCATCGGCAGGCCCCAGGCGCCCCAGCGCATGCCGGGCAACCAGCGCCAGCAGCGCCTTGGGCTCGAATGGCTTGACCAGGTAGTCGGCAGCGCCCTGCCGCATCGCGTCCACGGCCCGATCCACCGAGCCATGAGCGGTCATCAACAGCACCGGCAACTGCGGATAGCGGCTGCGCAACTGGCTGAGCAACTGATGGCCGTCCATGCCCGGCATGTTGACGTCACTGACCACCAGGTTGAACGAGGCTTGCCCTGCTGCCAGCAATGCTTCCTCGGCTGAGCCGACGGCCTGGTAATCGTGGCCGGCCAGCGCCAGGGTTTCGCCCAGGGCCTCGCGCAGAGAATGGTCGTCCTCGACCAGCAACACCTTGATCGTCATGATGGGTTCTCCACTCCAGCCACTCCACCGCCGGTGCCTGGAACCAGCGGCAAGGAAACGATGGCACAGGTGCCCCGCCCCGGACGCGAGCGAAATTGCACCTGCCCCTGATGTGCCCGGGCGACCGCCGTGACCACCGCCAGCCCCAGGCCCGTGCCCGTGGTCTTGGTGGTAAAGAAGGGTTCGCCGATACGCGCCAGCGCGGCGGCGTCGATGCCGCTGCCATTGTCACTGATGCACAGCCGCAGCGTCGCGCCGCGACTGTAGGCATGAACCTTGATACGCGATGCCCCGGCACTGGCCTGCACCGCGTTTTCGATCAGATTGAGCAACGCTCCCACCAGCGTGTCGCGGTTGCACAGCAACTCGCCGTCGAGGCTGTCGCACTGCCAGCGAACCGCCGCATCGCGCACATGGGTCTGGGCCGCCGACTCCAGCGCGCCGACCAGACCCGCGGGGCTCACGCGGTCGGTCAGGGGCAACTCGCCACGGGCGAACACCAGCATGTCGCGCACCTGGTGCTCCAGTTCATGCAGGCGCTCTTTCAAGCGGCCGGCAAAGCGCTGCTGGGTTTCGGTATTCAGTGCCTGCTCGGTCAGGTGGCTGGCGTAGATCATGGCCGCCGACAATGGCGTACGAATCTGATGGGCCAGCGAGGCGACCATGCGCCCCAGCGACGACAGGCGCTCGTGGCGCGCCAGCTGGCTTTGCAGATGACGGGTTTCAGTCAGGTCGTTGAGCAACACCAACTGGCCGGGCTCGGCGTCCAGGGAGCGGGTGGCAATCGACAGGCGACGGCCGTCCTTCAGCGAAATTTCATGACCGTCGTCTTCGCGAGGCGCGAAACAACGTGCGATGACGTGGCGCCAGAGCATGCCGATCAGCGGCTCACCCAACAGGTCCAGCGCAGCGGGGTTGGCCTCGCGCACCATGCCGTGGGCGTCGATGACGATCACGCCACCTGGCAGCAGGTCCAGCAGGTTCTGCAAACGATTGGCCAGGCGCTCTTTTTCCGCCAGTTCCTGCATGCGCTGGGCACTGACCACCGCCAGCTCACCCTTGAGCTCGGTGACCCGCGCTTCCAGCAGGCTGTAGGAATCCGTCAATTGCGCCGACATCTGGTTAAACAGGGCGAATGCCTGCTCCAATCCTTGTCGACTTTCCAATTCCGGGGACGGCTGCACTTGCAAACCCGCTGTCGTGGCAGGTTTGGAAGACATCGGAGCGGCCTGGGACATAAATGATCTCTCGCGTGGCGAACCGTCAGTTAAACGGTATGTTGCAAGAGACTTAGCAATCCTCGTGCCGAAAAAAAACCGCTGAAAAATCAGCGGTTTATTTTTGACGCGTCAATCGGGTGTCAGTCGTCGCCCTGATCATCGCCCTCGCGACGGCTCATGCCGTACTTGCGCATCTTCTCCACCAGCGTGGTACGACGGATACGCAAGCGTTCGGCTGCCCGTGCGACGATCCCGTTGGCATCGTCCAGCGCCTGCTGGATCAGGCCCTGCTCCAGACCACCGAGGTAGTCCTTAAGGTCCAGGCCTTCGGGCGGCAACATGGCGCTGTTGGCGAAGTTGGGCGTGTGGCCGTTGATGGCGACGCGCTCTTCCAGGTCGCTGCGCAGGCTGTCGACCAGTTGCTCGTCTTCGTCGTCGACGTAGCGGAATTTCTTCGGCAGTTCAGCGACACCGATCACCCCGTACGGGTGCATGATCGCCATGCGCTCCACCAGGTTGGCCAGCTCGCGAACGTTGCCCGGCCAGCCGTGACGGCACAGCGACATGATCGCCGCCGAATTGAACCGGATAGAGCCGCGCTTCTCGTGCTCCATGCGCGAGATCAGCTCGTTCATCAGCAGCGGGATGTCTTCCACGCGCTCACGCAACGGCGCCATCTCGATCGGGAACACGTTCAGGCGGTAGTACAGGTCTTCACGGAAACCGCCGGTCTCGATCATGTCTTCGAGATTCTTGTGGGTGGCCGCGATGATCCGCACATCGACGCTCTGGGTCTTGTTGCTGCCCACGCGCTCGAAGGTGCGCTCCTGCAATACGCGCAGCAGCTTGACCTGCATCGGCAACGGCATGTCACCGATTTCATCGAGAAACAGCGTGCCACCGTTGGCCAGCTCGAAACGCCCTGCCCGGCTGGTGATCGCACCGGTGAAGGCGCCCTTCTCGTGGCCGAACAGTTCGCTTTCCAGAAGCTCGGCCGGGATCGCGCCGCAGTTGACCGGCACGAAGGGCGCATCACGCCGCTTGGAATGGTAATGGAGGTTGCGCGCGACCACTTCCTTGCCCGTGCCCGACTCGCCCAGGATCAGCACGCTGGCGTCGGTGTCGGCCACCTGCTGCATCATCTGGCGCACGTGCTGGATGGCACGGCTGGTGCCGACCAGGCTGCGGAACAGGTTGGGTTCGCGCTGGCGACCGCGCTCGCGGGCCTGATCGTACATCTCGCGATAGACCTGGGCACGGTGCAGGGAATCCAGCAGCTTGCTGTAGCTGGGGGGCATTTCGACGGTGGACAACACGCGCCGACGCAAGTCCTCGGCCAGGTCGACCGAAGAATTTTCGCCCATCAGCAGGACAGGAAGGAACTCATCCCACGCAGCGATGGTCTTAAGCAGCCCCTGGAGACTGCCCGGGGCGTTCACGGTGCCAACCAGCACGCAAAGGACTTCCCGAGTGGACGCCAGAGCGCCTACCACTTGCTGCCAGTCAGTGCTGGAGCAGGACAGGTTCTCATCGCCGAGGAAATTCAGAATGACCGCCATGTCACGGCGGCGCTGGCTATCGTCATCGATTAGCAGAATCTTGATTTCACGCCACATGCAATAGCAACTTCCCTAGTCAACTCGATGCCCGCTCAGGGGCAAGCTTGGCTCTGTATGGGGTGCGATCAACGCCACACAAACCAGAAATTAGTGAACATCACTAGTTAAGTCAAAAAACCGTACACAGTCAATTTTATGGCGCACAATTTTTTCGATCAACCTAAGCGTCAACCAAACAGATGGTATACCTTTGCGGCGCTTTTCGCTCGCTGGATCTGTGACATTTCATCGACAATTGCCTGACGCTCTTCCACCGCAACGTCTATCAACTGGCGGTACACACCCAGCAGCTCCTCCAGATTGCTGCGCAACTGCGGCTCATCGTCGTTGGCCTCGCGGATGACCTCGTCAACGCAGGCACGGCAGGCCAGATCGAGCTTGCCGATGGCCTCCCAGTCACGTTCGGCCAGGGCACCGACCAGAGCTTCGCGGGTTTCTTCGATTCGCTTGAGTGCAGCACTCATGGTGATTTCCTCTTACAGGACAGGTGGCTGATCGCCAATGGCGTCCCAACCTTCCTTCACGGTAGTCAACAATCCGCTGACTTCATCGAGAATTTTCGGGTCAGTCTTGATATTGGCTTCGGCCAGACGCTTCATCATGTAGACGTACAGGTTGTCGACATGCGCCAGTTGTTCGGCCTGCTTCTCCATGTCGAGCCCTTCGCGAAGGCCGCCGACGATCTCGATGGCCTTGCCGATCAGCACGCCCTTGGAGGGAATGTCCTTGCGCTCGATGGCACCCTTGGCCTGGGCGATGCGGTCAAGACCCGCTTCCATCAGCATCTGCACTAGACGGTGCGGTGTCGCGACGGCGGTCTGCGCGTGTGAATTGACCTTCTGATACTGCCGAAGGGCTGCCATCCGGTTCATGTACTTACCTCACACCACTTGAAGTTTCTATATTCAGGATATCGACGAGGCCTTGAGAAACTTTAGGCCCAGATGCCAAAAACCCGGCACTTTGGCCGGGTCCTGGTTTATCAGTCAAGCATCAGCTGGATTTCTGCGCATTCAACGAATCGAAGAACGAAGTAATGCTGGAAGCCGAGGCCTTCAACTGCCCCACCACCAGGTCCATCGCGTTGTATTTGGCGGTCAGCGTCGCGGTCAGGTTGGTCACGCGCAAGTCCAGAGCCGCCTGCTGATCCTGCAGATCGTTCTGCTGGGTGTTCAGGCTGCTCTTGCGGGTGTCGAACATGCCGCCAGTCTGGGTGTAGGGCGTCAGCGCGGCGTTCATGCGTGCGACCAGGCCGTTGCTGTCGGTGGTGCCGCTGAACAGCTGCTGCACGTCACCGGCCAGGCCCTTGTCCATCGCCGCCTTGAACTGCGTGTCATTGAGCGACAGCGTACCGTCGGTCTGCGAAGTGGTGATACCCAACTGCGCCAGCACCGACAGGTCACCAGCGGCACCGGTGGTCACCAGTTCGTTGCGCATGGCGGTCAGGATCGAACGCGGCATCGAGTCGCCGGTCAGCGCAGCCGGGGTCACGGTGGCGCCGGTGGTTGGATCGGGCGTGGAACTGATCGTCGCCTTGGTCACGCTGGACACGGCGGCAACCACTGCGTTGTAGGCAGTGATGAAGGTTTGCAGCGAGGTTTTCAGGCCGTCGGTGTTGGTCGCGACGTTGACGGTGGAAGTGCCTTTGGCCACCAGGGTCATGGTCACGCCACCCAGGGTCGAATCCAGGGTGTTGCTCTTGCTGGTCACCGGCAGACCGTTGATGGTCAGCGACGCGTCCACGGCCTGAGCGCCGATGTAACCGGCCGAGCTTCCCGAGGTCGAATCGAGCTTGGTGTTGGCATTGATCGTGAAGCCTGCGATATCACTGGTGGTGGTGATATCAGAGCCGGCACCGGTGGTGGTCGAACCCAGCACCAGACGCGAACCGTTGGCGTCGGTGATGATGTTCGCACTGATCTTGGTGCTGTCGGTATCGGCGTTGATCTGCTTGACCACCGAAGCCAGGGTGGCGCCGGCAGGAATGGGGTAGCTGGTGGAAATGCCATTTTGAGTGATGGTCAGGTTACCACTCGGAATGGCACTGGCAGTGCCGCCGGAAAAGGCAGCGGTGGCGACGCTGGAACTGGTCGCGATATTGCCGACTTCAACGGTGTAGTTGCCTGGCACCGCATTGTTGTCGGAGGTGACGGTCAGCTTGGTTTCGTCGGACGACTTGGCCGCATAGCCGTTGAATGACGGGTTCTTCGCGTCAGAGAGGCCTTTGAGGGCTGTCTGAAATGCAGACACCGCCGACTGCAGGGTACCGATCCCGGACAGTTTGGTGGTGACCAGCTTGGTCTGCGTGGTGATCTGCGTCTGCTTGGCCAGCTTGTCGGAAGCGACCAGGGCATTGACGATATCGCCAATTGCCAGGCCCGATCCGAGGCCGGTGGATGGAGTGATTGGACTAGCCATGTGTGTCTCCCTTCAGTTTGAGTCGGTCTTTTGACTAAGTCACCGTTCAAAAGTACCGCGTTCACGTTTCATGCCACTTACACTTTTGCGTCGAACAACAAGCTGTGAGCGTTCTGCAGGCTGTCGGCGATCTTCAGCGCCTCTGCAGAGGGCAATTGCCGCACGACTTCGCCGGTTTCACTGGCAATCACTTTAACGACGACCTTGCCCGAAGCCTCATCTATCGAGAACTCCAGATTGCGGCGCACCGACTGAACGAACTTTTCGATTTCCTGGACTGCGGCTTTCAATGCGTCGGGATCACTTTCGGAATGCGAGTCTTTACTTGTTTGCGCGTCGGCCTTGGCGGTGTCAGGCACCGGGGTGACGGCTTTTTGAGGGGTGACAGCAGGCTTGTCCGCGACCGCAGGCAGGGGTTGTACAGCAGCGTAAGACTGATTGAGCTTGGCGGTCATGTCCATGTCTACTACCTCTCAACGTAAAAAGGCGGAAGAGTACGCAAGCACACTCCTCCGCCAAAACTCATTCCGATATTACTGAAGCAGTTTCAGTACAGCGGATGGCAGTTGGTTAGCCTGGGCCAGAACAGCGGTGGAAGCCTGTTGCAGAGTCTGCTGCTTGGTCAGGTTAGCGGTTTCAGCTGCGAAGTCGGTGTCTTGTACACGGCCTTGTGCAGCAGTGGTGTTTTCCACGATGTTCTGCAGGTTGGAGATGGTGCTGGTCAGACGGTTTTGCGCAGCACCCAGGTCAGCACGGGTTGCACCGATGTTGGCGATTGCCAGGTCGATGGCAGTGATGGCCTTGTCGATGTTGCCGCTGAAGTTGGCGCTGGTACCGGAAATCGAGATGGTACCGCTGCCAGCCGACAGGGATGCGGAGTCAAACTTGCTGCTCAGCACGATGTCGATGTGGTTGGCGGAGCCAGTGTCAGCACCGACTTGCAGGGTCATGGTGCCAGCCGAGCCGTCCAGCAGGTTCTTGCCGTTCAGGTTGGTCGAACCTGCGGTACGGTCCAGTTCCGATTGCATCTGCACGAATTCTTTTTGCAGAGCGTCACGGTCAGCCGAGCTGTTGGTACCGTTACGGGCCTGAACAGCCAGTTCACGCATACGTTGCAGAATGTTGGTCGATTCTTGCAGAGCGCCTTCAGCGGTCTGAGCGATCGAGATACCGTCGTTGGCGTTCTTGATAGCTACAGTCTGACCACGGATTTGCGAAGTTTCGCGAGTGGCGATCTGCAGGCCAGCGGCGTCGTCTTTTGCGCTGTTGATTTTCAGGCCCGAGGACAGACGGGTCATGGAAGTCGACAGAGCGTCAGAAGCGCGGCTCAGGTTTTTCTGAACGGCCAGGGAAGTGGTGTTGGTAGCAACGGTTAAAGCCATGATGAATTCCTCGTTGGTTGGGTGCTGCGGCTATCCGGCCCTGGCAACCGCCGGGTGTGGCCTAGAGAACCTTCGTAATGTTTATCGTCGTATCTGCAAGGAGCTTTAGGGGCTTTTGAAAATTTTTTGCCACCAGAGCGCCACCCCTGCTTTTTTGACGGGGGTTACACAGCGTTTCGGCGCAACCCTGGAAAGCTTTAATCACGCAAGCAACGCGTTGATTTCTCGGGCCTTGAAGCCGCGCACGGCGTGCGTCGTGCGCGGATCCTGCTTTTGAGATGGTTACTGGAGCAGCTTGAGGACAGCCGACGGCAGTTGGTTGGCCTGGGCCAGGATGGCGGTCGAGGCTTGTTGCAGGGTTTGTTGTTTGGTGAGTTCGGCGGTTTCGGCGGCGAAGTCGACGTCCTGAATCCGGCCGCGGGCCGCTTCAGTGTTCTCCCGCATGCTTTGAAGGTTGGCCACCGTTGCCGACAACCTATTCTGCGCCGCGCCCAATCCGGCTCGCGTGGACGTCACCAATGAGATCGCTGCGTTGATCGCCGACATGGCGGTATCGACATTGGTGTGGGCGTCAGCGATGGTCGCCCCTGACAGTGCCAGCGTTGCCGAATCGACACCCAACGAAACAGCATCGAACTTGTCGCTCAATACCAGGGTAATGCGATCTGCCGCTGTGGTCTCCGTGCCAATTTGCAGTTCCATTGCACCCGCAGTGCCGTCCAGAAGTGCCTTGCCATTAAGTTTGGTGCTCTCGGAGATTCGCGTCAGTTCTGCACTCATCGTCACGAATTCATCATTCAACGCCTTGCGCTGCACCGAACCGTTATGGTCATCGCGGGCTTGAATCGCCAACTCTTTCATCCGGATAAGGATAGTAGCGGTCTGATCAAGTGCCCCCTCCGCCGCCTGCGCCATGGACACACCATTGTTGGCATTTCGCAATGCCACCACCTGGCCCCGGACTTCGTTGGTCATCATGGTTGCAAGCTGCAACCCTGCGGCATCGTCCTTTGCGCTGTTGATCCGCAGCCCTGAAGACAGACGGCTCATCGAGACGCTCAGCGCATCGCTGGCGCGGTTGAGCTTGGTCTGAACAGAAAGCGACGCAATATTGGTATTTACAGTCAAAGCCATTTTGAATTCCCTCGTTGATAGAAACGGCAGGTTTTCAAAAAGCGGGGAAGTCCATTTCGCCCGGAAAACCTACAGTTTCGTTATCGACGACAGGCTTAAGGGCTTTAGTTGATTTCTATAATCTGGAACTGTGCCACCACGACACATGTCGGATAATAACTGCCCTAACTCACTCATATTCATTGATTAAAATAAAGCTAAAAAAAACGGCCCGATCGGGCCGCTGATTATCAAGAAGTAAAACTAATTTGTAGTACTTTTCTTTAACTGTTGCGGATGCAGAAAACTTCAACTCCGGCACAAGGCTACGAACTCGGCCTCCAACCAGTCTGCCACCCCGATCCAGTCTTGCCGCTCCTGGCACTGCAATATCGCGCCCAGTACCTGAGTCCACTCTGCCTGTTGGCCGGATGAGGCGAAGGGCATCGCCGCATCGATCACATCCACCATTTTCAACGCCCCTTCGATATCCCGCCCCAGCCGGAACAGGTGCGCGCAGTGGACGGCGTCTTCGATGATTTGGGTCCGGGAGGTCATGGCGCGGTCCAGTCTGGGTCGAATTCGGTGCCGGCGATCAGTGCGCCGTCACGGCTGGTGTTGAGGAATTTCACCTCGGGATGGAGTGTGATGTAGCGCTCGAGCTCGATCAGGTAGCTGCGGAAATTGAGCTGGGTCTTGACCTTGTTGCCGCGCCCGTCACGGACCCAGTGTTTGGCGATGCTCATTTCGGGGCCCAGTTCGCCGTCCTGCCAGCCGGTGTGGGTCCTGTCGCCGGGAAAGGCGAAGTCGGCGCCGAACAGGGTGATGCGGGCGGCGCCCATCTTCACCGCCAGGTCGATGGCCGGATGGATGACGCTCCCGGCGGCGAGCAATTGCGCCTTGGGGATGTCCTGGCGAATGGCGGTGTACATGGGGCTCGCCGAGTAACCGACGTAGCGCGGGCCCTGCCAGGCGCTGAGCAGCTCGGCGTCGAGCCGCGGCAAGTAGACCAGCGCGACGTTTGCGCTGGCTTCGGGGGGCAAATGACGCTGGGTGATGTTGTGATCGATACTGACCACCAGATCCGGCCGGATGCCGTGGCGGCTCAGGGGGACCAGCGCCGTGTCAACGCATATCAATAGCGGCCGCTCGGTCGAATCGCTGATGAGTTTCAGCCGTGGCAAATGCTGTTGCAGGCTTGGCCCGGTGGCGATCACGAAGACGTCGCGTCCGGGCGCAGTGCCAAACAGTTCGCCCACATCGGTGTCGCTGCGCAGCAGTGCCCTGCCCTGCTCCAGCCGCGCGATGTTGTCGGGGTGGTCGGCTGCGAACTCGCGGTTGTTGAAGCTCAGGTGGATCTCGCTCACCAATCGGTCCCGGATCCGGGCGCTGCTGTCTTCGGCCAGCACCAGCTCGGCGGGGAGCGCGAAGAACGGCAATTGAATTTCCGCGTGCCCGTTGGCATAGGCCAGGCTCACACGGGGATCTGTGAGCCAGTCATCCTGTTCCAGCAGGCGCAACACCAGGGCGAAGATCGCGCCGTTGAGGATGTGCAGGTGGAGGTTTTGCAGCGTGGAGGACGCCAGCAGGACGCGCTGCAGATCCCCAAGCCCTGTGCCATACACATGGATCTCGGCGCTGTCGGCGGGCAGGCTCGCCGCCTGCAACCGCGCCTCGGCGACCCGGTCATGACGGCTGGTGAGCTGAATGCCGGCGATGTTCAGGGTCGAGCCCTGGCCTTCGAGCAGTTGCGCGGGCACTGCATCGGCGTCTTCAGCCGACAACCGCTGAGCGAGCTGGGGCCAGCGCTGTTCGATGATCGCGAAGTTGCGCTGGAAAATCTCGCTCATGCGCGCGGTCCTTGGCAAACGATGGAAATAAAAAAACGGCGACCTGAAATTCAGTGTCGCCGTTTTGACTGACTCAGGGTCAAGGACGATAAATGATCGCCGAGCCCCAGGACAACCCTACACCGAAGCCTGAAATGGCCACGCGCTTCCAACTGGCGTTGAGCAGGTGCTTTTCCAGCAGCAGCGGAATGCTCGACGACACGGTGTTGCCGGTCTCGAGCATGTCCTTGACGAATTTTTCCGGGTGGCTGCCGTCTTCGAAGCGGCGGGCCACGGCGTCAACGATGGCGGCACTGCCCTGGTGAATGCAGAATGCGTCGATCTCGGACGATTGCAGGCCCGAATCGGTGAGCAGTTCGTTCAGGTGCGCAGGCACCTTGACCAGGGCGAAGTTGAACACCTGCCGACCGTTCATGTAGAACGCGCCGTTGGTGGTCTTGAGGAATTCGGCGCCAGAGCCATCGGTGCCGAACTTGGACTTGCCCAACTGCCATGGCGCGTTTTCGCCCATCCAGGTGGCCGTGGCGGCGTCGCCGAAGAGCATGGTGGTGTTGCGATCTTCGGGGTCGACGATCTTCGAATACGGATCGGCGGTAATCAGCAAGCCGTTTTTCAGGCCTGCGGCTTCCATGAAACCCTTGAGCGCGTAGATGCCGTAGACGTAACCCGAGCATCCCAGGGAGATGTCGAACGCGGCGACGTGGGTCGGCAGGCCCAGTTTGTGCTGAACGATGGCTGCGGTGTGCGGCAGCCCTTCTTCATCACCGTTCTGGGTGACGACGATGACCACGTCGATGGCGTCGCGGGAAAGTTCGGGGTTGTTGGCGAACAGCTGGTTGGCGGCTTCGACGCACAGATCGGAGGTTTCCTGTGTGTCGTCCTTGCGAGGCAGAAAAGCAGAACCGATCTTGCCAAGGATGAAGTCTTCATCCTTCCCGAATTTGGCACCCTGAGCGTAATTGTCAACGCCGGCTGCTGGCACGTAACTCGCTATGCTTTTAATGCCAATCATCATGGCTTCCCAATCAAAAACTGCTGAACATCACCCGCAGCCCTGGGGGCGGGGCATTGAAATCCGGGGCTTGAGGCCGAAAAAATGGCAAATGCGAAGGCGCCGGGCTGTCCGGAATGTCTGTGGAATCAGCCTGATGCTTCCATTACCTGCAAGCACGATACAGTGAAGATGCCCGTTATGACTCACAGGTCACCAAAAGTTTTACAAGCTTTTAGCTGACCGGTCGGTGCTGTGCAAGGGTGGCGTGTGTTTCGGACAGTCAATTGACATGAAAGGGTCATGAGGGTGTGCGTGTCAGGCGCGGGGTTTTGCCGGTCCTGAACGCCCCCGATCCCGTAGCAGCACGGCTTGCCGGCGGGGGCGTTATTGAGTCCGCCTTGCCATCAGGTCATAAACCCGCTTCCTGTGGGAGCGGGCTCGCCCGCGAAGGGGAATATCAGGCACCATCACGCTGTCCGGGCCACCGCCTTCGCGGGCAAGCCCGCTCCCACAGTTTTATGATCGTAATCCGCAGTGGCCTCGGGCGATCAGCCAACGATGTCCCAGCTAAGTGCCGTTCCGCGCTTGATCGGCTGGCGCGCCTTGCGGCCGAGCACGGTGTCGATGTGTTTGGGCGCCAGGCCGAGGCCGGGCCGGATGGCGCGGACGTTGTCGGGGCTGAAGACTTCGCCCTCGGCCATGTCCCTGACCACGTACAATGAGCGCCGGAACACCAGGGACTTCTGCTCAGCCTGGGTCGCGCCGTAGCGCACCTGTCCAAGCCCCTGCCAGGCACGTTCGGTTTCGATCACCAGGCTTGCCATTTCGGCAGGCTCCAGGGAAAAACTCGCGTCCACCCCGCCGTCTGCACGGTCGAGGGTGAAGTGCTTTTCGATCACCGTTGCACCCATCGCCACCGCCGCGACAGACACCCCGACCCCCATGGTGTGATCGGACAGGCCCACCTGGCAGCCAAACAACCCGGCCAGATGGGGAATGGTGCGAATATGACTGTTCTCGGGCGATGCCGGATAGGTGCTGGTGCATTTGAGCAGCACCAGATCCTTGCATCCGGCCTGGCGGGCAGCACGCACGCTTTCGTCGAGTTCGGCGAGGCTGGCCATGCCGGTGGAGATAATCATCGGCTTGCCGGTGGCCGCCACTTTGCGGATCAGCGGAATGTCGGTGTTCTCGAAACTGGCGATTTTGTACGCCGGCACGTCCAGGCCTTCGAGAAAGTCCACCGCCGTCTCGTCGAACGGCGTGGAAAACGCCAGCATCCCCAGCGCCCTGGCGCGCTCGAAGATCGGCGCATGCCATTCCCACGGCGTGTGGGCCTTTTGATACAGGGCATACAGCGAGGACCCCGCCCACAGGCTGTTGGGGTCCTTGATGAAGAACTCGCCTTCGGCAATGTCCAGGGTCATGGTGTCGGCGGTGTAGGTTTGCAGCTTGAGCGCATGGGCCCCGGCCTTCGCGGCGGCGTCAACGATACGCAGCGCCTGATCGAGGGACTGGTTGTGGTTGCCGCTCATTTCGGCGATGACAAAGGGCGCCGCATCGGGGCCGATGGTTCTTGAACCGATCTTGAAGCTATTCATCGCTGATCACTCGCTGGTATTGCTGGCCGGCCTGCAGATAACCGGCCTTGGTAAAAAGAGAATGGGAGGCGCTGTTGGCGTCCATCACCTGCGCCGCGATCATGCGGACCTGCGGCCAGTGGCGGTGCAGGAAACGCTCCCCGCTGTTCAGGAGTGCCGCGCCCCAACCCACGCCGGTCTGCCCCTCGAACAGATAGATCGAGACCTCGGCCGTTGCGCCCTGTAGATCGTAGCGCACCACGCCAACCGGCCCCTGGGCGGTTTCGGCGATCAGGATCAGCCGTTGCGGGTTCTCCAGGCTGCGTGCCAGCCAGGCCACGTGGGCATCCCAGTCGATCGGCTCGGGGTTGAACGACCAACGGCGCACATGCTCTGCATTGCGGCCTTCGAAGAGTAAAGCGGCGTCCAGTCCAGTGGCCTGGCGCAGTTCCAGCAACGGCGCCATCAGCGCCACGGCCAGCCGCCGGGCACCGTTGCCGTCCACCAGTGCGCGAGAGTGCATGGCATAGCTGCGGCGCAGTTCCTGGTCGTCACGCAGCGTCGAAATGGCCTGCATCAAGCGCTGCGGATCCAGCGTTTCGTGGGGCCCCAGATACAGGTGCCCGCCCGCCTCGGCCATCAGTTGCGCATTGAGCTGCTGATTGTTGGCGACCGAGATGCAGATCGTCGGCAAGCCCAGCGCCGCCCGCTCCCAGGTGGTGCCGCCGCCCGCCCCGATGAACAGATCGACCTGTTGCATCAGGCCGAGAAAATCACTCACCAGCGTGTGCAATCGCCAGTTCGGACGGGACTCGACCAACGCCCACATAGCGTCCCACTCGGGGTTGTGCAGCCCGGCGACGAAGTCCACTTCAAGATCGTCGAACCCCTGCAGCGCCAGCATCGTGGCATAGACCTGCCGCGCTGCATCGAAGCCGCCGAAGTTGACCATCACCCGCTTGACCACAGGCTTGATGGCGATGGCCTCGCATCGAAATTCGTCGCGCATCAGCGCGTAGTGCGGGCCCAGGAAGGTGCGGCAGTCGGCATCGACCCAACGCGCATAGGGCCGCTCCTGGGCCTGTGCGCTGTAGTTCTGATCGAGCAGCACGTCCACCGCGTGGGGCCGGTTGGCCAGGTCGTCGATGGCCATCAGCCGGTCGGCGAATTGACGGGCTGCCTTTTCCCACCGCGCATCCAGACCGTAATGGTCGACGATGAGCCAGTCGAAGCGTGGTTGCTCGCCAAGCGCCTGCGCCAGCGCATCGATGTCGGCCTGCCACGGCAGAGAGGCTTCGATGTCCACCCCGCCTTGCTCCTGAGGGTAGCGCTCGGGCAAGCCATGGGCGACGTAGCCCTCATCGGTCAGGCGTTGCAGCAGATGGCCCGGCAGTTGCCGGCAGGCGAACGCCACCTCGGCGCCGTCCTTGCGCAGCACCTTGGCCAGGGTCAGGCAGCGGGCGATATGGCCGCTGCCGATGTTGATCGAGGCGTCGGCGCGAATCAGCACTCTCATGAATCGAGTTCTCCCCCCGCCTTGAGCGCGGCATACAGGTATTCGGCGCGCAGCCAGTCTTCTTCGTTATCGATGTCCTGAACCAGATGCCGGGGCAGGATCACCGGCAGGCTCGCCTCGGAAAACAGCAGGTCACCGCGCAGCCAAGCCTCGGTACGCCCCCAGTAGAACTGCCCGGCGTCCTGATACGCCACCGGCAGGTCCTGTGAGCGAACATTACGGAATTCAGGGTACAACGCTTGCAGCGCGCCACTGTCGTTGAGCGTCAGCGCGCGCTGGATCGGAAAGCCGAAGCTGCACACCGAGAACGCATAGGATTTGTCCGGTGCCGCCTCGAGCAGTTCAAGCCCCTGACGCAGGAAGCGCGCCTGCAATAAGGGCGCGGTGGCGTAGATGCAGCAGGTATAATCGAAGCGCTGCCCCATCGCGCCGATGGCATGTTCGATCACCTGTGCGGTGCCGGTGTAAGCGTCGGCCAGTTGCGCCGGGCGCATGAACGGCACCTGCGCACCGCAGGCCCGCGCGACCTCGGCGATTTCTTCGTCATCGGTGCTGACCACCACTGCATCGAACACCCCTGAAGCGAGCGCCGTGCGGATGGAACCTGCGATCATGGGTTCGCCGTTGAACAGCTTTATGTTCTTGCGCGCGATCCGCTGGCTGCCACCGCGTGCCGGAATGATCGCCACGGCACTCACGAACGTTTTTCCAGCAAGAACCAGGTGATGTCGTCCACCGGAAACTGCGGATCGCGGTGATAGCCGAAGCCGTAGTCGACAAGCTGCAGATCGGCGAAACGATCCAGCATCTCCCCGGCGAAATCGCGCTTGAACAGCTTGCCGCTGTTGCCGCGATAAGCGACCTCCACCGGCGCACGGTTGTAGTACTCGGCAATCAGCACATAGCGCTTGCTCAGGTGATAGAGCTGGTCATAGGCCTGGCTCAACAGCTCGGGTGCCAGGTGAATCAGCACGCCCTTGCTCAGCGTCAGGTCGTACTGGCGCTCGCGGGGGAAGTCGAACAGCGAACCGTGCCAGACGCTGGCGATCTCCAGTGCCTGGGCCTGGGCGTGGGCCATGGCGTTGATCTCGACACCTGCCAGTTCGCAACCCGGCAACAACTGACGCAGGGCCTGCAGGTTGTTGCCGGTGTTGGTGCCCAGTTCCAGCAGCGAACCGAGCTTCTGGGTCCGGCCCAACGCCTTGGCGAACAGCGCAAGGTTGGCCGAGATCAGCGCCTGGCCCTGGTTGCGCCCCACGTATTGGTCGCCGAAGTCGCCTTGCCAGAATTGCTCTTGTTCAGTCAGTTCACGCATATGCTGCATCCATCAATCTGAGGTAACCAGCAGCGTCTTGAGCTGCCCGATCACGAAGTCTTGTTGTTCGTGCGTCATGGCCGGGAACAGCGGCAGGCTGATGGCCTGGGCGTAGTAGGCTTCGGCCTCGGGGAAGTCTCCGGCGATGAACCCCAGGTCCCGATAATACGGCTGCAGGTGCACGGGGATGTAATGCACGTTGACCCCGACGCCGGCGGCGCGCAAGCCTTCGAACACTTCGCGGTGGCTCACGGCCAGGCGCTGCGTCTGCAAACGTACCACGTAGAGGTGCCAGGCCGATTCGGCGTCGGCCTGCGCCGTTGGCAGGTCAAGGGGCAGGTCCGCCAGCAACTGCTGATAACGCGCTGCCAGTTCACGCCGGCGCGCCAGGAAGCCATCGAGCTTGCCCAGTTGCGACAGCCCGAGCGCTGCCTGCATGTCGGTGATGCGGTAATTGAAGCCCAGTTCCACCTGCTGGTAATACCAGGGGCCGTGGCTGGGTTCGTCCATCTGTGCAGGGTCGCGGGTCATGCCGTGGCTGCGCAGGCGGCGCAGGCGCTCGGCCAGTTCTGGGCGATTGGTCAGCACCAGCCCGCCCTCCCCGGTGGTGATGATTTTCACCGGATGAAAGCTGAACACCGTCATGTCGGCGAACTCGCCACAGCCCACCGGCCGTCCGGCGTACCGGGCGCCGACAGCGTGTGAGGCGTCTTCGATGACGATGAAACCATAGGTCCTTGCCAGCTCGGCAATCGCCCGCATGTCGCAGCTCTGGCCCGAGAAGGCCACTGCCACCAGCACCTTGGGCAGCTTGCCGATGCGCTCGGCGGCACGCAGCTTGTGCTCAAGGGCGTTGACGTCGAGGTTCCAGGTCAAGGGGTCGATGTCGACGAAATCGACATCGGCGCCGCAGTAACGCCCGCAGTTGGCCGAGGCCAGAAAGGTGTTGGGGCTGGTCCACAACGCATCCCCTTCCCCTAGCCCTGCGGCCAGGCAGGCGATGTGCAAGGCTGCGGTGGCGTTGCTGACAGCGATGCCGAAGCCGGCTTCGCAACGCTCGGCCATGGCTGCTTCGAAGCGCTCGATGGTCGGGCCCTGGGTCAGCCAGTCCGATTGCAGCACAGCCACCACCGCGTCGATGTCGGCCTGATCCAGGCTCTGCCGCCCGTAGGGAATCATGGCGTGATGCCGGCGTGCAGGTCGCCGATCTGTTTGACCGACATGAAATCCGGATTGGTGTCGGAGCGGTACTCGAAGTCATCGGCCACGGCACGCCCGGCGGCTCCGGTCGCATCGATGGTGAAATCGGTGTCCACGTTGTTGAAGCGGATCGACGGCACGATGGTGTAGTGATCGTCGAATTCCAGGGTCATGCGCGCATCGTCCTGGGGCACCATCAGTTCGTGCAGTTTCTCGCCGGGACGAATGCCCACCACCTTGTGCGGCAGGTCAGCGGCCATGGCCTGGGCCAGATCAACGATGCGCACCGACGGAATCTTGGGCACGAACACTTCGCCGCCGTGCATGCGCTCGAAGCTCTGCATGACGAAATCCACGCCGTGGTCCAGGGTGATCCAGAAGCGCGTCATGCGCGGGTCGGTGATCGGCAGCTCCTTCGCGCCGCCTGCGATCAGCTTGTTGAAAAACGGCACGATCGAACCCCGCGAGCCTGCCACGTTGCCGTAGCGCACCACGGCAAAGCGGGTCTGCTCCTCACCGCCGATGTTGTTGGCGGCAACGAACAGCTTGTCCGACAGCAACTTGGTCGCGCCGTACAGGTTGATCGGGCTGGCGGCCTTGTCGGTGGACAGCGCGACGACTTTCTTCACGCCGTTGGCAATGGCTGCCGCGATGATGTTCTCGGCGCCGTTGACGTTGGTGCGGATGAATTCGGTCGGGTTGTATTCCGCTGCGGGCACGTGCTTGAGCGCGGCGGCATGGACCACATAGTCGATGCCGCGCATGCCTTGCACCAGCCGCTCGGCATCGCGCACGTCGCCCAGGAAATAACGCATGCAGGGTGCGTTGAATTCCTGCTGCATCTCGTACTGCTTGAGCTCGTCGCGGGAAAACACCACCACTCGCCGCGGCTGGTAACGCGCCAGCAGCGTGCGGATGAACTGGCGACCGAACGAGCCGGTCGCGCCTGAGATGAACACTGATTTGCCGTTGAACATGAGTGCGTCCTTTTTTCCCGTGCGACTACGCCAGGAATTCCTGCCAGTGGGCACCGCTGGCCTGACCGAGAGAATAGGCCTTGCCGGTCAGTGCCAGATTGGGGTTGTAGGCCGGGTCCCGGGCGAAGGCGTCAGCCCATTTCTCCCGCAGCGCCGCCAGGGCCTCGGGGGCATCGGGCAGCACGCCCGGGTGGGTGAGTTGCACCTGCGGCGTCCAGACCAGCAGATAACCTGCCTGGGCGACTTTCAGGCTCAGGTCGACGTCGGCAAAGGCCTCGGCCAACGGGCCTTCGTCCAGCCCGCCCACGGCATCGAATACCTCCTTGCGCACCATCATGCAGGTGCCGGAAAGCGCCGAGTGATTCTGTTCGACCACCGCGCGGTACATGTAGCCGTCTTCGTCCTTGCCCTGGCCCACGAACGGTGAACCAATGCCGCCGTCGAAGCCCAGCAGCAGCCCTCCCTGGGTGACCTTGCCGTCTTCGTCCAGCAGTTTCGCGCCCACCGCACCCACTTCGGCGCGCAGGCCCTGGTTGAGCAGCGAGCCCAGCCAGTTGGGGCTGATGAGTTGGGCATCGGCCGCCATCAGCACCAGATACTCGCCGTTGGTCTGGGCGGCAACCGTGTTGACGAATGCGCCATGGCTCAGGCCATCGCGGTTGGCGACCACCTGCACCTGAGCTGCGATCTTGCCCTGCTCGTTCAGCCAGGCAGCCAGCTCGACTTCCTGCGCCGGCGCCACCGCCACCAGCACCTCGTACAGGCTGTAGCGGGTGCGCTGCAGGATGCTGGTCAGGCAGTCCTGCAACGCCGGCAGCCCGGCCTCGCCGTTGAGAATGATCGACACCAGTGGTCGCGCGGTATGACGGTAGTCGATCTGATAGACACCCGGTTGCGAGGAGCTGATCAACGCTTTGTAACCACGGGCCGACAGGTGACGGCTCAGGGCCATGCGCTCCTGTTCATTGTCCTTCATGGGCTGTGCGTGACAGATCAGCAGCGGCTCGTCCAGATGGGCCAGGCCGTTCATGCCCTCCTCCTCGACCAGGCGCAGCAGCAGGTCGAATTCCAGCGCCTCGCTGAAGTCTGCCGAGTAGCCACCGACATCCAGCAGCACATCACGGCGCACCAGCCAGTGGCGGGCCATTACCGACGGCACCGCTTGCAGCAGGTCGAAGTTGAAACCGGGGCGCAGGACATCGGCCAGCGCATGGCTTTCCAGACGCTGGACTTCGTCCACGGACACCGCGCGACATCCAGGCGCGCCTTGCAGCTCGAGGCTCGCGCGCACCAGGCCGCCGGGGGTGAACACATCGCCCACCTGCGCCAGCATTACCCAGTCGCACTCGGTCTGGCGCGCCATCTGGTTGAGTTTGTCGACGTAGTTGTTGCGGGTCACTTCGACGAAATGCAGGGTGTTGTTGACCGCCGTGGCGGCTGGCGGCTCACCGGTGGTGAAGACCACGATCTTGAAGCGCTTGCAGTAGCCTTCGACCAGGCTGTCGAGGGTGGCCTGCAACTGCTCCATGTCGTTGTCCAGGTCCAGCAGGAACAGACCGAACTGCGGCCCGCCGCCCAGCTCTGCCAGGTGCTGGCCCAGCGCTGCGCCTTGCGCTGCATCCGGGCTGCGCTCTTGCAGCCACTTGAGGACACGGCCCGACTGCATGCTGTCGAATGTCTTGCGGTAATCGTATTCCGGGGCGGCGGCCAGGCGTTCGGCCCAGGCGGCCATGGTCAGCGCGTCTTCGCGGGCTTCTTCCACCCCCGCTTCGCTCTGCTGGCTCAGGCGCAGCGCCAGGGCGTTGACCACTTCGCGATTGAACGGGCTGAGTTCCACCGCCTGCCACAACCGGTTGAGGATGGTTTCGAGCACGTCATTGTCGTGGATCTGCAGCAACGCCTGTTGCCGCACCCACACGCCTTCGAGTTCTGCCAGTTGCAGGTGCCCGGCAGGCATCGCGTGCAGGAGAAATTCATACTCGGCCAGGGTGTCGAAGAACGGCTTGTTGTAGAACGGCATCTCGACGTACTGACGCGGCCCGAAGGTGCGGTCAGGCGGCAACAGCGGGTCAGTCCAGACCGAGCGGAAGATCGGCTCGATGGTCAGCGACGCGCGTTCGCGCAAGCCCTGGGCCATGGCATCGAACGCGCGCAGGGCGATCTGCTTGCCGTGCTCGGCGTCGCTGGCGACCACCTGGGTCGGCAACGCGGCAAGAAACTCGGCATAGGCCTCGCGCTCGGCGACGGTCTTGGGGTCCAGGTAGCTGAGTTTGTGGTAGACGTCGGTGCGGTGCTCGGACTCGCCGACGTTGACCTCGCGCACCACGTAGGGAATCGGCAGCACACGTGCCTTGCCGCGCGCCAGCAGGTAGTACACGTGACCGATTTCCATCCACTCGAAGCCACGATCGGGCATCGCCTCGAAGAAGTCCTTGAGCAGCCCGGTGCGGGTCACGGCGTAGAACGGCGGCAGGTACTGCCCCATGTACGAGACGATGCGGTCTTCGGCGCTCTCGTCGTCGTAGTCTTCGCGCACCTTCTTGTCCCGGCGCAGGTAGCCGACGCTGTTGGCCTGCGACACGTACATCATGCAATAGCCGTGGCACAGGCCGTAGTCGGGGTTGCTCTCCAGGAACGCCAGGGTCTGGTGCAGGGAGTCATGCACGATGAAATCGTCGTCGGCGGCCAGCACCATGTACGGCGTTTCGACCAGCCCGACGCCGTGGGCCAGCTTGGCCTGGAAGCCCCAGTAGGCGAATTGCGAGACGTGCCGGTAGTCCACGAACGGATGGCGGGTCTCGGCGCTATCCAACGCCTGGGTGGACGAGTCCAGCACCAGCACACGGCACGACAGCGCGCTGTAATAGGCCATGGCCCGGCGCAGGAACGCCGGGCGGTTGTGACTGAGCAATACCACTGTCAGCAGCTCGTTGAGCGAGGCTGCCACTTCCAGACTGTTACGACCTTTCATACCTTCATCCTGACACTGACGAGCCGCTCGACCGAGGCGCAAGCTCTGAATTCATGGGTTAGCGAACGCGACGCAGGTAGCCGTCGGAGGCAACGGTGATCAGCAGCTTGTTCTGCACCGAAACGTCGATCTGGAAGTCGTCGTTTTCCTTGAGGTAGGCCCACACGGCGGTCTTGGGGTTGTCACCCTTGCCCCATGGACGGTCCGGAAAGGCGTCCTCGGGCATGTCTTCGACAACGGTGTCCATGACCACGCAATAGCTGTCGACCGACACCAGCGGCGCGTACAGGCGCAGTTCTTCGAGCACATGCTCGTGGGTGTGGTTGGAGTCCAGCACCACCATGACCTTCTTGCCGGCAACGCGCGCGCGGACCTGCTCGACCAGCGCAGGATCGATGCTCGAACCCTGGATCATGCTCACGCGGTGGCTCATCGGGTGGGCTTCGATCGCCTCGCGGTTGTGCTGGCGGATGTCGATATCGATGCCGATCACTTCACCGTGGCCGATCAACTGCAGCAGCGAGGCGTAGTAGAGGATCGAGCCGCCATGGGCGATGCCGGTTTCGATGATCACGTCCGGGCGCACTGCCCAGATCAGCTCCTGCATGGCGATCATGTCCTGCGGGGTCTGAATGATCGGACGGCCCATCCACGAGAAGTGGTAGGTGTACTTGTGCCTGGCCGACTCGTTGTAGAACTGCTGACCCAGCGCGACGAGGCTCTTGTCCTGGCCCTGGGCAGCCACTTCGGCCTTGCACTCTTCCTGAAACACTTGAGCGGGGTTTGTAGTCATTGGTTTGCAGCCTCGATCTGGGAATGGAAAACGGCGTCGTCCACGGCGTGATACACGCACGCGCCGCCCGTCATCCGTTTGATTTCTTCTAGGTAATTGGAATTCATCACGAACAGGTGCGTGCCCGCGGGCCAACTGCTCATGGCTTCTTCGGGAGATGACACGCGCAGCCCGCTGAGCGGCAGAAACTGCCCCTGCTTCTGTGGATTGATGTCCACCACGTAATCGACTTCGATGCCCATGCGTTGCAGGAACAGCGAGAAAATCACGCCCTTGGACGCCCCGCCCCACACCGCCACGCCCTTGTGCGGCGCGGCCTTGATCACCTCGATGGCGCGGTTCAGGCTGCTGTCGAAGGCCGCGGGCATGCTCACTGCGGTGGTGGCATTGGCGACGGGGCGGCGCAGGCTCGCAAGGTTGGCCACCACGTACAGGAACTGGCCGTTGAACAGGTAGCCGGACTCCTGGACGTTGCCGAACATCTGGCGCAAGTCTTCGAGGCGGAAGTAATTGACGTGTTCGTAGAACAGGTCGAACCAGGCGCGATGCTCCAGGATCCAGTCGAAGCATGGCACCTCGATGTAGATCTGGCCGCCATGGTTGGCCGCCGCGATTTGCGCCAGAAACGCCATGGGGTCCGGAATGTGTTCGAGCACGTGGCGCAGCACCACACCGTCGGCACGAATGCCCAGGCGCGGGTTGAAGGTGTCCTTGATCACCGCCGGGTTATCGCCCTCGTAGGCCGGGTCGACACCGCGAATGTCATAGCCCCTGCCAGCGAGCATCTCCAGAAAGTAACCCTTGCCGCAGCCGACTTCGACCAGCACCTTGCCGGTGAAATGACGCGCCAGGATGCCTTCCACGACCTCGAGATGCTGCTTGAACAGCGCCGAGTGGGCCTGCTCGTTCTGGTAGTTGCTGTCATAGATCAGCTTGGCCGGATCGAAGGCCTGGTTGTAGATCAGGCCGGTTTCCTCGTCCTGGACCAGCACCAGATCGGCCCTGCCCGACTGCCGCGCCGAGTGCGGTTCGGCGAAGGTGCGGTTCTGCAACACCGGCAGATCCGTCGCCCGATACAATTCACGCACCATCAGAGCCCCCTAACAATTGCTGCAGCCGATCCCGGGTGCCCCAGAACGCCATGGGTTCATGAGCCGAGTAGCCGTAATGGCCAAGGTTGAGTGAAATCTTTGCGCCGCGCGCCTGCAGGTAGTCCTCGACCAGCGCCCGCACCGACACGGGCCGGCCGCTGCAGCAATTGAACACGCCGGCGAACTGTGGATGCTCCAGCGCCGTCACCAGGCAGGCCGCCGCGTCTTCCACCGCCAGGTAGTCGCGCAGTTGATCCCCCGGGGACATGTCGAACTGTGTATCGCCAGCCTGGATGGCTCTCTCCAGGGCCGCCAGCAGGCTGTTGGGGTTCTGCCCTTCGCCGTGCAGGTAGAACAGCCGCGCCCACTGCAAGGTGAACGCTTCGGTGCGGCTCAGGGCTTCCAGAAACTGGCGCAGGGTGTTCTTGGCCAGGCCATAGGGATTGACGGGCTGGGCAAGCGTCGACTCGCTCAGCGGACCGCTCTGCAGCCCGTACTCGAAGCAGGTGCCGGTGACCAGAACCTGGCTCACACCGCTGCGCACCACCTGCTTGATGAAGGCGTAGTCGGCGGGCAGGTTGACCTCGAAATGAAACAGCCCCGCGTAGTTCGGCAGCCCCGGCCAGGCCAGGTGCATCAAGGCGTCGACGCCTTCGCTCAACGCAGGCACATCGGTGGCGGCGGCATGGATGTCCGCGGCGACGAATTCGACTGCGGCATCGCCATACCACGGCATGCTGCGTGCCTTGTCGGCATCACGGGCCACGGCACGCACGGCAAATCCGCGCGCCAGCAACGCCTTCACCACGTGCCGGCCGATGAAACCGGTCGCACCGGTCACCAGAACTGTTCGGTTGCTCACAGGAAGGTCAACTCCGGCACGGCAATCACGAAACGGCCGCCCCAACCGTGCACGTGGCTCTGCTGCTCGCCGATCTCCTTGAGCAGGTTCCACGGCAGCACCAGCACGTAGTCCGGCTTCTCGATGGCGATGCGTTCGGGGGAAACCACAGGGATGCGGCTACCCGGCAGGAATTTGCCCTGCTTGTGCGGATTGGCGTCGGCGACCCAGGCCAGCAGGTCCGGCTTCACGCCCGCATAGTTGAGCAAGGTGTTGCCCTTGGCCGCCGCACCGTAGCCCACCACGCGCTTGCCCTCTGCCTTGGCCTTGAGCAGGAAGCCCAGCAATTGATGCTTGATGCGTTCGGCCGCAGGCGCCAGGGATGCGTAGAACTGCGGCGTTTTCACCCCGGCGTCCAGCTCGGCCTGCAACTGCTGCGCGACCGCAGGCTGTACCGCTTGAGCGCCGGGCTGCGAGAGGCTGCCACGTTGCACGAAGACCCGCAGCGAGCCGCCATGGGTCTTGAGTGATTGCACATCGAAGACCTGCAGGCCGTTGCGCTCGCACAGGGTCTGCACGGCAGTCAACGACAGGTAGGAATAATGCTCGTGATACAGCGTGTCGAACTGCTGCCCGGCGATCAGCGCCAGCAGTTGCGGGAATTCGAAGGTGGCAACACCGGTTGGCTTGAGCAGCGTGGCGAACCCGCGCAGGAAGTCGTTGATGTCCGGCACATGGGCCAGCACGTTGTTGGCCGCCATCAGGTCCGCCGACCAGCCTTCGGCAACCAGGGCCTGCGCGGTGGCCTCGCCGAAAAACACCTCGCGGATTTCCAGGCCCTTCTCCCGCGCCGCCTCGGCGGTGCTGCGGGTCGGCTCGATGCCCAGGCAGCCGATGCCACGACCGGCCACGTACTGCAACAGGTAACCGTCGTTCGCAGCGATCTCGACCACGCGGCTGTCAGCGTTCAGCGCGAAGCGCTCAACCATCTGGCCCACGTACCGCTCGGCATGGGCCAGCCAGGAGCTGGAGAACGAGCTGAAATAGGCATAGTCGGCGTCGAACAGGCTTTCGGCGCTGGTGTAGTCATCGGTCTGCACCAGCCAGCACTGTTCGCACACATCGACCTTCAACGGCACCCACTGCTCGGCCTGGGTCAGTTGCTCGGGCCGCAGGTAGGCGTTGGACGGTGGCGCAGTGCCCAGATCGATCAGCGGCAGCGAAAGCTTCGCACCGCAACCACGGCAATTCATAAACGCACTCCAGCAAAAGTCGAGTCCAGCATTGGATGGCCAGCGTCGCGAGCCGACAGATTCTTGACAGGCAACGGCCAGGCAATGTCCAGCCGTGGGTCGTTTGCCGACAGACCGGCCTCATGCTCGGCCGAATAATCGGCGCTGTGCAGGTACAGAAGCTCGGCGTCGTCGGTCAACGCCTGGAATCCGTGGGCGAAGCCTGCAGGAATCAACAGGCTGCGCCCGTCGCCAGCTTCCAGTCGCTCGGCATGCCACTGCAAGAAGGTTGCCGAATCCGGGTTCAGGTCAACGGCCACATCCCAGACGGCGCCGCGCAGGCAGGTAATCAGCTTGGCTTCGGGGGCCTGGGCCTTCTGGTAATGCATGCCGCGCACCGTGCCCTGCTCGGTGGTGCGGGAATGGTTGATCTGGCGAATGTGAAAAGTCTGGCCGAACGCGGCCAGGCTGCCCTCGCAGAACAGCCGTGAAAACTGTCCGCGCTGATCGGCGTGGCGGCGGTGCTGGACGCTGAACAGCCCCTTGAGCGGCAAGGCGCGCAATTGCATGTCGATCATGTGCGCTCCATGTACTGGTTCAGTTGCGAGAGGGTGAAGTCGCGCATGTCTTCGCCGGCCTTCCACGCCAGGTGCCAGGCCAGGGTGTTCTGCAGGCACTGCTGCAAAGACCAGCGCGCTTGCCAGCCGAGCAACTGCCGCGCACGGCTGCTGTCCAGGCGCAACAGACCGGCTTCGTGCAGCTCGCTGGTTTCCACCCGTAGCCCCGGCGCCTGAGGCCAGTGGCTGGCGAGGGTCGCGACCACTTCGCCGACGGTGCACATGTCGCTGTCGCTGGGGCCGAAGTTCCACGCACCCGCCATCTGCGGGCCTTGCTCGAACAGCCCCTGGGCGAGCAGCAGATAACCCGCCAACGGCTCCAGAGCGTGTTGCCAGGGGCGCACGGCCTGCGGATAACGCAAGGTCACAGGCTCCCCCGCCGACCATGCCTTGAGCACATCGGGGATCAGGCGGTCGGCGGCGAAATCACCACCGCCCAGCACATTGCCCGCGCGGGCGGTGGCGATGGCCAGACCGTGCTCGGCGTATTTATCGGGATGAAAAAACGATGCGGCATAGGATTGCGCGAGCAATTCGCAGCACGCCTTGCTGCTGCTGTAGGGGTCATGGCCGCCCAGGGGCTCGTTCTCACGATAGGGCCACAGCCACTCCTGATTGGCGTACACCTTGTCGGTGGTCACCAGCACGCAGGCGCGCACGCAGCCAACCTGACGCACCGCTTCGAGCAGGTTGAGGGTACCCATGACGTTGCTCGAGTAGGTGCCCAACGGGTCGCGATAGCCTTCGCGCACCAGCGGCTGGGCCGCCAGGTGCAGGACGATTTCAGGCTCGACGTCTGCGATCACCTCCAGCAGTGCGCCGAGGTCGCGCAGGTCGCCACGGCGGTCGTCGATGCCTTCAGCCACACGGGCAAGCTCGAACAGGCTCGGCTCGGTGCCGGGGTCCAGGGCAAAGCCGGTCACCCGGGCACCGATGCTGCCCAGCCACAGCGCCAGCCAGCTGCCCTTGAAGCCTGTGTGTCCAGTGAGCAGGACACGCTTGCCCTGCCAGAACGCCGGGCTCAGCTCCACTGCTTCCATGGAGCCTCCCCGCTCTGCCAGAGTTCTTCGAGCTGATTCTTGTCGCGCAGGGTGTCCATCGGGTGCCAGAAACCTTCGTGCTGGTACGCGCGCAGTTGATCCTGGGCAGCCAGTTGCGCCAGCGGCTCGGATTCCCACGAGGTCATGTCATTGGCAATGAACGGCAGCACCCGGGGCGACAGCACGAAGAAGCCGCCGTTGATCCAGCCACCGTCGCCACGGGGCTTCTCGGTGAAACCCAGCACGCGGTCGCCATCGCGATCCAGCGCACCGTAGCGTCCTGGAGGCTGAACGGCGGTCACGGTGGCCATCTTGCCGTGGCCACGGTGGAAATCGACCAGCGCGCCGATGTTCAGGTCCGATACGCCGTCGCCATAGGTGAAGCAGAAGGCTTCTTCATCTTCGACGTAGCGCTGGGCACGACGCAGGCGGCCGCCGGTCATGGTGTCATCCCCGGTGTCGATCAGGGTGACGCGCCATGGCTCGCTGTAGTTCTGATGCACGTCCATGCGGTTGTTGCGCATGTCGAAGGTGACGTCGGAGGTGTGCAGGAAGTAGTTGGCGAAGAAATCCTTGATCGCATAGCCCTTGTAGCCCAGGCAGATCACGAAGTCGTGAATGCCGTGGGCGGAGTACTGCTTCATGATGTGCCAGAGAATTGGCTTTCCGCCGATCTCGATCATGGGCTTGGGTTTCAGATGCGACTCTTCGCTGATACGGGTACCGAGACCGCCCGCCAGAATTACTGCTTTCACTGCACTTCCCCTCATGTTTCGTTCAGGGCTCAAGCTGGCGCTCTTCGCGCCTCGCAGGCCGTCTGGACCAATCACCGAAATCGACATCGCACCGTGCAGGGCAACGCCTGGAATGCACGATTTATGGCGATATAAGGGAGGTCTTGCAGGAAGCGCGCCAGTTTTGCGGCGTCTGTTTTTCTGGCATACGACCGCTGACGCCGGCAAGCCGGACTGCTACCAAAAGCGTCGGAGGACGCGAGATCCGGGTACGCCGCCGGTCCGTAGCAGCACGGCCTGCCGGCGGAGGCGGCCGCGAGATCGACCCGCGGGCAAGCCCGGCTGCTACGGGATTGGGTGCACCCAGGAATTCGTGGATGTGCCGGCAATCTATGGTTGTGCCGAGAATCTGTGGTTGTGCCGACAATCTATGGTTGTGCCAGCAATCTGTGGGAGCGGGCTTGCCCGCGAATGCGTCAGACCTGACGTTTCGATATCGCCTGACCCACCGCTTTCGCGGGCAAGCCCGCTCCCACCATTCCGACCCACACAGAGATCTCCACCACCCCACAAACCCGTAGCAGCACGACTTGCCGGCGGGGGCGGCCGCGAGATCGCTGACGCCGGCAAGCCGGACTGCTACCAAAAGCGTCGGAGGACGCGGGATCCGGGTACGCCGCCGATCCGTAGCAGCACGGCTTGCCGGCGGGGGCGTCCGCAAGATCGACCCGCGGGCAAGCCCGGCTGCTACGGGATTGGGTGCACCCATGTATCCGAGAATGTGCCGGTAATCTATGGTTGTGCCGAGAATCTGTGGTTGTGCCGACAATCTATGGTTGTGCCAGCAATCTGTGGGAGCGGGCTTGCCCGCGAATGCGTCAGACCTGACGTTTCGATATCGCCTGACCCACCGCTTTCGCGGGCAAGCCCGCTCCCACCATTCCGACCCACACAGAGATCTCCACCACCCCACAAACCCGTAGCAGCACGGCTTGCCGGCGGGGGCGGCCGCGAGATCGCTGACGCCGGCAAGCCGGACTGCTACCAAAAGCGTCGGAGGACGCGGGATCCGGGTACGCCGCCGGTCCGTTGCGGCACGGCTTGCCGGCGGGGGCGTCCGCAAGATCGACCCGCGGGCAAGCCCGGCTGCTACGGGATTGGGTGCACCCATGTATCCGAAAATGTGCCGGTAATCTATGGTTGTGCCGAGAATCTGTGGGAGCGGGCTTGCCCGCGAATGCGTCAGGCCTGACGTTTCGATATCGCCTGACCCACCGCTTTCGCGGGCAAGCCCGCTCCCACCATTCCGACCCACACAGAAATCGCCACCACCCCACCAACCCGTAGCAGTCCGGCTTGCCGGCGTCGGCGTCCGCGATATCGCTAGCGCGGGATCTGAGTGCGCCGCCAGTCCGTAGCAGCACGGCTTGCCGGCGGGGGCGGCCGCGAGATCGACCCGCGGGCAAGGCCGCTGCTACGGGAGCGGGGTGTCAGTCGGCTAGCCAGCCGTTGACCCAATGCTGCAGGTTGTCGTCGCGCAGCATGTAGTCGCGCAGCACCGCTTCGCGCAGGGCGTCGCCCTGGCGGTAGCTGGCGTCCGGGTCGGCGAGGTGGCTGCGGATTGCCTCGAGCCATTCTTCCGTGCTGTTGGTGTAGATCCGCGTGCACGGCAGGTAACCACGGTAAGCCAAGGTGTCGGTGCAGATCACCGGGTAGCCGCAGGCGCCGTACTCCAGCAACCGCAGGTTGCTTTTGCAGTCGTTGAAGATGTGATGCTCCAGCGGGGCGAGCGCCAGGTCCAGATTCAGGCTGGCCAGTTTGGCCGGGTACGCCTCCAGCGCTACCACCGTGTGAAATTCGCGCACGTAAGGCCGCAAGGCATCCGGGCACATGCCGAAGAATACCCAATCCACTTCATCTGCCAGCTCACGCACCACCTCGGCGATGATCTCAAGGTCACCCGAGTGGCTGGTACCGCCGCCCCAGCCGACCCGGGGCTTGACCGACGTTCGGCGATGGCTGCGCAGACCGCTCCACCAGTGAGGCGAGAGCATGTTCGGCACCACGCGAATGTCGGTGTGCATCTCGCTCAGGGCATCGGCAAGCGGCTGGGTCGAAACCACGACCCGGTCGCACAGGCTGATGCCACGGCGCACCAGGCGCTCCATCTCCAGGCGGTCGGGCATGTTGCGGATGTGCGCGTTCTTCTTGGGCACATGAATGACGTAGTCATCCAGCTCGAAGATGCGTCGCGCCCTGGAGTAGGTTTTCAGCCCCACGATCTCATCGATGGGGGCTTCGCTGTAGCGCCCCTGCAGCACGATGATATCGGGCGACTGGCGCTCGATATCGATCATGCTCGGCAGGTTGTAGTTGATCACGCCCACCGCCCTCCCCGCCGCTTCCAGCTCGATCAGCGGCTGGGTGACGCGGTAGTGACCGATGGCCGAGGCGTTGATCGGCAAGGCCAGGATGCGCGGCAGTTGCGTGGTGGAAAACGGACTCCAGCCAGTGGTCAGCCCCGGTTCCAGGTTGAAGCTGGTGCCGCCCAGGCTGTTGAGCGCAAGGTTGGGGTTGTACGCCGGATCGCGGGCTACTACCGGAAGCCAGCGCAGGTAGAAACGCTCCTGTTCCAGAATCTGCAATTCGCGAAGCTCAGGCGTTGCGATCACCGGCGGCTGGCTGCCCAGGGCAAGCAACGCGTGCGGAGTCCAGACCACCAGGTGACCGCTCTCGCGCACCCGCAGGCACAGGTCGACATGGCTCAGGCCCTTGCCGTACTGAACCTCGTCCAGACCGTCCAGCTCGGCGAACAGGCGCTTGCGAATCATCAGGCAATCGCCGCCGACCGCAGAGAGGTCGCTGACCACCTGCAGGCGTTGCAGGTAGCCGCTGGCATTGATGTTCTCGCCGTGGAACGGCACACCGGCCGGGCCATGCAGGCCCAGGATCAGCCCGGCGTGCAGCACCTGCCCATCGGAGCCGAACAGCTTGGCGCCGACCACACCGACTTCCGGGCGCTGAGCCTGACTGACCAGCTCGCCGAGCCAGTCGCCATGGGTAATCATCGCGTACGGATTGAGCAGCAGCAGGTAGTCGCCGCGGGCATCGCTGGCAGCCTGGTTGTACAGCGCGGCCACAGGTTCGGTCTGCGAATGGCGCAGCACCCGCAAGCGATCGGGGTCCAGTTGCGCCATCGCCGCCAGCCACGCCCGGGCCTCGGGGGTTTCGCTGGCATTGTCGACGATCAGCAGTTCATAGCGGCCGTAGGCGGTTTTCTCGAACAGGGTTTCGACGCAGCGCTGCAAGGCCGGCAACTGGTCCTTGACGATCAGGATGATCGACACCAGCGGCTGTTCGCGGTGCAGGTACTCGATGCGGTTGAGCAACGCCAGGCTCTGGCCCGGACGAATGTCGTGGGCGATGCCACAGCGCTGCAAGTGCGCCTGGACCACTTGAAGGTTCTGCTCGGCGACCTCCGGCAGCGCCAGCCAGCGCGGTAGCGGGAACGACGATTCCAGCAGCAGTTCGCTGACATGGCCAATGGCTGCGTCGCCGTCCTGCTCGAACAGCCGCCACAGGGCGTCGTGGGGTGCCAGCACGCCAAACCGCGGATCAAAACCGCCGGCATCGAGCAACGCACGGCGGGAAAACGCCAGGGCGCGACCGACATAAGGGTAGCTGCGCAGCATGTCGAGGTTGAAGTCCGGCTTGAACACCGGCTCCGCCGACTCGCCCTCGCGCAGGGAGCCTTCGTCGCTGTACAGGCACTGCAGCCCGGGGTTCATGGCGATGCGCTCGGCCAGCATCAGCAAGGCCGGCTTGACCAACCGGTCTCCTGCCTGCAGCAAGTAGCACCACTGGGCCCCGTCGAGCTGCGACAACAGCGGGTTGAGCTGGGCGTAGGGGTCGTCCTGCAGCGGCAGGGTGAACACCCGTTTTTCAAGCCGGGCTTCGGTGCAGGTGCGCGACAGCACGACGATCAGTTCCGGCGGATACAACTGCTGGTCGAGGCTGTCGAGGGTCGTTGCCAGGCTGGCGCGACCACCCGTTTCGTCGATGATGACCGGAACGATCTTCGGCCGCGACGGCCACTGGGCGATGACGTTGGGCAACTGGCTCTGCTGCAGCGGTGTCAGCATGCGGCAGCTCAGCCACTGGTCATACAGTTCGGCGAAACTCTCGCTGTCGATGCCGACCCGCCACTGCTGGGTGCTCTGCTTGGTGCCGAGCGAACGGCTCAGCGGCAGCTCATCCCAGGCACGAGGTTGTGCAGGGCCGCCCGCCAGTTCGTCGTCGGTCAGCGGCTGGTAGCGCACCCAGCCCTTGGCCGGTGCCTGCTCGCCGCCACGGGCTTCGAGCATCTGCAGCAGCCACTCGCGCTCTTGCAGGGCGGCGTCCTTCATCGATTGCTGATGGCTCAGCCGATCCTGATGCAGACGCTCGACGCTCAGCACGTTGTTGAGCACCACCACGTTGCTGCGCCGCATCAGGCAGATGTACAGCGCCAGGTCCAGCGAGGCGACGAAGCCATGCTCCGGCTGGGTCAGTGCCGGCAACAGTTCTTCAAGGTCCCTGCGACGGAACATCGAACTGCTGAAACCACCGACGAAGTTGATCGGAAACGCCTGGAAGATCCCCAGCAGGTCCTCGCCCTTGTACACCGCGCCACGAGGGGCCAATGCACTGTTTTCAAGGCGGGCCGGAAGCTGCACGTCATCGGCGTCCCAGAACAGGCGCAAGGCCAGTACCAGATTCACGTCCGGATGCATGTCCAGCTGTCGCGCCTGCATCTGCACCGCCAGGGCGAACAACTGGTCATCGTCGCAGAGAAACTTCACGTACTCGCCACGGGCTTGGGCCAGGCACGCCTGCAGGTTGCCGACAAACCCCAGCCGCTGCGGGTTGCGCACGTAACGCAGGTCGACCCGGGTGTTCTGGGCAAAGGCTTCTGTGATGCGCTGGATCTCGTCGCCGCGCGAGTCGTCGCAGACAATCACTTCCAGGTTCGAGTAGGTCTGGCTGAGCGCGCCCTGTAACGCACGCTGGAAGAAACGGGGATTGAAGGCGGGTATGACAATGCTGACCAGAGGAGCTGATTTCACAGGCGGACTCACGAGCGGCGCGCCCCTCTCGGCTGAGAGCGGGGCTTAACCGCTGAAAAAAACGGTTGACGCTCGGCGGTGGCGGCGCGGGAAGAATTCGCGCACCGCCCTCCGGTCAGGCGATTACAACTTGCTGAACAGGTTCAGCGAGGACAGTTGGGTGAACACCAGTTGCGAGGCTTGCAGCATGTTCTTCTGCAGGGTCAGCCTGGCAATGGCATCGACCGGGTCGGAGGCGGTGATGGTGCCCGACTCGGTAGTGCCGTTGTCGATCAGCGTCTGGTTGGTGACACCTTGCGAGGTGGCCGTGGCTGCGCGCGCACCACCGTCGGCGACCGCATCGCCGATCTGGCTGGCGGCGCTGGTCAGGTTGCCGATGGTCGAGGTCAGGGTGGCCTGCAGCTTCTGCTTGGCGATCGGATCACCGTCCACCTTGCTGTTCAGGGCATTGATGACCGTGCCCAGGGTGTTGAGGATGTTCTGGCTCTGGGGTGCGGAACCGGTGGCGGTGAACTGGTCGCCCGCCTGTGGCGCGCCGCTCAGGGTGAAGGTCACCCCGGCTGCGGTCGCCGTTGGCGGGGTGCCGGTCAGGGTGCCGCTGGACACCGGCTTGCTGGTGGCCGGATCGTAGGGCGCCGCGTACAGATCAAAGCTGGTGGCACTGGAGAAACGCAGGATCGCACCACCGGACGGGAAGGTGCTGTCGTAGTTGGCCTGGTTGGTGACCGTCGTGCCGCTGATCACGGTTGACGACGGGTTGGCCGGCAAGCGTGCAGTGGTGACGGACGTCGGCGAGACCGCCAGCTGGAAGCTGTGGCCTGCGATGGCGGTATCGGCCGCGCCTGAGTTGGTGTACTGCGCCTGGGTCAGGTTGACGTTCAGGTTCAGCTCCAGGCCACGAAAACCGATGCTCTGGTTCTCCGGGCCGGTGGACTTGAACTTGCCGGCCGACGAGGCTTCCGCAGTCACGTCGTTGCCGTTCTTGTCGAGGATCTGGTACTGGGTGCTGCTCTGGAACGTGATGCTGTACGGCTGGCCGCTCAGGAACTTGGTGTCGTAGTCAGAACTGTTGCTGACGCTGCCGCCTGACAGCGTCAGCACGCCGTCGTCAGTGGTCGGGGACGTCAGGGTCGCCGAGGTACGGGTGGTGTTGATCGCCTGCTCGAACGCATCCCAGCCAGTGATGTTGCTGGCCATGGAAATGCCGCTGCCGATGTTCAGCATGTTGCGGGTCTGGTCGCCCTGATAGCTGTAGCTGCCATCGGGGTTGATCGCGTAGGGCGGTGTGCTCGACTTCGATCCCGAGAACAGGTAGTTGCCTTCCGAATCCTTGGAGTTCATCAGGCCCAGGATCTGGTCCTGCAACTGTTTGAGCTCCGAAGCGTTGGCCTGGCGGTTCTGGTCGGTGTTGGTGCCGTTGCTGGCGGACAGCACCAGCTCCTGGGCGCGCTGGATCGCCGAGGTGATGGCGGTCAGCGCGGTCTCGGTGTTCACGACGCCGGTGTTGATGTTGTCGATGTTGGACTTGTACTGCAGCAGCATCGAGTTCTGTTGCTGCAAGGCCAGTACGCGCGCCGCGCCCACAGGATCGTCGCCCGCAGTATTGAGCTTGATCTGGCTGGAGACTTCCTCGCCGGTCTTGGTGACGTTGGCGTAGGTGCGCGAGTAGTTGCTGGCGCTGGTTTCGTAAAACTGGGTGGTGGAAATACGCATGGTTTACGACCCCTTAAAGACTGTTGATCAGCGTGCTGAAGATGGCTTGAGCGGCTTTGATGATCTGCGACGAGGCCGTGTAGTACTGCTGGTACTTGACCAGGTTGGCCGCTTCTTCATCCAGCGACACGCCGGACACGCTGTCGCGCGCGCCCTTGGCCTGGGCCAGCACTGCGGTGGTGGCGGTAGCGTCGGCCGAGGCCTGCTTGGCTTTGGCACCGACCGAGGAAATCAGGTTGGCGTTGGCGCCGCTCAGGGTCATCCCGGTGCCGCTGCCGCCGGCGGTATCGACGGTCTCTTTGGTCTGCAGGGCCAGCGTGGTCTCGGCATTGCGGTTGTCCGAGGAACCGGCGCCGGTCATGTCGATGCTGAAAGTGTCGCCTGCCTTCGGCTCGCCATTGATTGACATACTGATGGAGAACGACTGCGCCGCACCCGACGAGTCGGTGTAGCCCACTGCCAGGTTCAGGTCGTTGTTCTGCTTCTGCACGATCGTGCCGGTGATCGGGTTGCCGTTCTTGTCTTTGACGGCTGCCCCGCTGGCGTCAACCAGCGAATAGGACTGCGTGCCGTCCGCTGCGACGGCGCCCATCATCAGGCGCATCGGCGTCGAGCCGTCGATGGCCTTGCGCAGGTCGGCGGTGCCGGTGGCGTCGTAGATATTGGTCGGGGTGTTCAGCACAGGCTGGGTGAAAGTCCCGTTGCCCTCGTTGCCTGCACCTTTGGTGGCCGTCAACGGCGCCGCCAGCGCGATGGTTTTCGGGTCGGTCATGACCGTCTTGATGCCACCCGCCGCCGACGCGGTCGGGCTGATCTTGAAGCTGTCGCCGGCAGTGACCGCACCGCCATTGAGCTTGAGCGAGAAGCCATCGATAACCGGTGGCGGCGTGGTGCTCAGGTCGTAGGCGCCCATGTTCTGGCCGTCCGGCAGGCGAGTGACGCTGTAGCCGGTGGCGCTGGTGAACGTCACCTGATAGTCGTTGGTGGTCAGCGCGCCGGTGTTGGCGATGGTCACGTCCAGATTGCCGGAACCTGCGCTGTTGCCTTTGTTGGCAAGGCTGCGCTGGCTGACCAGGCTTGGGTCGTTGATGCTGGTGAACATGCTGGAGCCAAAGTTGCCGTTGGCATCCACCCCCTGCCCCATCTGCTGGTTGATCTGGTCGGAGACCACCAGCGCCAGGCGACCGAGCTCGTTGGCCGCAGGCTGCAGCACGTCGCTGCGATAGCGCAGCAGACCGCCGATGGTACCGCCGGTGACCACCGACGACACATCCACGCTGCTATTCTGATAATTGAGCTTGACCGAGTACACGTTCGGGTCGCTGTCGCTCGGGCCTGCGGTCAGCGTGCCGGCCTTGCCACCGGTGACCAGCGGCTGGCCGCTGCCGATGTAGACGTCATAGTTGCCGTTGTTCTCGACCACCTTGGCGCCCACCAGGTCGTTGAGCTGGCGCACGGCCTCGTCCCGGGCATCGAGCAGGGAGTTGGGCTCGCCGCCGGTGGCCTTGGCCTGGGTGATCTGGGTATTGAGGTCGGCAATCGAGGACGCCAGCGAGTTGACCTGTCCGGTGAGGGACGTCAACTGACTGTTGATGCTGGTGTTCTGGTCCTTCATCTGCGAGGAGATGGCGTTGAACTGCCCGGCGAGCGACTTGGCGCTGGCCAGGAAATTGGCGCGGTTGGCCGCGACGGTCGACCCGCTCGACAGCGTCTGCAAGGACGAGAAGAAGTTGCTCAGGACGGTGCTGATCCCGGTCGAGCTGTCGGACAGGATCGAGTCGAGTTGCTTGGCCTGACCCAGATACGCCTGGGCATCGGAGTTGAGCGATGTACTGGACTGCACTTGGGTGTTCAGGAAGCCGTTGTAGATCCGACGCACGTCCGACAGCGTAGTACCGGTGCCGATGAAGCCCACACCGATATTCTGCTGAGCACTGGAGGTGGTCATCACTTGCTGGCGCGAGTAGCCCAGCGTGTCGACGTTAGCAGTGTTGTTGCCGATGGTGGTCATCGCTGCACTGCTGGCGTTCAGTCCCGAAAGCCCAATTGAGATCAGTGACATGGTTCAAACCTTATAAAGTCGTGGAAGAGCCCGATGCGGTTGCAACGCTCTGGTAACTCTTCATCTGTTTCGCTATTTGGGAAATCTTGCTGGCATAGCCCGGATCCGTGGCGTACCCGGCCTTCTGCAGTTCTTTCACAAACTGTTCCGGGTTATCGGCCGATTTAAGCGTGGCTTGATAGCGATTGTTGTTCTGCAGGAAGCTGACCAGATCGTGGAAGCTGTCGGCGTAGGAGTCGTAGGAACGGAAGTCCGCCGTCTCCTTGACCATCTTGCCGTCGCGAAACTCGCTGGTGATCGCCCGCGCTTCAGGCCCCTGCCAGCCACCCTGGGCCTTGATGCCGAACAGGTTGTGGCTGCTGCTGCCATCGGATTGACGCATGATCGATTTGCCCCAGCCGGTTTCCAGCGCCGCCTGGGCCACCAGCACGGTCGGATCGACGCCGATACGGGCAGCGGCGTCCTTGGCCAGCGGTAACATGGTGGCGACGAACTCGTCGGCATTGGCGAACGCGGCCTTGCCCGGCGCCAGCGGAGTCTGCACGCGGTTGCGCACGTAGCTGTCGGCCTGGGCGGTGTACTGCGGGCCGATGGTCCAGTCGCCATTGCCCGAACTGCCTGCCTGCTTGGCGGCGGCGACGGCATTGGAGACGGCAATGCGGTTTTTCAGCGTGGTCGCACTGGCCGCAGCATCACCTGCGGTGTTCGGCACGATACCGGCCATGATGCGGTCGGTCAGCTTGCTTGGCAGCGACAGGCGACGGGCGTTGAGCGCGGCCACATCGTTGTGCACGCTGCCATCGGCGTTGGTGCCAAGGGCGATGGAAGCCGGCGCGACCGAACGGGTTGCCCACAACGGACGCTGGGCGATACGGGTCGCCAGGCCACCCTGGGCGTGAGTGGCGTCAGCGGCCGTCGGCGCCGCCGGGTTGAGCTGGTTGGTCGCAGGGCCTGCATCGCTCTTGTTCTTGGAGAGCTGGCGCATCAGCACTTCCTGAAGGCCGATACCGCCACCCTCGCGGGACATGCTGACCGCCAGTTGCTGGTCGTACATGTCCTGATACTGCCGGGTCGCGGCAGTGTTCATCGGGTTGTCCTTGGCCAGCACTTCGTTGGCCGAGCGCATGGCCTTGAGCATCTGGCTGACGAACAGCGACTCGAATTCCTGCGCCACCTTCTTGAGGTTCGCTTCGCTGTCGCGGTCGCCGTTCTTCATGGCGGTCAGGCGATTGAGGTCGGTATACGCCCCCGAATCGACTGTGCTCGTGCCGCCAGTTGGAATACTCATCGGTCAGTCCTTAAATCACGATCAGGTCGGCTTGCAGGGCGCCGGCCTGTTTCAGTGCTTCGAGAATCGCCATCAGGTCGCCAGGGGCTGCGCCGACCTGGTTAACCGCACGCACGATTTCGTCCAGGGTGGTGCCCGGGCCGAACTTGAACATCGGATGCAGTTCCTGTTGTGCGTTGATCTTGGAGCGCGGCACCACGGCGGTCTGGCCGTTGGAGAACGCACCCGGCTGGCTGACCACAGGGTCTTCGGTGATGGTCACGGTCAGGCTGCCGTGGGTCACGGCGGCCGGCGAAACCTTGACGTTCTGGCCGATGACGATGGTGCCGGTACGCGAGTTGATGATGACCTTGGCCGAGGTCTGGCCCGGATCGATCTCCAGGTTCTCCAGCACCGACAGGTAGTCCACGCGCTGGTTGGGGTCCAGCGGCGCTGTCACGCGCACCGAACCACCGTCCACCGCTTGCGCGACGCCTGGGCCGAGCATGTCGTTGATCTTGTCGACGATGCGCTTGGCCGTGGTGAAGTCGTTGCGGTTGAGGTTCAGGGTCAACGAGTTGCCCTGGTTGAAACCGCTCGGCACCGCACGTTCGACCGACGCACCGCCAGGGATACGACCCGAAGACGGAACGTTGACGGTGATCTTCGAACCGTCGCGGCCTTCAGCGTCAAAGCCGCCGACCACCAGGTTGCCCTGGGCGACCGCATAGACGTTGCCGTCGATACCCTTCATCGGGGTCATCAACAGCGCACCGCCGCGCAGGCTCTTGGAGTTACCGATGGACGACACGGTGATGTCGATCTGCTGACCGGGCTTGGCGAACGGCGGCAGGTCGGCATACACCGCCACGGCCGCGACGTTCTTCAACTGCACAGTGCCCGAGCCCGCCGGCACCTTGATGCCGAACTGGGAGAGCATGTTGTTGAAGGTCTGCAGGGTGAACGGTGTCTGGGTGGTCTGGTCACCCGTGCCGTTCAGGCCCACCACCAGGCCGTAGCCGATCAATTGGTTGGTGCGCACGCCGGAAATGCTGGCGATGTCCTTCAGGCGTTCGGCATGGGCGCCGATGGCCGTGGTGAACAGCAACGCTGCCGCTATCAGTTGCTTGAACGTGATCATGGCTATCCCGGTATCAGAAAGGGAACAACGGGCTCAGGAAGAAACGGTCGAACCAGCCAGGCTGACTGGAATCGGCGAACGCCCCTGTACCGGAATACGTGATGCGCGCATCGGCCACGCGAGTGGACGACACGGTATTGTCGGTGGCGATGTCGTCTGCACGAATCAGGCCAGCGATGCGCACCAGCTCATCGCCGGTGTTGAGCGTCATCCACTTCTCGCCACGCACCGACAGAATCCCGTTGGGCAGCACATCGGCCACGGTCACGGTGATGGAACCGGTCAGGCTGTTGCTCTGCGCTGCCTTGCCGTCGCCCTTGGTGGCGCGGTCGCCGCTGTAGCCTGCATTCAGGCTCAGGTCACCGCTGCCCACCGGGTTATTGGTGCTCACACCGGCACCGAACAGCGAGGTCAGGCCGACGCTGGTCTTGCTGGTCTTGCTGATCCCGGAACTGGCCGCCTTGCTGGCCGCCATCCGCTCGGACAGGGTGATGGTGATGATGTCACCCACCCGGTAAGCCTTGCGGTCGCCGTACAGGTTCTGCTCGAAGCCTGCCTGATAGATCGAGCCATTGTTCGCCGCCGAAGGCAGCGGCGTTCGTGGCAACACCGGCGCATAGTAAGGGTCATTGGGCTTGGCCGAAGGCGCAACGCAACCGGTCAGCAGCGCGAGCCCGCAAAGCGGTGCTGCCAACAGGGAAAGCCGCAGTACAGAAAGCCGTTTCATGACACTTAAAACCTCTCGGTGTAGCAAGGATTGACCAGGTGTTTCGTTAAAGACCATCAGGTGTTTCAGGATCCGCTTGAAGGTGACCGACTTACAGGTTTTGGGTGACGTACTGCAGCATCGAGTCGGCGGTCGAGATCACTTTGGAGTTCATCTCGTAGGCGCGCTGGGTGGTGATCATGTTCACCAGCTCTTCAACGGTGCTGACGTTGGAGTTTTCCAGGGTGTTCTGACGCACCACACCCAGGCCGGTCAGGCCAGGCGTACCGACTTGCGGCGCGCCGCTGGATGCGGTTTCCAGGTACAGGTTGCCGCCCTGGGACTGCAGACCGGCCGGGTTGATGAAGTCGGCGGTCTGGATGTTGCCGATCACCTGTGGCGTGGCAGTGGCAGCCGAAGTGGTCACCGACACGGTGCCGTCTTCGCCGACGGTGAAGGTCTGCGAGTCCTGGGGCACGACAATCGCAGGCTCCAGCGCGTAACCGTTGGCGGTCACGATCTGGCCGTTCTGGTCCAGGTGGAAAGTACCATCGCGGGTGTAGGCCACGGTGCCGTCCGGTTGACGGATCTGGAAGAAGCCACGGCCGTTGATTGCCATGTCCAGCGGCTGGTTGGTGGTCTGCAGGCTGCCGGCTGTGAAGTTCTTCTGGGTGCCGACGATGCGCACACCGGTACCCAGTTGCAGGCCCGATGGCAGCTCGCTGTCCTGGGTGGACTGAGCACCTGGCTGACGCTTGATCTGATAGAGCAGGTCCTGGAATTCGGCGCGATCACTCTTGAAGCCTGTGGTCGAGACGTTGGCCAGGTTGTTCGAAATGGTCGTCAGGTTCATGTCCTGAGCGGCCAGGCCGGTTTTAGCGACGTAAAGTGCCGGAAGCATGTATTGAATCTCCTCGAGCGCCTGATTATCGGCGCAAGCTGTCAGTCATTAGCCCATTTGCAAGACGCGAGCCATCGACTCGTCGTCCTGCTCAGCGGTCTTCATCATCTTGATATGCAGTTCGAACTGGCGGGACAGCGCCAGCACCGAGGTCATTTCCTCGACGGCGTTGACGTTGCTCGACTGCAGGAAACCGGATTCGACCTGCACGTTGGCATCGGCCTGCGCCGGTTTGCCGTCTTTGGTGTGCATCAGGCCGTCGGGGCCTTTTTCCAGGTTGGCAAGGTCAGGCCGGACCAGCTTGATGCGGTCGATCTGCGCCATCACCTGCGGGCTCTCACCCAAGGACTGAACGCTGATCGTGCCGTCGGCGCCGATTTCGATCTGCTGCTGTGGCGGCACGGCAATCGGCCCACTGTTGCCCATGACCGGCAAACCATTGCCATCACGCAACACGCCGAGTGCGTCGATATTCATGCTGGAGGTGCGGGTGTAGGCTTCGCCGCCATCGGGTGTCTGGACCGCCATCCAGCCGTCGCCCTTGACGGCAACGTCCAGCTCGCGACCGGTGTCGATCATCGAACCCTGGCTGAAGTCAGTGCCCGGGCGCTCGCTCATGGCATAGGCGCGAGACGGGTTGACCTCGCCAAACACTGGCATCGAGCGGGCCTGTTCCAGGTCGCGCTGGAACCCGTTGGTCGAGACGTTCGCCAGGTTGTTGGCATGGGCCTTTTGCGCGATGGCGTTTTCCGACGCACCGCTCATGGCCACGTAAAGCAACTTGTCCACAGTCTTCCTCCTCCGACAGACGCTTGCCGCCTGTAGCTGTACTGAGCAGGTCATAGCAATGATCGCGCCAGTTTTTCAGAAGAGATACAAATGGCTGATTTCCCAGTGATTGCGGGCGCAAATCGGACGGGGTCGGCAGCGGTGATTTGATCGGCGACGGCGGACCGCCACTTTCGATAGAATCGCCACAGCCTGCGCGCCAAAAAAATTTCGCGCAGGGAGCGATAATTGCAGTGCCTGGGTTATCGGGCCTTTTGCCAACAGGAAATTGTCATGCGCTTGCCGCTCACCTTCACCCTCCTCCTCACCTTCACCACCCTGGCCGTCGCGGCGCCAGCGCCTTATTACCTGTGGCAAGGCAAGACCAAGACCGTCTGCGCCCAGACCAGCCCCGGCAAAGGCTGGACCCGCGTCAGCGCCGCGTTCGTGAAGTCTGATTGTTCGATCTGAATGACGATAATTCACCCGTAGCAGCACGGTGTCCGTTTCTGTGGCGGGGTGCGCTTGATTTGACTCCACCACGGAACTGCGTAGGAGCGCGCTTGCCCGCGACGGCGGTGTGTCAGGTACGGTGATGTCGCATGTGCTGACGCCATCGCGGGCAAGCGCGCTCCTACGGGTGGCGGCGTGCGCATGATTCGATTTCAACACCGGCACCG
>NZ_JANHKS010000109.1 GCF_028682175.1 Pseudomonas putida | reverse complement strand
CCACAAGGCTGACGCGAGCTTCGACGCGAAGACCCTGAACTATGGTGGCGGATTCGGTAACGACCTGGGCCACTCCGGCAACCTGGATACATTCCTGGGCAGCGACAAGGGTTCGCTGGTCTACACCAATGGCACCACCCAGACCACCACTTCCGATGCCATCATCGAGCTGGCTGGCAAGGTGAGCATGGCGGCCGGCACCTACTCGCTGAAGATCACTGCAGACGATGGCTACATCGTGCTGATCGATGGCAAGCAGGTGGCGCTGTACAACGCCAACCAGTCGCCGACTACCCATACCACCACGTTCACGCTCGATACCGGCGGCGAACACGACATCCAGATCGTCTATTGGGATCAGGGTGGTCAGGCACAGTTGAAAGTCGAAGTGGCCTCGGTCGTCAACAACGTGACCGGCGCCTACAGCGTGCTGGGCACCAACCCTGACATTGCGCTGGCGCACAGCACCCTGACGACCCTCGAAGACCAGCCTCTGGTCATCAAGGCGCAGACCATCGTAGGCAACGACACCGATGCCGACGGCGACAAGCTGACCATCAACTCGCTGCAGGGCCATGATCCGAAAGTCGCCTCCGACGTCTTCGACGCCAGCGGCAAAGTGGTCGGTTCGGTCATCATGGATGCCGCTGGCAACGTGATCTTCACCCCGGCCAAGGACGTCAACGGTCCGGTC
>NZ_JANHKS010000108.1 GCF_028682175.1 Pseudomonas putida | reverse complement strand
AACCGGACCGTTGACGTCCTTGGCCGGGGTGAAGATCACGTTGCCAGCGGCATCCATGATGACCGAACCGACCACTTTGCCGCTGGCGTCGAAGACGTCGGAGGCGACTTTCGGATCATGGCCTTGCAGCGAGTTGATGGTCAGCTTGTCGCCGTCGGCATCGGTGTCGTTGCCCACGATGGTCTGCGCCTTGATGACCAGAGGCTGGTCTTCGAGGGTCGTCAGGGTGCTGTGCGCCAGGGTCACTGCGTTGCTGGTGCCCAGCACGCTGTAGGCGCCGGTCACGTTGTTGACGATCGAGGCCACCTCGACTTTCAGCTGTGCGTAGCCGCCCTGATCCCAGTAGACGATCTGGATATCGTGGTCACCTGCCGCCGCGATCGAGAAGGTGGTGGTGTGGTCGGCGGACGACTGGTTGCCGTCAAAGGCGGCGACTTGCTTGCCATCGATGAAGACGATGTAGCCGTCGTCAGCAGTGATTTTCAGCGAGTAGTCACCTGCGGCCATGTTGACCTTGCCCGCCAGTTCGATGATCGCATCGGAGGTGGTGGTCTGAGCGGTGCCGTTGGTGTAGACCAGCGAGCCCTTGTCGGAGCCCAGGAACGATTGCAGGTTGCCCGAATTGCCCAGGTCATTGCTGAACGCAGAACCGCCACCGTAGTTCAGGGTTTTCGCGTCGAAGGTCGCGTCAGCCTTGTGC
>NZ_JANHKS010000107.1 GCF_028682175.1 Pseudomonas putida | reverse complement strand
TCAATGCGACTGATCGTCGTGAGGATGTCTTGATGTCGTATGGCTTTCAGTTCACGAACAACAGTGACGTCGTAACACTCGACTCGGAATTTGCGCGGCTTGTCGTTCTTGATCAGGGCGCTTACTCGCCAAACGCGGAGAGCGGCTTGCGGGCGAACGTAAATTTCTCACGTGTGATCACCTCACAAGAACCGCCATTGATTTTTGCTAAGCCAAGCGTAATCAGTGGGCAGGCAGCAATTACCAGCGTTTTGATATACGGATCTCCTGGAAACTGGACCGGGTTCGGCATTCGCACGCGAAGCGTGAACTATGCGCCCCCAAATGGCACATGGTTCGTTGGCGCCTTTGCTGCGCAAGGCGTAAGCCAATACGGTATGCAGCTTTTCGACGGATCGGGGAAGCTTCTTTTCGATAGTGGAAACCCATGCGCGGTATTTACGGCGGCATATCAGAACTGGGCATATGCCTTCACGCAGACCCTAGACGTTGGCGTAACAAATTTCTTTTCCAGTCCAAAGCCGATCAACACGGTGGACTACATGCTGATCAATAACTACAGCATGAACGTAGTAGCAGGGTCTAACTCGGGCGCCCTTGTCGCAAGCGTGTGGGATTTCACTAATGGGACGCTGTACGCAACTATGACGTCTTCAGCTAACTCTCAGACGTTCTACCTCCCCGCCTTATTCGCCAGGCTCGTCGCTTAACTTTTCCAAACCGAAGGAATTACATATGCCCTGGTACAAAGCCGGGACGGTTTCTGTCGTCCAAAATTCGAATGCGGTGACCGGTACCGGCACAGCATTTATTGCCAATGCGCGGGTAGGGGATGCCTTTCGCGGCCCGGACGGTGGCTGGTATGAGGTGACCAATATCGCGAGCAACACCTCGATGTCCATCTCGCCGAACTATCAAGGCGCGAACAGCAGCTCGGGTGCCTACGCGCTGGCGCCCATGCAGGGCTACGTGAAGGACTCTGCCGACGCCCTGCGTGCCTTGGTGAACCAGTTCGGGCCAGTGTTGGCGGTGCTGGGCACTACAGGCTCCGTGGCGGGTGTTCGCTCCGCGTTGAACCTGACCAACACCGATGGCTTGCCGGAAGGCGACAACAAGTACTTCTCGGATTTTCGGGTGCGCGCGGCGG
>NZ_JANHKS010000106.1 GCF_028682175.1 Pseudomonas putida | reverse complement strand
CGCGCCAGGTGAAGGACATAAAACGCAGCGCGGCACGCAAGGGCTCAAGCGTGAACGGGTGCAGTTTTAGCAGGCGCTTGGGACGTGGAACGGAATCAGGGCCCTCCTCCATGTAGCGGCGAATGTATTCCCAGAATCCCACCAGTTCAGCGCTACCGCTCATCGGCCGGCCGAGCATCATCATTTCGTCATAGCCAGCGCCGGTCTGCTCGGACATGAAGCCGAGGATCAGCACGCCGCCAATGCCCATGTATTCTTCGTCTTCGGGCTTGACGCCCGCAAACACGGCATCCCACGGCAATGTAACCACGCCGCCAGCGTACGCGGGTCGGTTGATATGGACTTGGCGGGTTTTTCGGTTAAAACGAGCGACTAGGTGGCGATGGGTGAAAAGCTCGGTTCTAATCCAGGTCCAGCAATACTTCCAAAGAAAGTAATTGACTACAAACCAGATGGCGAACGTGAAAACCCCAAAGAAAAACATTCCGACATCCCATGGCTCAACATATGGCGTGCCGAAAATTAAGAAATTAAACGGAGAATAAACAAATACGAAACCAAAGTAAGCATTCAGAACTAGTGCCAAGGAGATAATTCCAAAGGTTATCAACCCTCGCTTATCTTCTTGAAACGCCGCACGTATCTCGACGTAATTTTCAGTGAATGCATATAGGGAATCTGCATCAGTCGGGTAAGCGCTTGCCGCTTCATCCAACGGAAGTTGGTCGTTATCACCCGGTTTAGCCGTAGCAGCCAGGCGCTCGCGTGTGGCTTTATCGCTTTCAGCCATCATTTCATCGGCTTCAGCACGCTTCTCCGCTGACTCCGTCAAACTGTTCCAAGAAAACTTTTCAAATATATACATCAGCTTTCTACCATCTTGTTAAAGGCCATTTCCAACTCGATCAGTTCATCGGCTTCGTTTTTGAACCCCTTGCCAGTTTTATCCTTGCGGAATGCTGATTTTTCACACCACTTTTCAATGGCCTGCGGCTCCAATAGCCAAACCGCGACGCTCACTGCTAACGCGGCCCATGGCAATCTTGCCAACCATCTTTTCATTTTTTTCTCGATTGCATCTTTGGCAAGATATTTCGCAAACAGCTCCAACCGACGCAGCACTGCTAAAAGCAATTCATTGCTGACCCTGCTCATTAACAGCCTCAAATATGGCCCACTACCCGAAATCGCCACGCCCAAGTTTAGAATCGTCATGCCCGCAGCGACGAGAGTTCTTAATGCGTAAGCACTGGCTAGACCAATCCGGTTCTTAAGGGCTTGGTCATAAACGCTAACCCCATCTACAGCCGCCCCAATCACCCCACCGACAGCCCCCAACATTCCGCCATACAACTTCAACCCCGCCCCCCACGCCGACGCAATC
>NZ_JANHKS010000105.1 GCF_028682175.1 Pseudomonas putida | reverse complement strand
AATTGCGTCGGCGTGGGGGGCGGGGTTGAAGTTGTATGGCGGGATGTTGGGGGCTGTGGGTGGGGTGATTGGGGGTGTTTTGGATGCCGGAGCGGCTATTGATGAAAGAAAAAAGGGGCGAAATGCGCTCACGGTAGCGTACGCATTAAGAACTCTCGTCGCTGCGGGCATGACGATTCTAAATTTGGGCGTGGCGATTTCCGGTAGTGGGCCATATTTGAGGCTGTTAATGAAAAGAGTTAGCAGTAAGGTCCTACTGGAGGCCCTTCGGATATTAGAAGCTATCGCTGATTTTTTAGCAAAACAGGCTATTCTCGCCGGCATGCGCGCATGGCTCGCATATTTGCCTTGGGCGGCGGTGGCAATCAGTGTGGTTGTATGGTTGTTAGAGCCTAAAGCCATCGAAAAGTGGTGTGAGAAATCTGTATTTCGTAAGAATAAGGCCGATAAGGGTTTTAAGACCGAATCCAACGAACTTGTAGAGCTTGAGCTGGCCTTTAAAACGATGGTGGAAAGCTAATGTACCTGATAGAACGTTTAACTTGGCGTCATCGGACCTTGTCTGTCGCACAGCGTGCTGAAACTGATGAAATGATGGCCGAAAGTGATAAGGCTACTCGCGAGCGCTTGGCTGCCACGGCCAAGCCTGGGGATGACGACCAACTCCCGTTGGACGAGGCTGCAAGCGCTTCCCCTACTGACGCAAGTTCTCTATATATGGTCACTGAGGACTACATTAATGTACGAGCGGCTTTTCAAGAAGATAAGCGCGGCCTTATAACCTTTGGATTTATTTCCATAGCATTAGCTTTTAATGCTTATCTATTTTACGGTTTTGTATGTGTTCCTTTCTATATCTCTATTAATGGGTCGGCTTATGAGGAGTCGTGGGAAATTGGGGGGCTCATTACCGGCTTTATTACCTCTGCATTATGGGCGTTTCCGAATTATTTTTTTTGGAAATATGGTTGGAGTTGGATTCGAGCTGAGCTTTTCACCCATCGCCACCTAGTGGCGCGATTTAATCGCAAAACGCGGCAAGTCCATATCAATCGACCCGCATACGCTGGCGGCGTGGTGACGTTGCCGTGGGACGCCGTATGTGCTGGCGTCAGTCCCGAAGACGAGGAGTATATGGGCGTTGGTGGTGTGCTGATCCTCAGCTTTATGTCTGAACAAACCGGCGCCGGTTACGACGAAATGATGATGCTCGGCCGTCCTATGAGCGGTAACGCTGAACTGGTGGGGTTCTGGGAATACATTCGCCGGTACATGGAGGAAGGGCCTGAATCCGTTCCACGTCCCAAGCGCCTGCTAAAACTGCACCCGTTCACGCTTGAACCCTTGCGTGCTGCCCTGCGCTTTATGTCCTTCACCTGGCGCA
>NZ_JANHKS010000104.1 GCF_028682175.1 Pseudomonas putida | reverse complement strand
TACCAAAGGCCAACTGCAGGCGACCGACGTCGACGCAGGTGATGTACTGACCTACAGCGTCGCCGATGCCAGCAAACCAGCAGGCTTCAGTGTCAACGCCGCTGGCCAGTGGACCCTGGACGCCGGCAACGCGGCCTACCAGCACCTGGCCGCAGGCCAGACCACCACTCTGTCCGTGCCGTTCACCGTCACCGACAAGGCCGGTGCGAGCAGCACCTCGGTACTGACCATCACCGTTACCGGCACCAACGACGCGCCTGTGGCGACCGTCAGCACTGCTGCCGTGGACGAAGACAAGTCCGTCAGCGGCCAGCTGAAAGCGACCGATGTCGACGACAACGACGTGCTGACCTACACCGTGACCAACAAGCCAGCCGGCTTTACCGTCAACAACGCAGGCCAGTGGACTCTGGACGCCAGCAACGCTGCCTACCAGCACCTGGCGGCCGGCCAGACGACCACCGTCAACGTGCCGTTCACCGTCACCGACAAAGCGGGCGCCACCAGCACCTCGACCCTGACCATCACCGTCACCGGCACCAACGACGCGCCTGTGGCCACCGTCAGCACTGCCGCCGTGGACGAAGACAAATCTGTCAGCGGCCAGCTGAAAGCGACCGATGTCGACGACAACGACGTGCTGACCTACACCGTGACCAACAAGCCAGCCGGCTTTACCGTCAACAACGCAGGCCAGTGGACTCTGGACGCCAGCAATGCCGCTTACCAGCACCTGGCGGCCGGCCAGACGACCACCGTCAACGTGCCGTTCACCGTCACGGACAAAGCGGGCGCCACCAGCACTTCGACCCTGACCATCACCGTTACCGGCACCAACAACGCGCCTGTGGCGACCGTCAGCACTGCTGCCGTGGACGAAGACAAGTCCGTCAGCGGCCAGTTGAAAGCGACCGATGTCGACGACAACGACGTCCTGACCTACACCGTGACCAACAAGCCAGCCGGCTTTACCGTCAACGACGCAGGCCAGTGGACTCTGGACGCCGGCAACGCGGCCTACCAGCACCTGGGCGCAGGCCAGACCACCACCGTCAACGTGCCGTTCACCGTCACCGACAAGGCCGGCCTGACCAGCACCTCGACCCTGAGCATCACCGTTACCGGCACCAACGACGCGCCTGTGGCGAAAGTCAGCACTGGCACCGGCGTGGAAGACACCATCACCACCGGCAAGCTGCAGGCCACCGATGTGGATGACGGCGACGTCCTGACCTACACCGTCAAGGACGCTGACAAGCCAGCCGGTTTCACCCTGGACAGCACCACCGGCCAGTGGACTCTGGACGCCGGCAACCCGGCGTACCAGCACCTGGCAGCGGGCGAAATCGCCACCGTCACCGTGCCGTTCATCGTGACTGACAAGGCAGGTGCCACCAGCACCTCGAACCTGGTCATCACCATCACCGGC
>NZ_JANHKS010000103.1 GCF_028682175.1 Pseudomonas putida | reverse complement strand
CGGCGCCCTGTTGCTCGATCAAGTACCCCAGCGCCAGGTGACTGTCGCCTGTTGCGTTGCGCAGCTCGTGACGCAGCTGGCCGCTGGCATCGTCGAGCAGCCATTGGCTGGCGGGGCTGCCGTCGAGGTTGCGGGTTTGCAGGCCGGACAGCGTGCCCGGATGGTTGGCCGATGCATCGAGTCCCGCCGCAAAGGGTGGGAAATCCCGGCCGCCGTACAGTTGACCAATGATGCTCGGCTGGTCGATGTCGCCATTGGCAAAACCGATCAACACCTCGGCACCAATGCGTGGGGTGAAGTGCTGGCCAAAGTTGTTGCCGGCGGCATCTTCAGCCACGCGCACCCAACTGCCTGAACTTTCATCGCCCGGTGCATGGCCGTCCGGTTTACTCAGGCTGTGCGTCTCATGCAGGCCACCGTGCAGTGGATTTGTGCCGCGCTGCCAGCTGAACTGCACGCGGACCTGATGATCACGGGTGCTGGTGATGACCTGAGATTTGCTGCCGACGACGATGGCGCTTTGCGTACCCGCAGCGAGAGGGCGGGGGAGACGCCTTGGCACCACCCGCACGTCGGCGGGGATCGCCTTGAAACTGTTGCGATAGCTGCCTGCTATAAGCCCCGAATCGCGTAGGAGTTGAGCCGCCAGCACGCCCAGGTTGTTGACCGCGCTGTGGGTCACGCGCAGGCAAATGAACGCTTGTCCGCGATGGCCTGAGTGACCGGTGAGCGTGTAGCGAGGACCGGGCTGCAGTTGCCGGATCGCGCCTTCGCCCAGATACAGGCGCGCCTCCATGCGGGCCGCGTCCAACAGCAGGCCAGCGTGCAGATCAGCCTGAGCGGAAGTCATGAACGCCAGCGGCGGCTCAACGTCGAACAGCTCGCGTTCTGGTAACGCCTGCCCATCGCCGTGGGCAGGATGGTAAGCGCTGCCGGACACGGCCTTCATCAGCGTTGGGTTCCAGCGGGTGGTTGTGGCGCGGTCGCTGCATACCTGCACCTGCTCGCTGAATCGGCTGATGCCGTCGCCTGCTTCGGTCGCGTTGATGCGTGTAAAGGGCAGCGCTTCACTTTCCGGTAACGGGAAATGGCGGTCGAAAATCACCAATTCGGCGCTGCCATTGGGCAAACCGTCAGGATCCTGCAGCGGCGTTTCGGCGTGTTCGAGGCGAAAGCTCAGACCTTCTTCGGACAGCACACGTGTGACAAATTCGAAATCGGTTTCCCGGTACTGCGTGCAAATAGCGCGTGGGATCAACGGCTGAGTGACGTCGTGTCGCCACTTGGCCTGGGGATAATCGGCAAACACCTGGGCGGCGATGCCCAAGGCGTCCATGTCGCGGAAGATCAGGGTATTGCGCCGCTGCTTGAGCAGGCTCATCCAACTGCCGACCCGCAGCAGGTAGCTCGTCAGCCCACCGTCGCTTCCTTGCTGCTCAACTTCCACCACCATGCCTTGCCACAAACGCAAGCGGCCGTCGGCCATGACCAGTTGCAGGTTTATGCAACGATCCACCAAACCGTCTATGTCCAGATATGCCGATGCGGATACACACTCGAGGGTGAAATCCAGCTCCTCATTCAGGCCTTCTACACCGTGCAAGCGCTCGACCAGCAGTGCATCGGGCAATGCGGTCTGCAGGGTGATGAAGCGGTGGTTTTGGGACAGCAATTTGCGCCACGTGGCGGCATCCATGTCAGCCGGTGTGTTCATGAACAAAACCTTCAGGGCAGGGTGATGGTGAGATGGGCAGTACGGGACGGCATCTTGATGAGGTCGTGATAGCCGGCCAGTTGCTGTT
>NZ_JANHKS010000101.1 GCF_028682175.1 Pseudomonas putida | reverse complement strand
CGAAGGCAACCTGTTCTGGCGTGGGTATGGGCTCAATCAAAAAGAATTGCTGGAAGACACGCGTGTAGGTTTGCAGGAGAGCAAATCGCTCTTTGAACGGCTCACGGTCAAGGACTCGGTCGGCGCCGTGGTGAAGGAGATCAAACGCGCCAACGACATTTTGAAGTCGTTCGAAAAAGCCAACAAAGTGCTGGCCGAAGGGGAAAAACTGGCGCCGATGGACTGGCTTGCACGCACCCAGGTCGGCGTGTTGATGGGCTGGTACGCACAGATGGCCAAGGGAGTGTTCACCTACGCCGCGCCCAACCGCGCCGACAAGGCCATGGCCCATGTGCTGGTCACCGCGATGAACTGGCGCCTGGGAAAATTTGCCCCGCAGTTGCAGCTTGAAGAGCTGGCGGATGCGAAGACCGCCAAGAGCCTGAACACGGCGCGAGCACAGTTGCAGGTTCGCGTGCGGCGCTCGGTGCAGATGGAACTGGAGTCCGGGAAAATCGGCAACTTCTATGCGCTGCGCTTGGGCGTGATCACCGGCTTGTACGAGGCGTTTCAGCTCTACTACAAGGCCCAGGCCATGCCCAATGGTGACAAGGAAAAGGCCGAGTTCGCCGCTGCGGCGCTGGCGACAGTGTCGGCTTCGCTGGGGCTGATGCAGACCGGGGCGGAGTGGACGGTGAAGCGGCATGGGTTAGAAACGGCAACGGGGCGGATTGCATCGGCGTGGGGGGCGGGGTTGAAGTTGTATGGCGGAATGTTGGGGGCTGTGGGTGGGGTAATTGGCGCGGCTCTAGACTTTGGAAGTACTTACGAGCACGCGAAGAAAAGCCGTAATGCCCTAGCTTTTGCTTATAGCACCCGAGGAGCTCTGGTAATTTGGGTAGCCTCGCTTTCCCTACGGGTAGCAATAGGGGGCAGTGGGCCCTACTTGAGATTGTTGATGATGCGCGTGAGTGATCCTTTAATATTAAAATTGCTGGCTAAGCTTGATATATACGCCACTGCCCTAGCTGAGAAGGCAATAATGCTCGGACTTAGAACTGCCTTGGCTCGATTGGCATGGGTAACCTTGGCGGTGAGTGCGATAGTTATATGGTTGGAACCCCAAGCTATTGAGAAATGGTGTGAGAAGTCGGTATTCAGAAAAAATAAGACTGATAAAAAGTTTAAGGCAGAGGTTGATGAGTTGTTAGAGTTGGAAATGGCGTTTAAGAAGATGGTGGATATCTAATGTATTTATTTGAGCGGTTCTCGTGGAGTTGTCTGACCCAGTCGGATGAGGTTCGTGCTAAAAACGACGCGATGATGGCTGCAAGGGAAAGCACAACGCGACAGCGTTTAACAGATTCGAGTAATCAATCTGACAGTCAGTCGATTCCGTTAAATGAATCAGCTAGTGAATGCCCTACTGATGCAAATTCGCTTTATCTGTGCAACGACCGCTTTATTGATGTGCGCGCCTCATTTCAGGAGGATAAGCGCGGTGTAATAACCTTTTTCTTCCTTGCTGTTATGTTGTGCTTGAATATGTTTGCATGGCTTGGAATGGTGTATACACCATTTAGTATATTTTTTAATGGTTCTCTGTATGTTTCGCCATATGATTTAGGGACGCTTTTGTTTGGGGTGCTTGCTTCAGTATTGTGGTTGGTCATGAATTATTTTATGTGGAGGTTTGGCTGGGGTTGGGTGCGCGCTGAGCTATTTACTCATCGCCACATTGTCGCTCGTTTCAATCATGTCACTCGTCAAGTCCACCTCAATCGACCTAAGTATGCTGGCGGAGTAATAACTTTGCCCTGGGATGCCGTTATTGCGGCTGTCAGTCCGACTGACGAGGAATACACCGGTATTGGTGGCGTGCTTGTCCTAGGGTTCATGTCCGAGCAGACCGGTGCTGGCTACGATGAAATGATGATGCTTGGCCGGCCAATGAGCGGCAATGCCGAGTTGGTAGGTTTCTGGGAATACATTCGCCGGTACATGGAAGAAGGGCCTGAGTCCGTGCCACAGCCGAAGCGCTTGTTGAAGCTGCATCCGTTGACGCTTGAGCCCTTGCATGCAGCGTTACGCTTCATGTCGTTCTCTTGGCGAAACGGCAGCCGGTTGACCACTATTATCGCTGTTACGCTGCTCTCGCCTTTGATTGCACTGCTCGCATTCTGTCACTGGGTCTCATTGCTGCTGTGCCATCAGCCACGCTGGCCTAAGATCATCGAAGAGGCCGGGCGGCCGGGTAAACCGGTGCCTAGATCTACTGTCGCCGAAGACTTTGGCACGGAGATTGGAACACGCCTTAGAGCCAATTCCGCCAAGGATCGTTTAGATAGTCCGTTGCCGCCGTTCAAGCGCAGGTCGTTCAAGGACAAGAAGGTCGACTGAGTGAGCGCACTCAGCCAACAACGGCTCGAAGCCATCCGCGACAAACTGCACGCCGAACAGGGCGCGGTATTCGTCCTGCGTGATGCCATCGGCGTCATTGATGGGCTAGAGGCCATGCGCAGCGATGGCAGGCGGCTCAATCGTCAGGGGCGCGAAGCACAGATCGAGGCCAGCAAACAGCGCGCGGGCGAGAACACTCTCAAGTTGTTCGACCAGCTCGACCTGGCCGAAGTGGACGAAACGCTCAAGCAATTCGAAGCACGTATTGCCGAGTGTCAAGCACACGCCGATGCGCGTGCTGAATCGCATCTGCAACTGCTGCGCAGCCAGTACCTGCTCAATGCGCTATACGCGTATGACCCCAATCACTTGCGCCACGGCTGGTCGTTCGCGATTCAGGCGGCGTTGTGCACCCTGGGTATGGAAGCCTGTGTGCCAGGTCAGACGTTGCTTGCGCAGTGGTGGGAAGACACGCAAATCGCCGAAGGCAACCTGTTCTGGCGTGGTTTTGGGCTCAATCAAAAAGAGCTGCTGGAAGACACGCGT
>NZ_JANHKS010000100.1 GCF_028682175.1 Pseudomonas putida | reverse complement strand
TTCAGGCTAAGGTAAAGTTTGTGAAATGCAAACTTTCGGCGAATGTCGTCTTCACAGTATAACCAGATTGCTTGGGGTTATATGGTCAAGTGAAGAAGCGCATACGGTGGATGCCTTGGCAGTCAGAGGCGATGAAAGACGTGGTAGCCTGCGAAAAGCTTCGGGGAGTCGGCAAACAGACTGTGATCCGGAGATGTCTGAATGGGGGAACCCAGCTGTCATAAGACAGTTATCTTGCACTGAATACATAGGTGCAAGAGGCGAACCAGGGGAACTGAAACATCTAAGTACCCTGAGGAAAAGAAATCAACCGAGATTCCCTTAGTAGTGGCGAGCGAACGGGGACCAGCCCTTAAGTTGATTTGAGATTAGCGGAACGCTCTGGAAAGTGCGGCCATAGTGGGTGATAGCCCTGTACGCGAAAATCTCTTGTCAATGAAATCGAGTAGGACGGGGCACGAGAAACCTTGTCTGAACATGGGGGGACCATCCTCCAAGGCTAAATACTACTGACTGACCGATAGTGAACCAGTACCGTGAGGGAAAGGCGAAAAGAACCGCGGAGAGCGGAGTGAAATAGATCCTGAAACCGTATGCGTACAAGCAGTGGGAGCCCACATTGTTGGGTGACTGCGTACCTTTTGTATAATGGGTCAGCGACTTATTTTCAGTGGCGAGCTTAACCGAATAGGGGAGGCGTAGCGAAAGCGAGTCTTAATAGGGCGTCTAGTCGCTGGGAATAGACCCGAAACCGGGCGATCTATCCATGGGCAGGTTGAAGGTTAGGTAACACTGACTGGAGGACCGAACCGACTACCGTTGAAAAGTTAGCGGATGACCTGTGGATCGGAGTGAAAGGCTAATCAAGCTCGGAGATAGCTGGTTCTCCTCGAAAGCTATTTAGGTAGCGCCTCATGTATCACTGTAGGGGGTAGAGCACTGTTTCGGCTAGGGGGTCATCCCGACTTACCAAACCGATGCAAACTCCGAATACCTACAAGTGCCGAGCATGGGAGACACACGGCGGGTGCTAACGTCCGTCGTGAAAAGGGAAACAACCCAGACCGTCAGCTAAGGTCCCAAAGTCATGGTTAAGTGGGAAACGATGTGGGAAGGCTTAGACAGCTAGGAGGTTGGCTTAGAAGCAGCCACCCTTTAAAGAAAGCGTAATAGCTCACTAGTCGAGTCGGCCTGCGCGGAAGATGTAACGGGGCTCAAACCATGCACCGAAGCTACGGGTATCACCTTCGGGTGATGCGGTAGAGGAGCGTTCTGTAAGCCTGTGAAGGTGAGTTGAGAAGCTTGCTGGAGGTATCAGAAGTGCGAATGCTGACATGAGTAACGACAATGGGTGTGAAAAACACCCACGCCGAAAGACCAAGGTTTCCTGCGCAACGTTAATCGACGCAGGGTTAGTCGGTCCCTAAGGCGAGGCTGAAAAGCGTAGTCGATGGAAAACAGGTTAATATTCCTGTACTTCTGGTTATTGCGATGGAGGGACGGAGAAGGCTAGGCCAGCCTGGCGTTGGTTGTCCAGGTTTAAGGTGGTAGGCTGAGATCTTAGGTAAATCCGGGATCTTAAGGCCGAGAGCTGATGACGAGTGTTCTTTAGAACACGAAGTGGTTGATGCCATGCTTCCAAGAAAAGCTTCTAAGCTTCAGGTAACCAGGAACCGTACCCCAAACCGACACAGGTGGTTGGGTAGAGAATACCAAGGCGCTTGAGAGAACTCGGGTGAAGGAACTAGGCAAAATGGCACCGTAACTTCGGGAGAAGGTGCGCCGGTGAGGGTGAAGGACTTGCTCCGTAAGCCCATGCCGGTCGAAGATACCAGGCCGCTGCGACTGTTTATTAAAAACACAGCACTCTGCAAACACGAAAGTGGACGTATAGGGTGTGACGCCTGCCCGGTGCCGGAAGGTTAATTGATGGGGTTAGCTAACGCGAAGCTCTTGATCGAAGCCCCGGTAAACGGCGGCCGTAACTATAACGGTCCTAAGGTAGCGAAATTCCTTGTCGGGTAAGTTCCGACCTGCACGAATGGCGTAACGATGGCGGCGCTGTCTCCACCCGAGACTCAGTGAAATTGAAATCGCTGTGAAGATGCAGTGTATCCGCGGCTAGACGGAAAGACCCCGTGAACCTTTACTATAGCTTTGCACTGGACTTTGAATTTGCTTGTGTAGGATAGGTGGGAGGCTTTGAAGCGTGGACGCCAGTCTGCGTGGAGCCATCCTTGAAATACCACCCTGGCAACTTTGAGGTTCTAACTCAGGTCCGTTATCCGGATCGAGGACAGTGTATGGTGGGTAGTTTGACTGGGGCGGTCTCCTCCTAAAGAGTAACGGAGGAGTACGAAGGTGCGCTCAGACCGGTCGGAAATCGGTCGTAGAGTATAAAGGCAAAAGCGCGCTTGACTGCGAGACAGACACGTCGAGCAGGTACGAAAGTAGGTCTTAGTGATCCGGTGGTTCTGTATGGAAGGGCCATCGCTCAACGGATAAAAGGTACTCCGGGGATAACAGGCTGATACCGCCCAAGAGTTCATATCGACGGCGGTGTTTGGCACCTCGATGTCGGCTCATCACATCCTGGGGCTGAAGCCGGTCCCAAGGGTATGGCTGTTCGCCATTTAAAGTGGTACGCGAGCTGGGTTTAGAACGTCGTGAGACAGTTCGGTCCCTATCTGCCGTGGACGTTTGAGATTTGAGAGGGGCTGCTCCTAGTACGAGAGGACCGGAGTGGACGAACCTCTGGTGTTCCGGTTGTCACGCCAGTGGCATTGCCGGGTAGCTATGTTCGGAAAAGATAACCGCTGAAAGCATCTAAGCGGGAAACTTGCCTCAAGATGAGATCTCACTGGAACCTTGAGTTCCCTGAAGGGCCGTCGAAGACTACGACGTTGATAGGTTGGGTGTGTAAGCGCTGTGAGGCGTTGAGCTAACCAATACTAATTGCCCGTGAGGCTTGACCATATAACACCCAAGCAATCTGCGACTCGAGAGAGCATCAGATTGCGGTGACTGTGAAGACGACAGCAACCGAAAGTTTGCAGCACACAAACCGATCACATACCTGATTTGCTGATGCGAGGCCAGCTGGCCACGAATCGGTACCCGAATTTCTTGACGACCATAGAGCGTTGGAACCACCTGATCCCATCCCGAACTCAGAAGTGAAACGATGCATCGCCGATGGTAGTGTGGGGTTTCCCCATGTGAGAGTAGG
>NZ_JANHKS010000010.1 GCF_028682175.1 Pseudomonas putida | reverse complement strand
GATCGCCCCCGCCGGCAAGCCGTGCTGCTGCGGGACGGTGTAAAACCAAAGCTCTTGACCTTGATCTTGATCTTCTTACGCGATGGCACAGGCGCCGCCGAACGCGACGTCAAGGCGCCAGGCCGAACGGAGGTGTCGTGGAGTGGGTTGAGCGGCAGGAAGCCGCGAAAGCCGTGCAGGCCATGGATGGCCCATCACGGCGGACCCACGGAGCGGCGCCGGAGTGAGGGAACCGAGACGAAGTCGCGGCCCAGCCTTTCGCAGGGCTTTTTTGGTTACTTTTTCAGCTCTTGGAAAAAGTGACCCGCCGTAAGGGCGGAAAGGTGAATCAGTGCCACCATCGCAAATGGATATGCTCCCCAGAATCTGAGCCACTACCACTGGGGACAGATCCGTTAATGCGGTGGCTGAACTGAAGGGTTTCGCCCCTTACGGGCGACCTACTTTCCTTACGGGGAAAGTAGGCAAAGCCATTGCGACAGGCTGGGGCCCTTCGGGCTTCCCTCGCTCCGGCGCCGTTCCGGGGGCACGCCGTCCCGTCCATCTGAGCGCCGTCCCTGGCCAGCACGGCTAGCGGCATCCCTGCCGCTCATCCCCCTCCACGACACCTGCGCTCGGCCTGGCGCCTTGACGTCGCGCTCTGCGGCGCCTGTGCCATCGCGCACGAAGATCAAAAGCTCACCACCGATCCGTAGCAGCACGGCTTGCCGGCGGGAGCGATCTTGAGAACGCCATCGCGAGCAAGCTCACTCCTACAGGGTTGAGGTCAGCCACACCCGTAGCAGTCCGGCTTGCCGGCGGGAGCGATCTTGAGAACGCCATCGCGAGCAAGCTCACTCCTACAGGGTTGAGGTCAGCCACACCCGTAGCAGTCCGGCTTGCCGGCGTCGGCGATCTTGAGTACGCCATCGCGGGCAAGCGCGCTCCTACAGGGTTGAGGTCAGCCACACCCGTAGCAGTCCGGCTTGCCGGCGTCGGCGATCTTGAAGACGCCCCCGCCGGCAAGCCGTGCTGCTACGGGGTTGTGGTTATTTCTTCTGGGCGTCGAATGCCTGGCCGTTGATGCCGCTGCTGTCGGGGCCCATCAGGTAGAGGTAGACCGGCATGATTTCTTCGGGTGTCGGGTTGTTCAGCGGGTTTTCCGCCGGGTACGCCTGGGCGCGCATGTCGGTTCGGGTGGCGCCGGGGTTGATGCTGTTGGCGCGTACCGAGGCGACGTCTTCGAGTTCGTCGGCCAATGTCTGCATCAGGCCTTCGGTGGCGAATTTCGAGACGCCGTAGGCGCCCCAGTAGGCCCGGCCCTTGCGGCCGACGCTGCTGGAGGTGAACACCACCGAGGCGTCTGCGGACAGCTTGAGCAGCGGCAGAAGGGTTGCGGTGAGCATGAAGGTCGCGTTGACGTTGATGTGCATCACGCGCATGAAGTTCTCGCCCGACAACTGTTCGATCGGGGTGCGCGGGCCGATGATCGAGGCGTTGTGCAGCAGGCCGTCAAGGCGCCCGAACTCGGCTTCGATCATCGCCGCGAGTTCGTCGTATTGGTGGGGCAGGGCGGTTTCCAGATTGAACGGAATCACCACTGGTTGCGGGTGCCCGGCGGCCTCGATCTCATCGTAGAGGGCGGACAGGCTGGCTTCGGTCTTGCCCAGCAAAAGCACCGTTGCACCGTGGGCGGCGTAGGTTCTGGCTGCTGCAGCGCCAATGCCGCGGCCTGCGCCGGTCACCAGAATGACGCGATCCTTGAGCAGTTCGGGGCGAGCGGAGTAGTTGAACATTGTGAGCCTCTTCAGTTCTTGAACAGTCTCTGTAGGAGCGCGCTTGCCCGCGATGGCGTGGCGTCAGCCACCACCGATGTCACAGGCATACCGCTATCGCGGGCAAGCGCGCTCCTACAGGTGTTGCATTCAGCAACTGCACAGCGCGTTATCAAGCACCCGGCGCAATTCCAGCGGGTGATCCACCACCACGTCGGCGCCCCAGTGATCCGGGTTGTCGTGGGGATGAATATAGCCGTAGCGCACGGCGGCGGTCCGGGTGCCGGCATCGCGGCCGGATTCGATATCCCGCAGGTCATCGCCGACGAACAGCACGCTGGCCGGGTCCAGGTCGAGCATCTTGCAGGCCAGCAGCAGTGGCTCGGGGTCCGGCTTGCTTTTGGTCACGTGGTCCGGGCAGATCAGCACGGCCGAGCGTGTGTCCAGTCCAAGCTGCTCCATGATGGGCTGGGCGTAACGCACCGGCTTGTTGGTCACCACGCCCCAGATCAGCTTCGCCTTCTCGATGTCCTCCAGCAGCGCTTCCATGCCCTCGAAGAGCTTGCTGTGAACGGCGCAGTCCTGCTGGTAGCGCTCCAGGAACTCCTGGCGCAGGGCTTCGAATTCCGGCTCGTTCGGCGACATGGCAAATGCCGCCGAGACCATGGCCTTGGCGCCGCCGGAAATCTCGTCTCGAATCAGTTTGTCATCGATGGGCGGGAAGCCACGCTCGGCCAGCATGGCCTGGCAGATGGCGATGAAATCCGGCGCGGTGTCGAGCAGCGTGCCGTCCATGTCGAAAAGAACTGCCCTCAAGCGCATGACTCAGGCCCCCTTGAGCGTCTGGATCATGTAGTTGACGTCGACGTCCGAGGCCAGCTTGTAGTGCTTGGTCAGAGGGTTGTAGGTCAGCCCGATGATGTCCTTGACCTCGAGCCCCGCCTGGCGGCTCCATGCACCCAGCTCGGACGGGCGGATGAATTTCTTGAAGTCATGGGTGCCGCGCGGCAGCAGGTTCATGATGTATTCGGCGCCGATGATGGCGAACAGGTACGCCTTCGGGTTGCGGTTGATGGTGGAGAAAAACACCTGGCCGCCCGGCTTGACCATGCGATAGCAGGCGCGGATCACCGAAGACGGGTCAGGCACGTGCTCAAGCATCTCCAGGCAGGTGACCACGTCGAACTGCTCGGGCATTTCTTCGGCCAGGGCCTCGGCGGTGATCTGCCGGTATTCCACGCTGACCCCGGATTCGAGCTGGTGCAACTGGGCCACGGCCAGCGGCGCCTCGCCCATGTCGATGCCGGTCACCGTCGCGCCGCGCAAGGCCATGGCCTCGCTGAGGATGCCGCCGCCGCAGCCGACGTCCAGCACCTTCTTGCCGGCCAGGCTGACGCGCTCGTCAATCCAGTTCACCCGCAGCGGGTTGATGTCGTGCAGCGGCTTGAACTCGCTGTTGCGATCCCACCAGCGATGGGCCAGGGCTTCGAATTTGGCGATTTCGGCGTGGTCGACGTTGCTCATGTGTGATCCCTCTAAACTTGAATTTCGGTGGCCGGTCATGGGTCTGGCCATGATCGCGCGGCAATGTGACGATGCTGTTCGGTTCAGGTGCTGGCGGCGATGCGATTGCCCCAGGCCCGGGCGGTTCGGGTCAGGGCCTGTTCATCCATGCGCGTCAGGCGCTTGTCCTGCAGGAGTTGCTTGCCCGCGACCCAGACGTGACTGACACAGTCCCGGCCGCTGGCGTAAATGAGTTGTGACACCGGGTCGTAGATCGGCTGCTGCGCCAGGCCCGACAGGTCGAACGCGACCATGTCGGCAGCCTTGCCCAGTTGCAGGGACCCTGTGACGGCTTCGATGCCCAGCGCCCGGGCGCCATTGAGCGTGGCCATGCGCAGGGCGCGATGGGCGTCCAGGGCAGTGGCCGAGCCTGCGACGGCCTTGGCCAGCAAGGCGGCGGTGCGGGTTTCGCCCAGCAGGTCCAGGTCATTGTTGCTGGCGGCGCCGTCGGTGCCCACCGCCACGTTGACCCCGGCCTGCCACAGGCGCTCCACGGGGCAGAAACCGCTGGCCAGCTTGAGGTTCGACTCGGGACAGTGAATCACGCTGGAGTTGCTTTCCACCAGTATCGCCAGGTCTTCGTCGCTGATCTGGGTCATGTGCACGGCCTGGAAACGCGGCCCCAGCAAGCCCAGGCGCTGAAGGCGGGCGAGGGGGCGTTCCTGGCACTGTTGCACGGCGTCGTGCACTTCAAAGGCGGTTTCATGGACATGCATGTGAATCATCGCGTCCAGCTCGTCGGCAATCACCCGGATCTTCTCCAGGTTCTCGTCACTGACGGTGTACGGCGCGTGCGGGCCCATGGCGATGGAAATGCGCTCGTGGTGCGCCAGATCGTTGAACAGTTCGACGCCGATGTGCAGCGATTCATCGGCGTTGCGCGCGCCGGGAATCGGGAAGTCCAGTACCGGAACGGTGATCTGGGCGCGCATTCCACTGTTATGCACGCGTTCGGCGGCGACCTTTGGGAAGAAATACATGTCAGAGAAACAGGTGATGCCGCCCTTGAGCTGTTCGGCGATGGCGATATCGGTGCCGTCGCGAACGAAATCCTCATCCACCCACTTGGCTTCGGCGGGCCAGATATGGTTCTTGAGCCAGGTCATCAGCGGCAGATCGTCCGCAAGCCCCCGGAACAGGGTCATCGCGGCGTGGCCGTGGGCATTGATCAGGCCCGGGGCGAGCAACATGCCGGGCAGTTCGCGCACTTCTATGGCATTTTGCCGTAAGGCCTCGGCTTTCGGGCCGATGTAGACAATCATGCCGTCACGGATGCCGATACCGTGCTGCTTCAGGACCACGCCGGCGGGTTCGACCGGCACCAGCCAGTCTGGCAGCAGCAACAGGTCGAGCGGTGCAGCGGAGTGGGGCATGGGGCGGCATCCATTGGCTTATTACGGGGAGGGCGAAGTATACCCGAGCGTCCGGACGGACGGCTCGCTATAATCCGCGGCTTTTTTCATCTGCTGGCTTGTGTTTCGATTTCAAAATCATATGTGGGGTGTGCAATGCGCGATCGATTACTGGCTGCGGAAAAAGTGAAGGCCATCGATTGGCGGGACGGCACGCTGTACCTGCTGGATCAGCGGGTCCTGCCGCACGAGCAGACCTGGCAAGCCTGTGACACGGCCCTCGGTGTGGCCCAGGCTATCAGCAGCATGGTCGTGCGCGGCGCGCCGGCCATCGGCATCGCGGCAGCCTATGGCCTGGTGCTGGCGGTCATCGAGCGTTACGCCGCAGGCGGCGACTGGCAGATGGCGCTGGAAGAAGACTTCGACCTGCTGGTCAACGCCCGACCTACCGGCGTCAACCTGTTCTGGGCGCTGAACCGCATGCGCGAGCGCCTCTATCGCCTCAAGGATCACGAAGATCCGCGCGCCGTCATGGAAGCCGAGGCGCTGGCGATCCACGAAAGCGACCGCGAAGCCAACCTGACCATGGCCCAGTTGGGCGCCGAGCTGATCCGCAAGCATCAGGGCAACCTGCAGACCGTGTTCACCCATTGCAACACCGGCGCGCTGGCCACCGGCGGTTTCGGCACGGCCCTGGGCGTGATCCGCGCAGCTTATATAGAAGGCATGATCGAGCGCGTGTATGCCGGGGAAACCCGCCCCTGGCTGCAGGGCTCGCGCCTGACGGCCTGGGAGCTGGCCAACGAAGACATCCCGGTCACGGTGACGGCGGATTCGGCGGCTGCGCACCTGATGAAGACCAAGGGCATCACCTGGGTCATCGTCGGCGCGGATCGCATCACCGCCAATGGCGACATCGCCAACAAGATCGGCACCTATCACCTGGCGGTCGCGGCGATGCACCACGGCGTGCGTTTCATGGTGGTTGCGCCCAGCTCGACCATCGACATGAACCTGGCCAGCGGCGAGGACATCCTGCTCGAGGAGCGCGACGGTCGCGAGTTGCTGGAGCTCAACGGCCACCCGGTCGGTGCGCAGGTCGATGCCTTCAACCCGGTGTTCGATGTGACGCCTGCGGACCTGATCGATGCCATCGTGACCGAGAAAGGCATCGTCGAGCGTCCCGATACGGCCAAAATGGCGCAACTGATGTGCCGTAAGCGCCTGCATTGAGCCCATTGTCGTCAGTGCTACCGACGTTCCGGGGGAGGGCTGTCGGGCCCTGTAAGCCCTTCTCAGGCGCCTAATGGCGAAATGGCTCACTTTCAAGGGCTTCAAACACTTCGTGCCTGACGGCGTTTGTGGTAATATCCGGCGGTTTCCAGGAGGGCGCACTGCGGCCCTCTTCATTGCGCAAATCCATGGCTTAACTCGCTGATTTGTCGTAAGTCGCCCCAGGCACAGGCCTGCGGCGGCGAGCTTCGTTTATCCCGGATGGATGCGCGAAGTTTCACCAGAAAAAGGAATCAGGCTTCTCATGGGCGAACTGGCCAAAGAAATCCTCCCGGTCAATATCGAAGACGAGCTGAAACAGTCCTACCTCGACTACGCGATGAGCGTCATCGTCGGACGTGCTCTGCCCGATGCGCGCGACGGCTTGAAGCCCGTGCACCGGCGTGTTCTGTACGCGATGAGCGAACTGGGTAACGACTGGAACAAGCCGTACAAGAAATCCGCCCGTGTGGTCGGTGACGTCATCGGTAAGTACCACCCCCATGGCGACACCGCTGTCTACGACACCATCGTGCGTATGGCACAACCTTTCTCCCTGCGCTACCTGCTGGTAGACGGCCAGGGCAACTTCGGTTCGGTCGACGGCGACAACGCCGCGGCCATGCGATACACCGAAGTGCGCATGACCAAGCTGGCCCACGAGCTGCTGGCGGACCTGCACAAGGAAACCGTCGACTGGGTGCCCAACTACGACGGCACCGAGCAGATCCCGGCGGTCATGCCGACCCGTATCCCCAACCTGCTGGTCAACGGTTCCAGCGGTATCGCCGTGGGCATGGCGACCAACATCCCGCCGCACAACCTGGGCGAAATCATTGATGGCTGCCTGGCGCTGATCGACAACGGCGACCTGACCGTCGACGAGCTGATGCAGTACATCCCCGGCCCCGATTTCCCGACCGCGGGCATCATCAACGGCCGCGCCGGCATCGTCGAAGCCTACAAGACCGGTCGTGGCCGCATCTACATGCGCGCCCGTTCCACTGTCGAAGACATCGACAAGGTCGGCGGCCGCCAGCAGATCGTCATCACCGAGCTGCCGTACCAGCTGAACAAGGCGCGTCTGATCGAGAAGATCGCCGAGCTGGTCAAGGAGAAGAAGCTCGAAGGCATCACCGAGCTGCGCGACGAGTCCGACAAGGACGGCATGCGCGTGGTCATCGAGCTGCGTCGTGGCGAAGTGCCTGAGGTCATCCTCAACAACCTCTACGCCCAGACCCAGCTGCAAAGCGTGTTCGGCATCAACATCGTTGCGCTGATCGACGGCCGTCCGCGGATCCTCAACCTCAAGGACCTGCTGGAAGCCTTCATCCGTCACCGTCGCGAAGTCGTCACCCGTCGCACCGTGTTCGAACTGCGCAAGGCTCGCGAGCGTGGTCACATCCTCGAAGGCCAGGCGGTTGCCCTGTCCAACATCGACCCGGTCATCGAACTGATCAAGGCTTCGCCGACCCCGGCCGAAGCGAAGGAAGGCCTGATCAGCACGCCGTGGGAATCGAGCGCCGTGGTGGAGATGGTCGAGCGCGCTGGCGCCGAGTCGTCCCGCCCGGAAAACCTCGATCCACAGTACGGCCTGCGTGACGGCAAGTATTTCCTGTCGCCGGAACAGGCCCAGGCCATCCTGGAACTGCGTCTGCACCGCCTGACCGGTCTGGAACACGAAAAACTGCTGACCGAGTATCAGGAAATCCTGACTCAGATCGGCGAGCTGATCCGCATCCTCAACAGCTCCACGCGCCTGATGGAAGTCATCCGCGAAGAGCTGGAACTGATCCGTGCCGAATACGGCGACGTGCGCCGCACCGAGATTCTCGATGCGCGCCTGGACCTGACCCTGGGCGACATGATCCCGGAAGAAGAGCGCGTCGTGACCATCTCCCACGGTGGCTACGCCAAGACTCAACCGCTGGCCGTGTACCAGGCCCAGCGTCGCGGAGGCAAGGGCAAATCGGCTACAGGCATCAAGGATGAGGACTACATCGCTCACCTGCTGGTCGCCAACAGCCACACCACGCTGTTGATGTTCTCCAGCAAGGGCAAGGTCTACTGGCTCAAGACCTACGAGATTCCGGAAGCGTCCCGCGCTGCCCGTGGTCGTCCGCTGGTCAACCTGTTGCCGCTCAGCGAAGGTGAGTACATCACCACCATGCTGCCGGTCGATCTGGAAGCCATGCGCAAGCAGGCTGACGAAGAAGAGGCCGAAGGCGTCGAGTCCGATGTCGACGACATCGAGAACAGCAACGAGACCGAAGAAGAGCGCCGCGCGCGCATCAAGGCCGCCGACAAGAAGAAGGCTCCGTTCATCTTCATGTCCACCGCCAACGGCACCGTCAAGAAGACCCCGCTGGTGGCCTTCAGCCGTCAGCGTAGCGTCGGTCTGATCGCCCTGGAGCTGGACGAAGGCGACATCCTGATTTCCGCCGCCATCACCGACGGCGAGCAGGAAATCATGCTGTTCTCCGACGGCGGCAAGGTCACCCGCTTCAAGGAATCCGACGTCCGCGCCATGGGCCGTACCGCCCGCGGTGTGCGTGGCATGCGCCTGGCCGAGGGCCAGAAGCTGATCTCCATGCTGATTCCGGAAGAGGGCAGCCAGATCCTCACCGCCTCCGAGCGCGGTTATGGCAAACGTACCGCCATCACCGAGTTCCCTGAATACAAGCGTGGCGGCCAGGGCGTGATCGCCATGGTCAGCAACGAGCGTAACGGCCGTCTGGTCGGTGCGGTTCAGGTGCAGGACGGTGAAGAGATCATGCTGATCTCCGACCAGGGCACCCTGGTTCGTACCCGCGTCGACGAAGTGTCGAGCCTGGGCCGCAACACTCAGGGCGTGACCCTGATCAAGCTGGCCAAGGACGAGAAGCTGGTGGGCCTGGAGCGTGTCCAGGAGCCTTCCGAAGTCGAGGGCGATGAGCTCGAGGGAGAAGGTTTCGACGGCGAAGTGCTGGAAGGCGAGGTCACTCACCTCCCTGACGCCGACGACGCTGCCGGCGACCTGCAAGCCGATGCCGGAGCCGACGAAGAAGAGTCGCAGGACTGATAGACGTTGTATTTGAGGGCCCATTCGTGGGCCCTCTTGGCTTTGGCCAGAACTGCAGCTTCGTCGCCGGGCGCGTGGTTGCGGATGTTTCGAATTCAACGATTTGACGAGAGTGGATATGAGCAAGCGAGCCTTTAACTTCTGCGCTGGTCCCGCCGCGCTTCCTGAAGCAGTCCTGCAGCGTGCCCAGGCCGAAATGCTGGACTGGCGTGGCAAGGGCTTGTCGGTGATGGAGATGAGCCATCGCAGCGACGATTACGTGGCCATTGCCGAGAAGGCCGAGCAAGACCTGCGTGACTTGCTGTCCGTCCCCTCCAACTACAAGGTGCTGTTCCTGCAGGGCGGCGCCAGCCAGCAGTTCGCCGAGATCCCGCTGAACCTGCTGCCGGAAACCGGAACCGCAGACTACATCGAGACCGGTATCTGGTCGAAAAAGGCCATCGAGGAAGGGCGCCACTTCGGCAACATCAACGTTGCTGCCAGTGCCAAGCCCTACGATTACTTGGCGATTCCGGGCCAGAACGAGTGGCAGCTGACCAAGAACGCCGCCTACGTGCACTACGCCTCCAACGAAACCATTGGCGGCCTGCAGTTCGACTGGGTCCCTGAGACAGGCGACGTGCCGCTGGTGGTCGACATGTCTTCGGACATCCTCTCGCGCCCGATCGACGTTTCGCAGTACGGCCTGATCTACGCCGGTGCGCAGAAGAACATCGGCCCGAGCGGCCTGGTGGTGGTCATCGTGCGTGAAGATCTGCTGGGCCGCGCCCGCAGCAGCTGCCCGACCATGCTCAACTACAAGGTCTCGGCCGACAACGGCTCGATGTACAACACCCCGGCGACCTACTCCTGGTACCTGTCGGGCCTGGTGTTCGAATGGCTCAAGGAGCAGGGCGGTGTCGAGGCCATGGAACAGCGCAACCGCGCCAAGAAGGACCGCCTGTACGGTTTCATCGACAGCAGCGACTTCTACACCAACCCGATCAGCCACAACGCCCGTTCGTGGATGAACGTGCCGTTCCGCCTGGCTGACGAGCGCCTGGACAAGTCGTTCCTGGCCGGCGCCGACGCCCGTGGCCTGCTCAACCTCAAGGGCCACCGCTCGGTGGGCGGCATGCGCGCCTCGATCTACAACGCCCTGGGCCTGGACGCGGTCGAAGCCCTGGTGGCCTACATGGCTGAATTCGAGAAGGAACACGGCTGATGTCTGAACAAGAGCTCAAGGCGCTGCGGGTTCGCATCGACAGCCTGGACGAAAAGGTCCTGGAGCTGATCAGCGAGCGTGCACGCTGCGCGCAGGAAGTGGCGCGGGTCAAGATGGCCAACCTGGCCGAGGGCGAGGAGCCGGTGTTCTACCGTCCCGAGCGTGAAGCCGCCGTGCTCAAGCGCGTCATGGAACGCAACCGTGGCCCGCTGAGCAACGAAGAGATGGCGCGTCTGTTCCGCGAAATCATGTCGTCGTGCCTGGCGCTGGAGCAACCGCTGAAGGTCGCGTACCTGGGCCCTGAAGGCACCTTCACCCAGGCTGCGGCACTCAAGCATTTCGGCCATGCCGTCATCAGCAAGCCGATGGCTGCCATCGACGAAGTGTTCCGCGAAGTGGCCGCCGGTGCGGTCAACTTCGGCGTGGTGCCGGTGGAAAACTCCACCGAAGGTGCGGTCAACCACACCCTGGACAGCTTCCTCGAGCATGACATGGTCATTTGCGGCGAGGTTGAGCTGCGCATTCACCACCACCTGCTGGTGGGTGAGAACACCAAGACCGACAGCATCAGCCGCATCTACTCCCACGCCCAGTCGCTGGCCCAGTGCCGCAAATGGCTGGACGCCCATTACCCGAATGTCGAGCGCGTGGCGGTGTCCAGCAACGCCGAGGCGGCCAAGCGGGTCAAGGGGGAGTGGAACTCGGCGGCCATCGCCGGTGACATGTCGGCAAGCCTGTACGGCCTGACGCGCATTGCCGAAAAGATCGAAGACCGTCCGGACAACTCGACGCGTTTCCTGATGATCGGCAACCAGGAAGTGCCACCGACCGGCGACGACAAGACGTCGATCATCGTGTCGATGAGCAACAAGCCTGGCGCACTGCATGAGCTGCTGGTGCCTTTCCATGAAAACGGCATCGACCTGACCCGTATCGAGACCCGACCTTCACGCAGCGGTAAATGGACCTACGTGTTCTTCATCGATTTCGTCGGCCACCACCGTGATCCTCTGATCAAGGCGGTGCTGGAGCGGATCAGTGGCGAAGCCGTGGCCCTCAAGGTGCTGGGTTCCTATCCAAAGGCCGTGCTCTAAACGGTTTTGATCTTGTAGCAGCACGGCTTGCCGGCGGGGGCGTCCTCAAGATCGCCCCCGCCGGCAAGCGGAGCGCCGCCCGGCCGGGCTGCTACGGTCCGGGTAACCATCGATCTGCGTTTTAGAAGAGGTAAAGCGGTAAATGAGCGGCGACTTCCTCGCGCTGGCACAGCCTGGCGTGCAAAAACTTTCGCCATACGTTCCCGGCAAGCCGGTGGACGAGTTGGCCCGTGAGCTGGATATCGATCCGGCGCGCATCATCAAGCTGGCCAGCAACGAAAACCCCATGGGCGCCAGCCCCAAGGCGTTGCAGGCCATCCAGGATGCGCTGGTCGAGCTGACCCGCTACCCTGACGGCAACGGCTTCGACCTCAAGCAGGCGCTGTCGGTGCGTTGCGGCGTCACGCCCGCTCAAGTGACGCTGGGCAACGGCTCCAACGACATTCTTGAAATCGTCGCGCGCGCCTATCTGGCGCCGGGCTTGAATGCAGTGTTCAGCGAACACGCCTTTGCGATCTATCCAATCGTCACCCAGGCCGTGGGCGCCAGTGCGCGCGTGGCCAAGGCCAGGGACTGGGGGCATGACCTGCCGGCCATGCTGGCGGCCATCGACGGCAATACTCGGGTGGTTTTCATCGCCAACCCGAACAACCCTACCGGCACCTGGTTCGGTCCGCAGGCCCTGGCTGACTTCCTCGCCGACGTGCCCAAGGATGTTCTGGTGGTGCTGGACGAGGCCTACATCGAGTACGCCGAAGGCGCCGAGTTGCCCGATGGCCTGAACTTCCTGGCCGATTACCCGAACCTGCTGGTGTCGCGGACCTTCTCCAAGGCCTACGGCCTGGCCTCGCTGCGGGTCGGCTATGCGCTGTCTTCGCCGGCGGTGGCCGACGTGCTCAACCGCGTCCGCCAGCCATTCAACGTCAACAGCCTCGCGCTGGCCGCTGCCTGTGCCGCGCTGGACGACGCCGATTACGTGAGCCGCAGCCGTCTCCTGAACGAAGCGGGCATGCAGCAACTGGAAAATGGCCTGCGTCAGTTGGGGCTGGGCTGGATCCCGTCCAAGGCCAACTTCATTGCCGTGGACCTGGGCCGTGAAGCGGCGTCGGTCTATGACGGCCTGCTGCGTGAAGGCGTGATCGTGCGCCCTGTTGCCGGCTACGGCATGCCGAACCATCTGCGGGTCAGCATCGGCCTTGCGGATGAGAACACCCGTTTCCTCGAAGCATTGAGCAAGGTTCTGGCGCGTGGTTGATGTCATTGCAGTGCAATCCGCTGCACCTATGATCGGCCGCCTGGTGGTGGTCGGTCTCGGTCTGATCGGGGGCTCGTTCGCCAAGGGCTTGAAGGAAAGCGGTCTGTGTCGCGAAGTGGTCGGCGTCGATCTCGACCCGCAGTCGCGCAAACTGGCCGTCGAACTGGGTGTGGTCGACCGTTGTGAAGACAATCTTGCTACAGCTTGCGTCGGGGCCGATGTCATTCAGTTGGCCGTGCCGATCCTGGCCATGGAGAAACTGCTGGGCGTGCTGGCCAAGCTCGACCTGGGCGATGCCGTGCTGACCGACGTGGGCAGTGCCAAGGGCAACGTCGTGCGTGCTGCACGGGAAGCCTTCGGCGAAATGCCTGCGCGTTTCGTGCCCGGCCACCCGATTGCCGGCTCCGAGCAGAGCGGGGTGGAGGCCTCCAACGCCCAGTTGTTCCGTCGGCACAAGGTCATTCTTACGCCGCTGCCGCAAACCGATGCCGACGCCCTGGCGCTGGTGGACCGCATGTGGTCGGCGCTGGGTGCCGATGTCGAGCACATGCAGGTCGAGCGTCACGACGAAGTGCTGGCCGCGACCAGCCATCTGCCGCACCTGCTGGCGTTCGGCCTGGTGGATTCGCTGGCCAAGCGCAATGAAAACCTGGACATCTTCCGTTACGCAGCCGGCGGTTTCCGCGATTTCACCCGCATCGCCGGCAGTGATCCGGTGATGTGGCACGACATCTTCCTCGCCAACCGCGAGGCGGTGCTGCGCACCCTGGACACCTTCCGCAGCGATCTGGACGCCCTGCGCGACGCCGTGGACGCTGGCGACGGTCACCAACTGCTGGGCGTGTTCACCCGCGCCCGGGTGGCCCGCGAGCATTTCGGCAAGATTCTGGCCCGCCGCGCCTACGTTGAAAAAGTCTCTGCCCAAGAGCAGGTCTTTGTCGCGCAGCCCGGCGGCAGCGTCAGCGGGCAGATTCGCGTGCCGGGCGACAAGTCGATTTCCCATCGCTCGATCATGCTCGGCTCGCTGGCCGAAGGCACGACCGAAGTCGAGGGTTTCCTCGAAAGCGAAGACGCCCTGGCGACCTTGCAGGCGTTTCGCGACATGGGCGTAGTCATCGAAGGTCCGCACCACGGGCGCCTGACGATTCACGGCGTCGGCCTCAATGGCCTGCAACCCGCGCCGGGTCCGATCTACCTGGGCAATTCCGGCACCTCGATGCGCTTGCTGGCCGGGCTGTTGGCGGCGCAACGCTTCGACAGCGTGCTCACTGGCGATGCCTCATTGTCCAAGCGTCCGATGGAACGCGTGGCCGAGCCGCTGCGCCAGATGGGTGCGGTCATCGAAACCGCAGCCGACGGGCGCCCGCCGCTGACCATTCGGGGTGGCAAGCTTCTGTCGGGCATCAGTTACGTCATGCCGATGGCCAGCGCCCAGGTCAAATCCTGCCTGTTGCTGGCCGGTCTTTATGCAGATGGCGCCACCACCGTGACCGAGCCTGCGCCGACCCGCGACCATACCGAGCGCATGCTGCGCGGTTTCGGTTATGCGGTGGCGGGCAACGGCGCGACGGCTTCGGTGAAGGCGGGCGGCGCGCTCGTGGCATCGCGCATCGAGGTCCCGGCGGATATTTCCTCGGCGGCGTTCTTCCTGGTTGCGGCGTCCATCGCCCAGGGTTCGGAATTGTTGCTTGAGCATGTCGGCGTCAATCCGACTCGTACCGGGGTGATCGACATTTTGCGTTTGATGGGGGCGGACATCGCCGTGCAGAATCTGCGCGAAGTCGGTGGCGAGCCTGTGGCGGACCTGCGTGTTCGTCATGCCAGACTCAAGGGCATCGAGATTCCAGAGGCCCTGGTGCCACTGGCCATCGACGAGTTCCCGGTGCTGTTCGTCGCCGCAGCCTGCGCCGAAGGGCGTACCGTGTTGCGAGGCGCCCAGGAGTTGCGCGTCAAGGAGTCCGACCGCATCCAGGCGATGGCCGACGGTCTGACCGTGCTGGGCATCAAGGTTGAACCCACCGCCGATGGCCTCATCATTGAAGGTGGCACGCTCGGTGGTGGCGAAGTCGATGGTCACGGCGATCATCGCATTGCCATGGCATTCAGTATCGCGTCGTTGCGCGCAGCGGCCCCGATCCGTATTCGGGACTGCGCGAACGTCGCGACTTCATTCCCCAATTTCCTGGCCCTGTGTGGCCAGGTGGGTATTCGTGTAGCGCAAGAGGGGCAATCGTGAAAGTTCAAGCTCCGGTCATTACGATCGACGGACCAAGCGGTTCCGGGAAAGGGACGGTAGCGGGCCTGTTGGCCAAGCGCCTTGGGTGGTGCCTGCTGGATTCGGGCGCGCTGTATCGTCTGCTGGCGTTCGCTGCCCGCAACCACGGCGTGGACCTGACCAACGAGGAAGCGCTCAAGCTTCTGGCCGCGCATCTGGATGTGCAGTTCGAGGCGGCGACCGACGATCATGGTCAGCGCATCATTCTCGAAGGCGAAGACGTCACCCTGGCGATTCGCAACGAACAGATCGGCAGCGGCGCCTCGCAAGTGGCTTCGTTGCCTGCTGTGCGTGAAGCCTTGCTGCAGCGCCAGCGGGCATTCCAGGAGTTCCCGGGCCTGATCGCCGACGGCCGCGACATGGGCACCGTGGTGTTCCCGGCCGCGCCGCTGAAGGTTTTCCTGACCGCCAGCGCCGAGGAGCGTGCTCGTCGGCGATATTTGCAGTTGAAGGCCAAGGGCGACGATGTTAGTCTGTCGAGTCTGCTAGATGAGATACGTGTCCGTGATGAACGCGACACCCAGCGAGCGGTAGCCCCGCTCAAGCCGGCGCAAGACGCCATTCAGCTGGATTCCACCGAATTGTCCATCGAGCAGGTGCTGGAACGCATCCTGAGTGAAGTCGCTCTTCGCGATCTCGCTGGATGACCAGAAAGCCATACGGGAAGACCAGTCATAGTCCCGTAGGCTTTCTTTCATATGAACGAAACCCACGTGGTCTGGAACGTGGCAGATGGGCGGCTACTTCGCCCTTATCCAACAGGAATTAAAATGAGCGAAAGCTTTGCAGAACTTTTTGAAGAAAGCCTGAAGACCCTCAACCTTCAGCCAGGTGCCATCATCACCGGTCTGGTTGTCGATATCGACGGCGACTGGGTTACCGTACACGCTGGCCTGAAGTCCGAGGGCGTCATCCCGCTCGAGCAGTTCTACAACGAAGCTGGCGAGCTGACCATCAAGGTCGGTGACGAAGTTCACGTTGCGCTGGACGCGGTCGAAGACGGCTTTGGCGAAACCAAACTGTCCCGCGAAAAAGCCAAGCGTGCTGAGTGCTGGATCGTTCTGGAAGCGGCTTTCGCAGCTGAAGAAGTGGTCAAGGGCGTTATCAACGGTAAGGTTAAAGGCGGCTTCACTGTCGACGTTAACGGCATCCGTGCGTTCCTGCCAGGTTCTCTGGTTGACGTCCGTCCAGTGCGCGACACCACGCACCTGGAAGGCAAAGAGCTGGAATTCAAGGTCATCAAGCTGGACCAGAAGCGCAACAACGTTGTCGTTTCCCGTCGCAGTGTCCTGGAAGCCGAGAACAGCGCCGAGCGCGAAGCTCTGCTGGAATCCCTGCAGGAAGGTCAGCAAGTCAAGGGTATCGTCAAGAACCTCACCGACTACGGCGCATTCGTCGACCTGGGCGGCGTCGATGGCCTGCTGCACATCACCGACATGGCCTGGAAGCGCATCAAGCATCCATCGGAAATCGTCAACGTTGGCGATGAGATCGATGTAAAAGTCCTGAAGTACGATCGCGAGCGCAATCGTGTTTCCCTGGGTCTGAAGCAACTGGGTGAAGACCCATGGGTTGCTATCAAGGCTCGCTACCCGGAAAGCACCCGCGTTACCGCGCGTGTAACCAACCTGACCGACTACGGCTGCTTCGCAGAGCTGGAAGAAGGCGTGGAAGGCCTGGTACACGTTTCCGAAATGGACTGGACCAACAAGAACATCCACCCATCGAAAGTCGTTCAGGTTGGCGACGAAGTGGAAGTCATGGTTCTGGACATCGACGAAGAGCGTCGTCGTATCTCCCTGGGCATCAAGCAGTGCAAATCTAACCCATGGGAAGATTTCTCTGGCCAGTTCAACAAGGGCGACAAGATCTCCGGCACCATCAAGTCGATCACCGATTTCGGTATCTTCATTGGTCTGGACGGCGGCATCGACGGTCTGGTTCACCTGTCCGACATCTCCTGGAACGAAGTGGGCGAAGAAGCCGTACGTCGCTTCAAGAAGGGCGACGAGCTCGACACCGTGATCCTGTCTGTTGATCCAGAGCGTGAGCGCATCTCGCTGGGTATCAAGCAGCTGGAAAGCGATCCGTTCTCCGAGTACGTCACTGTCAATGACAAAGGCGCTATCGTTCGCGGTACCGTTAAAGAAGTTGACGCCAAAGGCGCCATCATCACTCTGGCCGACGACATCGAAGCTACCCTCAAAGCCTCCGAAATCAGCCGTGACCGCGTTGAAGACGCGCGTAACGTTCTGAAAGAAGGCGAAGAGATCGAAGCCAAGATCATCAGCGTTGACCGTAAGAGCCGTGTGATTTCTCTGTCCATCAAGTCGAAAGACGTTGAAGACGAGAAAGAAGCCATTCAGAGCCTGCGTAGCAAGCCTGAAACCGCAGAAAACACTGGTCCTACCACTCTGGGTGACCTGCTGCGTGCTCAAATGGAAAAACAGAACTGAGTTCTGTCTGACCATTGAAAAAGGGCGACTTCGGTCGCCCTTTTTTGTGGGCGGTGTTTTTTTCGGCAATCACCAGGCGCAAGTGATCACATAAGTGGGGCAGTGGGGCTGTTCAAATCCATTCGGTCATGCTAAAACCTTCAAAGCGCTTTACCTAGCTGCTTGAAAAAGAAGGGAAAAATATGACGAAGTCGGAGTTGATCGAACGAATTGTCACCCATCAAGGACTGCTCTCATCCAAGGATGTGGAGCTGGCCATCAAGACCATGCTTGAGCAGATGTCGCAATGCCTCGCCACAGGCGACCGTATCGAGATACGGGGCTTTGGCAGCTTTTCCCTGCATTACCGCGCGCCTCGTGTAGGCCGCAATCCAAAGACCGGACAGTCGGTCAGTCTGGACGGCAAGTTCGTCCCGCACTTCAAGCCCGGCAAGGAATTGCGTGATCGGGTGAACGAAGAGGAGGAGCATGAGCTCCAATAGCGTTCTAAAGGAGTGCTGAATGCGAAATCTCAAACGCCTGGTTTTTTTTATAGTCGTCGTGCTGATCGTCTCGGCGACGGTAGTATTCATGCTTGAAAACCAGCAGCCGGTGGCGTTGGTGTTCTTTGGCTGGTCGGCGCCCGAGTTTTCGGTGGCTGTACCGGTGATACTGGCGTTGTTGCTGGGCATGGCGATTGGGCCTGCTCTGGCATGCCTGATGAAACTTAATAGAAAATCCACCCCGAGGGCTCCCGCCACTCGTCAGGTTTAGACATGGCTGCGGCTGCCGCGCAGCACACATTTTCAATACTCGTTGCCGTCCACGTCTGTGCCCCCCGCTCGAGAGGTGCAGCGCTGTGCGTTCTTCGATTTCTTGACCCCACACGTTAGGACAAGGCCAGCCACAATGGCAAATAGCTCATCGACTGAAAAAACAACTGACGAAATCGATGTCATGGAAGTACTGACGGTGCTTTGGCAGCAGAAAGTGCTCGTGCTGGCCGCCGTTGTCGTCTGCACGCTGATCGCGGCCGCCTATGTGTCGCAGATCAAGCCGGTGTACGAGGCGCGAGGGTATCTATTACCTCCGACCAATGACGACATCAAGGAGATGAACAAGGGCCGCGGTGAGGAGTTGAGCCTCAAGCCCTTTACCGACAAGGACATGTATGACGTCTACACGCGTGAGCTTCAGGCAGAGGCAACGCGCAAGGCCGTATTTGACCGGGTCGTCCTGCCCGCCAACGCCGCTGCGGCTAACGGTGAGTCCCGGGAGGCGGCCTATGAACGCTTCCTGAAATCCGTGACCGTTTCGCCTGTCGGTGCCGAGCTGGACAAACGCTTTGCGATCACCGTTCAAGGCCAGGACCCGGCGCAGGCCGCCGCAGTGATCAAGGCCATGATTTTCGAGGCCCAGGAGGTAGCCGTTCCGGAAGTGATCGCATGGAGCGGGCGTCAGACCACCGTGGCCCTGGCCGATATTTCCCGGGACATCGCTCATCTGCGCGAAATCGAGAGCGAGACGCGCGAAGATGAGATCACTCGTCTTCAGGAGGCCCTGTCTGTCGCGCAGGCGATGGGTCTGGAGAATCCGGCCCCTGTCTCGGCATCGGGCAAGGCCCAGGTGGATGCTCTCGTGAATGACAAGCTCAGTTACATGCGCGGGACCAAGGCCCTCGCTGCGCAGATCCAGGTGCTGTCGGAGCGCAAGTCCGGTGACCCCTTCATCCCGAATCTGCGGACCCTGCAGATGAAAGAGCGCTTCATCGACAATCTCCAGATCAATCCCGAGCGTGTTCGCCTGTATCGTCTTGACGGTTCAATCGATGTACCTACCCAGCCGATGAGTTCGCGCAAGCGCCTGATTCTCGCGATGGGCGTGTTGGGCGGAGCGGGTCTGGGTGTATTCCTGGCCCTGGCCCGTTATTTCCTGATGGGCCGCCGCAAGATAAGTTGAGCCTGAAGGAGCATGTCGGCTAGCTGGATGAATGTCTGGCTGGCCGACATGGCTTGTAAGATTTTTGCCCAAACAGTCGGTCAAGTGCTCTGTAAGCTTGCGCACCCTTATGTGCAGTGTTGCCATGGTGTAGTGTAAAGAGATGTCAATGCGCCATGAATGATCCGGCATCTGTAACCCGGGCGGGGCAATTGTGTAATGGGCGGGAGCGCAACGGTCGAAATATTTATCGGCGACCAACTCTTTCAGATAATCGAAGGCATAATGTCCGGCAGTTCGGCGTCATGTGTTCAGACTTTGGCGACGGCGGCCGCAGGCACGTATCTTCCTTGATGTGGCGTGCAGGCGGAACGGGCTGAAGAAAGCGGGCAATGTTCGGCCAATAGCCGTAACAAATAACGATTATGGTCTCGCTGCTATCAAATTCATGATCTGAAGGTATGACAGGATGGCTTATCTTACGGACTCCCAGTTGGCCGAGGCAGGCTTCAGGAAACTGGGTAAGCACGTGAAAATCAGTGACAAGGCGTGCATCTACAATGCCGACCAGATCGAGATAGGAGACTACTCCCGTATCGATGACTTCTGCGTGATTTCAGGCAACGTGCGGCTGGGCAAATATAACCATATTACGCCCATGTGCCTGATCGCCGGAGGAGTGCCCGGTGTCTTCCTCGAAGACTTCTGTACGCTGGCTTATGGCGTCAAGGTCTTTTCGCAGTCTGACGACTACAGTGGTCACACCATGACCAACTCCCTGGTGTCGAAGAAGTTCAAGAACGAGACCTTTGCCGCCGTGCATCTGGGCAAGCATGTGATCATTGGTGCCTCCGCTGTCGTCTTCCCAGGTGTGACGGTTGCCGAAGGCTGTGCGATTGGCGCCATGGCGCTCGTCACCAAAAGCACCGCCCCATGGGGTGTGTACGCGGGGATACCGGCCAGGAGGGTCAAGGACAGGGAGAGAAGAATTCTGGAACTGGAGCCCTTGTTCCTCGAGGAACAGGCTCTGGCGGGCAATTCATAGGAAGGTGCCGTCAGCGGCACACATTCCCCCCATGGTTCGCTGATGCGCAGCGACCAGGGGCGTAAACACTTAAAGATTTGACTTAAGGCTATAGAATGAAAAGTATCGAAAACATCAAGTTGGCCATCGTGGGCCTGGGTTATGTAGGACTTCCGCTTGCCGTGGAGTTCGGCAAGATCCGCTCGGTGGTGGGATTTGATATCAACCAGTCCCGCATCGATGCCCTGAACGCCGGGCAGGATTCGACCCTGGAAGTCAGCGAAGAAGAACTCAAGCAGGCCAGACACCTGGTCTACAGCGCCGACCTGGAACAGCTCAAGCAGTGCAACACCTACGTGGTCACGGTGCCTACTCCGATCGACGAGTACAAGCAGCCTGACCTGACCCCCTTGATCCGTGCATCCGAGACCATCGGCAAGGTGCTGAAGGCCGGCGACATCGTCATCTACGAATCGACTGTCTACCCGGGTGCGACCGAGGAAGACTGCGTGCCGGTACTCGAGCGCGTCTCGGGCCTGAAATTCAACGTGGACTTCTTCGCGGGCTACAGCCCCGAGCGCATCAACCCGGGCGACAAGGAGCACCGCGTCACCACCATCAAGAAGGTGACTTCCGGTTCCACCCCTGAAATCGCCGAAGTGGTCGATCAGCTCTACAACCAGATCATCATCGCCGGTACTCACAAGGCCAGCAGCATCCGCGTTGCAGAAGCGGCCAAGGTCATCGAGAACACCCAGCGCGACCTGAACATCGCCCTCATCAACGAACTGGCCATCATCTTCAACAAGATGGGCATCGACACCGAAGAAGTGTTGAAGGCAGCCGGCACCAAGTGGAACTTCCTGCCGTTCCGTCCAGGTCTGGTCGGTGGCCACTGCATCGGCGTTGACCCGTACTACCTGACCCACAAGGCCCAGGCCATCGGCTACCACCCTGAAATCATCCTCGCTGGCCGTCGCCTCAACGACAGCATGGGCGCTTACGTCGTTTCCCAGATGGTCAAGTCCATGCTCAAGCGCCGCATCCATGTCGAGGGCGCGCGCGTCCTGGTCATGGGTCTGACCTTCAAGGAAAACTGCCCGGACCTGCGCAACACCCGCATCGTGGACATCGTTCAGGAACTGGCTGAGTACAACATCAGCGTGGACGTCTTCGATCCATGGGTCGATATCGCAGAAGCGCAGCATGAATACGGCATCACCCCGGTCACTGCTCCTGCAGAGGGCCAGTACGACGGCATCTTCCTGGCCGTGGCGCACAATGAATTCCGTGAACTGGGCGCGGCCCGGATTCGCAAGTTCGGCAAGGCGGAACACGTTCTCTACGACTTGAAATACCTGCTGACGGCTGAAGAATCGGATATCCGTCTGTAATCCGGGTGTTTCAAATTGCGTGTATCTGTCACGCTGAATGATTGGTTCAAGAGGTAAACATGAGTCGATATGACGAGGTTTTGAAGTCCCTTGCTTCAGAACCGAAAAAATGGCTGGTCACCGGGGTGGCCGGCTTCATCGGGTCGAATCTGCTGGAGACCCTGCTCAAGCTGGGTCAGACCGTCGTCGGCCTGGACAACTTCGCCACCGGCCATCAGCGCAACCTCGATGAGGTCAAGTCGCAGGTGGGTCCGGAGCAGTGGGGCAACTTCACCTTCATCGAGGGCGACATCCGCACGCTCGATGATTGCCACCGCGCCTGTGCCTCGGTCGATTACGTACTGCACCAGGCTGCGCTCGGGTCTGTTCCGCGTTCCCTGAATGACCCGATCACGACCAACGCGACCAATATCGACGGCTTCCTCAATATGCTGGTGGCTGCCCGTGACGCGAAGGTGAAAAGCTTCACCTACGCGGCCAGCAGCTCCACCTATGGCGACCATCCCGGCCTGCCCAAGGTCGAGGACGTGATTGGCAAGCCGCTGTCGCCCTACGCTGTGACCAAGTACGTCAACGAGCTGTACGCCGACGTGTTCGCGAAGAGCTACGGCTTCACCACCATCGGGCTGCGCTACTTCAACGTCTTCGGCAAGCGCCAGGACCCGGATGGTGCCTACGCCGCCGTGATTCCGAAGTGGACGTCGGCGATGGTCAACAATGAAGACGTCTTCATCAATGGCGATGGCCAGACCAGCCGCGACTTCTGCTTCATCGAGAACACCGTGCAGGCCAACATCCTGGCAGCGGTCGCCGAGGATGAGCAGGCGCGCAATCAGGTCTACAACGTGGCAGTCAGCGGCAGGACTGACCTGAATCAGTTGTTCGACCTGATCAAACTGAACCTGGGTGCGAACGGCGTGGTCTACGACAAATCGCCTGTATACCGCGATTTCCGTGCCGGCGACGTCCGTCATTCCCAAGCGGACATCGGCAAGATCACCCGCATCCTGGGGTATCAGCCAGATTTCGACATCGGGCAAGGAATTGCCAAAGCCATGCCGTGGTATATCGACTTCCTGTAAGTTCGATAAGGGGCCAGGTTTTCAGCGGTAACCTGGCCCTCTCTACGGAAAAAGCAAAAATTATAATGATAGTGACCGAATCATGATTCCATTCAACCGCCCTCCCTACACTGGTAACGAAGACCAGTACATTCTGTCTGCCATCAAGAGCGACAAGATTTCCGGCGACGGTGCATTCAGCAAGCGATGCCAGGCCTGGTTCGAAGAAGACCTGGGCTGCGCCAAGGTACTCCTGACCTCTTCGTGCACCCATTCGCTCGAAATGGCGGCGATCCTGATCGACGTGCAGCCTGGGGATGAAATCATCATGCCCAGCTACACCTTCGTCAGCACGGCCAACGCATTCGTACTGCGCGGCGCCACGATCGTGTTCGTCGATATCCGCCCGGACACGATGAACATCGACGAGACGCTGATCGAACAGGCCATCACACCCCGGACCAAGGCGATCGTTCCTGTTCACTACGCCGGCGTGGCCTGTGAAATGGACACCATCATGGACATCGCCAGGCGCCATGACCTCTACGTCGTCGAGGATGCCGCACAGGGCATGACGTCTTTCTACAAAGGCCGTCCACTGGGCACCATCGGTCACCTGGGTGCGTTCAGCTTCCACGAGACCAAGAACTACACCAGCGGCGGCGAGGGCGGGTTGCTCATCATCAATCACGAAGACTTCGCCAACCGGGCGGAAATCATTCGTGAGAAGGGCACCAACCGCAGCCAGTTCTTCCGCGGAATGGTCGACAAGTACACCTGGGTGGACGTGGGCAGCAGTTACCTTCCTTCGGACTTGCAGGCCGCATACCTGTGGGGGCAACTTGAGAAGTGCGACGAGATCAAGCGCAACAGACTGGCGACATGGAACACCTACCATGAGCTTCTGACGCCGCTGATGGCTGCCGGGCATATCGAGCTGCCGACGCTGCCAGAGGGCTGCGAACACAACGCCCACATGTTTTACGTGAAGGTGAAGGACATCGACGTGCGGACGGCACTGCTCAAGCATCTGTCCGAGAACGGTGTCTACGCAGTGTTCCATTACGTACCTTTGCACACCGCGGTCGCCGGGCCTCGGTTCAGCCGTTTCCATGGGCAGGACACCTACACGACCCTGGAAAGCGAACGGCTCATCAGGCTGCCGATCTTCTACGGCCTGAGTTCGACCGACTTGCAACACATTGCCTCGCAACTGGAGAGGTTCTTCAGTTGAAGTTGAAGGCTGTTGCTGTCTATGCCACCGGTACGGTACTTGGCGCTTTCTTCAGCTTGGTCACCCTGCCGGTCATGGCATGGTTCTTCAGTCAGGAGGATGTAGGTCGAATCGCACTGTTTCAGGTCGTGCTGTCGCTAGCGGTCGTCGGACTGAGCCTGGGCCTGGATCAGGCGTACGTCAGGCGGTTCAACGAGGAGCAGGGCGGCGAGCGGCTGGCCAAGACCTGCCTTGTGCCGGGCCTTGTGCTGCTGCTGGTGCTCGTCGCGGTGCTGGCCTGCTTTGGTGACAGGCTGTCGGGGCTGCTGTTCGATCTGGACAGCTTTGCCCTGTACGGACTGGCCGCGCTGACCCTGCTGATTCTGTATCTCGAACGCTTCCTGTCCGTGTTCCTGCGGATGAAGGAAATGCCGTTCGCGTACTCGTTGACCCGAATCATCCCCAAGGCGCTGATCCTGGGGATGGTCGCGGCCGTCTACCTGTTTCCCGAGTACAAGAACTTCACCTATCTGGTGATAGCGCAAGTCGTGGGCTGGGGCATGGCGGTCGCGATCATGTTCTATTACTTGCGGCCCAGTCTTACCCGGTACTTCGGTGCGCCCGTCGACAAGGCGAGTATCAGCACCCTGTTGTCGTTCGGCCTGCCTCTGGTGATCAATGGCATCGCCTTCTGGGGGCTGAGCTTCATGGACCGGATCATGGTCAAGGCGTACTCCTCGCTCTCGGAGTTGGGCGTGTATGCCCTGGCGTCGACCCTGGCCGGTATTGCCATCCTGTTTCAGCAAATATTTTCGACCATCTGGCACCCGATGATCTATAGATGGGTGGCAGAAGGCGTTTCGGTCGACAGGATTGTCGAGGTGAGTGAAGGCCTTCAGGTCTTTTCCTTCGTGCTGGTGTGCATCGTCGCCATGTTCGCGTGGTGCGTGCCTTACTTTCTGCCGGCAGGTTATGGCGCTATCGAGTACATCCTGATGGCCTGCCTTCTACCGCCGTTGTTCATCATGATTGCAGAGGCGACAGGTGTTGGAATCAACATCTCCAATGCCACCAGGTTCGCGCCTCTGGTGACGTTGCTCGCGCTGCTGATCAATGCCGGACTCAACGTGTGGCTGATTCCAGCCCACGGCGCTGCCGGTGCTGCTGCCGCTTCGGCGATTTCGTTTTATGCGTACGTGGTGTTTCGCACGGAAGCATCGATCCGGGTGTGGAAATATATGCCAAGACTACGTTTTTACTTCTGCGCCCTTATCGTGACTGCGATGGCCTGTGCCCAGGCATTGGCAGGGACGCTGCTGGGTTCCTATTCGCCTGTGATGTGGGTTTTTGCCTTGGTCACCTGTCTCATTGCTTATCGGCATAGCCTGGTGGCGTCGGTTTTGTATATACGGAAATTTGATTGATATGCTTCTAATCCATGGTTCGTTGGCGATTGGCGGGATTGAGACATTCTTCGTGCGCCTGGCAAAGGAGAGGGCTGCCCAGCATCTGCCCACCAGTATTCTCCTGTTGAGCCCTCCGTCTAAAAGTAATGCGGAACTGGTTGAGAAGGCGCGTCTTTACGCAAACGTCTATTTCCTGACCGACTGGATCAACCCTGTGCTGGGTCCCTTGACCCGCCGGGTGCCGTTTCACCTGTCCTCCATGCTTCCGTTGAACAGGAAAGCCGTGAAGGATGCATTTGCAACCGTTGACTCAGTCCATGTTTCCAACGGGTTCTGTGCGCACTTTGCATTTCGCCTGATGGCGCTGGCCAAGGTCAATGTGCCCATCAGCATGGGACTTTATCATTCGCTCGAGTACTGCTGGGGCGCCCCCCGTCTGCCGCACTACGAGCGATGCAATCGTCGGCTGTTTTCCCAGGTGCTGCAGCGCAACAACCTGCTGTTCTTCAATGAAGTGCTGGTGGATTTCTACCAACGCCAGTACCAGCAGAGTTTCGCCGACGTGAATGTGTTCCCGTTGGGTGTCATCGATTTGAACACCCGGCAGACTTACGAACGCGCACCCGTGCCTGAATTTGTGCTGGGCAGTGTGGGCAGGCTGGTGACGTTCAAGAGTTACAACTTCTGGATGCTGGATGTCGTCAAGGCACTGCGTGACCAGCAGATCCCCGCGAAATATGTCATCTATGGGGAAGGGCCGCAGAAAGAAGAGATGGCCAGCAAGATCGATGCATTGGGTATTCAGGAGTATGTCAGCCTGAAGGGTAATCTGGAGCACTCGAATTTTGTCCGCGAAGTGAGCCAGTTCGACGTCTTCGTAGGCTCCGGTACTGCCATCGTGGAAGCCGCGGGTGCGGGTGTTCCGTCCGTCATTGGCATTGAGAACCTCAACGAGCCCCTGACGTATGGCTTCTTCAGCGACATCCCCGGTTTCTCGTACAACGAAGATGGCCTGTACCCGAAACAGCAAGCCCTGCAACTGTTGCTCGACTACTACGCCTCGTCGCCCGAGCAAAAGCGTGAATTGAGCGCCCGGCAGGTCGAGAAGGCTGCGCTGTTTTCCATCCAGCAGTGCTCGAACAACTTCCGTGACCTGAAGTTGACACCACTCAGTGATGCCGAGATCCAGAAACGAGGCGGCTTTCTTTTCCGCCTGGCGTATGGCACCAGCTTCCTGATGTTTTCGATAGGGGTCAGGCTGAGCGGGAAAACCTTGAACGATGTTATCAGCACACCCGCCGGTGGCTGAGCAGTTAAATAGAGCAGGGATTTATTCAAGGTGAGATCTAACCTTATGTACCCACCGGTGACCTTTCAGACGATTGTTCATCATCATCGCTACAGGTGTCTGTTCCTGGCTTTCGTCTTCGCGGCCATCCTGGCAAGCCTGCCAGTGGACATGTTTATCGATCGCGATAACTACATCCTGTACGCCATTGACGCCGTGAACGTGTTCAAGTCGAACTTGAGCCAGGGCTGGCTCAGAAGCCTGACCAATGAACCGGTCTGGCTGGGCATCAACATACTGCTGGGAAATCTGGCCGACCCGAAGGGCGTCCTGCGGATCATCATCTTCATATCGTCGTTCGTGGTCGCTTACCTGACGTTGCAGACCGAGCCCCGTGCGCTGATTATCCTGGTGCTGTTCCTGTTGCTCCCGCAGATCCTCAAGAACCATGTGATCCACTTGAGACAGGGCGTCGCGGTGGCGGTGTTCCTGCTGGCGTGGTTCGGTGCAAGCAAGTCCACCCGGGTCGTGCTGTTGTGCCTGACACCGCTTATTCATGCCTCGTTCTTTTTCGTCATCTTTCTCTACGCATTGAACTGCTTTTTCGTCAGGTTCAACTTCTCCGCCGGGTTGCGGCTTCTCACTTACCTGATCGTCAGTTTGCTGCTGGCCGGTACGAGTCTCTGGCTGGCCTCGCAATTGGGCGCCAGGCAGGGTGATCAATACCAGTCCGCCGCGTTGGAAATCAGTGGCCTGGGCTTTGTGTTCTGGCTGGGCTTTTTCACGCTCTTTATCTTGCAGGGTCCCACTTTCCTGCGAGCCAACAGCTTTCAGGCGGGGCTCTTGCTGTTCTACCTGGTCAGCTACTTTGCGCTTCCGATCGGGGCGAGGATCTTTGAAAGCGGACTGATCCTCATCATGTTGGCTGCCCTGCAACTGACAGGCTGGCGCAAGCAGGCCTTCTATCTGATGTTTGCTTTCTACTTCTGCATGCAATGGTTGCCGAGACTGTTCTTGCCCGGGTTCGGCTGGGCGGTCTGAAAAAGAGCTGTGCATGCACGCTCTCTTGAATTCGGCCTTCTCGAGAGCAATGGCGATGTCACGTATGATGCCGGATGGACGTAAATGGAGTTGCAATGAATCGCCGTATTTTGTTTGTAGTCAATGACCCTGCTTTTTTCGTATCCCATCGCATGGCGATCGCGTTGAAAGTCAGTGCCATGGGCTGGGATACCCACGTGGCGACCATGCCGGGCGCCGCAGTCGAGGAGATAACGGCACAGGGTTTGAAACACCACCCCCTGCCTCTGGATCGAAGTGGTCGTAACCCGTTGAAGGAGCTGGTGCTGTTCTGGGCGATTTTGCGGCTGTTTCGCTCACTGAAACCGGATCTGGTCCACCTGGTGACGATCAAGCCTGTGATCTATGGCGGTATAGCGGCTCGAATTGCCCGCGTGCACTCGGTCGTCGTCGCGGTGTCGGGGCTGGGTTTCATCTTCATGGCCCAGGGCTTGAAAGCCCGCATCGTGCGGACACTGGTCACGACCCTGTACCGCATTGCACTGGGCAAGCGAAACCTGACCGCCATTTTCCAGAACACCGACGACCGCGACACGCTGATCGAGGCTGGCGCCCTGTCGGGTGAAAAGGCCTGCATCATTCGCGGTTCGGGGGTGGATCTGTCCCTCTACAAGGCCAGTGACGAGCCTGTGGGCGACCGTGTTGTCGTGGCCATGGCGGCCCGGCTGTTGAACGACAAAGGGGTAAGGGAGTTCGTGCGCGCCGCGCAAATTCTCCAGCAGCGCAATGTGCCCGTGCACTTTCGTCTGGTGGGCGACATCGACCCGGGCAACCCGACCTCGATTTCGGCGCAGGAGCTGGACGTCTGGCGTCAGGCCGGCACCGTGGAAGTGATGGGCTATCGCCGGGATATTGCCGGGATCTTTGCCGATTCGAACATTGTCGTGCTGCCGTCCTACCGCGAAGGCCTGCCCAAGGTACTGGTCGAAGCGGCTGCGTGCGCCCGGGCGGTGGTGACCACCGATGTCCCGGGATGTCGCGATGCCATCGAGCCCGGCACCACCGGGCTGCTGGTTCCCGTCCAGGACGCCGAGGCCCTGGCGGACGCCATCGAACGCCTGGTCAGGGATGCCGAACTGCGCGCCCGGCTGGCACGCAACGGCTGGGAGTTGGCGCAAAGAGAATTTGGCATCGACAAGATCGTCGATGCGCACCTGCACATCTACCAGCAGTTGGAGGCCCGAGCGTGAGCCAGGAACGTGATGGCAAGATCCTGATTACCGGCGCCAACGGTTTTGTAGGTGGGGCTTTGCTGCAGGCATTGCTCGAGCGCGGCAGTGGCGAACTGGTTGCCGCCGTTCGCCGTGCAGATGCCCATTTGCCCGATGACCCGCGTGTCAACAGGCTGGTGTTCTCGCTGGCCCCGGACTTTTCCTGGGCCCAAGGGTTGGCAGGGGTTTCGACCGTCATTCATGCGGCCGCCCGGGTTCACATGATGGACGACCAAAGCGCCGATCCGCTCAGCGAGTTCAGGAAGGTCAATGTGGCGGGCACCCTGACCCTGGCTCGCGAAGCTGCAGAAGCGGGTGTGAAACGCTTCATCTTTATCAGTTCGATCAAGGTGAACGGGGAGGGGACACCCCCATCCTCGGCGTATACCGCGAACGACACGCCGATGCCGGCAGACCCCTATGGCATCTCGAAACACGAGGCTGAACAGGGCTTGCTGGAACTGGCCGCTACCACCGGGATGGACGTCGTCATCATTCGCCCGCCTCTGGTCTACGGGCCGGGCGTGAGGGCCAACTTCCTGAGCATGATGCGCTGGCTCGACAAGGGCGTTCCCTTGCCGCTGGGAGCGATCCACAACCGACGCAGCCTGGTGGCGCTGGGCAACCTGGTGGATCTGGTGGTGACCTGTATCGAGCATCCTGCGGCTGCCAATCAGGTCTTCCTGGTCAGCGATGGAGAAGATCTGTCCACCAGCGATCTGCTGCGGCGGATGGCCCAGGCCCTTGGCCGGCCCGCGCGCCTGTTGCCGGTACCAGAAAGCCTGTTGCGCGCCGGTGCCGGGTTACTGGGCAAACAGGCCTTTTCACAACGACTCTTCGGGTCGTTACAAGTTGATATCAGCAAGACTCGCTCCCTGCTGGGATGGGAGCCTCCGTTGGCGGTGAATGATGCATTGAAGCTCGCCGCCAGGCATTTTCAGGAACATCAAGACAAATGATCTATTGGTTACTGTTTCCCCTCGTGGCCGTCGTTTCGCTGCTGCTGACCTGGCAACTGCGTCGCTATGCCCTGGCCCGCAGCATCATCGATATCCCCAACGCGCGCAGCTCGCACACCATCCCCACGCCACGCGGTGGCGGGGTGGCGATCGTCGTCTCGTTCATCGCGTCGCTGCCACTGCTGTACGGGGCAGGTCTGGCCACAGCCAGCCAGGTCATTGCCATCGGCGGGGCAGGGGCACTGATCGCCGTGATCGGTTTCATGGATGACCACGGTCACATCGCCGCAAGATGGCGCCTGCTGGGGCATTTCGCGGCTGCTGTCTGGGCGTTGTTCTGGATGGGCGGGTTGCCGACCGTGATTCTGTTCGGGGTGAGCATCGAGCCGGGCTGGATCGGCCTGGTGCTCGCCGCCTTCTATCTGGTCTGGATGCTCAACCTGTACAACTTCATGGACGGTATCGACGGGATCGCCAGCGTCGAGGCGATCTGTGCGTGCCTGGGCGCGATTCTGATCTACTGCTTCAGTGGCGCCGCCGATCTGATCTGGCTGCCACTGGTGCTGGCCATGGCAGTGGCTGGCTTCCTGTACTGGAACTTTCCGCCTGCACGTATCTTCATGGGCGACGCCGGCAGCGGGTTCCTCGGTATCGCACTGGGCATCATCGCGCTTCAGGCAGCATGGTCCTCCACGCAGCTGTTCTGGGCCTGGTTGATCCTGCTGGGCGTGTTCATCGTTGACGCGACCTTCACCCTGGGCCGTCGCCTGCTGCGTGGAGACAAGGTCTACGAGGCTCACCGCAGCCACGCCTATCAATACGCATCGCGCAAGGTCGGCAGGCACTTGCCGGTGACGCTTGCAGTTGCCGCGATCAACCTCTTCTGGCTGCTGCCGGTGGCATGCTGCGTGGCGCTGCTGGGCCTGGATGGCATCGTCGGGCTGGTCCTGGCGTACGTGCCGCTGGTTCTGCTGGCGGTCAAATACCACGCCGGCGAACTCGAGAAGGCGGCGTAGACAGGCCATTGGCCATGGGGACCCGGGCCAGCCAGGCACGGGTTCCGCTCATCGACAACTGGCGGTTTTCCTTGCGATCCGCGCAGCTATGACGTTATCTGAAACGATTGCCCCTGGTGGTTGCCAGACTTTGTAACACTTTGTGTGATCGGTACGATCGGACATGTGTACAGCGCTATCTTGGCAGGGTGAATGTTCAGCAACTAACAATAATCAAGCTCGCGTGATTGCAAGGACGGTGACATGACGAAAGCTAGTGCGACTACCCCCACCCATGAACAGGAAATCAAGACCGGCGAACGATTCGAGTTTGGCGAAAACTGGACCCGTTTCCTGAAGTTGCTCGATGAATCAAGAATCCAGCAGGCCGTCGACAGCCTCAAGCAGATGTTGGGTGTCGATGATCTGACCGGGAAGCGATTCCTCGATATTGGCAGTGGCAGTGGCCTGTTTTCCCTCGCGGCACGGCGCCTGGGCGCAAAAGTGGTTTCCTTCGACTATGACCCCAAATCGGTCGCGTGCGCAGTAGAACTGCGCAGACGCTATTTTCCTGCCGACCGCGATTGGGACGTGCAGACAGGTTCGGTGCTTGATCGTCAGTATCTGGCAGGCCTGGGGACTTTCGATATCGTCTACTCGTGGGGTGTGCTGCACCATACGGGCAAGATGTGGGAAGCCCTGGCCAATGTCGACGCCAATGTGGCGGAGCAGGGGAAGTTGTTCATAGCCCTGTACAACGACCAGTCATTCGTCAGCCGGTACTGGACCTTCGTCAAGAGGACCTACAACAAGTATTCCTTCACCCGCCCGCTCTTCGTTTTCATCCACGGCCTGTATCCAACACTCCCCAGCATACTTCTGAAGGTATTGAAGAACAGGACCTATCCTCGGGGAATGAACGTCTGGTATGACCTTTACGACTGGTTGGGCGGTTATCCGTTTGAAGTCTCCAGCCCTGGGCAGATCTTCGACTTCTATAAAAACCGGGGCTATGAGTTGCGCACACTGAAAACAGTGGGCGGCAAGATGGGCTGCAACGAATACGTGTTTCAAAAGAATCGCGCAATAACCTCTCCCCAATAAAAAAGCCGCCGGGAAGTTCCGGCGGCTTTCTTTCAGGTCTGGGGCTGCTGATGTGCGGCAGCCCCTGTTCTGCGTGTCCCGGTCCGTCTCAGACCAGCGCTGGTCTGAGCCGTGGCCGTTCTTTCATTCGCCAGAGCCAATACCATCCGAGTGCCGAGAACGAGTACATGACTGGCATCATGAATACCCGCTGGCGCGTACTCCATTCGCCAAAGAACACGATGTAGGCTACGGCGATAATGCCCAGGAGCGCGACCAGCATCAGGGTTTTCAGGTTTCTCCTGGCCATGATGATCAACCCCAGCAGCGTGCCCGGTAGCGCGATGACCCAGGTCGTCGCTGCCAGCATGTAGAGCTCGAGCTGGTTGTTGCCGGCCAGGCCGTGGGTGAGGGCGACCCATGGGTACGGCGCAAGCAGCGTGCGAACAACGGCCCGCGCCAGTGCGCTGACGGGTTGGTCATGCAGGTAGGAACGCCAGCCGATCACCGAGCCGTCCGCCCCTTCCTCGTTCGCCGTGGCGGTCAAGGTAGTGGTCTGGCCCTGAAGGGTGGTGGCCTGTGCCTTGAGGGTGGTCGTTACGGTGGTGGTCAGCGAAAACGAGGCCGTTTCGGTCGGCTTGCTTGCGCTTGGGGCAGCAGGCGGCGTGGTCTTTGCCGGAGGGGCGGCAGTCAGTACCTGCTCTACCTGGGCGGGAGTGGCCTTCGCTGGAAGCGGCGCGGTGGCCACGGTCGCCGGTTGGGTCAGCTTCTGCTCGAATGGCACGTAGTAGAGCACGCCCCATATCATGACTGCCGCCATTGACGCCGAAACGAAGGCCGCTGCCGTTGCCCTGGGCTTCTTCACGACAAAATAGAGCGCCAGCACGCAGAAGACCATGCAGAAGGAGATGAACGCGACGTACTTGACCGCAGCCAGAAAGCCCAGCGAGACAGCAAGGATACTGGCGAACTTGAGGGTCGGCTTGTTGCACAGTTGGCAGGCGCTGATGATGACCACCATGCACAGCAGCGTGGCCAGGGTGTCTTTCAGCAACCAGGCACTGTTCAGTGCGATGGACGGCTCAAGGGCGACCAGCAGTGCTGCAAAGTGGCACACCTTCGGTGGCCCGCCCAGTTCACGGGTAATGATATAGGCAGCGGCCGGGAAGGCGCCTGTCAGTATGGAGTTGGCGATGATTGCCGAGGCAAGGCTGTTGCCTGCCAGCGTCCACAGGCCAAGCAGGCCCGAGAATATCCACTCGTGGCTGCCGAACACGCCCGCGTAGGGAATCTGGTCAGTGGGTAGCCAGACGGGATGCCCGCCGTGTGTCCACATGTTGAGCAGTCCCGCCAGCTCGTACACATTCGCGTCGACGGACTGGCCCGTCCAGTGAAGAAACAGTGCCTGGGCGTGGTGTTGATAGATGAGCGAGTCCAGAGGGGTGTCCAGCCACTGCGGGGTCATCTGGATCAGCAGGCTCTTGCAGACCCCCAACGAAATGCCGATCAGCGTCCAGCAGGCAACCGTTTTCCGGATCTCTTTGTCGGCCAGCATCTTCATTGAAAACACCAGCACCACGACGACTACAGCCAGGCTCAAAAACGTTGAATTCATTGTCTTCCGTTGATATTCGTGGGGCAGAAATTAGTGTCGAGAGCGCGTTCACCCAGGCCAGATTCACTGCGGGGCGCACTGTGCAGACTGCCATGTCTGATTTTTCGCGTTTGCTGACCCCGTGTCGGTGGCAGATTGTAGGAGATGTGGTTCGTGAACTCCAGAAACAAGTTGTTGTCCCTTGCAATCGGGTTTTTCGCAGACCTGCTCTAATCCCCGAATATGCTGGGCGAAGAGGCGATTTGATGAGGTAATGATGCGCCTCGAAAGATGGCGGGTGACATGTTCTGTGCGTGGCCTGCGACCGGTGATCCGCTGTTGAGGGCCTCGGCAATGTGGCTGATATTTTCACTTGGCACCTGAGCGTTAATATGTTTCCTTGAAGATGGAACGCTTCTCAAGGGTCCATGCTTGTGGCAGTATGGGCGCGCAGTCTGCGCTAAGTCTTTAATTAAAAGGCGCATTTTTACTCTTCTATTGGCTTGTTTTTGTTTTAGTTGCGGTTCTTTAAATGAAGCAGCAGTTGATTGCAGTGGTGGTATTGACGGCCTGTTCTCAGTTGGCCGCTTTTTTCAAGTTGTGGTTTACTGCGGGCGTCTTCGGTGTTGGTAGTGAACTGGACGGTTATAACCTGGCGCTGGTCGCCCCGACTTTTCTGTCGGGCGTTCTGTCTGGCGTGCTTCAGGTAGGTTTTTTCCCGGTCCGGGCACGCTTGCATGCCGCCGGGGATGCCGCCGCCACCATGGCATTCGAACGTGCGGTGTTCTGGTGCTGCGGATTGATCGGAGTGCTTGTTGCACTTGCGATTGCACTGGGCAGCCCGTTGTTGGCTCATTATTTTGTGCCTGATAATCAATTGGCGGTTCGCGATACTTTCTTGTTTGTATTGCCGTTAGTTGCTTTTCTGATTCCGCTGAACATGGCCGGTGACAGTGCCGGTTATATGCTCGCCATGCGTGACCGGTTCGGCTACGCGGCGGGGGCGCCCATCGTCAACGGTATAATCGGCGGATTGTTGCTGTTTGCCTTTCCTGAACTTGGAATGGTCAGCATGGTATTGGGCACGCTGATCGGTTTGTTGGCGCAGTTTCTGATCTGCATCTATGGCCTGCACCTGAGCGCATTTTCGTTTTTTGGCCGGTTGCCGACCCGCAGCAGTTTTCTGGAATCGGGCAAGTCCATGTTGACCCTGGGCGGGTGGATTCTTCCCGGGATTTTCTTTTCCAATATCGTCGCCTCGATACCGCCAGTGTGGGCTGCATCATATGGCGAAGGTGTGGTTTCGGCGTTCGGATATGCCTACCGGTTGCACATGTCGGTGGTTCAGCTTTTGATCATGTCGAGTTCGACCCTGATTCTTGCGCGATTTTCGACACTGGTTTCACAGAATGACCAGGCGGGCATCAAGATTCTGGTGAAGCAGGCGACATTAATGTCGATCGTGCTGGGCGTGATATGCCCGCTCTGCGTGCTGTTCCTCGGCGAGCCGGTTCTTGCGTTGCTGTTCAGCGGGCGTTTTGACGCTGCCGCAGCGCATCAGGTGACGCGTCTGTGGTTCTGGCTCACGATCGGAATCGGCCTGATCATCTTGAGCAATGTGTTTGGCAAGCTTTGGCAGGCGCAGGCGCGGCCCAAGCTGATGTCGATGATGTCGGCGTTCAGTTTGCTGGGTGTGTACGGCTCATATTTCATCTTTCGGCAATTTCTGGATGAAAGGTCAGTGGCCCTTGCGCTGCTGGGAAGCCCTGCAGCGGTCATTTTCGTCGGCTTCTGGCTTCTCAATCCGTTGAAACGGGCAAAGTCTGAAAGAACGTCTTGATGTGTGCCGGTTTCTCGAAAACAATCTGAGTTTTTTGGTGGCGTGGTCGTACGCTTTTTCACTTTAGTGGTTTTTGGTCCCCAGAGCGTAATATGAAATTGCTTTATGTCATCGGTTCCATGGAGGTTGGAGGCGCAGAGCAACACTTGCTGCGCGTCTCCAGTGAGCTACGCCAGAGAGGCTTCAAGCCGGCGGTGTTCGCGATAACGACTGGAGGACCTCTCACCCAAGCCTTTGTCGAGGCGAACGTTCCCGTACACGGCATCAAGCTGCCTGCCTGGATCAGGAGAATCCTGCCGAGCGAGCGAGCGCGAGTGCGCGTCGAGCTGGTGTATGCATCCTTTGCCCTGTGGTGCCTGTACTGGCGGATGCGCCCTCAGGTCGTCCATTTCTTTCTTCCCGCAGCGTATATCGTGGGCGGCATCACCTCGCTGGCTGCACCTCGCGCACGCCGTATCATGAGCCGCCGGAGCCTGAATCATTACCAGGCCAAGCATCTGACCCTGTCACGCCTGGAGCACTGGCTTCATACCAAGATGGACGCTGTTTGCGGCAACTCCAAGGCGGTAGTGCGTGATCTCGAGGGAGAGGGTGTCAGGTCGGAGCAGTTGCGACTGATCTACAACGGCCTGAACCTGCAGCGTTTTGCGCGCACCCGTACCCGTTCCCAAGTCAGGGCCGAGCTGGGTATTGCGGACGGTGCCCTGGTGTTCACCATCGTCGCCAACCTGATTCCCTACAAGGGTCATTCCGACCTGATCGAGGCGTTTGGCATGATCCGTCAGGCGCTGCCACAGGACTGGCACTGCCTGTTCATTGGCAGGGACGACGGCATCGGTGCATCGCTCAAGCAGCAGGCCGAATCGCTGGGCATCGGCGAGCGCATCCATCTCCTGGGATCCAGAAAAGACGTGCCGGATCTTCTCAATGCTGCGGACATCGGTATCCTCGCCTCCCACGAAGAAGGTTTTTCCAACGCGATCCTCGAGGGGATGGCTGCCCGGCTTCCCATGGTGGTTACCGATGTCGGCGGAAATGCCGAGGCGGTCCTGCACGAAGTCACCGGGCTGGTAGTGCCTGCGCGTGCTCCCCGCGAGCTTTCGCAAGCGTTGCTTGCCGTTGCCAGCAATCCAGAACGGAATCTCATGGGAGAGGCCGGGTTCCACAGGATCGAGACCGTGTTTTCCATGGAAGCCTGCCTGCAAGGTTATGCTGACCTGTACGTCGCTCCTGCGATCCCCGAGATTTCCCTTAAAAAAATCAAGTGACCTAATTACCTATGTGCGGAATCGCTGGACAGTTGAAATGGCCCGGGCAGGCGACGCAAGCGTCGCTGCACGACGAATGTTTGCGGATGGCCGATGCCATTCTTCATCGCGGCCCGGACGATCATGGTGTCTGGGTCAGCCCTGACGTCAGCGTGGGTCTTGCCCACCGTCGCCTGGCGATCGTCGACCTTTCCCCGGCCGGCCACCAGCCGATGCTGGCGGATTCGGGGCGGTACACCATGGTGTTCAACGGTGAGATCTACAATCACCTGGACCTGCGCCGCCAGCTCGATGAAACGGGCAGGGTGCATGCATGGCGCGGTCACTCCGACACCGAGACGCTGCTGGCTGCGTTCGATGCCTGGGGCATCGAGCAGACCCTGAAACAGTGTATCGGCATGTTCGCCATTGCCCTGTGGGATCTTCAGGAGCAGACGCTGATTCTCGCCCGTGATCGCCTGGGCGAGAAGCCGCTGTACTACGGCTGGCAAGGGCAGGGCGAGCAGGCGGTGTTCATGTTCGGTTCGGAATTGAAGGCCCTGCGCGCGCACCCTTCGTTCAGCCCGTCCATCGATCGCAACGCCCTGGCGCTGTACTTCCGGCACAACTACATCCCTGCGCCGCATTCGATCTACCAGGGCATCAGCAAGCTGCAGCCAGGCTGCATCCTGCGTGTGTCGGTCAAGCAGCCAGAGCCTGTCATCCAGGAATACTGGTCGGTGCTTCAGGTGGTGCAAGACGGTTCCGCCTCGCGCCAGCAGGAGCGCGACCCCGTTCAGGCGGTCGACGAGCTTGAAACGCTGCTCAAGTCGGCTGTTTCGCAACAAATGATGGCGGACGTTCCCCTGGGCGCGTTCCTGTCGGGCGGCATTGACTCCTCCACCATCGTGGCGCTGATGCAGGCGCAGTCGAGCCGGCCGGTGAAAACCTTCACCATCGGTTTCCACGAAAAGGGCTATAACGAAGCCGAACATGCCAAGGCCGTGGCCGCCCACCTGGGCACCGACCACACCGAGCTGTACGTGACTTCGCAGCAGGCGCTCTCGGTAATTCCGTCGCTGCCGGGCATCTACGACGAGCCGTTTTCCGACTCTTCGCAGATTCCGACCTTCCTGGTTTCCCAACTGGCGCGCCAGCACGTCACCGTGTCCCTGTCGGGCGATGCCGGGGACGAGCTGTTCAGCGGATACACCCGTTACACCGCCGGTGCCAGTGCCTGGAGCAAGATCGAGCGTCTGCCTGTGGCCCTGCGCAAGCCGCTGGCCAGTGCCATCACGTCGATCTCGCCGGATACCTGGTCGAAACTTGCCGGCTGGCTGCCATCGCCGATCTTCCGCAACCGCTTCGGCGACAAGGTGCACAAGGGCGCTGGCGTGCTGGCAAGCACCTCGATCAACCAGTATTACCACGCGCTGGTGTCGCACTGGTCCGACCCTGCACAGGTGGTGATTGGCGGCCAGGAGCCGACCACCTGGCTGACCGGAAACGTCCCGCAGATCGACGCCCTGGACCCGATCGAGCGCATGATGGTCCTGGACCTGCTGACCTACCTGCCCGATGACATCCTCACCAAGGTGGATCGTGCCTCGATGGCGGTGACGCTCGAGTCCCGCGTGCCGATGCTCGACCATCGTGTGGTGGAGTTCGCCTGGCAGTTGCCGCAGTCGCTCAAGCAGCGTGACGGCGTGGGCAAGTGGGCCTTGCGCCAGGTGCTGTACCGGCACGTGCCGCAGTCCCTCATCGACCGTCCGAAGATGGGCTTCGGCGTACCGATCGACGCCTGGCTGCGTGGCCCGCTCAAAGACTGGGCCGAGGCGTTGCTGGACGAGGGGCGCTTGCGCAGGGAAGGCTATCTGCACCCTGAGCCGATCCGGCAGAAATGGGCCGAGCACCTGAGCGGTAGCCGCAACTGGGCCTACCACCTGTGGGATGTCCTGATGTTCCAGGCCTGGCTGGAAGAAAACCCGGTCTGATCCGTTCTGCGCCATTCTGGCGCGGATGCACCTGCCGTCTCGAATCCAGCCCCGTCGTGCTGGATTCGAGGCGTGCAGGCCCCTTCGCTACACCTTCCTCACGCTTTTCCCGCCGTTCGTCACTTGCTGCGCAATGCACGCAAAGGGCCGGGTTTGAGCACTCGAGCACATTTGACACCCCTGCAAACACATTCAGCCAGGCACTGCCTTGCCAGCGCCGCAGGTGCGGCTATCGTTCTTGCCGTACAGGGCAGGTGTGGGGGTGGCCGAGATAAATGTCGTGGTATTGATAACAAATCCGCTTTTTCGGTGCCTAAGGGTCGCCTCACGCTGTTATGCACGAGGGTAGCGTGCAGTCCGTTCAGAGGGCTGCTTCATACTAAACAGAGGAGCCTTCGGGCTGTTTCGTCGCATAGGTCTTACACATGAAACCCGACTATCCCGTAATTCAGACCCGTTGTTTCAAAGCCTACGATATTCGCGGGCAGGTCCCAACCGATCTGGACGCCGACATCGCCTATCGTATCGGGCGCGCCATGGTGGCGCAGTTGGGCGCGAAAACTATCGTCGTCGGCAGGGACATGCGTCTTGAAAGCCCTGGCCTGGCCCAGGCTCTGATGAATGGCATCCAGGAAGCAGGCGCGGATGTGATCGACATCGGCCTTTGCGGAACCGAAGAAGTGTATTTTGCCACCAGCCATTACAAGGCTGATGGCGGGGTGATGGTGACCGCCAGCCACAACCCCAAAGGCTACAACGGCATGAAACTGGTGCAGCGCGAATCCCGTCCCATCAGCGGCGACAGCGGCCTGGACGCGATCCGCCAGCGTGTCGATGCCGGTGATTTCGGCCAGGCTTCAGCCACGCCAGGCAGAGTCAGACAGGCGCCAGACAAGTCCGCCTACATCGCTCACTTGCTGACCTACATCGAAGGCGCGCAACTGCGCCCGCTGAAGATTCTCGCCGACCCGGGCAACGGTGCAGTCGGCCCGGCACTTGAAGCGATCAAGGGCAAGCTGCCCTTTGAATGGGTGATCATCAACGCCGAGCCTGACGGCAACTTCCCCAATGGCGTGCCCAACCCGCTGCTGCCGGAAAACCGCACCATCACCCGCGAAGCGTTGCTCAAGCACGGCTGCGACATTGGCCTGGCCTGGGACGGGGACTTCGATCGCTGCTTCTTCTTCGACGAGCGCGGGCGTTTCGTCGAAGGCTACTACCTGGTAGGGCTGCTGGCGGAAATGTTGCTCAAGCAACATCCGGGTTCCAAGATCATCCATGACCCGCGCCTGACCTGGAACACCATCGATCAGGTCCAGCTTGCCGGCGGCACGCCAGTGCTGTGCAAAACCGGTCACGCGTTCATCAAGGAGCGGATGCGCAAGGAAGACGCCGTGTACGGCGGCGAAATGAGCGCACACCACTATTTCCGCGATTTTGCCTACTGCGACAGCGGGATGATTCCGTGGTTGCTAGTCACGGCGCTGATGTCGGTGTCGGGCAAGCGCTTTTCCGAGCTGGTCGATGAGCGCATGGAAGCCTACCCGTGCAGCGGCGAGATCAACTACAAGGTGTCGGACGTCAAGGGGATCCTGGCCAAGGTGCTGGAGCATTATTCGGCCTTGAGCACGAACGTCGACAAAACCGATGGTATCAGCGTTGAATTTGCCGAGTGGCGGTTCAACCTGCGTGGCTCCAATACCGAGCCGCTGTTGCGTCTGAACGTGGAAAGTCGCCGTGACATGCCGCTGGTCGAGGCCAAGGTAAAGGAAATCGAAGCGCTGTTGAACGCCGGGTAACGCCCGGCCCATCACGGCCACCGGACCTGAACGTCAGGTGGCCGTCAGGGTTTTTTTCTGTTTCCCACGACATCTGTCCGGCAATCGCGAGGTGAATTTCTCGCGGTTTTCCAGTGTATGGCTTATTCTTGCCCAGAATTTTGTCGTAGACACTGCAGTTACCCTCATTTGCCGGCCTCAGTGCGGCAGCAAAGTATTGGGGCTCCGGGAAGCAGTGCCGTCTCACCGTTGAACCACGGTGAGCACAGCTTCAGGTGATGCCTGATGTCGGTGTGATCATTTTCTGATCGTTGTCACTCGCCAAGCTGTCGCGATTTGCGCGCATGATGTCCGCGTCGTCGGGCAGCCATGGAGCCGTCGTGGGGCACGAGGATGGCTGTAGTCAGCGCTGAGGCGATTTTTCCGCCTTTGTGGGGACCCTTGCATGGCAGGGATACATTCCCGGTATTTGCGGGTCGATAGGAGATAGAACATTTGTTCGAGGGAAGCATGGATAAAGTACGCGCTTTGCTGCTCGCGTTGCCACGTCGCAAGAAACGCATCATTCAGGTCATCACAGACATCTTTCTAGTCTGGTTCTCGCTGTGGATGGCGTTCGTGGTTCGTCTCGGCATCGACGAGATGATCAACCCGTTTGAAGTGCATACCTGGCTTTTCCTCTGCGCCCCCGTCGTGGCCATTCCCTTCTTCGTTCGTTTCGGCATGTACCGTGCGGTCATGCGCTACTTCGGCAACGATGCCCTGGTGGCGATCATCAAGGCCGTCAGCCTGTCTGCATTGAGCCTGGGCATGGTGGTGTACCTCTACAGCAACCACCAGCATGTGGTGCCGCGCTCGCTGATGTTCAACTACTGGTGGCTCAGCCTGGTCATGATCGGTGGCCTGCGGCTGGCCATGCGCCAATATTTCCTGGGTGACTGGTTCTCGGCTGCGCAGCACGTGCCGTTCACCAGTCGCGACAATGGCCTGCCAAGGGTTGCGATCTACGGCGCAGGCGCTGCCGGCAACCAGTTGGCCACGGCACTGCGCATGGGCCGGGCGATGCGTCCGGTCGCGTTCATCGACGACGATTCCTCGATCTCCAACCGGGTCATATCCGGCTTGCAGGTCTACAAGCCCAAGCACATCCAGCAGATGATCGACGTGACGGGGGCGCAGGAAATTCTCCTGGCCATCCCTTCGTCGGCCCGGGCACGGCGCCGGGAAATCCTGGGCTTCCTCGAAGGTTTTCCGCTGCATGTGCGCAGCGTTCCGAATTTCTCCGACCTGGCCACTGGTCGGGTCAAGGTCGATGACCTGCAGGAAGTCGATATCGCCGACCTGCTCGGCCGGGACTCTGTGCCCGCCCAGGAGGGCCTGCTGGAGCACTGCATCAAGGGCCAGGTCGTACTGGTGACCGGTGCGGGCGGCTCCATCGGCTCGGAGCTGTGCCGGCAGATTCTCTCCCTGCGCCCCAGCACCTTGCTGCTGGTCGATCACGGCGAGTTCAACCTGTACTCGATCCTGTCCGAGCTTGAGCAGCGGGTGAATGCCGAATCCCTGCGGGTGAATGTGCTGCCCATCCTTGGCTCGGTGCGCAACCACGAGAAGCTGCTGGACGTCATGAAGACCTGGAAGGTCGACACCGTCTACCACGCCGCCGCCTACAAGCATGTGCCAATGGTCGAGCACAACATTGCCGAAGGTGTGATCAATAACGTCATTGGCACGCTGAATACGGCGCAGGCTGCGTTGCAGGCCGGTGTGGCCAACTTCGTGCTGATTTCCACCGACAAGGCCGTGCGGCCCACCAACGTGATGGGCAGCACCAAGCGCCTGGCCGAGATGATCCTGCAGGCCCTGAGCCGCGAAGTGGCACCGGTGATGTTCGGTGACCGCTCCCGGGTTCACCAGGTCAACAAGACACGCTTCATCATGGTCCGCTTCGGCAACGTGCTGGGGTCATCGGGCTCGGTCATTCCGCTGTTCCACAAGCAGATCAAGTCAGGTGGCCCGGTAACGGTCACCCATCCGCGCATCACCCGGTACTTCATGACGATTCCGGAAGCGGCCCAATTGGTGATCCAGGCGGGCTCCATGGGGCAGGGCGGCGATGTGTTCGTGCTCGACATGGGTGAGCCGGTCAAGATCATCGAGCTGGCGGAGAAGATGGTGCACCTGTCGGGCCTGAGCGTTCGGTCCGAAAAGAACCCTCACGGCGACATCGCCATCGAGTTCACCGGGCTGCGGCCGGGTGAAAAGTTATACGAGGAGTTGCTGATCGGCGATAACGTTGTTGCCACCAGCCACCCGATGATCATGAGTGCCCACGAAGACTTCCTGCCCTGGGAAGGCTTCAAGCTGGTGCTCTCGGACCTGCTCAAGGCCGTGGAAGAGGACGACTACGACCGGGTCCGGCAGATTCTGCGGGACACCGTGAGTGGCTACGCACCGGAAGGCGAAATCGTCGACTGGATACACCAGCAGCGCCGCCAGGAGCCCTGATCCGGATCCCTGATGCGTTGCCCCGGCCTCCCGTTGCGGGGGGACATATCCGGTGACGCATCATCGCGGGTGAGTTCATGAGATTGGTCTAGGTTAGGGAAGCAGCTCAGGAAAGCTGCTCCCTAATCAACGATGTCATGGAGTATTACTCATGCGCATGTCCTACCTTTCTTCCCTCGTCCTCGCCGTGGTCGCCAGCTTCTCGATGGCTGCCAACGCACAAACCCCAGCCGCGACAGCCAGCCCGGCGCCCGCCACGACGATGGCCGCACCCGCAGCGCAGTCGGGCAAAGTCAACATCAACACCGCTTCAGCGGACGTCCTGCACAAGGAACTGTCCGGCATTGGCGCAGGCAAGGCAGCGGCGATCGTCGCCTATCGTGATGAAAACGGTGCGTTTGCGTCGGTCGACGAGTTGATTGAGGTCAAGGGCATCGGCAAGGCGCTGGTCGACAGGAACCGGGAAAAGCTGGCGCTTGACTGAGCCGCGGACGCAGCAGAAGACCGATCGATGATCGGTCTTTTTTTTCCAGTGACAGTTGGGGGATGAGGTTGCAGTCATCGCCCGGGCTTGACACTTCAAATGACAAAAATCATATAATCTTGAAAATTACGGTCGTAATATACCTCGATTGCTACGCTCAACGCCCATGGACACAGACTCATGGGCAATCGCAGGCACGACGTTACACATCTGGCGCTTGAATCTGCGCCTTTCCATGCAATGAAGGTTTAAAGGGTGAAGCCATGAACGCACGTCGCATCGTAGTCACGGGGATGGGGCTGGTGACGCCTTTGGGTACGGGAGTCGAGGCCGTCTGGCAGCGGCTGCTCGAAGGGCGCTCCGGTATCGTCCGGCTGCCTGAGGAAACAGTGGCTGATCTGCCGGCCAAGGTCGGCGGGCCAGTGCCGACGCTGGCCGAGGATGCCGAAGCCGGGTTCGACGCTGACGCCGCAGCGCCGCCCAAAGAGCAGAAGAAGATGGACCGTTTCATCCTGTTTGCCCTCGGTGCGGCCCAGCAGGCGGTGGCGCAGGCGGGCTGGGCACCCTCCACTGATGAGGAGCGCGAGCGCACGGCGACGATCATCGGTTCCGGGGTGGGCGGTTTCGTCTCGATTGCCGATGCGGTACGCACCACCGACTCTCGTGGGCCACGCCGGCTTTCGCCGTTTACCATTCCATCGTTTCTGGTCAATCTGGCGGCCGGGCACGTTTCTATTCAGCATGGTTTCCAGGGACCGCTTGGCGCGCCAGTGACCGCTTGCGCCGCAGGTGTGCAGGCCATCGGCGATGCGGCGCGGATGATCCTCGCCGGTGAGGCGGACATCGCCATATGCGGCGGGGCCGAGGCCTGCATCGACCGAGTGTCGCTGGGTGGATTCGCGGCGGCGCGGGCGCTCTCCAGTGGCTTCAACGACACGCCAGAGCGCGCTTCGCGGCCGTTCGATCAGGACCGCGACGGCTTCGTGATGGGTGAGGGTGCCGGCATCATGGTCATCGAGTCTCTTGAGCATGCGCTGGCGCGAGGTGCCAAGCCAATTGTCGAACTGGTGGGTTATGGCACCAGCGCCGACGCCTATCACCTGACCGCCGGCCCCGAGGACGGCAGCGGCGCACGTCGGGCCATGCAGGCGGCCATTCGCCAGGCCGGCATCAAGCCGTCCGACATTGCGCATCTGAACGCCCACGCCACTTCAACGCCGGTGGGTGACAAGGGCGAGATGGCGGCGATCAAGACAGTGTTCGGCGATCAGGGCGGGGTGGCGGTGACGTCGACCAAGTCAGCGACCGGGCACCTGCTGGGTGCGGCGGGTGGCATCGAGGCGATTTTCACCGCGCTGGCGATTCGGGATCAGATTGCGCCGATGACGTTGAACCTGGAGAAGCCGGATGAGGCGGCAGCGGGCATCGATATCGTCCACGGCAAGGCGCGTCCGATGAAGATCGAGTATGCGCTGTCCAACGGCTTCGGCTTTGGCGGCGTCAATGCGAGCGTGTTGTTCCGCCGCTTCGAAGCCTGATTGAAACGCCATGCCCCTGCCTGTGGCGGCAGGGGCATTTCACCTCATGCCTGAGGGATCTGCAGCTTGAGCTGCTCGCGGGTGGTCTTGAGGATGCGCTCGGCCAGTTGCGGGTCTTTGGCGCTACGGGCCAGGACCAGGGCGCCGACCAGGCTGGACATCATCATCACGGCCTTGTCGCTGTTCTCGGAGCCCTCGGGCATGCCGGCCTGAAGTGCCGCGAGCATGCTGTTGATCAGCTCGTCGGTGATTTCGCTCGGCTGGCCGCGCTGGCCGAGTTCCGAGGACATGGTCGGCAACGGGCAGCCGTTCTCCGGCTCCAGACGATGAGCCGGGGCCAGGTACATATCAATGAACGCCTCGGCCGAGGTGTCATTGCCCAGCTTTTCAGCGCGCGATGCCTGCAAACTGTCCACCGCGCAACGCAGGGCCTTTTCGACCAGATCATCCTTGGATTTGAAGTGGGCGTAAAAGCCACCGTGGGTCAGCCCCAATGCCTTCATCAGCGGCTGCAAACCGGTCGCGCCGATACCGTCACGACGAAACCGCGCGCCCGCCTCGACAAGGATGCGCTGATGGGTTTGGGCTTTATGATCTTCGGCGTAACGCATTGAAAGGAGCCTCCCGACTATGGCTCTTGAAATGTTGATCGACATTCTTACATGGATGAACAGCCGGCGCAGTATCCACGGTTCGGGAGGGGGCGACCATTGGTCAGAAGGTCACAGGGGTATTACAGACATCTGCGTCGCCTGACAGGGCCCTATCGCGAGCAAGCTCACTCCTACAGGACTGTGCATTTCAAATAATCGGTGGACCGCTGTAGGAGCGCGCTTGCCCGCGATGACGGTGGTACATCCGCCACATCGCTATCGCCTGACATGGCCCCGTAGCGGGCAAGCGCGCTCCTGCGGGGTGTGGCAAATAATCGATGCGCCGCTGTAGGAGCGCGCTTGCCCGCGACGACGGTGGTACATCCGCCACACCTCTATTGCCTGGCAGGGCCCTGTCGCGGGCAAGCGCGCTCCTACGGATGGATGCGAGGCGAGGGAATGCTGCAATCCTGTAGGAGTGAGCTTGCTCGCGATGAGGCCGGTACACCCTGCACAGCTCTCGGGCTTATTTAGGCCCCATCATCTTCGCCAGCACGTCAGGCCGCGGTGCGCCTTGTTGCTGTTGCAGGTGGCCATTGGCATCCTTGTAGAAAATCGACGGTGTCGCCGACAGGCCCATGTCGTCCATCAGCTTCATGTTCGCATCGAGCTTGGCCTGGATGTCTTTGGGGATGGTGTCCATGGCCTTGAGCGTGCTGCTCTTGCCCGCCTGTTCGTGCTTCTGCAGGGCCAGTTCAGGGTTGGCATCAGCCAGCAGGGTGGCGGCCTTGGCGGCGCTGTCTTCGCGGATCACTCCGACCATGATGTGACGCAACTGCACCTTGCCGGACTTGACCCAGGGCCGCGCCTGTTCCCAGAAGATGTTGCAGTACGGGCAGTTGGCGTCGCTGAACAGGTAGATGACCTTGGGCGCGGTCTTGGCGCCGTCGGCGATCCAGGTGCTGTTTTCCATCTGGTTCCACATCTCTTTGGTCATGGGCTCGTAGACCAGCTTCTGCAGCGGCGCCTCGCTCAAATCTTCGCCTTTCTCGTCAAACAGATTGCCCGCCAGTACGTGCTTGCCATCGGCGGTCAGGTACAGCGCCATGGCTTGTTTCTGGTATTCGGCGGCGTAACCCTTGAGCCCACCGGGCGCATCGAAGCTGCCCTTGATCGTGGCACCCTTGGCTTCCAGCGCCTTGATCGGCGCGGGCAGTTCTTCGGCCTGCAACAGGGCGGTCTGGAAGGTGAGCAGGCTGGCGACGGCCAAGGTGGAAATCCGCATGTAACTCATTGAGTACTCCTGATTCGGGAGGAAGCCTGTGCCGCCGGTTCAGCGAGCTGCCCAAGGGCATGGGTCAGGCTGGCGTTGGACAGTTCGCCCAGGTGGCTGGCCGAAAGGCGGCCATCGGGGCGGTAGAAAAGGGTGGTAGGGAGCGCGGCCGAACCGACGCGTCGGGCCAGTTCACCAGAACCATCGAACAGCAGATTGTCTAGTTGCAGACCCTGGCTCGTCAGAAAAGTCCCGACCTCCCGTGGAGTCTCGGCCTGATTGACGAACAGGAAGACCACATCGGGGTTCGCCTGCTGGGCCGCCTGCAACACCGGCATCTCGCGCCGACACGGCGGGCACCAGGTGGCCCACAGGTTGATGACCAGTTTCTTGCCTTGGAAATCGCTCAACTGCACAGGCATACCTGCGGCGTTGCGCAAGGTCAGGTCCGGCAGGCGCGCATCCTGTTGCGATGCGCTGACCGCAAGGCTGGCCAGCCACCAGAACACCAGGCCACTGACCACGCCTATCCCCATCGGGGTGCGCAAGGCGGGCCGGCTGAAGCCGTGCACCAGGGCGCCGATCACCACGGCGACCACCCCCGGCCAGACCAGAAACCCGCCATCGCGGATGTCGATGATGCTCGCCGGATGGCTCTGGTACTGCGTCCAGTACACCAGCACGAAACCCACGCGCGCCAGCAACAGCCCCAGCAGAAACAGGCCGAACAGTGCGCGTTCCGGGTTGACCCCTTGGCGACGGCCGCTGAGCCAGCCGACTAAGGTCGCCAGCACCAGAGCCGCCAACAGCAGCAAGTGGTTGAGCGCCAGGGAGAAGGGCCCCAGGGAAAAACTCAGCATCAACCCTGCTCCCGGGTCGCTTGCCACTGCTGCAGGAAGCCCTTGTCATCGACCTCGCCGGTGATGCGATGGGACCGGCGCTCGCTGCCGTCCGGGCCTAGCCACAACAGGGTTGGCGGGCCGGGGACCTTGTAGCGTTCGAGCAATTGACGGCTGGCGTCGTTGTCGGCGGTCACGTCCAGGCGCAGCAGGCGCACACCGTTCAGCGCCTCGATGACCTGGCTCTGCCCGAACACGGTCTTTTCCATGATCTTGCAGGACACGCACCAGTCGGCGTAATAGTCCACCAGCACCCACTGGCCATTGGCGCTGGCTGCGGCGAGTTCGCGGTCCAGTGTGGCCGCATCCTTGATGGTGGTGAAGGCATCGTGGTTGCTTGCGCTTTCGCTGTTGATCCTGGAACCGCTGTAGACCTTCAGCGGTTGCCAGGGATCGTCCGCGCCCCCGGCGGCACCGACCAGCATCATCGTGCCCCACAAACCGAGAATCAGCCCGACTGGCGCACAGATCGGCGCCGCGCGTTTAAGGCGGCGGGTCTGAGCGATAGCGCTGAACGCGAGGATCAGCAGCAACGCGCCGAACAGCGCAAGCCACAGGGGTTCGGCCAGCAGCGGACGAATCATGAACAGTGCCGTGCCCAGCAACAGGAAGCCGAACACGCCCTTGACCAGGTCCATCCAGGCGCCCGGTTTTGGCAGAAAGCGGTTGCCCACGGTCACCACCAGCAACAGCGGCAGGCCAATGCCCAATCCCAGAACGAACAGCACCAGACCGCCCTGCAAGGCGTTCCCGCTCTGGGCGATATACAGCAGTGCACCGGCCAGCGGCGCGGTCATGCAGGGGCCGACCAGCAAACCGGACAACGCACCCAGGATGGCCGCACCTACCAGGCTGCCACCCTGACGCTGGCGTCCGGCATTCTCCAGGCGATCACGCACAAAGGCTGGCAGTTGCAGTTCGAAGAAGCCGAACATCGGCAGCGAGAGCAACACGAACAATCCGGCGAAACTGCCCAGCAGCCAGGGTTGCTGCAGCGTGGATTGCAGGTTGCCACCCAGCAGCGCCGCGACCACGCCCAGCCCCGCGTAGATCAACGCCATGCTCAGCACATAGACCCCGGCCAGGGCGAAACCGCGACGCGGGCGGGCGCCACTGCCCACCACCACGCCGGCGAGAATCGGCAGCATCGGCAGCGAGCAGGGGGTGAAGGCCAGCAACAGACCCAGACCGAAGAAAATCAGCAGGCTCAGGCCCAGCGAGCGTTCCTGCAGCGTGCTGGCCAGCGCCTGATCCTGTGCCTGGCCGTTGACCACGGTCGCACCGCCTTTGCCCAGGTCCACCACCTGGGTTTGCGGCGGATAGCAAAGGCCCGCGTCGGCACAGCCTTGCCAACCCACCTTCACCTGCCCGCTGGCAGAGGCCGGGATCGTCAGCTCAAGGCCCTGCCGATAGACCTGCTGCTGGCCGAAATACTCGTCGTTGTGGTCTTCGCCAGCCGGCAGAACCGGCAGCAGGCCCGCACTCAGGCCGTCGAACTTGAGGCGCTTCTGATAAAGGTAATAGCCGTCTGCGATTTGCCAGTACAGACGGGTTTCTCCGGACTCGAGACGCTCGGAGCTGAATATGAAGGCCTGCTCGACAGGCAGGAAATCGGGCTTCTTGAACAGATCGCCGCCGGGTAACGCCTGAGCCAGCAGCGGGAACAACAGAAGCACCAGTATCAACAACTTACGCATGCGTACACCTTGCCAATCATCTATGAGCCGAGGTTGGAGCCCTGTGATTAAGTGCCGATTAACCCATCAACCAACCTGTCGAAATACCCGCCCGGGGATCATGCATAATCCACTCTTAATCCCGCGTTGTTTCAATTGCCTTTTCTGCCGAGGCCGCCCATGCACGTACTGCTTTGTGAAGACGACGACCTGATTGCCAGCGGCATCGTCGCCGGCCTCGATGCCCAGGGCCTGACCGTGGACCGCGTCGCCAACGCTGCGGGCGCGCGGGCGATGCTGTCGGCGGCGCACTTCGATGTCATGGTGCTGGACCTGGGGCTGCCTGACGAAGACGGCCTCAGGTTGCTGCGCCATCTTCGCCAGCAGGGGGTGGAAATTCCAGTGTTGATCCTCACGGCCCGCGACACTGTTACCGACCGTGTCGACGGCCTGCAGGCGGGCGCCGATGACTACCTGCTCAAGCCCTTCGACCTGCGTGAACTGAGCGCCCGCCTGCATACGCTGGTGCGGCGAATGGCCGGGCGCAGCGTCAACGTGATCGAGCATGGCCCCTTGACCTATGACCCCAGCACCCGCGAAACCCGCCTCTCGGGCCAGGCGGTGGACCTGTCCCGGCGCGAACAGGCGCTGCTTCAGGCCCTGCTCAACAATCACGGGCGCGTGCTGTCCAGCGAACAGCTCAAGGATTGCGTCTACGGCTTTGGCGATGAAGTGGAGAGCAACGCATTGAACGTCCATATCCATCACCTGCGGCGCAAGCTCGGCAGCAGGATCATCGAAACCGTTCGTGGCCTGGGCTACCGCCTGGGGCCGGCCGGCGATGTCGCGGAGCAACAGGGATGATGAGCCTGCGCACGCGCCTGAGCCTGATCCTGGGTTCGGCGTTCATCCTGATCTGGGTGCTGGCAGCGGCGTGGATGCTGCGCGACCTGCGCACGCAGATGATGCAGTCCCTTGACCAGCGGCTGGAGGCTTCGGCGCGGATGGTGGCGGGGTTGCTGGAGCAGATGCAGATGCCCGACGACGGCCAGAGCAGCGCGATGCACACCGCTGATCTGCGCATCCCCAACGGCATGGCCTGTCAGTTGAGCAGCCTGCGCGGCCAGGTGCTGGCGCGCACCGAAAGCTCGCCCGCCGAACCCTTGAAAGCTGACGCCAGCGGCTTTGTCGACCAGATGATCAACGGCGAGCACTGGCGCGTGTACACCATGATGCACGGCAACGTGCGGGTGAGCACCGCGGACCGGCAGATCGAACGCGATGTGCTTGGCCAGTCGGTGCTGCTGGCGGCGTCGGTGCCGGTGCTGGTGGCGTTGTTCGGCAGCCTGATCCTGGTCTGGTTCGGCATTGGTCGCGGGCTGGCGCCGCTCAATCGCATGCGTGACGCCTTGAACCGGCACAGCGCCGATTCGGTCGAGCCACTGGACGTGCCGAACCTGCCCAGCGAGCTGCAACCGTTGCTCAAGAGCCAGAACCAGTTGTTCCTGCGCATCGCCCAGACCCTGGAGCGCGAGCGCCGCCTGACCGGGGATGCGGCCCACGAATTGCGCAGCCCGCTGACCGCCATCAAGACCCACCTGCAAGTGGCGCGCATGACCGAGGGCGGCAAGCGCGACAGGGCGCTGGCCCATGCCGAGGAGGGCGCTGACCGTATGCACCGCACCCTGGAGCAGTTGTTGCTGCTGGCACGGGTCGAGGGCAGCCTGTCGTTCGATGACGGCGTGCAGTGCGATGCCGAGAAGGTCGCACGGCTGGCGATTCACGATGCCAACCATGGCGATGACGAGCGCATCCAGTTGATCCTGCCGGGGCACCTGTCTACCGCCCCGGTGGAAATGCCGGCGGCGCTGGCGGTCGCTGCATTGCGCAACCTGCTGGACAACGCACTGCGCCACACCCAGCCCGGTGCGCGAGTGGAGTTGAGCCTTGAGACCTTTGACGGCCATGCGCATTTCCGGGTGCGCGACTACGGCCCGGGCATTCCGGAGCCGGATCTGGACAAGATGACCCAGCGCTTCTGGCGCAACGGCAAGAGCCCGGGCGCGGGGCTGGGGCTTGCGATCGTGCAGGCGATCGTCCAGCGCTGCGCCTGCTCGTTGCGGTTTGACAGCCGCAACGATGGATTGCGGGTCGAGTTGAGCGTGCCGTTGCGGCGAAACGAGTCGCAAGAACGCTGAGAACCTGTAGGAGTGAGCTTGCTCGCGATAGCGGTGTGTCAAACGACGTCGATGTACCTGACAGGCCGCCATCGCGAGCAAGCTCACTCCTACAGGGGGGGGGATTTTTCACCCCATCCAACCGTCGGAAACCTCTGAATCTGCGACCATCCCTCCGACAACCCTTTGATTCTGCTCTCTAATCCCGGACAATCGCGCCCCTTTCCCTGTACAGAACCGGTCAGGGGCGCTGACTGCCAAGTTTTTCGACGCGCTTTTGACCTTGTAGCTATCACCGGCAACGGAGAAATCGACCGGATGAATGATCAGGCCAACAGCGTCGAGCAACCTATCGACGCCGCGCCCGCGAGCGTGACTTCCAGCCTCACCAAATGGCAGCGCCACGACACCACCTGGATGCTCGGGTTGTTCGGCACCGCCATCGGCGCAGGCACCCTGTTCCTGCCGATCAACGCGGGCATCGGTGGCTTCTGGCCGCTGCTGATCCTGGCCCTGCTGGCCTTCCCGATGACGTTCTACGCACACCGCGGCCTGACGCGTTTCGTGCTCTCGGGCCGTGAAGGCGCGGACATCACCGAAGTCGTCGAGCAGCACTTCGGCAAGAAGGCCGGTGCGCTGATCACCCTGCTGTACTTCTTCGCGGTGTTCCCGATCCTGCTGATCTACAGCGTGGCACTGACCAACACCGTCAGCAGCTTCCTGGAACATCAACTGCACGTTCAGCCACCTTCGCGCGCGCTGCTGGCCTTCGTGCTGATCCTCGGCCTGCTGGCCGTGGTGCGCTGCGGGGAGCAGTTGATCGTCAAGGCCATGAGCCTGATGGTCTATCCGTTCATCGTCGCCTTGCTGTTCCTGGCGGTGTTCCTGATTCCGCACTGGACCGGCGGCATCCTCACCACCGCAAGCCAGGTGCCTGCGCCGTCGGCGCTGCTGCACACCCTGTGGCTGGCGATTCCGGTGATGGTGTTCTCGTTCAACCACTCGCCGATCATCTCCGCGTTCGCCGTGGATCAGCGTCGCCAGTACGGCCCGGCTGCCGAACAGCGCAGCTCGCAGATCCTGTCCCGCGCTCACGGCTTGATGGTGGTCATGGTGCTGTTCTTCGTGTTCAGCTGCGTACTGACCCTGTCTCCTGAGCAACTGGCCGAAGCCAAGGCGCAGAACCTGTCGATCCTGTCGTACCTGGCCAACCACTTCAGCAACCCGACCATCGCCTTTGCCGCGCCGTTGATTGCCTTCGTGGCCATTACCAAGTCTTTCCTGGGCCATTACATCGGCGCCAGCGAAGGCCTCAAGGGCCTGGTCATCAAGAGCGGCAGCCGTCCGTCGCCCAAGATTCTGGACCGCCTCACCGCTGGCTTCATGCTGGTGGTCTGCTGGCTGGTGGCGACGCTCAACCCAAGCATCCTGGGTATGATCGAAACCCTGGGTGGCCCGGTGATTGCGGCGCTGCTGTTCCTGATGCCGATGTACGCCGTGCGCAAGGTCCCGGCCATGCGTCAGTACGCAGGCAAGCTGTCCAATGTATTTGTGGTGGTGGTCGGCCTGGTGTCGATTTCGGCCCTGGTGTATTCGCTGCTGCCTTGATTCATTCTCGCAACACATGATCGCCGGGCTTGAGCCACCGCGTCAGCCGGTAAAAGCTGAAGCTGAAGCCCGGAAAGATCACCGTCACCTTGCCGCTGTTGCTCTGATACCAACTGCGGCACCCTCCCCAGAACCACACGGTGCGTTTCATCTCCCGATGAATCATTGCGGTGTATCGCTCTTCCGCTTCGGGGCGCACTTCGATGCTGCCTTGGGCTGAGTTTCTCACGCTGGCAATACTGGCCATGACGTAATGCATCTGCGCTTCGAGCATGAACAGTGCCGAGGTGTGGCCGGTGCTGGTGTTGGGCCCGGTGATCAGGAACAGATTGGGAAAGCCCGGTACGCAGGTGCCCAGGTAGGCCCGCGGGAAGGGCTGCCAGACCTCCGCCAGCCGCTGGCCGTCCCTACCCTCGATTGGATAGGGAATGGCGTTATCGGTGGTCTCGAAACCAGTGGCCCAGACGATCAGGTCCAGCGCCAGATGCTCGCCGTCCGTGGTGACGATACCGTTCTGGTCGAGCCGGGCGATGGACGCGCTGTGCAGCGTCACGTTGCTGCGCTGCAGCGCCGGGTAGAGTTCGCTGGAGAGCAGCACGCGCTTGCAGCCCAGGGTGAAGTCGGGTGTCAGCTTGCGCCGTAGCTCAGCGTTCGGCACTTGCCGCTTCAGATGCCTGCGGGCCATCCATTGCACCAGCGCAAGCCCGGCCTTCGAATACTTGAAGCCGATGAAGCGGGTCTCAAGCTTCAGGTAAATCAGCGCGCGCAGCAGGCGCAAGGCCAGGGGGCTGGTCAACAGTCGGCGTTGCAGCTGGCTGAAGGTGTGATCGGGGCGCGGCAGCACCCAGTGGGCGGTGCGCTGGAAGACGTGCAATTGGGAGACATCCGAGGCAATCGCCGGAATGATCTGCGCAGCGCTGGCGCCGCTTCCTACAATCGCCACCCTTTTGCCCCGGTGATCGAAGCCAAGGTCCCAGTGATTACTGTGGAAACTCGTGCCTTTGAATACATCCATACCCTCGAACGAGGGAATTTGTGGCTGGCTGAGGGGGCCGCTGGCATTGATGACGAACCGGCTGCTGAACGTGCCTTTGCTGGTCTGGACTGTCCAGTGCCGAGTGGCGTCATCCCAGGTGAGCCCTTGGACCTCGGCGCCGGTTTCGATCCTGTCCATCAGCCCGAAGCGTTCGACCACATGCCGGGTGTAGCGCTGCAGTTCTTCCTGGCCCGCGTACATCTGTGTCCAGGGAAAGGGCGCGAACGACAGCGAGTAGAGCGGCGAGGGAATGTCTACCGTGGCGCCGGGGTAGGTGTTCTGGCACCAGGTACCGCCGAAGAAGTCGCGCCGCTCCAGCAGGCGAAAGTCGTCGATGCCGGCCTTGAGCAGGTTGATCGCCGCGCACTGTCCGCCAAAGCCGCTGCCGATGATCAGCACCTCAAACGTCTTCATGGCTGGTCTCTTTCAATCCTCATGGAGGCACCCGTAGCAGTCCGGCTTGCCGGCGGCCGTCCCGTCGAAAATGCCGACGCCGGCAAGCCGGACTGCTACGGGGTTGATCGATGATTTATAGCTGGGGTTTGACCAGTCGTCTGGAAAGTGTCGCGAGGTCATGATCCGGACGTTGCCTATCGTCGATAGTGGCCACATGCTGTCACCACCTTTTTCCCCGGAACCGTGGTCGATCATGAGCAATGAATCCCTGCCGCCAGGCACCGACAGCGACGTCTACAAAACCTTGCTCGAATCGACCCGGGCGATTCCCTGGCGGATTGATTGGCAGAGCATGACGTTCAGCTACATCGGCCCGCAGATCGAAGAGTTGCTGGGCTGGGAGCAGGGCAGTTGGGTCGGGATCAACGACTGGGTCGAGCGCATGCATCCGGATGATCGCGATTACGTGGTCAACTTCTGCGTGTCGCAGTCCAAGGCCGGCGTCGATCACGAGGCCGATTACCGCGCCCTGACCAAGGATGGCGACTACGTATGGATTCGCGATGTGGTGCATGTGGTGCGCAAGAACGGCGAGGTCGAGGCGCTGGTGGGCTTCATGTTCGACATCAGCGAGCGCAAGAAGACCGAAGAGCACCTGGTGCGCCTGCAAAAGCAGCTCGAAGCGTTTTCCTATCAGGACGGCCTGACCGGCATCGCCAACCGGCGCATGTTCGATACCGTGCTCGAACGCGAGTGGGCCAGCGCCCAGGAAACCCATCAGCCGCTGTCGTTGATCATGATGGATATCGACTACTTCAAGCAGTACAACGACCACTACGGCCACATCAAGGGCGATGAAGCACTGCGCACCGTGGCCAAGACGCTGTCGCTGGCGGCGAACGAACCGGGTGATTTCATTGCCCGTATCGGCGGCGAAGAGTTCGTCTGGCTGCTGCCGCACACCTCTCGGGACAAGGCGCACCGGGTGGCCGAGAAATGCATGCAACTGGTTCGACAGCAGCAGATTCCCCACGAAAAGTCCGACGTGTCGCCGCTGCTCACCCTGAGCCTGGGCGTGGGGACTGTCACGCCGGCGGCGGGCGATAGCGCGGTGGCGTTCATCGAGAAGGTCGATGCGTTGCTTTATCGGGTCAAGCGCAACGGTCGCATGCGCGCCGAGTACGGCGAGTTCTGAGCGGGATAGTAGCGGTTTGTGACCGGCGGGTCGCAAATCGACGAATGGTTTCTGAAGCTGGTCTATAGTCTCCCGGCGCCCTTGCGCACATCTTTTTTGGACAGGGAGGCTCAAACATGACTGACAGATCCGTAGTATCGACGAGCGCAGAAATCCTGGACTCGTCCGTGTCCTTCAAACCTGTTGACTATCCCCGTATCGGGAGAGCCAGAGCGGAGTCAGGCAATTTCGAGCTGAGCGAACTCAAACCATGGTTCACGCTGGTGGACGACGAGGAAGAAGAGGAGGAATAGCCACCTTGAGACCGCCGAGAAAGACCAGGGGTGTCACGGTCGTGCGCCTCTGGTCCCCACCCGTTTGGCTAAACCTCTTCAGTCTGGTTCTTTAGCTCGCATTGCCGTCATGTTTGACACTGGCGTCGTTGCCCACGCATGATCCTGCTCGTTCATGAGCGATCCAGCGTGATACCGAGGCCATTATGTCTGCCAATCCCGAAGCCTTTCCCGGCGAGCGTCAGCGTCTGATTACCGAGCGTCTGGCCGTTCATGGCCGGGTGATTGCTGCAGAGCTGGCCGCTGAATTCAACGTCTCCGAGCATTCCATCCGCCGTGACCTGGGCACGCTGGCGTCGGCCGGGTTGTGCAAGCGGGTGTACGGTGGGGCCATTTCCCTGGCCAGCGACGGGCCTCTGACGGTACGCATCGAGCACGAACCTGGACGCAAACGCGCATTGGGTGTGGCGGCGGCGGGCCTGATCGGTGCCGGTCAGCACGTGTTCATCGATGGCGGCTCGACTAACCTCGCGATTGCCCGCGCCCTCGATCCGCAGATGGCCCTGACGATCACCACCAACTCCCCGTTGATCGCCGTGGAGTTGATGAAACTGCCGCAAGTGGAGGTGATCCTGCTGGGTGGGCGACTGAGCCCGGTGGCGGGCAGCACCTATGGTTTCACCACCATTTCGCAACTGACCCACTTCAATTTCGACCTGTGCTTTCTGGGCGCCTGCGCGCTGGATGCGGTCAAGGGCGTCACTGCGTTCGACATGGACGTGGCCGAGTTCAAGCGCGCCGTGGTGGCGCGCAGCGGGCAGGTGATGGTGGCGGTGATCAACGAGAAGCTTTCCAGCATCGCGCACTATCAGGTCGCGCCCTGCGACGAGGTCGGCACGCTGGTGGTCGAGCACGACGCGCCGTCTGACCGGCTGGAGCTGTTTCGCGGCCAGGTCGCGCAGATCGTCAAGGCTCAAGCCAGCGAGTGAGCCACCACGCTGCTGCCCTGCCAGATTTCCGTGCGGTTGCGCCCGTCATGCTTGGCCAGATAGAGCGCGGCGTCGGCCCGTTCGACGAACTCCTCCAGGCTGGTGCACTCGTGGGCCGCGCAGCCGTAGACCCCCAGGCTGATGCTGACGATGCCCACAGGATTGCCCTGATGTTCCAGGGCGCGGGTCAGCACTGACAGACGAATCTTCTCGGCCAGCAGGAACGCGCCCTGGGCATCGCTGTAGGGCAGGAACACGGCCATTTCTTCGCCGCCATAGCGCACCGCCAGGTCACCGGTGCGGTTGAGGTTGCTGCGCACGCACTCGGCCACCGCGACGATGCACTTGTCGCCGGCCACGTGGCCATAGTTGTCGTTGTAGCTTTTGAAGAAATCGATGTCGATCATGATCAGGCTCAGCGGGTGCAGATTGGCCTGGCCGTTGGCGAACTCCAGCCCGAGGATTTCCTGGAAATGGCGGCGGTTGGCCAGGCCCGTCAGGCTGTCCTGCAAGGCGAGTTTTTCCAGCGAGTGACTGGCGATGCGCAATTGCGATTCGGCATTGAGGCCGAAACGGATCTGCTGGAACAACAACACCCCGAACAGCAGGTTGGCCACTACCACGCAGACGATGATCGCCAGCGAACGCCAGGCGTACTGACGCCATTCCTCCAGCACTTCGTCCTCCGAGAGCCCCGCCAGCACCACCAGCGGGTAGCGGTCCAGGCGCTTGTAGCCGTACAGGCGCAGCTCGTGGTCCAGCACCGAGCGCACGGTCGCGGTGCCTTCGTAGTTTTCCTTCAGGTATTTGCGAAACAGCTCACCGTCGGCAATGGAGGCGCCTCGCACGTTGTCGATCGCCGGACGACGAGCCAGCACGATACCGTCCGCCATGGCCAGGGTAATCACGCCCCGCTGGCCGATGCTGAAACGGTCGAAAAAGCGGTCGAAATACGCAAGTTCGATAGTTGCCAGGACTACCCCTGCGAAGTTGCCGGCAGAGTCATTGACCCGTCGGGAAATGGGGATGATCCAGTCACCGGTGGTGCGGCTGCGCAAAGCCTGGCCGATGTGGGGCAGCGTGCTGTCGATAGTCTTGTGGAACTGGAAATATTCGCGATCTGCGTTGTTGGCGTTTTCCGGCATGCGGTTCATCGAGGTGGCCGCCCAGTTGCCGTCCTTGTCGTAGATGAACAGACCCTGAATCTGTTCGACGCTGCCGGCGGTGGCCCGAAGAAACTCATGCATGCGCGAACTGCTGGCGGCGCCGAAGCCGTCGTAGGACAGACGCTCGACGATACCCGCCACCGGAATGTCGGCCTGATCGAATGTGTCCTGCGCCTGCTGCGCCATGGAGCGCGACAGGTTGGCGGCGTTGGTATCGGCCAGTTCCAGCTCGTGGATGCGCGTCTGGCGCAATTGCCACAGCGTGATGCTGGTAATGGAAAAACACACCAGCACGGTGAAAAAACCGGCAAGCCAAAGCACCGGCATGCGCTTGAGGCGCCTGCTCCTAGCGTCCAGGTCCGTCCCTTCTACCTGTCTCAATCCCCGCCCTCGCTGACGAACATGACTTCAGACCCGCCCACGGGACGAACGCCTCGCGGTTCGTGGCCATGGGTATCGCAACAGCGATCATAGAATCACAGCGTAGGACAAGTACGGGATTTTGAAGGGAAAATTGTCGAATCTTGTCAGATGAAGGAGGCTCGCCGGGTTGTTCAGTGAAAATGCCTGCGTGGAGCAGGGCACAGGTGCGGCCAATGACACACCAATGTCGCTGCCGATGCGGGCCTTTCATCCCCATGACCGGTATCATTGGCCCATCTACCTGACCTCGGTGCGACATGAATTCTCCGGAACCTGGCAAGGCGCCTTCCCCTGATCGCGATCGTATTTCCGCATCCTTGCTGGGGCCGGGTTGCGAGCCTGATCCTCGCTTCACCCTGGCCAACGAGCGAACCTTCTTGGCCTGGATTCGCACGGCGCTGGCGTTCCTGGCGGGCGGCATTGCGGTAGAAGCCTTCACCGGCGATGTGTTCAGCCCGGGGCTGCGCCGTGCGGTGGCGTTGTCATTGCTGGTGCTGGCGATGCTGGTCAGCGCCAGCGCCTGCATCAGATGGCTGAAGGTCGAGCGGGCGATGCGCGTGCGCAAGCCGCTGCCATTGCCGGTGCTGGTGCCGATCCTCTCGCTGGGCGGTGCGCTGGTGGCGGCGGGGCTGATCGTCTTTCTGATCTACGGCGCGTCGTGAGCCGCCGCGCCCAGGCGCCTGTCACGCTGGGGCACGACGACCCCGGCCTGCAGCCGGAACGCACCTTGCTGGCCTGGCGGCGTACGCTGATGACGCTGCTGGTGGTGTGCACGATTTTCCTGCGCTGGATTCCACACTTCGGGCTGATTGCCTTGCTGCCCATCGTGTTCTCGCTGATGGCCGGGATCCTGATCCAGATCGGCCTCAACGCCCGCTATCGCAAGAGCGCCAAAGGCCTGAAGCAGGAGCGCATCCCCGCGCCCTTGCGCGAAGTGGTGGTGCTGGGCGCGACGGTGATCGTGCTCAGTGGGGTGGGAATCTATGCGGTGGTGTTCGGCTAAAGCCAGCATGTTCCCCAATCCTGTAGGAGTGAGCTTGCTCGCGATAGCGTCCTTTCAATCGACTGATGTGGGACTGAACCGACGCTATCGCGAGCAAGCTCACTCCTACAGGTCTCCTGCGTAGCCGGCGTTAATCGTTCACCTGCACCACCGCGATGGTTTGCCCCTCTGCCGCAGCCCCTGCGCGGCTCTCCTTGCGCTCGCTCAGCCAGTCGGCGACCTGCGCGCCGAATTCCGGCGGAGCCTTGCGGCCGGTGCGCCGCGCAAGGTCTAGGATGGTCTGCTGCGCTAGGGCATCTTCCATGCGCTTCTGCGCGGTCATCATGGCGGCGTTTATCCCGCACATCCCTTCAGTCGCCCACTCGGGCGCGCAGCCGTCGAAAACTGCGCAACGGCCACGAATGTCCCGGCAATCGAAAATCAGCTTGCGCCCGTCAATCGCCGTGACGATGTCCAGCAGGGTGATTTCGTCCGAGGGCCGTCCCAGCCGAAATCCGCCGCGCACCCCTTCAGTGGCAACCACCAGCCTGGCCTTGGCCAGTTTGGTGAACACCTTGGCCAGGTATTCCTGAGGCACACCTTGCAGCTCTGCCAGGTCGCGCACGCTGGCCTCGCGGCTGTCGCCGCGTTCATCGACCAGGTACAGCAGGCAGTGAATGCCGTATTCGACACCGGCACTGTAGAGAGACATGTCGATCTCCGACTGAATTGATCGTGCAAAAGCTAACAATTTGCGCAGTTCCTCGCAAGGAACGCTGAGTCATGGCGATCAGTGGCAGCAGCGGCAAACCTGTTCCTGCGCCAGGTCGACGGTCGGTGTTTCTTTATAATCTATTGATTAACAACGTATTTATAAAGATGCAGGACGTGAATCTGGAATTGCACCTGAAAAAAGTGCTTGCCGAAATAAACTCCGATCAATACAGTCGTAGTTGTCTTGAGGCGGTCGCCAACTCCGACCCGCACACACCTGAAACGTCCTTTTGTTATTTGGAGCACACGATGAAAAAGCAGATTCTGATTGTCGGCGCGGGTTTTGGCGGCATGTGGAGTGCCCTGAGTTCCACCCGTTTGCTGGACATGCATCAGCGCCACGACGTCGAAGTCACGGTGCTGGCGCCTGAAGCGGTGCTGGGCGTACGTCCGCGTTACTACGAGCAGCAAGTGCATCAGATGCAGTCGCCGCTGGGCCCGTTGTTCGATGCCGTGGGCGTGAACTTCATCAAGGGCATGGCCGACACCATCGACGTGGCCGGCAAAAAAGTGGGCTACACCGATGCCAACGGCGTCCAGACCTCGATCAACTACGACAAACTGGTTCTGGCCACCGGCAGCCGTGTCGTGCGCCCGGCTTCCGTGCCTGGGGTCGAACATGCATTCGACGTTGACCACATGAACGAGGCGACTCGCCTTGAGCAGCACATCAAGTCGTTGGCCCAGCAGCCTGAGTCGGCGATGCGCAACACAGTCGTGGTGGCGGGCGGCGGCTTCACCGGTATCGAAACAGCGACCGAAATGCCTGCGCGCCTGCGTGAAGCCCTGGGGGCGGATGCCAAAGTGCGCGTCATCATCGTTGACCGTGGCGAGAAGGTCGGCGCTGCACTGGGCGCGAACATCAGCCCGGCCATCGTCGAAGCCACCGAGGCGCTGGGCGTGGAATGGGTCGTCGATGCGTCTGTCGCCGCCGTGGATGCCAATGGCGTGACCCTGGCGGACGGGCGTCGCATCGATGCCAAGACCGTGGTGTGGACCGTTGGCGTGCGCGCCAGCTCCCTGACCGAGCAGATCCCCGGCGAGCGCGATGCCGCAGGCCGCCTGCACGTTGACCGCAACCTGAAAGTCATCGGCCAGGCCGACATCTTCGCCACCGGCGACACCGCCTACGCCGCCACCGACGATGAAGGCAACTTCGCCCTGATGACCTGCCAGCACGCCATCGCGCTGGGCCGCTCGGCCGGCAACAACGTCGCCGCCGACCTGCTGGGCGAAGCGCCGATTCCGTACAGCCAGGTGAAATACGTCACCTGCCTGGACCTCGGCGCCTGGGGCGCGGTGTACACCGAAGGCTGGGATCGCCAGGTCAAGCTCATCAAGGAAGAAGCCAAGCAACTCAAGCAGCAGATCAACTCGGTGTGGATCTACCCGCCAGTGGCCGAACGCGAGGCCGCGCTGGCTGCGGCGGATCCGTTGATTCCTGTGGTCGCATGACAACCCTGATCGCGAGCAAGCTCACTCCTACAGAGGCATGCACCGTCCTGTAGGAGTGAGCTTGCTCGCGATGGGGCATTATCAGGTGCTACTCGCTCAACGATTCATATCCAGAATCATGCAGGTGGTGGTACCGGTCGCGAACAACCGTCCCTCGGCATCGTAGATCTTGCCTTCGGCCAGCGCGGTGGAGCGTCCAAGGTGCACCACAGTGCCCTCGGCGCGGATCGGGCCGCTCTTGTCGGTCAGGGCGCGGATGTAGCTGATGCGCAGATCCAGGGTGGTGTAGCCCTGGCCTTTCTTCAGGCGAGTGTGGACCGAACAGCCCATGCAGGAGTCGAGCAGGGTGGCGGCGTATCCCCCGTGCACGATGCCCAGCGGGTTGTAATGCTGCGGGCCGGGAGTGCCCTGAAAGATGAAGGAGCCGGGCGTCCACTGGATCGGCACGAAGTCCATCAGTTCGCCGATCGGCGGGTGAGGGTAGAGCCCGCTGCCGATACCGTTGAAGAACTCCTCCGGCGTCAACTGCGCCACCTCCATCAGGTTCATGCTGCCAGCCTTGCCCAGCCGGGCACGCATTTCCTTTTCCTGTGCTTGCCAGAGGGCCAGGGTTTCTTCGCGAGAGGTGCTTTGCATGGGCGTACGCTCCGGGACGCATCCGGCGGAATGTCGGATGAGAAAAATTATGGTCATAATCCCGCTGCTTGATGACGACCGCAATATCAAAAATGTCCAACAGTGGCAAAAGCGCCCGGCACGTTTTTGTCTGGTGCGACACATCAAGTGTCGATTTGCACGTCCGTGGTTCGACTACTGTGCGAAACCCTGGACTATGGTGTTCGGGGAACCCTCTACAGAAGGACGCCGACCATGCGATTCATGATGCTGATGATCCCCAAGGGATACGAAACCGCAGCCCCTGGCACCCTGCCCGAGGCTGACGCCGTGGAGCGGATGATGAAATACAACGAATCCTTGCAGCAGGCCGGGGTGCTGCTGACCCTCGACGGCCTGCATCCGCCGACCATGGGCGCCCGCGTCACGTTCGACAAGGGCCAGGCACAGGTGATCCAGGCGCCGTTTCCAGGTGTCAGCGAAGTGCTGGGTGGCTACTGGATGCTTGAATTGCCGTCCCTTGAAGCCGCCATCGACTGGGCGAAACGCTGCCCGGCGGGGGACAATGAAACCGTCGAAGTGCGTCAGGTGATGAGCTTCGATGATTTTACGCCGGACATTCAGCAAGCAGCGGCGGGGTTCAACGAGATGCACCAGGACAAGCCCTGAACTGTCCCGTAGCAGCACGGCTTGCCGGCGGGAGCGGTGCATCAGAGAAAAATGCGCCGCCTGACACAACGCTCCCGCCGGCAAGCCGTGCTGCTACGAGGGCGGGGCCTCACACATGCCCATCCTTCTTCACAAAATGCTTGTGCATGTCTGCTGTCAGCGCCTCGACGCGTTCGGTCAGCACCTTGGTCATTTCCGTCAGGCGGGTGTTCTGCTCCAGCAGTTCGAGCATCTGCGCGGTGTTTTGCGCGGCGCGGGCCATGCGCTCTTCGTTGGCGACAGCCAGTGCTTCGCGGTGCTGGGCGTCGGCGTCGGAGCTGGCCTTGTCGCGGGCGGCCTGGCGGGTCTGGGCCAGCAGGATCAGCGGCGCGGCGTAGGCCGATTGCAGGCTGAATGCCAGGTTGAGCAGGATGAAGGGGTAGACGTCGAAGGTCACCAACCCCGTCATGTTCGCCCCCACCCAGAGCAGCACGATCAGCGTCTGCGCCCCCAAAAAGGTAGGCGTGCCGAAGAACCGCGCAAAGGCTTCGGCTTTCAGCGCAAAGGCGTCAGTGCCGAAGGTCGGCCCCAGGTGCGCGTGGCCCTTGTGGAAACGCAGGTGATGATCGGTCGGGGACTGGCCCGGTTCGGCAGAGGATGGCGTGGCAGACATGGAGGCTTTCCTGAGGGCAGAAACATCCGCCCACTATAGGCCGCCTCCAGGGCTCTGTGCACTGAACGCCGGTGGAACGAGCCGCCGGGTGTCAGTCCAGCGGGTCCGGATACAGGGGCTTGGAGCGGTACATGATATTGGCGTAGTCGTAGACGTACTGCCGCCCCGCGTGGCTGGTCAGGCGCAGGTTGTCGATCAGTTGCCGCTCTTTCTTGTTCAGGTATCTCACCCCTTGGAGGCCACTGGACTTGAGGCGATCTCGTTCATGGGCGTCAGGAAAGGTGATGACGTTCGTCATGAAAAATCTCCTTGATGGGGTCCATACCCGGCTCCCTGTGCCGGTGTCGCCGTTTATCGTGCGACGGCCCACCATACTCACAACAGGTCGGAGCCTTCAACCCCGCGAGCGATCGATGGCTCATGCGATCTGGATGATCTCGAAGGATTGCCGGCTGCCATTGACGGTGATTTCCAGCTCATCGCCGTCGAACTTGCCCAGCAGATTCTGCCCCAGCGGCGCCCTGGCGGTGATCACCGTCACCAGGGTCTGGTCCAGGCTGACCTTGAGGCCAGCCGCATCGGGGCCCAGGAACAGCGTCTGTTGAACGCCGTTTTCCGATTCCAGGCTGATCAGGTCACCGGGCTGAATGCCGCGCTGGTCGTCGAAGGGCTTGAGCACCAAGCTGCGGTAGGCCGCCAGCGCCAGACGGATTTCCTCGACCCGACGCGCCTGCCCGGCGGCCAGGTACGACGCCTCCAGCCCGAGGGTGTCGTACTTGTTTTCGGCGATGTTTTCTTCATGAGTCGCGGTTTCGTAGGCCGTTTGTGCGGCGCGAATCGCGACCTCCAGGTCGATTTCCAGCTTTTCGACGATCCGTTGCAGGACCTGTTGCTTGTTCATAGGGCTTGCTTGTCTCTCGCGGTTCAGCCGCAGTACTGATAAATGGCGGCGCGGCTCTTTTCGCTCGGCGCGGTCTGGTTCTGCTGCATCCAGAACTGGCATTTGGGGCCATTGAAGCTGCGTTGGCGCTCGGCCTGTTCGGCCTCCTGCGCCTGGCGGGCTTCACTGTCGCGCAGGATCTGCCGGTACTGGTCGAACATCGGGTTGTCGCTTTCAGGTTTGGCTTTTGCCGCAGGCGGCGCAGTCAATTGCGTGGCTGCGTTGCTCACGGCCTGCGTCTGCTCGGCGGGCAGCAGCCGGTAGATCAGCCAGCCGGTCAGCGCGACGGCGAGAAACCCCAGCCAGATACCCGCAGCAATGGACAGCACCAGCTTCAGAGGACGCAGCGTGACGGACAATTCGCGATGGTTGACGTACATGGCAGACTCCCTACTTGCGCATATGAGGTCGACTCGGGCTGCAATTGTCGCATGATCGGGGGTGGTGATTGTGCGCCGGAATGAAGGACAATCCGCTTTTTTGAACAGTCTCGAGGAGCCGGGATGAAAGCCTCTTGGGATATTTTCTGCACGGTTGTGGATAACTTTGGCGACGTCGGCGTGACTTTTCGTCTGGCGCGCCAGTTGGTGGCAGAGCACGGCATGGACGTGCGTCTGTGGATCGACGATCTGTCGGCGTTCGCCCGTCTGTGCCCTGGCGCGGACGCTGAGGCCCGTCAACTGTGGCGCGAGGGCGTCAATGTGTGTTTCTGGCCCGCAGACTGGCAGCCAGTGGAGCCTGCCGATGTGGTGATCGAAGCCTTTGGCTGCCATCTCCCGCCTGCGCAGATCGAAGCGATGAAGGCCCGCAACCCCAAGCCGCTGTGGCTGAATCTGGACTACCTCAGCGCCGAGGAGTGGGTCACCGGTTGTCACGGCCTGCCGTCGCTGCAATCGAGCGGCATCCAGAAATTCTTTTTCTTTCCGGGGTTTCGTCCGACCACCGGCGGGCTTTTGCGCGAGGCCGGGCTGATCGAGCGCCGTCACGCATTCGAGCAGGATCCGGCGGCGCAACAGGTGTTTCTGGCGCAGTTGGGCGTTTATCCACAGCCCGGCGCGCAGCTTATTTCGCTGTTTGCCTATGAGCACGCAGGGCTGGGGTCATGGCTGGACAGCCTGGCTCAGGCCGGGCAGGCCACCCATCTGCTGGTGCCTGAAGGCCGCATCATCGGTGACGTGCAGCGCTGGCTGGGTGTCGAGGGGTTGAACGCTGGGGCGCTGCATGTGCGCGCCAACCTGACGATTCAGGTGCTGCCTTTCGTCCGCCAGGAGCAGTACGACCTCTTGCTGTGGTGCTGCGCATTCAACGTGGTGCGCGGCGAAGACTCGTTCGTGCGGGCGCAATGGGCGGGCCGGCCGTTCATCTGGCACATCTATGAGCAGGACGATGACGCCCACTGGGCCAAGCTCGATGCGTTTCTGGAACTGTATCTGGCGGGGTTGTCCGAGGCGGCGGGGCAAGCACTGACCCAGGTCTGGCGTGCGTGGAACGCCGGGCAGGACATGGCCGAAAGCTGGAACACCCTGCAACACCATCGCCAGGAGCTTGCAGGGCACGCCGAGCGCTGGTGTCTGGAACAGGCCTTGCAAGATGATCTGACGACTGCGCTGGTAACGTTTTACCGAAATTGGATATGATACGCGGCCTTGTATTAAGCCCTGTACGAAAAGTGGCTTTTCGTACAGGGCTTAGAAAGAACTTCAATCCAAATTCGGATACTCGTAATGAAAACTGGTAAAGAGCTTAAACCCGGCACCGTGATCCGTATCGACAACGATCCTTGGCTGGTTCAGAAAGCTGAATTCACCAAGTCGGGTCGTAACAGCGCGATCATGAAGACCAAGCTGAAGAACCTGCTGACCGGCTACAAGACTGAAACCGTCTACTTCGCCGACGACAAGCTGGACGACGTGATCCTGGATCGCAAAGAAGCCACCCTGTCTTTCATCAGCGGTGACTCCTACACGTTCATGGACACCACCGACTACACCATGTACGAGCTGAACGCCGAAGACATCGAAAGCGTTCTGCCATTCATCGAAGAAGGCATGACCGACGTCTGCGAAGCCGTTTTCTTCGAAGGCCGTCTGGTTTCCGTAGAGCTGCCGACCACCATCGTGCGTCGCGTTGACTACACCGAAGGTTCCGCTCGCGGCGACACTTCGGGCAAGGTCATGAAGCCTGCCAAGCTGGCTAACGGCACCGAGCTGCAAGTAGCCGACTTCATCGAAATCGACGACATGATCGAGATCGACACCCGTGAAGGCGGTTCGTACAAAGGCCGTGCGAAGTAAGCACTGCTTTTTGTAACGCCGGATACGAAAAAGCCCGACCATTGAGTCGGGCTTTTTTGTGGGCGGCGGTTACCAGTTCATGGAAATCATCCAATGCATGACATGGGGTTGAATGCACCGGCCTCATCGCGAGCAAGCTCACTCCTACAGGCGACGCGTGACCCTGTAGGAGTGAGCTTGCTCGCGATGAGGCCGGATAAAACACCAGGGATCTATCCGGCCTGCGTCGTTTTACTTCAAATGAACCTTCAATTCCTGCGAGGCCTGCAACATTGCCGAGCGCACTTCCGGCACCTGGCTGACCACGTTCAGCAGACCGTAGTCATGGATCATGCCGTTGTAGCGCACCGCCGTGACTGGAACGCCCGCCTGGTCGAGCTTGCGGGCATAGGCTTCGCCTTCGTCGCGCAGCACGTCGGCACCGGCTGTCTGCACCAGCGCAGGCGGCAGGCCCTTCAGCTGATCCAGGGTTGCGCGCAGAGGTGATGCGTAAATCTCGGCGCGTTGCTTTGGATCGGTGGTGTAGTTGTCCCAGAACCACTTCATCATGTTGCGAGTGAGGAAGTGGCCCTCGGCGAACTGCTCGTAGGATCCGGTATCGAAGTTGGCGTCGGTCACCGGCCACAGCAGCACCTGGTAACGAATGGCCGGGGTGCCCTTGTCTTTGGCCATCAGGCTGACGACCGCCGCCATGTTGCCGCCGACACTGTTACCCGCCACCGCCAGACGCTTGCCGTCGACGTTGATTTCCTTGCCATGTTCAGCCACCCATTTGGTCGCTGCGTAGGCCTGGTTGATCGCCGTCGGGTAGTGCGCTTCAGGCGAAGGGGTGTAGTTGACGAACACCGCCACCGCACCGGAACCCTCCACCAGATCACGCACCAGACGCTCGTGGGTCGGGTAGTCGCCCAGCACCCAGCCGCCGCCGTGGAAGTACATGAACACAGGCAAGGTGCCCTTGACGCCAGCCGGACGCACGATGGTCAGGCTGATGTTCTGGCCGTCGACCGAGATGGTCTTCTGGCTGACGTCGGCCTTGGGCAGGGTCAGCTTGACGCCTGCCTGGGCGCCGGTCAGTACGGCGCGGGCGTCTTTGGGCGAAAGCTGCTCAATCGGTTTGCCGGTGCCCGAGTTCAGGGCATCGAGGAACGCTTGAGTGTTGTGCTCAACGCCGGTATCGGTTGCCGCGAAGGCATTGCCGATGGACAGCGCGAGCAGCGAACCAGCCAGAATCTTGCCGAACGTGTTCATGTTCATCTCCTGAGCAGGCGGGTGAGTTAGACGGTCACGTGCAGACGGACGTCAACGTTGCCACGGGTGGCGTTGGAGTACGGGCAGACCTGGTGAGCCGCATCGACCAGCGCTTGAGCGTCGGCTTGATCCAGACCCGGCAGGTTGATGTTCAGGTCGATGTCCAGACCGAAACCGCCAGGAATCTGGCCGATGCCGACGTGGGCAGTGATCGAGGCATCAGCCGGGATGCTGCGCTTGCTTTGACCGGCAACGAATTTCAGTGCGCCGATGAAGCAGGCCGAGTAGCCGGCAGCGAACAGCTGCTCAGGGTTGGTCGCTTCGCCACCGGCGCCGCCCAGTTCTTTCGGGGTGGCCAGTTTCACGTCGAGAATCTTGTCGCTGGAAACAGCACGGCCATCACGGCCACCGGTTGCGGTTGCGACTGCGGTATAGAGAGCTTGCATGATATTTCCTCACTTGATGATGTTGGGCTGAAGCTGGTTGTGCTTCGCACTAAAGGTTTGTGCGCTAAGCAAGTGAGATGAAATGTACTGCGCAAATAGTTTGCGCGCAAGATTAATTTTCAAATTTTCTTCGCTTGCAGCTCATTTTTTGCTTATCTATCTGATTTATAAGCGTAAAAAAATCACGTAGGAGCGGCGCTTGCCCGCGACCGCGGTGTTCCAGTGGATACATCGACATCTGACTTACCGCGGTCGCGGGCAAGCGCGCTCCTGCAGCCAAAAAAAAGGCCAGCGCGATGGCTGGCCTTTCGGAAAGAGAAGCGGCTTACAGCTTGTCGTGCAGATTCCCACGCACGTTGACCAGATCTTCCTGCAGAGCCTTGAGCTGCTCCAGCGAAATGCCGCTGGCGGAAAGAATGCACGGCGGGATGCTGCGGGCCTTGTCGTACAGGGCCTTGCCCTGATCGGTCAGGTACAGTTGCACAACGCGTTCATCTTCCTTGCTGCGAGTGCGGCGGATCAGGCCTTCGCCTTCGAGGCGCTTGAGCAGGGGGGTCAGCGATCCGGGGTCGGTCAGCAGCCGTGCGCTGATTTCGCCCACCGTGATCCCTTCGCGCTCCCATAGCACCAGCATCGCCAGGTACTGTGGATAGGTCAGGTTCAACGCCTGGAGCAGCGGTTTATAGACCTTGGTCATCATCAGCGAGGTGGAATACAAGGCAAAACACAATTGGCTGTCCAGCAGCAATTCGTTACAGCTGCCAGCGCCGGCTGCGGTGTCGCCTGGGTCGGCGGTCATCGTGGGTGTCCTCGGGGTATCAGTCATGGGCGCTAATTTAGTGTGGTGATGTTTAATGCACCAGATAATTTAGGCAATCGGTCATGTGGCCTTTATCTATCGGCCTGCTCACTAGGCCCAGGCGTCAATTGGAACACGAACTGTGAATCAACTCATCACAGAACGTCGATGTTATTGGCCCGCTGCGGATTTCCTCGGCCGGCCCGACTGCGTAGCATGCGCGCAGAATTCATACAGAGGACCGGTCGTGATCGTTGATGTTGTGATGTACCTGTTGTTGGGCGCGGCCATGGGCACTTTGGGCGGGCTGTTTGGAATCGGCGGCGGGCTGGTGGCGATTCCGGCGCTGGGCGTGCTGTTTGGCCTGGATCAGCAACTGGCCCAAGGCACGGCGCTATTGATGGTACTGCCCAATGTGCTGTTGGCGCTGTGGCGTTACAACCAGCGTAACCGGATTTCCGTGCGCAACGCGATGATGCTGATCGTGCCGAGCTTCTTCGTGTCCTGGCTGACCTCGCTGTGGGCCGTGCGGGTCGACGCCCAGAGCATGCGCATCGGCTTCGTCGCGTTTCTGGTGGTGCTGACCCTGTTCAACCTGATCCAGATGTACTGGCGCAAGGGCAACGCCGATGCTCAACTGCGTCACAGCAAGTGGCTGTGGGTGCTGGGGGTTGGGTCCGGTGTGACGGCGGGCATGTTTGGCGTGGGCGGCGGGGTGATCGCGACGCCGATCCTGACCGGCGTTTTCGGCGCGACCCAGGTGGTCGCTCAGGGCCTGGCGCTGGCCTTGGCGGCCCCTGCGACGGTGATCACCCTGACCACTTACGCCTTTCACGGTCATGTGAACTGGCTGATGGGCATCCCGCTGGCCATTGGCGGCCTTGCGAGTATCAGTTGGGGTGTCGCGCTGGCCCACAGCCTGCCAGAGCGCCTGTTGCGCTCGATGTTCTGCGTGTTTCTGGTGATCTGCGCGATCATGCTCTGCTTCAGGATCTAAAGCTTGAAGCCTTCGGCGATGTGATCGGCCAGGCATTCGGTGATCGGCGAGGGATTGTTCGGGTTGCGCAGCAGCACGATGCTGGCCGAGGGCAGTTGCGGCAAGCCCTCGTCCTCGCCGAGTACCCGCAGATCCGAGGTGATCAGGCTCTGCAGTTGGGCCGTGACCGCAAGCCCCGCGCTGACCACCGCCATGATCGCCGAGAGGCTGGCGCTGGTGTAGGCCACACGATATTCACGGCCTGCCGCATCCAGTGCGTTGCTCGCCCACAGCCTGCAGAAACAGTCGCTGTTGAACATCGCCAGCGGAATCGGCGTTTGTTCGTGTGGGCAGAATCCTGCGGCCTCAGCCCAGACGAAACGCTCCTGACGCAGGATCTGCCCGATTTCCTTCCCGGGCTCGCGAGTGACGATGCTCAGGTCCAGGTCCTGGCGTTGCAGCAACTGCGCCGATGACTCGCAGTGCACCTCCACTTGAATCAGCGGATAGGCTTGTGCGAAGCGCGAGAGAATGCCGGGCAGGAAGCGCATCACGTAATCGTCCGGCGTGCCGATTTTCACCGTGCCGACCATGTGCGGCTCGCGCAGGGTGTTGAACACTTCACTGTGCAATTTGAGGATGCGCCGGGCATACCCCAGCAGGACCTGGCCTTCAGCGGTGAGGTTCAGCACGCGGCCGTCTTTCTGGAACAGCGGGCGCTGCACGACGTCGTCTTCCAGCCGCTTCATCTGCATGCTCACCGCCGACTGCGTGCGGTTCACCACTTCGCCGGCCTTGGTGAAACCGCCCTGATCGGCAATGGCGACAAAGGTGCGCAGCAGCTCGCTGTCGATACTTGGGTAGGTGGCCATTGCATCAATCTCCCAGATGGGGTGCATCAGAAACATTCGTTGGTTTGATCTTATTCCCGGGCAGACAATCTAGCCATCCCCACGTGGAGGGCAAGACGATGAAAGGTCAAAAAGGTTATGTACTGGTACTTAAAACCCTGTCGGGTGAGTCCACCCTTGAGCGCTGGATGAAATCGGGCGTGGCCCAGGTAGCCCGCTGGCGCAAGCTGCATCACGAGCGCGCCATACTGGCGAGCCTGAGCGATGACGCCCTCAAGGACATCGGCCTGAGCCGTGCCGATGTGCTGGAGGAAACCGACCGCCCGTTCTGGGATGACCCGCTCAAGCATTAATGCGATGTCGCGCGCCCGTAGCAGCACGGCTTACCGGCGGGGCGGTTTCAGGATCGCCCCCGCCGGCAAGCCGTGCTGCTACGGGGCCGGGTTGTGCCCCACCCGATCGCACCACCCCCAAGCCCACACATGGCAGGTCGGCCCTGGATCAGGTAGCTTTGCGGATCGATCAGGAGGTTCTGAATGTCCGCAGATCTGTCGACTCAACAACTGTCCGTCAAGCAAGCACGCCGGGTAGCGCTGGTGGCCCAGGGTTTCAATGGCCGCCAGCCGCCTGCGACGGTCACTTCGCGTCACGTCACGCAACTGATCGAACGCCTGGGTGTGGTGCAGATCGATTCGGTCAACGCCCTGGTGCGCTCGCATTACCTGCCGCTCTATTCGCGCCTTGGCAATTACCCGCAGAAGCTGCTGGATCAGGCCGCATGGAGCCAGGGCCGACAACGCAAACTCTTCGAATACTGGGGCCATGAGGCCTCGTTGTTGCCCATCGAGCTGTACCCGCTGATGCGCTGGCGCATGCAGCGTGCATCCCAGGGCGAAGGCATTTATCAACAGCTGGCCAAATTCGGCCGTGAACAAGCCTCGACCCTCACCCGTGTCCTGCAGGCCGTGCGCGACCAGGGCGCATTGGGGGCGGGCAGTATCAGCACCCGCGAAGACCGTGCCGGGCAATGGTGGGACTGGAGCGCCGAGAAGCTCGCGCTGGAATGGCTGTTCGCTGCGGGCGAGGTGACGGTCGCCGGGCGACGCGGGTTCGAACGACTCTACGATCTTCCGGAACGTGTGCTGCCGTCGCCGATCATCAATCACCCCGAACTGACCGAAGCCGATGCCCAGCGCGGCTTGCTGCTGCACGCGGTCAAGGCCTTGGGCATCGGCACCGAGAAAGACATCCGCGATTATTTCCGTCAGGATCCGGCGCCCGCCAAGATTGGGCTTGCAGAACTGGTAGAAGAGGGCGCCATCGAGGTGGTTCGGGTCAAGGACTGGAAACAGCCGGCCTATGTGCTGCCGAACACCAACGTGCCGCGAAAAGTCACTGCCAGCGCACTGCTTTCGCCTTTTGATTCACTGGTGTGGGAGCGGGCGCGCACCGAGCGTCTGTTCGATTTTCACTACCGGCTGGAGATCTACACCCCGGCGCACAAGCGGGTGTACGGCTACTACGTGCTGCCATTCCTGCACAACGAACGCATCGCCGCGCGCATCGATCTGCGTGCCGAGCGCGCAGCCGGGCGCCTGGCGGTGCATGCCGTGCATGAGGAGCAGCCGGGGCTGGACGAGGAGGGGATGCACGCGCTGGCGGCCAACCTGCGGCAACTGGCGAACTGGCTGGGGTTGCCAGAGGTGCTGATCAACTGCCAGCGCGCCAGTGCCGCGCGCCTGCGGGTGGCGTTTGTGGCGAAGGGGTTGGACCTTTTGTAACGGACGTGCATCGATCTTAATCAATGCACGTCCCTGTAGGAGTGAGCTTGCTCGCGATGGGGGTGGGTCAGTTGCACCCATGTCGACGATTCGGCCCAATCGCGAGCAAGCTCACTCCTACAGGTCTTGTGGCGGCTACCTGCGCACCTGCTTCAACGTCTCGGCGATCAGAAACGCCAGTTCCAGCGACTGATCGGCGTTCATCCGTGGGTCGCAGTGGGTGTGGTAGCGATCCGACAACCCATCCTCGGTGATCGGCCGTGCGCCGCCGATGCATTCGGTGACGTTCTGCCCGGTCATCTCGATGTGGATGCCGCCGGCGTAGGTGCCTTCCGCCTGGTGCACCTGGAAGAACTGCTTCACCTCGCCCAGAATCTGCGCAAAGTCGCGGGTCTTGTAGCCGCTGCTGGCCTTGATGGTGTTGCCGTGCATCGGGTCCGAGCTCCACAGCACCTTCTTGCCTTCGCGCTCGACGGCGCGAATCAGCCCCGGCAGATGGTCGCCGACCTTGTTGGCACCCATCCGCGCGATCAGGTTCAGGCGGCCCGGGTCGTTGTCCGGGTTGAGAATGTCGATCAGGCGGATCAGGTCGTCGGTGTTCATGCTCGGGCCGACCTTCACGCCAATCGGGTTCTTCACCCCGCGCAGGAACTCCACATGGGCGCCGTCGAGCTGGCGCGTGCGGTCGCCGATCCACAGCATGTGCGCCGAGCAATCGTAGAAGTCATTGGTCAGGCTGTCGCGCCGCACGAAGGCTTCTTCGTAGTTCAGCAGCAGGGCTTCGTGGGCGGTGAAGAAACTGGTTTCGCGCAGTTGCGGCGAGGTGTCCATGCCACAGGCGCGCATGAAGGCCAGGGTTTCGTCGATGCGGTTGGCCAGTTGGCTGTACTTGTCGGACAGCGCCGAGCCCGCGATGAAGTCCAGGTTCCACTGGTGCACCTGATGCAGGTCGGCAAAACCGCCCTGGGCGAACGCGCGCAAAAGGTTCAGGGTCGCGGTGGACTGGTGATAGGCCTGCAACAGGCGGTCAGGGTCCGGCACGCGGCTCTTCTCATCGAAACCGATGCCGTTGACGATGTCGCCGCGGTAGGCGGGCAGGGTCACCCCGTCGATGGTCTCGTCATTCGACGAACGAGGCTTGGCGAACTGACCGGCCATGCGCCCGACCTTGACCACCGGGCAGCCGGCGGCGAAGGTCATGACGATTGCCATCTGCAGCAACACCTTGAAAGTGTCGCGGATCTTCGCGGCGGAGAATTCGAAGAAACTCTCGGCGCAATCGCCACCCTGCAACAGGAAGGCGCGGCCTTCGGTGACCTCGGCAAACTGGCGGCGCAACTCGCGGGCCTCACCGGCAAACACCAGCGGCGGATAACTGGCCAGCGTCTGCTCGACACGCAGCACGTGCTCGGCGTCAGGGTACTGGGGTTGTTGCTGGATAGGCAGGGTCCGCCAGCTGTCGGGGCTCCAGGGTTGGCTCATCATGAACTCGAAGTCAGTGCGATCGGACAGCCATGTTAGCAGCAAGCCCCGAGAATTTGCGTGACCTGCCGGGGCGCAATCGCCGACAATCCGCCGCTTATCCAGGCCGTTGTCGCGGCCCGTAGCAGTCCGGCTTGCCGGCGACCGCGTTTTTGCAGCGGCCACGCGCCTCAAGCCGTACACCCCGACCGACCATTGTCAAGAGAACAGCAATGACCCAGGAGCGTGTAGAGCGCGTGCTGGCCGAAGTCCATGATGACTTCGGCATGATCCGCGTGCTGGAAGTGGAAGACTACCGCTTCCTGGAGTTCGGCGATGCCATCGAGCAGAGCTGCACCTTCACCGCCGATCCCGCGTGGCTGGAGTACGACTATACCCGCGCCATGCTGATCGGCGCGCTGTGCCACGAAGCGCCGGAAAGCGCCCTGTTCATGGGCCTCGGCGCAGGTACGCTGACCCAGGCCTGCCTCAAGTTCCTGCCGCTGGACGACGTCGAAGCCATCGAGCTGCGTCCCGATGTGCCGCGCCTGGCCATGGAATACATGGGTCTTTCGGACGATCCCCGGCTGTACATCCGCATCGGCGATGCGCTGGAACTGCTGCCCACGGCCGAAAGCGCCGACCTGATCTTCGTCGACCTTTATACCGATACCGGCCCTGCGGTCGGCCATCTGGCGTGGGGCTTTCTGGAGAAGTGCCAGCAGCGGCTGAACCCCGGTGGCTGGCTCATCATCAACCAGTGGGCGTCGGACGACGGCAAGCCGCTGGGCGCGGCGCTGTTGCGCGGCCTCTACCACCGCCACTACTGGGAGTTGCCGGTGAAGGAGGGCAACGTGATTCTCATGGTGCCGGCCGACCTTGAGCAGACGCTGGACATCGACGCCCTGACCCAGCGTGCCGAGGCCCTGGCCCCGCATCTGGGTTATTCCCTGCTGTCGTTGATCCAGAGCGTTCGCCCGGCCACCTGAGCCGCCTGTTCATTGACCGGTGAAGTGCCCCGGCCTGCGTTCTATAAGGGCGCGCAGGCCCTCCTTGGCATCCTCGCTGGACATCACCTGCCTGACCTGAGCCAGCAACTGTAGCGCGGCGGCCTGCTCGCCTTCGCGCACCGCCTGGCGCGCCGAGGCCAGAGTCGCCCTGACCCCCAGTGGCGCCCGCTCGGCGATGCGCCCGGCCAGGTGCAGCGCGCAGGGCAGCAGGTCCTCCTGTGCCATGATTTCCTGCACCAGCCCCAGGCGCAGTGCTTCGTGGGCATCGAACTCATCGCCCGTCAGCAACCAGCGCATGGCGTTGCCCCAACCCGCCAACTGGTGCATGCGCAGGGTCGCGCCACCAAAGGCGAACAGGCCGCGCTGCACCTCGATCTGCGAAAAGCGGGCGTTGCTCGCACACAGGTTGATGTCTGCGGCCAGCATCAGTTCGATCCCCAGCGTCAGGCAATAGCCCTGCGCTGCGACGATGACCGGCTTGGTAACTCGCGGCCCTGCGAAAACACCCCAGGGATCGTAGCCGCCTTCGGGCAGTTGCCAGCCATTGGCGAGGGTCGGGCCGGTGTCGGCCAGGTCCAGCCCGCCGGTGAAGTGATCACCATGGGCGAAGACCACGGCCACCCGCGCCTCTGGGTTGCGCTCGAACTCGCCGTAAGCGAGGCTGAGCTGGTTGAGCATTTCCATGTCGAATGCGTTGCGCTTGGCCACGCGATCCAGCCCTATGAGCAGGATGGCGGCGCGCTGTTCCCGGGTGACGTGGCCTTTGGTCGGAGAGGTCATGTCGCAAGTTCCTGCTGATGAGTAGGAAAGGAGAGTGGGCTGCCTGACTGATCAAGGTGAATCGTTTAAGCTGCAACCACCAGTAATACCGGGCACTAGAAAAATAGACAGTGGCACAGCTTTGCGCAAAGCCTGTGACACTTGGACGCAAGGTCTTATCTGGCCGAAAAAAATCCTCACATTTTTCGGCATTTCCGGTATAGTGCGCGCCGGCCTTTCATAGGGCCCTCGTCACGGTATGGTTTGTGAAGCCTTCTTCACTGGCCGGTTCGCTTGCGAACAGTCCCTGACGATCCATTCATCCATACGTTTTCGCAAATCCCCGCCGACAAAGCAGCCAGGGTGACCTTCGGGTCTTACACGGCACGCGCAGCTTTGAAGCATGGGTCTTTGCGGATGCACTCAGAGGCAGACCCATGACCCAGGAAACCGGCGGCTTCGCCGCTCTTGATCTTCACCCAAGTATTGTTGCCGCCGTAATCGCCACTGGCTACGAAGAGCCTTCGGCCATTCAGCAGCAATCGATCCCTATTATTCTTGCCGGCCACGACATGATCGGTCAGGCGCAGACAGGTACCGGTAAAACCGCAGCCTTCGCCCTGCCAATCCTGAACCGCATCGACCCGGCAAAACGTGAGCCGCAAGCGCTGATCCTCGCGCCGACTCGCGAACTGGCCCTGCAAGTGGCCACCGCGTTCGAAACCTACGCCAAGCAGATGCCAGGCGTGACCGTGGTTGCGGTCTACGGCGGTGCGCCAATGGGCCCGCAGCTCAAGGCCATCCGCAACGGCGCGCAAATCGTCGTCGCCACCCCAGGCCGTCTGTGCGACCACCTGCGTCGTGACGAGAAAGTCCTGGCGACCGTGAACCACCTGGTTCTCGACGAAGCCGACGAAATGCTCAAGCTGGGCTTCATGGATGACCTGGAAGTGATCTTCAAGGCCATGCCGGAAACCCGCCAGACCGTACTGTTCTCGGCGACCCTGCCGCAGTCGATCCGTGCGATCGCCGAGCGTCACCTGAAAGACCCGAAACACGTCAAGATCCAGAGCAAGACCCAGACCGTCACCGCGATCGAGCAGGCTCACCTGCTGGTTCACGCCGACCAGAAGACCTCTGCCGTTCTGAGCCTGCTGGAAGTCGAAGACTTCGACGCCCTGATCATGTTCGTGCGTACCAAGCAGGCCACCCTGGACCTGGCCAGCGCCCTGGAAGCCAAAGGCTACAAGGCCGCTGCGCTGAACGGCGACATCGCCCAGAACCAGCGTGAGCGCGTCATCGACTCGCTCAAAGATGGCCGTCTGGACATCGTTGTCGCGACCGACGTTGCTGCCCGTGGTCTGGACGTTCCGCGCATCACCCACGTATTCAACGTGGACATGCCGTACGATCCAGAGTCCTACGTTCACCGTATCGGTCGTACCGGCCGTGCCGGTCGCGAAGGCCGTGCACTGCTGCTGGTCACCCCGCGTGAGCGCCGCATGCTGCAAGTGATCGAGCGTGTAACCGGTCAGAAGGTTGCCGAAGTTCGCCTGCCGGACTCCCAGGCCGTTCTCGATGCCCGCATCAAGAAACTGACCAACAGCCTGGCGCCGCTGGTTGCCGACGCTGAAGCCAGCCACGGTGATCTGCTGGATCGTCTGACTGCCGACATCGGTTGCTCGCCACGTGCACTGGCCGCTGCGCTGCTGCGCAAGGCTACCAACGGTCAGGCCCTGACCCTGGCAGCCATCGAGAAGGAACGTCCACTGGTGCCGAACAGCGCGCCACGTGGCGATCGTCCGGATCGTCCATCGGGTGACCGTCCTGATCGTGGCGACCGCGAGCGTCGTGCGCCAATGCCGCTGGCCGAAGGCCGTGCCCGTTGCCGTACCGCGCTGGGCGCGCGTGATGGCATCGCTGCCAAGAACCTGCTGGGCGCCATCCTCAACGAAGGTGGTCTGGCCCGTGAAGCCATCGGTCGCATCCAGGTGCGTGACAGCTTCAGCCTCGTCGAGCTGCCGGAAGAAGGCCTCGAGCGTCTGCTGGCCAAGCTGAAAGACACCCGCGTTGCCGGCAAGCAGCTGAAACTGCGTCGCTACCGCGAAGACTGATCAGCCCCTGTGCTGATCGTCTGAAATAAAAAATCCCCGACTGGTTCGGGGATTTTTTTTGCCTCATGGAATGCAATTCGGCTTTATCGCGGCGGCGATCTTGCGACCGACCCGCCGGCAAGCCGTGCTGCTACGTGATGCAGGGTGTCCCACCTTCAGCCGTCACCCCGCCCTCGTAGCAGCACGGCTTGCCGGCGGGAGCGATCTCAAGACGCTCACCCAAACCGGTAGATATCCATCCCCAGCGCACCCATGGTGAAACCCTGATGCGCAATGCTGAACTCGCCACCCGCACCACGGGCGAAGTAGAGGGGCAACAGGTGCTCGTCACTCGGATGATTACGCACCGCGTTCGGCGCCTGTCGGCGGTAGTCGTGCAGGGCTTCGTCGTCGCCAGCGGCGAGTTTTTCCACCATCCAGTCGCGAAATGACAGCGCCCAGGGCTCTACGCTCTCTGGCCCTGCATGCCAGTCCAGCTCCCGCAGATTGTGGGTAATGCTGCCCGACCCGATCACCAACACCTCTTCCTCGCGCAATTTCGCCAGTGCCTGGCCGACCCGGGTCTGCAGTTCAGGACCCATACGTGTTGGCAGGGAGACCTGCACCACAGGGATGTCCGCCTGCGGGTACATCAACGACAGCGGCACCCACACGCCATGGTCGAACGGTCGGCGAGTGTCCATGCGCGCAGTCAGATCGGCGTCCGCCAGCAGCTCCATGACGCGATGAGTGATGTCCAGTTGGCCCCGCGCTGGGTATTGCACGGCGAACAGTGCGGCCGGGAAGCCGCCAAAGTCATGCCAGGTTTCTGGCTGTGGGTTGCCGTTAACCAGCAACTCGTTGCTCTCCCAGTGGGCAGAGACGATCACGATGGCCTTTGGTCGGGGAAGCTCGGCCGCCAGACGTGCCAGCGCCGGGCCGCTTTCGCCGGGTTCCAGTGCAAGCATGGGGGAGCCGTGAGAAATGAACAGGCTGGGGAGCATGTCGGGAGTCCTGAGCGTATAAGATGACTGCATGATCGGGCAGATCATCGATCTAAATCTAATATAAGTTTTAGGGCTTTTTGATCGAAGTATCAGGAGTATTTATGGAGCCGCAGTTTTGGCATGAACGCTGGGCGATCAATCAGATTGGTTTCAATCAATCGGACGTGAATCCATATCTGGTGAAGTTGTGGCCCGAATTGAATGTGAATCGAGGTGAACGGGTCCTGGTGCCGTTGTGCGGCAAGACCATCGACATGACCTGGCTGGTTTCCCAAGGGTTGCACGTGGTGGGCGCCGAGCTGTCGGAAACGGCGGTGGCGGCCTGGTTCAGTGAAAACGGACTGACGCCGGTAATCGAGGAGCGGGGAGCCTTCAAGGTTTACCGTCACGACCATTGTGAAATCTGGTGTGGTGATTTCTTCGCGCTCAAACCGGGGGATGTGGGTCATTGCACGGCGTTCTACGACCGCGCGGCGTTGATTGCGCTGCCTGCGGACATGCGCTGGCGCTATGTCGAGCAACTGAACCGGCTGGTGGCACAGGATTGCCGAGGCCTGCTGGTGACGCTGGACTATGATCAGTCGCAGATTCCCGGGCCGCCTTTTTCGGTCGATGAAGACGAGGTGCAACAGCTGCTGTCGCCGGAATGGCGGGTGAAGATGGTCGGCGACTGGGATGTGCTGGAGCAGAGCGCCAAGTTCAAGCAGGCAGGCGTGACACGGTTGATGGAATACGCCTATCGGCTGTTCCGCCGCTGAGCGTAGCAGCACGGCTTGCCGGCGGGGGCGGACTTGAGATCGATCCCGCCGGCAAGCCGTGCTGCTACAGAGCGGGGAGTGAAAGAAAAGGGCGACTCGAAGTCGCCCTTTCTTATCGCAGCAGCTTTGGAATCAACCGCGCCGGCGCAGGGCCTCGATGCGGTCTTCCAGGGCCGGGTGGCTCATGAACAGGCCGGCGAGGCCGTGTTTCAGGCCGCCGTTGATGCCGAAGGCTGTCAGGCTGTCTGGCATCTGTACCGGAACGCCCTGTTCGGAACGCAGGCGCTGCAGGGCGCTAATCATCGCGCCAGTACCGGCCAGGCGTGCACCGGCGTCGTCGGCGCGGTATTCGCGTTTGCGCGAGAACCACATGACGATGGCGCTGGCCAGGAAGCCCAGCACGATTTCGGCGAAGATGGTCGCGATGTAGTACGCGATGCCCTGGCCTTCCTCGTTCTTGAAGATCACCTTGTCGACGAAGTTGCCGATGATCCGGGCGAAGAACATCACGAAGGTGTTCACCACGCCCTGCACCAGCGCCAGGGTGACCATGTCACCGTTGGCGACGTGGCCGATCTCGTGGGCCAGCACCGCTTTCACTTCCTCGGGCGAGAAACGCTCCAGCAGGCCCTGGCTGACGGCGACCAGCGCGTCGTTCTTGTTCCAGCCGGTGGCGAAGGCGTTGGCTTCATAGGCCGGGAAAATCCCGACTTCCGGCATCTTGATGCCAGCGTCGCGGGACAGTTGTTCAACGGTCTGCATCAGCCATTGTTCGTGGCGGGTGCGTGGTTGGGTGATGATCTGGGTACCGGTGCTCATCTTTGCCATCCATTTGGAGATGAACAGCGAGAACAGCGAACCGGCGAAACCAAACACGGCGCAGAAAATCAGCAGCTGATTGAGGTTCAGGTCAACCCCGTTGGCCGCCATGAACCCGTTGAAGCCAAAAAGGCTCAGGGTGATGCTGGCAATCAGCACGACCGCAAGGTTAGTGGCCAAAAACAGCAAGATGCGCATCATGGTGTGGAGTGTCTCCTCGTGAAGAATGTGTAACGTGTTGCGGGGTATATAAGGTGATGTCGGTGGCTATTCAACCGGGCGACTATTTCAAACTGTGTCGTTTCGAGCCGCCAGGGCAATTATGGCCCATTGGCGAGAGGGCGGGGGTAGAGCGATTGGCAACGCAGACCTGTAGGAGTGAGCTTGCTCGCGATTGCGTTTTGTCGGTGAAACATTCATCGACTGACACAACGCTATCGCGAGCAAGCTTACTCCTACAGGAAAAAAGGGTTACTGCTTGTAGGATTTGAGGAAGTTGCCAATCCGCCCAATGGCCTGTTCCAGATCGTCCACACGCGGCAGCGTCACCACGCGGAAGTGGTCCGGCCATGGCCAGTTGAACGCCGTGCCCTGAACGATCAGCAGCTTCTCGGAAAGCAGCAGGTCGAGTGCGAACTTCTCGTCGTTGTGGATCGGGCAGACTTTCGGATCGATGCGCGGGAATGCGTACAGCGCACCCATCGGCTTGACGCAGCTCACGCCCGGAATGTCGTTGAGCAACTCCCAGGTGCGGTTGCGCTGTTCCAGCAGGCGGCCCGGCGGCAGGATCAGGTCGTTGATGCTCTGGTAGCCACCCAGCGCGGTCTGGATCGCGTGCTGGCTCGGCACGTTGGCGCACAGACGCATGTTGGCCAGGATGTCGATGCCTTCGATGTAGCTCTGGGCGTTGTGTTTCGGGCCCGAGATGGCGATCCAGCCGGAGCGGAAACCGGCCACGCGGTAGGACTTGGACAGGCCGTTGAAGGTCAGGCACAACAGGTCCGGCGCCAGCGAAGCGGTGCAGATGTGCACGGCGTCGTCGTACAGGATCTTGTCGTAGATTTCGTCGGAGAACACCACCAGGTTGTGCTGACGGGCGATTTCCAGCATCCCCAGCAGCACTTCTTTCGAATACACGGCGCCGGTCGGGTTGTTCGGGTTGATGATGACCATGGCCTTGGTGTTCGGCGTGATCTTGGCCTTGATGTCGTCAAGGTCCGGCCACCAGTTGGCCTGCTCGTCGCACAGGTAATGCACCGGGTTGCCACCGGACAGCGCCACGGCGGCGGTCCACAGCGGGTAGTCGGGGGCCGGGACCAGCACTTCGTCGCCGTTGTTGAGCAGCGCCTGCATCGACATCACGATCAGCTCGGATACACCGTTGCCCAGGTAGATGTCTTCGATGCCGACACCTTCGACCTGCTTTTGCTGGTAGTACTGCATCACCGCCTTGCGCGCGCTGAACAGGCCTTTGGAATCGCTGTAGCCCTGGGCGGTCGGCAGGTTGCGGATCACGTCCTGGAGGATTTCGTCCGGCGCCTCGAAACCAAACGGCGCCGGGTTGCCGATGTTCAGCTTGAGGATGCGATGGCCTTCCTCTTCCAGGCGTTTGGCGTGCTTGAGCACGGGCCCGCGGATGTCATAGCAGACGTTGGCGAGCTTGTTCGATTTGCTGAACTGCATGTGATTGATCCCAAATAGAGAGGTTCGCGCTGGATGGAAAAGGCGGACCGCTAAGCACAACGCCATCAAAATGAATTTGTATGCCTGTAAGGCCGGTGACAGACTGGCGTCAAACGAAGGCGCAATCATACGTGCCACCCGACCCGTGGAAAAGACACAGATCGGGCTTTTTCAGCTGTGGAGGTGTACCCGTGGAGAAGCTTGCGAAAACCCTTGAAGAATGGAAGCAGATGCTTGACCCAGAGCAGTATCAGGTCTGCCGCCTGAAGGCCACCGAGCGGCCTTTCACCGGCAAGTACAACAGCACCAAGACCGCCGGTGTCTATCACTGCGTGTGCTGCAACGAGCCATTGTTCGACTCTGAAACCAAGTTCGATTCGGGCTGCGGCTGGCCCAGCTTCTATGCGCCGATCGAGGGCAGCGCGGTGGTGGAAGTGCGTGATGTCAGCCACGGCATGATCCGCACTGAGGTGGTCTGTGCCAAATGCGATGCTCACTTGGGCCACGTTTTCCCGGACGGCCCGCCGCCGACCGGTTTGCGTTACTGCATCAATTCGGTCTGCCTGGACCTGGTGCCCCGAGACGCCTGATGCACTGATATCACCGTGGATAATTCGATAGCGCGCCAATCAGTGGCGCGCTAACTTGGCGGTTTAACTTTCGAGGCATCGTCATGAGCGACAATTTGCTGAACATCCCGGTGCAGACGATCAAGGGCGAGCAAAAGACCCTCGCCGATTACGCAGGCAAGGCGGTGCTGGTGGTCAATACCGCGAGCAAGTGCGGCTTCACCCCGCAGTACAAGGGGCTTGAAGAGCTGTGGCAGCGTTATCGCGACCAGGGGCTGGTGGTGCTGGGGTTTCCCTGCAACCAGTTCGGCAAGCAGGAGCCAGGTAATGAAGGTGCAATTTCCGAGTTCTGCGAGCTGAACTACGGGGTGAGCTTTCCGCTGTTCAAGAAGATCGATGTCAACGGCAGCGCCGCCCATCCGTTGTTCGTGCAATTGAAGAAACAGGCGCCGGGGTTGCTGGGCTCGGAGCGGATCAAATGGAATTTCACCAAATTCCTCATCGGCCGCAACGGCCAGTTGGTCAAGCGCTACGCGCCGTTGACCAAGCCCGAAGACCTTGAGTCCGATATCAAGGCCCTCCTTAAGTAAACGCCCCGTAGCGGTCCGGCTTGCCGGCGTCGTCGATCATGAGGCCGCCACGCCGGCGAGCCGGACTGCTACGAGTCAGCGTTCATACCCCAATCTCGCATACGCCCACGCCCCCGTAGCAGCACGGCTTGCCGGCGGGGGCGATCTTGAGGGCGCCGGTCAGTGATCCTGCGTGACCGGGATCCACTGGTCGAGAATGGCGATAAGCTCTTCGCGATGGAACGGCTTGGCCAGGTAATCGTTCATGCCGGCGGTTTTGCAATGCTCGCGTTCTTCGGGCATGGCATTGGCGGTGAGGGCGATCACCGGCAGGTCTGGCCATTTCTCGCTCTGGCGAATCTGCCGGGTGGCTTCATACCCGTCCATCACCGGCATGTTGCAGTCCATCAGCACCAGGTCGAACTGGCCGCGCTCAAGCTGCTGCAACGCCTCACCGCCATGGCTGCTGACCACCACTTCACACCCCAGCTTGCCCAGCATGCCCTTGGCGACGAGCTGGTTCACCGGGTTGTCCTCTACCAGCAGAATCCGCGCGCGATACGACGCCGACTGGCTGCTGGCCAGGCGCGCACTCGGCTGTTGGCCTTCGATCCCCAGCACCCGGCCCAGCGCCCGATGCAGGACACTGCGCGACAGCGGCCGCGCCTGCTGCTGCAGCGGCGCCATCGCCTGCACCTGCTCGCCGGGCATGAAGTTGCCGTAAGCGGTCACCAGCAGGATCGGAATGCGGGTGGCGGGGCGGATGCCGATCAGGCATTCGGGGCAGTCGGTAATCAGCAGGTCGGGCTCGATCTGCGGCTGGGGCGCGTTGGCCGAAAAATGCTGATACTCGATGCCCCATTCCGGCAGCAGGCCGCTGAGCAACTCCACCAGGCCACTGCCCGGCGTGCTCACCACCACCACCCGGCCTTTCATCGCAGGCCAATGCGGTGCCGGCGTGTGGGCGGGCAGGGGCAGGTCAACATAGAAGCGGCTGCCGACCCCAGGGGTAGATTCGATGCGCAGTTGCCCGTTCATCGCTTCGCACAGGTTGTGCGTCAGGCTCAGGCCCAGCCCCGTGCCGCCGTACTGGCGAGTGATCGCGGCCTCGGCCTGGGTGAAGGGCTGGAAGATCCTGGCCTGAGCGTCCTGGGCGATGCCGATGCCGGTGTCGCAGACTTCGATCCGCACCTTGTCCGCCTGCTGGGTGAGGCGCACGTCCACGCGCCCGACCTGGGTGAACTTGAGCGCGTTGGACAGCAGGTTGCTGACGATCTGCCGCACCCGCGTCGGGTCGCCCAGCACCAACGCCGGGAAATGCGGATCGATCAGGCAGGTCAGCTCCACTTTTGGCGCGGCGTTCTGTGACAGCAGGTTGGCCGTGTCTTCGATCAAGGTGCCCAGGTCAAACGGAATGCGTTCGAGCTCCAGTTGGCCTGCATCGAATTTCGACAGGTCGAGGATATCGTTGAGCAACTCCACCAGCACTTTGCCCGAGTCATGGGCGATCGACAGTTGCTGGCGTTGTTCGGCACTCAGAGGGCCGTCGAGCGACAGCGCGAGCATGCCCAGCAGGCCGTTGAGCGGGGTGCGGATCTCGTGGCTCATGTGCGCCAGAAAGGCCGAGCGGGCATTGGCCATGTCCAGTGCGGTGCTGCGGGCAATCTCCAGTTCTTCGTTGGACTGGCTCAGCCGCGTGTTGCTGGATTTGAGTTCCTGAGTGCGCGCCTCGACGATGTCTTCAAGTTCGTTGAGGTGGTCGGTCAGGCGGTTTTCCGCTTCCAGGCGCCTGCCGAATTCGCTGGCGACATGGTCGAACTGCTGGTTGGCGACGTGGATCAGCACACCGATCTCGTCGTTTTCATGACCGGGCGGGCAGGGCAGCGGGGCCTGCTTGGGGCTGCGCGAATCGCGGCTGGCCAGGGCGCGGATGATCCCGGTCAACGGCTTGGTCAGCGTCAGGTAGAACAGCCCCATGAGAATGCAGGTCAGCACCAGGCTGCGCACGAAGCCGTTGAGCAGGGTGATTTCCGCCCGTTGCAGGAAGTGGCTGCCGAACGCGAAAGTGTCCACTTCCAGAAACAGCGTGCCGATGGCCTCCTTGGGCATGTGGTCCAGATGCAACACGTCCTCGAACTGCCGGCTCTTGCCGAACAGGCTGTCGCTGAGCATCCGGTAGCGGCTTTCGGCCAGCGGGCGAGACACTGCGGCCAGCAGCACATTGTTGTTATCGGTCAGGCGCGCGCTGACCACCGCAGGCGAATGCAGCAGCCCCAGGGTCAGCTCCTGGGCCAGTTCAGCGTCGATGTTGTAGGCGATGCGCGAGGCGGGGTTGTGACTGATTTGCAGCAGGGAGCGAATTTCACGATCGATCGAGGCGTCTTCGCTGGCATAATCGATGGCAATCTGAACAAAGCTGAGCAGGGTTCCCAGCAGGAAGCCGATCAGAACGGTCAAACGGGCCTGTTTGAACGATAGCCGGTGGGTGATCGGTATTTCCATAAGGGCGCTGTCACTTCCTGGGTCCTTCGCGGGCAAAGCATAGCCGATCGCAGACCGGCTTTAACCAGTTAAATCAAGGAGACATCGTGGATTCTAGGTTGAACGCATTCCTGGAACGCGCCGAATCGGTTCTGGCGCGACTCGAACCTCTGCTGCCTGCCGTGCGCGAGCCAGTGGACTGGGACAAGGCACTGGCGGCGCGCTGGGTGCGCGAGGGCCGCAGCGGCTATCTGCTGCCGCTGGACGTGACCCTGGACATGCGCCTGTCGGACCTGATCGGCGTTGACCAGCAGCGCGCTCAACTGGGGCGCAACACCCAGCAATTCATCGACGGGCTGCCGGCCAACCACGCGCTGCTCTGGGGCTCGCGCGGCACTGGCAAATCGTCGCTGGTACGTGCGCTGCTCGCCGAGCATGCCAAGGCCGGCCTGCGCCTGATCGAGATCGAACGCGATCATCTGGGGGACCTGCCGCGGGTGGTCGAGCAACTGCAAAAGCTGCCGCAGCGTTTCGTGCTGTTCTGCGATGACCTGTCGTTCGATTCCGGCGAAGGCGACTACCGCGTGCTCAAGAGCGTGCTCGATGGCTCGCTGGAGCAGGCGCCGGACAACGTCCTGCTGTACGCCACCTCCAACCGCCGCCACCTGGTGCCGGAGAAGGAGAGCGACAACGCCCATTGGCAACGGGGCGATGACGGCGAAATTCATCCAAGCGAAGCGGTCGAGGACAAGATTGCCCTGTCTGATCGTTTCGGTTTGTGGCTGTCTTTCTATCCATTCACCCAGGAACATTTCCTGGACGTGGTGGAACACTGGATTGGCGAACTGGCGGCCAAGGCCGGGCTCTCGTGGCAGCGGGACCATGAACTGGACATCCTGGCCGTGCGCTGGGCGACCGGTCGTGGCAACCGCAATGGCCGCTGCGCCTATCAGTTCGCCCGTTATTGGGTTGGTTTGAAAATGCTGGAGCAACATCCATGATCGATTTGAGTGCAGCAGGCCAGGGTCTCGACGGCTACCGCCTGCTGGCCGCACAGCTTGAGTCCTTGCTTGCGGACGAGCGCGATTTCATCGCCAATGCCGCGCAATTCTCGGCGTTTCTTTACACCCAGCTGGACGACCTCAACTGGGCCGGCTTTTATCTGAACCGCAACGAAGAGCTGGTGCTGGGGCCGTTCCAGGGCCAGATCGCCTGCGTGCGGATTCCGTTTGGCAAGGGCGTGTGCGGGGCTGCGGCACAAAGCCGTGAAACCCAGCGCGTGCTGGACGTGCATGAATTCCCGGGGCACATCGCCTGCGACAGCGCGTCCAACAGTGAGTTGGTGGTGCCGTTGGTCAAGGAAGGGCGCCTGATTGGCGTGCTGGACCTGGACAGCCCGAGCCTGGCGCGTTTCAGCGAGGCGGATCAGGTGGGTATCGAAGCGCTGGTGCAGATTTTCCTGCGTCTGACTGACTGCTGAGGCCTCAGCTTTAAACCGTAGCAGCACGGCTTGCCGGCGGGAGCGGTGTGTCTGTGACGAATATACCGTCTGACACACCGCCCCCGCCGGCAAGCCGTGCTGCTACAGGATCAACGTCAATCGTAGATGGCTTTCTTCTTCCACTGCGCATCCGATTCGTCGGCTTTCAGGCCTTCGGTCAGCTCGTTGTGGTCGTCTTCGGTTGGGGCGATGGTGTCCAGCACCATGGCGTTGGCCCGCGCCAACTGACGCTCCATGGCCTGCAGGTGGGTTTTCCACGGTGCCGGCTCGGCCTGGTTCTTCAGGTATTGCACGCCACGCTCGAACGCCAGCCGCGCTTGCCCCGGCTGATCCTGATTCAGTGCCTGGGTGCCCAGGTTATTGAAGAACTCAATGTGCAGCAGCACCAGCATGTTGCGAATCTCGCGAATCCAGTGCTTGGCTTCAGCGGTCTGCAGGAAACCGTCGTGGGCGGCGCGCGTCACCTGACCATGCATTGCTTCGAGCAGAAAGCGCACATCCTTGGCCTTGGCTTCGGTCTGGATGGGGCTGGCCGGGTTGTCCACCTTGATGTTGTCGCCCTGGGCCACCAGCGCTTCGAGTTCGGTTTCGCGTTCCTGGATGCCAGGGTTGTTTCTTCTTTCCAGCGCGATCAGCCGTTTGACGACGTTCAGCTCCAGACGCACCAGCAACAGCTTGAGCGCCGGGCTCATCAATTGCCCGGGGAAGGTCTCGGACAATTCGCAGCAGCGACGCAGGCGATCGTTGAGCTCGACCAGCGTGCGCGCGCGCTCGACCTTCTTCGCCTCTGCGACGTGGTTCAGATAGCCGACGGCGATCAAGAGTACGATGCCTGTTACAACCATCAGGGTGATAATGAGTGGTGTCACCGTACAAGCCTCAATCCGGGTAAATGTGCGCCGAGTGTAGTGGCTATGCACTAGCACTGGAAGGGTGGTGGTCGGGATGTCTATATAGAGATACATCCGCCTGATCCCTGTATCGGCCACCCATTACCTAAATAGAGGGCGAAGTCATTGATTTGAATAAATTTTCATTGGGGGGTTGACGACCTCTCCAACCATCCATAGAATGCGCGCCACTTGCAGCGTAAAGCACACAGCGAAGCGCAGCAGGGAGTGAATGTTGTAGTGTGTCCCCTTCGTCTAGTGGCCTAGGACACCGCCCTTTCACGGCGGTAACAGGGGTTCGAGTCCCCTAGGGGACGCCAAAGCGGGAATAGCTCAGTTGGTAGAGCACGACCTTGCCAAGGTCGGGGTCGCGAGTTCGAGTCTCGTTTCCCGCTCCAATTTTTAAGCAGCTTGGCCTTCGGGCGGAGCTGAGTGAAACCAGGAAGCATCTTCGGGTGTATTTCTGGAACTGAAACACTACACCATGGTGTTTCAGGCAGTGTCCCCTTCGTCTAGTGGCCTAGGACACCGCCCTTTCACGGCGGTAACAGGGGTTCGAGTCCCCTAGGGGACGCCATATTGCGGGAATAGCTCAGTTGGTAGAGCACGACCTTGCCAAGGTCGGGGTCGCGAGTTCGAGTCTCGTTTCCCGCTCCAAATTCACAAGAACGCCGCTCAATAGAGCGGCGTTTTTGTTTGTGCGCGTTTTTTAGTTCCTTCCTTTATATGGCTGCGCGAACCTGCCGCGCAGCATCTCTGCGAATCAGCGGGCCGCCTGCGTATCCTTTTTCAGTGCCGCCTGTTCGGCAGCCAGTCGAATGGCGTTGAAGTCCGGATCAAATCCCTGCGACACATCGACATGTTTGTTCAGAATGCCTTCGCGCTGATAAATGTCGGCGGTGTTTTGCAGGCCCTTGATCACGCCGTCATCAATGCTCACGCGCTCCATGGTGGTTTCCCTGGCGGTGGCCAGGTGCACTTCAACCGGTAGGCCGGTGACTTTGGCCTGGGCGGCGGCGTACTCGGCAGGGTGAGTGTTGACCCAGCGATAGGCGCGATCCAGGCGCACGACGAAGTCATCCAGTTGAGCGCGTTTTTCGGTGATGGCCTTGCTGGTGGCGGCGAGGTAGGAGTGATTGGTCAAAAGGTCCGGGCCGTTGGGCAGGATACGTGCGCCACTCTGGGTGGCCACGGTGGTGTAGGGCGCCCAGGTGGCCCAGGCGTCGGCGTTGCCATTGTCCAGGATCAGCCGGGACTCGCTGGGCAGCAGATACACGAAGCTGACATCGCTGGATTGAAGGCCGGCCTCGTTCAGCGCGCGGATGGCCAGGTAGTGCCCGATCGAGCCGCGTCCGGTGACGATGCGCTTGCCCTTGAGGTCGGCCACGCTCTTGATGGAAGAGTCGTTGCGCACGATCAGGGCCGTGGTGTAGCGGCCACTGACATGGGTGATGCTGATGACTTTCAACGAAGCACCGGCGCCCAGTGCAAACACATAAGGCGCATCGCCCAGGGCGCCGACGTCTACGGCCCCGGCATTCAGGGCTTCACCCAAGGGCGAGGCCGACGGGAATTCGGAGAATTTGATTTCGTAAGGCACGTCCTTCAGTTCGCCCGAGGCCTGGAGCAGGACTTTGAGCGCCGATTTCTGGTTGGCGACGAGCAGTGGCTCCAGGGCTTCGGCAGCCTGGGCAGATTGATTGACGGCCAACAGCAGTAATGCGGCAGACAGGAGGCGGGTGAGAGGGATGTTCATGGGGGATCTCCAGGCTTGAATGCGAGAGCGGCCTCCGCCTGGAGAAGGGGTCGGCCATCGAATGGGTGAATGCCCGCGGTGGGGCGATTTAAGGCGGTGGAAATGTGGGGGATGAGCCATCGCCGTCGCGGGCAAGCGCGCTCCTACAGCGCGCGCTGATTATTTTGCCTTGCACCAATCCTGTAGGAGTGAGCTTGCTCGCGATAGCGGTGTGTCAGTCAACACATGCGTCACAGACAAAGCGTCATCGCGAGCAAGCTCACTCCTACAGGGGCCGAGGCGGTCAGATCACGTAGAAACCATGGGTGCCGTCACGAGCCAGTTGCTCCACCAGGCCGAACTCCCAGTCCAGATACGCCTGCATCGCTTCGCGGGGGGCGTCGGTGCCTTCATAAGGGCGACGGTAGCGGTCGATGCGCGGGGAGGCGAGGTGGCTGTCGCCGGTTTCCAGCTCGAAACCTGCCGCGACCCAACTGGCTGTGCCGCCGCCCAGCAGAAACACTGGCTTGCCGGTCAGGGCCTCGACTTCCGGCACCACCAGGCGCGCCAGCTTGCTGCTGCCGCAGGTCAGCACGTAGCGTTCGGCGGCGGGGATCTTCTGCAGGGCGCTTGAAAGGTTGGCGCGCAGTGTCCACCAGGCGCCGGGGATGTGCTGTTTCACGTAATTGGCGCTGGCGGTGAAATCCAGCACCGCGACGCCGCCCTGTTGCTGCCACTGGCGCAGGGTGTCGGGGCTGATCTCTTCGACCTGCCACGGGGTCGGGATCGGTGCATTCCAGGCGCCTTTTTCCTTGAAGTCCTGGGGCTTGAGGCCGTCCAGCACGAAGACTTCCCAGCCCATTTGCGCCAGCCACGAGGCCGACATGTTGGCGCGTACGCCATCGTCATCCACCAGCACGATCCGGGCGCCACGCACACTGGCGTAGTGATCGGTTTCCTGCACCAACTGGCCACCCGGCGTCGAGCGCGCGCCCGGCAGGTGGCCCGCTTCGAATTCTTCCGGAGTGCGCACATCGAACAGGTAGGTGGTGCGCGTCGTCTCGGCCTGCCAGGTGTCCAGATCAGCGCGGATGCCGCGTTTCACTTTCGCCGTGTCGGCCACTTTGCGCGCATCGGCCTGGGCGGCTTGTTGGGTCTGCTCGCTGACTGCGCCAAAGCGCTGTGCCTGGCCGTGATCCAGGGTCTGGCCAGCCAGCAGCCAGCCGATGGTGCCGTTGCGCAGGGCGGAGATGGGGTTGGGCAGCCCGGCATTCACCAGTGACTGGGTGCCGATGATGCTGCGGGTGCGCCCGGCGCAGTTGACGATGATCCGGGTCTTGGGATCCGGCGCCAGCTCGCGGGCGCGCAGCACCAGTTCGGCACCGGGCACGCTGACGCCGGTGGGTATGCTCATGGTCTGGTATTCATCGAATCGGCGGGCATCGAGCACCACCACATCAGCCTTGCTGTCGAGCAGGGCTTTGACTTCCTCGGCAGCCAGGGACGGGGTGTGGCGATGATGTTCCACCAGCTCGCCAAAGGACTTGCTCGGCACGTTGACGTCGATGAACAGCTCACCGCCGGCCTCGCGCCAGCCTTGCAAGCCGCCTTCGAGGGCTTTGGCGTTGGTGTAGCCAAGCGCTGCCAGGCGGGCGAGGGCTGGCTGGACCAGGCCTTCGCCGTTGTCGTAGACAGTGATTTGCGTGTCACGGCGCGGGATGCGGGAGAACACTTCCAGTTCCAGCTTCGACAGGGGGATATTGGCGGCGAACAGCGGGTGCGCCTCGGCGAAGGGCGCTTCCTCGCGCACATCCACCAACGCCACTTCCTGGCGAGCGAGCAGGGCATTTCGGATATCGCTGTAGGATCGAGTGCTTTGAGTCATCAGTTCTGGTTCTCTTTGGACAGGTCCCAAATGTTGGGGAGAAAGGCGTTGGAATAGCCGGAGATGAACAGTTTTTCGCTGCCGTCAGCTTGATAGACGGCACGTTTGACCGCGCCGATGTTGGCGCCGTAGACGTGGATGCTGATCGACACCTGGTCGGCGAAGGCGTTGCTGACCTGATGGATATCGTTGCTGCGCGGTGACAGGGCTTCGACGTGCCCGGGGTCCAGGCGAATGGCCGGGCCTTCCTTCTCAAGCCGGCCGTCGGTGGTGCGGGCGAACCCCTGGGAGAACTCGGCGCCGCGCAACATGCCGATCAGGCCCCAGACGCGGTGATCGTGAATGGGCGTGCTCTGACCCGGCCCCCAGACAAAACTGACAATCGAAAAGCGCTGCCGGGAGTCGGCATGCAGCAGGAATTGCTGATAACGGGTGGGGTCGGGTATGGCGAACTCGTCCGGTAGCCAGTCGTCGTGCCTGACCAGTTGGCCCAGCAGCTTGCCGCCACGATGCAGCAGGTCGGTTTCGTGGGGGTGACTGTCCACCAGTTCAGCCAGTGCGGCGATGAAGGCCCGGAGTCGTTCGGGGTGTCGGGAGGTAGGCATGTCGGCTCCGCATCAAAGGATTGCGACAATATAAGCATAATGCCGGCGTTTAATATGCTATTTATTAATGATTAGGTTATAACGAAAAAGCATTTGATAACCGCAAGGAAGGTGGATGGGCTATCCACGGGCGGCAATTGGAATTATGCTTTTTGCCTATCTCCTGCCTTTTTTATATGTGTCTTTCGAATGAAAATTGATGATATCGATGCCTTCGTAGCGGTGATTCGCTGTCAGTCGATCAGCCATGCAGCCGAATCCCTGGCGCTGACTCAGCCGGCGATCACCCGGCGAGTGCAAAATTTTGAGCAGGCGCTGGGGGTCGAGCTGTTCGACCGCAACACCAAACCGCTCAAGCCGACGCCTATGGGCACACAGGTGTATCAGAAGTGTCTGGCCATCCTGCGGGAAATGGACTCGCTGCGTGAACTGGTGGCCAACGATACCCCGCCCAGCGGCCTTCTGCGCCTGGGCGTGCCGCAGACCATCGGCGATGTGGTGCTGCTCGACGCGCTGAAACAGCTGCGCGGGCAATTCCCGGAGCTGCGTGCCCAGGTATCGACGGGCTGGGGCAGCCACTTGGTGAGCAAGATCGAGAATGGCGAGATTGATGCGGCGGCAGCGCTGTTTCCCGCGGGCAAGATTTTTCCGGAAGGCATCATTGGCGAGTCCATTGGCAAAATGGAGCTGGTGGTGGTTTGTGCTGCGGACCGTGTACCGAAAAAGCCGGTCAAGCTGGCCGACTGTTATGACCAGGGCTTTGTGCTCAATCCGGATGGTTGCGGTTTCCGCGCGGGGCTGCAGCGTACCCTGGCCGATCAGGGGTTGAGCCTGAAGGTCAATCTTGAGACCTTCGGCACTGAATTGCAGTTGGGGCTGGTGGCTGACGGCATGGGCCTTGGACTGGTACCGCGACCTTTGCTTGAGCGCAGCGCCCACCGGGAATCCCTGGCGGTGCTGCCGCTCAAGGATTTCAAACCGGTGATGGATTTGTGGCTGATCTACCCAAGGTTCCTGGGCAACCTGCAGGCGCCGGTGGCGTCCTTCGGGCGCCTGGTGGCGGATGCGTTGAGGCAGGGGCGGGAAGCAGCGTAATCAGTTGCCTCCCTGCTCCCGTAGCAGCACGGCCGGGCGGCGTTCCGATGCCGGCGGGGGCGATCTTGAGGCCGCCCCCGCCGGCAAGCCGTGCTGCTACGAAAAGTACACCCGAAAATCCTCAGGCAACTTTTTCGCGCTTCTCCCGTTCGCGCCGGGCCACCAGCTCGCGGGTCAGCGGGATCAGTTTCCTGCCGTAATCGATGGCATCGTCCAGCGGGTCGAAACCGCGGATCAGGAAGGTGGTTATCCCCAGGTCGTAGTAATCGAGCAGCGCGTCGGCCACCTGTTCGGCAGTGCCAACCAGTGCAGTCGAGTTGCCCTTGGCGCCCAGAAGACCCGCAATTCCGGTCCACAGGCGCTTGTCCAGGCGCGCACCCTGCGCGGCCGCTTGCAGCAGGCGTTTCGAGCCTTCGTTGGCTGGCTCCCGGCGCTCGAATCCGCTGGCCTGCGCCAATGCCTTGGCTCGCTCCAGAATACTGTCGGCGCGGGCCCAGGCCTTTTCCTCGGTCTCTGCCAGAATCGGCCGCAATGACAAACTGAAACGTACCGTACGCCCGTGCTTCGCGGCTTCGGCACGCACCTGTTTGACGATATCCCTGACCTGCTCGTAGGTCTCACCCCACAATGCATAGACATCGGCATGCTTGCCCGCGACTTCGATGGCCGCCTGTGAAGCACCGCCGAAGTACAGCGGGATATGCGGCTGTTGTGGCGACTTGACCAGCGAATGGGCGCCTTCGAACTGGTAATAGGTGCCGTGGTGGTCGAAGGGCTTTTCTTCAGTCCATTCCTTGCGCACCACGCTCAGGTATTCATCGGTGCGTGCATAGCGCTCGTCCTTGCCGATGAAACTGCCGTCGGCGCGCAGCTCCTGATCGTCACCCCCGGTAATGATATGCACCGCCGTGCGCCCACCGTTGAACACATCCAGCGTGGTGAATTGCCGGGCGGCGACGGTGGGGGAGATGAAGCCTGGGCGGTGAGCGACGAGGAACTTCAGCTTTTTCGTGACGCTGGCGGCGTAGGATGCAACGAACGCGCTGTCCGGGCTGTTGGAGTGGTAGGCGACCAATGCGCGATCGAAGCCCGCTTCCTCGTGGGCGCGAGCGACCTTTTCGACATATTCAGGCTGAATCGTCTGACCGCTGCGTGGGTGGATTTCCGAGCCGGGTTGCGTGGCGATATAGCCGATGAATTCGACGCTCATGACAATTCCTTGTGTTGTTGAAAGACCGGGCGCAGGAGTAGGCGCCAGCGCTAGTCAGCAACATAAGGGGATGGGCGCAAGCTGTGAAATTCGATTTGGCGCTAAGCTAATTATAAAAATAATGCATTTACTTGAAATGCTTATATTACAAAACTGTAGCAGCACGGCTTGCCGGCGTCAGCGATCCCAGATACGCCGACGCCGGCAAGCCGGATTGCTACCTGCGTGTCGATATCAGTGGCGCGGGCCGTCCTGTCCCAGGGCCAGCAACTGCTTTTCCTGTTCCCAATCGAACGGTTCTTCGTTTTCTTCAGCCTCGAAACGGCGCTCTTCGAGGGCGGTGTACATGTCGATTTCTTCGTCGGGCATGAAGTGCAGGCAGTCGCCGCCGAAGAACCACAAAAGGTCGCGGGGCACCAGATGGGCGATTTGCGGATAGCGCTGGATCACCTGGCAGAGCAGGTCCTGGCCCAGGTACTGGCTTTCGATCGGCTCCACAGGCAGCAGGGCCATCAGTTCGTCATAACGCTCCAGGAACAGGTCATGGCTTTCTTCGGGAACCTGTTCTGCTTCACCCAGCGCGACCAGGATGCCGCGCAGGTGCGTCAGCAGGTTCAGAGTGTGGTCGAGATTGGCGTTGGCCATGATGAGGTCCTCAGAGACAAAAACAGGCGCGGGAGTATAGATCTCCCCAAGGCCTGCCGATAGTCCGCCGAGGACCTGCGGTCGTGCAAGGCGTGCGGGTTCAGTGCCAGAGGCCGGCCAGGTATCGGTGCCCGGCTTCGGTCAGGGCGATGTGGGAGAAGGTGTTGTCAGGGCTGGGCTGGCGTGTCACGAAGCCGATGAGTAACAGGGTTTGCAGGGTCTGGGTGGGTTTGCCGCTGTGAAGGTCCTCCCCCGAGGCGATTTCAGCAAGCAGGCAGCGATGAGTCATGCGTTGATCGATCATGATGCGTCCCCTTGGTGTTTTCTTGTTGTTACCGGGGAGTGTAGGACAATGTTGGGGGATGTGCAGGCTAGAGCGGTATTTCATGCGCTAGCCCTGTAGGAGTGAGCTTGCTCGCGATAGGTTTCATCGGCTGCCAGATGTGTGTCTGATGTACCGCTATCGCGAGCAAGCTCACTCCTACAGGTGCGCGTTTTCATTACTGATTCAGCGGATTTTGCCTTCGGACGCGGTCAACTGCTCCTTGTCGAAATCATTTACGTCAATCACCTTGCGCCGCGCAGTTTCGGCGGCGCGCAGTTTCTCGGCTTCGGCCACCTGCAGCACCCCGGCATTGAGTGCGGCATCGACCACATGCTCGCCGGCAGCGGGTTTCACCTGCCCACCTTTGAGCGCCTGATGCAGCCGAACATGCAGCGGCTTGGCTTCGTGCAGGCGGTCCGCCGCGTGTTGCAGGGCACCGACCGGATCGTCTTCGGCGGTGGGGCGGTAACAGCCGGCCAGCACCGACTCCAGCGCCGGATCGCCCTTGGCGCGGCCGATGATCTGCGCGACCTCGGCATCCAGTGCATCGGACGGGCCTTTGTGGCGGCGGCCAAACGGGAACACGATCACCCGCAGCATCCCGCCCAGAATCCGGTTCGGGAAGTTGCTGAGCAACTCATCCAGTGCGCGTTCCGATTCGCCAAGCGCCTCTTCCATCGACCAGCGCAAAAGCGGCGCCAGCGCTTCGGGGTAGTCCAGGTCGTGGTAGCGCTTGAGGGCCGCCGAGGCCAGGTACATGTGGCTCAGCACATCACCCAACCGCGCCGACAGACGCTCGCGGCGTTTCAGTTCGCCGCCCAGCAGCATCATCGACAGGTCGGCAAGCATGGCGAAGGCCGCAGCCTGACGATTCAGCGCGCGGAAGTAGCCCTGGCTCAGGCGGTCCCCCGGCTGGTTTTCAAAATGCCCGAAGCCCAGGTTCAGCACCAGGGTGCTGGCGGCGTTGCGCACGGCGAACCCGATGTGTTGCAGCAGCAGGTCATCGAATTCGACCACGGCCTGGTCGTGATCTTCACGTCCGGCCAGGGCCATTTCCTTGAGCACGAATGGATGGCAACGGATCGCGCCCTGACCGAAGATCATCAGGTTGCGCGACAGGATGTTCGCGCCTTCCACCGTGATGAAGATCGGCGCACCTTGCCATGCGCGGCCGAGGTAATTGTTCGGCCCCATGATGATGGCCTTGCCGCCGTGCACGTCCATGGCGTGGGTGATGCACTCGCGGCCGCGTTCGGTCAGGTGGTACTTGAGTATCGCCGACAGCACCGACGGTTTTTCGCCCAGGTCCACGGCATTGGCGGTCAGCATCCGCGCGCTGTCCATCAGCCAGGCATTGCCGCCGATGCGCGCCAGGGCTTCCTGAATCCCTTCGAACGCCGCCAGTGGCACGTTGAACTGCTCGCGGATCTGCGTGTACTGGCCGGTGACCAGGCTCGCGTGCTTGGCCGCGCCGGTGCCTACAGCAGGCAGGGAAATCGAACGGCCTACTGACAGACAATTCATCAGCATCATCCAGCCTTTGCCGAGCATGTCCTGGCCGCCAATCAGATACTCCAGCGGGATGAAAACGTCCTTGCCGGAGTTGGGCCCGTTCATGAACGCGGCGCCCAGCGGCAGGTGACGACGACCGATTTCCACGCCCGGCGTGTCGGTGGGGATCAGCGCCAGGCTGATGCCCAGATCTTCTTCCTCACCCAGCAGGTGTTCAGGGTCGTAGGCCTTGAACGCAAGGCCCAGCAGGGTGGCGACGGGCCCGAGGGTGATGTAGCGCTTTTCCCAGTTCAGGCGCAGGCCAATCACTTCTTCGCCCTGCCACTGGCCTTTGCAGATGATCCCGGTGTCGGGCATGGCGCCTGCGTCGGAGCCTGCCAGCGGGCCGGTCAAGGCAAAGCAGGGAATGTCATCGCCACGGGCCAGGCGCGGCAGGTAGTGATTGCGCTGCTCGTCAGTCCCGTAATGCAGCAGCAGTTCCGCTGGCCCAAGGGAATTGGGCACCATGACAGTGGACGCCAGATCGCCGCTGCGGGTCGCCAGCTTCATCGCCACCTGCGAGTGGGCGTAGGCCGAGAAACCTTTGCCGCCGTACTCCTTGGGGATAATCAGGGCAAAGAAGCCGTGGGTCTTGATGTGCGCCCAGGCTTCGGGCGGCAGGTCCATCGCCTGGCCGATTTCCCAGTCGCTGACCATGGCGCACAGCTCGTTGGTCGGGCCATCGATAAACGCCTGTTCTTCTTCGGTCAACTGACTTTTCGGATAGCTGAGCAGGGTGTTCCAGTCCGGGCGGCCACTGAACAGTTCGCCGTCCCACCAAACCGTGCCAGCGTCGATGGCATCACGCTCGGTTTCTGACATAGGCGGCAACACTTTCTGGAACCAGGCGAACATCGGCGCGCTGAAATACTTGCGGCGCAGGTCCGGCAGCGCCAGCGGCAAGGCCACTGCCAGCCACAACGCCCAAGGGACTATCATCCAGCCATGGGCATGGCTGAGCGCCCCCATCACCAGCAGGTAAACCGCCACAATTCCAAGGGCGGGGAAGGGCGCGACGCGCCGATGGGCCAGCCAGGCCACGCCGATCACCAGAACCACGATCCACAACAACAGCATAGGAATCCCTCCATAAAGACGGCGAAACAGGCGCCATCGAGCACGCAGACAAGGCTCTGCCCTGCGCATCGATAGTGACCCCTGCCTGCCATGGGAGTTCGAACCGTGGCCGATGCGCGTGAGGGTGTGGCTCTAATACCCCCTTGGCCCTGCGGTCGGGTAGACTGCCTGCCCACAGGCATATGCCACTAATTCATTGTCACCGTACGCAGGAGAATAAAAAGATGCTGAAGATCTGGGGTCGCAAGAATTCGTCCAACGTTCGCAAGGCGTTGTGGATCGCGCAGGAACTGGGGCTCCAATACGAGTCGATCAACGCGGGCGGCGCGTTCGGCCTCAACGATCAGCCTGAGTACCTGGCAAAGAACCCCAACGGCGTGGTGCCGATGATCGAAGACGGCGACTTCGTGCTGTGGGAATCCAACGCCATCGTGCGCTACCTGGCGGCGCAGTACGGTGCCGATGCGGCGCTTTATCCTGCCGACCCCAAAGCCCGGGCCCAGGCCGATAAATGGATGGACTGGACCACCTCGACTTTCGCCGGCCCTTTCCGCACCGTGTTCTGGGGCGTGCTGCGCACCCCGGCCGAGCAACAGGACTGGAACCAGATCAACGCCGCCAGGGCGACGGTCGAAAATCTGCTGCGCATCGTCGACAAGACCCTGGCGAGCCAGCCGTACCTCTCGGGCAATGAATTCGGCATGGGCGACATCCCGCTGGGCAGCTTTATCTACGCCTGGCTGGAAATGCCGATTGAACGTAGCGAGCTGCCTCACCTCAAAGCCTGGTACGAGCGCTTGCAGCAGCGTGAAGCCTATCGCACGGCGGTCATGACGCCGCTGACCTGAACGCCCGCCGCGTTGAATTAATATCTACTATCAATAGAACTCGCTGTACTTGCGCGGCCTCGGCAAGCACCATGGCTATCCGGGCCGCGTTTGCAACGGAATGTTTCAGTGGCGGTCGTTTTGTATCAGTCCTCTTTTCCCTTTTCCTTTTATTGGTGTGTTTTCAGTCATGAGTTCAGCTCTGTCCATCCGGCAGCTAACCAAGACCTACGGCAATGGATTCCAGGCCCTCAAGGGCATCGATCTGGACGTTGCCGAGGGTGATTTCTTCGCATTGCTCGGCCCTAACGGTGCCGGCAAATCCACCACCATCGGCATCATCTCGACCCTGGTCAACAAGACCACCGGCACGGTGAACATCTTCGGCAACGACCTGGACCGCAATCCGGCGCAACTCAAGCGCTCGATTGGCGTAGTGCCCCAGGAGTTCAACTTCAACCAGTTCGAGAAGACCTTCGACATCGTGGTGACCCAGGCCGGTTACTACGGCATTCCGCCGAAGATCGCCAAGGAGCGCGCCGAGCAGTACCTGACCCAGCTCGGGCTGTGGGACAAGCGCGCAGTGCCGTCGCGGTCACTTTCCGGCGGCATGAAACGCCGTTTGATGATCGCCCGCGCGCTGATTCACGAGCCGCGCCTGTTGATCCTTGATGAGCCGACTGCGGGCGTGGACATCGAACTGCGCCGTTCGATGTGGACCTTCCTCACCGAGCTCAACGAGAAGGGCATCACCATCATCCTCACCACCCACTATCTGGAGGAGGCTGAGCAGCTGTGCCGCAACATCGGCATCATCGACCACGGCACCATCATCGAAAACACCGGGATGAAGACGCTGCTCAACAAGCTGCACGTCGAGACTTTCCTGCTGGACCTCAAGGATCCGATGGCCGTTGCGCCGCTACTTGCCGGCTATCCGTCGCGTCTGGTGGATAACCATACTCTTGAAGTGCAGGTGGACAAGACCATCGGCATTACCGCGCTGTTCGGTCAACTGGCCCTGCAAAACGTTCAGGTGCTGAGCCTGCGCAATAAAACCAATCGCCTTGAGGAGCTGTTCGTGGGGCTGGTCGAGAAGAATCTGTCGAAGGTGGCGGTATGAGTTCGGAGCTGCGCCCCAACCTGATCGCCATGAACACCATCGTCTACCGGGAAGTGCGTCGCTTCATGCGCATCTGGCCGCAGACCCTGCTGCCGCCTGCGATCACCATGGTTCTGTACTTCGTGATCTTCGGCAACCTGATCGGGCGGCAGATCGGCGACATGGGTGGCTTCACCTACATGCAGTACATCGTGCCGGGCCTGATCATGATGTCGGTGATCACCAACTCCTATGGCAACGTGGTGTCCAGCTTCTTCGGCGCCAAGTTCCAGCGCTCGGTGGAAGAGCTGATGGTGTCCCCGGTGTCGCCGCACACGATTCTGATCGGCTTCACCCTGGGCGGGATGCTGCGCGGGTTGATGGTGGGTGTCATCGTCACCATTCTGTCGATGTTCTTCACTGACCTGCAGGTGCACCATCTGGGCGTGACCATCGTCGTGGTGCTGCTGACCGCAACGATCTTCTCGCTGCTGGGTTTCATCAACGCTGTCTTCGCACGTAACTTCGACGATATCTCGATCATCCCGACCTTCGTCCTGACCCCGCTGACGTACCTGGGCGGTGTGTTCTACTCGATCAACCTGCTGCCGCCGTTCTGGCAGACAGTGTCCCTGGCCAACCCTGTGCTGCACATGGTCAACGCCTTCCGCTTCGGGATCCTGGGTGTGTCGGACATCAAGATCAGCATCGCCCTGGCGTTCATGGTCGTGGCGACCATCGTGCTGTACCTGGGCTGCGCTCGCCTGCTGGTGAGTGGGCGCGGGATGCGGCAATAGCTATCTGCCAACCCTGTGGGAGCGGGCTCGCCCGCGAATAGGTCCATTCGACACATTCGTTGTGCCGGTCGGGCCCGATTCGCGGGCGAGCCCGCTCCCACAGTGGATTGCCTTGAGTTTCAAGAGCTGCGTTTGTGCTGACGCGCTTTCCACTGCCGTCCCACCCACCAACGCCAATACCCCATCGTCCCGAAGTACCCCACCAGCCCCAGCACGATCCCCGCCACCACAGATCCCAGCAAGAACGGCTGCCACAGCGTCGACAGCTGGCCGCTGATCCATTCCCAGCTCATTTCGTCCGGAAAACTGCGCGGCGGCAGGCCCATCAGCAGCGCGCCGATCTTGTAGGTGCAGTAGAACACCGGCGGCATGGTCAGGGGGTTGGTCAGCCAGCACAGGCTGACGGCAATCGGCATGTTGGCCCGTACCCAGACAGCCAGAAAGGCGGCCAGCAACATCTGCAGCGGCATGGGCATCAGCGCGGCGAACAGACCGATGCCCATGGCACGAGCCACGGAGTGCCGGTTCAGGTGCCAGAGGTTCGGATCGTGCAGCAGGCGCCCGAGAAAACGTAAGGACTTGTGTTCCCGGATGCTGTGCGGATCGGGCATGTAGCGTTTGATCAAGTGACGTGGCATTCGGTAATCCGGCGGCTGGACGGAAAAGTGCGGGCAAGTATGCATGGATGGTGACCGATGCAAATTCAGACTTTGTGACAATTAATAAAAAGCGCTCGCTGTCCAGTGGGCTAAGCCATGGGGGTGTCTTTCATACGTCTGCAAGGAAAGCCTTATGCGCACAGGGATGGTGGCGCTTGCGCTGGGGCTGTTGACCCTGCGCTTTCTGCCGGAATTACCGCCGGTCTGGTTGCTGCTGGTCATGCCGGTGCTGGGGTTGATGCTGCTGCCGTTTCGCACCTACCCGCTGGCGTTGTTTCTGTTCGGGCTGACGTGGGCCTGTGTGTCGGCCAAGTCCGCGCTGGATGATCGGCTGCCCGCGCGCCTCGATGGCCAGACCTTGTGGCTGGAGGGCAAGGTAGTGGGCCTCCCGGGTGCCGTGGACGGCGTGGTGCGGTTTCAGATCGACAGCCCGCAGTCCCGGCGTACGGCGCTGCCGCAACGCATCCGCGTCGCCTGGTACAACGGCCCTGCGGTGGGTTCAGGCGAGCGCTGGCGGCTGGCGGTCAAGCTCAAGCGTCCGGCGGGCCTGGTCAATCCGGGTGCGTTCGACTACGAGGCCTGGCTGCTGGCGCAGCGTGTGGGCGCAACCGGGACGGTGATCGACGGGCAGTTGCTTCAGGCGGCTGCTCCTTCCTGGCGCGATGGCGTTCGTCAGCGCTTGCTGGCGGTTGACGCACAGGGGCGTGAAGGCGCGCTGGCGGCACTGGTGCTGGGGGACGATTCCGGGCTGAGCGCCGCCGACTGGAAAGCCTTGCAGGACACCGGGACAGTTCATCTGCTGGTGATTTCCGGCACCCACATCGGGCTGCTGGCCGGGTTGCTTTATGCACTGGTAGCGGGCCTCGCACGCCTGGGCCTGTGGCCGCGCTTTGTGCCGTGGCTGCCCTCGGCGTGCGGCCTGGCGTTCGGCGGGGCGCTGGCCTATGGCTTGCTGGCGGGTTTCGAGGTGCCGGTGCAGCGCGCCTGCGTGATGCTCGGGCTGGTGCTGTTGTGGCGGCTGCGCTTCCGGCATCTGGGCATGACCTGGCCTTTTCTGATCGCCTTGAATCTGGTGTTGATCGCCGAACCGCTTAGCAGCCTGCGGCCGGGGCTGTGGCTTTCGTTCGCGGCGGTGGCGATCCTCATGCTGATTTTCGGTGGTCGCCTGGGAGGCTGGAGCTGGCTGCAGAGCTGGTCGCGGGCACAGTGGCTGATTGCCCTGGGGTTGCTGCCTGCGTTGCTGGCGTTGAATCTTCCGGTGAGCCTGAGCGGTCCGCTGGTCAATCTGGTGGCAGTGCCCTGGGTCAGCGTTTTCATCCTGCCGCTGGCGCTGTTCGGCACACTTCTTCTCGGGCTTGAGCCGATTGGCCAGGGATTGCTCTGGCTGGCAGGCGGCTCGATGGAGTGGCTGTTCGCTTTTCTGGGCTGGGCGGCGGACCTGCAGCCTGCCTGGACCGGCCCGGCCGTACCGCCTTGGGTCTGGCCGCTGAGCCTGCTGGGCGCGTTCCTGCTGTTGCTGCCCAGAGGCTTGCCAATGCGCCCGCTGGGTTGGCCCATGTTGTTGCTGTGTGTGTTCGCGCCGCAGAAGAGCCTGGCGCCCGGCCGCGTCGAAGTGATGCAACTGGACGTGGGGCAGGGCCTGGCAATCCTGCTGCGCACTAAGGGGCACAGCTTGCTGTATGACGCGGGGCCCAGGGTCGGGGATGTCGATATCGGCGAGCGGGTGGTGCTTCCCGCGATCCGCCGGGCGGCAGTCAGGCAACTGGACATGATGCTGCTCAGTCATGCCCATCTGGACCACATCGGCGGTGCCCAGGCCATCGTGCGCGCGCTGCCGGTGACCAGAGTCCTGGCCGGTGACCATCAGCGCATGCCCCGCTCACTGCGCGGCGACGCCTGCCGGGATGGCGAGACATGGACCTGGGACGAAGTGACGTTCACCACCTGGGTCTGGAGTCAGGCGAAAGAGAGCAACCCTGCCTCCTGCGTGCTGCGGGTCGAAGCCAACGGCGAACGGCTGCTGCTGACCGGCGACATCGATGTGCACGCCGAACGCGCCATGCTGGCCCAGGGGTTTGATGTCAGGGCCGACTGGCTGCAATCGCCCCATCACGGCAGCCGCAGTTCTTCGTCCCAGGCGTTCCTGCGGGCCGTGGGGCCTCGCGCTGTGTTGATTTCCCGTGGACGCAACAACACCTTTGGTCATCCACACCCGCTGGTGATGGCACGCTATCAGCGACTGGGCATGCAGATTCACGACAGTGCCGAGCTGGGTGCCATCACCTTGCAATTAGGCGAGTTCGGGGACGCCCGGGCCGAGCGTAGGACGCGTCACTTCTGGCGTGAATGAAATGGCTGGTTTTTCGTCGCCGGGTTCGGTGAGGCTGCGACGCTATGTTAGAGTACCGCCACTTTTTTTCAGGGGGTGGTCGCTGTGTGGGAGCTGGTCAAATCTGGTGGCTGGATGATGCTACCGATCATTTTGAGTTCCATCGCCGCCGTCGGGATCATCATCGAGCGCCTGTGGACCCTGCGCGCCAGCCGCATTACGCCACCGCATCTGCTCGGTCAGGTGTGGCGCTGGATCCAGGACAAACAACTGAGCAGCGACAAGCTCAAGGAGCTGCGCGCCGACTCGCCGCTGGGTGAAATCCTGGCGGCAGGCCTGGCCAACTCCCGGCATGGTCGCGAGATCATGAAAGAGTGCATCGAGGAAGCCGCCGCCCGGGTCATTCATGATCTGGAACGCTATCTGGCAACCCTGGGTACCATCGCCGCGATGGCGCCGCTGCTGGGGCTGCTGGGCACCGTGCTCGGCATGATCGACATCTTCAGTTCGTTCACTGCCACCGGCATGACCGGCAACGCAGGCATGCTCGCCGGCGGTATCGCCAAGGCGCTGATCTGCACCGCTTCGGGCCTGACCGTGGCGATTCCTGCGATTTTCTTCCATCGTTACCTGCAAAACCGGGTCGATGAGCTGGTCGTCGGCATGGAGCAGGAAGCCATCAAGCTGGTGGAAGTGGTGCAGGGCGACCGTGACGTCGACCTGACCGACGCCCAGCCAGACCTCAAGGCCGCAGCCCGTGGCGAGGGTCGCAAGAAGTGAAATTCCGCCGTCGCAAACCCCGGGAGACCATCGACATCAACCTGGTGTCGCTGATCGACGTGGTGTTCATCCTGCTGCTGTTCTTCGTGGTCACCACCACATTCACCCGCGAAACCCAGTTGCGCGTGGATCTGCCCCAGGCCGTGACCGGCGCCTCGGCCGACGATGTCGACAAGAAGCACGTCGACATCACCATCAATGCCGATGGCGTCTATTCGGTGAACAACACCCTGCTGGTCGACAGCAAGCTGGACACGTTGATCGATGCCCTGCAGAAGGAATCCGGGGGCGACACCAGCCTGCCGCTTTCCATCAGCGCCGACGGCAAGACCCCGCACCAGGCCGTCATCACTGCCATGGACGCTGCCGGGAAAATGGGCTTCGCCCATCTGCGCATGACCACTGTCGAGGCCGCCTCGGGTAACTGATGGCACTGACCGACCGCTTGCTCGATGCCTGGTACAACGGCCATCCGGCCCTGGCCTTGCTGCGTCCGCTGGAATGCCTGTATCGCCGGGTGGTCAACGGCAAGCGCGCGCGGTTCGTGGCGGGGCAGGGCGACATCTACAAGGCGCCGGTACCGGTAATCGTGGTGGGCAATATCACGGTGGGCGGTACGGGCAAGACGCCGCTGATCCTGTGGATGATCGATTACTGCCGCCGTCGCGGGTTGCGGGTGGGCGTGGTCAGCCGTGGCTACGGTGCCAGGCCGCCGAGCCTGCCGTGGCGGGTATTGGCGCAGCACAGCGCCGATCAGGTCGGGGACGAGCCGCTGCTGATCGTCAAGCGCACCGGCGTGCCGCTGATGATCGACCCGGATCGCGCACAAGCGGTCCGTGGCCTGCTGGCACAGGAGCCGCTGGACCTGATCCTCACCGACGACGGCCTGCAGCATTATCGCCTGGCCCGGGACCTTGAACTGGTGCTGATCGACGCCGCCCGTGGCCTGGGCAATCGCCGCTGCCTGCCTGCTGGTCCCTTGCGTGAGCCGGTGGAGCGTCTGCAGAGCGTCGATGCGCTGCTGTACAACGGCGCCAGCGAGGACCGCGACGATGGCTACGCCTTCAAGCTGCAGCCGTCGGCACTGGTCAACCTGCTGACCGGCGAGCGCCAGCCTGTGGACTATTTCCCGGCCGGCCAGGCGCTGCACGCGGTCGCCGGTATCGGTAACCCCCAGCGTTTCTTCAACACCCTCGAAGGGCTACACTGGCGGCCTGTTCCCCATGCATTCGCCGATCATGCCGTTTTCAGCCCGCAGGCGCTGGCGTTCACGCCGGACCTGCCGTTGGTCATGACCGAAAAAGACGCCGTGAAGTGTTCATCCTTTGCGGCGGCCAACTGGTGGTACCTGGCGGTAGAGGCCGTGCCCTCCGCAGCGTTCGTCAGTTGGTTCGATTCCCAGTTAAACCGCCTTCTTCCATGACTCGTTCAGGATCTCCTATGGACACCAAATTGCTCGACATCCTCGCCTGCCCGGTCTGCAAGGGTCCGCTCAAGCTCAGCGCCGACAAGACCGAGCTCATCAGCAAGGGCGCAGGCCTTGCGTTCCCGATCCGCGACGGCATTCCTGTCATGCTGGAAAGCGAAGCCCGCACCCTGACCACCGACGAGCGTCTGGACAAATGACCGCAGCGTTTACCGTTGTCATCCCGGCGCGTTACGGCTCCAGCCGTTTCCCCGGCAAGCCGCTGAAAACCATCGCCGGCAAGCCGATGATCCAGCACGTCTGGGAACAGGCGCGCAAGAGCAGCGCCCAGCGCGTAGTCGTGGCCACCGACGATCAGCGCATCGTCGAGGCCTGCCAGGCATTCGGCGCCGAGGTCCTGATGACCCGCGACGACCACAACTCCGGCACCGACCGCCTGGCTGAAGTGGCTTCGTTGCTGGGGCTGGCCAACGATGCCATCGTGGTCAACGTTCAGGGCGACGAGCCTATGATCCCGCCTGCAGTGATCGACCAGGTCGCTGATAACCTGGCGGCGCACACCGAGGCGCGCATGTCGACCCTGGCCGAGCCTATCGATGACGTGGCCGCGCTGTTCAATCCCAACGTGGTCAAGGTCAGTTCCGACCTCAATGGCCTGGCCCTGACCTTCAGCCGCGCGCCGCTGCCATGGGCGCGTGATGCCCTGGCCAAGAGCCGCGACGAATTGCCTGAAGGCGTGCCGTACCGTCGTCACATCGGCATCTATGCCTACCGCGCCGGTTTCCTGCATGACTTCGTCAGCTGGGGCCCGTGCTGGCTGGAAAACACCGAGAACCTGGAGCAGTTGCGCGCCTTGTGGCATGGCGTGCGTATCCACGTTGCCGACGCGCTGGAAGCACCGCCCGCCGGTGTGGACACTGCCGAGGATCTGGAACGCGTGCGCCGTCTGCTGGAGGTTTGATGTTGCACGTGCAATCGGATGTTTCTCTCAAGCCGTTCAACACCTTTGGCGTTGAGGTCAAGGCGCGCTGGTTCGTCGAAGCTCACAACGACAGCGACGTGCGTGATGCGCTGGCCTGGGCCTCTGAAAAGAACGTCGAAGTGCTGGTGGTCGGCGGCGGCAGCAACCTGCTGCTGACCGGCGACATCGATGCGCTGGTGCTGCGCATGGCCAGCCGCGGGATTCGCATCACCCACGAAGACTGTGGAGGGGCGATTGTCGAGGCCGAGGCAGGCGAACCCTGGCATCCCTTCGTGCAGGATATGCTGGCGCGCGGATTGTCGGGGCTTGAAAACCTCAGCCTGATTCCCGGCACGGTCGGCGCTGCACCGATGCAGAACATCGGCGCTTATGGCGTCGAAATCAAGGATGTTTTCCACAGTCTGGTCGCGCTGGACCGTCAGACTGGCGAGTTGCGCGAGTTTGCGTTGCAGGACTGCGCCTTTGGCTATCGCGACAGCGTGTTCAAGCATCAGGTGGGGCGCTGGCTGATTCTGCGGGTCCGGTTCAAGCTGAGCTTTGCTGCGACGCTGCATCTGGATTACGGCCCAGTGCGCCAGCGTCTGCAGGAGCAGGGCATCGAGCAGCCGACGCCGATCCACGTCAGCCGTGCGATCTGCGCAATTCGCAGCGAGAAGTTGCCGGATCCCGCCGTGCTGGGCAATGCCGGCAGTTTCTTCAAGAATCCTGTGGTTCCTGCTGAACTGGCGGCGCGCATCAAACAGGAACATCCGGGGCTGGTGGCTTATCCACAGGCCGACGGGCAAGTGAAGCTTGCTGCTGGCTGGCTCATCGAGCAAGCCGGCTGGAAGGGCTTTCGCGAGGGAGATGCCGGTGTTCACGCCTTGCAGTCGCTGGTACTGGTGAACTACGGCGCTGCCACCGGGCTTGAGTTACTGAAGCTGGCGCAGCGCATCCAGGCCGATATTCTTGAACGCTTTGGTGTTTCGCTGGAAATGGAGCCTAACCTCTACTGAGGTTGGGCGTTCAGGCCCGGCTTTTGCTTTTACGACCTCATCGGCCATCCATGAGTAAGCGCCATGAACCAGACCCTGTGCGCCATCGTCCTTGCCGCCGGGCAGGGCAGCCGCTATCGGCAGGTGGCCGGCGAGCATCGCAACAAGCTCCTTGCGCAATGCACGGGGCGTGATGGCGTCGAGCGCTGCGTCCTGGAGCATGTGCTGTTCAATCTGAGCGCAACGGTCGACAAGATCGTGTTGCTGACCCGTCCCGATTATTCCTGTGTGGCAGAGATCGGCCTGCGCCATGGCTGTGAGGTGGTGGTGCTGGATTCATCAGGCATGGGCGACAGCATCGCTGCTGCGGTAGCGGCGCAGCCGAACCATCGCGGTTGGCTCATCGCCCTGGGCGACATGCCATTCATTCATCCGGATACCCTCGAAAAGGTGGCTGCCTCTCTGGAGCCGGGGGGGATCAGTGTGCCTGTCCATGATGGGCGGTACGGGCACCCCGTGGGGTTTGGTCGAGAGTTTGGACCTGCACTGATGGGGCTAGCCGGGGAGAAGGGCGCCAGACGCCTGTTCGAGGCCGCCGGGGTAATCGAGCTGGAGCTGAATGACCCAGGTGCTCTGTGGGATGTGGACGTGCCTTCGGCGCTGGTGTTCAGAGAAAAGCCTTGACGCACACTTCGTAGGAGCGCGCTTGCCCGCGATTGGCCGTGCAGGCGATGAAGATGAGTGGATGTGCCCGCGACAGGGCCGTGTCAGGCGATGAAGATGTGTCGGATGTACTCTGCGGGTGTAGGAGCGCGCTTGCCCGCGACGGGGCCGTGTCCGGCGATGGAGATGTGTCGGGTGTACCCCCGTCATCGCGGGCAAGCGCGCTCCTACAGGGCGGTGGTGTTCTTTCGTCTGGTGCAGATCCTGTAGGAGTGAGCTTGCTCGCGATTGGGCGGGTCAGACGATGGTGGATTGGCGGATGTGCCACCAAATCCCGGGCATAAAAAAGCCCCAGCTGCTTGCGCAGTTGGGGCTTTTTTTACCTGGAGATTACACGAGCGGTTTGTGCTCTTTGTTTTCTTCCAGTTCTTCACCGTTTTCAGTCACGACTTCCCGCGCTGGCTCGAAAGCTGGCGCAGGTGCTGCGGCTGCAGCGGCCTCCGCTTCTTTCTGCAGGCGTTCTGCTTCCAGGCGGCGACGGCGGACTTCACGAGGATCGTTCGGTGCGCGACCTGAGCTTGCCATTGGCAGCGCAGGCTTGTCTTCTACCGGAGCTGGAGCCGGCTCGACCGCAGCAGGGGCTGCGACGATTTCCGGGGCGGCCAGTTCAACCGGTGCAGGTGCCGGAGCAACCACTTCAGCGACGACTGGCTGTTCAACCACTGGCTTCTCGACAACCGGCTGTTCAACCGCAGGCTGTTCAACAACGATCTCGGCGGCTTTCGGCGCTTCGACAGGAGCTGCGGCAACAGGGGCCTCGACGACCGGAGCCGGTGCCGGAGCAACAGGCGCTGGGGCGACAGCTTCAACCGCTGGCGCTTCAACATCAGCTGGGGCGTCAACTTGTTCGGCTTCAGCGGCGGCTTTCACCTGGCGCTCGAACGGGCTGAGGCTGGCGTCGAACTGTGCCACTGCAACTTCCGGCAGGATCGAGCGCTTGGCCGGTGCTGCTGGAGCCTCGACAACTTCCTGCTGAACCACTTCGGCTTCAACGACAGTCGCTTCGACAGCGGCAGTTGCACGCTCGGCCTGACGATTCGCATCGGCTTCGGCTGGGGCGCTGATCACGCTTTCTGCAACGGCGGCAGTCACAGCCAGGCCTGCGGCGATTTCCGCGCCGGTGCCTTCGCTGCGTACGGTTGCGTTCGCGGCGGACGGTTCCTGTTCGCCTTCGTTGCCTTCGCCGTTCTCGATCACGTCACCGTTGGCGTCACGTTGACGCTCACGGCGGTTGCTGCGACGACGCTGGCCACGGGAGCGACGACGAGGACGATCGCCTTCGGCGGCTTCCTGGTTGTCATCCTGCAGCTCTTCGCTGTTCGGCAATGCTTCGTCTTCGGCTGCTACAGCGGCCTGTTCGGCGCGTGGCTGGCGTTCTTCACGCGGTGGACGTGGCTGACGCTCTTCACGCGGGGCGCGCTCAGGGCGTTCTTCACGTGGCACGTTGACGGCAGGAGCGGCGTCCAGCGGCTCGCGCAGTTCACGCACGCGCTCTTCACGCGGCTTGCGCTCACGCGGTGCACGCTCTTCACGAGGGGCACGCGGTGCGCGTTCTTCACGCGGTGCGCTGTCTTCGCGGGCTTCACGTGGCTCGCGAGGAGCACGTTCTTCACGCGGGGCACGTTCCTCGCGCGGTGCACGCTCTTCACGAGGTGCACGCTCTTCGCGTGGGGCGCGTTCTTCACGCTCGGCACGCGGCGCACGTTCTTCACGCGGCTTGCGCTCTTCATCGCGGCGGCCGTTACGGCTGCGGCTCTGCTGGCGACCGTTGCGGCGCTCTTCGTTGCGCGCAGGACGCTCGGCAACCGGTTTCTCGACCACGGCAGCCGGTGCGACAGGCTCTTCCTTGGTGGCGAACAGGCTCACCAGGGATTTCACCAGGCCCTTGAACAGGCTTGGCTCGTGAGCGACCGGAGCAGGGGCCACCGGTGCTGCGACTTCGGTCGGGACCGGAGCGTTGGCACGGGCAGGTGCGGTCTTGACTGCTGCTTCCTGGCGAACCAGGGTGCGGGTGGCTGCGGTCGGCTGGACTTCTTCGACTTCGGCGGCAGCGGCTGCGATCTCGTAGCTCGATTGCAGGCTGTGGGCTTCAGGGCTGTCGTCACGCAGGCGCTGCACTTCGAAGTGCGGCGTTTCCAGGTGATCGTTCGGCAGGATGACGATGCGCGCACGAGTACGCAGTTCGATCTTGGTGATCGAGTTGCGTTTCTCGTTGAGCAGAAACGCGGCGACCGGGATCGGCACCTGGGCGCGGACTTCGGCAGTACGGTCCTTCAGGGCTTCTTCTTCGATCAGGCGCAGGATCGCCAGCGACAGCGACTCGACGTCACGGATGATGCCGGTGCCGTTGCAACGCGGGCAGACGATGCCGCTGCTTTCGCCCAGGGATGGACGCAGGCGCTGACGGGACATTTCCAGCAGGCCGAAGCGCGAGATGCGGCCAACCTGAACGCGGGCGCGGTCGGCTTCCAGGCTTTCGCGGACTTTCTCTTCCACGGCGCGCTGGTTCTTGGCCGGGGTCATGTCGATGAAGTCGATGACGATCAGGCCGCCGATGTCGCGCAGACGCAGTTGACGGGCGATTTCCTCAGCCGCTTCAAGGTTGGTCTGCAGGGCGGTTTCTTCGATGTCGCTGCCTTTGGTGGCGCGCGCCGAGTTGATGTCGATGGACACCAGGGCTTCGGTCGGATCGATGACGATGGAGCCACCGGAAGGCAGTTCGACGACGCGCTGGAAGGCGGTTTCGATCTGGCTTTCGATCTGGAAGCGGTTGAACAGCGGAACGCTGTCTTCGTACAGCTTGATCTTGCTGGCGTACTGCGGCATCACCTGGCGGATGAAGGTCAGGGCTTCTTCCTGGGCTTCGACGCTGTCGATCAGGACTTCACCAATGTCCTGGCGCAGGTAGTCGCGGATGGCGCGGATGATGACGTTGCTTTCCTGGTAGATCAGGAACGGCGCGGCGCGATCCTGGGACGCTTCCTTGATGGCGGTCCACAGTTGCAGCAGGTAATCGAGGTCCCACTGCATTTCTTCGCTGCTGCGGCCAAGGCCGGCAGTGCGCACGATCAGGCCCATGTCGGCCGGGGCGATCAGGCCGTTCAGCGCTTCACGCAGTTCGTTGCGCTCTTCGCCTTCGATGCGGCGCGAGATGCCGCCGGCACGCGGGTTGTTGGGCATCAGCACCAGGTAACGACCGGCCAGGCTGATGAAGGTGGTCAGGGCGGCGCCCTTGTTGCCACGTTCTTCTTTCTCGACCTGAACGATGACTTCCTGGCCTTCGCTCAGGACGTCCTTGATGTTGACGCGGCCTTCAACGGACTTCTTGAAGTATTCGCGGGAGATTTCCTTCAGCGGCAGGAAGCCGTGACGCTCGGAGCCGAAGTCGACGAAAGCCGCTTCCAGGCTCGGCTCGATGCGCGTGATCCGGCCTTTGTAGATGTTGGCCTTCTTCTGTTCGCGGGCCCCGGATTCGATGTCCAGGTCGTATAGGCGCTGGCCGTCTACCAGCGCAACACGCAACTCTTCGGGTTGAGTTGCGTTAATCAGCATTCTTTTCATGTAGTACCGTCGGTTTCCGGGCTGCCGGAAACGGCGTTCGGCACACACGACTTCTCACGGTCGGTGTCAGGGCACGTCAGGAGTGCTTGAACACTCCAGTGTCTAACGATGTTCGGCCAGCGGGGCCGGAGTCGCGACGACGTTTCCTGCTTGCTGTGGTGACAAATGACACCCTGTCAGCAAAAGCTTTGTCAGGAGGAGGAATCAACCATCGGTAGCGGACGGGGTTAAGCGTCTTGATAAAGCCTTGTGCTACACAGTCCGACGGTTGTGCGTCTCCACCCCACACGTATCCCTGATAATTCGGGTGCTGCCGCGCGCTGAATCCGCAGCGGGTTTGCATTTACGCGAGCTTCGATGGGAAGTTCGCGCCTCATGGCTCAAATTAAGGCGTGGTTTGCGAAACGTTCGCCCGGATCGATCACCAGCGACTGCACTTTGTGAACTGCCCTGGAACGTGGGCCTCGATGGCGAGTGATTGACTCTGCGATCGGACTTGGTTCAGGCCTCATGTCACCTGCGCCTGTTACGCCTGCTGACCTTCCGTTGTCACCGAAAGTCCCGTGGGACGGCCTCGCGCCCCTGTGAATTGCGTTGGTCAGGGCCGGCTGTTTTGCCGTTGGTCCGCTGTCCAGGCCGCTTTTGGCGGCGTTCGCGACTATAGCAGCAATCATTAAGTGCTTCAAATCCATAAAAAATTGTTATGATTTGCGGCATGACGAATTCTACTCCTCCAACCCCCGGCGTTCAGCTGGTAGAGGTTGCCCCGGAACTTGCCGGTCAACGCATCGATAATTTTCTGATCACGTACCTCAAGGGCGTTCCCAAGACCTTGATTTACCGCATATTGCGCAAGGGCGAAGTGCGAGTGAACAAGGGCCGGATCAAGCCGGAGTACAAGCTTCAGGCGGGCGATATCGTGCGCGTTCCACCCGTTCGAGTGCCTGAGCGCGACGAACCGGTGCCTGTCGCCCAGGCTTTGCTGCAGCGTCTGGAAGCGGCCATCATCCACGAAGACAAGGGCCTGATTGTCCTCAACAAGCCCGCTGGCATCGCGGTTCATGGCGGCAGCGGCCTGAGTTTCGGCGTGATCGAAGCCTTTCGTCAGTTGCGTCCCGACGCCAAGGAGCTGGAGCTGGTCCATCGCCTTGACCGGGACACCTCGGGCCTGCTGATGATCGCCAAAAAGCGCAGCATGCTGCGGCATCTGCACGAGCAGTTGCGCGGTGACGGCGTCGACAAGCGCTACATGGCGCTGGTGCGCGGCAACTGGCCGACGTCGCAGAAGCAGGTCCGCGCGCCGTTGCTCAAGAGCAACCTGCGTTCGGGCGAGCGCATGGTCGAGGTCAACGACGAGGGCAAGGAGGCGCTGACCCTGTTCAAGGTGCTGCGCCGCTTCGGCGATTTCGCGACCATGGTCGAGGCGCGGCCGATTACCGGGCGTACCCACCAGATTCGCGTGCATGCCCTGCATGCCGGGCACAGCATTGCCGGCGACAGCAAGTACGGCGACGAAGATTTCACCAAGGAAATTCGTGATCTGGGCGGCAAGCGTCTGTTCCTGCATGCCTACGCCCTGACCGTGCCGCTGCCCGATGGCAGCAAGCTCGAATTGACAGCCCCTGTCGATGACATGTGGGCCAGTACCGTGGAGCGATTGCTGAGTGCGCCGTGATTACGATCTGCTGATTTTCGACTGGGATGGCACGCTGTCCGATTCCATTGGCCGGATTGTCGTCGCCATGCGCGAAGCCGCAGGGCTTGCCGGGCGGCCGGTGCGTGATGATTTCGCGATCAAGGGCATCATCGGCCTCGGCTTGCCGGAGGCGATCCGCACCCTTTACCCGGATATCACCACCAACGACCTGATAGATTTTCGCCAGCACTACGCCGATTGCTACATGGCGATGGATGTCGAGCCGTCGAAGCTGTTTGACGGTGTGCTTGAATCCCTGGAAGCGTTCCGCGCCGAGGGCTATTGCATGGCTGTCGCGACCGGCAAGGCCCGCCGCGGGCTGGACCGAGTGCTCAAGGCCCATGGCTGGCTGGATTATTTCGATGCCACCCGCGCGGCGGATGAAACTGCCAGCAAGCCCGACCCTCTGATGCTCAATGAAATCATGGCGCATTGCGCGGTGCCGCCTGCGCGCTCGCTGATGGTGGGCGATGCGTCGTTTGACCTGATGATGGCGCGCAATGCGGGCATGGATTCGGTCGCGGTCGGTTACGGCGCCCAGGCGCTGGACTCCCTGCGCCAGTACGAGCCGCGTCTGGCCATCGAACATTTTTCCGAATTGCGCACCTGGTTGGGTGCGCGGACTGCCTAATCTCTGTTGTCGGGGTAATTGATCTATGTCGGACGAATGGAAATCACCGTCTTCGCAAGAGCGCGACGATACCGGTGACGCAAAAAGCTGGAAGCTTTTGGAGAAGACCCTGCTGGCGGGCGTGCAGGAGCAGCGCCGCTCCCGTCGCTGGGGGATTTTCTTCAAATCCCTGACCTTTGTTTATCTGTTTGTTGCGCTGGCGATCTTTTCGCCGCTGATGGACCTGGGCAAGGGTGCGTCACGCAAGACCAGCCACACTGCGCTGATCGAAGTGAAGGGCATGATCGCCGACACTGAGCCTGCGAGTGCGGACAACATCGTCGGCAGCCTGCGCGCGGCCTTCGATGACGAGAAAACCAAGGGCGTGATCCTGCGCATCAACAGCCCGGGCGGCAGTCCGGTGCAGTCGGGTTACATCTACGATGAAATCCGCCGTCTGCGCGCCAAGAAGCCGGAGATCAAGGTCTATGCGGTGATCACCGACCTGGGTGCATCCGGTGCGTACTACATCGCCAGCGCCGCCGACCAGATTTATGCCGACAAGGCCAGTCTGGTGGGTTCAATCGGCGTGACTGCTGCCAGTTTCGGTTTCGTCGGGACCATGGACAAACTGGGCGTGGATCGTCGCGTCTACACCTCGGGCGAGCACAAGGCGTTTCTCGATCCGTTCCAGCCGCAGAAGCCTGATGAGACAGCGTTCTGGCAGGGTGTGCTGGATACCACTCACAAGCAGTTCATTGCCAGCGTGAAAGCCGGTCGCGGTGACCGCCTGAAGGATAAGGATCATCCTGAGCTGTTCTCGGGCCTGGTCTGGACCGGTGAGCAGGCAGTCGGCCTGGGGTTGGTGGACGGGTTGGGCAGTGCCAGTTATGTGGCGCGGGATGTGATCGGCGAGAAAGAGATGGTCGATTACACCGTGCAGGAATCGCCGTTTGATCGTTTCTCCAAGAAGCTGGGTTCCAGCGTGGCGGAGAAGATTGCAATGTGGGCGGGTTTCAACGGGCCGTCGTTGCGTTGATCGATGCGTCATAAAAAGAACCCGGCCATTGGTCGGGTTTTTTTGTGTGTCCGAGAATGTCCCCGCCGGCAAGCCGTGCTGCTACGGGGGAGCGGTGGAGGCTTTGTAGCAGCACGGCTTGCCGGCGGGAGCGGTCTTGAGGGTGTCGCTGGATCAGGGGATCTCGACCCCCTCGGCCAGCAGCATATCCACCAGCCTTATTAAAGGCAGGCCGATCAGGCTGGTGGCGTCCGAGCCCTCGGTGCTGCGGAACAGGCTCACTCCCAGGCCCTCGGCCTTGAAGCTCCCTGCACAGTCATACGGCTGCTCGGCATTGAGGTAGCGCGCGATGCGGTCGGTGTCCAGCTCGCGCATGTGCACGGTAAACGCCACGCAATCGACCTGGCACTGCCCGGTCTGGCTGTTATACAGCGCAAGGCCGGTCAGGAAGCTCACACTCTTGCCGCTGCTTGCACTCAGTTGCTCCAGCGCGCGTTCAAAGGTGTGAGGCTTGCCGAGAATCTGCTCGCCCAGCACGGCCACCTGGTCGGAGCCAATGATAAGATGGCCCGCAAATCGCCCTGCCAACGCCTGCGCTTTCTCGCAAGCCAGGCGCTTGACCAGTTCGATGGCAGGCTCGCCCGGACGATGGCTTTCGTCGATGTCAGGCGATGCGCAGACGAACGGTAGGCGCAGGCGTTCGAGCAATTCCCGGCGATAGGGCGAGCTTGAGGCAAGGAGCAGAGGCAGCATGGGGTTCTCCGAAACATGAAAGTCGAGTGTAATCAGCAGGTCAGGTTGCGAACAGCCCTGAATTTCCTTTGACAGTCGCAGGGCTCGTCCCTAGAATGCTGCGCCTATGTTGAATGACCCGATTCCACCTCACGTTGACCCGCGCAAATTGGCTGATCGCGGCACTACCCTTCAAGGGGAGTTGCTGCTGGCCGATTTGGAGAGACTCTGCGACCCGCTTGCTGACAATCTCGGTACAGTGCAGGCGAAATTCGTTTTTGAACGAGACGAGCGACGCTCTGTGGTTATCCACAGTGACATCGACGTCGAAGTCAAAATGGTTTGCCAGCGTTGTCTTGAGCTGGTCACCCTGCCGATCCACAGCGAATGCAGTTACGCCGTGGTGAAGGAGGGTGCAAATACCCAGTCGTTGCCGAAAGGCTATGACGTGCTGGAACTCGGCGAAGATCCATTGGATCTGAAGGCGCTAATCGAGGAGGAGCTTCTGCTCGCCTTGCCTATCGTGCCTGTTCATGATCCGAAAGAATGCCAGCAGCCGGCGGGCGCCGATGAGCCCGAACCGAGCGTGGACGAGGTAACGCGGTCCAACCCGTTCAGTGTATTGGCGCAGTTAAAGCGTGACCCAAACGTTTAGGAGTTAATCAATTATGGCTGTTCAGCAGAACAAAAAATCCCGCTCTGCCCGTGACATGCGCCGTTCGCACGACGCGCTCGAGGCTAGCACCCTGTCCGTGGAAAAGACCACTGGTGAAGTTCACCTGCGTCACCACGTATCGCCAGAAGGCGTATACCGTGGTCGTAAAGTGATCGACAAGGGCGCTGACGAGTAATTTCTTGTCCGCTCCGGTCATCGCGATCGACGCAATGGGCGGGGACTTCGGTCCCCGCAACATTGTTCAGGCCAGCATTGCCTGCCTGCTCGCACACCCCTCGCTCCACCTGACCCTCGTCGGTCACGCCTCCCTTCTTGAAGAGCTCATCGCCCACCACTCTGGTGTCGATCGTTCACGCCTGCACGTCGTCCATGCCAGCGAAGTGATCACGATGGATGACCGTCCGTCCCTGGCCCTGCGCGGCAAGCCGGATTCGTCCATGCGCGTGGCGCTGCGGCTGTTGGCCGATGGTCACGTCAAAGCGTGCGTGAGTGCGGGAAACACCGGCGCATTGATGGCGCTCTCCCGCTTCGTGCTCAAGACATTGCCCGGCATCGACCGCCCGGCGATGGTGGCGGCGATCCCGACGCAGACCGGTTACTGCCAGTTGCTGGACCTGGGGGCGAACGTCGATTGCAGTGCAGAGAATCTCTATCAGTTCGCCGTGATGGGCTCGGTGGCCGCCGAAGCGCTGGGAGTGCCGCGACCAAGGGTCGCACTGCTCAACGTCGGCACCGAAGACATCAAGGGCAACCAGCAGGTCAAGCTGGCCGCAAGCCTGTTGCAGGCGGCGCCTGGTCTCAATTACGTGGGCTTCGTCGAGGGTGACGGGCTGTACCGTGGCGAGGCCGATGTGGTGGTGTGCGACGGATTCGTCGGCAACATCCTGCTCAAATCGAGCGAGGGCCTGGCGACCATGATCGGTGAGAGAATCGAAACATTGTTCCGCCAGAATGTGCTCTCCAGGGCGGTAGGCGCGCTGGCGATGCCGTTGCTCAAGCGTCTCAAGGCGGATCTTGCGCCTGCGCGGCACAATGGCGCGAGCCTGCTGGGCCTGCAGGGGATCGTGGTCAAGAGCCATGGCTCGGCGGGCGTGCAGGGGTTCCAGAGCGCCATCGAGCGGGCGCTGATCGAGATTCAGGAAAACCTTCCACAGCGCCTTCATGGGCGTCTGGAAGAGTTGCTGTAGCCCGTCTTGCGCTAATATGTGACGCCTGTGACTGCTCAGTCATCCAACTGACCAGTTGCAACACATTGAATTTACTCATATTCGGTTCGTCCGGGTGTGTTTTTGACGACAATAATCAGGGGCTTGTTCATGTCTGCTTCCGTCGCATTCGTTTTTCCGGGCCAGGGCTCGCAGTCCCTCGGCATGCTCGCCGAGCTGGGCGCGCAGTACCCGCTGGTGCTGGATACGTTCAAAGAAGCCTCCGATGCCTTGGGCTACGACCTCTGGGCGCTGACCCAGCAGGGTCCGGAAGAAAACCTCAACCAGACCGACAAAACCCAGCCCGCCATCCTGACCGCCTCCATCGCCCTGTGGCGCCTGTGGCTGGCTGAAGGTGGCGCGCGTCCGGCATTCGTCGCCGGTCACAGCCTGGGCGAATACAGCGCGCTGGTTGCCGCTGGCAGCCTCTCGCTGGGCGATGCGGTCAAGCTGGTGGAGCGCCGCGGTCAACTGATGCAGGAAGCCGTGCCGGCCGGGCAGGGCGGCATGGCGGCCATCCTGGGTCTTGAAGACGCCGACGTGATCGCCGCCTGCGCCGAAGCTGCGCAGGGTGAAGTGGTCAGTGCCGTTAACTTCAACTCCCCGGGCCAGGTCGTGATTGCCGGTGCCAGAGCGGCGGTCGATCGCGCCATTGAAGTGTGCAAGGCCAAGGGCGCCAAGCGCGCACTGCCACTGCCGGTCAGCGTACCGTCGCACTGCGAACTGATGCGCCCGGCTGCCGAGCGTTTCGCCGAATCCGTGGCTGCCATCGCCTGGCAGGCGCCGCAGATTCCGCTGGTGCAGAACGTCACGGCCAGCGTGCCGGCCGATCTGGAAACGCTGAAGACCGATCTGCTGCAACAACTCTACAAGCCGGTTCGCTGGGTCGAATCGGTTCAGGCGCTGGCTGCCAAGGGTGCCTTGCAACTGGTCGAGTGCGGCCCGGGCAAGGTCCTGGCAGGCCTGAACAAGCGTTGCGCCGATGGCGTCAACACCTACAACCTCAATACACCGGACGCTTTCGCCGCCACCCGCGCGGCGCTGGCCTGATTTAAGGAGACGCTCACATGAGTCAGGGTAAAGTTGCACTGGTCACCGGCGCGAGCCGTGGCATTGGCCGGGCTATCGCTCTGGAATTGGGTCGTGCCGGTCTGACTGTCGTGGGTACCGCGACGTCCGAAGCCGGTGCCGAGAAGATCACCGCCTATTTCAAGGAAAACGGCGTCGAAGGCTTCGGCCTGGCGCTGGACGTGGGCAGTGACGAGTCGGTCAGCGCCGTGCTGGCCCAGATCACCGAGCGCGTTGGCGCGCCGTTGATCCTGGTCAACAACGCCGGCATCACCCGTGACAACCTGATGATGCGCATGAAGGATGACGAGTGGCATGACGTCATCAACACCAACCTGAACAGCCTGTATCGCCTGTCCAAGGGCGTTCTGCGCGGCATGACCAAGGCGCGTTGGGGTCGTATCATCAGCATTGGCTCGGTGGTGGGTGCCATGGGCAACGCAGGTCAAGTAAACTACGCCGCCGCGAAAGCGGGCCTTGAAGGTTTCAGCCGCGCACTGGCGCGTGAAGTCGGCTCGCGGGCAGTGACCGTGAACTCGGTGACCCCGGGCTTTATCGATACCGATATGACCCGCGAGCTGCCTGAGGCACAACGTGATTCCCTGACGGCCCAGATTCCTCTGGGTCGACTGGGGCAGGCAGAAGAGATCGCGCACGTGGTCGCTTTTCTTGCCTCGGAAGGTGCAGGCTACGTTACCGGGGCTACAATCCCCGTGAACGGCGGCATGTACATGTGACTTCCCGTATCGAAAAAATGTCATACGGGCTGTCTAAAATCCGTTATAAAGCTGAAATCTATTAATGGGTTGAGGGTCGATGGGCGTAGCGGGAATTGCGTTGAGCTTGAAAAGCGCAAAACCTCTTCTATACACTTACCCACCGGCCAGCTGCCCGAATTTGTCCACTAGGAGTTAAAACACGGTATGAGCACCATCGAAGAGCGCGTCAAGAAAATCGTTGCCGAACAACTTGGCGTCAAGGAAGAGGAAGTGGTCAACACTGCTTCTTTCGTTGAAGACCTGGGTGCCGACTCCCTTGACACCGTTGAGCTGGTAATGGCTCTGGAAGAGGAATTCGAGACCGAAATCCCAGACGAAGAAGCCGAGAAGATCACCACTGTTCAAGCTGCTATCGATTACGTCACTAGCCACCAGGCTTAAGACTTTTTAATCGTCGCTTGCTGTCATGGGAAAACCGCACTGCCTCAGGCGTGCGGTTTTTTCTTTAAGCAGGGCAGCGTTTCGTCAATAGAAATAAGGAGAGTCCTGTGTCGCGTAGACGCGTCGTGGTCACCGGTATGGGTATGCTGACGCCATTGGGCAACGATGTGCCCAGCACCTGGCAAGGCATTCTGGCCGGCCAGAGTGGCATTGGCCCCATCGAACACACGGACCTTTCGGCTTACACGACCCGCTTTGGCGGCTCGGTCAAGGGATTCAAGGTCGAGGAATATCTGTCGCCCAAAGAGGCGCGCCGTCTTGATCTCTTCATCCAGTACGGTCTGGCTGCCAGCTTTCAGGCAGTGCGCAATGCCGGTATTGAAATCACTGATGCCAACCGTGAGCGCGTCGGCGTTGCCATGGGTTCGGGTATCGGTGGTCTGACCAATATCGAGAACACTGCCCGCCTGATGCAGGATCAGGGGCCTGGCAAGATCTCCCCGTTCTTCGTACCGGGTTCGATCATCAACATGATTTCCGGCTTCCTGTCGATCCATCTGGGCGCACAGGGGCCTAACTACGCGATTGCCACGGCGTGCACCACCAGCACCCATTGCATCGGCATGGCGGCACGCAACATCGCCTACGACGAAGCCGACGTGATGATCGCCGGCGGCGCCGAAATGGCTGCCTGCGGCCTGGGCATGGGCGGCTTTGGCGCCTCGCGCGCACTGTCGACCCGCAACGATGAGCCGGCCCGTGCCAGCCGTCCGTGGGACAAGGGCCGTGATGGCTTCGTGCTGTCCGATGGTGCCGGTGCGCTGGTGCTCGAAGAGCTCGAACACGCCAAGGCGCGCGGTGCGACCATCTATGCCGAGATCATCGGCTTTGGCATGAGCGGCGACGCGTTCCACATGACCTCGCCTCCCGAAGATGGCGCAGGTGCCGCACGCTGCATCACCAATGCGCTGCGTGACGCGAAGATCAGCCCTGACCAGGTGCAGTACATCAACGCTCATGGCACTTCGACCCCGGCCGGTGACCTGGCTGAAGTCAACGCGATCAAGTCGGTGTTCGGCGAGCACGCCTACAAGCTGGCCGTCAGTTCAACCAAGTCCATGACCGGTCACTTGCTGGGTGCGGCGGGCGCGATCGAAGCGATCTTCAGCGTGCTGGCGATCAACGGCCAGGTGGCACCTCCGACCATCAACCTGGACGAGCCGGGCGAGGGTTGCGATCTGGACTTCGTGCCGCACGAACCGCGTCGCATGCCGATCGATATCGTCGTCTCCAACTCCTTCGGCTTTGGTGGCACCAACGGCTCGCTGGTGTTCCGCCGGTACGCCGAATGACGTTGTGCTGGATCGATGGCGCGCCCGGCGACTCGCTGTCCGTCAAGGATCGCGGGCTCGCCTACGGTGATGGCCTGTTCGAGACCATTCTGGTCAAGGCTGGCCAGCCATTGCTCTTCGAGCGTCACCTGCAGCGCCTGGCGCTGGGCGGGCGACGCCTGGCGCTGGGCCTCGATCTTGCCTTGATCGAGAGCGAGTGCCAGGGGTTCGCCGCGCAGTTGGTCGAAGGGGTGATGAAGCTGATCGTCACCCGTGGCGATGGCGTGCGCGGTTATGCGCCTGCCACCGATGCCCGACCGCGCCGTATCCTGCAAGGCAGCCCGCTGCCTGCTTACCCTGCGGCGCACGCGGAGCAGGGCATCAAGTTGTTTCCCTGCCGGACGCGGCTCGCCGAACAGCCTCTGCTGGCCGGGCTCAAGCACCTCAACCGGCTGGAGCAGGTCATCGCCCGCAGCGAGTGGAGCGATACCGAGCACGCCGAGGGCCTGATGCGCGACACTACCGGGCGCATCATCGAAGGGGTCTACAGCAACCTGTTTCTGGTCAAGGGCGGCGTATTGCTCACCCCGGACCTGAGCCGTTGCGGTGTGGCCGGAGTCATGCGCGGCGAACTGCTGGCGCAGGCCGAGCAGATCAACCTGCCGGCGCGGGCACTGGACCTGCAACTGTCCGATCTGCAAAAGGCCGACGAAGTCTTTGTCTGCAACAGCGTCTATGGTATCTGGCCTGTTCGCCGATTCGAGCAACACAACTGGCCGCTCGGGCCTGTCACCCGTAAACTGCAAAACCTTGTTCGCGGGCTTCTGGATATCTGATTCGTGATCCGAAAATTATTCGTCTTGCTGGAAACAGGTGTGGTTCTGGCGGGGCTGTTACTGGGTCTGGCCTACTGGCAGCAGAACAACGCGCTGCAGCAACCCCTGAAACTGACTCAAGAGCAACTGCTCGATGTGCAATCCGGCGCGTCGCCTACCGGCGTGCTCAACCGCCTGCAAGCAGAAGGCGTGATCAAGGACGCCTTCTGGTTGCGTCTGTACTGGCGCTTCAACCTGTCCGGACAGGCGCTGCACAGCGGTGAATACCGCATGACCCCAGGCATGGATGCGCGGTCCCTGCTGGGCCTGTGGGAGCGCGGCGAGGTGGTGCAGTACAGCCTGACGCTGGTCGAAGGCTGGAATTTCCGTCAGGTTCGCGCGGCGCTGGGCAAGCAGCCCAAGCTCGAACAGACCCTGGCTAACCTGAGCGACAGCGAGCTGATGGCAAAAATCGGCCATCCGAACATTTTCCCGGAAGGCCGGTTCTTTCCCGACACCTACCGTTACACCCGTGGCATGACCGACGCCGAGCTGCTCAAGCAAGCCTATAACCGCCTGGACGATGTCCTTCAGGAAGAGTGGGAAAAGCGCGCCGCCGACGTGCCCTATGTCGACCCGTATCAAGGGCTGATCATGGCCTCGCTGGTGGAAAAGGAAACCGGCGTGCCGCAGGAGCGTGGGCAGATCGCCGGGGTGTTCGTACGCCGCCTGCAACTGGGCATGCTGCTGCAGACCGACCCGACCGTCATCTACGGCCTGGGTGAACGCTACAACGGCAAGATCACCCGCGCATTCCTCAAGGAAGCGACGCCCTACAACACCTACGTCATTTCCGGCCTGCCGCCGACCCCGATTGCCATGGTGGGGCGCGAAGCGATTCACGCGGCAATGAACCCGGTGCCGGGCAACAGCCTGTATTTCGTGGCCCGTGGCGATGGCAGCCACGTGTTCTCGGCTGATCTGGACGCGCACAACGCTGCGGTCAAGGAATTCCAGCTCAAACGCCGCGCCGACTACCGCTCAAGCCCTGCACCGATGACGGCGCCGACGACAGCGCCTGCCGTCGAGGCTGCCCAGCCGCCTGAGGCAATCCCGGAAAAGCCGGCAGAAGCCCCGATTCCGGCGCCTGAGGCCTCGGTGCCGCAGATTCCCGAGTCTGAACCGGTGCCTGACACGAGCAAGCCAGAGAAGCCGGCGACCGAGACGCCGGACCCTGCGCCCGAAGCAACTGACAAGGCCGAAACGAAGGCCGGGCAGAGCCCGCAATGAATCTGATTAAGGACGCCCTGTGACTGGTTTGTTCATTACCCTGGAAGGGCCTGAAGGCGCTGGCAAAAGCACCAACCGCGAGTACCTGGCCGAGCGCCTGCGCAGCCATGGCATCGACGTGGTGCTGACCCGCGAGCCCGGTGGCACGCCGCTGGCCGAACGCATTCGCGAGCTGCTGCTGGCCCCCAGCGATGAAACCATGGACGCCGACACCGAGCTGCTGCTGGTGTTCGCCGCCCGAGCCCAGCATCTGGCCGGTGTGATCCGCCCGGCGCTGGCCCGTGGGGCTGTCGTATTGTGTGACAGATTCACCGATGCCACCTACGCCTATCAAGGCGGGGGCCGTGGCCTGTCGGTCGAGCGCATCGCCGCGCTGGAAACCTTCGTTCAGGGCGACCTGCGTCCGGACATGACCCTGGTGTTCGACTTGCCGGTGGAAATCGGTCTGGCCCGCGCCACCGCTCGCGGTCGGCTGGACCGCTTCGAGCAAGAGGGCCGGGCGTTCTTTGAAGCTGTTCGTAACACTTATCTGAATCGCGCCCAGGCCGCGCCCGAGCGTTATCGCCTGGTGGAAGCGGCGCTGCCGCTGGATCAGGTACAGGCGTCGCTGGATGTGATGCTCCCGGATCTGCTCAAGCTGATGTCGGACCGCCAGAATGGCTGAGGCCTATCCTTGGCAGAACAGCCTCTGGCAGCAACTGGCCGGTCGCACTCAGCATGCCCACGCCTATCTGCTGCATGGTCCGGCCGGTATCGGCAAGCGCGCGCTGGCCGAGCGTCTGATGGCGCTTTTGTTGTGTCAGCAGCCTCAGGGGCTTGAGGCGTGCGGGCACTGCAAGTCGTGCTCGCTGCTGGCGGCAGGGAGCCATCCGGACAACTACGTGCTGGAACCGGAAGAGGCGGACAAGGCGATCAAGGTCGACCAGGTTCGTGATCTGGTGAGTTTCGTGGTCCAGACCGCGCAGATGGGCGGGCGCAAGGTGGTGCTGATCGAGCCGGTGGAGGCGATGAACATCAATGCCGCCAACGCCTTGCTCAAGAGCCTGGAAGAGCCTTCGGGCAATACCGTGCTGTTGCTGGTCAGCCATCAGCCGAGCCGCTTGCTGCCTACCATCAAGAGCCGCTGCGTGCAGCAGGCCTGTCCGTTGCCGAGCGAGGCGATGAGTGTCGCCTGGCTGGCCGATGCCTTGCCTGAGTGCAGCGAAGAAGAACGTCGCGAGTTGCTGACGCTGGCCGCAGGTTCGCCCTTGGCGGCGGTCAAGCTTCAGGCCCAGGGCGTGCGTGAACAGCGCGCACTGGTGGTCGATGGCGTGAAAAAGCTGCTCAAGGGCCAGCAGTCGCCCACCCAACTGGCCGAAGGCTGGAAGGACGTACCGCTGTTGTTGCTGTTCGACTGGTTCTGCGACTGGTCCAACCTGGTGCTGCGCTATCAGTTGACCCAGGATGAAGACGGCCTTGGCCTAGCCGACATGCGCAAGGTGGTGCAGTATCTGGCGCAGAAGTCGGCCCAGGGTAAAGTGCTCGCCATGCAGGACTGGGTGCTGTTGCAGCGTCAGAAAGTGCTGTCCAAAGCGAACCTGAACCGCGTTCTGTTGCTCGAAGCGTTATTGGTGCAGTGGGCATCGCTCACCGGACAGGGTTAGACTGGCCATCTGCATGACATCAGTATTGACCGAGGAAGTTGAGATGAGCGTGCCTCTGAGCCCGGGTCCACGGAATGGCATCCTGTCCCTGACCATCAAGGACAAATCTGTCCTGTATGCCGCGTATATGCCGTTCATCAAGAATGGCGGGCTGTTCATCCCCACCAGCAAGAGCTACAAGCTGGGCGATGAAGTGTTCATGTTGCTCAACCTCATGGACGAGCCGGAAAAGATCCCGGTCGCGGGCAAGGTCACCTGGATCACCCCCAAGGGTGCCCAGGGCAACCGTGCGGCGGGGGTCGGCGTGCAGTTCAACGACGGCGACAACACCGCGCGAAACATGATTGAAAACTATCTGGCGGGCGCCCTGAAGTCCGACCGTCCTACCCATACGATGTAAGTGCTGCGATCCCCATGCTTGTAGATTCCCATTGTCACCTTGATCGTCTCGATCTCACCCAGCACGCAGGCTCGCTCGATCACGCCCTGCAGGCGGCGCGCGAACGGGGCGTCGGGCATTTTCTGTGTATCGGCGTCAGCGCCGACAACGCGGCAGACGTCAAGGCGCTCGCCGAACGCTTCGATGATGTGGATTGCTCGGTCGGCATTCACCCCCTCGACCTCAAGCCAGGCGAAGCGCCGGCACTGGAGTGGCTGCTCAACGAGTTGAATCACCCGCGTGTGGTGGCCATCGGTGAAACGGGCCTGGACTATCACTACGAGCCGGAAGCGGCCGAGCTGCAACAGGCCTCGTTCCGCTTGCACCTGCAGGCCGCGAGCCAGACGGGCAAGCCGGTCATCATTCATACCCGGGGCGCGCGATCCGACACACTGGACCTGCTGCGTGAAGCGGCCTTGCCTCAGGCAGGCGTGCTGCACTGTTTCACCGAAGACTGGGACATGGCCAAGGCCGCGCTGGACATGGGTTATTACATCTCGCTGTCCGGCATCGTCACCTTCCGCAACGCCGACGCCCTGCGTGACGTGGCCAGTAAAGTGCCCGCGGACCGCCTGCTGGTGGAAACCGATTCGCCGTATCTGGCGCCGATCCCGTATCGCGGCAAGCCCAACTTGCCACAGTACGTGCGTGAAGTGGCTGAATTCCTGGCGATGCTGCGCGGCGAAAGCTATGAGCGCTTCGCCGAGCAGACCACTGAGAACTTCAAGCGCCTGTTTCCTTTGGCGCGGGTGAAGGCCAGCGACTGAGGTCGTCGAATCGCAGGCAAAAAAAACCCGGGTTCTGGGGGGTGAATCCGGGTTAAGACCATTAGGAGTAAAACAAAGACACGCTATCCGTTGGTGCCTTTACCGATGCTGGCACTTGGGGGAGATGCCGCATCAGCGAATTTAAGTATTGGCCAGAATCGGCTGGCGTCCAGCGCGCTGCTGTACGTTTTTTAAACAGATTTGGAATACCCAGTTCCCTGTTGATACCTCAAAGCATGGCAATGCGCTGCACAATGGCCAGTGTCTCTTCGATCACCCGCGATTGTGTATAGAAATGCGGTGAAAAGCGGATGCCAGGGCCTCTTGGCAGGCAAACCACCTGCTCTTGCATCAACGCCTGCCACACCTGCGCAGCCGGCTTCGCATCCAGGCTGAAGGTCAGTATTCCCGAGCGCCTTTCGGTCAGTCGGGATGAATGCAGCACCACGCCCTTGATACTCGCCAGCCCCTGCTCAAGCCAGTTCACGCGTTCTATGACGGCTTTTCCTACCTCATCCATGCCAGTTTCTTCCAGCAATGACAGGCTGGCGTCCAGCGCCATGGCGCCCAGGGTGTTGGGGCTGCCGCATTCGAAGCGCATGGCGCTGGCAGCAGGTTGCCATTCGTTGCGGCCATAGTCGCCGGAGTTTTCCAGCATGTGCCAGCCGTACTCGTGAAGCTTGAGTTGCGGGCGCAACTCGGCACGGCAATAGAAAACGCCCAGACCTTCGGGGCTGCACATCCATTTATGGCCGTCGGCCATGGCGAAGTCGCACTGACTCGCCTGAACGTCGAAGGGCAGGGCGCCGATGTGCTGGATCGCATCGATGCAAAACAACACACGCCGCTGCTTGCAGCCCTGGCCGAGCCGTTCGATGTCCAGCCGCATGCCGGTGGAAAACTGCACCGAGCTGATCGACAGCAGGCGCGTACGAGGACCGCAGGCGGCGAGCAGGGCGGCTTCCGGGTCTTCGCCCTTGAGGCTGACCTGGATGACCTCGACGCCCTGTGGTTTGAGCGCTTCCCACACCACGCGATTGGAGGGGAATTCCTCATCGCTGATGACCACGTTGTCGCCACTTTTCCAGTCAAGGCCAAAAGCGACAAATGACAGGGCTTCCGAGGTGTTTTTGACCAGGGCGATGTCATCGGTCGATGGCGCGTTCAGCAGGCGAGCCAGGCGTTCACGAAGGCGATACTCGGCGCGGGTCCAGTCTGGATAGTCCCGCGCGCCCTGTAAAACGTTCTGTTCAGCGAATTTTTGCACGGCAATGGCCGTGCGTTTTGGCCAGGGTCCGACGGCTGCGTGGTTCAGATAACGCAGATCCGGGGCTTGGGCGAATTCGTCGTGAAGCGTAGACATGGTCGGATGTTCCGTGCAATTTGCCGCAATTTAGGCATAATGTGCGGCTTCGATTTTGAACCCGAACAGCCTCTTCCTATGCAGAAAGAACCTCGTAAGGTCCGTGAGTTTCGCCGCCGTGAGCAGGAAATTCTCGACACCGCGTTAAAGCTGTTTCTCGAACAGGGTGAAGACAGCGTCACCGTCGAGATGATTGCTGATGCCGTGGGTATTGGCAAAGGCACGATCTACAAACACTTCAAATCCAAGGCGGAGATCTACCTGCGCCTGATGCTCGACTACGAGCGCGATTTGAACGAGTTGCTGCACTCGGCCGACGTCGACAAGGACAAGGAAGCGCTGTCCCGGGCCTACTTCGAATTCCGCATGCGCGATCCGCAACGTTACCGCCTGTTTGACCGTCTCGAAGAGAAAGTGGTCAAGGGCAACCAGGTTCCGGAGATGGTCGAGCAACTGCACAAGATTCGCGCCTCGAACTTCGAGCACCTGACGCTGCTCATCAAGGGCCGCATCACCGAAGGCAAGCTCGAAGACGTTCCGCCGTATTTCCACTATTGCGCGGCGTGGGCGCTGGTGCATGGCGCGGTGGCGCTGTACCACTCGCCGTTCTGGAGCAATGTGCTGGAAGATCAGGAAGGTTTTTTCCAGTTCCTGATGGACATCGGCGTGCGCATGGGCAACAAGCGCAAGCGCGACCCTGAAGCCGGCCACGACCTCAAGCCGGAAATCTCCGGTAACTGAGGTACCTCAGACGCTTAGCCATTGATGTGATCTGTCCGGAATGACCCTTGCAAAAAGTTGATTTATGAGTCAACTTTTTGCTCGCTGCGTTCTTCCCGGAGTTCACCATGATCGTTGATCGCCAAGGCCGACGTTTCCGCAACCTGCGGATCAGTCTGACGGCCGCCTGCAACTATGCCTGTACCTACTGCGTGCCCGATGGCAAGCGGTTGGTGGCTGCGCAGAACGAGCTGTCGGCGGATCAGATGGCCCGTGGCGTGGAGTACCTGATCGAGGCGGCGGGCATCGAGCGATTGCGCATCACCGGTGGCGAGCCGCTGGTGAGCCCGCGTCTTGAAGGTTTCATGGGGCAGGTGGGGAAGATGGGGCTGGGTGATATCAGCCTGACCACCAATGGGCAGTTGCTGGCGCGCAAGCTGCCTTTGTTGCTGGAGGCGGGGATTGGGCGGATCAATGTGTCGCTCGACACCCTCGATCCTTCCGCGTTTCGGGCGATTGCGCGGGGCGGCGACCTGGCGACCGTGCTCGATGGCATGGAGCAGGCGAGTGCGGCGGGGATCCGTATCAAGGTCAACATGGTGCCGCTGCGCGGGCAGAATCTGGATCAGGTGCTGCCGCTGCTGGATTACTGCCTGGCCCGCGGCTATGAGCTGCGTTTCATCGAGCTGATGCGGATGGGGCATCTGGCGAGTGATCGCAACGGCTTCATCCAGCAGTTCGTCAGCCTTGGGCAGTTGCTGGAACTGATCGGCGAGCGTCACGAATTCCTCCAGGCCGACGCGCCGGTGGATGCGACGGCGGTGCGCTACCGGATTCCGGGCAAAGGTCATTTTGGCGTGATCGCCAACGAAAGCGTGCCGTTCTGCCGCACCTGCTCGCGATTGCGGCTGTCTTCGACAGGGTGGCTGCATGGCTGCCTGTCGTCGAGCAACCGGCATTATGTGGGCGACCTGTTCGACAAACCCCGGCATCAGGCCTTGCCGGCGTTGCAGCGGCTGTTGATAAAAGCGCTGGATGACAAGCAGGCCGTGGCGTTTTCGGGTGGGGCGACGGTGATGAAGATTATTGGCGGGTGAGGCTGAGGCTGTCCCCGGCAGCATACGCCATGAAGATGATCGTTCCCACGCTCCGCGTGGTAACGGTTGGTTTGACGCTCCGCGTCTTTGGGTGACTTTGGAATCGGGTTCAAATCCGTTTTTGCGGTGGTTGGGGGTTAGGGTTTCGCCCCTTACGGGCGACCTACTTTCCTTACGGGGAAAGTAGGCAAAGCCATTGCGACAGGCTGGGGTCCTTCGGACTTCCCTCGACTCCGGCGCCGTTCCGGGGGCACGCCGTGATGGGCCGTCCCTGGCCCGCACGGCTTTCGCGGCATCCATGCCGCTCATCCCCCTCCACGACACCTGCGCTCGGCCTGGCGCCTTAACGTCGCGCTCTGCGGCGCCTGTACCACCGCGCACCAAGATCAAAAGCAAGATCAAAGTCTTTGGTTGTACACCGCCCCGTAGCAGCACGGCTTGCCGGCGGGAGCGATCTCAAGAACGCCATCGCGAGCAAGCTCACTCCTACAAGGTTGAGGTGACAAACCCGTAGCAGTCCGGCTTGCCGGCGTTGGCGATCTTGAGGACGCCATCGCGAGCAAGCTCACTCCTACAAGGTTGAGGTGACAAACCCGTAGCAGTCCGGCTTGCCGGCGTCGGCGATCTCGAGAACGCCATCGCGGGCAAGCGCGCTCCTACAAGGTTGAGGTGACAAACCCGTAGCAGTCCGGCTTGCCGGCGTTGGCGATCTTGATGATGTTCCCGCCGGCAAGCCGTGCTGCTACGGGATCGGTGGCTTTTTCCAGAGCTGGCGCAAAAGCTGCATTACCCGGCCATTCGCCGGTTTTCCGTCGCCGGACTTTGGAGGAAATAATGCGTAGCCTGGTTTTACTGCTGACGTTTTTGGCTTTGAGCGGCTGCATGCACGTCAGTGATCTGGCTCAGGGTGCCCATGACGAGCTCAGCGATGCGGGTCTTCTGGACCACAGCTCGACGCGTCGGATCAACAATTTCCGCCTGCAACCGGACTCTTTCATCTACATCGCGCAGGGTGCGTTCGCGCCTCCCGGCGGTGCCTACCCGCGGCCGAACGTCGTCGCCGAAGAGGCCTTCAACGGCTTCGTCGAGTACTTCCCGATGGTCCGCCGCGCCCGTGCGCCGGAAGGGCTGGACGAGGCGATGACCGAGGCCCGGGCTGCTGGCGCGCATTATCTGCTGTACACCCGCTTCGCCAAGGCCGACGACCGCATCGGCACCTTCGACGAATGGTCCGACCAGGAAGCGGTCGATCGTCTGGGCATCGACAGTGGCGTGATCCAGCTCATGCTGATCGAAACCAATACCCGCTATCTGATCGACTCGGCGCGCATCCGCAGTCGTGGTGGCCTGCTGACACTTTACGACACCAAGCCTGAAGATTTGCTTGGACCGCCCATGGAGGCTTACGCTCGTTCACTTATGGGGCTGGAATCCCACTGAGGAGCGACGTATGAGTGGTCCGGGCAAGGCCAACGATTTGTTGGCGCAATTACCCAAGACCGGCAAGGGTTTGCCGCCTGTGCATCTGTGGAACCCGGATTTTTGTGGCGATATCGACATGCGTATCGCCCGCGACGGTACCTGGTTCTATCTGGGGACGCCTATCGGCCGCAAGCCGATGGTGCGCCTGTTTTCCACGATCATTCGCCGCGACGGCGATGACTACTTCCTGATCACGCCGGTGGAGAAAGTTGGCATCAAGGTCGACGACGCCCCGTTCGTGGCCGTGCTGTTGCAGGTCGAGGGCGCGGGCGAATCCCAGGTGCTGACCTTCACCACCAACGTCGACGACCAGGTGCAGGCGGGCGCCGAGCATCCGCTGCGCGTGAGCATCGATCCTGCCACTCAGGAACCTGCGCCCTACATTCTGGTGCGCAGTAATCTCGAAGCGCTGATTCATCGCAACGTTTTCTATCAGTTGGTGGATCTGGCGGTAACGCGCATGATCGACGGGCAACGCTGGCTCGGTGTATGGAGTCATGGCGAGTTTTTCCCCATCGGTCTTGAGCCCTGACCGACTCGCAGCGCGTGCCAGGCCATTTGCCTGGCCTTCATCTCGCGGTTAAAGTGCCGCCCCCCGATTTTTCTGAGGTTTTTCCATGAGCCAGTCCTTTGACATCGCCGTGATCGGCGCCACCGGCACTGTCGGCGAAACCATCGTCCAGATCCTCCAGGAGCGCGACTTTCCGGTCGGCCAGTTGCATCTGTTGGCGAGCGCCGAGTCTGCAGGCAGCTCGGTGCCTTGGCGCGGGAAGAACGTTCGCGTGCGGGAAGTCGATGCCTTCGATTTCAGCACGGTACAGATCGCCTTTTTTGCAGCCAGCGCAGCCGTGACCCGCAGCTACTCCTCGCGGGCCACTGCAGCGGGTTGCGCGGTGATCGATCTGTCCGGCGGGCTGCCGGTGGAGCAGGCGCCGAACCTGGTGCCTGAGGTCAATGGCGATGTGTTGCAGGGCTTGAGTCAGCCATGGCAGGTAGCCTGCCCAAGTTCCAGTGCGGCGGCGCTGGCATTGGTGCTTGGGCCGTTGCGCGGCTTGCTGGAGATTCAACGGGTCAGCGTGACGGCGTGCCTGGCGGTGTCCAGCCAGGGCCGCGAAGGGGTGACGGAGCTGGCGCGCCAGACCGCCGAACTTTTGAACATGCGCCCGCTGGAACCCAAGGTGTTTGACCGGCAGATGGCCTTCAACCTGCTCGCTCAGGTCGGCGCCCCGGACGCGCAAGGCCATGTGCCCCTTGAAAAACGTTTGGTCAGCGAGTTGCGCGAGTTGCTGTCGCTGCCTTTAATCAAGGTCGGCGTGAGCTGCATTCAAGTCCCGGTGTTTTTCGGCGATAGCTTGAGCGTGTCGGTACAGACCGCCAGTGCGGTGGACATCGCTGCCATCAGTGCCGCGCTGGACGCTGCCGATGGAATCGACCTGGTAGACGCTGGCGATTATCCGACTCCGGTCGGTGACGCTGTAGGACAGGATGCTGTCTATGTAGGACGTTTGCGCGGGGGAGTCGACGACGCCTGTGAGCTCAATTTCTGGGTGACGTCCGACAATGTGCGCAAGGGCGCGGCGTTGAACGCTGTGCAGGTGGCTGAATTGTTGATAAAAGATGTTTCGTAAAAGATACTTGCCCACAATTCAAAGAATCATTCTAGCTGTGGCGTGTTGACACGCCCTACGCCCTAGCAGGCTTTATCTTCTCGCTCGCCGGGGAAATTTTAAACAAGGGATGGGCTATGGTTCAGGTTCGTAAACTGGTTTTAGCAATCGCTGCGGCTTCGGCGCTGTCATCCGGGATGGCCCAGGCGCTTGGCTTGGGCGGGCTGACCGTCAAGTCGAGCCTGAATCAACCGCTGCTGGCCGAGATCGAACTGACACAGGTGCAGGACCTGAACTCGGCGCAAGTGGTGCCGAGCCTGGCGACCTCGGCCGAATTCGCCCAGGCGGGTGTCGGCCGCATGGCGATCCTCGACGACCTGACGTTCACCCCGGTGGTCAATCCTGCTGGCAAGAGCGTCTTGCGCATCACCTCGACCAAGCCCATTCGTGACCCTTACGTGAAATTCCTTGTGCAGGTGCTCTGGCCGAACGGCCGGGTGCTGCGCGAATACAGCCTGCTGCTGGATCCGCCCAAAGTGCTGCCACAGGCCGCAGCCGCTGCAGCTGCGGCGCAACTGCCGTCTACCGCACCGGCAGTCGCGCCGGCCCAGGCACCCGCTGCACAAGCTCCGGCGCCTGCACCGACGCCTGCACCGGCAACGCCGGCCGAACCCAAATACACCCAGTACACCACCGCCAACAACGACACCTTGTGGGAAATCGCCGAGCGCGTGCGCAACGGCGGTACGGTCCAGCAGACCATGCTGGCGATCCAGGCGCTCAACCCGGATGCCTTCATTGCAGGCAACATTAACCGCCTGAAGAAAGGCCAGGTGTTGCGCCTGCCATCCCCGCAGGAAGTCAGCGCCACGCCACAACCGCGTGCCGTGGCCGAAGTGGCCGAGCAGAACCGTGCCTGGCGTGAAGGCCGTCGCCTGCCAACGGGCGCGCGTCAGGTCGATGCCACCCGTCGCGAGCGTGCCGGCGCTGCGCCGTCGCAGATCGAAGCCAAGGACAACCTCAGCCTGGTCTCGGCCAACAAGCCGGGCGCCAAAGGTGCGGCAGGGGACAACGCCGAACTGAGCAATCAGCTGGCGACCACCCAGGAGAGCCTGGACAGCACCCGCCGCGACAACGCCGAACTGAAAAGCCGCATGAGCGATCTGGAAAGCCAGGTCGACAAACTGCAACGCCTGATCCAGCTGAAAAACGACCAGTTGGCCAAGATGCAGGCCGCAGGTGCCGCCGTTCCGCCGCCGGTGGACAACGCTGCCAGCACCGTCAGCCCCAACAGTGTGACCAACCCGAACAACGCTGCGAATCCGGCGATGCCTGCCGAGATCGTCCCCAAGCCCGCAGCACCGGACACCGCTGGCAAACCGCCGAACGAAATCGCGCCGGAGGATGCGCTGCCGGTCGATGGCGCCAAAGTCAGCAATGCCACCCCGGACCAGCCGCTGGTGGTGCCGCCGGATGCAGCCGCACCGGATGACCGCAGTGCGCTGGACAAGATTCTCGCAAGCCCGCTGCTGATGGGCATCATCGGTGGCGGTGCGCTGCTGGTGCTGCTGTTGCTCCTGCTGCTGTTGGCCCGTCGCCGCAATGCGCTGATCGAGGCCGAGAAGCATCGGCAAATGGCCCGCGCACTGGCCGAAGAGTCCGATTTCGCCGCCGACATGGACATGCCCGAAAGCAGTTTCGAGGGTCTGGAGGTTCCTCCGCCTGCGGTAAAGCAGGCACCGCTGGCGGCCGTCATCATTGAGCCGACCCGCGAACGCCCGGCGGATGTACTGGTACAAGCCGAGATCCACATCGCTTATGGCCGCACCAACCAGGCCGCAGCGCTGCTCGAAGAAGCCATCAAGGAAGAGCCGCAGCGCAGTGACCTGCGTCTGAAGCTGATGGAAATCTACGCCCAGCAGGACAATAAGTCCGGTTTCGTTGCCCAGGAGCGCCAACTGGTCGCGACCGGCAAGAACCACGCTGAAGTCGAACAACTGAAGACCCGCTACCCGGCGATGGCTGCTGCTGCAGCGGCGGCAGCGGGTGTCGCGGCGGCCGCTGCGCTGGCGGCGGAGATGGACGCCAAATACGTCGAGGACCTGCTCAACGACAAGTCCGAGCCTGAAGCGGCCGCTGAACCGGTCAGCGAGCCAGTGGCAGAGGCGCCTGAAGATTTCGACACCGCGTTCGACCTGAGCCTGGACGATCTGGAAAGCCCGACGCCGGCCCCGGCGCACGAGACGCCAGTGGCTGATGCCGGGCTGGACGATCTGGATCTGGACGCGCCATTCGGTGGTTCGACCCCCGATGACCTGGATTTCGATTCGATCCTGCGCGAGCAGACCGAAGCCAAGGCCGTCGAGCCCGATGAGCTGGCGGACTTCGACCTGAACCTTGCCGAGGATCAGCCTGAGCTCAAGGCCGAAGACGACCATCTGCTGGGCCTGGAAGACGATCTGCGCGATCTGCCGCCATTCGAGGAGACGGCTGATCTGGGTGCGAGCAAACCAGCGGTCGATGACGAACTGGAATTGCCGGCCGATTTCGATCTGTCGCTGGCCGACGAGATGGAAACCGACCACGCCTCTGCGGCGTTCGCTTCGGAAATCGATGATGTCAACGCCGAGCTTGAGCGTCTGTCCCAGAGCCTGGAACAGCCGCCGATGGCCAAGCCGTTCGATGATCCTGCGATGTTTACTGAGGATACACTGGCCGCCGACGACGAGCCGGAGTTCGATTTTCTGTCCGGCACCGACGAGGCGGCGACCAAGCTGGACCTGGCCCGCGCCTACATCGAAATGGGCGACGCCGACGGCGCCCGCGACATTCTCGATGAAGTCGTGGCCGAAGGTGATGACGGGCAGAAAACCGAGGCCCGCGAGATGCTTTCGCGCCTGGCCTGATCGGGCATTATCTGCGCTGCAAAACGACCGCTTCGGCGGTCGTTTTCGTTTTCAGCCTCACCTCCGTTCCCTGCACGGCCCATCACGCCCCGTAGCAGCACGGCTTGCCGGCGGGAGCGGTGTGTCAGTCACCCATGCAGGGGCAGGCATATCGTCCCCGCCGGCAAGCCGTGCTGCTACGGGATGTATGGTAGCCGTTTGAGAATGGCGTCTTTCGCCGCCATCCGTATAATGGCCGCCCTTGCGCACATCGACAGGCTTCAAGCTCTTGGCAACTACAGATACTCAGGCAGAGACCGCGGCCGCCGAAATGGCCGCCGAAGGCTTTTTCCGAATCGCCCTGGGCGTTGAATACAAAGGTTCTCGCTACAGCGGCTGGCAGCGTCAGTCCACCGGCGTGCTGACCGTTCAGGAAACCCTGGAGAATGCACTGTCCAGGGTCGCCGATTCGCCGGTATCCCTGATGTGCGCCGGGCGCACCGATGCCGGCGTGCATGCCTGCGGCCAGGTGGTGCATTTCGACACCCAGGCGGTGCGCACCATGAAGGCCTGGACCATGGGCGCCAACATCAACTTGCCCCATGACATCAGCGTCACCTGGGCCCAGGAGATGCCTGCGCACTTTCACGCACGCTTCAAGGCCATTGCCCGGCGTTATCGCTACGTGATCTACAACGATCAGATTCGTCCGGCGCACCTGGGTCAGGAAATCACCTGGAACCACCGTCCACTGGACGTCGAGCGCATGGCGCTGGCGGCTGAGTATCTGGTGGGCACCCATGATTTCAGCGCGTTCCGTGCCGGGCAATGCCAGGCCAAGTCGCCGATCAAGCAGCTGCACCACCTGCGGGTGACCCGTCACGGCAAGATGATCGTGCTCGACATTCGCGCCAATGCCTTCCTGCATCACATGGTGCGCAACATCGCCGGTGTACTGATGACCATCGGGGCAGGGGAGCGGCCCATCGAATGGGCCCGTGAAGTGCTGGAGAGCCGGGTGCGTCGCACCGGTGGCGTGACGGCGCATCCGTTCGGGCTGTATCTGGTGCAGGTGGAGTACCGTGACGAGTTCCCGTTGCCCGAGCGTTACATCGGGCCGCATTTTCTGACAGGTTTCTCGGAACTGGACGGCTGACGCCTACACAAGCATTTGCTACCATCCGGGACTTTCGTCGTACTGAGGCCTTCACCACATGTCAGCCGTTCGCAGCAAGATCTGCGGGATTACCCGCATAGAAGATGCGCTGGCCGCTGTCGAGGCGGGTGCCGATGCGATCGGTTTCGTGTTCTACCCCAAGAGCCCGCGGGCGGTCACCATCGAGCAGGCACAGCGCATCATTGCCCAGTTGCCCCCCTTCATCAGTACAGTCGGGCTGTTCGTCAACGCTGACCGCGAGGAGCTGAAGGCGTTGCTGGAAGTGGTGCCCCTGGACCTGATCCAGTTCCACGGCGATGAAACCCCCGAGCAGTGCGAAGGCTACGGCAGGCCATGGATCAAGGCCCTGCGGGTGCAGGCCGGTGACGACATCGCCGCCAGTTGTGCCCTGTACGACAAGGCCAGCGGCATCCTGCTCGACACCTTCGTCGCGGGCGTGCCCGGTGGTACCGGCGAAACTTTCGATTGGGCGCTGATTCCAAAGCAATTGAGCAAACCCATCGTCCTGGCGGGCGGGCTGACTTCGGCTAACGTCTCTCAGGCCATCGCACAGGTACGGCCTTACGCGGTGGATGTCAGCGGCGGGGTAGAAATGTCCCGGGGCATCAAGGATCACGACAAGATCCGTGCGTTCATGAGCGCGGTCCATGGGGCGTGATGTTTTTTAGCGCAGGTATCGCTCGTCGATGTGACGGCAGACAGGCGGTTGCCGTCCACTAGCCTGCGGCCAGGGTTTATGGCTGGCCAAAAATTTAACAGGCGAAGACGTACAAGCGTCTCGCTGCAGGAAATCGAGGGCAGTCTCGAAGAAACGCCGTTCGGCAGGTCAGGCACCTGTGTCGATCGTCGCAGGGTGTTTCGCGAAGCTGCACATGAATTTAGTTTAAGGGCTGGCGTTGGCATTGATTGCCATCGCGTTCCAGCCGTAGGTACTGGAGAAAGAAAGCATGAGCAACTGGTTGGTAGACAAACTGATCCCTTCGATCATGCGTTCCGAGGTGAAGAAAAGCTCGGTACCTGAAGGCCTCTGGCACAAGTGCCCATCGTGCGAGGCGGTGCTGTATCGTCCGGAGCTGGAAAAGACCCTGGACGTCTGCCCCAAGTGCAACCACCACATGCGTATCGGTGCGCGCGCTCGTCTGGACATCTTCCTGGACGTTGAAGGGCGTCAGGAAATCGGTGCAGACCTTGAGCCGGTTGACCGCCTGAAATTCCGCGACAGCAAGAAATACAAGGACCGCCTGGTCGCTTCCCAGAAGCAGACCGGCGAGAAAGACGCCCTGATCTCCATGAGCGGCACTCTGCTGGGCATGCCGGTGGTGTGCAGCGCGTTCGAATTCTCCTTCATGGGCGGCTCGATGGGCGCCATCGTCGGCGAGCGTTTCGTTCAGGCGGCCAACTACGCGCTGGAAAACCGCTGCCCGATGATCTGCTTCGCCGCTTCCGGTGGCGCACGCATGCAGGAAGCGCTGATCTCCCTGATGCAGATGGCCAAGACCTCGGCCGTACTGGCCCGCCTGCGCGAAGAAGGCCTGCCGTTCATCTCCGTGCTGACCGACCCGGTCTACGGTGGTGTGTCGGCGAGCCTGGCAATGCTGGGTGACGTGATCGTTGCCGAGCCCAAGGCGCTGATCGGCTTCGCCGGTCCTCGCGTGATCGAGCAGACCGTGCGCGAAAAACTGCCGGAAGGCTTCCAGCGCAGTGAATTCCTGCTGGACCACGGTGCCATCGACATGATCATTTCCCGTCAGGAACTGCGTCCGCGCCTGGGTAACCTGCTGGCGCAGATGATGGGCCTGCCGACGCCGAAATTCGTCGCGCCGAAACTCGAACCTATCGTCGTTCCACCTGCACCGGCCAACATATGACCGCACGCTCTCTGAGCGACTGGCTCAGCTACCTGGAGCAACTGCATCCTTCTGCCATCGACATGGGGCTGGAGCGTTCGCAACAGGTAGCGCAGCAGGCTGGTCTGAGCCGCCCGGCACCTCGCGTCATCACCGTCACCGGCACCAACGGCAAGGGTTCTACCTGCGCGTTCGTTGCCTCGTTGCTGCAGGCGCAAGGGCTCAAGGTCGGTGTCTACAGCTCGCCGCACCTGGTCCGCTATAACGAGCGGGTCCAGTTGCAGGGCGTCGAGGCCACCGATGCACAGCTCTGCCAGGCCTTCGAGGTGATCGAGAAGGCTCGTGGCGATATTTCCCTGACCTACTTCGAGATGGGCACCCTGGCGGCGTTCTGGCTGTTCGAGCAGGCGGCGCTCGATGCTGTGGTGCTGGAAGTCGGCCTGGGCGGGCGCCTGGACGCGGTGAACCTGATCGACGCCGACATGGCGCTGGTCACCAGCATTGGCGTGGATCACGCCGAGTGGCTGGGCAATACCCGCGAATCGGTGGCGTTCGAGAAGGCCGGGATCTTCCGCGAAGGACGCCCGGCGCTCTGTGGTGATATCGATCCTCCGCAGCCTCTGCTGGACAAGGCTGCCGCGCTGAACTGCCCACTGTCGCTGCGCGGTCGTGATTTCGACCTGGACGTGCAGGCCGCGGGCTGGAACTGGTCTGGCACCGATGCGGGCGGTCAGCGTGTCGAACTGCGCGACCTGCCGTTGCTCGATCTGCCGATGCAGAATGCCGCGCTGGCGCTGCAGGCCTTCCTGCTGATGGGTCTGCCCTGGCAGGAGGCCTCGATCCGCACCGCGCTGCTGAGCACTCGCGTGACCGGGCGGCTGGATCGTCGCTCGTTCGAGTGGCAGGGCAAGCCACTGCACCTGTTGCTGGATGTGGGCCACAACCCGCATGCAGCGGTGTTCCTGGCCCAGCGCCTGGATCAGCGCGCAGTGTCCGGCAAGCGCTTGGCGGTGTTCGGCCTGCTCGGCGACAAGGACTTGCAAGGCGTGCTCACCGAACTCGTGGGCAGCTTCAGCAGTTGGGCGGTGGCGCCATTGCCGACGCCGCGCAGCCGTTCGGAACAGGAAATCGCGCAGGCGTTGCAGAACCTTGGCGCTCAGGTGGCGTCCTACCCGAGTGTCGCACTGGCCCTCGAGGCTCAGTGCGCGCAGGCAACAGCCGACGATGAAATCGTGCTGTTCGGGTCTTTTTATTGCGTCGCCGAGGCCCTGGAATGGCTTGCTGGCACGTCACGGAGGAAGTGACACATGGCTTTGCTGGATAAGGCGTACAAGCAGCGCATGGTTGGCGCGTTGGTGTTGATTGCCATTGCGGTGATTTTCCTGCCGATGCTGTTTTCGCGTCAGGACGAAGCGCGTCATGTGCAGGTGGACGCGCCAGCCGCGCCACAGGCGCCTGTCGTGCCTCAGGTCAAGGTCGATCCGGTCGCGGTGCCCGAGCAGCAGCCGCTGCCGCAGGAGCCTGTGCCCAGCGACGAAGAGCTGGCGCAACCCAGCCAGCCCGTGACCAGCCACCAGCCGCCGTCCATGCCGATTGCACCGGCGCCTGCACCTGCCAAGCCTGCAACTGCCGCCAAGCCAGCGCCGGCACCGGCGCAAGCTCCGGCACCTGCGCCTGCCAAACCGGCAACCGCTGCACCGGCACCGGCTCCCGCCGCGCCGGCCGCCGAGCCAAGCCGCGTCGATGCCAATGGCCTGTCGGTCACCTGGGCGGTCCAGGTGGCCAGCCTGTCCAACCGCGCCAACGCCGACAACCTGCAGAAAACCCTGCGCACCCAAGGCTACAACGCCTACATTCGCACCTCCGATGGCGTGAACCGGGTGTTCGTCGGTCCCTTGATCGAACGCGCCGAGGCCGACCGCCTGCGCGACCAGCTCGACAAGCAGCAAAAGCTCAAGGGCATCGTCGTACGCTTCCAGCCAGAGCGCAAATAACCCGCGACGCCACACCCCGTAGCAGCACGGCTTGCCGGCGGGGGCGTCCTTGAGGTCGCCCCCGCCTGTAGGAGCGCGCTTGCCCGCGACAGCGCCCGGTCAGACACCACGATGTGGAATGACCCACCGCTCTCCTGTAGGAGTGAGCTTGCTCGCGATGGCGTCAGATCAGCGACTGATGCGGTGATTGGATAACTGCCATCGCGAGCAAGCTCACTCCTACAGGTCTGGGCCTTGGTGACCGGGGCAAAGTCCAATAGTTCGCCTTTATTGCCCGACACCCGCAATCCCCGCTTACCGCCACGCGCGGGCTCTGCTAAAATGCGCCGCCTCATCAGTCTGTAGGCTGCAACGTGTCATTTACTCCGGTTGACTGGGCAATCATCGCGATTGTCGTCATTTCCGCTTTGATCAGTCTCAAGCGCGGCTTCGTCAAGGAAGCGCTGTCCTTGCTGACCTGGATCATCGCAGGTGCTGTTGCCTGGATGTTTGGCGGTTCGCTGGCCCAGTATCTGGTCAATTACATCGAAACACCCTCGGCGCGCGTCATCGCGGGCTGCACCATTCTTTTCGTCGCCACCCTCTTGGTCGGCGCCATGGTCAACTTTCTGATCGGGGAACTGATTCGCGTCACCGGGCTTTCCGGGACCGATCGTTTTCTGGGCATGGTCTTCGGCGCTGCGCGCGGAGGCCTGCTGGTCGTGGTAGCGGTAGGGCTGTTGAGCCTGGGCCCGGTACAACAGGATCAATGGTGGCAGCAGTCCAGGCTGCTTCCGCAATTTGTCATGGTCGCTGACTGGTCGAAAAACCTGATTCTCGGGATGTCCAGCAAGTGGCTAGCCAGCGGGGTCAGCGTACCTGTTGATATCCCGTTCAAGGATCACCTCCTGCCGTCGGTAACGCCGCAGGATGTGATCGGTAAATCCAGTTCCACTAAGTAGGGGTTGTGTCGCATGTGTGGCATCGTCGGTATCGTCGGCAAGTCGAACGTCAATCAGGCGCTGTATGACGCGCTCACCGTCCTCCAGCACCGCGGCCAGGACGCTGCCGGTATCGTGACCAGCCACGACGGCAAGTTGTTCCTGCGCAAGGACAACGGTCTGGTCCGTGACGTGTTCCAGCAGCGCCATATGCAGCGCCTGGTCGGTCACATGGGCATTGGTCACGTACGCTATCCAACAGCGGGCAGCTCGACTTCGGCCGAAGCCCAGCCGTTCTACGTCAACTCGCCGTACGGCATCACGTTGGCCCACAACGGCAACCTGACCAACGTCGAGCAACTGGCCAAGGAGATCTACGAATCTGACCTGCGCCACGTCAACACCAATTCCGACTCGGAAGTGTTGCTCAACGTGTTCGCCCACGAGCTGGCCGTTCGCGGCAAGCTGCAGCCGACCGAAGAAGACATCTTCGCGGCAGTCACCGACGTGCACAACCGCTGCCGTGGTGGCTACGCAGTCGTAGCGATGATCACCGGCTACGGCATCGTCGGCTTCCGCGACCCTGACGCCATCCGCCCGATCGTGTTCGGCCAGCGTCATACCGACGAAGGCGTCGAGTACATGATCGCCTCCGAAAGCGTCTCCCTGGACGTGCTGGGCTTCACCCTGATCCGTGACCTGGCCCCGGGCGAAGCGGTGTACATCACCGAAGACGGCAAGCTGCACACCCGCCAGTGCGCCGCCAACCCGAAATACGCGCCGTGCATCTTCGAACACGTCTACCTGGCGCGTCCGGATTCGATCATCGACGGCATCTCGGTCTACAAGGCGCGTCTGCGCATGGGCGAGAAGCTGGCCGACAAGATCCTGCGCGAGCGTCCGGATCACGACATCGACGTGGTCATCCCGATTCCCGACACCAGCCGTACCGCCGCCCTGGAGCTGGCGAACCACCTGGGCGTCAAGTTCCGCGAAGGTTTCGTCAAGAACCGCTACATCGGCCGTACCTTCATCATGCCGGGCCAGGCTGCGCGGAAAAAATCCGTGCGCCAGAAGCTCAACGCCATCGAGCTTGAGTTCCGCGGCAAGAACGTGATGCTGGTGGACGACTCCATCGTGCGCGGCACCACCTGCAAGCAGATCATCCAGATGGCCCGCGAAGCTGGTGCCAAGAACGTGTATTTCTGCTCCGCGGCCCCGGCCGTGCGCTTCCCTAACGTCTACGGCATCGACATGCCGAGTGCTCACGAGCTGATCGCTCACAACCGTACCACCCAGGACGTGGCCGACCTCATCGGTGCCGACTGGCTGGTGTATCAGGATCTGAACGACCTGATCGAGGCGGTCAGCGGCAGCAAGAAGATCAAGATCGACAACTTCGATTGCTCGGTCTTCGACGGCAAGTACGTGACCGGCGACATCGACGAGCACTACCTGAACCGGATCGAGCAGGCGCGCAATGACGCCTCCAAGGTCAAGAATCAGGCAGTGAGCGCGATCATCGATCTGTACAACAACTAATTCAGACAAGGAGTAGACGGCATGACTCAGCAATGGGATGCCGGACGACTGGACAGCGATCTGGACGGCGTGGGTTTCGATACCCTCGCTGTCCGTGCTGGTCAGCACCGCACGCCGGAGAGCGAACACAGCGATCCACTGTTTTTCACCTCCAGCTACGTGTTCCGCACGGCGGCTGATGCGGCTGCCACCTTTGCCGGTGACCAGCCGGGCAACGTCTATTCGCGCTACACCAACCCGACCGTGCATTCCTTCGAGGAGCGCATTGCGGCCCTGGAAGGTGGCGAGCAGGCCGTGGCGACGTCCACCGGCATGTCGGCCATTCTGGCCACCGTCATGAGTCTGTGCAGCGCCGGCGACCACGTTCTGGTGTCCAAGAGCGTGTTCGGCTCGACCATCAGCCTGTTTGAAAAGTACTTCAAGCGTTTTGGCGTGCAGGTTGATTACGTGGCCCTGGCCGAGCTGTCTGGCTGGGACGCGGCGATCAAGCCCAACACCAGGCTGCTGTTTGTCGAGTCGCCATCCAACCCGCTGGCCGAACTGGTCGATATCGCCGCACTGGCCGAAATCGCCCATGCCAAGGGTGCGATGCTCGTGGTGGACAACTGCTTCTGCACGCCTGCGCTGCAACAGCCGCTGCGCCTGGGCGCGGACGTGGTGGTGCATTCGGCGACCAAATTCATCGACGGTCAGGGTCGCGCCATGGGTGGCGTGGTCGTTGGCCGCAGCGAGCAGATGAAGGAAGTCGTCGGTTTCCTGCGCACCGCAGGCCCGAGCCTGAGCCCGTTCAATGCCTGGTTGTTCCTCAAGGGCCTCGAAACCCTGAACATCCGCATGCGTGCGCACTGCCAGAACGCGCTGGAGCTGGCGCAATGGCTGGAGCAGCAGGACGGCATCGAGAAAGTGCACTACGCCGGTCTCGAAAGCCATCCACAGCACGAACTGGCCAAGCGTCAGCAGAAAGCCTTCGGCGCGGTGGTGAGCTTTGAGGTCAAGGGTGGCAAGGACGGCGCCTGGCGCTTCATCGATGCCACTCGGCTGATTTCCATCACGGCCAACCTGGGCGACACCAAGACCACCATCACCCATCCGGGCACCACCTCCCACGGGCGCCTCTCGCCGCAGGAGCGTGAAGCCGCCGGTATCCGCGACAGCCTGATCCGGGTTGCCGTGGGCCTGGAAGACGTTGCCGACCTCAAGGCCGACCTGGCACGTGGCCTGGCTGCGTTGTGAGTGACGCTCGTGACTGAATACGCAATGGACGCCGCGAGCGTGCACAACGGTCGTGTTGCGCTGGTCACCGGTGCCGCGCGCGGCATCGGCCTGGGCATCGCCGCCTGGCTGATCACCGAAGGCTGGCAGGTTGTGCTGACCGACGTGGATCGCCAGCGCGGTGAGGCTGTGGCGGATGTGCTGGGTGACAATGCCTCGTTCATCACCATGGACGTCGCCAGCGAAGAGCAGGTGGCCAAGGGCGTTGCCGAGGTGCTGGGCATCTTTGGCCGGCTCGATGCGCTGGTGTGCAACGCGGCGGTGGCCGATCCGCGCAATACCGTGCTGGAAAGCCTGGACCTTGCGCACTGGAATCGCGTGCTGGCGGTCAACCTCACAGGGCCCATGCTGCTGGCCAAGCACTGCGCGCCTTATCTGCGTGCCCATGGCGGCAGTATCGTCAACCTCAGCTCGACGCGCGCCCGGCAATCGGAACCCGATACCGAAGCCTATGCGGCGAGCAAGGGTGGCCTGCTGGCACTGACCCACGCCCTGGCCATGAGTCTCGGTCCGCAAGTGCGGGTCAATGCGGTCAGCCCCGGCTGGATCGATGCCCGTGATCCTTCCGCACGCCGTGCCGAGCCTCTGACCGATGCCGATCATGCGCAGCATCCGGCGGGCAGGGTAGGGACGGTGGAAGATGTCGCGGCGACGGTGGCCTGGTTGCTGTCGAAGAACTCCGGGTTCGTCACCGGGCAGGAGTTCGTCGTCGACGGCGGCATGAGCAAGAAGATGATTTACGTCGAATGATCTGAAGGCGGGCCTGATGGCCCGCTTTTTCGTTTATGGCCTGCCGCTCAAAATCGACTTTTTTAAAAAAAACTTCAAGCAGGGTATTGACTTAGGTTCGGTACCTGCGTAAATTTCGCGGCCTCAGCGAAGCAAAGGGTGATTAGCTCAGCCGGGAGAGCATCTGCCTTACAAGCAGAGGGTCGGCGGTTCGATCCCGTCATCACCCACCATCGTTGAGCAGCTTTATAAGCTGGTAACAAAACGCTGAAGGTTACTGAGATTCAGCAGGACGAACAGTCCACTCTGCGCAGCGGTAGTTCAGTCGGTTAGAATACCGGCCTGTCACGCCGGGGGTCGCGGGTTCGAGTCCCGTCCGCTGCGCCATATTTTCCAGAGTCGTCTTGCTTAGGCAGACGGATCTGAGATTGAAGCCAAGGCATTCAATCAGTGTTTCACGAAGTATGCCTCACGGCATGTTTCAACAGAGTTAAACAGATGAAAGTCTGTGCGACACGCAGCGGTAGTTCAGTCGGTTAGAATACCGGCCTGTCACGCCGGGGGTCGCGGGTTCGAGTCCCGTCCGCTGCGCCATACATAGCTTCAAGGCCCTTGAACTCCTTGAAGCGACAAAGAAAGCGACCTCAGGGTCGCTTTTTTTGTGCCTGTCGTTCAGGCCCCGGTGGTCAGATGCGACAGCGATTGCTGCACAGCGCAACGATAAATGCCATTATTGGCGGCTTGTTTGAAGCGTCGCTGATTTCGAATCTGGAGAGCTGGACCATGGGCATGAACCAAACGATCACTGTGATCCCACCGGGCGTACCGTTGACGGGGCATGTCGCACCACCTGGCTCCAAATCGATCACCAACCGCGCGCTGCTGCTGGCGGCGCTGGCCAAGGGCACCAGCCATCTGCGCGGCGCGCTCAAGAGCGATGACACCCGACACATGTCCAATGCGTTGCGGCAGATGGGCGTGACCATCGAAGAGCCGGACGACACCAGTTTCGTGGTCACCGGCAACGGCACGCTGCAGGTGCCGGAAGGCCCGTTGTTCCTGGGCAATGCCGGTACGGCCGTGCGCTTCCTGACCGCTGCCGTGTGCACCGTCAACGGCAGTGTCACCCTGGACGGCGACCACTACATGCAGAAGCGCCCCATCGGCCCGCTGCTCGAATCCCTGCGCAAGGGCGGCCTGAGCGCCGAGAGCGCCACCGGTTGCCCGCCGGTGTTGGTGCAGGGCACTGGTTCGATCAAGGCCAGTCGTTTCGAAATCGACGGCGGCCTGTCCAGCCAGTACGTGTCGGCGCTTCTGATGGTCGCGGCCTGCGGCGACGCACCGATCGAAGTGGCACTGACCGGCAAGGAAATCGGTGCGCGCGGCTACGTTGACCTGACCATCGCCTGCATGCGCGCCTTTGGTGCAGAAGTGGAAGTGGTCGACGAAGCGCTGTGGCGCGTGTCGCCGACCGGGTACACCGCGTGCGATTACTACGTCGAGCCTGACGCTTCTGCCGCGACCTACCTGTGGGCCGCTGAAGCCCTGACCTCCGGCAAGATCGACCTGGGCGTGGCCGCTGACGCCTTCACCCAGCCCGACGCCAAGGCGCTGGAAGTGATTGCGCAGTTCCCGAACATGCTGGCGGTGGTCAACGGCTCACAGATGCAGGACGCCATTCCGACCCTGGCGGTGCTGGCTGCCTTCAACCAGACCCCGGTGCGCTTCGTTGACCTGGCCAACCTGCGGGTCAAGGAATGCGACCGCGTCCAGGCGCTGCACGATGGCTTGAACCAGGTGCGTCCGGGACTGGCTTCGGTCGAAGGCGACGATCTGCTGGTAGCGGCTGATCCGGGCCTTGCAGGCACCAGCAGCACTGGCCTGATCGACACCCATTCCGACCACCGCATCGCGATGTGCTTCGCCCTGGCGGGCCTGAAGGTGTCCGGCATCCGCATCCAGGACCCTGATTGTGTCGCCAAGACCTATCCAGGCTACTGGCGCGCGCTGGAGTTTCTGGGCGTGCGTCTGGAACGCGGCGAGCTCTGATCGCGCCTCAGGAGGTCAGGAGCGACGACCGTCAGTCAATCCGGCCTCCGTTCGGCGATTTCCCGCACGTGACATCGTCTGGCCATAAGTCGCCTGAACGACCCTGTTCAGGCCGCCGCCAGCAACTGGCTGGTAAGCTGAAACCTTCGATGTATCCACATCCTTGCAAACTCTGCGTTGATCCTGCGCTGGCCTTGTTGCAGACTTGGCGGCGATTTTCTGTGGTCTACTGTTCTGTCGGCCTTTTTCCCGGGATGTTTGATGTCTAAATTACTGAGCTTTCGTACCGCATGCTGGGCGATCACCCTGCTGGCCGCCGCAGGCTGTTCGTCGAAGAAGCAGACTGTCTACGAACACGAAAACTTCGATGACGCTGGAACATTCTCGCGCAACTACCCTGTCTCCGATGCGGCCACCTGTGAAGCCGGCCGCCGCGCACTGCTGAGCCAGGGCTACATCATCACCAGCAGCGATCCGAAGATGATTGCCGGTCACAAGAGCTTCCAGCAGACCGGCGAGACCCACATGGAGATCAGCTTCAACGTGGTCTGCGCCGCGGACGGCGGCGCCGATGGCAAGGCGACCATGTTCGCCAACGCCCTGCAGGACCGTTATGCGCTGAAGAAGGTGAACAACTCGGCGAGCCTTGGTGTGGGCGTGCTGGGTTCGGTGTCGATGCCGATCGGCTCGACCGACGATTCGATGGTCAAGGTCGCCAGTGAAACCGTGGCGTCCTCCAAGTTCTACGACCGTTTCTTCGCGCTGGTGGAAAACTTCCTGCCGCCGGAAGTGAAGAAGGCTGCGCACATTGAAGAAAAACCCAAGACCGACCTGGGCATGCCGGAGCCTAGCGCCAAGCCGGCTGCGCTGACCGAGCAGAAGCCGGCTGAAGCCCCAGCCCCTGCACCGGCCGCCGCGCCTGCACCTGCTGCGGCACCTGCGGCCTTGGCCACGCCTGCCACGGCACCGGCCACCACCGCCGAGCAGAGCAGTGAACCAATGCCTGCACCTGCCGAGCCTGAGCCGTTCAAGGCCGAGGCTGCAGCACCTGTCGAAGCCGCGCCTGCTGCGGAGCCAGCGCCCGAGCCGACCCCAGAGGCCACCCCGGCGCAGTGATGGGTTGATGTAACCGCCCCTGTAGGAGCGCGCTTGCCCGCGACGGCGGTGTATCTGTCACACCAATGTCGTCTGA
>NZ_JANHKS010000001.1 GCF_028682175.1 Pseudomonas putida | reverse complement strand
ACGCACAAAGGGAAGCCATTTCACAGACCCCGTAGCAGCCGGGCTTGCCCGCGGGAGCGATCCTGCGGGCGCCGCGAACGTATTCGAGTGCTTGTCCCCTCAGGCTTTGTTAAATTCCTTCCCTTGCGTTCTCCTATGTAACCGGAACCCTTCATGCCGAAAAAACCAGGCAAGCCTGCCGGGCTCGCGTCGTCCACTGTGCCGAAGAAGGCCTCCAGCCTTACCTTGATCGATGTCTCGAAAGTCGCGGGTGTTTCACCCATGACCGTGTCCCGGGCCTTGAACCGGCCTGATCTGGTGACCGAAGAAACCCGGGCCAAGGTGCGTGAGGCGGTGCGCCAGACCGGTTACGTGCCGAACATGATGGCCGGCAGCCTGGCGAGCAACAAAAGCCGCTTGGTGGCGATCTTCCTGCCAACCATCGCCAACTCGATCTTCGCCGACACCGTGCAGGCCCTGATGGACCGCTTGACCCAGGCCGGCTACCAGACCCTGCTGGGCCTGACCGGCTACGACCCCGATCAGGAAGAGAAACTGCTCGAAGCGGTGCTGGGTCGTCGTCCCGACGGGATCGTGCTGACCGGCACCCTGCACACCGAATCCAGCCGCGCGCGCCTGGCCCAGGCCGGCATCCCGGTGGTCGAGGCGTGGGACTTGAGCGAAGACCCCATCGACATGCTGGTGGGTTTCTCCCATGAACAGGTGGGTGAGGAAACCGCCCGCCATCTGCTGGGCAAGGGCTACAAGCGCTTCTCCATCGTCGCCATCGGTGACCCCCGCGGGCTGCGCCGCTTGAACAGCCTGACCGCCGAACTAAAGAAGCACGGCATCGACGATGTGCCGATGGAAGTCCTCGCGCCACCGGCCACCTTGCAGGTGGGCAGGGAAGGGCTGGCCGGATTGCTTGATCGTGGCGTGTCCACCGATGTGGTGGTGTGCAGTTCCGATACCGTCGCCCAGGGCGTACTGGCGGAGGCGGCGAGCCGTGGCCTGCGGGTGCCCGAGGATCTGGCGGTGATGGGTTTCGGTGACCTGAGCAGTGCCGCCCAGGTGTACCCGGCGCTCTCGACCGTGCGAGTCGATGGTAACCGCATCGGCCTGCAGGTGGCCCAGGCCTTGCTCGACCGCTTCCAGAACCAGAGCCCAAGCGCCTCGCCCGTGCGGGTCGATACCGGGTTTACGCTGATCGACCGCGCCAGCACCTGATCCCCGATTTCGCTCTCAGCCGACCAAACGCGCTATTGAATGATTGCGCAATCAGTGTAAGATCCGGTCCATGGTGATCCGCTTTTCCCGTGCGATCGCCTTTTTTACCGGTTCGTATGATTGCGCAATCATCGCCTTCAAATTTCCCATGCTGCATCCGATCAGGGGCGCGAATCCATGCTCGTACAACAAGAAAACAACCACAGCGGCGACAACGACCAGATCACCTGGGTCCAGGTCTCCCTGGTATTCCTTCCGCTGGCCAACCCGATCAGCGACGCCAAGGTGTTGACCGGGCGCCAGAAGCCTATGACCGAAATCGCCATTCTGGTGGCTGAAATCGAAACCAAAGACGGCCATCGCGGCCTGGGCTTCAGCTACTCCAAGCGCGCAGGCGGCCCGGGCCAGTTCGCCCACGCCAGGGAAATCGCCCCGGCGCTGATTGGCGAGAACCCAAGTGACATCGCCAAACTGTGGACCAAGCTGTGCTGGGCAGGGGCTTCGGTCGGCCGCAGCGGCATGGCGACCCAGGCCATCGGCGCCTTCGATGTGGCGTTGTGGGACCTGAAGGCCAAGCGCGCCAATCTGTCGGTAGCGCGTCTGCTGGGCGCTCATCGCGACTCGGTGCGCTGCTACAACACCTCGGGCGGTTTCCTGCACACGCCGCTGGACCAGTTGCTGCACAACACCGACATGTCCCGGGAAAAGGGCATCGGCGGCATCAAGCTGAAAGTGGGCCAGCCCGACTGCGCCATCGACCTGCACCGCGTGGCGACCGTGCGCAAGCACCTGGGCGATGACTTCCCGCTGATGGTCGACGCCAACCAGCAGTGGGACCGCCCGACCGCCCAGCGCATGTGCCGCCGCTTCGAAGAATTCAACCTGATCTGGATCGAAGAGCCGCTGGACTGCTACGACGCCGAAGGCCACGCCGCGCTGGCCCAGCAGTTCGACACGCCGATTGCCACCGGTGAAATGCTCACCAGCGTGGCCGAGCACGCCGAGTTCATCAAGCTGCGCGGCGCCGATTTCCTGATGCCAGACGCCCCACGGGTTGGCGGTATCACCCCGTACCTGAAAGTCGCGGCCATGGCCGAGCAGGCCGGTGTGATGCTCGCGCCGCACTTCGCCATGGAACTGCACGTGCACCTGGCGGCGGCGTACCCGACCGAGCCGTGGGTCGAGCACTTCGAGTGGATGGAGCCGCTGTTCAATGAACGCCTGGAAACCCGCGACGGCCGCATGCTGGTGCCGACCCGTCCGGGCCTGGGGCTGTCGCTCAGTGACCAGGTCAAGGCCTGGACGGCACACACCGTCGAGGTCGGTTCTCGCCCCTGACTGAACCCGGCAACAACGTTTGTGCATGACCGGGAGCGCCTCCTGTGGGGCGCTCTTGTGGCCGATCTATAACAACAAGATGAGGGCTTTCATGTGGAACATACCAACACCGCAAGTGCAGCCGCCCCGGCTGCCGCTGCTGCAACCGCTGTGCGCAGCAAGGTGCGTTTCGGCATTCTGGCGATGCTGTTCATCGTCACCGCAATCAACGTCGGCGACCGCGCCACGCTGTCGATCACAGGCTCCGCGCTGACCGAAGTGCTGGGCATCAACTCGATCACCCTGGGCTATATGTTCTCGGCGTTCGCCTGGGCCTATGTGCTCGGGCAGTTGCCGGGCGGCTGGTTGCTCGATAAGTTCGGCTCGGTGCGGGTGTACGGGCTGTCGCTGTTTCTCTGGTCCACCATCACGGTGGCGCAAGGGATGATCGGCTTCTTCTCGGTGCCCGTGGCCATCGGCACGCTGTTCGTTCTGCGCTTCCTGCTGGGCTTGATCGAGGCCCCGGTGTACCCGGCCAACAGCCGCATCGTCGCGGCGTGGTTTCCGTTGCAGGAACGCGGATTGGCGACGGTGATCTTCAACTCGTCGATGTACATGTCGGTCGTGTTGCTCGCGCCGGCCATGGGTTTCATCGCGCACCGCTATGGCTGGGAGCATGTGTACTGGTTCATGGGCGGGTTGGGGATAGTGGTCAGCCTGATCTGGTTCAGGTTCGTGAAAAACCCGACCGAGCATCCCTCGGTCAACCGCGGCGAGCTTGAGCACTTGCGTGAAGGCGGCGCTCAGGTGGACATGGACAAACCCAGGGAAAAGGGCGCGTTCGTGCCGCGTTTCTCGGACCTCAAAGTGCTGCTGAAAAGCCCGATGATGTGGTCGATTTACCTGGGCAAATACTGCGACACCTCGCTGCAGTATTTCTTCCTGACCTGGTTTCCGGTGTACCTGGTCAAGGGCCGCGGGCTGAACATCATGGAGGCGGGTGCCATCGCCGCTATCCCCGGCATATGCGGCCTGCTCGGCGCGCTGTGTGGCGGTGCGGTGTGCGATTTCCTGATCCGCAAGGGCTTCTCGCTGTCGGTGGCGCGCAAGATTCCGCTGGTGTGCGGCATGACCATGGGCGCAACGCTGGTGTTCTGCAACTTCACCGAATCGATGTGGGTGGTGACGGCGCTGATGTCCCTGGCGATCTTCGGCAAGGGCGTGGTGGCGGTGGACTGGACGCTGGTGTCGGACACCTCACCCAAGGAAATCACCGGCATGGCCGGAGGCCTGTTCAACATGTTCGGTAACTTCTCGGGGATCTTCACCCCGATCGTGATCGGCTACATCGTGCAGTCCACCGGATCGTTCTCCGGGGCGATGTACGTGGTGGCGGCCCACGCGCTGGTCGGGGCGCTGGCGTTCCTGAGCATGGGCAGCCTGCGGCGGCTGGAGTTGCAGCGTAAGGTGACAGGGGCTTGAGGTCACCCTCTATCCGTAGCAGCACGGCTTGCCGGCGGGGGCGGTGTGTCAGGCACCACAGATGTGACTGATCCACCGCTCCCGCCGGCAAGCCGTGCTGCTACGGGGCGTTGTGGCGTGAGGTCAATCCTGCCGTGGGATATCCAGATGGACCTCCATGCGCTGGCCTTCCTGCAGGATATGTTCGCGCATCAGCTCACTGGCACCGGCGCTGTCCTTGTTGCGGATGGCGCGCACCAGCGCTTCGGTTTCCTTGAGCCGTGCGGCCAAATGTTCCGGGGTGTTGCGCAGGGTCGGCGCGCATTGCTTGAGGGCCTGGCTGGTCTGCTGGACCATGTTGTGGAAGATCGGGTTGGACGTCAGGGCGAACAGCTGTTCATGGAAGGCGATGTAGGCGTTGCTGCCCGATTCGCTGTCCTGGTCTTCCAGGGCATCGCGCATGTCCATCAGGGTCAGGCGCAGCTCGGCGATTTCCTTCTGGCTGATCGACTGCGCCAGCAGGCTGACAATGAAAGGCTCCAGCGTGTAGCGCAGCTGCATGACATCGGCCAGTGTCGCGTCGGCCACCCCGTTGGCGGCCATGGGCTTGGTGCCCTGAGCTGACGGCTCGTCCAGCACCACCACGCCTTTGCCCGGCATCGAGCGCACCAGCCCCAGCGTCTCCAGCACGATCACCGCTTCGCGCAGGCTCGGTCGGCTGATGCCCATTTGTTCGGCCAGTTCGCGCTGGCCCGGCAGCATGTCGCCGGAGCGCCATTGCCCGCGGGCCAGTGCCGCCCGCAATTTTTCTACTACGCCGTTAACGACGGTCGATGAACTGATCATCCTGTTGTTCCTGATCGGTCAGTGAAGCGTCAGAGGGCGTCTTGTGGACGCCCGGTGCGAGCGCTTCAGAATTCCTGTTGGTGAAGGGGATTGGGCGTTTTCTTCGCTTGAAAGACAAAGCCCTGTTTACTGGCCAATACGTTGTTGGCGCGTTTCACGTCGATGTCGCGTTCCCAGCGCGCGATGGCGACGGTGGCCACGCAGTTGCCGATGAGGTTGGTCAGCGCCCGGCCGATGCCCATGAACCAGTCTACGGCCAGTACCAGCACCAGGCCCACCACCGGAATCGCCGGCACGGCGGTCAGGGTAGCGGCCAGGATCACCAGCGCCGACCCCGGAATCCCGTGGGCGCCTTTGGAGGTAATCAGCGACACCAGCAAAATCGTCAGCAGGTCGGTGAACGCCAGCGGCGTGCCGGTGGCATTGGCGATGAAGACGATGGCCAGGGTCAGGTAGATCGAGAAGCCGTCCAGGTTGAACGAATAACCGGTTGGAATCACCAGACCCACGGTCGAGCTGCCGATGCCCATGTGTTCCAGTTTGCGCATGATCTGTGGCAGTACGGCGTCGGAGGAGGCGGTGCCCAGCACGATCAGCAATTCTTCGCGCAGGTACTTGAGGAACGGCAGGATTTTAAGCCCCGAAGCGCGCATCACGCCGCCCAGGATGATCAGCACGAACGCCGAGCAGGTGAGGTAGAACAGCGCCACCAGGCTGCCCAGGTGCTGCAGCGACTGCACGCCGTATTTGCTGGTGGTGAACGCGATGGCGCCGAACACGCCAATGGGCGCCAGGCGCACGATCATGCCCATGATGCGAAACACCACGTGGCTCAGTTCGTTGATGAGTCGCGAGATGCCGCTGGCTGACTCGCCCACCAGGTTCAGGGCGCTGCCGAACAGTACGGCGAACAGCAGCACTTGCAGGATGTTGTTGTCGGCGAAGGCGCCGATCACCGAGGTCGGGATCAGGTCCATGAGAAAGGTGGACGCGCCATGAATCTGCTTGGTGCGCTCGGTGAGGTCGCCCATGTCGGCCACGGAGAGCTGATCCAGATGGATATTGGCGCCGTTGCCCAGGCCCGTGCCGTAGGCGACGATCAGGCCGATGACCAGTGCAATGGTGGTCAGCACTTCGAAATACAGCACGGATTTGAGGCCGATGCGGCCGACCTTTTTCAGATCGCCTGCGCCGGAAATGCCGCTGACGACCACGCAGAACACGATCACCCCGATGAGCATCTTGATCAGCTTGATGAAGCCGTCGCCCAGGGGTTTGAGCTGCGAGGAGAATTCGGGGAGGGCCAGGCCGCAGATGATGCCGAGCATCAATCCGATGACGACCTGAAGGAATATCGAGCGGGAGCACCATTTAAGCATGATGAGGATCTCTAGTCGGTGTCCTGACCGGGCGCGGGTGCCTCTGGCCGGACTTAATTATTGTGGTCTTACCGGTATGTCCAATGCAGGGTCAGTCTAGGCCCGTGTTTGGGGTTTTCACAAGAGGAGGGTATGAAAGATCTTACCGGTCTTACCAGTGGTTGCGCAGTTCCGCAAATCCCGTAGCAGCACGGCTTGCCGGCGGGAGCGGTGTGTCAGGCGGCACATGGGTAGCTGATCCACCGCTCCCGCCGGCAAGCCGTGCTGCTACGGGAAGCTTAAACCGTGGGAGTGCGCCACTGCTTGGGACTCACCCCAAACCAGCGCTTGAACGCGCGGGAGAACGCGCTGGTTTCCGAATAGCCGAGCAGGGAGGCCAGTTGGGTGACGCTCATGTGGCCTTGCTTGAGGTGGGCGATGGCCGAGTCCTGGCGGATCTGGTCCACCAGTTGGGTGAAGCTCAGGCCCAGGTCGCGCAACTTGCGTTGCAGCGCCCATTCGGACAGGCCCAGGTGATGGGCGATCTCGTCGAGCACCGGTTCGCCCAGGTGCAGGGTGGCGAGAATCGATTGGCGGGCGCGTTCCAGCAGAAGCGGTTCGCCGCCGGTATCACCCAACTGGCGAATGGCGTCCTTGATCAGCATCAACAGGATCGGGTCGCTGCCAGGCATTGCCTTGCCGATGATCTCGGACTTGGGCACCAGCAGCGAATTGCAGCCCTGGCCGAACAGCACGTCAGCGTGGAAGGCGTCGCGGTGTTCCTGCCAGTCTTGCGGGCGGCCGTGCTCGAACGCCACCTGACGCGGCGCCCAGTCCGGCCCGAGCACATGGCGCACCAGATTCAGCGCCATGCCCATGGTCAGTTCGGCATCCTGGCGCCGTTCGTTGATCGCGCCGTGGCGCACCTGATAGTCGAAGCGGTAACACTCGCCCTGATCCACCAGTTCGATCAGCGTGCTGTGCTGGTGAAAGGGGAAAGCCTGGGAAAAGTTGACCAGCGCATCTTCCAGCGTTGCCGAGCACAGGCCGATGTAGCCCAGCAGGCCCAGCGCCTGAGGCTGGAACTGCTGGCCGTAGCGCAGGCCGAAATTGTCGCAGCCGGTCTGGCGCGCCGCTTCTTCCAGCACCTTGCAGTAATTGGGCAGCGGCAGGCTCAGGGTCGGGTGCAGCAGTTGTTCGGGATCGATGCCGGAGCGGCCAAACACCCGATCCAGATCACCGCCATGTTGCACGATGAACCCGTCCAGTCCGTTGGCGGCAGCCGACAACACGCCGCGATTGCTGGCGGCTGCGGAGTTCGGTGCGCCCTGGGGAATGAGGTTCTGAAACATGGGAGTGAATGGCCTTCACGGTCTGTATGAATTTCATTCAAGCAAATGTCATACCTTGTTACGAATCGAGCCTCGCTCCGATGCCTGAATACACCGCGAACCTGTAGGAGTGAGCTTGCTCGCGATTGCTTTACGCGGGGCTCCAACGCTGCGTTGAAGGTCCGGACGTCATCGCGAGCAAGCTCACTCCTACAGGAGCGTGGAGTTCTGAAAGTTCGCAGCCATTTCCCACGACTTGCTACCCATCCACCCACCTCCCTGGGTAGTCAGGTGCCAACCCGGCCGGCATTTCTGACCCGCTATAAAGCACGGCGCCTGATTCGTGCGCTGCCATGGCGCACCCCGGCCAATCAGCTGAAAAACTTGACCGCACAGGACAACCCGCGCGCTTTGCGGTCAAGCCTTGGCCCGCAATCCGTGGCTATTCTCGCTGTCAGCAACATTCCGTCATCTGGCTTGCGGGGTAAACACACATGACTGTTACACAACTCAAACCGACCTTGGGAACCCTGCACCTGTGGGGGCTGGCCGTGGGCCTGGTGATTTCCGGCGAGTATTTTGGCTGGAGCTATGGCTGGGGCGCGGCGGGTACGCTGGGCTTTCTGGTCACCACGCTGATGGTGGCGGTGATGTACACCTGTTTCATCTTCAGTTACACCGAGCTGACCACTGCCATCCCGCACGCCGGCGGTCCATTTGCCTACAGCCTGCGTGCATTCGGTCCTGCGGGCGGGATGATCGCGGGCCTCGCGACCCTGATCGAATTCGTCTTCGCGCCACCGGCGATTGCCATGGCCATTGGTGCCTACCTCAACGTGCAGTACCCGTCCCTTGATCCCAGGGTCGCGGCCATCGGCGCCTATTTCGTGTTCATGACCCTGAACATCCTCGGCGTCAGCATCGCCGCCACCTTCGAACTGGTGGTCACCGTGCTGGCCGTCGCCGAACTGCTGGTGTTCATGGGCGTGGTTGCGCCGGGCTTCAGCTTCAGCAATTTCGTACTGGGCGGCTGGGCCGGTTCCGACACCTTCAGCCTGCCAGCGATCAGCGGCATCTTCGCCGCGATCCCGTTCGCGATCTGGTTCTTCCTCGCCATCGAAGGCGCGGCCATGGCCGCCGAAGAAGCCAAGGACCCGAAACGCACCATCCCTCGCGCCTATATCGCCGGCATCCTGACCCTGGTGGTGCTGGCCATCGGCGTGATGATCTTCGCCGGCGGCGTCGGCGACTGGCGCGCGCTTTCCAACATCAACGACCCGCTGCCCCAGGCGATGAAAACAGTGGTCGGCAATAACTCCAACTGGATGCACATGCTGGTGTGGATCGGCCTGTTCGGCCTGGTGGCCAGCTTCCACGGCATCATCCTGGGTTACTCGCGCCAGTTCTTCGCCCTGGCTCGGGCCGGGTTCCTGCCGTCGAGCCTGGCTAAACTGTCGCGCTTCCAGACCCCGCATCGCGCCATCCTCGCCGGGGGTGTGATCGGCATCGCCGCGATCCTCAGCGACGGCCTGGTCAACCTGCAAGGCATGACCCTGACCGCGGCGATGATTACCATGTCGGTGTTCGGGGCTATCGTGATGTACATCATCAGCATGCTCAGCCTGTTCAAGCTGCGTCGCAGCGAGCCGAACCTGGAACGCACCTTCCTTGCGCCGGGTTATCCGATCGTACCGGGCATCGCGCTGGTGCTGGCGGTGGTCTGCCTGATCGCCATGGTCTGGTTCAACGCGGTAATCTGCGGCATCTTCATCTGTCTGATGGCGGTGGGTGCGCTGTTCTGCAAAGTGGTACGCGGTCGCGAGTCGGTTGCAGCGGTCGCCGGTTAAACGCGAGTTGACGAAGGACGGGTGTGTATGAGTTTTTCCCATAGCATCGGTGGCATGGTCTGGCGCTTCGACAGCCTGCGCGAACTCATGGCCAAGGCCAGCCCCGCACGCTCCGGCGACTTCCTCGCTGAAGTCGCTGCCGCAAGCGATGCCGAGCGCGCGGCGGCGCAGATGACCCTGGCCGAGGTGCCGCTCAAGCGCTTCCTCAACGAAGCGCTGATTCCTTACGAACAGGACGAAGTCACCCGGCTGATCGTCGACAGCCATGACGCCGCCGCCTTTGCTGCGGTCAGCCACCTGACCGTCGGCGGCTTTCGTGACTGGCTGCTGGGCGATGACGCCACCGAAGACAGCCTCCGTGCCCTCGCGCCGGGGCTGACTCCGGAAATGGCGGCAGCGGTGTCCAAGATCATGCGCGTGCAGGACCTGGTGCTGGTGGCGCAGAAGATTCGCGTGGTCACCCGCTTTCGCAACACGGTCGGCCTGCGCGGGCGCATGTCGACCCGTCTGCAGCCCAACCATCCCACCGATGATCCGGCGGGTATCGCCGCCAGCGTGCTCGATGGTCTGCTGTACGGCAACGGCGATGCCATGATCGGCATCAACCCGGCCACCGACAGCATCAGCGCCATCAGCGAACTGCTGAAGATGCTCGATGGGGTCATCAGTCATTACCAGATTCCGACCCAGTCCTGCGTGCTGACCCACGTCACCTCTTCGGTGGCGGCGATCGAGAAGGGGGTGCCGCTGGACCTGGTGTTCCAGTCCATCGCCGGCACCGAGGCGGCCAACAGCAGTTTTGGCATCAGCCTGGAAATCCTCCGTGAAGGTTACGAAGCAGGCCTGAGCCTCAATCGCGGCACGCTGGGCAACAACCTGATGTACTTCGAAACCGGGCAGGGCAGTGCGCTGTCGGCCAACGCCCACCATGGCGTCGATCAGCAGACCTGCGAAGCCCGTGCCTATGCGGTGGCGCGGCATTTCAATCCATTCCTGGTGAACACCGTGGTCGGTTTCATCGGCCCGGAGTACCTGTACAACGGCAAGCAGATCATTCGCGCAGGCCTTGAAGATCACTTCTGCGGCAAGCTGTTGGGCGTGCCCATGGGCTGCGACATCTGCTACACCAACCACGCCGAAGCCGACCAGGACGACATGGACGTGCTGTTGACCCTGCTGGGTACCGCGGGGATCAATTTCATCATGGGCATTCCGGGTTCGGACGACGTGATGCTCAATTACCAGACCACCTCGTTCCACGATGCGCTGTATGCGCGCAAGACCATCGGCCTGCGCCCGGCGCCGGAGTTCGAGGAGTGGCTCACGCGCATGGATATCCTGCGTCAGGACGACGGCGGCGTGCGCCTGGGGCAGGGTGTGCCGCCGTTGTTCCGCAAGGCGCTGGCGCAGTTGAAGTAGCCGTTGAAAGAAGGATTGGCCATGAACGATGACAACAAGACGCCCGCCCAGCCCGACGCCTGGCGTCAACTGCGTTCCCTGACTTCGGCGCGAATCGCCCTGGGCCACGCCGGTACCAGCTTGCCGACGGCGGCGCAACTGGACTTCCAGTTTGCCCACGCCCAGGCCCGGGACGCCGTGCACTTGCCGTTCGATCATGCTGCACTGAGTGAGCAGCTCAAGGGCCGTGGGCGCGAGGTGCTGACCGTCCACAGCTCGGCGCCGGACCGCAACGTGTATCTGCAACGGCCCGATCTGGGGCGGCGTTTATCCGAGGAATCTGCCGCACGGTTGCGTGAGTGCGCACAGGGCCATGACCAGGGTTTTGACCTGGCGGTGGTGGTGGCCGACGGGCTGTCGTCCCTTGCGGTGCAGCGCCACAGCCCGGCCATGCTGGAGCGTATCGACGAACTGGCAACGGCCGAGGGCTGGAGCCTGGCGCCGGTGACGCTGGTGGAGCAGGGGCGGGTGGCGGTTGCCGATGAAGTGGGGCAACTGCTCAAGGCACGGATGGTGGTGATCCTGATCGGCGAGCGGCCGGGGCTCAGTTCGCCGGACAGCCTGGGCCTGTATTTCACCTATGGGCCCAGGGTGGGCCTGAACGATGCGGCACGCAATTGCATCTCCAACGTGCGGCTCGAAGGCATGAGCTACGCGATGGCCGCGCACAAGTTGCTGTACCTGATGCGCGAGGCCTGGCGCCGGCAGTTGTCGGGGGTCAACCTCAAGGACGAAGCCCAGGTGCCGGTGCTGGAAGCGGGTGAAGCCGAGCGGCCGGGGAATTTCCTGATCGGGCCGTGAGGCCTGCCATAGCCTGCCTCGTAGCAGCACGGCTTGCCGGCGGGGGCGGCGTGTCAGGCGCCACATGTGTAACTGACCCACCGCTCCCGCCGGCAAGCCGTGCTGCTACGGGATTGTGGGCGCCTACCTCTGCAACACCAATATCCGCGACAACAACTCATCCCGATCCACATAACATCCCTGAAAATGCCGGGCGCCGCTGGCCGGGTCGAAGGCGTCGCGGGCGTGGAGGGTGCGGCGGTTGTCGAAACACCACAGTTGCCCGGCCTCAAGCCGCTGGCAGAACTGGAAACGCGGCTGGCGGGTCATCTCGATGAAGCGCCGATACGCCCGGTAGTACGGCTGCATCAACTCGGGCGCCATGTTGAACGGCCCACGCAGGAAGTTAGCCATGCGCACCTCGGCCACTTCGCCGCGGGCATCCAGCGCGATCACCGGCGCCAGGCAGCGATAGTCGCTGTGGCGATCCTTGTTGCGAAACTCCACCGCCACCTCGCACAGCAAGCGATACGCCTGCGGATCTTCCTCGTGCAAGGCCTGGGCGATGGCGAAACCATCGACGAAACGGCTGTCGCCACCGCTGGCGTCATTGACCAGGCAATGCAGGAACTGCAACCCCGGCTGCAACTCGCGGGTCGGCAAGTCGCTGTGCAGCGGCAGGTTGAAAGCGGTGTAGGCGTTGCTGTCGGCGTTGGCCTTGGATTGCACGTTGAACAGCACGCCGAAGTTGCTCTCGCGGATGAACGAAATGCGCCTGGCCACCTGGCTCAATGAACCCGGATCGGTGGGCACGCCGCGTACCTGGGTCAGCCCTGTGTCGCGCACGGCCAGCAGCCACTGGAGCAGGGTGGCGTCGTCTTCCATGACCGCCTGGTAATCGAACACCGGCAACTGAAAGCCTGCGACCCAGCGCTGTTTTTGTGGGCGGCTGGCCTCCCGGTCGGCGCGGGATTGGTCGTCATAGGCGTGGGCCCGCAGCCAGCCGGGGTCGAAGCGGCTGTGGTGCCCATCGTTCCAGCGCACGGACAATGCCCCGGATTCGTCGATTTCGGCGTGCTGCGCTGCGAGATTTTCCGCGACGTCAGCGATCTCGAATACCTGCTCGCGAGTCACGCTGTAGACGCACACCGGGCACGGGCAATTGTCCCGCAGCCACAGGTGGTGAAAGGGGCTGCGGCGCTGATCCGACCAGGTCACTTCGATCAGGTCCGGGTGCTGCTGCACGCTGAGCAGGGGGCTGATGAGCGGGTAGGTGCGGTAGTCGGCGATAGCGTTCATGGGACAGGCTCCTGGGTTCACAGACAAGCGTTTGGGCAAGGGGCGGTGCGGGCTGGGCTCATGATGATTCGCACCGAATAAACCGCCCCGAACAGGATCAGCACCAGGCCCATGGCCTCGAAGTTGCTGGGGGCGCGGCCATGAAAGGCCAGGCCCAGGGCGGTGGCAAAGAAGGACTCAAGGGCGATCAGTTGCCCCGACAGCACCATCGGCAGGCGGCGCGAAGCGTGGTTCCAGGCCCAGGCGCCGATCACCGAAGACAGCAGGGCGATCAGCCCGGCGCAGGCGTAAAGCTTGAGCGCGGCGGGTGTGGCGAATCCTTGAATCGGCAGCAGCAACAGGTCCCGCGACCAGGCCAGCGGGGTCAGCAGCAGCGCGGCAAGACCCGCGCCGATCATCATCAGGCAGGTCCAGGCGCCGGTGGCTCCGGTATGCAGACGCTCGACCGCTGTCTGGTTGACCACGCTGAACGACAACCACAACAGCACTGCGCCAAGGGAGAACCCGAGGCCGGTCCACAGGTGTGTGTGGGCGGCGGGCGCATCGGTGAGGACTTGCAGGTTGATGAGCACCAGGCCAAGGCACAGCAAGCCCAGCGGCATCGCCAACTGGCTCCAGCGCAGCGCACGGTTCTGCGCGTTGCCCAGCAGCGCTTGCAGCACCGGCACGGCGCCGATGAAAGCGGCAATCATCAAGGGCCCGCCGTAGATCACGCCACCGGCGATGCAACTGCTGTAGGCCAGATAACCAAGCGCGCCGAGAGCCATACCGGTCAGCCACTGGCTCACCTGCAAACCGCGCAGTTGCCGACGGTACAGCGGCAGGACCAGGGCGCCGAGCAGCCCGGCCATGACGAAACGCACCAGCATGAAATCCGCGATGCCGTAGCCTTGCAGCACATAGGGCGCGATGAAGTTGCAGGCCCAGCACAGGGTGGCGATCACGGCGAAGGCCACGCCCTGGATGATGATCGAGCGGGGTGATGTCATGGAAGTACTCAGCGTCGTGGCGAGAATAACCCGTCGTAGCAGCACGGCTTGCCGGCGGGAGCGGTGTATCAGGCGCCGCATGTGTTGCCTGACACACCGCCCCCGCCGGCAAGCCGTGCTGCTACGGGTATTTGCGTTGGGCTTATCTTGCTTGCGCCGGTGGCTGTGCTACAAATGATGTCTTCGTCTCGATGCATTACCAAAGATTATGAATAAGCTCGGTAAATCCCTGCCGCCACTGGCCAGTCTCCTGCCCTTCGAGGCGGCTGCGCGGCTGTTGAGTTTTTCCCGTGCGGCCGACGAGCTGAACCTCACCCAGGCAGCCGTGAGTAGGCAGATTCGCGCATTGGAGGAGGACCTGGGCCTGGCCTTGTTCCAGCGCCGCAACCGGGCGGTGTTCCTGACCGATGCCGGGCGCGAGTTAAGCGTTACGCTGAGTAATGCGTTGCGTGACGTCGCCAGCACCTCCGACCGCCTGCGTGGAACCGCTGGGCGCAACGAAGTGGTATTGCTGTGTCAGCCCTGCGAGGCGTTTCACTGGTTGATGCCACGGCTGTCGAATTTTCATCAGCAGTACCCCGAAATCGAACTGAAGATGGTCACCTGGGCGCAGCCGCTGACCGACTTTCAGGGCTACTTCGACGTGGCGATGCAAAGCAGCAACCGTGACCATGGCCTGCACCCGCTGCTGTTCAGCGCATCCGATGAAGTCTTTCCGGTGTGCAGCCCCACATACCTCAAAGGGCGCGAGGTGCCGATCGCGCTGGACCGGCTGGGCAGCCACACCTTGCTGCACCACGATGCGCAACCGGCTTATCAACTGGAATGGGACACCTGGCTCGCCGAGTTTGGCCACGAGCTGCCCCGCCAGGCGCGAGGGCTGGCCTTCGACAGCTATTCACTGATGCTGCACGCGGCGGTGGAAGGCCATGGCCTGGCGATGGGCTGGCGACGAACCTCCCAGCGCATGCTCGACAACGGCGTGTTGATCGCGCCCTTCGCCCAGAGCGTTCATCTGCAGCAGGCGCTGTCGGTCTATCGCCGCCACGGACAGGCTCGCCGGGAGGAGGCGAACCTGTTGGTGGACTGGTTGCGGGTCGAACTGGGGCTTGCTTGAAGGTCGGCCGCCTCAGTGGCCTGCAATCAGCAGATCCAGGTTCTGCACAGCAGCCCCGGCCGCGCCCTTGCCCAGGTTGTCGAACACCGCCGCCAGCAGCACGTGCCCCGCGTTTTCGAAGACCATCAGGCGCAGTTTGTCGGTGCCGTTCAGCACCCGAGGATCGAGGCCGGTCAAGGCGCCGGACTGTTCCATCGTCAGCACCTCGACGAATTCGCTGCCTGCGTAATGCTGCTCAAGGCATTGATGCAGCGTCGTCCCGCTCACGCCCGCTGGCAGCAGACGCAGTTGCAGCGCCACGGTCAGCACGATGCCCTGGCGAAACGAGCCATAGGCCGGGATGAACACCGGACGTTCGCTCAGGCCGCTGTACTGCTGGATCTCCGGCACGTGCTTGTGGGCCAGGCCCAGGCCGTAGATCTGAAAGGGTGTGGCCTGGGCCGCATCCGGCCCTTCGAATTCGTCGACCCCTGCGCGGCCCTTGCCCGAATACCCGGACACCGCGTTGATGGTGATCGGGTAGTCCTTCGGCACCAGACCTGCGTCCAGCAGCGGGCGCAGCAAGCCGATGGCACCGGTCGGGTAGCAACCGGGGTTGGTGATGCGCGTGGCATTGGCGATGGCCTGTTTCTGCTGGGCCCCCATCTGCGCAAAACCGTACACCCAGTCAGGGGCGGTGCGGTGTGCGGAGCTGGCGTCGATCACCCGCACGTTGGGGTTTTCGATGCTGGCCACGGCGGCGCGGGCGGCGTCGTCGGGCAGGCACAGGATGGCGATGTCACAGGCGTTGATCGCAGCGGCGCGGCTGAGCGGGTTCTTGCGCTGCTCGGCGGGCAGCGTGACCAGTTTCAGATCGGTCCGGCCTTGCAACCGCTGGTGGATCTGCAGGCCGGTGGTGCCTTGGTCGCCGTCGATGAAAACCACTGGGAGGGTCATGGTGGGTGCTCGTTGAAAGTGATCGATGGCGATCATCTTCAGTCAGGGCTTAAGATAGGAAAAGTTGAATTTAATAACGATCAGATTCAGATTTACTGAATCAAGAGGAAGCCCATGCGTGAGATCAGCCTGGACCGTTTGCGCACGCTGGTGGCGATTGCCGACCATGGCTCGTTCGCTGAAGCTGCGCGGGTGCTGAACCTGGCGCCGCCGACGGTCAGCCTGCACATTGCTGACCTTGAGGCGCGGGTGGGTGGCAGCCTGTTGTCGCGAAGCCGCGGGCGGGTGCAGCCGTCGGCCATCGGCGAGACGCTCATCGAACGCGCCCGGCGACTGCTGGCCGATGCCGAACAGGCGCTGGAGGATGTCGAACGCCAGGTTCAGGGGCTCGCGGGCAGGGTGCGGTTGGGCGCGTCCACCGGGGTCATTGCGCAACTGATTCCCCAGGCACTGGAAACCCTGGAGCAGCAGCACGCGGGGATCGACGTGCAGGTGGCCGTCCTGACCTCCCAGCAGACCCTGCAGAAACTGGCCGATGGCAGCCTGGACATCGGAGTGATCGCCTTGCCCCAGGCGCCGGTCAAGGGCTTGCAGATCCAGACCTGGCGCCGCGACCCGATCATGGCGTTCGTGCCGGCCCGCCGGGAGTGCCCCGATCCGGTCACCCCGACCTGGCTCGCGGGGCAGCCGCTGATCCTCAACGACAGCACCACGCGGTTGTCGCGTCAGGTGGCGGAGTGGTTCGCCACCGAAGGGCCACAGCCGACGCCGCGCATCCAGCTCAATTACAACGACGCGATCAAAAGCCTGGTGGCGGCGGGGTACGGCGCCACGTTACTGCCCCACGAAGCGTCCACGCCGCTGCCCGACAGCCGGATCCTGATGCGAGCGCTGCAGCCGCCGATGTGGCGGGAGCTGGGGATCGCACATCGTGCGGGGGAGGTAGAGCGCTCGACGCGGCATGTGCTGGAGGTGTTGTGGGGGTTGGAGGCGTTGTAGGTTGGCTTTGGCTTTAGATGGCTACATGGAAGCCTTTCAGGCCTGGTCGCGGGCAAGCGCGCTCCTACATTTGTTGAAACGTACCGCATTCTGGTGGACCGAGTGGTGAGCCTTGCAAAGCAATCAACTCGGTCCATCAGGCCATGGCACGTTGCAAAAGATGTAGGAGCGCGCTTGCCCGCGACCAGGCCCGATGGGCATCAATGACCGCGAAGTGCTCGCGGTCGGCTTGGAACATCTACCGCAGATCGTTGACGAACGGCATCAGCGGGCCATCGGTTGGGCGACGTCCGGTGGCGCCCACGGCGTTGAGCATGATTTCCTGATCCTTGGCCCGTGGTGTGCTGGACTGGGCATCCACCGGCCGGGTGACCACGTTGTTTTCATCGCCGACTTCACCCTGGGCGATGGTCAGTGAAGGGTGGTCGAACGGCGCCTGTTCCCAGGCCACGCGCGGGTCGGTCAAGCCTACTTCCATGAACCGCACCAGCGCATCGATCTCGCTCGGGGTCAGGTTGAGGTTGGTCATGTCCGGGTCCAGGTTGGACATGTTGTGCTGGTTCACGCTCGGATGGTCGAAGCCTGTGGTGTTGTTGGCGTCCTGGCCGCGACGGTCACCGCCACGGTTGTAGAACTCCACCACCTGCTTGAGCGTGGAACGGCTGCCGTTGTGGAAGTACGGGCCGGTCAGCGCGATGTTACGCAGGGTCGGGGTCTTGAACGCGCCGTCCACCGAATCGCGGAAGTTGACGTTGGGCTTGAGCGTGGCGTCGCACGGAATGGCCGGGCTCAGCGGCGCCTCGAACTTGCACACGTCCACGTCGAACGGATCCGGCACGTTCTGGCCCTGCAGGATGCTGTTGTACTGCCGGGTGAAAGACAGCGGGTTGCCCCACGGATCGCTGCCACCCACGGCCAGGTCTTCTTCGGTCGGGCGCACGCCGGTGTTGTAGAAACCGTTGTCGTACAGGGTGATGAGGTTGTCGGCCATCACCATCCGTTCGATGCGTTCCCGCGGCTCCAGGCGCAGGCGGGTGGCGGCGTTGGTCAGCTCGGGGCCGGCATGGCAGGCCACGCATTTGCCCTTGCCGGTGAACAGGTTCATGCCTTCGATCTGCTGGGCGTCCATGGCCTGGGTGTTGCCGGCCAGATAGGCATCGAGCGGGGTCTGGTCAGACACCAGCGTGGCTTCGTACATCTGGATCGCCAGGCCAAAGAACAGCGAGAAGTTGGCCTCGATCTGCGGATAATCCACGCCGCCCAGGGATACCGGTTGGGTGGCATTCCACAGCCGTGGATGGAACGCGGCCTTGATCATGTCGCGGTAGGTCGGACGACGCACTGCCATTGACGACAGCATCGAGTCGTTTGTGGCGATGCGCTGGTGGCTGAGGACCAGGGAGTCGAGCATGCGCCGGCCGATGTCGGCGAAGTTGCGTCCGCCGCAGGACATTTCCACGCCGTTGCCGGGAGGGCCCACGGCTTGCGAGGCTGCCGAGGCGTCGTTGAGGGCCAGGCGAACCTTGGTGGCGACGGGGTTGCGTTCGGTGGTCACGTAGATGCCGGCGTCCGGGTCGCGGTTGCCGAACGGCGAGAAGCCGTTGAACACGTTGTTCGCCCGGCCGTCCCAGAAGTTGCGCACGTTGAAGGCGGCATTGATCACGCTCGGAGCATTGCGCCCAGTAGTGCGGCGCACGCTGACCTTGTTCACGGTGTACAGCGGGTCCATCTGTTGGGTGCAGCGGTCGAAACGCGGCTGACGCGGCCTTACGTAGCTGGCCTCGAACACGCCTGCCGAGCCCATCACATCGTCGGTCGAGTAGAGGATTGCCGAGTTGCGATCCAGCGGATCGGCCAGCACGTGGGTCGGGAAGTCGGTTTTCTTCATGGTGTAGTTCGGCCCGCCCTTGCCACCGGAAAGTGTGGTGTAGGAGGGCACGTCACCTGGAATGTTCGGCGCAATGAACGGCTTGTTGAACAGCGAGGCGACGTTGGGATTGGTATGGGCCGCGCCTGGGTTGAGCTGGTTGGTGATGCGGTGATCGACCCCTGCGTGGTAGTGGCAGGAGGCGCAGGCGGTGTAGCCGTCGCTGCCGAAATCCTGGTCCCAGAACATCGCCTTGCCCAGGCGAATGGCGGCATCGCGGTTGAGCACGAAGTCGCCCATCAGGTCGACCTTGCGCCCGCCCTCGGTGCCGGACGGGTCGGGCGGGGTGAGCCCGCGCATCGATTGCAGGGTAGGGATGTCCGCCGCCGGGCCCGGATCGACCACCGCCACCGGCGCCGCCGCGAAGACAGCAGGTGTAATCAGCAATCCGGCAATGAGGCCGCCGTTCAGACGCAAAGATCGAAAGCTAATCGGGTAATTCATGATCTGGGCACTCTCGATGAGTGATGGATGACAACTGTCGTTGTTGTTCTTGTAAAAACCGGGCGCAAAGAAACGGCGGTCAGCGTGAATGTCACGTCGACGATTAGTTGTTCGGCACGGTGCAAGTACTGTCTTTTAGGACAGAGGGCTGCTGAGAGTGACTGTAGCGCTGCCATAAAAAAATGGAAGATACATTTAGAAATATATTTGAATAAAGTGATGGCCGGTAAGTGTTCGCTTCATGGCGTGTTAAATGCGGATCCAAGACCGGTGCTGGTTAAAGCGTGTCCCCGAATGTTGGGGATTGCTTTGCCCGGATTTGGGGGTGCCCGGTGTTTGCGTATTGTTGCTAACCCTATGATTGAAATCATTTTTATTATTGGAGTTGGGATGGGGGATGGAGTTGGCAAACAAATTGCTCCCTACCCTGTCAGGTGGGCGTATTTCGTCCATGGATAGAGACGGATATATAAGCGGTCTGGCAGTTTAGTTGTCAGGTTTAATGGATGTGCGCCGCAGTTGTGAAGTAGCGCTTGTGTGAAGTCACACGGCGTTAGCTATGGCGTGTTTATATATTGAAGAGGGTCGTTACATTGCCACTCACGGTCGCATCGGACATTGGACGACTACCTGGTTAATCCCCCTCCGTTGCAAAGAGCACGGTCAAGGTCACAAATCACTGCTTTAATGATTGTTCGTTGCTGCGCCTGCGAACCTGATCGTTTGCTGACGCCGCCTGTCGACAATCGATGAGGAAGTGCACCGATGACCCGTCTCACCGCCAAGGATTTCTCCCCTGAGCTGCTCGAACTCTACGATTACTACGTCCACGGCAAGATCAACCGCCGGGAATTCCTCGACCGTGCCGCGCTGTTCACCCTGGGCGGCCTGACTGCCACGGCGATCCTCGCTTCGCTGAGCCCCAACTACGCCCTGGCCGAGCAGGTCGAGTTCACCGACCCGGACATCCTCGCCGAGTACATTTCCTACCCCTCGCCAAAAGGCCACGGCCAGGTGCGTGGCTATCTGGTGCGTCCGGCCAAGGCGAGCGGCAAGGTGCCGGCGGTGCTGGTGGTGCATGAGAACCGTGGCTTGAATCCCTATATCGAAGACGTCGCCCGGCGCCTGGCCAAGGCCGGTTTCGTGGCGCTGGCGCCGGACGGATTGTCTTCGGTGGGCGGCTACCCCGGCAACGATGAAAAGGGTCGCGAGTTGCAACAGAAGGTCGATCCGGAAAAGCTGATGAACGATTTCTTCGCCGGCATCGAATGGCTGATGGCGCACAACGCCTCCACCGGCAAGGTCGGCATCACCGGCTTCTGCTATGGCGGCGGGGTGTCCAACGCGGCGGCCGTGGCCTACCCGGAGCTGGCCGCGGCGGTGCCGTTCTACGGGCGCCAGCCGAAGGCCGAAGACGTCGCCCGGATCAAGGCGCCCCTGCTGCTGCACTACGCCGAACTCGACAAACCCATCACCGACGGCTGGCCGGCTTACGAGCAGGCGCTCAAGGCAGCGGGCAAGACCTATCAGGCCTACGTCTACCCCGGCGTGAACCACGGCTTTCATAACGATTCCACCCCGCGCTATGACGACGCAGCCGCCCGCCTGGCCTGGGACAGGACGCTGGAGTGGTTCAACAAGTATCTGGCTTGAGGTCTGCACCGGGCTTGCACCATCACCCGATATCAAAGAAGCTCCCGGGTTTGCAGTGAACAGAAGACCGAATTTCAGGGAAGCGCTCGATGGTATTCAGGGTGATGGTGGTGGGCGGCTACGGCAATTTCGGCAGCATCATTTGTCGACATCTGGCCGTCATGCCCGGTGTGCACCTGGTGGTGGCCGGCCGTGATGACAGTAAGCTGCGCAGCAAAGTCCAGGCGTTGCAGGCACTGTCTGGCAGCGACTGCGAGGGATGGTGCGGGGATGCCATGGGGCCGCAGCTGCCCTCGGCGTTGCGGACGCTGGGCATTGATCTGGTGGTTCACACCGGGGGGCCGTTCCAGGGGCAGCCGTATTCGGTGGCGCTCAATTGCATTGAAGCCGGGGTGCATTACTGCGACCTGTCGGACTGCCGTGAATTCGTCTCCGGTATCAGCGTGCTCGATGGCCGCGCTCGCGAGGCAGGTATTGCGGTTCTCAGCGGTTGCAGTTCCGTGCCTTCGTTGTCAGCTGCCATCATCGACGAAAACCGTCAGCGTTTTCAGCGCATCGACACCATCGAGCACGGCATTTCTTCCTCGGCGAAAATGCCGGGGCTCTCCACCGTGCAGGGCGTGCTGGCCTATGCAGGCAAGCCGATCCGCCAGTTCAGGAACGGCCAGCCGCACTACGTGCCCGGCTGGCAGGACCTGACCCTGCGCAGGATGCCCGGCCTGGGCACCCGCCTGTTGGCCAACGTCGATGCACCGGACATGGACATTTTCGTCGGGCGCTACGGCGCGCAGAACCTGTCGTTCAAGGCAGGCTCGGGGCTCAAGCTCGGCGGCCTGGCCAACTACCTCTTCGCCAGGGCCGCTGGTGCCGGGCTGATCAAGGATCGCTCGCGCTGGGCGGCACGCCTGCATCGGCTGGGCACGTATTTCGAGCGTTTCAGTGACCGCAAGAGCGCGATGTACATCGACGTCACGGGTATCGGCACCGATGGTCAGCCGCTGCGCATGACCGCGCAACTGACGGCAACCCGCGACAAGGGCCCGGAGATTCCCAGCTGCGCCGCCGTGGCACTGGCCAGCAAAATGTCCAAAGGTTATGTGCCGCAACCCGGCGCGCGTGCCTGTGTAGGAGAAATCACCGTCGAGCAATACATGACGGCGATCAACGAACCCGAAAACCTGGACCTGAGTGTGAGGTTTTTCCCTGACCGTTGAGCGGCATCGGATCGATGCGGGCGGTCATCCATGAACTGGAGTGTGTGAGTTTCGATGACGAGTGTGACGGGTGCAAAGCGTGGTGCTGTTCAAGGGATAGTCAAAGGGGCGGCTGCGGTGTCGCTGCTGCTGTTGGCCACCGGCGGTTTTTTTGCCTGGCAGCATTTCGCGCCGGTCAGCGCCGCCACCGGCTGGGACTATCGGGTGGCCCATGACGATGTGCCGAAGGCCGCCGGCCTGGCCATCGATGAGCAGGGCAACCTTCTGGTCACCGAGGAGTTGCGCAAGAAGCAGGGCGCGATGCGCCGTATCGCTCCGGATGGCCAGCGCTCGCTGGTGCTCGATGGCCTGACCAAGCCTGACGGCCTGACGGCGTTCATGGGCGGTATTGCCTTCAGCCAGGAGACCGGCGATGCCCCGGTGTCGCTGCTCAAGGATGGCAAGGTCACCACGCTGTTCATGGCCAATGACGGCCAGGGCCTCAAGGCCGACGGGCCGCTGCTGTACGCCATCGAGGACCGCAAGGGCGATGGCCGGCTGATGCGTTACGACGCCAGGACCCAGGCCCTCGAGGTGCTCAGGGACAACCTGAGCGAGTCCGAGTCCATCGAGATCTGCCCGGGCAACAAGATGCTCTACACGGTCAAGGAGCAGGGCGTGGTGCGCCAGTTGAGCGAGGACAAGACTGACCCCGTGTATCTGGATGGCCTGAAGGAGCCGACTTTCCTGCTATGCGACGAGCGCGGGCTGTGGATCGTCGAGGACCAGACTCACCAGGCGCGCCTGTGGCTGCTGGACAACAGCGGCAAGTTGCAGGCCGTGCTTTCAAACCTGCGTGCGCCACAGGCGTTGTTGCCGACAGGCCCCGGTCACTATCTGCTGGCCGAAGGCGGGCGTAACCGGGTATTGGCGCTATCGTTCACGGGAAACTAACTACATCCCGATGCCGTATCACTTCTGGTGGTGCGGCAAGTTAGCCCGCGTGAGATTCCGTCTGTCATAAATATCCGATAGCGCGTGCAGAGCAATATAATCAGGACTAAAGTTGGATCCATGACGTCAATTTCTTGTTGTTGTCGTCGTAACTTTTGATGAGCAGCCCGTTGGGCGCGGGATGACAGTGGCGCCAGTTGAAAGTTCCACGCTTTACACTTGAGTGCCAACTGGTGCACACTTCGTTACGTATCTGGAAGGCTCTGCAACGGGGCTTTTCCCCAGTAAAACCTTAGATTGACCTTCGTTTTTGGCGAAAGTTTAGAAATGACATTAGTTGTTAAAATGGTTATAAAATCTTTTGCAATGTGATGTTTATCTGCTAATAATCCTTCCTGTTTCGGGCACTAAGGAATGTCCTGTCGTCACACTGAAGTGAAGATCGAATCAACTCTGCGATTACAGCCGTCCGACCATTACACCAACTTTCGAGCGACTTGAGCCCTTCCGGTACAAGTACGCTGCCGTGCGGCGCATGCAAATGCGCGGGAGAACTGTAAATGGCTCGAGCTCATCCAAGACTCAAAGTCCTGTCGATTTTCGGCACGCGTCCGGAAGCCATCAAGATGGCTCCACTGGTCAAGGCGCTGGCTGCGGAACCCGGAATCGACTCACACATCTGCATCACCGGGCAACACCAGACCATGCTCCAGCAGGTGCTGGACATGTTCGAACTCAAGGCCGATTACACCCTCGACGTCATGACCCCCGGGCAGACGCTCAACACCCTGACCGCCGCGCTGTACGCTGCCATCGATCCGGTGCTCGAACAGGTGCAGCCGGACAAGGTGCTGGTGCACGGCGACACCACCTCGGCGCTGGTCGCGGCGATGTCGGCGTTTCATCGGCGCATTCCCGTGGCGCACATCGAAGCCGGCCTGCGCACGGGCGATATCCACCAGCCGTGGCCGGAGGAGATGAACCGGCGCAACATCGACCTGATCTCCGATCACCTGTTCACGCCCACCGAAGCGTCGCGGCGCAACGTGCTGGGTGAGCGCTTGCAGGGCAAGTCGTTCGTCACCGGCAACACGGTGATCGACGCGCTGCAAATGACCGCCGAACGCATCGACCGCAATCGCCAGTTGCGCGTGGCGCTGGATCGCCAGTTCAACTTCCTGGTGCCCGGTCGCAAGGTACTGCTGGTGACGGGGCATCGTCGGGAGAACTTCGGCGAAGGCTTCCTCGACATCTGCAAGGCGCTGCGCACCCTGGCCCGCCGCGATGACGTGCAGATCGTCTACCCGGTCCACCTCAATCCCAACGTGTTGGGGCCGGTCACCGAGCACCTCGGCGATCTGCCCAACGTGCACCTGATCAAGCCGCTGGACTACCTGTCGTTCGTGCGCCTGATGCAACTGGCCCATGTGATCCTCACGGACTCCGGTGGCGTGCAGGAAGAAGCGCCGTCCCTGGGCAAACCGGTGCTGGTGATGCGCGACGTGACCGAACGTCCCGAGGCCGTGACCGCAGGCACCGTGCGCCTGGTGGGGACCGATCCCGACACCATCGTGCGCGGGGTGTGCGAGCTGTTCGACGACGATGCGTTGTGGCGCCGGACCTCCCAGGCCGCCAACCCTTACGGCGATGGCAAGGCCTGTTCACGCATCGTCGATGCGCTGATGGGCCGGCCGGTGGACGAGTTCGTCGTGGAGCCGCCGGCAAGGCGACCCGCACCGACCGAGGCGCAACGCCCGGCCGCGCCACTGCGTTCGGTCTCCCGCCTGCATTAGCGGCGGCTGCGAACGCCGGGCCCGCCACTTCGGTGGCAGGCCCTGCCGAACATCTTGTGGGAGCGGACTCATCCGCGAAGAGGCCGGTTGGTCATGCCGACTTGCCTGCGATTGCCGCTCTCCCACGCCACATTTGCTTTGACCGAGATCTGCCTGAATGAAGTCTTCCGTAACCGTTCCCACGGGGGCGTTGCACGTCCTCGCCTGCGGCATGAGCCTGCTGGCCGTCGCTCCAGCCTTTGCCGCCGAGAGCCCGTTGAGCCAGGCGATCAGTCGCCTGAACGCCGACACCCGTCAGCAGCGGGTCATCGAATTGAAGGACCTGGGCATCGACCGCCCGATCATCCTCAACGCCACCGACGCGCGCCGCGAACTGTACCTGCCGGTGCCGGCGGACGTGCCGCTGACCGATGCCACGCTGCACTTCGACGCCAGTTACCTCAATGGCGAATCCGGTCGCAACACGCTGCTGCTGTCGCTGGACGGCTACCCCGTGCGGGCACTGGGGCTGAACGAAGGCGAGGGCGATGCCAGCGCCACGCTGGGCGTCGACAAGGCGCCTCGCGACAGCGGTTCGGTGCGGTTGGGGATTGCCTGGTCGTCGATCATTTCCCGCATTCAATGCGAAGACGAACGCGCCATCGGCAACGTGCTGCGCATCGCACCGGACACGCGCCTGAGCTACAGCTTCGACGCCAGCCAGTTGCAGGATGTGGGTGCTGCCTGGAATGCGCTGCCCGGCAAACCGGGGATTCTGCTGGCGCCGGGCAAACTGTCCACGGCCAGCTACGACGCAGCCTGGCGCCTGGGCGTGGCGCTGGAACGCATCGGCAAGCAGGCGCGCATCGTGCAGTTCCCGCAGGTCAAGGACAGCATCGACCTCACGGGGGTGAGCATCCCGGCCGAACTCAAACAGATTCCGGCCTTCGCCAGCCTCGACGGCAAGGGGCTGCACACTCTCGACGATGCGGCGCAGATCGGTGCGCTGCTGATGCTCGGCCAGACCCCGGCGTTCAATGCCGATCTTGCGGTCAGCGATCCGCAACTGCTCAAGGCGGTCAACGAATCGCTGGACGCCTTGCAGGCCCAGGTGCAGCGCCTCGATGCGACGGCGGGCAGTGCGTTCAATCAATGGCGTGAGCGGCATGTCAACGGCGCGCTCGCCACGGCGGGCAGCGACAACGTGCGCCTGGCGATGCTCGGCGCGCACCCGCTGCTGATGATCAATCAGGACGCGGCGGGCAAGGCAATCGGCCTGTTCAGTGCGGCCTGGAACAAACTCGCCCGCACTCGCCAGTTGACCGTGGGCGAGGAGGCCAACATGCCGCTCAGCGATGACGGCCGCGTGGCGTTGACCCGCCTGGGTGGCAAGCCGGGCAGCGTCGACGTGCTGGCCAAGACCGACTGGAGCGCGAGCTTCCCGCTGGGCAGCGTGGCCTACGACGGGCGCATCCCGACCCACGCTGCGGTGGACGTTTCCGCAGCGCCGGGTGCGTCCGGCACGCCGCCGATTGCCAGCCTGTTCCTGAACGACTACCTGATTGGCGCCAGACAGCTCGATGCCGATGGCCAGAAAGAACGCATCGAAGCCCGCATTCCGCGCTACGCACTGGCAGCGCAGAACACCTTGCGCGTGTCGTTCCAGCGTCAGCCGGTCAGCGACCTGTGCCGCGAAACCCCTCAGGCGTTCCCGGTGGCGGTGTTGCCGAGCAGCCATGTGACTCTGGAAAAGAGCGCGCTGGACGGCGACTTTTCGGGCATGGCCGCACGCTTTGCCACGGGCGCCCAGGTGCTGATTCCCCAAGGCTATCTGGAGCGTCCGGCGGGCAGCCTGCCACAGTTGATTCGCGTCGCCAGCGCCAGCGGTGTGTCGCCGTTGCGCGCCGACCTCAAGGTCAGCGACGACGCCAACACCGCACTGTCGCCGGACACGTCATTCCTGGCCTTCGAAGTACCGATCAAGGGCAGCGACGAATCGCTGCAGGTCGATGCCCAGGGCCATCTGCTGATCCATCACAAGGAGCAGACGCTGCTGGACCTCAAGTCGCTCAATCACCTGGCGGCGCTGCAGGTGGTCGAGTCCGGCAGCCAGCACGGCATGGTCTACCGCACCCTGGGCGGGCAGGCGCCGAACTTCGCACGGCCGGTGTTGCTGGAGCGCGGCAATGTCACCGTACTGGGGGACAACGGCCCGTTGACCACCTTCGACGCGAAAGACCCCACCGGCAGCCAGATGATCGATGACGATGAGCCCAAGGGCCTGGATGCCTGGCGCAAGCCCTCGGCGCTGTGGCTGATTCCCGCAGTCGTGATCGGTTTCCTCGTGTTGTTGCTGGCCGGCCGTCGCGCCCGTCGCAACCGTTAGTAACGGGAGCCGCGATGACCTCGCTTTATTGGCCGTACTGGCTGGCCCATTACTACAGCGCCCTTGAGGTCGCGACCATCGTGGTCGCGGCCATCATCCTGGTGTCGAGTCTGGATGACCTGTTCATCGACCTGTGGTACTGGGCCCGGCGCATCTATCGCAAGTTCACCGCCGAACGGCGCTACCGCCCGTTGACCGCCGAGCAACTGATTGCCCGCGACGAACAGCCGCTGGCGATCATGGTGCCGGCGTGGCTGGAATACGACGTCATCGCGCCGATGATCGAGAACATGGTCTCGACCCTGGACTACCAGAACTACGTGGTCTTCGTCGGCACCTACGTCAACGATCAGCGCACCATCGATGAAGTCGAGCGCATGCGCCGTCGCTACAAGCAGTTGCATCGCGTCGAAGTGCCCCACGCCGGGCCGACCTGCAAGGCGGACTGCCTGAACTGGGTGATCCAGGCGATCTTCCTCTACGAGCAGACCCACGGCGTGCACTTCGCCGGGGTGGTGTTGCACGACAGCGAAGACGTGCTGCACCCGCTGGAAATGCGCCTGTTCAACTACCTGCTGCCGCGCAAGGACATGATCCAGTTGCCGGTGGTGTCGCTGGAGCGCAACTGGTACGAGTGGGTCGCGGGTACCTACATGGACGAGTTCGCCGAATGGCACGGCAAGGACCTGGTGGTGCGCGAGAGCATGACCGACAGCGTGCCCTCGGCGGGCGTCGGCACCTGTTTTTCGCGCCGGGCGTTGCAGGTGCTGGCCGACGAAACCAGCAACCAGCCGTTCAACACCGACAGCCTCACCGAGGACTACGACGTCGGTGCCAGGCTGGCCCGCTACGGCATGAGCGCGATCTTCGTGCGCTTCCCGGTGCAGTACCGGGTGCTGCGCAAATCCTGGTTCCGCGAGCCCTACGAATCGACCCTGGAAATGCCGCTGTGCGTGCGCGAATTCTTCCCTGACACCTTCCGCACCGCGTTCCGCCAGAAGGCCCGCTGGACCCTTGGCATCGGCCTGCAAGGCTGGGAGCAGATGGGCTGGAACGGCTCCCTGGCCAATCGTTACCTGCTGTTTCGGGACCGCAAGGGGATTGTCACCTCGTTCGTCAGCATCATCGCCTACCTGATCCTGGCGCAGTTGCTGGCGCTGATCGTGCTGCGCGCCAGCGGGCTGTGGAACACCAGCTTCCCGACACCGTTCGACACCAACGGTCTGGTGGGTTTCCTGCTGGCGGCCAATGGCGTCGCCTTGCTCTGGCGCATGGCGCACCGTTGCTACTTCACCACCATCATCTACGGCTGGCAGCACGGGCTGTTGTCGATGCCGCGCATGGTGATCGGCAACTTCGTCAACTTCATGGCTGCGGCCAGGGCGTGGCGGCTGTTCCTGGTGGGCAAGGTGCTCAATCGCAAGCTGGTCTGGGACAAGACCATGCACGATTTTCCCTCCACCGACCTGGTCGCCCGTGCGCCGCGCAAGCTGGGTAGCGTGCTGCTGTCTTGGCAGGCGATCAACGACGAAAAACTGCAAAGCGCGCTCGACGAACAGCAGACCCGGCAGATGCCCCTGGGGCGGATCCTGCTCAGCCGTGGCTGGCTCGACGACGAAACCCTGGCCGAGGCCATCGCCTTCCAGAACGACTTGCCACGGGTGTTCGACATCGCCGCCAAGGTGTCGGCGCAGCCGTTGCTGGCCGATGAATTCTGCCTGCGCTGGCGCGTGGTGCCACTGGCGCTGGACATCGACGGGCGCCCGGAAATCGCGGTCGCAAACCCCTTGTCCGAAGACGGCCTGCAGCAAGTCAGCGAACAGCTGGGCGTGGAACCGGTGCAGTTGATCGCCCGTGAAAGCGAGATCGTCGAGCAGTTGCGCAAGCTCGACGCAGTCGCCGGCCAGCCGCTCCCGGCTGCGACGCCACTGCTGGGCGAGCTGCTGATCGATCAGGGCCTGCTGGATCGCCCGACCTTCAACCGCGCCATGCTCGGCTACCGCCCGCACATGCACGGCCGCATCGGCGACTACCTGGTGGACATCGGCGTGCTGTCGCGCGAGACCATCGAGCAGGCCGTGGCCCGGCAACACCGCCATTCTTCACCTGACGCACCCACGGAGCAGCCCTCATGAGACTTCCGATTTTTCTGAGCCTGAGCGTCCTGCCTGCGTTGTGCCAGGCCCAGTTCAACTCGGCCACGCAACCGCAGATCCTGCCGCTGGCCCTGACCGGCCCGGCCTACGAGATCGCCAACCAGGCCTACGCCGCCTACAACGACAAGGACTACGACCTGGCGATTGCCAAGGCCGAGGAAGCCCTGCGTCAGCGCAGCGACGTGGACCGCTTGCGCAAGCTGATCCAGCTGGCAGAACGCGACAAGGATCGTCGCGACCACCCCGAGCGCTATCCCGGCAACAAGAAGGGTTTCCAGAATGGCGACCGCTCCCTGCGTGCCTACGCCAACGGCGACTACGACCGCGCCGAGGAGTACGCCCGCAGGGCCATCGCCGAGGCACCGAAGAACCCCGATTACCGCATGATGCTGATCGAGGCGCTGCAGCGTCAGCAGCATCTGGATGAGGCGGAGCAGGCAATCAGCGACGCCGTTGCGGTACTGGGTGAGTCGCCACAACTGAGCCGGCGTCTGCAAGCGGTTCACGAGCAGAGGGCGGTCAACATCGCCGCCGCCGGTTATGCGTCCCTGGCCCGTGGCGACAACGATGCTGCCGTCAGCTACGCCCGCGACGTGGTGCGCCAGTACCCTCAGGAAATCGCTTACCGCCGCCTGCTGGTCAGCGCCTTGATCGCCCAGGAGCAATACTCGGCGGCCCGTTCGGCGGCCACCGAGGCCCTTGCGCTCAAGGGCAACGATGCGACCCTGCTGGCTCAGCGTGGCCAGATGCGCATGCGCCTGGGCGACAAGAGCGGCGCCCAGCAGGACTTCAGCCAGGCACTGGCGGTAGGTACGCTGCCGTTGCGCGATCAGGCGTCGCTCTACGCGGCGCTCGGCCAGCCCAAGGAAGCCCTGGCGCGCATCCAGCAGGCCCGCGACAGGGGCCAGCTCAAGCGGGGGGATGAAGTGCAGATCGCCTATTTCCTCAGCCAGGCCGGCGACGATAAAGGCGCGCTGGCGGAGTTCAAGCGTGTCGATCGCAGCACAGGGCTGACTCCCAAAGAGACACAGGACGCCGCCTACAGCGCCATGCGCGCGCCGGACGACGTGCAGGCCATCTCGTATTTCAAACGTGTGCTGGATTATCAGCAGACCGGTGACTTGCACATGCCTGATCAGCAGGTGTTCGACACCCGCCGCGCCGTCTCGGACCTGTCCCGGGTGTGGGGCGTGACCAACACCACGACCTACCGCGGCGCCAGTACCAGCAACGGTTTGAGTGGCGCGCCGAGCAGCAGCAATGACAGTTTGCAGAACAGCACCGAGGTGTTCTGGCGCCCGGAAGGGTATCGCAATGCACGTTTCGTCGAGTTGTACGGGCGCGTCACCGATACCCTGTGGAACAAGGAAAGCGGCAACGATAAAGGCCTGGACGCCTTGCAGGGCGCGGTCGGGATCCGCATCAAGCCATTTACCGAATACAACGTGATGGCCGCGTTCGAGCGCACCTTCCCGTTGGCGGGCAGCAACGTCAGTGGCGACTGGCTGGTGCGCCTGGGCTACGGTTCGAGCATCGGCACCGACCTGCGGGTGGACAAGAAGAGCTGGTGGACCTCGCAGCTCTACGCCGAAGGCGGGCGCTACCTGCGCGACAAACGCAACTACTTCAACAGCGAGTGGCAACTGGGCCGCAGCATTCGCCTGGACAGCATCAGCCCAAGGCTGGTGATTTTTCCCCACGTGGTGGCGGCGGCCAACTACGACTCGAAAATGCACAGTCAGGTGGATGCCCTGGGGCGCAACCACACGTCCTCGGACAGCGCCGGCGGCGCCGGTGTCGGGATCGGCGTGCGCTACTGGTTCCGCGAAACCAAACACAAGGCGCCGCAGTCCTACATCGACTTCTCCGTGCAGTACCGCGAGAAGATTTTCGGCGACGACAGCGCCCAGGGCGTGTTCGCCCGCATGACCTACTCGTGGTGATGGCTTGGACGGATCTGTGATGTCACGGCTGCTGAAGACTTCCCTCGCCGCGCTGTTGATCGGCGCGCTGGGGTTGGCAATCGATGCGCTGTACGAGTTGGGGCAGGGCATGCGCCCCGACATCGCCGGCATCGTCTGGCAGCCGGACAACGCCACCGTGGACATTCAAGGCGAGTGGGACACACTTGGCGCCCACGAATTGCTGGTGCAGTGGACGGCGGTGGACGGCCAGTCATTCGTGGCCGGCTCCGGCCTGCCCGAGGTGCCGAAGTTGCCGGACTGGGCGCGGATTGCCAAAGAGCCCTGGGCGCAGGATGTGATCGTCGGGCTGGCGGGTTTTTTCAGTGAAAACCGCTCGCGGGACAACATCGAGGAGCTGGCCACGCTGTCCGAGCGCATGGCCAAGGTCAAGACGCCGCTGAACGTCACCGGCTGGTATTTCCCGGCCGAGGTCGACCCCAGCTGGACCCGCGCCAAAGAGCTGCCCGCGCTACTCGCCCGCTTGCCCAGGCCGCTGTGGATCAGCGTCTACGACGGCGCCAACATCGGCCCCGAGGCCACCGCCGACTGGCTCAAGACCTGGCTGCCCGACGACATCGGCGTGTTCTTCCAGGACGGCGTCGGTGTGTATGCCCGCACCGCGCCTGTGGCCAGAACCTACGCCGACGCCCTGCGCAAGAAGCTGGGCAAGCACCGGGTGAAGATCATCGTCGAAGCCTTTCGCCCACAAGTCGGCGGCGGCTTTCGCCCGGCCACGGTCGATGAACTCAAGCCACAGATCGCAGCGTATCGCGGCTATCCCCTGTACCTGTTCGACGGCCCGCACTATGTGACGCCGGAGGTGGTGAAGGGGTTGAGCAGGTAGGACACGTTGAGGGCAGCCACGCAGCAGCCCGGCCTCGCGGCACCAGCACCAAAACAATCCACCCTGCGCTTCATGAGTGAGCATCTTCGCGCTTGCAGCGGGTATCCACTTTAACCTGAGCCCCGGAAAACCAGCCCTCCTAACCAATGGCCCGGCTTTTGCTTTTGCAGGATTCAAACTTGGATACAAGATGGAATCCACCATGCAAAACGACCAACACCCGCAGTTCGGCTGGACCGTGAACGAATGGCTCGACGCTTATCGCAAGGGGGCGCTGACGCCTGATGTGTTGCTGGGTCTGCGAACGGCTTATCCCGAGCAGGATAACGCCTGGATTTCTCTGGTCAGCCCCGCGCAACTCGAGGCGCAACTGGCTGAACTGGCCCAGCGGCTGGACGTTGCGCAAGGCGATCTGGCGCAGTTGCCAATGTACGGCGTGCCCTTCGCGATCAAGGACAATATCGACGCCGCCGACTGGCCAACCACCGCCGCCTGCCCCGAATTCGCCTACACCGCCAGCCGCGATGCCACGGTTGTTTCCCGACTGCGCGCAGCCGGTGCCATCCTCATGGGCAAGACCAACCTCGACCAGTTCGCCACCGGACTGGTCGGCACGCGCTCACCCTACGGCGCGGTGTCTAACAGTTTCCATCCGGATTACGTCAGTGGCGGCTCCAGTTCAGGCTCCGCGTCAGTGGTCGCTCGCGGGCTGGTAGCGTTCTCGCTGGGCACCGACACGGCAGGCTCGGGCAGGGTGCCGGCAGGCTTCAACAACATCGTCGGGCTCAAGCCGACCAAGGGCCGCTTGCCCAATACCGGACTTGTGCCGGCGTGTCGCAGCGTCGACTGCATCTCGGTGTTCGCGCTGACCGTCGAGGACGCCGAATGCGTGGCCGGGATCGCCGAAGGCTATGACGCCGAGGATGCCTATTCGCGCAACAACCCGGCCAGTGCGCCGGTGGCGTTCAGCGCGGGATTCAGGATCGCGGTGCCGGACAGCCTCGAGTTTTTCGGCGACACGCAGAATCAGGCGGTGTATGAGCAGGCGCTGCTGACCTTGAGCAAGATGGGCGCCGAGATCAGCCGTATCGACTTCGCGCCGTTCAAGGCGCTGGCCGAGCAGTTGTACTTTGGCCCGTGGGTGGCCGAACGTACCGTGGCGCTTGAGCCGGTGCTTGCGAGCAACCCGGATGCGATCAACCCGGTGGTGCGCGGCATCGTCGAAAACGGCTTGGGGTACAGCGCCTGCGATGCCTACAAGGCGGAGTACCTGCGCGCAAGCTTGAGCCGCCAGATCAATGAGGCACTCGCGGGCTTCGATGCCCTGGTGGTGCCGACCTCGGCGACCATTCGTACCCTGGCTGAAATGGCCGAGGAGCCTGTGCGGTACAACTCGCAATTCGGCTTCTACACCAACTTCACTAACCTGGCCGACCTCTCGGCACTTGCCTTGCCAGCCGGGCTGCGGGCCGATGGCCTGCCTGCCGGCATCACCCTGATCGCCCCGGCCTGGCACGACACGGCGCTGGCGAGCTTTGGCAAACGCTGGCAGGCTCAGCAAAACTTGACGATGGGCGCCACCGGGCGAGCGCTCCCGGCATGCAGGACTGTGGCCGCTGCGGCCAAAGGCAGCGTGCGTGTGGCTGTGGTCGGCGCGCATCTGACCGGCATGCCGTTGAATTTTCAGCTCACCGGCCGTGATGCGGTGTTGGTCGAACAGACCCTGACCGAGCGCGAGTACCGCCTCTATGCACTGCAGGGCACCGTGCCGCCCAAGCCGGGCCTGGCCAGGGCGCAGGGCGGGCAGTCGATCATCGTCGAGCTGTGGGATATTCCGCTGGCGCGCTTCGGTGAATTCGTCGCCGAGATTCCCGCGCCGTTGGGCATTGGCAATCTCACTCTGATCGACGGGCGCACGGTGAAGGGCTTCATCTGCGAGCCCTGGGCGCTCGCCGATGCGCAAGACATCACGGCCTTCGGCGGCTGGCGCGCTTACATCGCGAGTTTGAATAAAGCCTGATCCGGCCTGATCCCCTCTCCGTAGCAGCACGGCTTGCCGGCGGGAGCGGTGTGTCAGGCGACGCAACTGCGACAGGTCGACCGCTCCCGCCGGCAAGCCGTGCTGCTACGGTATCGGGGTGACCGGTCATGTAAGGGAATTCATCATTCGAGAACAAGCATGCAAATCGCTCCATCGAAAAAAACCAGGGATCGCCCGGACAACATGGTCGAGGGGATCTATCGGCAGCTCAAGGACGACATCTTCGAGTTTCGCCTGATGCCAGGTGATCGTTTCAGCGAGAGCGAGGTGGCCGAGCGTGTGCAGGCCAGTCGCACGCCGGTGCGTCAGGCGCTGTACCGGCTCGAGCGCGAAGGCTACCTGTTGGTGCATTTTCGCAGCGGCTGGCAGGTGAGGGCGTTCGATTTCAAGTACTTCGAAGAGTTGTATGACGTGCGCATCGTGCTGGAAACGGCAGCGCTGGCAAGGCTGGGGCAGATGGATCTTGAGGGCAACGCGCAGATCGCAATCCTGCGAGAGACCTGGCAGGTGCCAGAGAGCGAACGCTTGCAGGATGCCGCTCAGGTGTCGGCGCTGGACGAGCGCTTTCACTGTGCGCTGGTGGAGGCGGCGGGCAATGCGGAAATGGCGCGCATGCACCTGGAGATCACCGAGAAGATCCGCATCATCCGGCGTCTGGATTTCACCCAGGCACCAAGGATCGAGGCGACTTACATCGAGCACGGGCAGATTCTTCAGGCACTGCTTGAGCGTCGTATCGAGCTGGCGCAGCAGTTGCTCAAAAGTCATATCGAGATCAGCAAGCAGGAGGTGCGCAAGATCACCTTGCACCGTTTGCATGTGGCGCGGGAGCTGGCAGGAGGCTGAGGCTTTTGCGCCCGTTCCGAAGGTCGGATCGGGCGCGGGGTTTCGGGGCGGGTTCAGCCGTTCTGGTTGTGGCAGTTGTCGACGGCTTTGAGGTAGTCGAGCATCTGGGTCTTGCCGCTGCTGTCCTTGTAGGTGATGTGGCTGGTGACCAGGCCGCAGGTGGTGGTGTCTTGGGTGGCGGCTTCGGCGCGGGCGGCGAAGGTGCAGATGTTCAGGGCGGCGAACAGGCAGGCGGCGACGGTCAGTTTGGTGTTCATGTGTGTATCCTCAAGGTTGTGATGGGGTTTGCCGGGAGGCGCTGTGTGTGGCCTCGATGGAATGTATTTAACGCCGACTGCGTATCCCGGATGTGTCGTGGCACAGCGGGTAAAGCAACGAAACGTATTGGGGGAGGGGAGTGATACACAGCGATACAAATCAGGTGGGGATGCGGCGCAGCAGCGCGCTCCTGCATTTGCCCTGATCGTTCCCACGCTCCGCGTGGTAACGCAGTGTTTGACGCTCTGCGTCTTGGGGGACTTTGAGGTCGGGTGTATATCCGTTTCCGCGGTGGTTGGGGTTATGGGTTTCGCCCCTTACGGGCGACCTACTTTCTTTCGGGAAAGTAGGCAAACCATTTGCTCCTGGATGGGGTCCTCCTTCGTCGGACTTCCCTCGACTCCGGCGCCGTTCCGGGGGCACGCCGTGATGGGCCGTCCCTGGCCCGCACGGCTTTCGCGGCTTCCTGCCGCTCATCCCCCTCCACGACGCCTGCGCTCGGCCTGGCGCCTTTACGTCGCGCCCTGTGTCGCCTGCACCACCGCGTAAGAGGATCAAGATCAAAAGCTTTGGTTGGACACCGCCCCGTAGCAGTCCGGCTTGCCGGCGTCGGCGCCCCCAAAATCGCCACCGCTGGCAAGCCGGACTGCTACGCGTGAATGACCTCAACCTTGTAGGAGCGCGCTTGCCCGCGATGGCGTTGGTGCATCCGACACTTTTCCATCGAATGTACCGGCCATTCGCGGGCAAGCGCGCTCCTACGGTTCCGGGTATGGCAAGACCGCTCCCCCCGGCATGCCGTGTTGCCTCAAGCCACCGAAGCCTGCAGCTTCACCTCCCGCTCGGGCCTGAGCAGCGGCGTCACGCCGAGCATCGCCACCAGCACCCCAAACAACAATTCATACCCCAATCCATACCCACCAGTGACATCCCTCAACACCCCGAAGCAGATCGGGCCCAGTGCCGCTATCAGGTAGCCGACGAACAACATGAACACCGTCCAGGCCCCCGCCTGCTCGGGGGTGGTGGCGTTGTCCAGCGGCAGGGTCATGGCCACGGTGAAGCCCATCCCCAGGCCAATGGCCGCGAGCACCACGTAAAGCGCTGGTGCCCAGTTCGGCGCAAAGGCCATCCCGGCGATGCCCAGCGCTGCCAGCAGTGTCGACAGGCCCACCAGCGCCCGACGGTCGTGAGCCTGGCCCGGAATCAACCCTGCGCCCACACTGGCAATCGCAAACACCGCCGTGAACATCCCCAGCAACACACCCGACGGCAGCGAGGTCACCCCGGTCTCGGACGATGCAGGCGCCAGCCAGGCGAACAGTGCGTACACCACGAACTGCCCGGCACCGAAGTTGAACGCCACCAGCCACGCCTGGCGATTGCCCCACGGCAGGCGTGCGCGCTGCGTTGCGGGTCTGGATGGCGCCGTGCGCGTGGCAAAGCGCCGGGCCATCCACCGCCAGCTGATAATTGCGGTGATGCACAAAACCGCCCAGATGCCGGCACCTACGCGCCAGTCCTGCGCCAGTTGCGCAACCGGCGCGGTGAAGACTGCCGCCAGCGTGGCGCCAAGGCTGAGCCCCGCCGCATAGATGCCCATGAACAGTGATGCACGGTGAGGGAAGTGTGCCTTGATCCAGCCACCGATCAGCGCCCCGGCAATGGCGATGCCGACGCTCGCCAGAAAGGTGCTGGCCAGCAGCAGAAATGGCCCCGGCGACAATGCTCGACATACCGTCGCCAAGCCGAGCAAGGCCAACGCCAGCACCACGCAACGGTCGATACCGAAGCGCCGTGCCAGGTCGGGCGCCATGAGCGCGAACACGGCCATGCACAGGTCAGGAATCGATGTGAGCAGTGCCGCCTGGGTGAAGCTCAGGTCGAAGTGCTGCTGGATCAGCAACAGGATCGGCCCGATGGACACGATGGCCGGGCGCAAGGCGATGGACAGGACCAGCAGGCCAATGACCGCTGCCAACGTATGCCGGGTGGCGGGTGAACCGGGTGACTTGCTCATGTGCAAACCCTCGTGCAGGTGATGAATGAGGGAAATGCTAATGACGTCTGAAAAGCTACGAATGCCAGATAGTGTCGAGAAAGTGACAAATCTGCTTGACGCCATCCCCATGACCGGGCGACATGCCACTGTCGCCCGACGAGCCCGCAGCATGAAGAAAACCGCCCGCACCCTCGCTGCCAATACCGAGCGCAGCGTGGACTATCAGGATTATCGCGACGTACCGCGGCCAATGACCGTGCTGGTGCGCGATCAACAAACCGGCGAATACAACGCGCCCCATGACCACCGCCACGGCCAGATCCTGTACGCCGCCAGCGGCATGATGCGCGCGGTGACCGAGGACGGCCTGTGGTTCCTGCCGCCCCGGCGGGCGCTGTGGATTCCGCCCGGGATCGTCCACGACCAGTTGATGCTCAGCCCCGTGCAGCTGCGCTCGGTGTACATCGAGCCGCATCTGGCCGAGGGCTTTGGTGACAGCTGCAAGATCGTCGAAGTCTCTGTCATGTTGCGCGAGCTGATCCTGGCGCTGGCCGACCAGCCTATCGAATACCCCCAGGAGGGGCGCAACGCGCACATCGTCGCCTTGATCCTCCATGAGATCGCCTCGGCGCAAAGCCTGCCGCTGCAAATACCCTGGCCCGTGGACCGGCGGCTGGTGACGGTGTGCAAGGCGATTCTGGAGCACCCTGAACAACCGCATTCGGTGGAGTTCTGGGCGGACAAGGTCGGCGCCAGTTCGCGCACGCTGATTCGGCTGTTCATCAAGGAAACCGGGCTGACGTTCCGGCACTGGGTGCAACAGGTCAGGCTGGCCACGGCCATCGACCGGCTGGAACAGGGACAGGCGGTGGGCAGGGTTGCGCGGGATCTGGGCTACGCCAGCCAGAGTGCGTTCAGTGCGATGTTCAGGCGGGTGATGGGGGAGTCGCCGAGGGAGTTTCTGTACCGGGAGTGATGGGGGGGGTAATTCAGTGTGTGTCGAAACAACGCGCCGGACAATTCTGTGGGAGCGGGCTTGCCCGCGAATGCGACGGACCTGGCACATCGAAGGTGACTGGTCCGTCGCATTCGCGGGCAAGCCCGCTCCCACAGAGCGTTCGTTGAACGCTGCTACATATCGGTGATCGATCCGGATCAGACTGCCGCGTACGGCGGATAGTCCACATACCCTTTGGCATCACCGCCGTAGTAGGTGTCGCGATCCGGCGTGGTCAGGGGCCAGCCGTTCTTCAGGCGGGCGACCAGGTCAGGGTTGGCGATGAAGGGCTGGCCGAAGCCTGCGAGGTCGATCAGGCCGGCGTCCACCAGGTCCTGCGCGCGTTCCAGGGTCATGTCGCCGGCGAGGATCAGCGCGGTGTCGCCCAGTTGTTCCTTGCAGTGTTGCAGCAGGGTGCGCAGCGCCTGTTCCTGGGCGTCGGCGCCTTCCTGGGCGAGGAAGAAGTGCGACTGGTCCATGACGTGCACGTAGGAAATGCCGCGCTGGCTCATGCCGGCGCACAGCGCCGAGTAGGTTTCGTCGATTTCCGGATAGATCGGCATGTCGAACAGTTGGCCGTAGGGCGACACGCGAATCCCGACGCGGTGAGCGCCGATCCGGGCGATGACGGCGTCGACCACTTCGAACACGAAGCGCAGGCGACCTTCCAGGGTCTGGGCCGAGTAGCGGTCGCTGCGATCGTTGATCAGCGGGTTGAGGAACTGCTCGATCAGGTAGCCGTTGGCACCGTGGATTTCCACGCCGTCGAAGCCCGCGTCGATGGCGTTCTGCGCGGCCTGGGCGAAGTCTTCGACCACGCGGCCGACTTCTTCGGTGGCCAGGGCACGAGGTGTCGAGGTCGCGACGAAACCGGGCTCGCCGTCATCGGTGTAGCCGAAGGCGATGGCGCCCTGGGCCGGTTTGTCGGTGGAGCTGACCGGGGCCTTGCCGTCGATCTGGATCGAGGTGTGGGACACGCGGCCCACGTGCCACAGCTGGGCGAACATGCGTCCGCCGACGCTGCGCACCGAGTCGGTGACCAGTTTCCAGCCTGCGATCTGCTCCTGGGTGAAAATGCCGGGGTTGAACAGATAGCCCTGGCCTTCGCGGGAGATCGGCGTGCCTTCCGAGACGATCAGCCCGGCGGTGCCGCGCTGGGTGTAATGCAGCGCGATCTGCGCGGTGGCGATGTCTTGCGGCGCCCGCGAGCGGGTCATCGGTGCCATGACGAAACGGTTGTTCAGGGTCAGGCCGTTGAGGTCATAGGGGGCGAACAGGTCGATCATAAAGGGGCTCCGGCTGCGCGATGGCAGGTGGTAATGAAGAATGCAGCGATGGTAGAAGCTTGCTGAAACAGCCACAATGCAGTGCATTCGCAAAAGACCATTGCGATTTCAGCAATCGCACGGGAGCCTCGGCATGCACCTCAAAGCCCATCGTTTCTTCGCCATGGTGGCCGTGACCGGCAGTTTCTCCGCCACCGCGCGGCACTTCCAGGTGCCGGCGTCCTCGGTTTCGCGCTTCATCGCAGCGCTGGAACGTGAGGTCGGGCAGCAACTGCTGTACCGCAACACCCGCGCCGTGACGCTGACCGAGGCGGGCGAGCGCTATTACCTGCAAATCCGCGAAGTGCTGGACCTGCTGGACGCTGCCGACGAGCAAGTCACCGGCAAGGGCGGCGGGATTCTGGGTCTGGTGCGGATCAATGCGCCGGTGGCGCTGGGGCATCTGCACATCGTCAAGCTGCTGGACGGCCTGTACGAGCGCTACCCGGAATTGACGGTGGAACTGACGGTGTCGGACGTCTACATCGACCCGGTGCAGGAAGGATTCGACCTTACCTTCAGGGTCGGGCATCTGCAGGATTCGGCGCTGATCGGGCGCAAGATCTGCGATCAGCATTTCGTGCTGTGCGCCAGTCCCGCCTATGTCCAGCGGTACGGCGAGCCGAAGACTCCCGAGGATCTGCGCAATCACCAGTGCCTGGTGTACAAGGGGTCGAGCGGGGCGCAGCGCTGGCATTTGCGCAAGTCCGCAGGGGGCGCGGCGCAGGTCATCGACGTCAACGGGCCGCTGCGCAGCAACAACGCGCAGGTGCTGGTGGAGGCGGCATTGGCGGGCAGGGGGCTGGTGTTTTTCCCCACCTGGCTGTTCAGCAAGGCGCATTTCACCAGCGGTGAACTGGTCAGGCTGATGCCGCAGTGGTGCGGCTCGGTGGAGGAAATCCCCAGCCCCATTCACCTGATTTCCCCCGAAAACCGCCTGCGGTCGCAGAAGACCCGGGCGGTCTGGGATTACTTCCTGCAAGCGATTGGCTCGCCGCCGTACTGGGACGACCTGGGCAACTGAGCGTGCCGGATGCCCGACTCGTCAGCCGGGCATCCAGCCGCGCTGTCAGCGCAGGTCAGCCAGCAGTTTTTGCAGTTGCGAGCGCGCCTGTTCCTCGAGCGGGAACACCGGCAGGCGCGGGGCGCCGGCTTCCAGTCCGGTCATGCCCAGGCCGGCCTTGATCGTCGCCGGCAATCCGCCCTTGAGGATGAACTCCAGCATCGGCAACTGCCGGTAGAACGATTCCTGCGCCCGCGACAGATCGCCTTCGAGAATGGCGTCGTAGAGGTCGAGGTTGTGTGCGGCAATCAGGTTCGGCGCCGCGGTGCACCAGCCCTTGGCGCCGGCCACGAAAGCCTCCAGCGCCAGCGGGTTGCAGCCGTTGTAGAACGGTATCTGACCTTCGCCCAGTTGCTGCAATTTGTGCATGCGCTGGATGTCGCCGGTGCTCTCCTTGACCATGGTCACGTTTTCCACCGCACGCACGATCTTCAGGATCAGGTCCACCGACATGTCGGTGCCGCTGGTGGCCGGGTTGTTGTAGAGCATGATCGGCGTTGCGATGCTGTCGCCGATGGCCTGGTAGTGCTGCAGGATTTCCTTCTCGCTGAGCTTCCAGTACGAGGCCGGCAGGACCATCACCGCATCGGCGCCGCGGGCTTCGGCAAAACGGGCCCGCTGGATGGCCTTGGCGGTGGTGAGGTCGGACACGCTGACGATCACGGGTACCCGCTTGTTGACGTAGCCAGTGCTGAATTCGGCGACTTCCTGCCATTCGGCGTCGCTCAGGTAGGCGCCTTCGCCAGTGCTGCCCAGTGGCGCGATGGCGTGCACGCCGCCTTCGATCATGCGGTCGATGGAAGCGCCCAGGGCGGCAAGGTCAAGGCCGGTGCCGTCAGCGCTGAACGGGGTGATGGTGTAGCCGATGATGCCGTGGATATCAGGGGTAGACATGTGCAGTGCTCCAGATTTCGATGGGGTCAGGCGAGGCAGTCGACGTGCTGGCGCAGGGTGCGGCGCACGTAGTAATTGAAAGCGGCGGCGTGGCGTCGTGGCCGGGAAATCCAGTCATGGGCTTCGTTGCCAAGGGCAGGCGGGATGGGCTGGATTTCACCCGCCGACATCGCCAGTAACTGCAACCTGGCAGCGCGCTCGATCAGCACCGAAATCACGCAGGCTTCTTCCACGGTGCTCCCGGTGGACAACTGGCCGTGGTGGGAGAGCAGCACCGCGCGTTTGTCGCCCAGGGCGGCGGAGATGATCTCGCCTTCTTCGTTGCCCACCGGCACGCCGGGCCAGTCCTTGAGGAAGGCGCAGTCGTCGTAGAGCGGGCAGAGGTCCATGTGCGAGACGGCCAGGGGCACTTCGAGCATCGACAATGCAGCGATGTGCGTGGGGTGCGTGTGGATGATGCACTGCACGTCCGGGCGGGCGCGGTAGACCCAGGTGTGGAAGCGGTTGGCCGGGTTGGGCATGCCGTGGCCTTCGAGCACTTCGAGGTCTTCGTTGACCAGCAGCAGGTTGCTGGCGGTGATTTCATCGAAGCCCAGGCCCAGTTGCTGGGTGTAGAAGGTGCCCGGTTGCTCGCCGCGAGCGGTGATCTGGCCGGCCAGGCCTGAGTCATGTCCGTTGTCGAACAGGATGCGGCAGGTCAGCGCCAGCTTCTGGCGGATCGTCCAGGTGTTGTCTTTTAACGTAGTATCCATCTTTGCGTTGGAACGCGAGATGAGGTGTTCTTTCGAGAGTTCCAGAGTGGTGGCCATTGCAGGGTCCTCTGCAGCTAAGGTCAGGGTCATTCGGGTGAAAGCCGGTGAGAGGGCTTTCAGGGTTTGAAATGACACAAAACAATCCTAATGACACAAAGTGTCATTGGCAATGCATAATTTTGCCGTTCGACGGAAAAAGTCTTTATCCATGTCCATTCGTTTGAAGCTGCTGCGCAAGAAAATGGGGGTCACGCTGGAGGCGTTGGCTGAAAGCTCCGGCATGACCAAGAGCTACCTGTCCAAGGTCGAGCGTGGCCTGAACACGCCCTCGATTGCCGCTGCGCTGAAGCTCGCCAAGGCCCTGCACGTCAATGTCGAGGACCTGTTCAGCGAGAGCGAGGCGAACATCGATGGCTACAGCCTGGTGCGCCACGACCAGCGCCGCCTGCTGACCAACAGCGAGCAGGGCTCAAGCTATGCGGTGCTGGCCCATCAGGTCAGTGACCGCAACCTGCTGCCGTTCATGATGTCGCCGCCGGCGGAATTCGCCGGCACCACCTTCAAGGAGCACGTGGGCGAGGAGTTTCTGTTCGTCCACGAAGGCCGCGTCGAGGTGGACTTCATGAACGAACGGGTGATTCTCGAACGCGGCGACGCACTGCACTTCAACGCGCAGAAACCTCACAGACTGCGCTCAGTGGGCGAGGTGCAGGCGCAACTGCTGGTGGTCGTGCACAGCGAGAAGGACGACGACGCCTGAGCTACACCGTGTTGCGCCGTTCCTCGACCTCGGCCAGCACGGCCAGGTCTTTCTCGCCGTCGCCGTGATCGACGGCATCCTTGAGGTTGGCGCGGATCATGTCGGCGCTGGGCATCTGCACCGACACCTGGCTGGCCGCGGCGAGGATCAGGTCCACGTCCTTGAGGCCGAGCACGGCCTTGAATGCGGCGGGTTCGTAGCGGCGTTCACCGATCAGCGCGCCGTAGCCGGAATAGACCGGCCCGGTGAAGATGGTGCTGGACACCAGGTCCACCAGATCCGCCGATTTCAGGCCGTGGCGGGTGACCAGCACCGACGCCTCGCTCATTGCTTGCACCGCTGAAACCAGCAGGAAGTTGGTCGCAAGCTTCATCGCGTTGGCGGCCGAGGCCTTCTCGCCCAGGCGCCAGGTCTTGCGCCCGATCAGATCAAGCAGCGGCTGTACCTTGTCGATGGCTGTTTCGGGGCCGGCCGCGAGGATGTTCAGTTGCGCGGCAGCGGCGACATTGGGACGGCCCATCACCGGCGCGGCGATGTATTCGACGCCCTGGGCCTGATGCAGCCCGGCCAGTTCGTCGGCGAAGGTGACGGCGATGGTCGCCAGGTTGACGTGGATCAGCGGCGCCTTGAGTTGCTTGAGCAACCCGGAATCGATCAGCACCGAACGCAGGGCCTTGTCGTCGGCCAGCATGCTGAACACCACGTCGGCAGCGAACGCCTGGGCCGGCTCGGCGACAGCCTGCGCGCCGAGTTCCACCAAGGGTTCAGTGGCCTTGGGCGAGCGGTTCCAGACCAGCAGTTGATGGCCGCCCTTGAGCAGGTTGGTGGCGATGGCCTGACCCATGTTGCCCAGACCCAGGAAACCGATTTTCATCCGATGTACCTCGTTGAACCGCAAGAGTGATGCGCAACTCTAGCACCGCGAGGCATTACGCGCGGTCATACCAAGGTGTCGGGCGGGGGGGAGAGGGCGCGTCCGTTGCGCCCGTCGGGTTCAGTCCAGGTGCTCTTCGGGGCCGTCGTGCAGCAGGTGGAAGATGTTGCGCTTCATGCGGATGAAATCCGGATCCATGACCATGTCCAGGTTGCGCGGACGGCCCATGGGCACGTCGAGCACTTCCTTGATCCGGCCGGGGCGCGCGCCCATGACGAAGATGCGGTCGCCCAGCAGGATGGCCTCGTCGATGTCGTGGGTGACGAACAGCACGGTCTTCTTGCTGTGCTCCCAGACCTTGAGCAGCAGTTGCTGCATGTGCAGGCGGGTCTGGCTGTCGAGGGCGCCGAAGGGTTCGTCCATCAACAGGATCTGCGGATCGTTGGCCAGGGCGCGGGCGATGGCCACGCGCTGCATCATGCCGCCCGACAGCTGCTTGGAGTAGTTGTCGGCAAAGCGCAGCAAGCCCACTTCGTTGAGGTAGAACTCGACGATCTCCTTGCGTTCGGCGGCAGGCATGCCACGGCGCTTGAGGCCGAACTCGATGTTCTTGCGCACGGTCAGCCAGGGGAACAGGGTGTAGCCCTGGAACACCATGCCGCGATCTGCGCCGGGGCCGTCGACCTGCTGGCCGCCGACGTAGATGTCCCCCGAAGTCGGTTCGGCAAGGCCTGCGGTGAGGTACAGAAGGCTCGACTTGCCGCAGCCCGAGGGGCCGACCAGCACGGCGAACTGCTGGTCGGGCACATCGAAACTGACCTTGTCCAGCGCGGTGAAGGTGCTGCCCGACGGGGTCTTGTATTGCAGCGTGACGTTGTCCACCCTAAGGCGCGGCGTGGCGGGCGCTGGCACTGGCATCGGCTGCAGACGTAGCGGTGAGGTTGCGGTTACTGAGCCCATGCGGCCACCTTCAGGCGAAGAAGTCGGAAAAGTTGATCGGTAATCAGGCCCAGCAGGCCGATGACAGCGATCGCCAGGAAAATCACGTCAACCTGAAAGCCGCGCATGGCCTTGAGGCTCAGGTAACCCAGGCCGCTGGAAGCCGCGACCAGTTCGGCCACCACCAGGTAGGTCCAGGCCCAGCCCATGGTCACCCGCAGGGTGTCTAGCACACCGGGCAGGGACGCCGGCGCGATGACGTGCAGCACGGCATCGGTGCGGCTGGAACCCAGGGTGTATGAGGCGTTTATCAGGTCTTTGGAGATGCCCTTGGAGACGTCGGCAATCATCACCAGTTGCTGGAAGAACACACCGAAGATGATGATGGAGACACGCTGCTCCAGGCCGATGCCGATCCACAGGATGAACAGCGGCACGAAGGAGGTCACGGGCAGGTAGCGAATGAAGTTCACCAGGGGTTCGAGAAACGCCTGCACCACCCGGAAGCTGCCCATCATCAGACCGATGGGTACGGCCACCACCGAGGAGATGATGAAGCCGACCATTACCACCTCGACGCTGGCCCACACGTGCGGCCCCAGGGTGCCGTCATGGGCCAGGCGCATGGCTGCGTCGAACACAGCCCCGGGCGTGGGCAGGAACATCGCCGGCACCACGCCGCCGTAGGAAAGGATCGCCCACAGGCCGATCAGCAGGGCCCAGGCCAGGCCGCTGGCGCTCCAGATCACCTGCACCGGCAGGCTGGTCTTGGGCGTGAGGCAGCGGTTGAGCCACGAATTGCGCTTGGACATGACGTGCTCCTGAAATTATTTCGGGCTGATGTAACGGTTGTCGACCAGCTCGTTGAAGCTGACGTTGAACGGCTTGCCCTGCAGCTCGCTGGCGGTTTCGTTGGCCAGCTTGATGACGTCCGCCGCATCGCCGCTGGTGCCGTTGCTGCCCAGCAGTTTTTCGCTCATGGCCTGGTCATAGAAGCGCACGCCCTTGGCCGCAGCTTCCAGTTCCTTCGGATCGGCCAGGTAACCGCCGACGCCCTTGGCCATGATCGCGTAGGCCTCTTTCGGATGGTCCTTGGTGTATTGCACGGCCTTGTACAGGCCGGCCACCAGGGCCTTGACGTCTTGTGGCTGTTTCTCGATGACCTCGCAGCTCAGGGCGACCACATCGACGATCACGCCTGGGGTCGAGCTGCTGTCCACCAGCACCTTGCCTTGCTGCTTGTTGCGCACGCCGGTCAGGTGCGGCTCCCAGGTCACGGCGGCAGGCACGCGCCCGGCGATGAAGGCGGTGGCGGCGTCGTCGGCGGTCATGTTCTGGATGGTCAGGTCGCTCATCTTCATGCCGGCGTTTTTCAGCAGGTAGTTGAGCCAGAATTGCGAGACCGAACCTTCGTTGACGGCCACGGCCTTGCCCTTGAGGTCCTTAAGGCTGGTCACGTCCTTGCCTACCAGCACGCCGTCGCCACCGTGGCTTTCATCCAGCGCGGCCACGGCCTTGAAGCAGAATTGCGGGCGGTACTTGAGGATTTCGTCGATGGTGGAGGCCGAGCCGGACAGCTGGCCGGAGGCCTGGGCGGCCATGTACATCGAGGCCTCTTCGATGGTCGGCAGCTCGACGGTCAGGCCCTGTTCCTTGAAGTAGCCAAGGTCTTGAGCCAGGTACAGGGTGCCGTAGCCGACCCAGGTGGTATGACCGATGGACAGGGTGCCGGCCTGGGCGCCGCTGGCAATGCCGGCAGCCAGGGCCGTCACGGCCAGCGGACGCACACAACGCGATACGAAAGACTTGATCATGGAGCACTCCCGGATTGGTGTTTTTTAAAATCGTTATTCACGGGGCAGTGGGGCTAGACGCCAAAAACAGACAACGCTTGTGGCCTCTGACGGACCTTTTGCCTCTGTGGGGCGAAGTTGATGTTGGCCGATGTCGAGGGATAGGAAAATTAGTAAATATGTGGTCCCTGATGAGGAAAAAACTGGGGTAAAAATCGTGCGCGAAGGTGGGGCGAGAGCGGCTTGAAATGCCCCATAAACACGCGGTGTATGAAATTCTGTGGGAGCGGGCTTGCCCGCGATGGTGGTGGTTCGATCACCCTCGATGTATCAGACCGGACGCATTCGCGGGCAAGCCCGCTCCCACAGAAATTTTCATGAGTGACCTGTTACGGGGTTTGTGGCGCGGTGGCGAGGATGTGATTGTCGTGCGACGTGGCCGGGGATGCGGGGCGCAGGATGATGTGCGCGGCTTTCTCGCCGATCATGATGCACGGCGCGTTGGTGTTGCCGCTGATCAGCGTCGGCATGATCGAGGCATCGACCACGCGCAAGCCCTGGATGCCATGCACCTTCAATTCGGGATCGACCACCGCCATCGGGTCGGTGCCCATCTTGCAGGTGCCCACCGGGTGGAACACGGTGGCGGCGTAGTCGCGCACGTAGGTCATCAACTGCTCATCGGTCTGCACCTGCGCGCCGGGCAGCATCTCCTTGCCGCGTATCCCGTCGAAGTGCTGATCGGCGAGGATCTTGCGCGCAAGCTTCAACCCCTCCACCAATACCTTCGCGTCCTCGGGATCGGACAGGAAATTGAAGTCGATCACCGGCTTCCCATCCCGCCCCAGGCGGATTTCACCGATGCTTCTGGGGCGCAACACGCAGGTGTGCACGGCATAGCCATGGCCCCATTCGAACAGCCGCCCGCGATGGCTGCGATAGCCCGGCACGAAGTGGAATTGCACATCGGGCAGCGAGTCAGCCAATGGCGTGCGGGCGAAGCCTCCGGCTTCGACGTAGTTGGTGGTCAGCCAGCCCTTCCTGCGCGCCAGATAACGCAACGGCGAGAGCAGAATGCTCGGCAGCGAGCCCAGGGAAATCCCCAGCGTCACCGGGCTTTTCGAGCGTACGGTCACCAGTCCGTCGAGGTGATCCTGCAGGTTCTTGCCGACGCCCGGCAGGTCATGCTCGACCCTGATGCCTGCGTTGCGCAGATCGCTCGCCGGGCCTATCCCCGAGGCCAGCAACAGACTCGGGCTGCCTAAGGAGCCTGCCGACAGAATCACTTCGCGCCGAGCCTTCAATGCCATCGGCTGACCGTCGCACACCACCTTCACGCCCTTGGCGACCCGTTGCTCGATCATCACCGATTGCACAGTGCAGTCGGTGATGATCGTCAGGTTAGGGCGCTCCAGCACGGGGGCGACGAACGCGCGATAACTCGACAGCCGTCGGGCGTTTTTCTGGGTGAGGTTGTAGAGGCCGCAACCTTCCAGATGTTCGCCGTTGAAGTCGTCGTTGTGCCGAATGCCCACCCGCTGCGCCGCCTTGACGAACAGCCGCGACACCGGATTGGGATCTCGCGCCGCCTCGACATGCAACTCGCCGGCGGTGCCGTGAAGACGCGGGTCCTGGCCCAGGCGGTTGTTCTCTGACTTCTTGAAGAATGGCAGCACGCCGTTCCAGTCCCAGCCGGGGCAACCGGCTTGTGCCCAGCGGTCGTAATCGCTGGCGTGACCACGGATGTAGATCATGCTGTTCATCGAGCTTGAGCCGCCCAGGGCCTTGCCACGCGGGGTGTGCAGGGAGCGGCCGTTGAGGTTTTTCTGCGGCGCCGAGAAGAAATTCCAGCTGTACTTGCGGCTCTTGTACAGCGTGATGGTCCCGGCGGGCGTCTGGATGCGCAGGCTGTTGTCATGGCCGCCGGCCTCGATCAGGCACACGCGCACGGACGGATCCGCGCTCAGCCGGTTGGCCAACACGCAACCGGACGACCCGGCGCCGACGATGATGTAGTCGTATTCGGTGTTCATGGTGGAGTACTCACGTAGCGCATAATGCATTCTTTCAAGCACGCCCGGACCCTGTAGGAGTGAGCTTGCTCGCGATGCGCCGGTCCGGTCACCATGGTCTGGCAGACGAACCGCCATCGCGAGCAAGCTCACTCCTACAGGTATGGGGCCGCACGTTAGGGCGCGTAGAGCCAAGCCTCAGCGCAACTGAAACCAGGTGGTCTTCAACTGGGTGTATTTGTCGAACGAGTGCAGCGACAGGTCGCGGCCGAAGCCCGATTGCTTGCCGCCGCCAAAGGGCACGCAGACATCCAGCGCGTCCACCGTGTTCACCGACACCGTCCCTGCATTCAGGCGGCTGGCCACGCGGTGGGCGCGGTTGAGGTCGTCGCTCCAGACCGACGCGGCCAGGCCGTAGATGTGATCGTTGGCCATCTGCACCGCCTGATCCTCATCATCGAACGGGGTGATCGCCAGTACCGGGCCAAACACCTCCTCGCGAGACAGGCGCATGTCGCAGGTCACGCCGGTGAGCAGCGTGGGCTGGATGAAATTGTCCGACCCGTTGATCGACACCCGATTACCGCCCGCCACTAACTGCGCCCCACTGGCGCTGGCATCGGCGATGTAATCCATCACCCGTGTCGCCTGAGTGGCGTCGACGATGGCGCCCATCTTGCTCGCCGGATCCAGCGGGTCACCGGGTTGCCATTGCCTGGCCTTGTCGATCATGCGCTCGACGAACTCATCATGAATCGAACGCTGCACCAGCAGCCGCGAGTTGGCCGAGCAGACCTCACCTTGATTGAAGAAGATCCCGAACGCGGCTTTTTCGGCGGCCAGATCCAGGTCCTGACAATCGGCGAACACCAGGTTCGGGCTCTTGCCGCCGCACTCCAACCAAACCTGCTTGAGGTTCGATTGCCCGGCGTACTGCATGAAGTATTTGCCAACCTGGGTGGACCCTGTGAACACCAGCGCGTCGACGTCCGGGTGCAGGCCCAAGGCGCGACCGGCCTGTTCGCCCAGGCCCGTGACGACGTTCAGCACGCTTTCGGGCACCCCGGCCTCCAGCGCCAGCTCGGCCAGGCGCAGCGCAGAGAACGGCGATTGCTCGGCAGGTTTGAGGATCACGCTGTTCCCCGCGGCCAGCGCAGGCGCGAGCTTCCAGGCGGCCATGTCCAGGGGGAAGTTCCACGGCACCACGGCGGCGATCACTCCCAGCGGCGCCCGGGTGATGGTGGCCAGGGTGCCGGGGCCGGTCGGCGCGACCTGATCGTAGAGCTTGTCCAGGCTTTCGGCGTACCAGGCAAACACATGGGCAGCGCCGGGCACGTCGATGTTGAAGGCGTCCATTACCGGCTTGCCCATGCTCAAAGAGTCGAGCAGCGCCAGTTCTTCACGATGGGCCAGAATCAGCTCGGACAAGCGCAGCAGCGTCGCCTTGCGCTCCCGTGGCTGCATGCGTGCCCAGGGGCCAGTGGCGAAGCTCTTGCGGGCGGCGCGCACGGCCAGGTCCACATCGGCGTCCGCGCAGGCCGCAACGTTGGCCAGCGGTGCGTTGGTGGCCGGGTTGACCACGGCGAAGGTTTCCCCGCTCAGCGCCTGGTGGCCCTTGCCGGCGATGTTGGCCGTATCGATCAAGCGTTGGTTTTGTGCCAGGCGCTGCCAGCTTTTCAAGTCCGTCACTGCTCACTCCCCGATGGCCTCTGTGGGCCATGTCAGTTATCCGTGGTGCCGATAGTGGAGGATGTGGGGAGGGCAGGAAATGAGGAAAAATGTCTTCGCTATCGATAAAAAAACTCGCCAGTTACGCACTACGCTGGTGCTGTCGTGCACCACATTCTTACAGCAGGGCGGGGCAGGTTTTTTAGCCTCAATGGTGAGGAATTTGCTTGTTTCTCCCAAACCTCTGACGTCGCAGAATAACGCGCACGATCCGGGTCACGGTTCAATCAAGTTTGAGGTAGCAATGGCAGCCTACAACCTGCGACAACTCAAGTATTTCGTCACCACGGTGGAGTGCGGCAGCGTTGCCGAGGCTTCGCGCAAGCTCTACATCGCCCAGCCGTCGGTCTCGACCGCGATCAAGCACCTGGAAGAAAGCTTTGCCGTGCAGCTGTTCATCCGCCACCACGCCCAGGGGGTGTCGCTGACGCCCAGCGGCGCGCGCTTCTACCGCAAGGCGCAGGAGCTTTTGCGGGTGGCTCACGAGTTCGAACAGAATGCCCTGGCCGACAACGACGTGGTGGCCGGGCAGATCGACATCGGCTGTTTCGAGACCGTTGCGCCCTTGTATTTGCCGCGCCTGATCGCAGGCTTCAGGGACCGCTGGCCCGGGGTGGAAATCCGCATTCGCGATGGCGAGCAACAGGAGCTGGTGCAGGCGCTGACGTCGGGCAGCATCGATCTGGCGATTCTCTACGAGCACGACCTGGACAGCACCATCGACACTGTGTCGCTGATGGCCCCGCAGCAACCCTACGCGCTGTTGCCCGAGGGCCATCGCTTCGCCCATCAGTCGAAGGTGTCGCTCAATGATCTGGTGCTTGAACCCATGGTGCTGCTGGACGTGCAACCGAGCCGTACCTACTTCGTGAGCATCTTCGAAGAGCGCGGGCTGACCCCGCACATCCAGTTCAGCTCGCCGTCCATCGAGATGGTCCGGGGCATGGTGGGGCGCGGGTTCGGCTTCTCGATCCTGGTGACCCGGCCTACGTCGGACTACACCTATGACGGGCAGAAACTGGTGTGCGTACCGCTGGCCGAACAGGTCACCGGGTCGGGCCTGTCGGCCGCCTGGCTGCGCCGCGCGCAATTGACCAAACCGGCGCAGTTGTTCGTGGATTATTGTCAGGAAGAACTGGCGCCGAAATGACCGACCACCGCAGCCCGTAGCAGCACGGCTTGCCGGCGGGAGCGGTGGATCATTCGATATCGCGGTGCCTGACACACCGCCCCCGCGGGCAAGCCCGGCTGCTACGGGATTGCGGGGGGCTGGAGGCTTTCGATGATTCTCTGCAGCATCGCATCGCACGCCTCAAGCTGCGCGACGCTGACGAACTCGTCGGGCTTGTGCCCCTGATCCATGCTCCCTGGCCCGCAGACCACGGTCGCAATGCCGATGGCGTCGAACAATCCGCCCTCGGTGCCGAAGGCCACGGTGGTGAAGGCGTCCGAGCCGCAGAACTGTGCGATCAACTGCGCCGCCTGGCTGTTCGCATCGGTGGCCAGGCCCGGATAGGCCGACAACTGCGTGAAGCGGATATCGGTTTCGGGGTGCACCGCCTGCATGCGCGGCAGCACCTGCTCTGTCGCGTATTGCTGCAATTGCCGGGCAACCTGCAGCGGATCGTCGGCGGGCAGGGCGCGTACTTCAAAGTCGAAGCGGCAGTCGGCAGGGACGATGTTCAACGCCTTGCCGCCGCTGATGACGCCCGTCTGCACGGTGGTGAAGGGCGGGTCGAACCGAGCGTCGTGCCGCTCAGGGCTGCGCAGCCCGGTGCCGATGCGCCCCAGCTCGCCGATCAGTTCGGCCGCATATTCGATGGCATTCACCCCTTGGGGCGCGTACGCCGAATGGCAGGCCGCGCCATGCACGTCGCAGCGCATCGCCAGCTTGCCCTTGTGCCCGAGCACGGGCTTGAGTTCGGTAGGTTCACCGATGATGCACAGCAGTGGCTTGACCGGGCGCCGCTCAAGCTCGGCGAGCAGCGAGCGCACGCCCAGGCAGCCGACCTCTTCGTCATAGGACAGCGCAATGTGCACCGGCATCCGCAACGGCGCGGCGAGCAGGGCAGGCACCGCTGCCAGGACGCAGGCGATATAGCCTTTCATGTCCGCTGTGCCGCGTCCGAACAGCTTGCCGTCACGTTCGCTCAATTCGAACGGCGCCACCGTCCAGGGCTGACCGTCCACCGGCACCACATCGGTGTGGCCGGACAGCACGATGCCCGGACGATCCGCAGGGCCAATGGTGGCGAACAGGTTGGCCTTGCTGCGCGTGTCGTTGTAGATCAGCTCGCAGGGCACATCAAACTGCGCCAGATAATCGCGAACGAACTCGATCAGTTGCAGGTTCGACTCACGACTGGTGGTGTCAAAACCCACCAGGGTGGCCAGCAGTTCCTTGCTGCGGATGGCGTTACTCATCGCCCGGCACGCCATAGCTCGGGGCCTTGGTCGGATCCAGTGCGCGGGTGATGTAGTCCTGCATCTGCGGACGGTAGTCGGCCCACAACTGCGCGAGCTTGCCGATGGGGTCCTGGTCAGCCCAATCGACGCGCAAATCGATGATCGGCCAGGTCAGTTCGCCCACCACCACCAACGCCGCCGAATGCACCGGGCCTGCTTCACCCCCGGCGGCCACCGCAGCCTGCATGGCTGCGATCAACCGGTCGGCGAGCTGGCCGCCGCTGTTTTCGAAGGTCTGCACCAGAGTTTCGATCACGGCGCGGTCTGCCAGCATGTTGCCGGCGCCGACGCATTGCTCTCCGGAGATGGCGTTGTGCGTGCCCAAGGTCTGGCTGCCGCTGAAGTGCGCGGTCTGGCCCAGGTGGTCGATGGCGGTGAGCTGGCGAAACTGGCTGTAGCCATTGCGGGTCAGCGCCTGGTCCAGCGCCTGGGCCGGCGACAGGCCGCTCTCCATCTGATCCAGCACTTGCGGGCCGAGGGCCGGGAGGGTGATGTTCTGCGTGGCGACAGCGCCGACCCCAGGCCGCAGCCAGGGGCAGCGGGCGCCGACGGCAATGCTGGAGGAGCTGATGGCGATGCCCAGTTGACCGGTTTCGGCGCAGCGGCCGACGATGGAAAACGTCATGGTGTGTTCGTCCTGTTTCGTCCTGACCTGCCATCCCGCGCTCCGGCAGTGCAACTGAATCTGCCGGGGCGCGGAATGGGACATGGCTTGCATTCTGGAGATGCGCTGGCGCCTGCGAAACGAGGTTTTTTGTGGAGCCTGATTACCTAAAAACTTCTCAGCCCCACAGACATCAGCGCTACAGGCGGCCGTACTCTCGTGCAGTGCGGTCCACGGCGATGCGGGTCTTGTCCACCAGCTCGTCCAGCTCGGCACGGGTGGCGATCAGCGCCGGGGCCATGATCATGCGGCCCAGGGTCGAGCGGATGATGATGCCCTCCTCGAAACCGATGGTGCGGCAGCGCCAGGCGATGTCGTTCTCGTTGGCGAAGCGCTTGCGCGTGGCCTTGTCTTCGGCGAACTGCAACGCCGCCACCAGCCCCACACCCTGAACCTCGCCCACCAGCGGATGATTGCCGAACACCTCGCGCAGGCAGGTCTGCAGATACGGTCCGGTGTCGTTCTTCACTTGGGTGACCACGCCTTCGTCGCGCAGGGCCTTGAGGTTGGCGATGGCCACAGCCGCAGCCACGGGATGTCCGGAGTAGGTCAGGCCATGGGCGAACACGCCGCCTTTCTCCACCAGGGCCTCGGCCATGCGCCGCGACAGTATCAGGCCGCCCATGGGGATGTAGCCCGAGGTCAGGCCCTTGGCGATGGACAGGGTGTCAGGCTCGAACACCAGGGCCTGGTGGGCGAACCACTCGCCGGTACGCCCGAAGCCGCCGATCACCTCATCGGCGCACAGCAACACGTCATATTTGCGGCAGATGCGCTGGATTTCCGGCCAGTAGGTCGCAGGCGGGATGATCATGCCGCCTGCGCCCTGGAAGGGTTCGGCGACAAAGGCGGCGACCTTGTCGGCGCCCAGTTCCAGGATCTTGTCTTCCAGTTGGCGAGCCGCGCGCAGGCCGAACTCTTCGGGGCTCAGGTCGCCCTCGTGGGCGAACCAGTAGGGCTCGTCGATGTGAGCGACGTCGGGGATGGTGCCGCCCATTTCATGCATGAACTTCATGCCGCCCAGCGCCGTCGCCGCCAGGGTCGAGCCGTGGTAACCGTTCCAGCGGCCAATCATGACCTTCTTCTCTGGCTTGCCCATCACCTGCCAGAACTTGCGCACGGTGCGGATCAGCACTTCGTTGGCCTCGGAACCGGAGTTGGTGTAGATCGCGTGGCTGTAGTGGGGCGGCAGCAGACTGAACAGCAGCTCGGACAGCTCGATCACCGCCGGGTGAGTGGTGTGGAAGAACATGTTGTAGTAGGGCAGTTGCTCAAGCTGGGCGCTGGCCGCCGCGGCCAGGTCCTTGCGGCCATAACCCAGGTTGGTGCACCACAGGCCCGACATCCCGTCCAGATAGCGCTTGCCGTCGTTGTCCCACAGCGCCAGACGTTCGCCCCTGACCATCACGCGCGGGCCTTCTTCGTTGAGGGCTTTCTGGTCAACGAATGCGTGAATGTGGTGGGCGGCATCGGATGCCTGATAGTCGCTCGTGCTGCGGCTGTTGTTGCGTTCGGTATCGAGTTCGATGGACATGACGCTTCTCCTGGCTGACGGCGCCCTTGGGTGGGGTGCGGGCTGTGTTGTGTAATAAGTTTTGTCAGCTAAAAATATTTTTGTAAAGAAAATATTTGTGGAGAAAAACCGGATTCCGTACCCTGACCGCCACGATTCCCCATGCCAGAGCCCCCATGACCGGATTGCGAGAAAGGCAGAAAGAGCAGCGTCGCCGCGACATCGCCCAGGCCGCCCTTGCCTTGTTCAAGGCCAACGGCTTCGCCGCCACGACCCTTGAGCAGATCGCCAGCCAGGCAGGGGTGTCGGCGCCTACGGTGGTGAACTACTTCGGCGGCAAGCAGGAGATCCTGCTCACACTGCTGAAGGCCCCGGACGAGCAGGCCATGAGCGAGGCGCGGGCCAACCTGGGTGAAAACTCAGACCCGCTGGAGGCCCTGTGCGAACTCGAAGGCCTGATGACGCGCTATCAGCTCCAGGCCATGCCGGCCTCGCTCTGGCGTGAGCTGGCGCCGTATCTGTTCACTGGTGAGCTGGCCGAAGCCTTCGGGCCATGGAACGCCGCCGTGGTCGAGGCTGCTCGGTCGCTGCTGGTGCATTTCCAGCAGTTGGGCAAGGTTCGCCCGTCAGTTGACGTCGAGGTCGCGGCGACCCTGTTCAATCAGTACGCCAACCTGGCCTTCATTCGTCTGGCGACCGAGGGCGAACCTGACCGCGAGGCCCACGCCAGGCACATGCGCAGTGTGTTGGGGTTGATCTGCCATGGCATGTTGAGCGAGTGAGCTGACCGCAGGTCTATGCAGCCTTCGCTCAGGGTCTAGACTTACAGGCCTTCCCCAACCGGGGCCAAGATCATCTGGCCACCGCCAGCAGCTTTCAGGTCCGCCAATGCCCGTGCCGACGATGGCCTTCCTACAGGAGGGCAGGAAATGGACGAGGCCAAACTTCAGGAATTCATGGGCAGGCTGGTGTCCGACATGGGCGCTGCGGCGATGCTCGCCAATGTCATCCTCGGCGACGAACTGGGGCTGTACAAGGCCATGGCCGACAGCCAGCCGGTGACACCCGACACCCTCGCCAGCCGCACCGGCTGCAACCCCCGACTGATCAAGGAATGGCTCAGTGCCCACGTGGCATCGGGCTACATGGAGCATCATGACGGGCAATTCGTGCTGCCCGAAGAACAGGCGCTGGCCCTGGCCATCGAGGATTCTCCGGTGTACGTCGCGGGCGGCATCATGGTGGTGGCGTCGATGTTCCACGACAAGGACAAACTGGTGGCCGCCATGCGCGGTGACGGCGCGCTGGCCTGGGGCGATCACCATCCGTGCATGTTCAGCGGCACCGAGCGCTTCTTCAGGCCGGGGTACAAAAGCTTTCTGGTCGGCCACTGGCTGCCGGCGCTGGACGGCGTGGTTGCCAAGCTTGAAGCGGGCGCGAAAGTGGCCGATATCGGCTGTGGCCACGGTGCCTCGACCATCGTCATGGCCAAGGCCTTTCCAGCCTCGCGGTTTGACGGCTTCGACTACCACGAGCCGTCCATCGCCACTGCCACGGACCGCGCCAGAGAAGGAGGTGTCAGCGATCGCGTGAACTTCGCCCAGGGCACGGCGAAGGATTACCCCGGCAAGGATTACGACCTGGTGTGCTATTTCGATTGCCTGCACGACATGGGCGACCCGGTCGGCGCGGCCAGGCACGCCTACCAGTCGCTGAAGCCGGACGGCACGGTGTTGCTGGTCGAGCCCTACGCCAATGACAGCCTCGATCAGAACATCAACCCCGTCGGGCGCCTGTTTTACGCCGCATCGACCTTCATCTGCACGCCCAATTCGCTGTCTCAGGAGGTCGGCCTCGGGCTGGGCGCGCAGGCCGGTGAGACCCGGCTGCGCGGTGTGTTTGTCCAGGCAGGTTTCACCCACTTCAGGCGTGCGGCCGAGACGCCGTTCAACCTGATCCTGGAGGCGCGAAAGTAGCCCTTAGGCAGAACGCCCGGCGCGAGGCAGCGTCGGGCGTGACGCCCATGGCCCTAGCTTTTTCCTGCTCTGCGACGACAAAAATCATAATTTCGCTATCCCCTGATCCTGCACAGAATACGCCCACACCCGCCTTCGTGAAGGACACAGGTATGACAGCTGCAAACATAGACATCGATACGCTCGTGGTAGGCGCAGGTCAGGCTGGCGTGGCCATGAGCGAGCACTTGAGCAAACTGGGCATTGCGCACCTGGTCCTTGAGCGCAACCGGATTGCCGAAGCCTGGCGCACCGGGCGCTGGGATTCGCTGGTCGCCAACGGGCCGGCCTGGCACGATCGTTTTCCGGGGCTGGAATTCGATGACCTGAGTCCTGACGCTTTTGCGTCCAAGGAGCGGGTCGCCGCTTATTTCGAAGCCTATGCGCGCAAGTTCAAGGCGCCCATCCGCACAGGTGTCGAGGTGCGCAAGGTGACGCGCAATGTCGGTCGCCCAGGTTTCACGGTCGAGACATCCGAAGGCGTGATTGCCGCCAGTCGCGTGGTGGTGGCCACCGGGCCTTTCCAGCGCCCGGTGATCCCGGCCATAGCCCCGAAGGACGAACGCCTGACGCAGATTCATTCCGCGCAGTACCGCAACCCGCAGCAACTGCCCGAAGGCGCGGTGCTGGTGGTGGGGGCCGGATCTTCCGGAACGCAGATCGCCGATGAATTGCAGCGCGCCGGCAAACAGGTCTATCTCTCGGTGGGCCAGCATGACCGGCCACCGCGGGCCTATCGCAACCGGGATTTCTGCTGGTGGCTGGGGGTGCTTGGCGAGTGGGATCAGGCGGCGATGAAGCCGGGCAGGGAGCACGTGACCATCGCGGTCAGTGGCGCCCACGGCGGGCGTACCGTGGACTTTCGCGAGCTGGCCCAGCGCGGCATGAAGCTGGTAGGCGTGACCCGTTCGTTCGACAACGGCGTGGTCAGCTTTCAGCCGGACCTGGCCGAGAACCTGGCGCGGGGCGACGAAAACTATCTGGCCGTGCTCGATGCGGCAGACGCCTACATCGAACGCAACGGCCTGGACCTGCCCCTGGAGCCTGAAGCGCGCCGGGTTTTCCCGGATCCGGAGTGCGTGCGCAACCCGCTGCTTGAGATGGACCTGGCCAAGGCCGGGATCACCACGATCATCTGGGCGACCGGCTTTGCCACGGACCATAGCTGGCTGAAGGTCGATGCGTTCGACGCCAAGGGCAAGCCGCAGCACCAGCGCGGCGTATCGACTGAACCGGGTATCTATTTCCTCGGCCTGCCATGGCAGTCGCGGCGCGGGTCGTCGTTCATCTGGGGCGTGTGGCACGACGCCAAATATGTCGCCGACCACATTGCCACCCAGCGCCAGTACCTGACCTATCGCGATGCAGCCGAGCGCGAGGCGCTGGAGGTTGCTCCAGTGGTGGCGTCCGTCGTCAGCGCCTGAATCTTGTCATCCGCGCTAATAGGTTAACCCCGGCACGGCGATTATCACCTGTTCAAGGAATTTCACATGGCACAGCCCACCCATACCCGCATTCGCATGTTCAACACCAAGGAAACCTATCCCAACCAGGCGCTGGACAATGACCTATGCCAGGCGGTTCGCGCCGGCAACACCATCTACGTGCGCGGCCAGATCGGCACCGATTTCGAGGGTAACCTGGTCGGCTTGGGTGATCCGCGTGCCCAGGCCGAGCAGGCGATGAAGAACGTCAAGCAGTTGCTGGAAGAGGCGGGCTCGGACCTGTCGCACATCGTCAAGACCACCACTTACATCATCGACCCGCGCTACCGGGAGCCGGTGTATCAGGAGATCGGCAAATGGCTCAAGGGCGTGTTCCCGATTTCCACCGGGCTGGTGATTTCCGGGTTGGGGCAACCGCAGTGGCTGATGGAGATCGACGTGATCGCCGTGGTGCCGGATGACTGGCAACCGGCGCGCTGAAGGTTTGCTTGCGGGTCCACTCTAGATCGCTCCCGCGGGCAAGCCCGGCTGCTACGGGTGAGCAGGTGTTCGTGGAAAGTGCGGTCACCGCGAATCCTGTAGCAGCACGGCTTGCCGGCGGGGGCGTCCTCTAGATCGCTGCGCAAGCCGGATCGATCCATTTGTTCACGGTCGGGGCTTGCCACTGCTCAAGGGCGTCGAGCAATGCGCCGGGCTCGGCAGCGAAAATCAGCATCTCGCTGTGCTCGACCTTCATGAAACCTTCGCTGACCGAGTGCGCGAGCAGGGTGCGCACCGGGGTAAAGAATTCATTGATGTTCAGGCAGCCCAAGGCTTTGCTGTGTTCGCCCAGTTGGGTCAGCGTGGCTACCTCGAACAGCTCTTCGAAAGTGCCAAGTCCTCCCGGCAGGGCGATGAACGCGTCGGCACAGTCACTCATCCGGGCCTTGCGGCTGCGCATGTCCGGGGTGACTTCATGGCGGGTCAATCGGCTGTGCAGGTGCCCGAGTCCAAACAACCGCTCGGTGATGATACCGACCACTTCGCCGCCTTCGGCCAGTACCGTGTCGGCCATCACCCCCATCAACCCCTTGTCGGTGCCGCCGTAGACAAGACGCAGGCCACGTCGGGCGATCTCCCGGCCCAGCGCTTGCGCCCCTTGGGCATACGCCGGGCTGAAACCGAAGTTGGAACCGGAAAATACTGCAATGCTCTTGAGGCTCATGATGATCCTTGCTCAGGGTTCGGAAGGGGTGTTACAGCAGCGCCAGAATGCGCTCGCCCAGTTGCTCGGCCGCAGCCTGCGATTCGATGTTGGCGAAGCCCAGCAACAGGCCTTGTGCCCTGGTGCTGGCGATGCTCCATTCACTCAGCGCCTCGGCATAAATCCCTGCCTGACGCAGGCGTTCGGCCAAGGCTATGTCGGACTGATCCCCGGTAAACCGCAAAATCAGATGCATGCCGCCGGGCTGTTCGTCGATCCGGATCTGCTCGCCCAACACGCTCTGCAGGCCTCTGGCCGTGGCCTCCCGACGCTCGGCGTAAAGCTTGCGCATGCGCAGGATATGCCGGGCGAAGTGCCCCTCGGTCAGGAAGGTGGCGACGATGGCCTGGGTCAGCTCCGGACAGTGGCCGAGAAACAGTTGACCGACCTGCTCGAAGCGTTCGACCAGTGCAGCAGGGACCACCAGATAGCCGATACGAATCCCGGGAAACAGCACCTTGCTGAAGGTTCCTGCGTACAGCACCCGTGCGTGACGGTCCAGGCTCTTGAGCGCCGGCAGCGGACGGCTGACGTAGCGGTACTCGCCATCATAGTCATCCTCGACAATCCAGGCGTCGTGCTCGCGGGCCCAGTCCAGCAGCGCCAGGCGGCGGGGCAGGGACAGCGAAACGCACAGCGGACTCTGATGCGCGGGCGTCACCACGGCAGCTCGGGCCATGAGTGGCGCGCTCACGACCTGGGCGACGATCAGGCCGTTGCCGTCCACGGCGATCGGTACCGGCTGCATGCCCAAGTGGCCGAGCAATTGCCGGGTCGGCAGGTACCCCGGATCCTCGACGAACACTTTGTCGCCGGGTGTGAGCAACGCCTGAGCGATCAGTGTCAGGGTGTTGCGATAGCCTGCGGTCACGAATACCTGCGCCGAGGTGCAGTCGATGCCTCGGGACATATGCAGGTAACCGGCGATGGCCGTGCGCAGGGATTCCAGGCCATACACTGTGGGGTGGGCCATGTCCTGCAAGCGGGTGGCGCGCACGCAGCGGGCGCCGATCTGCGCCCAGATCTTGCGCGGGAATGCATCCAGCGCCGGCACTGCCATCTGAAACGGGAGCAGTGGCGGCCTGTCCCGTACTGACGGGCTTTCGTAGGCAGCCCGGACATGTTGTGATGCTTTGAGCACCTGTGAAGCCACGCCTGCGCTGACCACCGTCCCGGCCTGCCCGCGAGTCTGCAGGTAGCCTTCGGCGGTCAGCAGGGCATAGGCGGAATCGACGGTGCCCCTGGCCAGTCCCAGTTCCTTGGCCAATGCCCGGGCAGCAGGCACGCGCTCGCCGGGGCTGAGCACGCCTTCACCGATGGCGGTGCGCACGCGCCAGTAAATCTGCCGGTAGATCGGCTCCGTGGACGCAGGGTCAAGGGGCGAAAAACGCTGAGCGGACGATGTCATGGCGTACTCACAGGCGTGTCGTGGGCGGGCTGCACGGCATTCCCATTGTGGGCGACCGGCACCGCTTGCGCCAATGCAGGCCGGTTTCGATCAGGCATGTCGTGCCGAGGCGAAGTGTGCGTGCAGCGCTTCATCGGCCTGGTTCCTGGCTTCGTCGATGGCCTGGGGTCCCATTGCGGTGCCTTGTACCGAGAAGAGTCTCAAATCGTGCAGGCCGATCATGTTCAGCACGTCGCGCAGGTACGGCGTCAGGTAGTCCGGCTGTCGCGCACGCTCCCCGGAAAACCGCCCTCCGGACGCGATGGCGATGAACACGGGCCGGTCCGGCAGCAGGGCGGCCTTGCCTTGGGCGCTGATGGTGAATGTGCGGCGCACCCGGGCAACGTGGTCGATCCAGGCTTTCAGGGCCGATGGCAGGCTGAAGTTGTGCATCGGGGTACTGATGACCAGCACATCGGCCTGTTCCACCTCGGCGATAAGCTGGTCGGACAACGCCAGGGAACCGCCTTCTGACACATCGGCGGTGGACTGCTGGGACGTCGCGTAGCTGCCATCGACATGAGGCAGGTTCTCGCCGCCGACAAGCCGGGTTACCACCAGGGCCGAAGGTTCGCGGTTCAACAGGCGCTCGATGATGTTGCGGGCCAGGCGGCTGCTCTCGGACGCAGGTCCTCGGGGACTACAGCTTACGTGCAGGATGTTCATGTCTGACTCTTGATGGAGGTGGATCGGACCTGCACGGTAAGCGGCCCATGCCCCAGCCAAAAGAGCCAAGAACCGACAGATGGACTGGGCCAAGTCCGGGCATCAATGGACCAGTCCGAAATGCAGATCTTGGACCTTTAGCGCTGGGCCAAGACACTCGAACATGGCGCCTCCATTCAGCCCCTTCGAGGCAATTTCATGAGCAATCGCATCAACTACTCCGCTGTTTCGCCAGACATCTACAAAGCCTTCGGCAACGTATATGGCTCGGTGCTGCAGTGCGGGCTGGCCAAGGATCTGGTCGATCTGGTCTACCTGCGCATTTCCCAGATCAACGGCTGCGCATTCTGCATCGACATGCACTCCCGCGACCTGCTCAAGCAAGGCCTGAGCGTGGAAAAGCTGGTCCTGGTGCCGGTCTGGCATGACGCAGGCCAGCTGTTCACCCCCCGTGAGCGAGTTGCACTGTCCTGGGCAGAAACCGTCACCCGGGTCGCAGAAACCGGCGTTCCGGACGCCGACTACCAGGCGGCGCTGGCCGAGTTCGGCGACAAGGGCCTGGCTGACCTGACCTATGCCATCGGCCTGATGAACGCCTTCAACCGTTTCGGCGTGGCTTTCCGCCCGGCACCGGCTGCGGTCAACGCCTGAACCTCGAGTGACCGTGCCCGCCGGCGCGGTCATCTTGTCTCTTTGCCCGCCCGGTGACTGGCCCGGCGGGTCGCCTTGCGGGTATACAAACATGGCATGGGTTTTATTGAGTCTGGCCGGGCTTCTGGAAATCGGATTTGCCCTGGCGATGAAAGCGTCTGAAGGCTTCACTCGCCTGACCCCGGCGCTGTTTACCGTGGGCGCAGGCGTTTCGAGCGTGATCATGCTGTCGATGGCTTTGCGCACGCTACCGGTGGGCACCGGCTACGCCGTCTGGACCGGCATCGGCGCGGCCGGCACCGCGATCGTCGGCATGGCCCTGCTCGGCGACAGCGCAGCTCCGTTGCGCGTGCTGTGCATCCTGCTGATTCTGGCGGGTGTTATCGGGTTGAAACTGGTGTCGGCGAGTTGATGGGGAAGGGGGGGCCGTGTTCACCGCATAACCCGTAGCAGTCCGGCTTGCCGGCGACAGCGATCTTGAAGCCGCTACGCCGGCAAGCCGGACTGCTACGGAGTCGTGGAGGTAGGGTTCACAGCGGATCCGTAGCAGCACGGCTTGCCGGCGGGGGCGTGCTGGAACTCGCCGCCCAAGTTCGATCAATACCGCTGAAATTGCGAACCGAACTCCGAGCGCACCTCGGCCACGGTCTCGGCGTTCTTCGCGTCGAAGGTCACCGATGCGGTCTGGAAGGCTTTCAGGTGATCGGCGCCATCAGCGGCGACCTGCTCCTGAGTGGCCGGGGCGCTGATCTGGGCGCCCTGGTACTGCTTGAGGTGCTCTGCGCCATCGGCGGCAAATACGTTGGCGGCCAGGACAGACAGGGCGATGCTGAGAAGGATCTGACGTTTCATGGTGTGAACTCCTGCAAAGGGTTTTCAAGGTTTGGTTAGCGTCGCCGTTCAAGTGGGCTGCGCTGTTCGACGTGCCTAGTAAACCGTGCAGGTGTATCGCGTCTGTGTCCGGGATCGGGCGTGAATGCGGGTGGATGTATCGCTGGCGTCGCTGTACACAGAGCGATACAAAAAGCCCTGCGCACACCCCCATGGCTCCTTCAGTGAGCCTCACCCGCCTTGATCCCCACCGGCAGTTTCTTGGTCAGCATCACCGCCAGCATGCTGATCCCCAATGCCAGTGCGACGAAATGGAATGCATCGTTGTAGGCCATGATCGCGGCCTGTTGGTGGGTGATTTCGCTGAGCTTGCCCAGTGCGGCGGTTTCGTTGCCGAGGCGGTCGGTGAGTTGCGCCAGGCGTTCGGCAACCTGCGGGTTGGCCGGGGAGATGGATTCGCGCAGGTAGTCGAAGTAGGTCTTGGTCCGTGCGTCCAGCAAGGTGGCCAGCAGCGCGATGCCGATGGCGCCGCCCAGGTTGCGCAGGATGTTGAACAGGCTCGAGGCCGAACCTGCGTCCTGAGGCTGGATGTATGACGTGGCAATCAGCGAGATGGTGACCATGATCATCGGTTGGCCCAGCGCGCGGACAATCTGGATGTGGTTGAACTGCGGCCCGGCAAAGTCCGGATTGAGCACCCCCGAGAGAAAACTCGCCGCGCCGAACAGGCCGAACCCCAGCGTGCACAGCACTTTGGGCGGGATGATTTTCATCAATTGCGGCACCAGCGGGATCAGGAACAGCTGCGGGATTCCCATCCACATGATCACCTCGCCGATCTGCTGGGCGTTATAGCCCTGAATCTGCGCCAGATACAGCGGCAGCAGGTAGACCGAGCCGTACAATCCCACCCCCATGCCGACGCTGGAAATGCTCGACAGGCCGAAATTGCGATTGCCAAGGATGCCCAGGTTGATCAGCGGCCGGTCCTTGGAGAACTGGATAATCACGAAGGCGATCAGGCTGAGCAGGGCGATGCTGCCCAGGGTGACGATCAGGCTCGATTCGAGCCAGTCCTTGCGGTGGCCTTCTTCGAGAAACACCTGCAGGCAGCCCAATCCCACACCCAGGGTGACGATGCCGGCGTGGTCGGTGCTCTTGAGCAGCTCCCAGTGCGGTGCTTTCTTCTCAAGGCCGTACATGAGCCCTGCGATCATCACCAGTCCCGGTGGCACGTTGATGTAGAAGATGTACTCCCAGCCGAAGTTTTCCGTCAGCCAGCCGCCCAGGGTCGGGCCGATGGAAGGGGCGAAGGTCGCGGTCATGGCGAACAGGGCCATGCCCTTGGCGCGATGGTGTTCGGGCAGCTTGATGAGGGTCAGGGTGAACGCCAGGGGAATCAGCGCGCCACCGGTAAACCCCTGCATGGCGCGGAACACGATCATGCTTTCCAGGCTCCAGGCCATGGAGCACAGCAGCGACGAAGCCAGAAAACCCAGTGACACCCACACCGCCAGCCTGCGGGCCGAGAGCAACTGCACCAGCCAGGCGGTGAGCGGGATCATGATGATTTCCGCCACCAGGTAGGACGTGGAAATCCACGAGCCTTCTTCCAGGGTGGCTGACAGCGCGCCCTGAATGTCCTTGAGCGAGGAGTTGGTGATCTGGATGTCGAGCACCGCCATAAAGGCGCCGAGCATCACGCTCATCACCGCGATCCAGTCGCGCCGGGTCGGTTCGCCGACCGGGCGGATCAGCTCGTCACCGGCCACTGTCGGCCTCGTGCGCTGGCTTGATGTCCACCGCGACGGTCACCGACATGCCGGGGCGGATCTTGCCGTGCAGCGGGTTGTCCGGCGCAAAGGTGAGCTTGACCGGAATGCGCTGCACGACCTTGGTGAAGTTGCCGGTGGCGTTGTCCGGCGGCAGCAGGCTGAACTGCGCACCGGAGGCTGCGAACAGGCTGTCGACCCGGCCCTGGATCGGCGTGCTGGGGAAGCTGTCGAAGGTCAGCTCGGCGCGCTGGCCGATCTGCATGTGTTCGATCTGGGTTTCCTTGAAGTTGGCCTGCACCCAGATGTCCTCGTCGGGCACGATGGACAGCAGGTAGGCGCCGCCCTGCACGTACTGGCCGTTGCGCGCGGCGCGCTGGCCGATCATGCCGCTGATGGGCGAGTGGATTTCGGTGCGCCTGGAGTTGATTTCAGCCTGGGCGAGATCGGCGCGGGCGCTGGCGATCTGTGCGTCCAGGCGCTTGATCTCGGCGGTCAAGGCCATCACTTGCTGGCGCTGCCCCTGGGCATCGGCCTGAGCCTTGCTGACCTGAGAGCGGGCGACGCTGCTGTCGGCGGTCATGGTGGTGACTTGTGCTTCGGAGACAAACCCCGGCTTGCGCAGCTTTTGCAGGCGTGCGAGGTCTAGTTGCGTGCGCCCCAGGGTGGCCTGGTTGGCCTGCACCTGCGCGTCACTGGCGGCGATCAGGCTCGATTGCTGGGTCAGCTTGCTTTGTGCCTGCACCCGCTCGGCTTCACGGGTCGCGAGGGTGGCCTGGGCCCGTTCGACGGCCAGGCGGAAATCGTCCGGCTCCAGGCGCACCAGCAACTGGCCCTTGTCCACGTGCTGGTTATCCTGCACCAACACCTCGCTGACCCGCGCCCCCAACTGGCTGGAAATCCGCGTGATCTCGCCCTGCACATAGGCGTTGTCAGTGGTTTCGACGAACCGCCCCTTGAAATACCACTGGGCGAAAAAGGCGAGGGCGATCAGCAGGACCACCACGAGAAAGATGAACAGGCGGCGTTTGAGTTGGGCAGGCATGGGCGTTCTTGGTTATTAGAATGTAAGGAAATTTATCAGCAAATGAGGTCTGGCAACTAGCCATCGTCGAAATAATGACTGGATATGATAATCCGGTATTCATTTCTGGCACTTGGCCGCGCACTGGCTACGCTCAATTCCCACCCACGCGAATCCACCGTGCATTCGGTCCCGACGCTGGAGCCGCGAGGGCTGCGCCTGTTAAGATTCGCGGCTTGTTCGACCTATTCGGAAATTTCCATGACCACCGTTCGTACCCGCATCGCGCCATCGCCTACCGGCGACCCCCACGTTGGCACGGCTTACATCGCGCTCTTCAACTATTGCTTCGCCAAGCAGCACGGCGGCGAATTCATCCTGCGCATTGAAGACACCGACCAGCTGCGCTCGACCCGCGAGTCCGAACAACAGATTTTCGACGCATTGCGCTGGCTCGGTATCGAGTGGAGCGAAGGCCCGGACGTTGGCGGCCCCCATGGTCCGTACCGTCAGAGCGAACGCGGCGACATCTACAAGAAATACACCCAGCAACTGGTCGATGCCGGTCACGCCTTCCCGTGCTTCTGCACCGCCGAAGAACTGGACCAGATGCGCGCCGAACAGATGGCCCGTGGCGAAACCCCACGCTATGACGGCCGCGCGCTGCTGCTGTCCAAGGAAGAAGTCGAGCGCCGCCTGGCCGCTGGCGAGCCCCATGTGATCCGCATGAAGGTGCCGAGCGAAGGCGTGTGCGTGGTGCCGGACATCCTGCGTGGCGAAGTCGAAATCCCTTGGGACCGCATGGACATGCAGGTCCTGATGAAGACCGACGGCCTGCCGACCTACTTCCTGGCCAACGTCGTCGATGACCACCTGATGGGCATCACCCACGTGCTGCGCGGCGAGGAATGGCTGCCGTCGGCGCCCAAGCTGATCCTGCTCTACGAATACTTCGGCTGGGAAAAGCCGGCACTGTGCTACATGCCGCTGCTGCGTAACCCGGACAAGAGCAAACTGTCCAAGCGCAAGAACCCGACCTCGGTGACCTTCTACGAGCGCATGGGCTTCATGCCCGAGGCGATGCTCAACTACCTGGGCCGCATGGGCTGGTCGATGCCGGACGAGCGCGAGAAGTTCTCGCTGCAGGAAATGGTCGACAACTTCGACCTGAACCGCGTCTCCCTGGGCGGCCCGATCTTCGACATCGAGAAACTGTCCTGGCTCAACGGCCAGTGGCTGCGCGAGCTGCCGGTTCAGGAGTTTGCCGCGCGCGTGCAGAAGTGGGCGTTCAACAGCGACTACATGATGAAGATCGCGCCCCACGTACAGGGCCGCGTCGAAACCTTCAGCCAGGTAGCGCCGCTGGGCGGCTTCTTCTTTGCCGGTGGCGTGACGCCGGACGTGAAGCTGTTCGAGCACAAGAAGCTGTCCCCCGAGCAGGTGCGTCAGGTGATGCAGTTGATCCTGTGGAAGCTCGAATCCCTGCGTCAGTGGGAGAAGGACCGCATCATGGGCTGCATCCAGGCGGTGGTCGATCACCTGGAGCTGAAACTGCGCGACGCCATGCCGCTGATGTTCGCCGCGATCACAGGGCAGGCCAACTCCGTGTCGGTCACCGACGCGATGGAAATCCTCGGCCCGGACCTGACGCGCTACCGTCTGCGCCAGGCCCTGGACCTCTTGGGTGGCGTGTCCAAGAAAGAAAACAAGGAATGGGAAAAGCTGCTCGGCGCCATTGCCTGAGTGGTGAGCGCCCCTGTTGCCTCGCAGCCGTGCGCTGCGACAGGGGCGGCAACCCCCTGCTTTTCTTGGGGAAAGCCGGGGGAGGGCGGTAAGTGATTGTTATCCCGGAAATTTTTTTTGAAATTTGTTTAAAAAAAGTTTGACAGGTACCCGGGTCGCACTTAATATGCGCCCCGTCCACACGGCAACACGGAAAACACAGCGGCAACGCAGCGTGATCCGAGAGTGTAATGTGGGGCTATAGCTCAGCTGGGAGAGCGCCTGCATGGCATGCAGGAGGTCAGCGGTTCGATCCCGCTTAGCTCCACCAAATTAGAAGCTTCGAGGTTGGCTACACTGCCTTGAAGTTTGTACCGCGAATCGGAACCAGCGCCGATAGGGTACACAAGGGTTACGTCCCCTTCGTCTAGTGGCCTAGGACACCGCCCTTTCACGGCGGTAACAGGGGTTCGAGTCCCCTAGGGGACGCCACGTTTCACCGAGTGATGCCGCAAGGTTGATCTCCGCCGCGAGGCGATAAATCTGGGGCTATAGCTCAGCTGGGAGAGCGCCTGCATGGCATGCAGGAGGTCAGCGGTTCGATCCCGCTTAGCTCCACCAATTTCGCCAGGGTTCGTTGTGTTGTTTGAACGAACCTGACAGAAGGTTTTGCGTCCCCTTCGTCTAGTGGCCTAGGACACCGCCCTTTCACGGCGGTAACAGGGGTTCGAGTCCCCTAGGGGACGCCACGATTACTCGCTCTGCGAGACCAAGGGTCATTCGATTATTGAATGGCCCTTTTGTTTTTCTGGGGTTTTAATTTCCCTGTCTCCCCCGATCCCGGGTCGCGGTGCACCTCCCTCTTGCCTTCCCCCATGATGCAGATAATATTACTGCCATCATCCGGGAGGCGGACATGAACGACAAAAAAGCACAAACCCGCGAGCGTATCCTCGGTGCTGCCAGTGCGGCGCTGATCGCTCGCGGTCCGGTCGAGCCCAGCGTCAACGAAATCATGGGCGCGGCAGGGCTCACGGTCGGTGGCTTCTATGCCCATTTCGACAGCAAGGAAGCCTTGATGCTGGAGGCTTTCAATCAATTGCTCAGCGAGCGGCGCCAGATGGTCGCCACCATCGACGACCAGCTTCCGGGCGATGAACGCCGCGCCTTGCTCGCTGCCTTCTACCTCTCGCGCAAACACCGCGACGCCGAAGACCACGCCTGCCCGCTGCCGACGGCGATAGGGGAGATGGCGCGGCTGTCGGATGATTTTCGCGACGCCTTGGCCGAGCACATTGAACTGATGGTCGCGCAACTGGCCGCAAGCCCCGAAGAAACCGACAAGACCCTGGCCGATATCGCCCTGATGCTGGGCGGCCTGGCGCTGGCCCGTGCGCTGGGGCCGTGCGAAATGTCCGACCGGGTGCTGCGAGCGGCCAAGTCGGCCGTGCAGTAAGGCGTTAGCGACAGATCCGGGCCATCCACCAGCGCTTTTCGTTACACTGTCCGCCGAATCAATTCTTGAGGACAGGAGCGAGCATGGTCTGGGATCTGGCAACGCCATTCGTCATCGATCTGCAAGTGAGCGACGACGACATCGACGGATTGGGGCACGCCAACAATGCGGTGTACGTGACCTGGCTTGAGCGCTGCGCCTGGCGCCACTCGCAGCAGCTGGGCCTGGACCTGACCGAATATCGACGCCTGGACCGCGCCATGGCCGTGGTACGCCATGAAATCGACTACCTGGCCAGCGCCTATCTGGAAGATGAGCTGCAACTGGCCACCTGGATCGTCGATTGGGACCAGAAGCTCAAGATGACCCGTCGTTTCCAGCTCCGGCGGCCAAGCGACGGCGTGACGCTGCTGCGCGCGCAAACCACCTTTGTCTGCATCGAACTGTCCACCGGCAAGCCCAAGCGCATGCCGACCGAGTTCATCGAGGGCTATGCCCCTGCGCTGCAGATGGCCGTTTCCTGACGCCCGGCGCGTCGAGATCGTTTCCAATCGACGCGCCACTGCGTAAACTGCCGGACTTTTTTTCGAGTGTGACCCATGCAAATTGCCCTGGCGCCGATGGAAGGCCTGGTCGACGACATTCTGCGCGATGTGCTGACTCAAGTAGGCGGCATCGACTGGTGCGTGACGGAATTCATCCGCGTCACCGAGCGGCTGTTGCCTGAGCACTACTTCCACAAGTTCGCCTCCGAGCTGCTCACCGGCGCGAAAACCCGCGCGGGCGTGCCGCTGCGCGTGCAGTTGCTGGGTTCTGACCCTGTGTGCCTGGCGGAGAACGCGGCCCTTGCCGCCGAGCTGGGGGCGCCGGTCATCGACTTGAACTTCGGCTGCCCGGCCAAGACGGTGAACAAGTCCCGTGGTGGCGCCGTTCTGCTCAAAGAGCCTGAGCTGCTGCACTCGATCCTCAGCCATGTGCGCCGTGCCGTGCCCGCGCATATTCCGGTCACCGCGAAGATGCGCCTGGGCTACGACAGTACCGAACCTGCCCTGGACTGCGCCCGTGCCCTGGAAGCCGGCGGCGCCGAGCACATCGTGGTGCACGCCCGCACCAAGGTCGATGGCTACAAGCCGCCGGCGCATTGGGAATGGATCGGCAAGATCCAGGACGTGGTAAAGATCCCGATCATCGCCAATGGCGAGATCTGGACCGTGGACGACTGGCGCCGTTGCCGCGAGATCTGCGGTGCGCGGGACATCATGATCGGTCGCGGACTGGTGGCGCGCCCTGATCTGGGCCGGCAGATCGCCGCGGCCGAGGCGGGGCGTGAAGTCGTCGAGATGACCTGGCAGGAGCTGCAACCGCTGCTGCGGCATTTCTGGCTGCAGGCCATGGCCAAGATGACCCGCGTCCAGGCGCCGGGCCGGCTCAAGCAGTGGGTGGTGTTGCTGACCAAGAGTTACCCCGAAGCCACGGTGCTGTTCGACTCGCTGCGCCGGGAGACCGACTGCGAGCGCATCAGCCAGATGCTTGGCGTGACACAACCCGAAGCGGCCTGAGAAAATTTTTCATAGCGACTCTTGAAACAGAAGTGACCGTCCTTATCTAGGGATTACGCGATGCCGAAGTCGGGTCGCGGATACAAATACTTGCTGATTATTCAGGAGATTCACATGACTACCGCATTTTCCCTGGCTCCACTGTTCCGCTCTTCCGTGGGCTTCGACCGTTTCAACGACCTGTTCGAATCGGCCGCCCGTAACGAGTCGGCCAGCAGCTACCCTCCGTACAACGTCGAGAAACACGCAGATGACCAATACCGCATCGTCATCGCGGCTGCGGGTTTCCAGGAAGAAGACCTCGAGCTGCAGGTCGAGAAGGGCGTGCTGACCGTCACCGGCAGCAAGCGTGACAAGGCCGCCGAAGGCGTGACCTTCCTGCACCAGGGCATCGCCCAGCGCGCGTTCAAGCTGTCGTTCCGCCTGGCCGACCACATCGAAGTGCAAAACGCAGCCCTGGCCAACGGCCTGCTGAACATCGACCTGCTGCGCCTGGTGCCTGAAGAGGCCAAGCCAAAGCGCATCCAGATCAACGGCCAGAAAACCCTGGCGCATTGATTTCAGGTTGATACGAAAAAAGGCACCCTGCGGGGTGCCTTTTTTGTGCCCGACGCGATCCTCGCCACACCTCGAACCCCGTAGCAGCACGGCCGGGCGGCGATCCGATGCCGGCGGCGCGGTGTGTCATTGGAAGATTTTTTGCCTGACACAACGCCCCCGCCGGCAAGCCGTGCTGCTACGGGGGAGATGCATAATGCCTGCGCAACAACCCTTCAAACCCCGCCACGCTCAGGGGTTCGCTGAACAGAAACCCCTGATACAGATGGCAGTCAAGCTGGGTCAGGAAATCCAGTTGCTCCTGTTGCTCCACCCCTTCGGCGATGATGGACAGGTTCAGGCTGGCGGCCATGGCGACGATGGCGCGCACGATCTCGGCGTCGTTGGGGTCGGTGGTGGCGTCGCGCACGAAGGACTGGTCGATTTTAAGCGCATCCACCGGCAGCCGCTTGAGGTAGGTCAGCGACGAGTAGCCGGTGCCGAAGTCGTCCATGGCGAAACTGACCCCCAGTTCCTTGAGCTGCAGCATCTTGGCGATGGTGTCGTCCAGATTCTGGATGACGATGCCTTCGGTGATCTCCAGCTTGAGCATGTCGCGGGGCAGTTCGCAGGTGCGCAGGCAGTTCTCGACGCGCTCGACGAAGTCGATCTGACGGAACTGCCTGGGGCTGATGTTCACGCACAGGTTGAAGTCATGGCCGTCGATCAGCCTCTTGCGGATCAGTTCGCCGCCGGTCTTGCAGGCCTCTTCCAGAATCCAGTTGCCGACCTCGAGGATCATGCCGCTTTCTTCCATGACCTTGATGAACTGGTTCGGCGGCAGGTTGCCCAGTACCGGGTGCTGCCAGCGCAGCAGGGCTTCGGCGCCGACGATACGGTTGCCGCGGGTGTCCACCTGGGGTTGGTAGCTGAGGCTGAATTCGCCCCGGGCCTGGGCCTGACGCAGTTCGTTTTCCAGGCGCAGCCGGTCGCTGGCGGCCTTTTGCATGGTGTCGTGGAACATCTGCGTGGCGTTGCGCCCGGCATCCTTGGCGCGGTACAGCGCGATGTCGGCGCGTTTGAGCAGGTCGGCCGGGGTCGAACCATGATCGGGAATCAGCGCCACGCCAATACTGGGCGTGACCTGCAACCGGTGCCCATCGAGAAACATGGGTTCGGCGAGCAGCTCGCGCAAGGTGTCGGCCAGACGCGCCACCTGATCGATCACCTCGTCGCGGGTGCCTTCCAGGCCGCTGATGAGCACCACGAACTCATCGCCGCCCAGCCGCGCGACGGTGTCTTCCATGCGCACGCTGGCCTCCAGGCGCGCAGTGATGATTTTCAGCACGCTGTCGCCCACCGGATGGCCGAGGGAGTCGTTGATGTGCTTGAAGTGATCCAGATCCAGAAACAGCAGGGCACCGCGCAAATCATGACGCTTGAGCAGGGCGATCTGCTGGCTCAGGCGGTCCATCAGCAGGGCGCGGTTGGGCAGGTTGGTCAGGGGGTCGTGGTAGGCCAGGTGCTGGATCTGCGCCTGGGCGTTCTTCAACTGGCTGATGTCCCGGGCGGTAATCAGCAGGCAGGCGGTGTCGTTGAGCTCCAGCGGGTCGATGGACACGTCAACGGTGATGAGCTCGCCATTCTTGTTGCGCCCCAGCAGCTCGCGGTTGCGCACCCGGCCATAGTCCTGGACTTCCTGAATCAACCGTTCGCGCTGGGTGATGTCGGCCATGATGACGAATTCGAACACTGTGTGGCCGATCACGTCGCTGGCGCTGTAGCCCGACAGCCGGGAGAAGCCGTCGTTGACCTCGATGTAACGCCCCGTGGCTTTCTCGGTGATGATGATGGCGTCCGGGCTTGAGTGAAAGGCCCGGGCGAATTTCTCCTCGCTGGCCTTCAGGGCCTGCTGCGCACGCTTGTGTTCGGTGGTGTCGATGAAAGTGCTGAGCAGGTACAGGCCGTCGCTCAGCTCGATCTTCTGGGTATACAGGGTGCCGTCATGGGCGCTGCCCTGGCGCCCCTGCCACTGGGTTTCCAGATTGGCCGGCAGCGGCGAGGCAAAGGTCTTGTCCAGCGCCAGCTGGCGTTGTGCAGGTTCCAGCCACAGGCCGATGTCGAGGGTGGTGCGGCCCACGCAGTCCTTGAGCGGCCAGCCAAAGGTCGTTTCGAAATGCCTGTTGGCATTGCAGATCAGCCCGTCTTCGAAGCGGGTCAGTAACACGACGTTGGGGCTGAGGTTGAAAAGAGTGGCGAAGTGTTTCTCCGACTCCTTTGCGGTCAGGGCCAGGCCGGTCAATTGAAACATCGAGTTGTCTGCGGTTGTGGGCATGTGATCACGAGCCTTGAAGGCATAAAGCCGGTAAGTCGATCAGTGAGCTTCACCGCTCAGGACATGCGCCTGGGCATCCAGCAGCGCCATGAACGCCTTTGCCGCGTTCGACAGCGTGCGTTCCGTGTGGACAATGTAGCCTAGCTCGCGGCGCAGCTGTATGCCCGGCAACGGAATACGTGCAACTTGTTCGTCCAGCATGGTTCTGGGCAGCACACTCCATGCCAGGCCGATGGATACCATCATCTTGATGGTTTCCATGTAGTTGGTGCTCATGGCGATATTGGGCTTGATCCCCTGGGCTTCGCACAGGCCACTGACGATGTGATGGGTAAAGGTGTTGCCGCCGGGAAACACCGCCGGATAGCCCGCGACATCGGCCAGGCTGACGTTTTCGATGTTGGCCAGCGGATGCTCGGGCGCGGCCACGAACTCCAGCAGGTCGTCCCAGACCGCCACCGCCTTGACCGATGAATGCGGCTGGGGTGCCAGAGTGATGACCGCAAGCTCGGCGCGGCCGTGGAGGATCTCGTCGTAGGCGACTTCCGAATCGAGAAACTCGATATCCAGCGCGACATTGGGGTAGGTGCGGGTGAATGTCCTCAATAGTGGGGGCAAGCGGTGCAGGCCGATGTGATGGCTGGTGGCCAGGCTCAGGCGCCCGGTGACCTCGCCGGTGAGGTTGGTCAGCGCCCGGCGGGTGTCGTCCAGCACGTTCAGAATCTGGTAGGCCCTGGGCAGCAGCGCCCGGCCGGCCTCGGTCAGGTTGATCTCGCGGCCCAGCCGGTCGAACAGGCGCACATTCAATTGTTGCTCAAGCCCTGCGATACGCTTGCTGATGGCCGGTTGCGTCAGGTGCAGGCGCTCGCCCGCTGCAGAGAAGCTGCCGGTCTCGGCGATGGCAATAAAGGCGTTGAGGTTGGCCAGGTCCATCTCGAATTCCTGTTGGTTATCCAAAGCATGAAAATTATGAATTTGAGTTATTTAAGCATATTCCATAGCATCTCCCTCACAAGCCAAGGGGTTTTTAAGAGACGTCATCGAGATGTCCGACCCAAGGCACCGAAACACGCTGATGAGGAAACCGTCTGATGGCTGGCAAAACGCTCTACGACAAGCTCTGGGATTCGCATTTGGTCAAACAGCGCGACGATGGCTCGGCGCTGATCTACATCGACCGTCATATCATCCACGAAGTGACTTCGCCGCAAGCGTTTGAAGGCCTGCGTCTGGCCGGTCGCAAGCCTTGGCGCATCGACGCCAATATCGCGACCCCGGACCACAACGTACCGACCACCCCTGAGCGCAAGGGCGGCATCGAAGCCATTGCCGACCAGGTGTCGCGCCTGCAGGTCCAGACTCTGGACGACAACTGCGACGAGTACGGCATCACCGAATTCAAGATGAACGACACCCGTCAGGGCATCGTTCACGTGATCGGCCCGGAGCAGGGCGCCACCTTGCCGGGCATGACCGTGGTCTGCGGTGACTCCCACACCTCGACCCACGGCGCGTTCGGCGCGCTGGCCCACGGTATCGGCACCTCCGAGGTCGAGCACGTGCTCGCCACTCAGTGCCTGGTCGCCAAGAAAATGAAAAACATGCAGGTGAAGGTCGAAGGCAAACTGCCGTTCGGCGTGACCGCCAAGGACATCGTCCTGGCCATCATCGGCAAGATCGGTACTGCCGGCGGCAACGGCCATGCCATCGAGTTCGCTGGCAGCGCGATCCGCGACTTGTCCGTCGAAGGCCGCATGACCATCTGCAACATGTCCATCGAGGCAGGCGCCCGCGTCGGCCTGGTGGCCACCGATGAAAAGACCATTGCCTACGTCAAGGGCCGCCCGTTCGCACCGACTGCCGAGCAGTGGGATGCAGCGGTCGAAGCCTGGAAAGACCTGGTGTCCGACGACGACGCGGTGTTCGACACCGTGGTCGAGCTCGACGCTGCGCAGATCAAGCCGCAAGTGAGCTGGGGCACTTCGCCTGAAATGGTTCTGGCTGTGGATCAGAACGTGCCGGATCCTGCGAAGGAAACCGACCTGGTCAAGCGTGGCTCCATCGAGCGCGCCCTGAAATACATGGGCCTGAGCGCCAATCAGGCGATCACCGACATCCAGCTCGATCGCGTGTTCATCGGTTCCTGCACCAACTCGCGGATCGAAGACCTGCGCGCCGCCGCGGATATCGCCAAGGGCCGCAAGGTGGCTTCGACCATCAAGCAGGCGATCGTGGTGCCGGGCTCGGGCCTGGTCAAGGAACAGGCCGAGAAGGAAGGGCTGGACAAGATCTTCATCGAAGCCGGTTTCGAATGGCGTGAGCCAGGCTGCTCGATGTGCCTGGCGATGAACCCGGACCGCCTGGAGAGTGGCGAGCATTGCGCGTCCACCTCCAACCGCAACTTCGAAGGCCGTCAGGGCGCCGGTGGTCGTACCCACCTGGTGAGCCCGGCGATGGCTGCGGCGGCAGCGGTCAACGGTCGTTTCGTCGATGTTCGCACCATGAGCCAGCACTAAGGAGCCCAGCATGAAGCCATTTACCCAACACACCGGCCTGGTCGCTCCGCTGGATCGTGCCAACGTCGACACCGACCAGATCATTCCCAAGCAGTTTCTGAAGTCGATCAAGCGCACCGGTTTCGGTCCGAACCTGTTCGACGAGTGGCGTTACCTGGACGTGGGTCAGCCGTATCAGGACAACTCCAAGCGTCCGCTGAACAAGGAGTTCGTGCTCAACCACGAGCGTTATCAGGGCGCCAGCGTGCTGCTGGCCCGTGAGAACTTCGGCTGCGGTTCGAGCCGCGAACACGCACCGTGGGCGCTGGAAGAGTACGGTTTCCGCAGCATCATCGCGCCGAGCTACGCCGACATCTTCTTCAACAACAGCTTCAAGAACGGTCTGTTGCCGATCATTCTGAGCGAAAGCGAGGTTGACGAGCTGTTCAAGGCGGTCGAGGCGAAGGAAGGCTACCAGCTGAAGATCGACCTGCAGGCGCAGACAGTCACCGGCGAAGATGGCAAGGTGTACAGCTTCGAAGTCGACGCGTTCCGCAAGCATTGCCTGCTCAACGGCCTGGACGACATCGGCCTGACCCTGGTGGACGGCGACGCGATTGCAGCGTTCGAGGGCAAGCACCGCGCAGCGCAACCCTGGCTCTTCCGCTGACAAGCAGCTTCAAGCTTTAAGCTACAAGCGGCAAGTTGTCCGTGGCGCGGCTGCTTTTTCTTGCAGCTTGCAGCTCGAAGCTTGCCGCTCCCGAGTCGGCTCCGTATATGGGGCCGACAGCAATTTTGAAACGAGGGTTTTATGAGCAAGCAGATTCTGATTCTCCCTGGTGACGGCATTGGTCCGGAAATCATGGCTGAGGCGGTCAAGGTGCTGGAACTGGCCAATGACAAGTACCAGTTGGGTTTCGAATTGAGCCACGACGTTATCGGCGGCGCTGCCATCGACAAGCATGGCGTGCCGCTGGCCGACGAGACCCTGGAGCGTGCCCGCGCTGCCGACGCCGTGCTGCTGGGCGCGGTGGGCGGCCCGAAATGGGACACCATCGAGCGTGACATCCGCCCAGAGCGCGGCCTGCTGAAGATTCGTTCGCAACTGGGCCTGTTCGCCAACCTGCGTCCGGCCATCCTGTACCCGCAACTGGCCGAGGCGTCGAGCCTGAAGCCGGAAATCGTTTCGGGCCTGGACATTCTCATCGTCCGTGAGCTGACCGGCGGTATCTACTTCGGCGCGCCACGTGGCACCCGCGAGCTGGAAAACGGCGAGCGCCAGGCTTACGACACCCTGCCGTACAGCGAAAGCGAAATCCGCCGCATCGCCCGTGTCGGTTTCGACATGGCCCGCGTGCGTGGCAAGAAGCTGTGCTCGGTGGACAAGGCCAACGTCCTGGCTTCCAGCCAGCTGTGGCGTGAAGTGGTCGAGCAGGTCGCCAAGGACTATCCGGACGTCGAACTGAGCCACATGTACGTCGACAACGCCGCCATGCAGCTGGTCCGCGCGCCGAAGCAATTCGACGTGATGGTCACCGACAACATGTTCGGCGACATCCTGTCGGACGAAGCTTCGATGCTGACCGGTTCCATCGGTATGCTGCCATCGGCCTCGCTGGATTCGAACAACAAGGGCATGTACGAGCCTTGCCACGGTTCGGCGCCGGACATCGCGGGCAAAGGCATCGCCAACCCGCTGGCGACCATCCTGTCGGTGTCGATGATGCTGCGTTACAGCTTCAATCAGCACAGCGCCGCAGACGCCATCGAGAAGGCCGTCAGCCTGGTTCTTGACCAGGGCCTGCGCACCGGTGACATCTGGTCCGAAGGCAATGCCAAAGTCGGTACGCAGGAAATGGGTGACGCCGTAGTCGCCGCGCTGCGCAATCTGTAATATCTCGGGCCCACTGCTGCAATGTCGAGCTTCGGCTCCGTGCAAGAAGGGGCCCCACTTTTAACTAAGGTGTAGTTGCGATGAAACGTGTAGGTCTGGTCGGTTGGCGCGGTATGGTTGGTTCCGTGCTCATGCAGCGCATGCTGGAAGAGCAGGATTTCGATCTCATTGAGCCGGTTTTTTTCACCACCTCCAACGTCGGCGGCCAAGGCCCGTCGGTGGGCAAGGACATTGCGCCGCTCAAGGATGCCTACAGCATCGATGAGCTCAAGACCCTTGACGTGGTACTGACCTGCCAGGGCGGCGACTACACCAATGAGGTGTTCCCCAAGCTGCGTGAAGCGGGCTGGCAGGGTTACTGGATCGACGCGGCTTCTTCCCTGCGCATGCAGGACGACGCGGTCATCATCCTCGATCCGGTCAACCGCAAGGTCATCGACCAGCAACTGGACACCGGTACCCGGAACTTCATCGGCGGCAACTGCACCGTCAGCCTGATGCTGATGGGCCTGGGCGGCCTGTTCGAAGCCGGTCTGGTCGAGTGGATGAACGTCATGACCTACCAGGCGGCATCCGGTGCCGGTGCGCAGAACATGCGTGAACTGATCAAGCAGATGGGCGCGATCAATGCGTCGGTGGCCGACGATCTGGCCAATCCGGCCAGCGCGATTCTGGACATCGACCGCAAAGTGGCCGAAGCCATGCGCGGCGACAGCTTCCCGACCGAAAACTTCGGCGTGCCGCTGGCCGGCAGCCTGATCCCGTGGATCGACAAGGAACTGCCGAACGGCCAGAGCCGCGAAGAGTGGAAAGGCCAGGCGGAAACCAACAAGATCCTGGGCCGCTTCAAGAGCCCGATCCCGGTGGACGGCATCTGCGTGCGCATCGGCGCCATGCGTTGCCACAGCCAGGCGCTGACCATCAAGCTGAACAAAGACGTGCCGATCACTGACATCGAAGGGCTGATCAGCCAGCACAACCCGTGGGTCAAGCTGGTGCCGAACACCCGTGAAGCCAGCATCCAGGAACTGAGCCCGACCTCGGTGACCGGCACGCTGAACATTCCGGTGGGTCGTCTGCGCAAGCTGAACATGGGTTCGCAGTACCTGGGCGCGTTCACCGTGGGTGACCAGCTGCTGTGGGGCGCGGCCGAACCGCTGCGCCGCATGCTGCGTATCCTGCTGGAGCGTTGATTCGCAAGGTTTGATGCCTAAACAGAAAAACCGCCCTCAGGGGCGGTTTTTTGTTTTCACGCCTCCACTCCGGCGCCACTCGGGGGCATGCCATGATGGGCCATCCATGCCCAGGACTGGTACGGATGTAGTCACCTCAACCCTGTAGTAGCGCGCTTGCCGCGATAGCGTCCACAAGATCACCGACGCCGGCAAGCCGGACTGCTACGGATGACTTGTACTGGTCTTGTAGGAGCGCGCTTGCCCGCGATAGCGTCCACAAGATCGCCGACGCCGGCAAGCCTGACTGCTACGGATGTGGCTGACCTCACCCCTGTAGGAGTGAGCTTGCTCGCGATGACGCCTTTGAGATCGCTCCCGCCGGCAAGCCGTGCTGCTACGGGGCGGTGTACAACCAAAGATTTTGATTTTGATCTTCGTGCGCGATGGTCCAGGCGACACAGGACGCGACGTTAAGGCGCCAGGCCGAGCGCAGGCGTCGTGCAGGGGGATGAGCGGCAGGGATGCCGCTAGCCGTGCTGGCCATGGACGGCGCTCAGATGGACGGGATGGCGTGCCCCCGGAACGGCGCCGAAGTCGAGGGAAGTCCGAAGGACCCCAGCCTGTCGCAGGGCTTTTTTGGTTACTTTTTCAGCTCTTGGAAAAAGTGACCCGCCGTAAGGGCGGAAGGCACACTTCGCACCTCAGACACTACTGGATATACACCCGACAGAGCGTCACCCAACAACGCGGAGCGTCTTGAGCAATGTTCCCACGCGGAGCGTGGGAACCAGCGCCGGACCTGCAGCTACAGTTCCTTACTTGGCACCACTCCCACCACCCGAACCCGAGCTACCACCTGCACCACCGCCACTACCACCCATCCCGTTGCCATTACTCATCCCGCCACCCTGGCTGGTGCTGCCATTAGTGCCGTTATTCCCGCCCATGCCTTTGGTCCCAGGCGTGGAAGTCTTCGGTGAAGTCGTCGAGCCGTCAGTGTTCTGCCCCATGCTCGAACTCCCGGTACGCGGACTGTTGTTGTCCACCGGATCAGTAGGGCCGGTTGAGCCTGCGAACGCAGAACCCGCCGCAACACTCAGCAGGCCGGCAAGGGTCAAGGCAGTCAGTTTTTTGGTGATCATGATGTGAATCCCTTTTTGGTCATGGATACACATTGGTCTAACGTTCCCGCCCAGACGTGCAGTCATACCGACAGACGGTCAGCTCACGCCGTGAAGCGGTACGCCTTGGGCACATGACGCTCGATGAACGCCTGGGTGTGCTCCAGAAACGCCGTATGCAGCTTGGACACCGGACCGTGAACCGGCAGCAGCATCGCGAAATCCATCTCGATGGCAGGCTCGAACGGCTTGAACACGATGCTGCTGCCACGATAATTCACGGCGCTCAGGGCATCGACCAGGGCAACCCCCAGCCCATGCTCGACGAATTCGCACATCGGCTGCGACAACTGGGTTTCCAGACGCAGTTCGCGCTCGACGCCATGGGCGGCGAAGATCGTGTCGATCTGCTGGCGCGAGCCGATGGAGTGGGGATAGGAGATGAACGCCTCGCCGCGCAGGTCTTCGGGCACGATCACCGGCTTCTCGCACAGCGAGTGGGAAGCAGGCAGGGCGCACAGCATGCGGGTGGCGATCAACTGTTCCGAGCGCGGGCTGGGGTAGGTGTTGGGCAGCACGATGATGCCCAGGTCGCAGCGCTGGCCGACCATCAGCTCGATCACCTGCGCCGAAGAGTGGACGACCAGGGAAACGTGCACCCCCTCGTGTTCGGCCATGAACGAGGCAATGACGCGGGGCATGAAGATCAGGCCCATGGCCGGGGCGCAGGCAATGTGCAACGAACCGCGCTTGAGGCTGCGGATGTCCTGGGCAGTGCGGGCGATGCGTTCCACGCCGATCAGTGAGCGCTGCACTTCCTGGTACAGCGTCAAGGCTTCCGGTGTGGGCTGCAGCCGGCCCTTGACCCGGTCGAACAGCTCGAAGCCGATGTCCGCTTCAAGGCTTGCGATCAGTCGTGTCGCGGCGGGTTGCGAGATGTGCAGCATCTCGGCTGCACGGGTGACGGTCTGACCGAGAATCACTGCACGAAAAGCTTCCAGCTGTCGTAGATTCATCCTGAATTCCATAACGAAAGAACATGACCGGCAGACAATAAAGCATTTTTCACGCCATTGTCTGGCCACTAGGATCGGTGGTGTCGGAATTCACAGCCAGGCAGGCCGGGTAGTTGTACATGGACAAGACAGATGTAATTGTCGTCGGTGGCGGTTTGGTGGGTATGTCCATTGCGTATGGACTGGCACTGGCCGGACGCCGCGTCACCGTGCTTGACGAAGGTGATGACGCATTGCGCGCCGCCCGTGGCAACTTTGGCCTGCTCTGGGTTCAGGGCAAGGGCTATCGCAACAGCCCGTATGCCAGCTGGACCCGTCAATCCGTGGCACTTTGGCCGCGTCTGAATGAACTGCTCCACGCTGACACCGGCATCGACCTGCACCTGCGTCAGCCTGGCGGCTTCCAGTTGTGCATGGACGATGCCGAGCTTGCCGAAGAAACCCGTCGCCTGAACTGGTTGCGCGATGCCTTTGGCGGCGACTATCCCTTCGAATTGCTGGACCCCGCACAGTTGAAGAAGCGCCTGCCCGGTGTCGGACCGGGTGTCGTGGGCGCCTGCTATTCGCCCATGGATGGCCACGTCAACCCGCTCAAACTGCTGCGCGCATTATATGTAGCGTGCCGCGCCCGTGGCGTGGTCATCGTCAATGGCCAGAGCGTGAACGCCATCGATCAGTGCGTTAACGGGTTCGAAGTGCGCACCGCCGAACATCGCTTCAATGCCGAATACCTGGTGCTCGCAGCGGGGCTGGGCAACCGCCAGCTGGGCGCGATGCTCGGCATGGAGGTGCCGGTGCGGCCCAATCGCGGGCAGATCCTGGTTACCGAACGCTTGCAGCCGTTCCTGCATTACCCCACCACATACGTACGCCAGACTGACGAAGGCACGGTGCAACTGGGCGACTCGCTGGAGGCCACCGGCTTCGATGACCGCACCAGCAGCCCGGTAATGGCCGAGATCGCGGCCCGCGCCGTCAAATGCTTCCCGCGCCTTGAAAACGTCAGGATGGTCCGGGCCTGGGGCGCGTTGCGCGTGCTCAGCGCCGATGGCTACCCGATCTACGAAGCGGCCCATGACAGCCCCGGCGCGTTCGTCGTGACCTGCCATAGCGGCGTGACCCTGGCCGCCGCTCACGCCTTGCGACTGGCGCCGTGGATCGCAGGCGAGCTTGACGAGCCGGCCATCGCACCCTTCAACCTGGCCCGGTTCAAGGATTTACGCGAGGTGCGCTATGCCCACTGACGCCTTGTTTCGCCGTATGCAGCAGAGCGGACGGCAGGTGCGCATCGAATTCGAAGGCCGGTCGTTGAACGTCCCGGCGGACGTCTCGCTGGCCGCCGCGTTGCTGCTCCACGACGTCGGCCACACCCGCGAAAGCGCGGTCAACGGCAGGCCCGGCGCGCCCTATTGCATGATGGGCGTGTGTTTCGAATGCCTGATGGAGGTCGACGGTCAGGCCAACGCACAGGCCTGTCTGATTGAAGTGGCGGACGGCATGTCGGTCCGTCGTCAGCGTGGGGCGCGGGATCTGATGATCGATCCGCAGCCGGACCAGGAGGTGGTCGATGAGTGATTCACGGGTGGACCTTATCGTCATCGGCGCAGGCCCTGCCGGCATAAGCGCGGCACTCGAGGCCGCAGCCCAGGGGCTCAAGGTGATATTACTCGATGAGCAACGCCAGCCCGGCGGACAGATCTATCGCAATGTCGGGCAGGCCGACGAGCGCAGCCGCAAGATACTCGGCGCGGACTACAGGGCCGGCAAGCAGCTGGTGCAGGCATTGCTCGCCAGTGAGGTGCGCTACGTGCCCAATGCCGCAGTGTGGCAGGTGACGGACGAGCATCGGGTGCATGTGCTGCTCAATGGCAATGCCCGGGTGCTGCAAGGTCGCCAGATCCTGATCGCCACCGGCGCCATGGAGCGCCCCATGCCCATCCCCGGCTGGACCTTGCCTGGCGTGATGACCGCAGGTGCCGGGCAGATTCTCTTGAAAAGCGCGGCGATGGTGCCCCAGGGGCCCGTGGTGCTGGCGGGCTGCGGACCGTTGCTGTATTTGCTCGCGGTGCAGTACATGCGCGCCGGGATTCACATCGAAGCCCTGGTCGACACCAGTGGCCGCCGCGAAGCCTTCAGGCACGGCCGGCAACTGCGCGCGGCACTGGCCGGCTGGCCGGATCTGCTCAAAGGCGTGTCGTTGCTGGCCAGGCTCAAGTGGGCGGGCGTGCGGCATTACCGCGCTGCGCGCAACTTGCGGATAGAGGGCGAACGGCGCGCCGAGGCGCTGAGCTTCGACAGCGAAGGGCAGTCGCACAAGGTCTGGGCCTCGCTGATTCTGCTGCATCAGGGCGTGGTGCCCAATACCCAGATCAGCCAGTCCCTGCGCGCTGAACACGACTGGGATGAACAGCAGCTGTGTTGGGTCGCTCGCCGTGACAGCTGGGGCGAAACCAGCGTTTCCGGGATTTTCATTGCCGGTGATGGCGCAGCGATTGGCGGTGCGAAGGCGGCTGCGAGCCAGGGGCGTCTGGCGGCGCTGGCCATCGCCCATCGCCTGCACAGGCTCGATGAACTGAAGCTGACCTCACTCGCCCAGCCCTGGCAGCGGCGGCTGCGCCGACAAATCGCGGCGCGCCCGTTGATCGATGCCCTGTATCGCCCGCAATCGCCGAACCGCATCCCCGAGGACGACACCATCGTCTGTCGCTGCGAAGAAGTCAGCGCTGGCGCGATTCGCAGCTATGTCGACCTCGGCTGCCTGGGCCCCAATCAGACCAAGGCCTTCGGCCGCTGCGGCATGGGCCCTTGCCAGGGCCGGCAGTGCGGGCTGAGCGTCACCGAGATCATCGCCGAGCACCGCAAGGTCGCTGCCGGCCAAGTGGGTTACTACCGCATTCGTCCCCCTCTGAAACCCATCACCCTGGGCCAGATGGCGGGCGAGCGTGAGTTCGATCTGTCTGTTTTTTCACCCTTGAAAAGGATTCCGTCATGAGCACCCCGATTCAACGCATCGAAAGCAACCCACGCCTGAGCCGCAGCGTGGTGCACAACGGCGTGGCATACCTGGCCGGCATCGTCGCCGCCGATTGCACCCAGGACATCCGTGGCCAGACCCGTCAGGTGCTGGCCCGTGTCGACGAGCTGCTGGCGGCCTCTGGCAGCGACAAGAGCCGCCTGCTCAGCGTGCAGATCTGGATGAAAGACATGACCGCCGATTTCGCCGGCATGAATGAAACCTGGAGCGCCTGGGTCGATGCCACCCAGACCCCGGCACGGGCGACCTGCCAGGTGCAGTTCGACGACCCTGAAATTCTCGTGGAGATCATCGTCACCGCGGCGCTTTAAGCGTTGCAGGGCAGGGCGTCGTCCTTCGGGAATCAAGAACGCCCGCCCACCGTTCACATTGCTGCTGCCATAACGGGCGCTGTCCTGAATCCAGGGGCGTGCCCGACCTGAACAACATCGTTTGGAGCTTTGCATGAACATCAAGACCCTCATTGGTACCCTGAGCCTGGCCTCTGTGCTGGCCTTCAACGCCCATGCCGCTGACGCCCCTCTGAAGCTGGGGATCGAGGCTGCTTACCCGCCATTCGCCTCCAAGACCGCCGACAACCAGATCGTGGGCTTCGACTACGACATCGGCCAGGCCCTCTGCGCCGAGATGAAGGTGAAGTGCGAGTGGAAGGAAAACGAGTTCGACGGGCTGATCCCGGCGCTCAAGGTGAAGAAGGTCGATGCGATCATCTCTTCGATGTCGATCACCCCTGAGCGGATGAAATCGGTGGACTTCACCAACCGCTACTACCGCATTCCGGCGCGTCTGGTGGTGCGCAAGGACAGCGGCATCACCGAGGTTCCTGCCCAGCTCAAAGGCCTGCGCATCGGCGTGCAGCGCTCCACCAACTTCGAGCGCTACGTGACCGACAAATTCGTTCCCGCCGGCGCCACCATCGTCAGCTACGCCTCCCAGAGCGAAGTGTTCCTGGACCTGCTGGGCGGGCGCATCGACGCCACCATGGCAAGCTCGGTGGCTATCGACGAAGCATTGCTGAAGAAGCCTGAAGGCAAGGACTACACCTTCGTGGGCCCTGCGTTCACCGAAGAACAGTATTTCGGCACCGGCATAGGCGTGGCCGTGCGCAAGGGCGATCCGTTGCAGGAGCGCTTCAACCAGGCCCTGGCCAGCATCCGTGCCAACGGCACCTACGCGAAGATCGAGAAAAAGTACTTCGATTTCGATATTTACGGGGAGTGAGGCAGGGGGCTTTCCACGCTCGATCAGCTTCGCTGCAAAACTTCGACACACTTAAGCGGAACGAGGTGTTCGTCAAATGACGGTGAATCTCCTGCAAGCCCCGCCAGCCGTGGCTTGCAAGAAACATAACTGTCATAAACAGGCGAAAAATCACCTCTGAAATGCCCACTGAATGACGAAATGTGGCGCATTGCTATTAATTTCTCGAAAACTAGACAACCCCCGGTTTCTCCAATGAAACCGGGGGTTTTGCGTTTACACGCTGTAGGAAAATGCCTACGAAAATCTCCAGATTTGGCGGTCTGTCCCCGGACTGTCATCAAACAGAAATGTTTCGGGTTTTAAATCTGCATCGGGTCTTCAAGTGCGACCACAAATACACATTCTCTTTGTTGAGGTATTGCCGTGAATCTGCTGACAAAAACACGCCTGTCACTCCTGCTGGCTTCGATGGCCCTGTCCGGAATGGCACACGCTACGGACGTCACTGGTGCTGGTTCGAGCTTCGTGTTCCCAGTCATCTCCAAATGGGCGACCGAGTACAGCGCAAAATCCGGCAACAAGGTGAACTATCAGTCGATCGGTTCGGGCGGCGGTATCGCTCAGATCAAGGCAGCCACCGTTGACTTCGGTGCCTCCGACGCCCCTCTGAAAGCTGAAGACCTGCAGGCCAGTGGCCTGGGTCAGTTCCCAAGCGTTATCGGCGGTATCGTTCCAGTGATCAACGTTGAAGGCGTTGAAACCGGCAAGCTGGAACTGAGCGGCAAAGTCCTGGCTGACATCTTCCAGGGCAAAATCACCAAGTGGAACGATCCAGCGATCGTTGCGCTGAACAAGGGCCTGAAGCTGCCAGAAACCGCGATCACCGTGGTTCACCGTTCGGACGGTTCGGGTACTTCGTTCAACTTCACCAACTACCTGAGCAAAGTCAGCCCTGACTGGAAAGCAGGTCCTGGCGAAGGTTCGGCCGTTCAATGGCCAGTCGGTGTGGGTGGCAAGGGTAACGAAGGTGTGGCTGCTTACGTGAAGCAGATCAAAGGTTCGATCGGCTACGTCGAATTCGCCTACGCCAAGACCAACAACATCTCCTACGCCAAGCTGGAAAACGCTGCCGGCAAGACCGTCGAGCCTAGCGCCAAATCGTTCGCCGCTGCTGCTGCCACCGCTGACTGGGCAAGCGCCAAGGACTTCAACCTGATCATGACCAACGCCCCGGGCGCTGAAGCATGGCCAATCACTGCGACTACCTGGATCATCATGTACAAGCAGCCGAAGAAGGCTGAAGAAAGCAAGGCTGCTTTCGACTTCTTCAAATGGTCCCTGGAAAACGGTCAGGCTCACGCCGAGTCGCTGGAATACGTACCACTGCCTAAAGAGCTGGTCGCCAAGATCGAAACCTACTGGAAGTCCGAGTTCAAATAAGAACTCGACGTTATCCGGCTTGCCCCTGTCACCGAGCGCTCGGTGACAGGGTTTCCTTTCGAGTGGACCCACCATGACTGAAAACACCCAATATATGTCCGCTGTCATTCCGGATGCGATTTCCGAGAGCGAAAAACGCGCGGCCCGCGATCACCGACACGACGCCTGGTTCAGGCGCACGATGATGGGAGCGGCTCTGTTGGTGCTGCTGTTGCTGGCGAGCATCGCCGGCTCGACACTCTGGGGCGGAGCCCTGGCGTTCAAGACTTTTGGTTTCGAATTTCTTACCAGTACTGAATGGGATGCGGTCAACGGCCACTTTGGCGCGTTGGTTCCGATCTACGGCACCTTGGTGACATCCTTTCTCGCGCTGCTGATCGCGGTTCCCGTGAGTTTCGGCATCGCGATTTTTCTGACTGAAGTGGCGCCGCCGTGGTTGCGGATGCCGATTGCCTCTGCCGTCGAACTGCTGGCAGGCATTCCTTCGATCATCTACGGCATGTGGGGCCTGTTCGTGTTCGGTCCGTTCATGGCGGCCTACCTGGCTCCGTGGATCAACGACAATCTGGGCGCACTGCCTCTGATCGGCCCGGTCTTCCAGGGCCCGCCTCTGGGTATCGGCATGCTGACCGCCGGTATCGTGCTGGCGATCATGATCATCCCGTTCATCACCTCGGTCATGACCGAAGTGTTCCGCACCGTTCCGGTGGCTCTGAAAGAGTCTGCCTACGCTCTGGGCGGCACCACCTGGGAAGTGGTCTGGGACATCGTCCTGCCGTATACCCGCACAGCGGTGGTCGGCGGTATCTTCCTGGGTCTGGGTCGTGCTCTGGGTGAAACCATGGCGGTGACCTTCGTTCTGGGTAACGCCCACAACTTCTCAGCGTCGCTGATGATGCCAAGCAGCTCGATTGCTTCGGTGATCGCCAACGAATTCAGCGAGGCCTACACCGACCTGCATCGTTCCTCGCTGATCGCCCTGGGCTTCCTGCTGTTTGTCGTCACCTTCATCGTGCTGGCAATTGCCCGTCTGATGCTGTCTCGTCTGTCGCGCAAGGAGGGTGTATGAGCAAGGTCGATAACGAAAACCTGTACCGGATGCGCGCGCTGAAAAACAAGCTCGCGATGGTGTTGAGCTGCGGCGCGACCCTGTTCGGTCTACTGTGGCTGGTGTGGATCCTGATCACCACCATCGTCAACGGTTTCCAGGCGCTGAACCTGCGCCTGTTCACCGACATGACCCCGCCACCGGGCTCTGAGGGTGGCCTGGCCAACGCCTTTTACGGCAGCATCCTGATGTCCGGCATTGGCCTGTTGATCGGCACGCCTATCGGCCTGATGGCCGGCATCTGGCTGGCCGAGTTCGCTCGCCACACCAAGCTGGGTAACGCGGTTCGCTTCATCAACGACATTCTGCTGTCGGCGCCGTCCATCGTGCTGGGCCTGTTTGTCTACACCGCGGTGATCCTGCCGGTCAGTGCCTTGACCAACCACCAGGTCGGCTTCTCGGCATTCGCCGGTGCCCTGGCCCTGGCCCTGCTGGTGATCCCGGTCGTGGTGCGTACCACCGATGAAATGCTGCAACTGCAACCGGCGACCATGCGTGAAGCCGCGCTGGCGCTGGGCGTACCGCAGTGGAAACTGACCCTGCAGATCGTCCTGCGTGCCGCACGTGCCGGCGTCGTGACCGGTATCCTGCTGGCCCTGGCCCGCATCACCGGCGAAACCGCACCGCTGCTGTTCACGGCATTCGGTAACCAGTTCTGGAGCGGCAACCTGCTCAAGCCGATCGCCAGCATCCCGGTCGTGATCTTCCAGTACGCCATGAGCCCGTTCGATGACTGGCATTCCCTGGCGTGGGCCGGTGCCTTGATCATGACTCTGTTTGTACTGGTGCTGAGCCTCAGCTCCCGTCTCCTTCTTTTGCGCAATAGGGCGTCCTGATGAACAACCTCTCTCTGGCCGACGAAAAAACCAAAATCCAGGTACGCAACCTCGACTTCTACTACAACGGCCACCAGTCGTTGAAGTCCATCAACATGAACATCCCCGAGAAGCGCATCACTGCGATCATCGGGCCTTCGGGTTGCGGCAAGTCGACCATGCTGCGTGTATTCAACCGCATCTACTCGATGTACCCGAAACTGGAAGCCAAGGGCGAAGTGTTGCTCAACGGCGAAAACATCCTGGCCCCTGGCTACTCGATGAACCGCCTGCGCAGCCACGTCGGCATGGTGTTCCAGAAGCCGGTGCCGTTCCCGATGTCGATCTACGACAACATCTCGTACGCAGTGAAGCACCACGAGAAGCTGTCCCGTCGCGAGATGGAAGAGCGCGTGGAAGAAGCCCTGCGTGGCGCGGCGTTGTGGGATGAAGTCAAGGACAAGCTCAAGCAGAGCGCCCAGAGCCTGTCCGGCGGTCAGCAGCAGCGTCTGTGCATCGCCCGCACCATCGCCCTGCGTCCGCAGGTGTTGTTGCTGGACGAACCGACCTCGGCCCTCGACCCGATCTCCACCGGTCGTATCGAGCAGTTGATCACCGAGCTCAAAGAGCAGTTCACCGTGGTCATCGTGACGCACAACATGCAACAGGCCGCCCGTTGCTCGGACTACACCGCGTTCATGTTCCTGGGTGAACTGATCGAACACGGCGACACCGACACCATCTTCACCAAGCCGACCAAGACCCAGACCGAAGACTACATTACCGGTCGTTTCGGTTAAGGCCGAACCCCAGCGACGGCAAGGACGCCGTCACCTGTAGCAGCCGGGCTTGCCCGCGGGACGATCATGATGACGACCCCGCTGGCAAGCTTTTTTGCTATTGGGACGGGTCCTGTGCGAGGTTGCCTGACCTGGATCTGTGGGAGCGGGCTTGCCCGCGAAGGTGGTGGATGGACCACCACCAAATCGTCAGTGCGGACGTATTCGCGGGCAAGCCCGCTCCCACAGATTATTGACCTTGCCGCCGGATTCCATGACTGGCTCAACCCAACGGGACAGGGGGCACGGTGCTGTGGTCGCCCATGAACTGTTCCAGCCGCTTGCGCAGCCAGCGCTCGGCAGGGTCGGTGTCCATCACGCTCAGCCAGACCATCGACAACTCCAGGTTCGGCGTGATGAACGGCAACGGCTCGCCCTTCAACAATCCCGTCTTGTTCATCGCCAGGGTCAGGTGATCCGGCAGGTTGCACAACAGATCCGTCCCCTCCATCAACGCCGGCAACGTGCTGTATTGCGGCACCGACAGCACCGCCGTGCGCTTGCGCCCGATCGCTGCCAGCCATTCATCGGCGAAGCTTGAGATGTTCGCCACATGGGACACCACCACGTGGGGGCGCGAGCAGTATTCATCGAGAGTCAAGGGTTCGGGAGACTTGTCCGCCCGCACCACCATCGGCGCCACCGTGCGCAGCAGCTTGCGCTTGGCGTTTGCGGGCAATTCGCGGGTCAGGCAGACGCCCACCGTGATCTCGCCGGACATCAGCAATTCCGAGATATTCCAGTAGTTGACCTGCTTGATGACGATGACGATTCCCGGCGCCTCCTGGCGAATCGCCCGCAGCAGGGGCGGCAGCAGGCTGTATTCGACGTCATCGGACAGGCCGATGCGGAAGGTCATGTCGCTGCTGGCCGGATCGAAATCCCGGGTCAGGCTCAGGGCCACGGACATTGCGTCCAGCGCTGGCGAGAGGTGATTGATGATCTCGTTGGCGCGGGCCGTGGGTTCCATGCGATGGCCAACGCGAATGAACAGCGGGTCATTGAACAGTGCGCGCAGGCGATTGAGTGCGGCGCTGATGGTGGGTTGGCCGAGAAACAGTTTCTCGGCGGCACGGGTGACGTTGCGCTCCTGCATCAAGGTTTCGAACACCACCATCAGGTTGATATCGGCCTTGCGCAGTTCATTGCGATTCATAAAACGTCCCCGTTGCCGGCCGGTTTTTCAGCAGAACCGGCGAAATGATGGGTGACAGTTTATGGAGGGCGGTCTGCTGGCGTCCAGTGTGGGGTTGTGAACACGCCGGTTTGATGATCGTTTTGATGATCGTTCCCACGCTCTGCGTGGTAACGGCTGTCTTGGCGCTCCGCGTCTTGGGGTGACGCGAGAGTAGCGTGTATATCCGTTTCCTTGGGTGGTGCTGATTGCGCTTTCCGCCATTACGGCGGGTCACTTTTGGCATTCGCCCCAAAAGTAACCAAAAGGTCTTTGCGACAGGCTGGGCCCGACTGCGTCGGGTTCCCTCGACTCCGGCGCCGTTCCGGGGGCACGCCGTGATGGGCCGTCCCTGGCCCGCACGGCTTTCGCGGCTTCCTGCCGCTCATCCCCCTACACGACGCCTGCGCTCGGCCTGGCGCCTTGACGTCGCATTCTGGGGCGCCTGCACCATCGCGCGCGAAGATCAAAATCAAGATCAAAATCTAAAACACGCCACCGTCCCGTAGCAGCACGGCTTGCCGGCGGGAGCGATCTCAAGAACGCCATCGCGGGCAAGCGCGCTCCTACAAGATGATGATCGTTCCCACGCTCTGCGTGGTAACGGCTGTCTTGACGCTCCGCGTCTTGGGTGACGCGCGGATGAGGCGCATATCCGTTCGCGGCGGTGATGCTGATTCACCTTTGCGCCCTTACGGCGCGTTACTTTGTTTCGGCAAAGTAACCAAACCATTTGCGACAGGCTGGGCCCGACTGCGTCGGGTTCTCTCGACTCCGGCGCCGTTCCGGGGGCACGCCGTGATGGGCCTTCCCTGGCCCGCACGGCTTTCGTGGCTTCCTGCCGCTCATCCCCCTCCACGACGCCTGCGCTCGGCCTGGCGCCTTGACGTCGCGTTCTGCGGCGCCTGCACCATCGCGTACGAAGATCAAGATCAAGATCAAAATCTAAAACACGCCACCGTTCCGTAGCAGCACGGCTTGCCGGCGGGAGCGATTTCAAGGACGCCATCGCGGGCAAGCGCGCTCCTACAGACGTAGACACAAACGCGTAGCAGTCCGGCTTGCCGGCGTCGGCAATGTTGGATTCGCCCCCACCGCCAAGCCGAGCCGCGGCGGTGGGAGTTTTCTGAACTTAGCTTGAGCGCCATCAGTCAGCATCTACACGCTCATCACAAGGCTGAATACCCCATGCAGATTTCCTTGAAGGGCCAGGTCGCGTTGGTCACTGGTGCCAGTTCCGGTCTTGGCGCGGCGGCGGCGAAGGGGCTGGCGGACTCCGGTGCGGCGGTGGTGGTGAATTTCCATTCCCAGGCCGCGCCTGCTGAAAAGCTCGTCGATGAAATTCGCGCAGCCGGTGGCCAGGCGATTGCCGTGGGCGCCGATGTCTCGAAGGAAGAGGAGGTCGAGCAGCTCTTCGAGAAAACCATCGAGGCATTCGGCAGGCTCGACATCCTGCTGGCCAATTCCGGCCTGCAGCAGGACGCTGCCATCGACCAGATGACCCTGGAACAATGGAACACGGTCATCAACGTCAACCTCACCGGCCAGTTCCTCTGCGCCCGCGCGGCCTTGCGCCGGTTCGCCACGCAAGAGATCCGTCCCGACATTTCCCGCGCCCTGGGCAAGATCATCCACATGAGTTCAGTGCATCAGGTCATCCCCTGGGCCGGTCACGTCAACTATGCGGCGTCCAAGGGCGGGGTGGATCTGCTGATGCGCAGCATCGCTCAGGAAGTCGGCGAGCGGCGCATCCGCGTCAACAGCATCGCACCGGGCGCCATCCGCACGGCGATCAACACCAAGGCCACCTCAGGCGACGCCGAGAGCAAGCTACTCAAGCTGATCCCCTATGGCCGGGTCGGCGAGCCCGAGGATGTTGCCAACGCGGTGGTCTGGCTCGCCAGCGATGCCTCGGATTACATACACGGCGCAACCTTGTTCATCGACGGCGGCATGAGCCTCTACCCAGGCTTTCGCGACAACGGTTGAAGGAGCAGCATCATGAGTCACGCATTCAAGAAGGGCGACCACGTGCGGTGGAATTCCGATGTCGGGCACGTAGTGGGCGTCGTCACCCGGGTGATCACCCACGACGTCGAATTCATGGGCCGCCAGCGCCACGCCTCCAAAGAGCAGCCTCAGTACGAAGTCAAAAGCGACAAGACCGGCCACCTCGCGCTGCACAAGGAGGAGGCGCTGGAGAAGGTTTGACCGGATGTGGGATTTGATAAATGGCGTTGTAGGAAGATATATCGCGAGAGTGTAAGTCCTCTCCTGATTTTTTCTCGCCTCTTTTGCACGCCCAGATGCTTGATAGGTTGTCGGCTCTATCAATGTTCAGCATCAAGGATGGCCGACAATGCGACCCCTTTTCAGTTTTGCCTGGGCAGCATCTCAACGCATTTATGACCCTTCCAATTCAAGCGCTAAAGTCGCGCAGATGATTGGTGGAAACGTAGCGTTCAACATCAACAGCCCTGATCCAGCACTGCGGTGGACCAATACTTGCGCGGTCCGTATGAGTTACATCTTGAATGAGTCCGGTATGGTGATCCCACCCATTCTCAAAGAGACAGTTTCCGGTGCAGACAAACGGCAGTATTTCTACCGGGTCAGGAATCTGATCACATTTCTCGAAAGGCGTTGGGGGCAGCCCGAAATCATCAAGTATCCGACGTCTTCAGAGAGCATGGGGGATAGGAAAGGCCTGATACTTTTTGAAATTTCAGGATGGTCTGATGCGCAAGGCCACGCGACGTTGTTTAACGGACGTACTTGCTACGACCACTGCTACTTCAACCAGCCAGAGGCTCTGTACCGCACGGACAAGGCAAATTTCTGGAGCTTGCGATGAGCAAGCACTGGACTGTCGTCTTGGGCGTTTTGATGATCGGCGTCGGTACTTCTGTCTCCTCGGCTTCGGATCAAATCAGAAACTCCCCTCAAGCAGGTGGAAGGACGTACGCCCAAAATTACCGGGATATGGTTCTGGCTACTTGTATCGCCACTGCCTACAGAGGTGATGCCGATGCTGCCAAAGACGCGGGTAGTAGCGTGAGTGCGTTGCGAGACTGGACTTACTACGACATTGACGAGGCCTCGCACGCTATTCATGACCTGGTGAAGGATTATCTGGATCGTGACTATCACAACCCCGTTGTGGAGGCGGAAGTAAAGGGCGTTCGATTCGATCTGCTGAAGTGTCTGGATCTCTATCACAGTGACGAGTTAAAGGGGCAAGTGCAACGCTGGGTTTCTCCGCCGGATCATACCTATCGGCAAGACAACCCTCCTCGTTGAACTCGAAAGACCCACACGCTTATGCCCATCGATTGCCCGAGGCATAAGCGTGTTGTTTTTTTATTTCAACCGCAACTCAAACCCCACCGCCATCGCCTGCAAGTCGAACCTGTCCGCGACCCCTGCGCAGTAGCTGGTGCGTGCCAGGTAGGCGCCCGGGCCCTTGAGATAGGCGTCGATGTTGGCGACTTCTTCGCACAGTTCGAAGGTACGGTCTTTGAGCAAGCCGCTGGCCTGGGCCGAGCGCAGTGCGCCGTTGGGGGTCCAGTCGGCGATGATGAGGGCGCCCTGGGGGGCGGATTTTTCGTAGCTCAGGACGAACTGTTCGGCGGAACGATCCGGCAGGTAGGGGGCCATGAAGTAATGAATGTCGTCCCTGAACGGCAGTGCTTCCTTGTGGGTGGGCAGTCCGATCAGGCCGCTTGCGTACACCGCGAACACGCTGAGGATCACCGCGGGTGCGCCGAGGGGCGAGGCGTTGAGCAGCGGGGTGGCGCGGCGTGGCAGCAGGGCGTGCAATTGCATCACGCCGATGATGCTAAGCAGTACCCCGCCGGGCAGGAAGAAGGTGAAGCGGTCGGTGACGTTGTAGGACACCGCAAACACGAAGTTCATCATCGCCGCCACCCACAGCAGCCGCAGTTTCGGATTGCGCGGGAGCAGCACCAGCCCGAGCACCTGCGGGCCGAGCAGGGAGAGCAATAGCAGGCCGACGGAGTTCTTCTCGTGCCACATGTCGTCGAAGCGGAACAGCGAACCCTGCCAGCTCTGTTCGGTGGTCTTGTCGGGGATGCCGATCAGGTAACGATGGCCGATGTCGATCAGGCCCAGACCGTTTTGCAGCTCATGGTAGATGCCGGGGAAGGCCACGCTGAAGCCCAGGGCAAAGCCGGGCAGGGTGATGAGCGTTCGAGCCTTGTATTGCCAGACCAGTTGTACGTAGAGCGGGAACAGCACGATGAAGGTGAGCTGATGAATCGCCCCGGCCAGCCCCGTGAGCATGCCGATCAGAAACAGCCTGGGCAGCACACCAAACCGCGACTGCGGGTCCAGGTGCAGCATGTAGGCCAGCGTCACCAGCAGTGTGTGCAGCAGGTACACCTCGGCCTTGGTCGATACCCAGAACACGCAGTGGCAGAGGAGTGCGGCGGCGGCGCAGAGCAGGGCGATCTGCGGGTTGGCGCCGGCGTTCTTCGCCAGCCGGTAGACGGCCCAGGCCAGCGGAATCAGCAGCAACGAGTTCATGAAGCTGAGCAACAGCGGCCCGAACGCCGAGAACAGCGCCGTGGTGACGAACAGGTACAGCGGATGATCCAGCGGCCCCAGGGTCTGGCTGAAGTAGTTGCCCTGGGACGCGTCGGCGAGAAACATGCCGTTGTCCATCCACTGGATCGGCCCGCTGGACGCATGAAAACTGGCGAGGATCGCGCCGATCACCAATAACAGCGGTATCACCACCGACGCCCGCATCCTGACTTCTGCCACCATGAAATGCACTCCTGTCCCTGTTCGCGCGTTGTTGTGAAGGTTATCGAGCGGCCTGCGGTTCGGGCGCGTTTGCGCCTTTGAGCCGCAGCAGCATCACGGCGCCGATGGCCACGGCGAACCACAGCGTGGCCAGGCGAATCAGTACGGTGGCGGCCACGGCGTCGGCGCCGTTCATGCCCTTGTAGACCAGCAACCCGACCATCACCGCTTCCGCGCCACCCAGCCCGCCAGGCATGAAACTCACCGCGCCTGCGAGCATCGCCAGGGCGTAGACGAACACCGCAAAGGTGAGCTCGATGTCAGCGCCCATCCATTGCAGAATCCAGTGAAAGGCCACGGCCTCGGCACTCCAGGCCACCACGCTGAGCAGCGTCAGGCCAAGCATCAAATGAAGGCGATGGCATTGCTGGGCGTGCCCCAGCACTTGCAGCAGATGGCGCAGCAGGCTGGTCACCTTGCCGCCTTCGACGGGAATCATCAGGGTCAGCCGAGCCAGCAGCCGGCGCTGGGACAGCACCAGTAATCCGATCATCACCAAAGCGACACCCACCACGATCATCGGCATCGCCTCCGGGTACAGCGACAGGCCGAACAGGGTCAGCAGCACCACGGCGAACAGATCCGACAGCCGCTCGCTGAAAAACGCAGCAAAGCTCTGCGGCCAAGGCACGCCCCAGCGTTTGAGCAGCACCCCGCGCAGGGCTTCGCCGGCCTTGCCGGGGGTGGTGGTCAGGGCGAACCCGGCCAGATAAATGCTCAGGCTCGGTCGCCACGGCATGGGGTGGCCCAACACCTTGAGGTAGCACTGCCAGCGCAGGAACCGCAAACCGTAGTTGATGCCCGACATCGCCAGCGCGATGACGATGCCCAGCAGCCCGACTTTCCCCACCGCCGCGCCCACTGCCTGCCAGCCGCCCCACAGGGAAAAACCCAGGTAGCCCAGGGCCGAGCCCACCACGGACAGGATCACCGCCCGATAGCGCCAGCCCGACAAGTGCAGCGCGGCGGGTTCGCGGGTCACAGGTTCAGCCTCTTGAACACCGGCTGCGGGATCGAGCGGATGACCAGCATGATCAGGCCCCAGAAACCCGGTGCGTACAGGGTCGGCACCTTGTTGGCGATGCCCTTGACGATGCGTTGGGCGACCTGTGCCGGCTGCGCCAGGAGGGCCGCGGGCAGCGACAGGCCCTGGGTCATGGGCGTGTCGACGAAGCCCGGCTTGATGGTGGTCACGTGCACGCCGACCTTGAACAAGCGCGCCTGCAGGCCTTCGCAATAGGTTGAAACCGCCGCCTTCGCGCTGCCGTAAAGGTAGTTGGAAGGACGTCCGCGATCGGCCGCCACCGAGGAGATGATCGCCAGGCTGCCGCAACGCTGGGTCTCGAACTGGTTGGCCAGGGAGGTCAGCAGCGCGATCACCGAGGTGCCGTTGTTGGCGAACTCGCGCAGGGCCAGATCGACGTCGTGCTCGCAGGCTTTCTGGTCGGGCAGGGTGCCGTGGGCGATCAGCGCGATATCGATCTGCCCCAATGCCGTCAGGCAGCGCCCCAGCATCAGGGGGTGCGCCTGGATGTCGGTGGCGTCCATCTCGTGCAGGGTGACGTTCTTCGCCCCCCGGGACTTGAGGTCGGCGGCGGTCTGCTGGAGCTTGTCGACGTTGCGCGCCACCAGGAAGAAATCGCTGCCTTCGCTGGCCCAGAGACGGGCGCAGGCGCTGGCGATGGCCGAGGTGGCACCGATGATCAAGACTTTCTTGGTGTTCAATCCATTCGCTCCTTCATGAACAGCTCCTTTATGCCAAGACGCGGCGCCAGAACCGGGACATCAGCGCGGGGTCACGCAGCGATTCGAGCTGCTCCCACGCGGGGTAGGCGCGACGAAAATCCGCGCCCGTCATGTGCGCATCCTTGGCCGGATACAACCGGCCACCCGCGGCCCGGACAATCTCGTCCAGGCGCGGGAAAACCACGCTTTGCAGGTGTTCGCTCTGGGGGAAATCCAGGGCCAGGGACGTCCCTGGCATCGGAAACGACAGCAGGCCCGGCGAGCGTATGTCGCCGCAGCGCTTGAGCACGGCCAGGAACGAACCCAGGCCGGCTTCGGCGATGGCCCGCAGCAGTTCGCCCATGGCCGCTTCGGCATTGGCGCCGGGGATCACGCACTGATACTGCTGGAAGCCCCGGCGGCCATAGATGCGGTTCCAGTGCAGAATGCGATCCAGCGGGTAGAAAAACGGCTCGTAGGCGCTGCGGCCCAGGGTTCGCTGGGCGGGATGCAAACGCCAATAGAGGTTGTTGAAGGCCCCCAGCGACAGGGTGTTGATCAGCGAGACCGGTGGCGTGACCGGCATGCTGAACCTGGCCCGCTGGCCGGTGTCCAGCGAGCCGTACTGCGCATGGTCGCCGACGATGAACACGCCGCGCCCGGTGTTGGCGCCCTTGGCCAGGCAGTCGATCCAGGCCACGCTGTACTCGTGCTTTTCATCCAGCTCATCGGACAGCGCGAAGAACTCGGCCAGATTGGCAAAGCGCACGGTGGTGGTATCGATCTGGCTGGCGCGGATGGGCATCAACTGAATCTGCGCCCAGTGCACGATACCGGTCAGGCCCAGCCCGCCGATGGTGGCAGCGAACAGCGAGGTGTTGCTGCTCGCCGAACAGGTGATTTGCGCCTGGCCGTGACGCAGCAAGCCGAAACTGCGTACATGTCGGCCAAAGGTGCCGCGCACATGGTGATTCTTGCCGTGCACATCGTTGGCGATGGCGCCGCCCACCGTGGCGAACTGGGTCCCGGGCGTCACCGGCAAGAACCAGCCGCGGGGGATCGCCACCTTCAACACCTCCGCCAGCGTGATGCCGGCCTCGACCTTGAGCAGGCCATGCTCCCAGTCGGCTTCGATCAGCCGATCCAGCGAGCGCATGTCCAGCACTTCGCCGCTGGCGGCCAGACAGCTGTCGCCATAGCTGCGGCCGTTGCCGTAGGGCAGACTGCTGGCGTGGTCGTCCACCACGCGCTGCAAGTGCGCCGGCAGATCGTCCAGCCATACGCAACGATGTCCGTGCTGCGGGGCACGGGGAAAGCGTCCCCATGAATACAGGTCGGTACTCATGCGGCGATCCAGAACATCAGCAGGAACACCGCGCCGATCATCTGGCTGGTGCGGTCACGCATGGCGAACACCACCGGGTCTTCGTTCATTTCGCCGCGATGGGTGAGCATCCACACACGAGTCACCCAGAACAGCAGCAGCGGGCAGGCCAGCCAGATGACATGGGGCGTGACGTAAAGCTCGGTGGTTTTCACATCCTGGATGTACAGCGCCAGCACCATCACCGCCAGGTAGCCCGAGGAGGCGCCGAGCGAGGCGATCATGTCCAGGTCACCGGGGTAGTAGCCGCGCCCTCGGGCCAGGGTCGTGACTTCCCGGACCCTGGCATCGCGCAGTTCGGCGTAGCGCTTGACCATGGCCAGGCTCAGGAAGATGAACATCGAGAAGGCCAGGATCCAGAAGGTCAGCGTCAGGCTGAATGCCGCGACCCCGGCGATGATGCGCGCGGTGTAGAGCATCGCCAGGACGATCACGTCCACCGCCATCAGCCGCTTGAGCTTGAGCGAATAGGCCAGTGTCACCACGTAGTAGGCCGCCATGACCGCCGAGAACTGCCAGGGCAGCAGGGTCAGCGCCGCGCCGAACGCCAGGATCAGCAGCGCCGGCACGGCGATCAGCCCGGCCTTGATCGACAAGCGTCCGCTGGCGAAGGGCCGGTTGCATTTGGTCTTGTGGTGGCGGTCGTCGCCCAGGTCCAGCATGTCGTTGAGGATGTAAACGCTGGAGGCGCACAGGCCGAAGCAGAAAAACGCAAACACGCCGTCGCGCATCAGCTCGAATTGGGTAAAGCGGTGGGAGGCCAGCAGCGGCACGAAGATCAGCGCATTCTTGAGCCACTGGTGCAGGCGCATCGCCTTGCGCCAGTCGCGCAGTTTGACAGTGTTGGTGTGCAACGTCGGCTGGACTTCGCTCATGGCGCTGACCCGCGATTCGACACCGCGATCAGGGTTGACTACATGGGCGTTGCGCGACACTTTCCAGATCGGCAGATCGTCTCTGGAGTTGCCGACGTAGTCGAAACCACCTTCACCAAAGTGGGCAACTAACAGGTCGCGCTTATTGTTACCGGACAAGTTTCGGTTGGCGTTGGAGGCCAATACCAGATCGAAGAGTTGCAGGTGTTCGGCGATGCGTTCGGCCAGGCTTACATGGCTTGCCGTGGCCAGCACGATCATCCGCCCGTTGGCCTGTTCGGTCTTGATCATCTCGATGACTTGGGCATCGTAGGGCAGCACTGAGACGTCAATCCAGGTCTCCAGCGCCAGCCCTTCCTTGAGCGCAGGCTTGCCCCGGAGCAGCCAGCCCAGCAGCTTGAAGACCTTCAGTGGCTGGCTCCTGATGAAAGCCATCGCGGTTTCCATCAGAAGATCGGTGCGCAGCAGCGTGCCGTCCAGATCCACCACCAAGGGGGGGAAGTCCTCTAGAGCTCGTCCCTGAATTCTTGCCATATCGAGTGCTCCGTTCGAGTGCATCTCGAATATAAACAAAATATTTCCGGTAAAGACTTAATTAAATCAAAGTGCGTCAGTAACTGCGGCAACTGCTTGGCGCCAGAATTAAATAGTCAACTTAATATAATGTTCGACTACGGGCGTTTCAGGCATGAAACAAACCGCGCCGGTTAGTTGGCGACCGGTTGCTGACGCGCCTGTGGTGTTGCGCAGCATTGCGCCCAACGCTCTGTTGTAGTCTTTCGAGGGGCACTGTGGTCATAATGACCGCATTTTCCGCGACGCGATCCGGATCATTACGCCCGGAGTCTTCATGACTAACCCTTTGCTGTTGGCGCTGGTTCCACTGGTTGCCGACCTGTCCCGCGAGCTGCCGGATGACGAACGCTATCGCCGCCTGCTGCGAGCCTTGCGCCAATTGCTGCCGTGCGATGCAGTGGCGTTGCTCAAGCTTGAAGACGATGTGCTGGTGCCGCTGTCAGTCGAAGGCCTGAGCCCCGACACGGTGGGGCGCAGGTTTCGTCTGGGCGAGCATCCGCGGCTGGACATCATCCTGCAGCACCGCGAGCCGACCCGCTTTTCCACCGACTGCGACCTGCCTGACCCCTATGACGGACTGGTGGACGGGGTGCACGGGCATCTGGAAGTTCACGATTGCCTGGGCTGTCCGTTGTACGTGCAGGACACATTGTGGGGCGTGATCACCCTTGATTCGCTGAACCCGGCCAGCTTCGGCAGCGTCGACCTGGACAACCTGCAGGCTTTCGCGAGCCTGGCGGCGGCGACGGTCATGGCCAGCGAGCGGATCAATCAACTGGCGCGCAATTTCGAAGACCAGCGGCAACTGGCCGAGGTCTACAAGCGCGCGGCGGGCGGGCGAGGGCCTCGGGAGCTGATCGGTCAGAGCGCGGTGCATCGTCGTTTGCAACAGGAAATCCAGTTGGTGGGCAACAGCCCGCTCACAGTGCTGATCACCGGGGAAACCGGGGTCGGCAAGGAACTGGTGGCCGAGGCGATTCACCTCAGTTCACCCCGGGCGCAGAAACCGCTGATCAGCCTCAACTGCGCGGCACTCCCGGAACTGTTGGTCGAGAGCGAGCTGTTTGGCCACGTCAAAGGCGCGTTCTCGGGGGCGGTGAGCGGGCGCAGTGGCAAGTTCGAACTGGCCGACGGCGGCTCGATTTTTCTCGACGAGGTGGGGGAGTTGCCGCTGCCGGTGCAATCCAAACTGCTGCGGGTGCTGCAGAGTGGGCAATTGCAGCGGGTGGGTTCCGATCAGGAGCATCGTGTGGACGTGCGGATCATCGCCGCGACCAACCGCGATCTCGCCGAAGAAGTGCGTGCCGGGCGGTTTCGTGCTGACCTTTACCATCGCTTGAGCGTCTATCCGCTGGTGGTGCCGCCGTTGCGTGAGCGTGGGCGCGATGTGTTGCTGCTGGCGGGCTATTTTCTGGAGGAAAACCGTGCGCGCATGGGGCTGCGCAGCCTGCGCATGAGCAGCGAGGCGCAGAAGGTGCTGGTGGCGTATCCCTGGCCGGGCAACGTGCGGGAGCTTGAACACCTGATCAGCCGTGCGGTGCTCAAGGCGCTGTCGGCCCACCCCGAGCGGTCGCGCATTCTGACCATCGAGGCGCCGATGCTGGGGCTCGATGAAGAGGTTCGGATCGATGCGGCGCTTGTGCCTGCGCCGGGAATTGCGTCGCCGGTGGTCAAGCCTGGAGAAGGGCTGAAGGAAACCGTCGATGCGTTTCAGAAAGTGCTGATCGAAGATGCGCTGGCGCGGTATCAAGGCAAATGGGCCGAAGTCGCCCGTGAACTGAACGTCGACCGGGCCAACCTCAGTCGGCTGGCGAAGCGGTTGGGGATTCGCTGAGAGCTGGCAAGGATCTGTGGGAGCGGGCTTGCCCGCGAAGGCGTCTGGTCTGACGCCTGGGTGGTGCATGATCCGCCGCATTCGCGGGCAAGCCCGCTCCCACAGATTAATCAGTGCAGCCCCTCGGATTTCTTGAGCACCCTGGCCCAGTAGCAGCCGGGCTTGCCCGCGGGGGCGTCGTCATGGTCGCCGCGTGAACGGCGGCTCACCGATGAGCAATGTCCTCCAGCGCCAGGTTGCGGGTCCTGGGCCCGAACGCGCCGATGGTGATGATCACGATCAGCATGCTGACGACGATAAAGGTCAGCACCCCCGGCGTGCCGAAGTGATCGAGAAACAAGCCGATCAGCAGGCTGCTGAACACCGTCGACAGGCGGCTGAACGAATAGCAGAACCCCACCGCCCGGGCGCGGATGTTGGTGGGAAACAGCTCGCTCTGATACGAGTGATAGCTGAAGCTCAGCCACGCATTGCAGAAGGTGATCATCACCCCGCAGACGATCAGCCCCACCGGCGTGGTCTGCTGCGCGAAGAGGGTACCGAAGATCATGGCGCCCAGGGCCGAGCCGACAATCTGCCACTTGTTCTCGAAACGGTTGGCGAATTTCACGAACAGCAACGGCCCCAGCGGGTACGCCAGGGTAATGATGAACGCATACGCCAGGCTGTGGGTCACGCTCACGCCCTGGCCGGACAGCAGCGCCGGCAACCAGTTGCCAAAGCCGAAGAAACCGATGGCCTGGAACACGTGGAAGACGATCAGCATCAATGCACGACGGCGATAGGGCGGCTGCCAGATGTCGGCGAAACGCCCTTTGCCTTCGACCGCAACGTTGTGGGTTTCCGGCATGTCCAGCGCCTTGCCATGGTCCTTGATGCAGCGGGCTTCCAGGTCATCCATGATCTTTTCCGCTTCGGCAAAGCGCCCCTGCTGCGCCAGCCAGCGCGGCGACTCGGGCAGGCGCGAGCGCAGCCACCAGATGAACAGCGCAAACACGGCGCTGGCGATTACCACGAAGCGCCAGCCGCTGAAGCCGAACGGGTCCTGGGGCACCAGCCACCAGGACATCAGCGCCACCGCAGGCACCGACAGAAACTGCACGAAAAACGCAAAGGCGAACGCCGAGCTGCGCATGCGCTTGGGCACCAGTTCCGAAAGATAGGCGTCGATGGTCACAAGCTCGATCCCTAAGCCAATGCCCACCAGAAAGCGCAGGCAGATGATGCCCAGGGCCGAGGTCTGCAGGCCCATCAGCACGGTGGCGACGGTGTACCAGACCAGCGCGAAGGTGAAGATCGCCCGCCGGCCGTACCTGTCGGCGATGGGGCTGAGCAGGCTGGCGCCCAGGAACAGGCCCAGGAAGGTCGCCGAGGCGAACGCGGCCTGGTCGGAGAAGCCGAATACACCTTCGGCGCCGGTGGCGAACAAACCGGCGCGAATCAGCCCGGGGCTGATGTAGGCGGTCTGGAACAGGTCGTAGAGTTCGAAGAAGCCGCCGATGGACAGCAACGCCACCAGTTTCCACAAGGTGGCGACAGCGGGCAGGCGGTCGATACGTGCCGAAATGTGCGCGGCGCGCACCGGGTCCAGGCCGTCGGCTGGTGAATGTGCAGGGCCAGAGGAGGGGGAAAGGGCAGACATTATTGTTTTCCGATTCTTTTTTCGAAAGCGTGGGACCCCGCATGTTAGAGCTTTTGAATAGATTCAAGACAAAATATTTCCGTGCGAGGTAAGCTTCAGGGCTGATCGCAATCACTTCCCGGATCCCCGTGAAATACAGACTCCCGACTACGGCCACCGCGCCGTTCTGCCCCTCGGCGGTGACCGACAGCGTCGCCATTCCGGCCAATGCCTCGTTCCTGCGCAAGATGATGCTGTTCGTGGGGCCGGGTCTGTTGGTCTCCATCGGCTACATGGACCCCGGCAACTGGGCGACGGCCATCGAAGCCGGCTCGCGCTTTGGTTACGCGTTGCTGTTCGTGGTGGTGCTGGCCAGCCTGTCCGGCATGGTGTTGCAGAACCTCTGTTCGCGGCTGGGCATCGCGACCGGGCGCGACCTGGCGCAATTGTCCGCCGAGCGCTACAGCCGGCGTGTAGGCATGGGTCAGTGGATTCTGGCGGAGCTGTCGATCCTGGCCACCGACCTCGCCGAAGTGCTGGGCGCGGCCCTGGCGTTTCATCTGCTGCTGGGGGTGTCGATCACCACCGGCGTGGCGTTGACCGCGTTCGACACAGTGATCGTCCTGGCCTTGCAAGGCGCCAACTTCCGTCGCCTGGAAGCCATCGTGCTGGGCCTGATCGCAACCATCGCCACCTGCTTTTTCATCGAGCTGGTGCTGATCAAACCCTTCTGGCCGGACGTCGCCGCAGGGCTCAAGCCCTCGTGGGACGTGCTGAGCAATCAGGAGCCGCTGTACATCGCCATCGGCATTCTCGGGGCGACGGTCATGCCGCATAACCTGTACCTGCATTCGTCGGTGGTGCAGACCCGGGTCAACGGTTCATCCGTTGAAAGCAAGGCCAGCGCGATTCGCTATGCGCGGGTGGACACCATTGCCTCCCTGAGCATGGCGCTGGTGATCAACGCGGCGATCCTGATCCTGGCGGCGGCTGCGTTCCACGGCACGGGACATGCCGATGTGGTGGAAATCCAGGACGCTTATCACCTGCTCGATCCGCTGGTGGGCGGCGCGCTTGCCAGTGTGCTGTTCGGCGTTGCACTGCTGGCGGCGGGGCAGAGTTCGACTTTTACCGGCACCATCGCCGGTCAGGTGGTGCTCGAAGGCTTTCTCAACGCGAAGATTCCTTGCTGGCAGCGGCGCCTGATTACCCGGGCACTGGCACTGATTCCGGCGCTGGCAGGGGTAATCTGGTTCGGCGATGGCGCGGTGGGCAAGATGCTGGTGCTCAGTCAGGTGGTGTTGAGCCTGCAACTGCCGTTTGCCCTGTGGCCGTTGATTCGCTTTACCAGCGACAGGCAACTGATGGGCCCCTTTGCCAATAACGCTGTGACAAAAGTGCTGGCGTGGGGCTTGTTCAGCCTGATCTCGGCGGCCAACGTGGCGTTGCTGGTTTTCTGGGTGAATTGAACAGGGCCCGGATCCCACCTGTAGCAGTACGATGCTGTGAACACCCACCTCGCTGTGGGAGCTGGCTTGCCAGCGAAGGCGTAGGGTCGGTCGCCATGGGGTTGGATGACACGACGCTTTCGCGGGCAAGCCCGCTCCCACGGGCTATGTTCAACTGATCAGAATCCCCCGCGCCATCCCTGTCGCGGCGATCACGATGATCACCATCAACGCCGCTTCCATATGGCTGATCCGCGCAAAGCGGCGCGAGCGGCTGGTGTCGATGGGCTGGTTTTTCTTGAATGCGATGCGCCAGCCGATCAGGGCGAACATCGGCACGACCTCAAGCGCCAGGATCGCCACGAACGCGGTCATCTTCAGGTGGAACAGAGGTTGATGCAGGTAGTAGAACGAGCCTTTCTCAAGCCCGCCGAAGGCGCGGAATGCGCCGGTGATCAACAGAATGCCCGCTGACAGGCCCCAGATATTGTCCACCACGAACACATCGCGAAACGAGCGCGGGTCATCGGTACGCAACCGGCGCAAGGCCCGCCCCCGAGCCAGAACCGCCGCCAACGCAAAGCCAAAAGCCAACAAATGCAGCGCAGCCAGTACCCATTTGATGAGCATGGTTCAACTCCCCCGAGCGATGTGCGAAGCCAGCATCAACAACACAAGCGTAGCGGGTGGTTGGGGGTTGTGCGTTGTGCCATGGATGAAACAATTGACAGGATCCGCTGGCGCGTTGCGCAGCGCAGGGAAGGAAGCGCAGAGGCCGCCCGGCGCGGGGCGGCTCTGGTCGGGCAGGTTTATTCGGCGGCCTGCAGGCCTTTCTGCTTCATGATCAGGTTTTTTTCTTTCTTGTACTGCAACGCCACTTCCGGCGCCGGGCCGCTCTTGCCGGTTTCCATCCACAGGCGCATGCGGCTGGCATCGGCGAAGTGGGTGTACTTGCCGAACGCATCCAGAATCACCACCGACACCTGACGGTTGGCCATGCTGGTCAGCAGCACCAGACAGTGCCCGGCCTGGTTGGTGAAGCCGGTCTTGGTCAGCTTGATGTCCCAGTTGGACTTGCGCACCAGGTGGTCAGTGTTGCTGAAACCCAGGGTGTAGGTGGGTTTGCGGAAGGTGACGGTCTTCTCGGGCGTGGTGCTCAGTTCACGCAGCATCGGGTAGTTGCGCGCGGCCAGCGCCAGTTTGGTCAGGTCGCGAGCGGTGGACACGTTGAAGACCGACAAGCCAGTAGGTTCCATATAGACGGTGTGGCTCATGCCCAGCGCCTTGGCCTTGGCGTTCATGGCCTTGATGAACGCCGGGTAGCCGCCCGGATAGCTGTGGGCGAGGCTGGCCGCTGCGCGGTTTTCCGACGACATCAGGGTAATCAGCAACATGTCGTGGCGATTGAGTTCACTGCCCAGCTTGACCCTGGAAAACACGCCTTTCATTTCGGCGGTCTGGGAGATGTCGACCTTGACCATCTCGTCCATAGGCAGCTTGGCATCGAGGGTGACCATGGCCGTCATCAGTTTGGTGACCGAGGCGATGGGCACGATGACGTCCGGGTTGCTGGAATACAGCACCTGGCCGGTCTGCAGATCGGTGATCATGGCGCTGCCGGAGGCCAGATGAAGGTTGGCCGGGTCACGGTTGAAAGCAGCAGGTTCGTTCGCAAGTGCACCGGTGGAGAGTGCGGAGCCTGTAAGTGCAAATAATAGGCCGATGAGGGATGTGCGAATTTTCAAGAGCGAAGCTCACTTTGATTGGAGACAGCGTGGAAAGCCGTACTTTTTTCAAGAACGACAACAAGATCGGCGCATTTTAGGAGCATGTTTCTAAGTATGTCGATGGGGTGCCTTGGACGTTTGCGTAATAAAAACAGCCTGTATGGCATTCGTTCAGGTTAAGGATCCAAAAAGCCTGTATTTAAGGCGGTTGCGCCGATATTCATGGCACTCGGGGCAGCCACCGATTAGCATTCCACGCCATCGAAACCATTCATTCGAATTGACCTAGGAGTTGTGCAATGCCCAAAGGGTTTATCAGCAAGGACTACGCCGCCCTGGTGTTTGTCGCGGTAGTCGTTGCGGTGCTCTTGCTGGTGGCGGGTTTGTTTGTCAGGCCGTCCGACTGGGCAGGCTGGATCCAGGCCATCGGTTTGATCGTCGGCCTGATGATGGCCGTCACCGTGCCTGCCATCCAGCGCCGCCAGGACCTGGCAGCCCGGCAGAAACAACTGCGTGACCGCGAAACCGGCTACGCACGCCGCATGCAGTACCTGTGTGGCGAGCTGAACGAGTTGCTGGCCAGGATCACGGTCAACCTGGTGCATCTGCGCGCCACTGACCGCCACCGTTTGCAGCGCACCCTGGAGGATTACCTGCACCGCCTGTTCGAGTCCCACAAGCTGGACCAGAACGATGACCGCGTGGTGATCGCCCATGAGTTGCGACTGGTGGCCAACGACATGATCGAGGAACTCGAAAGCGGTCGATCCGATCGCGTGGTGCTGGGCGCCCTGGAAAAGCGCCTGCAGAAACTGGCCCATAGTTGCCAGGTCAACGCGACCCAGGCCGAGCGCATCTGAGCCAGGCGAATCGCAGCCAAAAAAAAGCCCGCGTCAGGGATGCGGGCTAAAGGGAAGTGCGGAGCAACGCACGATTCAGGGAAGAGCGAATTCGTTTCAGCCGTTGAGCTGACGGGTTTCCAACTGTTGCGACAGTGCTTGTGCCGCAGGCAGTGACGACAGAGGACCGCTGACAGGCTCGCCGTTGTGCATCAGGTACCAGCACGCCAGCAGGCCGCGTTCACGAAGCTGTGCGGGGACTGCGCTGCCAACTACCGACATGATTTGAACCTTGGTCATAAGTGCCTCCATCAATCTATGGCGCTACTTTACGGCCGGGCTCGGGCGAGCAGAAATCACTGCTCTCGATAGTCGTCATTGACGAGCCAGAGGTCAGTTCCTTATCAAGGACGCATGAAGGATCAGACGGGCGCTCTTGCGTACAAAGCACCCATGAACGACAACCCCGCCTTGATAGCGGGGTTGTCGTTTGTGTGCTGCCGATGAAAACCGGAAGCTTGCGGGGTCAGCCAGCCGTTACCAGCGGCCGCCACCGTGGTAATAGCCGTGGGGCGGGCCGTAGTAGCGAGGCGGGCCGTAGTAGGCCGGGCCGTATACCACCGGACGTTCAACCACGTAGGCCGGCTGCACGTAGACAGGCGGTGGAGGTGGTGGCGCGTAATACACAGGCTGCGGCGGTGCCACATACACCGGGGCTGGCGCTGCATACACAGGGCCTGACGCCACGGCTGCACCCACAACGCCACCGACGACTGCGCCGATCACTGCCGCTCCGCCCCAGCCCGGGCCGCCGCCATGGGCTTGAGCCTGACCTGCAAGGGCGAGGGCACCTAACAACAAGGCAACCTTGGGGATGTGACGAATCATGACTGTTCCTCGGGTGTTCAGTCCCGTTGTCGCCAGCCTGCGTTACGCTCAGGCAATGCCACGGGATAACTTCTCAGACAACGGGTTTCAGGAATTCTGCGAAGCCGTTGCGTAAATTTTGTGTAAGGTATTCGACAACATTGAGAACAATTGCTCGGGTTTGTGCCGCAAGCGATTGAATTCTACGCTGTTGTCCTGGTGTTCACTAATACCGTTCAGGAGATTTCATGTTCCATACCCCAACCAGGGAAACCCTGCTGTGTATGTCGCTGGCCGCCCGGCCGGGCAACTTCGGTGTGCGCTTTCACAATCACTTGTACGAGCAGTTGGGGCTGAATTTCTATTACAAGGCCTTTGCGCCGACTGACTTGCCCGCAGCCATCGCCGGGATGCGTTCGTTGGGCATTCGCGGCTGTGGGGTGTCGATGCCGTTCAAGGAGGCGTGCATAGCGCTGGTGGACGAGATGGACGCTTCGGCGGCGGCGATTGAGTCGATCAATACCATCGTCAACACGGATGGCCATCTGAAGGCCTACAACACCGATTACATCGCGGTGGCGCAACTGGTCGACAGTCACAAGGTGCCCCGCACCCGGTTTGCCCTGCGCGGCAGCGGCGGCATGGCCAAGGCCGTGGCCTGCGCCATGCGCGATGCGGGGTTCACCGATGGGCTCATCGTTGCGCGCAACGAGCAGGCGGGCAGGGCGCTGGCGCGCACCTGTGGGTTTGAGTGGCAGCCTGAACTGGGCGCCGAGCGTGTGCCGCTGCTGGTGAACGTGACGCCATTGGGGATGATCGGCGATCAGGCCGAGGCCCTGGCGTTTGACGTGGACGCCATCGAGGCGGCGGACACCGCGTTCGACGTGGTCGCCAGCCCTGCGCGCACGCCGTTTATCCTTCATGCCGAAAAGCATGGCAAGCAGGTGATTACCGGGGATCAGGTCGCGGCGATCCAGGCGCTGGAGCAGTTCATTCTGTACACCGGCGTGACACCGAGCGAGGAGCAATATCAGGCGGCCGCAGCGTTCGCCCGGGCGATTTGACGGGTTGCCCTGTCCCTGTGGGAGCGGGCTTGCCCGCGAAGGTGTCGTGTCATACGACCATGGGGTGACTGGCCGTACGCCTTCGCGGGCAAGCCCGCTCCCACAGATGGCCATCGTGCTGCGGGCAAACTCATTCCGTAGCAGCCGGGCTTGCCCGCGGGGGCGTCCGTGAGATCGCCCCCAGCCGGCAAGCCGTGCAGCTACGGGTGAACGGGTTAGCCCTCCAGCCGGGCCAGGCGTTCTTCCAGTGCGGCGATGCGCGCTTCCAGTTCCTCGACGCGCTCGGCCAGCGCCGGGTTGCCGCTGCTGGCGCGTTCCACGGGGTTGTGCCGTGCCGCGACAATCGCCTCCATGTCCGCCGGATCGCCCAGGGTGTGCATGTAGCGGTCTTCGCGCTGGCCGGCCTGTTTCGGAATCAGCACCGCCAGCCCGCGAGCGATCAAACGCTCGAGTTGGTGAACCACCGCGTCGCTGTCGTCGAAATCGTGCATGCGGTTGCTGCGGGTCAGCAGTTCGTTGACTGTCTGCGGGCCGCGTAGCAGCAACAGCCCGGTGAGGATCACCTGCGCCGGCACCAGCTCCAGGGTCTTGTCGACACGGTGCTCCCAACGGTCGGCGCGGCTGCCCATGACCAGCCGGGTCAACTGATGCCCCTCCAGCGCCCGCAGGCTCTGCCCGACTTGCCCGGGCGTGAGGTTCATCACCGGCTCGCGGCTGGTTTTCTGGTTGCAGGCCAGTACCAAAGCGTTGAGCGTCAGGGGATAGGTCTCGGGATTGGTGGCCTGTTTTTCGATCAGGCAGCCCAGGATGCGCACCTCAAAGCTGTTCAGTTGCAGGGCGGCTGCGTCATCGCCAGTGTTTTCAGAATCCGGTTCGGTGGACATGACCCTTTCCCTAAGCGTTGAAAAGGCTATGAGGGTAGGGTCTGGATGAGGTAAAAGACAAGCCGCGTCAGCATGCACTGCATGTCTTTTCATTGCGACTCAACCCATCAGGAACTGCCATGACCATTTCTCTCTACGCCGCTTCGATTCCTGTGTTCAAACAGATGCTAACCGCCCTGGGCGCGGTGCTGAAAAAAGGCGAAGAGCACGCCGCCGCCAAAAACATCCAGCCTGATGCCCTGCTGCAGGCGCGTCTGTTCCCGGACATGTTCCCGCTGGTGAAACAGGTGCAGATCGCGGTCGACTTCGCCAAGGGTGCCGGTGCGCGCCTGTCCGGCATCGAGCCGCCGAAATATGAAGACACCGAAACCACCTTCGCCGAACTGCAGGCTCTGCTGTCCAAGGTCCTGGCATTCCTGGACACCATCACCCCGGATCAGGTCGATGGCAACGAAGAGCGCGAAATCGTCCTGCGCCCAGGCACCGACAAAGAGAAGCGCCTGAGCACCCAGAAATACCTGCTGCATTACTCCCTGCCGCAGTTCTTCTTCCACGTCACCACCACTTATGACCTGCTGCGTCACAACGGTGTGGAAGTCGGCAAGCGCGACTACATGGGCACTTTCTAAGCGTTCACCGCTACTGCTCAGTGTCACCCGACCGACCGCTCCGTGAGGACTGGTCGGTTCGTCTTTCTGGAGATTCGATGTTTTTCCCAATTTACCTGTTGTCAGCCGCAGGCTTCACGGTGCTGACCACAGAGTTCGTCATCGTCGGCCTGTTGCCGGCCATCGCCCGCGATCTGGCGGTTACCATCCCCCAGGCCGGGCTACTGGTCACGCTGTTCGCTTTCACCGTCGCCTGCTTCGGGCCGTTCCTGACCGCCTACTTCTCACGCTTCGAACGCAAGCGTCTGTTCATTTCGGTGCTGATCATGTTCGGGGTGGCCAACGCTGTTGCGGCGATGGCGCCGAACATAGGCGTCATGGCCATTGCCCGGCTGATTCCGGCGCTGGGGTTGCCGGTGTTCTGGGCGCTGGCCAGTGAAACGGCGGTGGACATCGTCGGCCCTGACCACGCCGGCCGCGCCATTGCCAAGATTGGCTTCGGTATCGTCTGCGCCACGGTGTTCGGCATTCCGGTCGGCACCCTGATTTCCGACGCCTTCGGCTGGCGCAGCGCCTTTGCGATCCTGTCGGTGGTGGCCTTCGCCAAGGCCTTGCTGCTCTTCATCTACCTGCCGCGCAGCGTGCACAAGGATCAGGCGTCTTTTCGCAGCCAGTTCGCCATCCTGCGCAGCAAGCTGATGCAGGGCCATGTGCTGCTGTCGGTGCTGGTGTTCAGCGGCATGTTCACGGCCTACACCTACCTTGCCGACATGCTCGAACGCCTGGCCGGATTCAACGGCACGGTAGTGGGCTGGTGCCTGATGGGCTTCGGCGCGGTGGGACTGGTGGGCAACTCCCTGGGCGGGCGCCTGGTGGATCGTCACCCGCTGATCGCCAGCCTCACGTTCTGCACCTTCATGATCGGCGGCATGGTCACCGTGGTGCCGAGCATGCATTCGGTGCCGGCGCTGGCCCTGGCGCTGGCAGTCTGGGGTGTGACCCAGGCGGCGTTGTTCCTGGTCAGCCACGTGCGCCTGATGAAGGCCGCGCCACAGGCTCCGGCCTTCGCCGCCTCGCTGAACATTGCCGGCGGCAATCTGGGGATCGGCCTGGGAGCCCTCATCGGCGGCCGGGTCATCGACCACCTGGGGCTGGACAACCTGGGCTTCGCCGCCGCAGGCATCATTCTGCTGGCGATCCTGCTGGCGTTGCTGCTCATGACCGCCAGGCCTGACGCCGAGCCCTGCAACGCTTAGTCAGTGAATAGCTGCTGCCTCGCACCCTCGGTAATCGCCACGATGCCAGGGTGCTTGACCTTGCGCTCGACTGAGATCGCGTAAAACGACTCGGTCACCGCATCTGTCTGGCCGATCAGCTCGACGTCGTACTGCTCCATCACCTCGTCGGCAATCACGCTTGGGGCGATGAAGATCCCGCTGCCGGATTTGCCAAAGGCCTTCATCAAGGCACTGTCGTCGAACTCGCCGACGATCCGCGGCTGCACGTTCTGCTCGGCGAACCAGCGCATCAGGCGGCTGCGCACCACGGTCTGCTGTCCAGGCACCAGCAGCGGCGCACCTTGCATGTCATGGGGGAAGTTCTGGCCATGGGCCCTGGCCAGGGCTGCCGTGGCAAAAAAACTGATGCCGCATTCCCCCAGTTTCTGGCTGTAGCCCTTGATGTCCAGATGGGACGGCATGGGGCTGTCGGAGATCACCAGGTCCAGGCGCTGAATGGCCAGGTCCGCCAACAGCCGCTCCAGTTGATCCTCGCGGCAGGTGATGCGCAGCGGCTCGTTCAGCGTCATGGTCGGGGCAAGCAGGCGATAGACGATGGACTTGGGCACCACGTCGGCCACACCGACCCGAAACAGGATCTGCTGTTCATCCGGCTGGGCACGCAGCAAGGTTTCCAGCTCGCCACCCAGTTGAAACATCTGCTCGGCGTAGGGCAGGGCGATGCGTCCGGTTTCGGTCAGTTCCAGCCGCCGTCCGACGCGCTTGAACAGCGCCACGCCATAGGTCTGTTCCAGCAGGCTGATCTGCCCGCTGATGGTCTGCGGCGTGAGGTTCAACTGCTCGCAGGCGCGCACGATGCTGCCGGTCTTGGCCACCACCCAGAAGTAATGCAGTTGCCGATAATTGAGCATCAGACGACAGGCCCTTCAATACTTCGTAATAACCGAAGTATATACCTGAAAAATACGAATTTTCCTGAAGTGTTTGCCTCCCTAGAATGCCGCCTATCTTCTCGAACCGTATCAGGATGTGTAGAGCATGGAATATCTTCTGGAACTGGCGGCAAGCCCCACGGCGTGGATCGCTCTGGCGACGTTGGTGGTCATGGAAATCGTGCTGGGTATCGATAACCTGATCTTCATCTCGATCCTGACCAACAAGCTGCCGGTGCACCAACGCACCAAGGCGCGCCGGGTCGGCATCAGCATGGCGTTGATCCTGCGCCTGGGCCTGCTGACCACCGTGGCCTGGATCGTCCAGTTGACGGAGCCGGTCATTGACATCCTGGGGCAGGTGTTCTCATGGAAGGACATGATCCTGATCGCCGGTGGCCTGTTCCTGGTGTGGAAGGCGACCACCGAGATCCATCACAGCATGGATGCCAAGACCGAAGAGGAAAAAACCGTTTCCAGCACCGTGACCATGGGCATGGCGGCTGCGATCGGGCAGATCCTGATGCTGGACCTGGTGTTCTCCATCGACAGCATCGTGACCGCTGTCGGCATGACCGAACACTTGCCGATCATGGTGATCGCGGTGATCGCGGCTGTCATCGTGATGCTGGTGGCGTCCGAGCCCCTGGCCAAATTCATCAATGACAACCCTACGGTCGTGATGCTGGCGCTGGGCTTCCTGATCATGATCGGCATGACGCTGATCGCCGAAGGCTTCGGCGCCCATGTACCCAAAGGGTATGTGTACACCGCGATGGCGTTCTCGGCCCTGATCGAGGGCCTGAACATGCTGGCCCGTCGGGCGAAGCAGAAGAAGGCGGACGCCCAGGCTCAGGTTCAGAAGGTCTGAGTCAGGCCCGGGGTTAAACGCCACGCCATTGAAAACGGTCGGGATGGGAACACCATCACCGACCGTTTTGTCATTTCAGCTATGGATCCGAGTCAGAAAAAGTTTCAGTGCGCGTGGGCGTGACGATGTTTGCGCGACGGCGCCTGAGCGGGTTTCACATTCGCGTGGGTACGGTGTTGCGGATGATGGCGGCGGGATATGCGCATCACACCCCACAACATAGCGCCAGCGACAGCCAGCCACGCAGCGATCAACATCACAATGGTCATTCCGAGGCTCATGGATTCCTCCGGTCTTTTCTTTTCGTCTCATTGTAACCGACAGTCTAGTACGCCCGTTGTTGCTGAAAATTGACCGAAGGTCGAGAGGGCAGGACCGATTTGTTCTATCCCGGCCTCCTGACTGCATGTTGAGGCTATACCCGGACGGGCTGCGGTTCTATGATCGGCGCTCGGCCGGGTCGCGGGTTGCCCGGCGCCAGACAAGCGAGTGAACAACGTGTCGGTACTGTCTCGAATGGATAGCTCTGCAATCAAAAGGACGTGGTGGGCAATGGGCCTGGCCCTGTTTCTGGCCGGCTGCGCGGATTCCCACGGCTACAAACCCGGGTACCCGGCGATGTACAAGACCCTGCCGGACCGGGTCGAGATCAACTCGGTGCCGTTCTTCCGTGGCCAGGCCTTCCAGAGCGGCCCCAATGCGCTGGCCAGCATGTTGACCGTGCATGGCGTGCAGACCACCCCGGGCCTTCTGGAAAAACCGCTGAAGTTGCCGGGTGCAGAAGAAAAGCTCGACCAGAACATGAGCAACCTGGCCCGTGAGTATGGCTTTGTGGTGTACCCGGTGGACCATCAGTTCACCGACCTGCTGGCTCAGGTGGCGGCGGGTTATCCGGTGCTGCTGCGTTTCTCGGAGGGTTCGATGTGGTGGAAGGACCAGCGCTATGGCGTGCTGGTGGGCTTCAACCAGAACAAGCGCACGGTGCTGATTTACACCGGGCTTGGGCGGCTTACGGTGAGCTTTGACGAGTTCACCTCTGACTGGAACAACGCCGGCAACTGGGCGGTGCTGGTGCAGAGCCCACGGCAGTTGCCCACACCGGTAGACCGCGACCGCTGGCTCAAGGCCGCCAATGACCTGGCGCAAGCCGGGCAGGAGCAAGCGGCAGGGGAAGCGGTGAAGGCGATCAACAACGCCAGGTGACGGCGGGTGCGCGGTCCGCTCATGCCTGTGGGAGCGGGCTTGCCCGCGAATGCGTCAGGACTGACGATGTGATGGTGGCTAATCCGACGCCTTCGCGGGCAAGCCCGCTCCCACAGTTCCCCGCCGTCGCCTGCAAGCCGGATCGCGGTCAGAACCCCAGCTTGTCCCGCAAGCTGTAATACCAGGCGCCCATCGCCGTCAACGGTGTACGCAGCAGCTGCCCGCCCGGGAACGGGTAATGCGGCAGGCCGGCGAAGGCGTCGAAGCGCTCGGCCTGGCCGCGCAGCGCTTCGGCCAGTACCTTGCCCGCCAAATGGGTGTAGGTCACGCCATGGCCGCTGCAGCCCTGGGAGTAATAGATGTTGTCGCCCAGACGCCCCACCTGCGGCAAGCGCGACAGGGTCAGCAGGAAATTGCCGGTCCAGGCGTAGTCGATCTTCACGTTCTTGAGCTGCGGGAAAGCCTTGAGCATCTTGGGCCGGATGATCGCCTCGATGTTCGCCGGGTCACGCGCGCCATACACCACGCCGCCACCGAAGATCAGACGCTTGTCGGCGGTCAGGCGGTAGTAGTCGAGCAGGTAATTGCAGTCCTCGACGCAATAGTCCTGAGGCAACAGGCTGCGCGCCAGTTCTTCGCCCAATGGCTCGGTGGTGATCACCTGCGTGCCGCAAGGCATCGATTTGGCCGCCAGTTCCGGCACCAGATTGCCCAGATAGGCGTTGCCCGCAACAATGATGAATTTCGCCCGGACCTTGCCCTGTGCAGTGTGCACGACGGGGTTCGCACCACGATCGATGCGAACCGCCGCCGATTGCTCGTAGATGACGCCACCCAGCGATTCCACCGCTGCCGCTTCACCGAGGGCCAGGTTCAGCGGATGGATGTGGCCGCCACTCATGTCGAGCATGCCGCCGATGTACTCGTCGCAGGCCACGACTTCACGAATGCGCCGCTTGTCCATCAGTTCCAGCTGGGTATGCCCGTAGCGCTCCCAAAGCTTTTTCTGCGACTCCAGATGGCCCATCTGCTTGGGGGTGAGCGCGGCAAACACGCCGCCGTCCTTGAGGTCGCACTGGATGTGATATTTGGCCACGCGTTCGCGTATGATGCGCGCACCCTCGAACGCCATCTGGCCCATCAGTTGCGCCTGTTTGGGGCCGACCGTGCGTTCGATGACGTCGATGTCGCGGCTGTAGCTGTTGACGATCTGCCCGCCATTGCGACCCGAGGCGCCGAAGCCGACCTTGGCGGCTTCCAGAACGGTGACCTTGAAACCGTTTTCCAGCAGGAACAGGGCGCTCGACAACCCGGTGTAACCGGCACCGATGACGCACACATCGGTTTCCACTTCGCCTTGCAGCATGGGCCGGGCAGGGGCGGAATTGGCCGAGGCGGCGTAGTAAGACTGAGGGTATGCGGTGTTCGTCATCCTGTAAGCCCCTGTTTTATATTTTAAACGAATGCGTCGATCCTACCTGAGATAACAGGGCGCCACCAGCGGGTTCGAGGGGTAAAAGTGTCTTAGATATGTGCCACTTGGCCCGCATGTCGTTCGAAATTCCATAGTATTCAAAGAGTTGTGAAAATTACCGCTTGACAGTTTGTCGAATATTCGTAGAATGCCAACCCACAGCAGGCACGTAGCTCAGTTGGTTAGAGCACCACCTTGACATGGTGGGGGTCGTTGGTTCGAGTCCAATCGTGCCTACCAGATAAATCCGCCCTGCTGGCGGTAACGAAAAGGGCGATCCGAAAGGGTCGCCCTTTTTTGTTGTACCTGTCTCAGGCACGCGGCGGGATGAGTTCAGGCTTCTGAAACGTGCGCTAGCAATTTGATATCAAGCCAGTCAAAAAATGCGTGCTTCACCTCGATCGCCATGGAATGCGACATGACTGAAGCAGTGCTGGTTGCGTTGCGCTAACCCTTGGCGCGTACGATGCGGCCCGCCCTGATTTCGTCGACGTAAGCGCGTAGCCTGTCGGCATCCCGGTATTGCTGGTTCATCAGGTGCAGCACGGCGACCACGTCCACATCATCGATGCTCTCGGCCAGCCGGCTGATTTCTCCTGCGGTTCGTTCAAGATTGCCGGCGATGGCGTTCAGATCGCGCTTGAATTCCAGCGCTGACTTTTTCATTCCCACGGTATCGATCCCCCCAGGACAGAACTTGGTTAGCCCTGTCCCGTCTTAACAGCGCAGCATAACAACGGCGTGATAGTAGCCGTTGTCAGGGGCGTTATCCGTCGGACAATTCCGTGATAGAGGTAGGTGATTTCTGAACGCTACAGCTCAACCGCCAACACCGCCCGCGCTCGAAGAGCTGCCTGACGACCCCTTGGAGTTGCTGCCGGTAGAGCCGCTACCGGTGGTGTCGCCGCCGGGAAGGTCCGCGTCATTGTTGCGGGTGTCAGTGCCGGTATTCATGCCTCGACGAATGCCAGTAGCTGGATCGCCTTTGTCCTGATCGGTGCCCTGGCGCTGCATGTCGGCCCCTTGGGTTCTGGGGTCCACGCCCATTTGTGATGGCGTGGGGCCCATCTCCGGTGCTGCCGCTCCCGCCAGTGTGGTCAGGGAGGTGATGCTCAGTGCACAACCCAATGCCAGTGCCGCAAATGATGTGTTCATCAGGAGATCTCCATGTCTTAGGTCCTGTCCTGATGTTGGGCTGTCGGATCTCGAACATAGTGCCATCATGGCGACCAGCGGCAGTCCGGCGCCGATCATGGTGTCAGGGGAGGCGGTGTGTCGGGGACAACGGTTTCCAGGGATGACGGCAATAACGGCGCATCGCCCAGGCTGCCTTCGATCTCTCCTGCCAGGTAATACACCCCGGACATGACGCCGAATTCCGGGTTGTCGATCAGGCTGCGCTTCTTGTCATTGAGCGCTGTATAGAGGCTGTTGCGCATCTGTTCTTCCATCGAGGCGCGTTCGTTCTGATGGGTGATGGCACCGAACCCGGCCATACCCACCGAAATCATCAGCCCGGCGACCCTGCCGACGGCCGCCGCAATGGCACTGGCGGCGCCCCGGGGCGCAAGGCTGGCTTCGAGTTTTTCGCTGGAGCGAATGGCGACCGAGGAGATTCCCGCATCAGGCCTGCCGGCTTCCGGTCCTGTCGCGGCCCGGTGGATACGCTCGATGAGGGCGATGTAAGCGGGCAGCTTCACCAAGGGTTCGGCATGCACCAACTGGTACAGGGTGGCGTCGCTGCTGGACGGTGGCGCAAGGGAGATGGCCGGAATGTCGTTCAGGTGCGCGGCGAACTGGTCGTCGGGAATGTTGTGCTGCTGTGCAATCTGCGGCAACTGCTGGCCCAGTTGCTGGATGTAATACGCCGTTGCCTGATGGGTGACCGCTTCGGGGTCGATCTGTTTGGACACAGGGTCGAGCACGCGTTCGTGATATTGCTCTTGCAGGTAGGCATCCAGGCGCTGGGCGGCGGTCGGCTCACCTTTTTTAGCGCTGACTTTGTACCAGCTCACTTTCAGAGTCAGCCACTGCTGGGTCCAGTAACCGGCGAACCAGGGGATGAAGTGCGTCTCGGTTCGCTGGTAGACGCTGTCCATCCAGCTGTCCATGGTCTGGGTGGCGTACTGGCGGGCGGGAAGGGTCGCGTTCTTGGACGCCGCAACGATTTCCTGATCCACCTGATGCCAGGTCTCGGCGGGAATCTGGACGGCGGCGGGCGCAGGTTTGTGAGCGGATGCGCAGCTGGCGAGTATCACTATCACGGGAAACAGCAGGGCGCGCACGTTCACGATGGCAGTCCCCTGGGTGTCTGGGCAATCGATCCGCAGCAGGCCCGAGCGGGCAAGCCACTGGTTTTTCCAGTATAGGCAGTGAAAAAGCCGGGGGCTCTGCGGGTGAGAACTTCCCGAGCCTGCGAGGTGGGCGACGGGCACCGCAAAAAATTCGCATATTCATAGGGTTAGTGTGAAAAAAGACGTTGACACACTTTTGAAATTCCGTAGAATGCCGCCTCACAGCAGGCACGTAGCTCAGTTGGTTAGAGCACCACCTTGACATGGTGGGGGTCGTTGGTTCGAGTCCAATCGCGCCTACCAAACAAAATCCGCTCTGCTGGGCGGTGACGAAAAGGGCGAATCGAAAGATTCGCCCTTTTTTGTTGTCTAGAATTTATCGACCTTCAACGCCCGTCATACGAGGGGCATGCACCTTTGGGCGATATCCAGCCGCCTGCTTTCCCGAAAAAAATCCTGATTTTTCAATCCATCGGCTGGACCTTTTGCCACGATGCGCGATCATCAGTGCATGGATTTCGAAAGGAGGTGCGTATGTTAAGTCGGTCACTGACCCTTGCCATTCTGTTTGCCGTGTCCAGCCCGTTGCTGGCGGCCGACAGCGATACCCCACTGGCCCAGGAGCGTGGCAGGTCTCGTCCGTTGATCATCATCGCCTCAAGTTCGGTGGACCCGACGCTGGTGAGCCTCAAGAAGAGTCTCGACGAGCCGGCCAACAAGGAGGCCTTCACCAAGCGCAACATGGTTCTCTATACCATCGTCAACATGATGGGCAAGCGTGACGGCAAGGACATGGACGCCCAGTCGACCATGGCGTTGATCCGCGATCTCAAGCTGGGTGCGCGGGCGGGCTCCGAGGCGCAGGTGATTCTGGTGGGCAAGGACGGCGAGACGAAGATCGACCACAAGGGCGCCATCGATCCCAAGGAGATTTTCAGCACCATCGACCAGATGCCGATGGCCGAGAAAGAGGCCGCCGCGGCGGCACCGGTTGCCCCTGCCGCCGAGCCCAAGGCGGCTGCGAACGGCAAGCCCGGCAAGGCTGGCAAGGGTGCTGCGTCCGCTCCGCCGGCGCCGCTGGATGACTGACCGGGTGTGACAAAGATAGGGGCGGCTTTGGCTTGCTGCTAATATCGCTCCTTTTTGATCGAAAGGACTGTCATGAAACACTGGGCGGGAGCTGTAGCGCTGGCGATGCTGGCGGGGTGCATGAGCTTGAATTCGACGCGTTCGGCGGGGCCGGTGCAGGTTTATGCCAGTCAGAAGCCTGCGGTTGCGGTGGCTGAGTGCATCAAGGTGACCTGGGCCAATGTGCAGATGTTCGGCGATGTGGCGGATGTGTTCATGGACAAGGGCAAGCCGGGTGAGTTTACGGTCTATACCACTGAGGGTGAGTATTTTGCCGATGTGGCGGGCAAGGGTGGTTCGACGGCGATCAGTTTCTATGCCAAGGCGGGTGGCAAGGCTGTAGATCAGCGTGGGGCGGCGTTGGCTACTTGTCTTTGATTTGCTGAAGGTTGCTTAGCGTGGCTGATCGTTCACACGCTCCGCGTGGGAATGCCTTGGGTGACGCTCTGCGTCACCGGGGACGCTTGGATGGGGTGTATATCCGTTCTCTCTGGAGGTTCGGGTTATGCCTTCCGCCCTTACGGCGGGTCACTTTTTCCAAGAGCTGAAAAAGTAACCAAAAAAGCCCTGCGACAGGCTGGGCCTCGACTTCGTCTCGGTTCCCTCCCTCCGGCGCCGTTCCGGGGGCACGCCATGATGGGCCATCCATGGCCCGCACGGCTTTCGCGGCTTCCTGCCGCTCATCCCCCTCCACGACACCTGCGCTCGGCCTGGCGCCTTGACGTCGCGTTCGGCGGCGCCTGTGCCATCGCGCACCAAGATCAAAAGCCTTGGTTGTACACCGTCCCGTAGCAGCACGGCTTGCCGGCGGGAGCGATCTCAAGGACGCCGTCGCGGGCAAGCGCGCTCCTACAGACATAGACACAACCCGTAGCAGTCCGGCTTGCCGGCGTCGGCGGTTTTCAGGCCGCCTCCCGCCAGCAAGCTGACTTCCGCGAGGCCTTTTTACATCGGCGGGGTCACGCCATTCTCACCCGCTGAAATAGACATCGCGTTCAATGCGCCGTCTTCGGCTTTCTGGGCCTGGAGCACGATTTTCACGCCGGGTTTGAGCAGGGTGCGGTCGGCCGGTACCAGGTTGACGATGGGCACGTCGTCGGGGATGACGATTTTCTTCTGGCCGCCTTTGTAGTTCACGGTGATGGTGCGGCCATTGCTGTTGACCAGGTCGCCGACGGAGCCGTTGGTCATGGTGCTGTCCTTGCCCAGGTCGAACGCGCGGTGGCCGTCGCCGGTGCCTGCCATTTCGGGCGGGAAGACGTGGACTTCCAGTGCCTTGAGGGTGCCGTCCGCTTGCGGAACGGCGGCTGAGCCTACGTAGCTGCCGGGCTTGATGTCGGCGACCTGGGCGAGGGTCACGCCGCGTACCTGGGTGTCTTTGGTCAGGTTGACCTGCAAGTCTTCGCCGCGATTGCTGTGCACCTTGAGTACGTCGCCATCGACAGCGGTGATCGCGCCGCGCACTCGGGTGGGTTTGGCGTCGTCGGCGAAGGAGGGGATGGCCATGAGCAGGGCTGACGCCAGCAGGCTGGAGGTCAGCAGGGTGTCGAGCAGTCGTTTGCCGGGGGTGAGTTTCATGGTGGTCACAGTCCTGTGGGTCGGAGCGAGTGACTGAGCATAGCGCCGCTGCTGGGCGCTGTTCATGACGTCTGTGTCAGAAACGGCAGTGGGCAATGGGCAAAAAAACCGATCCAGCGAGGGATCGGTCTTTTTCACGACAGAGGCGTTACTGCTGCAGCGAGATCGTGGTGTTCGCCAGTTTTGGCTGGTTGAACATGCTCACCAGCACTTCATCGAGAATCGACGAGGCGCCCCATGGACGTGGGTCGTTGAGGATGGCGACCACGGCCCAGGTGTTGCCGTTGCTGTCACGGCTGAAGCCCGAGATGGCGCGCACGGTGTTCAGGGTGCCGGTCTTGATGTGGGCTTCGCCACGCAGCGCGGTGCGTTTGAGGCGCTTGCGCATGGTGCCGTCCATGCCGGCCAGCGGCAAGGAGCTCATGAACTCGGCTTGATACGGGCTGTTCCAGGCGGCTTGAAGCATCTGCGCCATTTCCCGGGCGCTGACACGTTCGGCGCGGGACAGGCCCGAGCCGTTCTCCATTACCAGGTGCGGGGCGGTGATGCCTTTCTTCGCCAGCCACTGGCGGATCACTCGCTGCGCAGCCTTGGCATCGTCGCCGTCGGCCTCGTTGCGGAACTCCGAACCCAGGCTCAGGAACAGTTGCTGGGCCATGGTGTTGTTACTGAACTTGTTGATGTCGCGAATGATTTCAGCCAGATCCGGTGAGTAGGCCTTGGCCAGCAGTTTGGCGCTGCCCGGCACGACGTCCAGGCGGTCCTTGCCCAGGATGGTGCCGCCCAGTTCCTGCCAGATCGCGCGCACCGCGCCTGCGGTGTAGGTCGGATGATCGAGCAGCGACAGATAGGTTTGCGAGTTGCAGCCGTCACCCAGTTGACCGGACACCGTCACGGTAATGCCGCCGTCGGCTTCCGGCACCGGGTTGTACAGCACGTCACCGGTGCACTTGTTCGACGCCAGCGCCTTGACCTGGTTGTTGATGCGGATCGCGGCAATCGGCGGCTCCACCGACACCAGAATCTTGCCGCCGTCGTTGCGGGTCACGAAGCGCAGGGCCTTGAGGTTGACCATCAGCGAGTCGGGGCGCACCAGGAACGGTTTGTTCTTGTCGTTGCCGTCATCGTCGAACACCGGCAGTTGCGGCTGGACGAAGTGGCTGCGGTCGAGCACCAGGTCACCGGTCACCTGCTGTACGCCGTTGGCGCGCAGGTCACGCATCAGCAGCCAGAGCTTTTCCATGTTCAGCTTCGGGTCGCCGCCACCCTTGAGGTACAGGTTGCCGCGCAGCACGCCGTTGCTCAGGGTGCCATCGGTGTAGAACTCGGTCTTCCACTGGTGGGTTGGGCCGAGCATTTCGAGTGCCGCATAGGTGGTGACCAGCTTCATGGTCGAGGCCGGGTTGACGGAGACGTCGGCGTTGAAGACGGTCGGGGTACCCGGCCCGGTCAGTGGCAGCAACACCAGTGACAGTGCGTTGCTGTCGAGTTTGCTGGCCTTGAGGGCCTGCTCGACCTTGGGCGGCAGCGCGGTATTGATGGGGGCGGCAGAAACGCAGAAAGAAATCGGCAGAAGCAGGGAGGCGAGAAACAGGGGACGCAAAGATTTGATCATTCAATAAAACCCTACTGCAAGACCAGATGGAGAGGGGATGGATTCCCTCATGACTCAAAGAACCGGAACGGGTGAAAAAGTCCCGCGCCGCCGGAAGGCACAGAAGCCCTCCGATAAAGCGGCATTATGCCGCAAGCTTTGGTGACTTGCGCCAGAGTATCGCCGTCAAAAGCGGCTATTTTTGCAAATGCCTGCCGATTGTCACGTTAAAACCTGACTTTCTGCGCTGTGTCGTCGGGCGACGGCGTGGTTTTCGGGCTTTTGGGCGCCCAAGCTGGTAGAGTGCCGCCCGATATTTACTTTTGAGGATTGTTTCCATGGCGACTAATCGTTCCCGCCGTCTGCGCAAAAAACTGTGCGTCGATGAATTTCAGGAACTGGGCTTTGAATTGAACCTGGAGTTCAAGGAAGACCTGGACGATGCGGCGGTCGATGCCTTCCTCGACGCTTTCCTGGAAGAGGCGATGGATGCCAACGGTCTGGACTACGTTGGCGGCGATGACTACGGTCTGGTGTGCTCGGCCAAGCGTGGCTCGGTCACCGAAGAGCAGCGCGCCACCGTCGAAAGCTGGTTGAAAGCTCGCAGCGAAGTGACCAAGGTCGAAGTCAGCCCGCTGATGGATGCCTGGTACCCTGAGAAGCCGATCAACCCGGTTGCCTGATTGCTACCGCGTTGAACAAGGGGAAGCAGGCGTCGAGCCTGCTTCCCTTTTTGCTTTCTGCGACCCTGTCAGCGCTGCTGGTGCTGTAACAGCCCCTGTTCCAGCGCGGCCATGGCCTCGACGAGGCGCTGTCCCAATGGGGCGAGCAGCGTTTCACCGGCGTGGTCGTCGCACGCCAGTTCCAGTTGCCCGCACAAATCGATCACCCGGCCCGCGCTGATGATCTTCGCCGCGCCCTTGATCTTGTGCGCGACGTCATGAATCTCCTGCCTGTCACCCCGTGCACTCGCCTGGACCAGTTCGGCGGCGTCGTCACGGCAACTGCGGATCAACTGGTCGATCAGGTGCTGGATCATTTCCGGGCGATCCCCGGTCAATGCCACGATGCTGCTCATCTCGAAGGGCGGGCTGCCGCGCTGCTGCTCCGGGCGCCCTGGGCGCACGCCGACCCGTGACAGGCGATCATTGAGCGCGCTCAGGCTGATGGGTTTGAACAGGCAGTCGTCCATGCCCGCCTCGCGGCAGCGCTGCTTCTCTTCGGGCTGGGCGTTGGCGGTGAAGCCCAGCACGATGCAGGGTGCAAGGCCTTGCTCCTGTTCGTGGGCGCGGATGGCGCGCGCCAGGTCATAGCCGTTCATCACGGGCATGTTGCAATCGACGATGACCAGATCGAAATGGCGGGCCAGCCAGTGCTCCAGCCCCTCGGCGCCCTGTTCGGCGATCTCGCAACGATGCCCCAGGAATCCCAGTTGCTGACACAGCAACAGGCGGTTGGCGGGATGGTCGTCGACCACCAGGATGTCCAGTGTGGCCGCGCCGTGGGCGTCGTTTTCCTTTGGCGCGGGCAGGTTGGCCAGGGGGTCCAGGGTCATCAGCTCGAAGGTCATCTGCACCCGGGTTCCGACGCCCGGCTGGCTGTCCAGGGTCAGGGTCCCGCCCATCATTTCGCACAGGCTGCGGCAGATCACCAGGCCCAGCCCGGCGCCGGTCCTTGCCAGTTGCCCGCTGTTGTCCGCCTGGGCGAAGGGGGCGAACAGGCGCTGCTGGTCTTCGTCGGAAATCCCGATGCCGCTGTCCTGGATGACCACCACCAGGCGGATCAGCTGTTCACTGGTGGCGTCCTCGCTCTGCAGGCTGATGCGAATCTGCCCCTGCGGGGTGAACTTGATCGCGTTGCTGATCAGGTTGGAGAGAATCTGCTTGAAGCGCAGCGGGTCGATCAGCACGTCGATGTTGGTCCGGCTGTCCAGGTCCAGTTGCAGGGTCAGGCTCTTCTGCCGGGCAAGGCCGTCGAACACCCGGACCACCGACTCGACCAGTTGGCGCAGGTTGGCGCGTTCGGGACTGAGGGTCAGGCGGCCTGACTCGATGCGGGCGATGTCGAGAATATCGCCGATCAACTCCAGCAGGTCCTTGGCCGAACTGTAGGCGACCTCAATGGCGGGGCGGTCGAGCTGGCCCTGATCGGCGCGCTTGAGGGCCAGTTCCAGCATGCCGATGACGGCATTCATGGGGGTCCTGATTTCGTGGCTCATGGTTGCCAGGAAGGTGCTCTTGGCCCGGTTTGCGTCGTCGGCCTGCTGCTTGGCCGATTGCAGGTCCTCGATCAACTGGCGCCGTTCGCTGATGTCGATCCAGCCGCCGATGATGCCCTGGACCTTGCCCAGGGAATCACGGAACGGCAGGATCCAGTGATAGATGGTCAGCGAGCGGTCGCCGATATGCAGCGAGCGGTCCAGGATCAGCGGCGCGCCATCGGTCATCACCTGCTGATAGTCGGCAACGTACTGGCGGGCCTCCTGGGCATCGCTGAGCACGCCGTCCAGGATGGTCTTGCCGATCACCTCTTCGCGCCTGGCCGAAAACGCCGTCAGGTAGCTCTCGTTGCACATCTGCAACAGGCCCTTGCGATCGCGCACGTAGATGGGGTGCGGCGTGCCGTTGACCAGCGCGCTCATGAATTCGAACTGATCGCTGAGCGCCCGTTCTGCTCGCTCGCGCTGTTTGATCTGGCGGCGCATCCAGGCGTTCCAGGCCAGCGAGCCGAGCAGCAGCAAGCCCGCACCGACGACGATCTGGTAGACCAGCAACTGGTAGTCCTGCCAGGCGCCGCGGCTGGGTGGGATGTAGGTTCTCCAGCGGTTGTTGATCACGGCCAGGTCTTCGGGTGCGATGCTCGACAGGGCCTTGTCGATGATGGCCGTGAGCTCGGTGGCATTGCGCGAGGTGGCCATCGCGATGCGTGCCGGCTCCTGGCCTACCGTGACGCGCATTTGCAAATCGTTCTGCAGGGCCCGGGAAGAGATGTAGTAGCTGGCGCTGAACAGCGAAGTGACGGCGCCTTCGACCCGGCCGTGGGCAAGCATGTCCAGTGCCTGTGGCGGGTTGTCGACTTCCACCGGATAGATGCGCGGATGCTCTCGCCGCAGGTAGGGCAGGGTCGGGCTGCCGAGGGCCAGGGCCACGCGTTTGCCATCCAGTTGTTCAAGGTTGGCGGGGCTCGCCGGCTCCTTGCGGGTGACCAGCACGAAGGCGTTGTCCATGTACGGGCGACTGAAATTGAAGCGTGCCTCGCGCTCGTCGCTGGGCGCCAGCGCGCCGATCAGGTCGGCCTGGCCCTGGCTCACGCGGTTCATCATGTCGGCCATGCTGGGTGCGCGGCTGACTTCGAATTGCAGGCCGGTGCGCAGGCGGATCAGGTCGAGCAGGTCGGCGGTCACCCCGCGAAAGTTGCCGCTGGCATCGAAGAAGGTCAGGGGGGCGTAGGCGTCGTTTATCAGCACGCGCACCTTGGGGTGCTGGGCGATCCAGCGCTCTTCGCGCTGGGTGAGCAGCAGTTTCTGATCGGTCAGCAGCAGGTCGGTGCCCGCTCCCCAGCGTTTGGAGATGGCAATGCGTTCGTCGATCGGGATGCCCTTGAGCACCAGGTTGACTACGTCCAGCAACGCTGTGTTGTCCGCGCGCACGGCAAAGCTGAAGCCGTTGGCCTCGTGCTTGCCGAAGTTGGCCATCTGGATGTTGTTGAGATAGCCCTTGCTGATGACGTAATGCGTGGAGATGGCATCGCCCAGGAAAACGTCGGCCTGATTGAAGGCCACGGCGTTGATCGCGCTCTGGAACGAGGGAAAGAGTTCCAGCCGGGCCTTGGGGTACAGCGCCCTGATGTCGTCCGGCGGCAGGTAGTGGTACGCCATGCTCAAGCGCAGGCCGTTGAGGCCGTCGGTCAGGGACCGGGCCTCACCGGTGCGGGTGACCAGCACCGGCTGATCGACCGCGTAGGGCGACGACAGGGTGATGCGACCCGTGGCGGCCTCGTAGCCATTGGCGCTGCCCAGCAGGTCGATCTGGCCGTCGACGAGGGCGTCGATGGCCTGGTCCCGCGTTTCGAAGCGCAGGACCTTGACCGGCAGCTCCAGGGCGCGGCCCAGGATACCGGCGTAGTCTGCGGTGAAGCCTTCGTAATCGTGACCGGTCAGGGTCATGTCGAACGGGGGGTAGTCCGGAGCGGTCGTGCCCAGGATCAGTTCGCGCTTGTTGCGCACCCACTGCCATTGGGTTCGATCCAGCGTGACGTCCATGTGCGCCGGATTGGAACGACTCAGCAGGGTGTAACGTTCGGCCGCATGGGCCTGGGTCTGAGCGGTCAGGCTCAGACAGGCGAGTGCGGCTGCTATGCAGTAGTCCTTTAGCCCCTTCGACATCCTATCTCTCACACCAGCGAATTGCGTTTAGCCATCTCTATTAGTTCAACCAGAGTCTTGGCTTTGAGTTTTTGCATGAGGCGGGTCTTGTATGTACTGACCGTCTTGTTGCTCAGGAACATGCCCTTGGCGATTTCCTTGTTTGTTCGCCCCTGGGCAAATAGCTGCAATACCATCAATTCGCGGTCGTTGACCAGTTTGAAACGCTCGAGTTCGTCCGGGTCACCATCGCGGGCCGACATTGCGCCGAGCGCCTGGCTTGGAAAGTAATTGTAGCCGGATAATACCGCTTTCACCGCGCTGACAAGTTCACTGAGGTCTTCCTGTTTGCATACATAACCTGCGGCACCCGACTGCATGCAACGTATCGCAAAGAGCCCCGGTGCCTGGGCAGTCAATACCAGAATCTTTGCGGGAAGATTCATGGCGTTGAACCGGGCCAGCACCTCCAGGCCATCGAGCTTCGGGATGCTGATGTCGAGAATTTTCTAGACAAGGCCTATCTAGTGTCAAAGCCCACAAGGCTTTGACTGCCTTTGAGCCCTTGATTTGCTTTGCTTTGAGGCCAAAGCCCACAAGGCTTTGGTGCTCCTGCTCCTGCTCCTGCTCCTGCTCCTGCTCCTGCTCCTGCTCCTGCTCCTGCTTTAGACAGGAAGCTTAAGATGCCTTATTGACTGGGAGTGATCCTGAATAGCTATCCCTGACACACCTCAATATATGGCAAAACCCGCGACGCCGAATTATTTGCAGCGGCTTGTGCTGGTCAGTGATTGCTCATGTGTGCTTTCAGTTTTTGCAATATATAGATCGCAACCGCCCCAGCCAGGTTATTTGAAAGTCTCGCTATATCCGCGCTGGCCTCTTTGTCTCCGCCATGAGCTGTGCCCAAGTGAGTTCTTAATGCGCCAGTTCCTTGAGCGATAGACTTCATGCCTCCCAGCAATGATTTGATATCTTTGGAGTGGTCAGTCCCATCGGGAATTATAATTGGCGGAAAGTCGTCCACTACCGCGTTAATTAGCTCAGTTATCGTTTTCTTGTTTCCGAGAGGAATTTGCCGCTTGTCGAGATAGTGGCGGCAAACCGATTCCAGAAACTGGTTGCTGCGGGTGAGGGAATCGCTTGCGTCGACGTCGATGATCGAACGTGCCCCGGCCCACTGTTTTTCGAAATAGTCGCCCTGCATTAAGTCTGACAAATCTCTGTCGATGCTCTCACTTTGATCATCGGAAAACTCGGAGAGAAGCCTTGCAGCACTTTTGGCTTCGCCAAGCTTTTCTCTGATCTTTACCTCGGCGGCTAGCCAGAGTGATTCAATGGATTCTGGGGACGCGAGCTTGGTAATTTTGTCGTCGTCATTGAAGTCACTGATGTGAAAGCTGCTCATGAGTCCCTCGTAGGGTGTCCCGAAATACTGAGCATCCTCCATGGTGTCCGACGTCAAAATTCGCAGGCTCTGCCCATCAAAACTTAACATGCCGTATGCCCAGGCATCCTCGTCAATCTTCCCAAACGTGATCCGCTTTCCGCAGAAGTAAAGGCTCAAACCGTTAAGGCTTTCACGAAGATCTTGCTCAACGATTTCCAAGCCAGCCCGGATCTCGCTGCGCGTATCCAGCACTGTTGAGACAAGCGCGATAGCGCCTCTTTTCTTGTCGTCATGAATGGTGAGCATCCGCAAGTCGATGTGGTTTCGAAGGGGCGTGCGAACGCCGCCGGGAGCATGATCGGTTCTAGCCTCCCAATTGGGCAAGCAGCTTGTTTAAGCGCACGAGGGCGGTTCCAACGGAGCAGGAGGGCTGCAGCCTGGGCCTATCTGACTACCTCTGCTCAAGCGGGTCGATGATCATTTGATGGAGACATACTCACCAAGATGGAATCACTCACCGAGGTGGAGACACGGGCCAGGATGCAGAAACATTCGTCGGTACGCACTCCTGGAACCACTGCGCAGGAGTACCGGTTGATTGCTGATCTATAAAGAAATCCCTCGGTGGAGCGATACAGACACACATCTTTGTATAGAGTGTCTTCATGTCCTTCCTTTGGAATCTTCAACTACTCAAAGAAGAGTGTTGCGACTTCATCACTGAAACATACCAATCAATACGCGAACGCATGACTGGCTCGATGGTGATTGCGTTGCTTTCGCTGGCTGCAACGGCTGGGTCTACTGTCGCTGCTTTCCTCGCCTGGGACGTTTCTCGCAACGCCAGTCGAGTTTCAGAAGCATCCCAAGCCCTGGCGCTGAAGGTTTACACCGATCAGATCGCGCTCGGACATCCGTCGGTTTCTGTCCTATCGGGGGAGAGCACTATTTCGGCAGTCCAGCATCGAGGATATTCGCTGGATGACGCCTATGAGTACGTAGCAAAATTGGTTCTGAGAAACTCAGGCCAGCGCGATTCGCCGCGAGCCTGGATAGCGCTGTATGGAGAGTCCTCCATCTCAGACAGGCCTATCGTGTCAGTCGTTACTCTTCCCAAGGAGACCGACGTTGGAGTCAGATTTCCATTAGGCACATTTTTTGGGGTCAATGAGAACGAAAGTTCATGGCTAGTTGCAGTTATCTACGAGGACGAGGTGCCCGCGCCGGTGATCAGCAGCGATGGCTCGACTGCCTCCAAGACACTGCATCGGGTGTGCGCGCCTCCTGTTGTGTTCCGAGTGACGTCGTGGGTCAAGGAGCGAGGGCAAGACCCTGCAATCAGGTCGTTTTCCTCAGGCTCACCTGTTGCAGCGGAACAACCACCTCAAACATCTCAGCAGTGGGATCCCCGCGAAGAAACGGCCCAGAAAATACAGGCTGTCAAAGATGAGGTGATCCGGGCTGCAAACACCGTTAATGCCTGCATGGAAGGTTCTCCCTGACTTCGGTAAGCACACCTTCAAGAACAGAGCTCTTTTGCGCCGTCTGCGTGTGGGTGTTCGTCGGGTGGGGAGGAGGGGGCGGATGGGGACTGAGGAGGCTATGCTCGACCAACCGTGTTTGGCCTCTCGGAGCTCTGCATGATGTGGACACACCGTCACGTTTGCGTAGGTTGCATCGCAGAACCTTATCTCCAGGAACAGCTTGAAAGCTCTGCCGACCTCAAAGTCAGTACATGTTTTTACTGCGGTAACCTACGTGGCGGCATCACTCTGGATGACCTCGCTGAGCGTTGCGGCGGTGCGATTGATGCGAATTTTCGAGAGCCTGACCTGACACCAGCCAGTGCTTGCGGCAGTGGCTTCGGTGATGCGAGCGCTACATTCACCCTCGCGGAGGTTCTTCGGTTAGTCCTCAATGCTCATTCCGACCTTCTACTCGACATTGAGGCGTCGCTTCACACCGCTTGGGCTCAAGATGACGGCTACGATCCTCGCTTTGCGTTAGGCCCAGATCTAGATCCAGCGGGTGTCTACCACTCAGCACTCGCTGATGTGAGCGTGAGGCCAAGCCCTGCCTTCGCTGACCTTTCAGGAAAGATCGGCGAGATGCAGGGATGTGATGCAAGCCCCATTCATTGGCTCGGGCCCGGGTGTCTGATTCAAAGCCTCTACAAGGCTCGTTCCTTCCCGACTCTTGAATCGGCGGAATCGGCGTTGCATTCACCTGAATTCGAGACGGCATTTAACTTTTGCCGCGCAGATGACAAGCCAGACAAGGCTTGGCGATTTTCTGCCTCGACGGATATCAATCTTGCAATCGCCGATGCGAGGCCCTGGATGGGGTCATGTGTGATGACAGCTGAAGTCTACATCAAGCAATCCATTGCCCTGTTGGACTTGAGGCGACTCAGCGAGATGCCTCTTCAGGTCAACGGGAGCTACTTCAGTTCAACGCAGGCAAGGCAAGGGCAGTTCCACGCGTTCTTTCGGACGCTGCAGCAAGCATTAAATACTGAGCGGCACCTTCAGGAGTCTGAATGGTGCACAAGCTTTGGGTACCTGGCATTGTCAATGCTTTGGACATATCTGCGTAAAGGCGATTTGAAGATCGAAGGTGTTTTGCTGTCGCCCGCCTCAACCTCCAAGTGGTGGGAGGAACCCGGATGCACAGTCTTGTTGTGGAGCTGCCCGTCCTTGATATCAGCGCATAACAGCGACAGCTTCACGGTGGGACGCTCAGACGATGGGGTTTTTCAGCTGGATTGGGAAAGCGTCAGGGTTCACTACGTTCAGCGCATGACGATACAACGGGTTGAAATAGCCTCGCACCATTTTGCTTTTCGCGAGAGTCGAGGGCGCTGATTAGATGCGGCCTCGATGATGAGAGGCGAATCGGGCTGCTCCATCATCGCCTCTGTAGTCATTTACGGTTCAACCTTCGTTATGCCCGTTACACAGATCAGATAGCGATTGATCATCTCTACAGGCGATTCTCACGGCGTCGGCAACGGTAGCGGCGTTGGTGGGTATCCAGAGGTTATCCACGACGAGATACCTTTGTTTTGTCGAGCGGTTGCGTAGCTTCAGGGTCTTCAGCGTCTCATCGATCGCGCCGAGAACGGCGTTCGTAGGTGCGGTTTCAAACGTGATGTCAAAGACAGCCGCGTCTAGCTGTACGTAATTTTTGCTGTTGGTGGGTGGCATCAGGAAGGGGGTGACTTTATTGGCTGGTAGCACCTTTCCATCAAGATCGTGAAATTCACTCACAGGAATTTCACTTACGTTGCCCCCTGGAAGTTCGTATCCACCCGCGCCGCTCGCTGTAGCTGCAATTTGGCGCGTGACGTGGCCAATTACGTGCTGGGGCGGGTAATCGACCTTGAAGCGCGTGATGAGCTGATCTGCTGGGCTGTTGTTTTCTAGGTTGAAATCATAATAGCGACCATGAGACTTTACGAACGCGAGACTCACATCCCCGACCAAGAAGTTGTAGGTGGTGGTCATCAGCAAAGAGAAGACGCCCAGGGCCCCGCCGATGCCGACCGCCCGAGTTAGCCAGCGTTTCGATGCAGAGTACCGCTGAGGGCGTTTGAAGGATTTCGCATCTTTCGAGGATCGTTTGTTAGCCAAGATTATGATTCCATTCCTATTAAAAGCTCATCATCTCTCCTTCGCTTAAGGCGAGGAAACCCCGAGGCAGAGAGCCTCCGCAACAAATAGCTGATCAGCTGATTCGAGAGTGAGTATCGATGGCTCACCAATGATTGGGCAAGCTAGGGGCGGTGACTTATGAGTATGCTCCCGCCTCTCCAATGTAGGTGGAGACTCAGATAATGCTGCTGAGAGAGACTTAGGAGAAATGCATCGCGCACGATGTCCGCTCCCGGTGATCACGACCCTTCCAGGTAGTAAAAGCTTCCAACTCGATTGCCGTCGCTCGCCTGCATTTGATAGCGCGCTAGCGGTTCGACACCATACAGTCGGTATTCAAGGAATGACTCATGCTCATGATCAGGAAGTACACCCCCAAATTTTCCAGCAGTAGAGAGATCGAGGCGCGGCGCTATGCCAAAAGGTTGGTCTGGCCTGCTCGTATTGCTTCAGCGCTTCTCGCTTTCCCATTGACGCAGTTGGTTGCAGTGATCGTTAGTCTTGCACTGGGACTGGTCGTCTATGTGGTCGGACGAGTCTTTCGACAGCATGAAAGAGAGCTAGCCGCTGAGACGCCTTTTTTGCGTCGAGCATGGATCATGAGGAGGGGATTCAGCTTTTGGCTTGTCTCTACCATTGCGTTGGGCACTGCGTTAGGGCAGACGGGTTGGCTGGGGTGGAGTCATTTTCACCATGAAGCTGTCCAGGTTGCGTTGAGCGTCCTTAGTATGATTGAGGCTTTGTTGAAGTAGGTTAACCTCTCGGAGGTGGTCTGAATCTGCAGGTGACCACCTGACCCCTGACCAATTGACAACCTGGAATCTGGACGTTGCGGTGGGGAAATTCGCACGTAGCGCCGCGTGTAAAGAGCCTGCAGATCACAGCTTGGGTAATGTCATGGGATTGAATCCATTCCATGATTTTTCGGCCTGGTCGGCGCTCAAGGCACCTCAAGAGATTCCGCTGCTTCAAGCCTTCGAAGTCCCCGCGCTGGATGTCAAGGAGGAGATGGATGCCTGGATTACAGCGGCTAAAGCGACAGCCGGAATCTGAGAGCAGCTTCAAGTAAGAATGGCTGGATCGACGCAGATGCAACACAGGTCACTCAGGCCTGCGTTTGCGCACCGCTGATTCTGTCGACGACCGGGCTTGGAGGGTGTTTGTATGTTTCGTTTTTGACAGAGCTCGGTTTGGCCCCGAATTCGGCCAAATCCAATTAATCTGGAGGTGGATGACCGCATGCAATGGAAGCGATGTGGAACCTTCGTTTTGATGCTCGATCTACCTGTGGGCCATGTGCTTCAGGGGCCGCCACTACCAACGCATCCCACGCCGGACTACCAGTGACGGGCCGTCGTCGACTTGGCGATCCCCATCAGCCGAGATACTTCCGCTTTACTGTGCCCCAGCGCTTTTAGCCGCTGCACCTCGTCACGCACTTTCTCCGCTTGGACGATTCGTGGATGCACTGCGGGTTGGTCATCAAGAGAAATCGGTTGAGTCATCCCGTCGACAGATTCGAGCTCCGCCCTTACGCGTTCCAGCAGCTCCGCCGGTGCAATCTGCTGGCTGCCGCCCCAAGCAAGGGCGGCCAACGAAAGCGGGTGTACGCCGAGCTGTGCAGCGATCTCTTCCAACTTCTCCAGCGTCACGCTGGTCTCGCCTTTTTCTAGTCGGCTGATATGAGACTGTGAGACGCCACCTTCAAAGTCCGCCTGATGAACGGAGTGGTGGCGGCGCAGGAGCCGCAGTGCGTGGGCGAAAGCTGTACGAAGCATGAGCGGCCGTTACCGGTAAATTGCACTGTATGCCGGGTTTGCACAGTTCGATACAAACCCGTATATTCATACGAGAAGTCCTATACGGCCTTGTGACGTTCCCAGGATGGGTAGTGCGCTCAGTGACTTAAATCAGCACGCCTCAATAATCCGCTAAAGGATCATTTTTAGCGGGCGAGTCGGCCTGTTCCAGGCGTTACCAATCATCGGATGGATGTGCCTGAGTTTTCTGAAGACCATGAATCGGAGTGATGCTGTTGAGAGTCCGGATCTACTCCGACCTGCACCTTGAGATAGACCCACGGCTCGCAGTGCTTGAGGTGCTGGCAAGTGACGCGGATGTTGTGATTCTCGCAGGCGATATCCATACGCGCGCACGCGGCGTTAATTGGGCTCTGCAAAATTTTGGGGTACCTGTCGCCTACATCCCGGGCAACCACGAATTTTATAAAGGCCACGTCGACCGCACGCTCCAGTCCATGAAGGAGCTGGCTGCCGGCACCAACGTGCATGTCCTTGAGAACGAGTCACTCGTGGTCGGTAACGTACGGATCTTGGGGGCAACCGCCTGGACAGACTTTTCAGCCAGCGGAAACGTTTTTCAGTCGTCCCAAGAAGCGAGAAGGGGTATGAACGACTTCCGCTTGATCCGAGCGGGCGAAGGCTATCGCGCGTTGAGTGTCAGTGACGTGATTGATCGAAATCATCAGACCTATCAGTGGTTAAAGGAAGAACTGTCAAAAAAATTTGACGGCAAAACCATGGTGGTGACCCATCATTGCCCCTTGATCGATTACTGCGGGCCGGAGAAAGGGTCTTTGCTGATGCCAGCTTATACAAATAACTGGCCCGAGCTAGTGGAGCAAGCTGACTACTGGGTGTTCGGTCACACGCATAGTCACGTTGACGAAATGTTGGGCGGCTGCCGGCTTGTCAGTAATCCAAAGGGTTATCCGGGTGAAGAGTGCGGGTTCGATCCCGGTTTTATGATTGAAGTGACCTGAGCAAGTTGGTTTCGATGAATAACTACGAACAGAAGTTGGCTGAAGCTGCACTGAAAATTTTCAGCCGTCCCGTCACAGGCTTTTTTCTTGATGCCCGGATCAAGGGAGAGGGCGTCAGAGGGGCGATTTTCAAAGATTCTCTAAACCGGTACGAGGATGGAGATACGTTCACCACTAGCCCGGTACAGCAGACATGGAGCGAGCATGGATACACGCTGTTCGCTACCGAGGCTGGCTCGTGTTACGTCGCTGTGACCCATCTGATGTTCGTTGAAGAAAATTTTGAGGGCGTGCCGCAGATGTTGATATTTCGCGCGAGTTGAAGAGGGTTTCACTCCAACCGTGCCGTCCAGATGAAACCGTCGGATCATAATCGTACCGGCCTATAGTGCTTAAGGAAATGCATGTCTGATCTTACAAAGATGACGGTTGTTGTCAAAAATTATAAGGATTCCGAAGGCGAAGGGCTCGATCGTCTGTATAAACGAGTCCGTCTGGAAGACCCGGCAGGTAATACGTTCTATTTCAAAAATGTGGTGGTGCCCAAGTATCTCCAAGGCAAAGGGGCGTTCGCTCATGACGTGCCACGGACTTGGAATTTCAAAAATCTCGATAAGAATTCAATCATCATCATTGCATTCGAGACGAAGACTGGAAAGGTTGAATACGATCTTGATGATCTTCAAGACATTGCACGATCTACCATATTCAAGGGTGTGGTTTATGGCCTTGGGTCGATCCCTGCAGGGGTGATCGTGGCAACCGCTACCTTTGGGGTCGGGCTTCTGATCATTCCGTTTGGTCTGTGGTACGGGTATCGGTTCGTGTTCAAGGTGCCAAGCATGTTGAGTCGTAAAACTTTGCAGAACGATCTCGCAGGGCATGGGATCGGTTTGGGTGGATCGGTAACTTAAGGAGCTATTGAAGTGAATCGCGAAGGAGAGTTTCCGAAAGCGGTAACAGAGGCATTGCTGGTCAAGTTCGACCCGCCGATCACAGCGATTCTCTATCTGCCTGAGGTCGAGGGCTTTTCCCTTTTGGGCAATGTTTTCCGGGACAGTGGGGGAAGGTTCGCTGATGGCAGGCTGATTCGCACATCGACGATTATCAAGTTCAGTGACGTTTCGGGATATACCGTTGCGATAACTTTCTCAGGGAGCCGATATGTGCTTGTGTCGTCAACCGGGGCTGACGTTCAAAATCTCCTGTCGCCTAGATTGACTGAGTCGGCATGCCATTAGTGCAAGCGATCCGTACAGCTCAAAGCGTGACATGTCCAGCTTCGCGGGTTTCTCTTGGAAGGCGGAGTAGTCTGCAAGATCGCGCTTGCTGAGAGTACCGATCAGGAGATCGAAGGGCAGGGGAGTGGAGCGTACTGTTATTTTTCACTGAACTTTGACAGTCAAGCCATGAGGAGCACCTACGCTTGAAATCAAATGTCTTCTCCATCAACAGCTCCTTCTCAACGAGGGACGTGACGGGTTCGGGAGAGCAGAAACCAGCGGAGGTTGAGCAGGCGATGGCATACGACTGGGGTGTTTTCGTAGACGCCTATCTATGCAATGGCCGCGGGTAGGTGATCGGTACGCAGCCACTGCCTATTTTGGTCAACCAGGCGAGATCCCGAATGGGGCAACTGTGGCGACGCATCCACTCAGAGAGGTTGCAACGAATAGGGCATTCAGATTGTTCCAAACTTTGGATGGGGCTGATCACTACGTGCTTGTCTCCGAGCAAAGAATAGGAAGCCATAGTGGCGATAGTACTTAATTGGCCACCAGCGGTATTACGCGCAGCAGCCCTCCAATTCAAAGCGCCTGTGAGCGGGATTCTATGGCTACCGGAAATCGACTACCCCTGCCTGACGGGCCGGGTTTTTATGCATATCAGCGATCAATTCGCAGATGGAGAGTTCATACGCACCTCGGAGGTCAGAGAGCTGATCGAAGAAGGTGACTACACAATTGCGCGCACCCATGGACGTACCCATTACCTGTTGGTAGAGGTTCGCGGAAACTCATTCGCGGGATTGCGTCGGCTCCCCCGAGTACGCCCTTGTTTCAGTGGGAGCCTTCACTGATTCGTCACCTGGACGACCTGTTCGGCTATCTAGTTTTGATCGCGGCAAGATCGCCAAACCCATTTCATTTTTTCAGCTGCAGGGGGCTCAATGATGGAAACGGATTTATACAGGCTGCTAGAGCTCAGCGGCGACCAGGTCGAGGGCGCTACGTATGCTGACGCCGAGCGTCTAAAGGAGCTTGGGGCGAGAACGTGGAAACCACACTGTGTGCTGTATTCCTGGATCGTGCTCGATTTGGTCGACGGCGACGTGGCTGACTTAATCCTGGGTGACCAGGCGTCAGACATTGATGGTCGTCAGGCGGATCCTCAGCATGGAGATGCTGCTGCAAGCTCGCACCTACCCATCGTGCTCTTCGGGCACTACGTGGAGTTTCACAGTGCTGGCGAATATGGGAAGGGCAGCGTCATCAGAACTGGGCCTGCGGTGGAGTACGACGGTCGCGGAATATTTGAAACCGAGGACACCATTTTCGTGCTGCTCGGCAAGGGCTATCGCCGACCGGCCTCTGTTGAACTGGTTAACTCACTTCCCTTGGGAGTGATACCGGAGGATCACCCAGTCCGCAAGCGTGAACGGCCTCGTGGTGGAGTTGCTTCTGCGCGGCAGTTCACAGATGTTATTTACTGTGATCTGCAAATGTCGCACACGCAGGGCCATGAGCTCTTGGCACTGGTCGCGAAGCTGCGTTCAAGCGGCAGCTATCCTGGGCTGGAGAGCGTGTTCATCGATATTGAGCGAGAACTCAGCCATTCCACGTTGATGGTCGAATCTGCACCGTTCCGCCGACGATAAAGAGGTCGGCAAGCTAGCAGGCGTCACCGAAGCCCTCGCAGTGGATGAATACGGAGGGTAGCACTGGCATGCATCACGTAGTCAGCCACTCACACGCTCAGAGGGGAGGGTTCGTGGCATGTCAGGCATTTGTTTTTGACGCCTTCGAGACGATCCTTCAAATCCAATCCGAAGTGCATCCTTATCGGTAGGTATTTCGGGAGGGGATGAGTAAAGGTCGGCGGCCGCGACGACGCCAGCTCGCTATGGCTCCCAGATCCGCTCCCCATTCTGCTCGATCACCCCGCTGTCCGGCACTCGGGCCGTACCGCGCACAATCAACCGCCCCGGCAACACTTCCTGAATCGCTAGAATCGGTTAAAAGACTGATTTCACAAATTATTCACTTGTATCCGATTACGGTAGCGACTACTCCTTTTGTATCCCTTTAAGCCCGCCGCTCCAGCGGGCTTTTTTCTGCCCGCGGTATCGGTGACTGTTGGGCACTCTGCTTGATGCTCCCTCTGTGGGCCGTCTTTGAGCGCGTCACCGAGCAGCCCTTTCGATGACGTTCTGACTCAAATTGTGGGTACCAATCACGCGGCGTTGAGCTGTACATCTCTCACCAAAAGGACTCACGACGAGGAGTGTGAGGATTTGATGCTGGGCTGGTTAGAGGTGTGATGAGGCTTCATGAGCCTATGTACAGTGGTGGCTGTTTCAGCTTCACAAATTTTGGGCGCAGCTATACCAACAGTGCCAGCGCAGCTGGAAGCCGCTTTTTTCAAAATCGAGCTGATGCTTTTATTGGCAGCAAAGAAGCAGTAGCGGCGAAGCCGCTAAGAGACGATTTCCTTTATGCCCCTGGCTGCTCCCCGAGCAGCTAATTATGCTCAATTCCGGGAGAGTCAAAAGCGTCAAACGCGAGCCAGAAAAAACCGTATGAATTCTGTGCCAGGTGTGGTGGTAGGGACTCCGCCGCTTTTTCTTTGCCCTCAAATATATAAACTCCGTCGTTGAGAAAGTTTTTCAAGGAGGTAGGGGGTAGATCTATTTTCACACTGTGAACTGCGTCACGTTTTTAGGCCGTTTTGCCCTCTCGAACCCGAGTCGCCGGCCTTGGCTTGTTGCCGCAGATTCAAACCCGGAGCGATCTTGATGCAGACGATTGCTACGCCGCGTCTTGGCCATAATTCCATCCCTGATCAACCTCGACTCATCATTTGAGCAGCGTACCCAGGTAACGGCTTATCTCGCACTGACGAGCGCCCTTGAGGCAACCCCAGTCGATAGATCATACCCTTGCGCTGGGTGCGTTCAGATCAGGGAGCCGGTTTGTTGGCATGTTCAGCGTTATCTGCAGCAGCAATTGATTCGCGATGGGCAAGCGACCGGAGCTATACGTGACTCTGCGTTTGCGGGCGACTTGGGCGTCTAGAACATGTGAGACCTTAAAGGGGTTTGGATGAGTACCCCTGTCCACCTGTGGACTCGCCGTCGTCATCGAACCGCTTCATCAGGCCGATGGCTAAGCAATTCAATCGGACGTTGAAAGCATCAAGCATTTCCTGGACTTGCCCGACTTGATGACCGGAAACCTCGACCGACTTGGCCGTCGTAAGAATCGCCTCAACGGTTGAGTTGAATTCGATTTGGTTCCGGACGAGTTCAGAGTAAAAGACGGTGACTGCCTCGCTCATGTCGTTCTCCTTCACATGCCCGGTCGCACTATTGGTCGTCGGGTTTGATGCTACTCACATTTTCGTGAATAGAGGTGAATGATAGAATACTTGGAACCGAGAAATTGCTCTCACCTGGATATTGCATGAACCCTACACTCAGTGAAGAAGAGATGCGCCGCGCGCTTTTTGGTAACCCTGCGTCCGCTCCTAATGTCACCTCTCCACCATCTCCAGAGCCTGTCCCTGAGGTCGTGTTCGTGAAACCTACGGCGCCAGCTCCCAAGAAAAGAGTCGCGAAGGCCTTCACGCCTCGCCTTAAGGTCACGCTGCGTGTGGGAAACGAATTTGAAGGCAAAACCTACGAGCTGATTCTCGAAGCTGACACGCTTAGCAAACTCCAGGCGGAGCTGGATGTTGTGAAAGCTGCTCGCAAAAAATACCGGTATGTAGAGGTGGTCTCGGTCAAGTCGATGTAGAGGATGGCGTACCGAGTCCACTCCATCCTTTTCCAATGGAGCCAAGCGCTTCGAGGCCTACCTTCGTGATGGTCAGTTTTGCCGCAGCGATGCGAGACATACCCTTCGTTTGATAACCTAGAATTGGGCAGGGCAATTCATTTGAATGAATGCGCTAACTGACTGTTAAATATATGGAATTATTTCTTTGTCGGACAATCTTTGGCTAGGTGGATCAGACTTTCCCCAAGGAGTGAACGATGGCGCAAGAGCAACATTTCCGGATCGATTATCTGCTCAATGGAGCCTACAAGACCTTTTACATCCGCGCGGCATCAATGGATAACGCGCAGGCTTGGCATTGGGCGACCGTGGACGCGGGTATCGGCCAGATCCCCAAGTACCGAACCGACCCTACCCCTCGTTTGAGCAAGCCTCAGGCGGAAAAACATGGGATTACCAATGTCGAGTGGAAGCGTGCCTAGGTGTGATCGACCAAGTAGGAGCGTTGCACCAATCTCTTATGACCGCTGGGATACTTTGATCGAACAACTGGGGATATGGGCCCTTCGAACACAGTAGGTCGTGAATGATTTGCGGCCAAGCGAGGTGCATATGAACAGTTCGACAATACCCGGTGAAAATAGAGACGACGGCGATGTCATCCAGCCATTGGAACCTGGTCGTCCCGACGTCATGCCCAATCCGCCACCTGGCGGCGATGAAGGTGATTTGAAAGAGGACGGTGTATCTCCACCATCCGATGACGATGTAAAGCTGGATGAAGACATGTCGGACGTGGAAGCCAATGACTCGGTCTCCGAGGAGCATCCACCTCTGCGCTGAGGCGGTCGCAGAGGGAGCCGTGGGTCGCAAGCCTCTTCCTACCGCTGTATAGGGGAGTGAACACTGCGTTTGCTCCCCGTGTTATTTGCCTCGCCCCAAACCCCCGAAACTGATCTCAGTGCTGGCCACGGGAATTCGCTGAGAGGCGTCCAGTGGCCAAGGATGTATCAGTTACTGTCTGCAACTTTTCGCTTGATATTATCGGTGGCACGTTTTAAGTCTTCAGCTTCCTGCTCCTTGGAGCGGATGGACGAGGGGGTGATGACCTCGTCAACGGCGCGGGTGTCGTCATCACGATCCTCGAGGTCTCTTTTGACAACGTCGACAGGTTTCCCGGACGCATCCACTGAAGGTACGGTGGACGGGGTAACGCTTGCTTTTTTAGTTTGGTCATCGTTCATGCCGGGAACCTCCAGTCAGTTAAACGTTGGAGAGTGGCTGTCCACGCGAGTTCGCAATAATTTCAACCGTGACTGCATTTGTCCCAACAGTCAAAGCCCAGCGAAAAATGAGCAAGTAGCTAAGCGCCAGGCTGCTGATCAGCTTGGCTGTGGTCTTGTGATCTATCAGTCATGATCGGTCGTTCTCGCTCATTCGCAGCCGGCTATGGCCGATACATTGATGAGTGTGTTGGACGACTTAAACGGTAGGTGGGGCAGGGGGACGCTTAGGGTGGCCAGTGTTCCTAAGGATCCAGGTTGGGCGATGCGCCGCGATCTTATGAGCCAGAGCTACACGACGCGGTTGGATCAGCTGTGGACTGTCAAAGCCATCTAGGGGCGAAAGAGTGGGAGTCGAGATGAGTGATACGAACCAAAACCTGCGTAGAGAATTGCAGGGAATAGCTGCTGACTTGAAGTGGTCAGCTGTGGAGCTCGTGCGCATTGCGGAGCGTTTGAGCCAAGCCGGCAATGATCCCGATGCTCAAGCCTTGCACCGGATGATCGCGATGTTCCAACGGGAGGAAATTCGGCTCCAAGGTATGGTGAACGATGTTGCTGAGGGGCGGATCGTTCACTTGGAAGCAGTGTCAGGTTAATCCTGATCGCGCTGGCAATTCTCCATGCTGTCGTGGCGCTCCATCAAGCTCTTGGACAGGGCGCTGATTTGAGAATGGAAGCTCCCCATCCTCTCTTGCAGATCGGTGATGTGAGTAGCTGATACGCCGCGAGAGGCCGCTTCATCAATCAGTGATTGAAGGGTAGAGGTGAGCTCAGTCTGGTTCTGAATCAGGTCGCTGTACGCTGTCGTGATTGCGTCTTTCATGCTGGATTTCCTTTTGATTCATTCGAGACCAATCGATGCGGCGAGTTTTAGAGTGGGCCGCCTTCGGCGGACGGCTGTCGTGAACCAAGCCGCTCCGCTTCGCAGGCGTCTTGGCCCTGCGGGCTTCCATCCTCCCACCTTCGGCCACGGCCTGCGCGCTCCGCTTGCGTTTGGCCTACATCCCGCATCCTGAGGTTTTTTGCTAGGTCGGTGCCACCAAGCCTATTCAAACGTAGAGGTTAGAAGTCAGGAGGCGATGATTGCGACGTCTCATATTTTGTCCCGTTTTTTAAGCCGTCCTCTCAGGCGCCCGTGAACGACCTGTGTACATTGGTCGATGAGTAAAACTGGGCTTACCGGCGGTCGACGGGTGAACCGACAGGATGAATCTGCCGCTAACGGCGCGAGCCTGAACGGCGAGCTCTGCTAGGGAGCTGCCGTCGAGTCATCGCAGAGCCATCCGTTTTTTTTCAGAGTTGCTTCAGGAAGCTGTGCAGAATTCCGTTGAACGCGTTGGGGGACTCGATAGGGGGGAAATGCCCGACACCTTCTAGCATCTCTATGGGGGCCCCACCTAATGCTCGGGCTAGGGCTTCAATGATCTCGTAGGGGACATTAATGTCGGCGCTCCCACCCACAACCAGAGCAGGGCAGGAGATCTTGTCAATGTCTTGAGTTAGATCGAGGTCTGACACCATTCCCCAGATCGCACCGTGCGCAAACGCGTCCTGTCGTAACAGTGTGGCTGTCGCCCTATCGAGAACGTCGGGCCTTCGAATGCCGTAGCCAGGCGCGAACCACCGTTCGATGGTCATGCCTACAATACTCGCCATACCTTCGCTGAGCGCATAAGCGGCTCGCTGCTTAAGTGCTGTCCTTGCAGATACGGCTGTATGAGTCGTGCCGACGAGCACGAGTGACCGAACGACCTCTGGATGGCGCAGCGCCAAGTGTTGAGCAATCATCCCCCCAAATGAAAGACCAACAACATGAGCTTGCCTAATATCCAATTTGTTCAGTACGGTCGATACAGTGTCAGCAAGTTGTGCGAAACTCGGCTCGGACACGAGAGGGGATGAAAGCCCGTGTCCTGGCATATCTATCGCTACGACGTCATATTCCTGCGCAAATACTGATATCTGGTTGTCGAACCAGGTACTGTCCAAGCCAACAGGATGAAGAAAAAGCAACGTTTTTCGTGTACGCGGCCCTGTTCGTATCACATTGATAGGGCCGCTCTCAGGGGTATCAACTAGCATCGTATGTCTCCTTAGTCTAGAGGTAGCAAGCAAGCGGCGCGAAGATGTCCCAGAGTCTGCGAATATATAGTCCGCCGCTCATGGGGTTCTGCGTTCGATCAAAACTGTCTAATTGTAATGTCTGTATTTTTCCTAGGGGCTTAGAAATGGCCCTAGGCAATGATAAATAATTACAATCAGAAGAATTACGATAGGGAGTTGCTGACTCGCTATCGGATATCGACTGCATGGGTTAATGTTATACGAGTAACCATTTAGATTTGTACTCGCTTAGAATTCATGAAAAATAACTCACGAAAAACCGCCGCAACGGCCCGGAAACAGCCACTTCAGAGGCGCTCGGTCACTACGGTCGCCGCGATTATTGAGGCGGCTGCTCGCATTCTCGAGGAGCGAGGCCATGCCGGGTACAACACCAATAATATCGCCCAGCTTGCAGGCGTCAGCGTGGGGTCGCTCTATCAATATTTTCCGAACAAGGATGCGATCACCATCGCTTTACTCCTGCGCGAGCTGAAGGCATTGAGAGCCGCCATCGAGGCAGACGCCGGCGACGGGTTCGATGCTGGTGCCCTTGAGCGAATGATCGAGACTGCCGCGAGGCATCAGCTTGAGCGCTCCAGGTTGGCAAAGTTCCTAGATTTAGAGGAGGCCCGGCTTCCTGCTGACCAGTTGCTTTATGAAGAGCGACAAAAACTGATGACGATCATCCAGAGTTTCTTTGAAGGCTCGGCTCTGGGGGGCGGTGATAGCGATCAGGTAGCCCAGGATGTATTTGACATCGTGAGAGGCCTTGTCGACGCTGCAGGGTTTAGAGGGGAGACCGATATCTTGGGCCTTACAGTCCGAGTAAAGTGGGCAGTATCCGGATATTTACGCGCGCGCGAATCATCGCTGGGCCTTTCCGGTTATTGCTGGGCGGGTACGCCTGGCCGCGGCTAGCAGTCCAAAGGAAGGTATGCGCGGATGTTTCGAGACTGCTCCCAAAGTGTTCAATCATGATGGTTCGTCCTACTGCTCTTTGAGGAGATCTCCAGCCGTCCGAGCTCGATGAACTCATGAGCTCACACCCCAACAGCAAAAAGCAGATAGTCATTCATGTACTGCGGGGGGGGCTCTAGCGATTTAACGACCGTTAGCGGTTTACCGTCATCGCCATTTGGTAATCATTCAAAGTGAGCCTCAGTGGATGGGAGCCGGGCAGGTGATGGCTCCGAGGCGGGCATGATCAGGTGAGCTGAGCCATTATCATCTATACAGGCGTGCTCCCCGGACGCTCGCAGCACACGTAAATATGCTGCATCTAGAGTCTAACTATTGATGAATACTCAGCGTATTCCTTCGCGTGGGGAATTTGCGCGATCGTCCCTTCGCGCGAGCAGCTCGATCCGTGCCTGAAGGCCGATGATTGTGGAGTGCTTTCTTCCATCAATCCAAAGGAACGCGGAGCTATGGAGCAAGGTTTGAGAGTCAAGTGCTGAAGCCGATCTTCCCTCGCCATTTTTTAGGCGGCATACCGAATGCCTTGGAAAAACTTCTGGTGAAGTGTGCCTGATCTGCAAACCCGCAGTCTAAGCCTACCTGTGTGATGGACAAGTCCGTGTGTTCAAGCAGCTCTCTGGCCCTGGTCAGTCTGGCATGCTTTAGCCAGTCTCTTGGAGAGTAACCTGTTGTGTTTTTGAAGGCCCGTGAGAAATTGCTTCGTGATAGGCAACATCCTTGGGCTACGGCTGAAATCTGAATGCCAGCACTCAGATTATCCAGCATGATTTTCTTGGCTTTTTGCTCTTGCCAAGAACTCAGTTGCGCTTGGCCCTGGCGCGACTGAATCAAGCTCAGGTAGACCTGGACGATGCCCCTACGCCGGTCTGCCTCCAGCCCGCCAATGTATCTCCATCGCGCCATTAAGGCATCGATCTCAGGAGGCGATTCGAAGATTTCAGAAAAATGCTCTTCGCGCATAATGACCTCTGGTACTCGCGACTTTATTAATTGTCGCTAACCGTCATTGCGGGAATCTGCTCTATCGCGCCACCCTTGCGTCCTTTTGGGACATACCTCTAGCGAGGCCTCCTCATCTCACTGGGTGATCGCCCCAAGAAACGTTTGAACAACCGGGCTAGGTAAGAAGGCGAGTCCAACCCTACGAGGAGACTCACCTCAAGAATAGAGAAGGACGTCGTTGAAATCAGGTGGGCTGCCTTCTCTACCCGTGCGCGCATCGTGAACTCCGAGAGAGTTTCGTGCGCGACGGTTTTGAAAATTCGGGTCAGGTGGCGTCGTGAAAGGTGAAACTCATGCGCCAGAAACTCCACATTGAGATCAGTTTCCAGGTTTTCCCGGACGTATCGTTGAATGTCCTGCACCAGCAACGCATGGGACTTGTGTTCGTTAAGTTGACTTGTGGGGTGGCTAGCAATGGCCCGCGCGCACTCCTCGAATATTAGGTGCTTCAGATGGGGCAGCTGCCGTTGGAAGGCCGCGTTGGAAATACTGCTTTCAAGTTGGTCATGCAAGCGCAAGATGCCGTCCAACACATTGGTAGATTCCCAAATTCCTGGACGATTTACCTGGTCGGCGAGAGTCCGATAGCCGTGGATAAGCCCTTGTCGCTTCACATAAGTAGCATCGACGTACAAGGTCATGTGTTCCTCACGACCGGGGGCAGCTACAGTGGCGTGCGCGAAGTCGGCCGGCACAAAGGAGAACGCTTGACGACAAACGTGAGTTGACTGTGTGCTTTCGGTGGAGAGAAATAACGAACCCTGACGTGGCAAAAGCAGCATGTGGCAATCATGGGCGTGCCAATCCACGGCATAGCCGGTAGTGTCGCTAGTCTCCAGACAGAACACATCCGAGATGTCATTCAACTTGCGCGACATGTAGGGCATAGATCGACTTTTCCGATGAAGTTGTGCTAACCACTGGCATCAACTGGACGTTTAAATGGGGGAAGCCCGGTATCGGGAACGATCCGCATTATCATACATTCAATATTCTTAACATACGACGTGGTACGTACGTTTTCAGATTGGCACGTAGGGGGGGCATCAGCGATATCCTACCTACTTTCACAGCTGGCCGTCCTGCTGCTGGATGAGGAACCTGCCCTTTAATGAGTGCTCGCGGCACGCTCACCTTGGATGGTCAGAACGCGTTTGGTTTGCACCCAGACTATTTGAATGGAGTGTCAACGCGAGAGGCCGAGAAATCGCTGCGGCTGCAGGCAGGCTTAAGGCCAGTGAAATGACGCCACAGGCTTGGGCGGGAGCCATCTGATTCACCGAACTTTTCTTGGGACTTTTTGCCTTACTTAAGGGTTTCTAAATTGAGTCATGGGCAAGGAGGGCCTAATGCCTAACGGCGGCAGATCAAAACGTCAGCTCGAGAGCTTACGGCGAGTACGTGACTGGCATTTGGAGAGTGCATTGCGTGCTCAGTTAGAGGGTAGAAGTGAGGACTTCAGATTTCACATGCACTATTACCGATTACTAGGCCCAGCTGTTGATGTCGCATCAAGCCACGCGCCGGGCTCTTGGATGTAGGTATCTGAGCACAAAAAGAGCCGAGTTCCGTCTCATGCTGCCATGCCTGCGCTCGGGGGGTAGGCGCCAGATATATCTCGCTAGCCTCCGAAACGCTAGTCGGGCTAAGATTTCAAATCGCTATCTTGGTCTGACTCCGTGTGAATGCATGCTCGACGCCCGCGCTAGGAAGCTCCTCTGTACTTTCAAAGACGATAATTTTCGACAGGTTGACCCGATGGATTTCACATCACTGATCTTTCTACAGGAGCGGGGATATGTAGTGGTGCACCTCAATGCTGGGAAGATTTCCGCTGCACGAACGTTCGCAGGGAAACAACTCTTCAACCGAATTTGGGGTAGTCGGTAATGTTGCTAGGGACGTATCTAGCGATGATCGTGTACAACTACTAATGACCTTGACCGAGTGATCTTGGTCTTCGATAGGAATAGCGGCTTGAATCGGCTATCCCTAGCAACTAGGTTTAGCCGTATAGCAAGTCTTCTGTGTTGCTTGAAACGCTTTAACGGGCCGTAGAGCTTGAATCGTGTGACGCCTCGGAGGCTGTTCGGGCTTCGACGCCCATCACTAGCCAAATGCCTATCGCGGAAACTGCCATCCCGACCGCCATTTGCCACGACAGCGGCTCATCGAACATGGCCCAGGCCCAGAGCAAGGTTATCGGCGGGCTTAGATACAGCACGCTGGTCACCCGCGTCTCGCTGGTTCGGTGCAAACAGAGCCAATACAACCCATAGCCGCCAAGTGTGGACAGGCCTGTCCATAGCACGCTCGAAGCGAAGCCCATGCTGGAGGGCGGCATCAGACTGCCCTGGCTGCCCTCAATGCCAGCAAAGGCGAAGATCGACACAAAGCATTGCAACCAAAGATTGGGCAGAACCTTCATTGATTGCGAAGTGCCGATGCGTTTTTGCCACAACGTCGCTAACGCCAGTGAAAGCATGCCAGCTACTGGCAGTACGCAGGCCCAAAGCGGCGCCTCGCCTAACCCGAGTGCACTGTGGCTAACCCACAGCACACCGATCAGGCCCAAGATCAGACCGAGCCATACCTGGCGCTTCAGCCGCTCCCCCCAAAATACCGCCGCTAGAAGCGCCATGCCCATCGGCAGCAGATCTGCGCATAGAGCGGTGAGTCCTGCTGGAACTCCGAGCGTGATCCCCTGCGTTAGCCCTGTCAGGTAGCCTGCCATCGCCAGCAGTCCAATCCCGGCGTGCCTCAGCAGGTTACGAAAAGAGGTTTCACGCAACGCTTTCCAAACGAATGGCAACAGGAGAAGGCAAACCACCACGCAACGCCATAGGCCCACCAACAGCGCTGGTGCGTAATCAATCGACAGGCGTGCACCAATGAATCCCGAACTCCATGCCAGTAATAGACCGGCTTCAAGCAGCAGTAGCGGTACCGTGTGGGGCCAATCGACGGCGCGATATCTCATATTGTTGACTCTATAAGCTCGTTCATTCCCCGAGCCTACGAAAGAGATGTGGTTTAATAAATCAATATATAATTGAGAATCTGTTTAAGAATGGTGGATTATGTCTGTAATATTAGACATTGACCTGTTGCGCACTTTTCATGCGGTGGTACGCATTGGAAAATTCAGGAAGGCAGCCGAGCATTTGCATAAGAGTGCGGCGGCGGTCAGCGTTCACATTCAGCGTCTAGAAAATGTGGCGGGTGGTCGGCTGTTAAATCGCGATAACCAGTCACTTTCCCTGACCGACCTGGGCAGGCGCTTGCTGATCTCGACTGAACCGTTGTTACGAACGCATGATCAGGCATTGGCTGATCTGCACGGCACTCGTCTCGCCGGACGTATCAGATTGGGAGTACCAGATGAGTACGCAACTCATGTCATCACGGAAATTCTGCCCACGTTCACTTCCACCTGGCCAAACGTAATACTGGAACTCAAAACGGCGCCCAGTCCTGTTCTAAAGGAGTGGATCCGGCGCGGCGAATTGGAAGCTGCCGTGGTGTCTGAGCCTCTTGGGGATGTCGACGGGGACACCCAGATTTTGATGTCGACAACACCGGTCTGGGTCGGCCCGAGGAGTACCTCTGTGGCGTACGATGATCCATTGCCTTTGGCTGTACATACAGTGCAATGCTGCTATCGCGCGGCCATGCTTGAATCGCTCAAGGTGTCAGGTCGGCGTTCGCGCATCGTGCTCGAAAGCCTCTCCAGTCAGGCGGTAAAGGCATGCGTTGAGGCCGGATTGGCAGTGAGCTTGATCGACCGTGGCAAGGTCACAGAACGTATGCAGATACTCCAGGGAATGCCCGCTATCCCAGAGTATTACATCGTACTGATGCGCAGTGCAGCGTCTCATAAGGATGAGGCCGTTGAGTTGTTGGCGCGTGCAATGCAGACCTCATTTCGGTTGTAGGTGGCAGCCGCAAAGCTTAGTCTGGTGCGGTCTGCGTGGCCTGCATTTGTCTGTAGGCGTGCCCCGAAAATTTGTGGTGGATAATAGCTATGGATGGGTAGCTACGCAGCAAAGACAATGCGGCAGACCTATGCGGAGCGTCCCAAATACTCAATCGTAAGGGGCTGACGGCATCGGGATTTCGACCGATTTCCAGTTGCCGACCCCGCTAGTCCTACGGCATATAAGCGTGAAACGCGGGACACATATTCTAGGTATCTCTTGCTCGGCCCACGCTGTGTTCGCACTCAAACATCCTCAACAGGATAGGCTTCCTGGCATACCGAAATGATGCAGTTCCTCAAAGATCGATGTACTGGATCAGCGTCCATCCGGGGATGCCACATCGCTGAGATCTGAAAACCAGGGAGCGATGCGGGGAGTTCAAATATGCTCACATCTAAAGTGGGCCCTTGTAAATGAGGGATACCCAGGCAGGAGCGAGGGACTAAACCGATCAGCTCTGATTGGCGAACTATCCGCATTGCGTCTTGGTAACTCGGTACTACAACCCTCACTCTGCGCTCCAGGCCAAATGACTCAAGCTCATTCCTGAGCAGCTCGGTTCCCGCTCCTTCCTGCAACGCTGATACATGATCGAATGCGGCGAAATCCTGCGCCGTCACTTTCCCCCCCTTTAAGATCGCATGTCCCTCTCGAACAACCCCTACGTAAGCGTCATGGAAAAGGAAACGGGTTCGAATCTCCGGGGCTAGTGTTTCAATCAGACCAATATCCAGGTCGACCACTCCCTCACGAAGTGGCTGCGCGTCTTTCTGCGGGCGGGCTTCGAACCTTAAACACATGCGCGGTGCCAGTTGGCTTACCGCCGTTACCACAGGGCCAGAAAGCCACTTCATGAAACACTGGCTGGCCCGGATGGTGAAAGTCCCGGTGATCGAGGCCATATCAAGGTCGCTGGCTTGGGGGCGCAGAATAGCCTTGGCGTCACGGGTCACTTCATGAACCTGATCACGTATTTCCAAGGCGCGAGGGGTAGGAACCAACGCTCGCCCGGCCCTCACCAAAAGGGGATCGCCAGTGACCTTGCGCAAACGCGAAAGCGTGCGGCTCATCGCCGAGGTACTGACATGCAGCCGATGCGCAGCTTTGGTGACGCTGCATTCTGCAAGCAACATATCAAGGGACAAGAGAAGATTTAGATCAAGATCGCTCATGAAAGTCCGGTTTCAAAAGGTATTTAGGATGAGGCGTTTGGTGCAACTGTATTGTGATCTTCATGCGTCTACCGCTTCTTGGGTCGGTTTCCTATAGTGAGATGACCAACCAGCAACGGAGATGAATGATGTCAGCGACTGAATCTAAAGCCTTGTCCCGCAACGTTCTCATTATCGGCGCATCGCGCGGCATCGGCTATGCCATGGCTGCGGAGTTTCTGGAGAGGGGATGGAACGTTACAGGGACGATTCGAGGCACTGCCAGAACGCAGCTGCATGATTTAGCCGTCAGATACGAAGGTCGTGTCGAGATTGAGTCACTGGACATCACGCAACCCGACGAAATTAAAGCGCTGAAGGGGCGCTTGGCTGAAAGACGCTTCGATATACTTTTCGTCAATGCGGGTACCGCCAATGACAATCAGGACGAAACGATTGCAGAAGTTTCAACAGACGATTTCGTACGAGTCATGATCACCAATGCGCTGAGTCCAATGCGTGTGATCGAAGGCCTGCAATCCTTGGTGTCCGCTGAAGGACTGATCGGCGTCATGTCCTCAGGACAAGGCAGCGTGAGTAACAACGAGAAAGGCGGTCACGAGGTTTATCGGGGGAGCAAGGCAGCACTTAATATGTACATGCGTAGCTATGCTGCTCGGCACGCCGAAGACCGCCGATCCTTGGTGCTAATGGCTCCGGGCTGGATTCGCACGGCACTCGGAGGGCCAGATGCTGCGTTCAGCCTAGAAGAAACAATCTCAGAAATCGTCACATCCTTGCTTTCACAGCAGGGCAAGCAAGGTCTGAAATATATTGATCGGAAAGGCGAAACCGTCCCGTGGTGATCGCATCTTGTTCATCACTCAATGCGATGGTGAGTGTCGATGCTGAGGGGGATCGTTTAAGTTGAAACAGTACCAGGCTGATCCTGATCGCAGCGGTAGTCCTCAACGTTGTCGCGACGCTCCATCAAACTTTTGGACAGGGCGTTGAGATAGAGTCGAAGCTCTCCATCCTCTTTCGCAGGTCGGTGATATGAGTGGCTGATACGCCGCGTGAGGCCGCTTCATCGGTCAGTAATTGGAGCGTCGAAGTGAGCTCAATCTAATTTTGAATCAGGTCGCTGTAAGCTTCAGTGAGGGGCATCCTTCATGTCTTACTCTTTTTGGATCCGCCCATTGAAATGGCTTTTGGGATGGGCCGCCTGTAGGGGACGGCTGTCGTAAACCGAGCCCTCGCGGTACCCGCTTAGTCTCGGCCCTGCGGGCTTTCATACTCCCACAAGCCTGAGGAGAGAGTTTGAAGTAATCAAGGCGATTGTTCATGGCGGTCACTCACAGTGGATTGATTTGCTGGAACCCACTGTAATCACGGGTGGCCTAGTCACACTGGGCCAAGAAGAGACCTTTCAACTAAGCCATGGTGAGTTTGATCCAATATCTGCTGATCCTCATCGTGACTTTCCGGGTTGAGTGCCAATCAGAGCGCGCAGTGCTGCTATTGAATGTGTTCACGCATTGCGTCTCGCCGATACTGACCAGGCGATTGCCCGTGAACTCGACGGAAGGCCACTCCAAAAGCAGCATCGGACAGATAACCCAGGGAGGCAGCGACTGTCGCCACACTGTCACGGCCCGTGCACAACCTGGATGCAGCAACTTGCATGCGCCAGCGAGTCGCGTACTCGACAGGAGAATGTCCTACCCGGTGCTTGAACAGTGCGGCGAAGCTGGATCGCGACATACAAGCGATCTCCGCCATCTGTGCCAATGTCCAAGATTTCTCCGGGGCACCATGAATGGCGCGCATCACTTTCGCGATAGTAGGGTCGCGCAGGCCTCCCAGCCAGGCAAGGTCGGCGACATCGGCTGTGCTGATGTGATGGCGCAACCCATGGAGGAAAATCAGACGAAGCAGGTCGTTGCACATGGCGTTGGCGCCTGGTTGCGTTGACTGCCATTCTCTATCCAGTTCATCCAGCAACCAGGCAAACGACGAGGCGGCACCCGATGCTGCACTGATGATGATCGCAGGCGGCAGCAGCGACAGAAACTGGCCGGCGCCGGCATTGATCAGGCTCACACTGCCGCCCAATAATTCCACATCATCACCGGCACCCAAGGTGGCGAGTGTGCTGGACTGGGCGAAGGCCTCGGACGCATTGATCGCATCGCCCTCCGGATCGCTCGCCAGGATGAACGGGGTGCGAGAAATCACGAAGCAGTCGCCCGCCCGCAATTGACGCGGCTGGCTGCCTTCGATGCGCAGCCAGCACTGACCACGTCGCACGACGTTGAATTTGAGTTCAATCGGTCGAAAACGCAGGGCCCATTGCCCACCTGCCTGCAGGCGTACGGAGCATGCGGCGCGAAGCCCTGCCAGCGCGAGTACGTCGGATAAGGGATCTGAAACGGGATTTTGGATGATCAAGACAGAAACCTGGATTATCTGAACTGTTTCGTCCAGGCATGTTAAAGAACAATGGGCGCTCACGCCATCCAACTGGGAGCCCATCATGACAACGCCGCAGGAACCTCTTGTTTCAACTTTCACCGCTGCCACTACTGCGACTGAAGTCATGGCCGGGGTGGATCTAGCTGGGCATCTGGCCGTTGTCACCGGTGGATACTCCGGCTTAGGGCTGGTCACCGCTAAAAGCCTGGCCCGTGCAGGTGCTCAGGTCATAGTTCCGGCCAGAGATCCTGATCGTGCGCGCAAGGCTCTGGCGGGCGAGGAGGGTGTCACTGTCCACCCGATGGATCTGATTAATCCCGACTCCATTCAAGCTTTCGCCGCTCAATTCGTTCAGCGCGGACAACCGCTTTCGTTATTGATCAATTGTGCGGGCGTCATGGCCTCGCCCTTGGCACGAGATGTTGATGGGCACGAAAGTCAGTTCGCGATCAACCATCTGGGGCACTTCCGTCTAGTGTGCGGTCTGTGGCCAGCCCTTATCGCGGCTCGCACTGCTCGGGTGATTGCGGTGTCATCGCGAGGACATCAGATTGCAGGTGTCGACTTTGATGACATCGACTTCACTCATCGTCCGTATGATAAATGGGCGGCGTATGGTCAGTCGAAAACAGCCAACGCGCTGTTCGCAATGGGTCTCGACCATCGCGGTTCTGGTCTCGGCGTGCGCGCGTTTTCGCTTCACCCCGGTCAGATCCTGACTGACTTGGGACGCCATCTGAGCCGTGCAGAGATCGACGCGTTCGACGTCTATGATGAGAATGGCCAGCAAAAGGTCGCACCGCAGCTCGGTCTCAAAACCCTGGAGCAGGGAGCGGCAACGGGTTTGTGGTGCGCAACCAGCCCTGAGCTGAATGGCAAGGGCGGCGTCTACTGCGAAGACTGCAACATCGCGCCGATCAACGGCGCCGAGATAGGTCGCAAGGGAGTGGCAAGTTGGGCGGCCAATCCAGAATTCTCCGAGCACCTCTGGCGCATTTCCGAAACGTGGACGGGAGTTTCCCTGTGACCAGAAACGCTAATTACTTTGCTCTTTTGGGGAGCCGTTACGGCTTCTGAAATTTTTTCTGAACCCGCGAAGGTTCATCGCGAACAGGCATACCTGCAGGACGATCAATGCATAGGCATGAGCCGAAAGCCCCCAGATAATCCATAGGATATTGCTCAGGATGAAGCACCAGAACCCTGTCATTCTCCGCCGCGCTTGCTGCGAGCCAATGAGCCACGCTGCAAGAACGGTAACCAGCATCGCCGGCCACTGCACCCAGTCAACGCTGTTCACCATGTTAACTGCCCCTGAGGCCTGGGATTGAAACTAGCTTCAAAGCGCATCGGGCTCCCCTCGCTGAGTGGCTGTCCTGTTTTTCATAAAGCCCCTGATATTCATTCCACACAGTATTCCGTCCAGCAAAGCAAGGGCGTAAGCCTCTACATACAGCCCCCAGACGATCCACAATAGGTTGCCGAGGATGAAGCCTAGGAAAGCGAGCTTTCGCCTTTTGGCACGCTGGGATGCTGCCAGCCATGATGCGACCAGAATCACAACCATGGCAGGCCATTGAATAATATCCATGGATTCCTTTAGCCTCTCGAACGCACTCGCGCATGGTCGGCAGATAGCCCTTCGGTCACCTATCTGGAGTTATGTACGTAGGGATCGTTCAAAAGCGTCGGTAGCTGGAAGACCAAAACGCACGATGTCGGTATACGGCCGTGTTAACGGCTCGCCACCAGCTGATGTAATTTGGGGAGGAGTATTCACCGCTCGGATAGGAACCATTCAACAGAAAGATCGTATTTGGAACTCCTGATGAAGTATGGTGACAAATCGCCATCAATGAGCCGTTAGGTGACTTTCAATGCTCGAATCTCGTGCGCTAAGGCTTCTATCGACCTTCAAGGACGACACCTCGCGCGCAATCGATCCTCTCGATTTCACACTTCTACTGGTATTGAAGGAGCGGGGTTATGTGGAAATTGAGTTAGTAGTGGGGAAGGTCATCGCGAAGCGGACACTGAAAGGAAAAAATGCTCTCTTAAAGGCCGTCCGTTGAAGGGCGAACCGCCAGACTCTGGCAAAATTCCCTCCTCAATGACATAGATCTCTCGGCTGAAGTCAAAGTCATTAGTCCCCGTTGTTTAAAGCGCAATCTACCCCAGATGGCTGATGGTTGATTAAGGAATCGCCTATCAGCCTATGGGGCTGATCACCCGGTCAGGGCGCAGGGTCGTTGCTCGTGCGCGCCGGGTGTGGCGAATCGATCTGAGGATCGGTCACATCTGGCGAGTCAGGGTCGAACCCTAACTCCTGGGCATCACTCGCGCCGCCGTTTTCACGGTTCGTCTGGGCATCCTGATCAGAGCCTGGATTTCCTGGTGGAGGATTCCAGTCCTCTGGTCGCTCTTGCGAACCTTGCTTGGGCTCGGAAGGCGTTTTTTCCAAGCCTGAGTCATGACCCTCTCCAGTATCAGGCGCTTTCTCATCTGGGCCGGGGTACGCAGCGTCTGGCCCGTTGTTATCAACTGACATGGCAATTCTCCGTTCTGAACGCAGTTCATCCGCGTATAGAGTTCAGAGGTGGAGTACTTGGTAGAAGTGCTCTTGTAGCGACGAGCGGGACTCGATGATTCGAGCATGACTCGCGGCACAGTGGATTGGTAGAAAACTCGGTGAACTTTCTCGGGAAAATCGACTTCCCTAATGGCATAGGCGCGAACGCGCGTCGTCGATTTTCGATTTGGAGGTATCAGTCATGCCACGTGGAAGCAAAGCTAAATACACCGAAGAGCAGAAACGAAAAGCGGAACGTATTGAAGAAAGCTACGAGGATAAGGGCACACCCAAAGGTGAAGCGCAGGCCCGTGCCTGGGCGACCGTGAACAAGCAGTCCGGTGGAGGTGAGAAGGCGGGGGGTTCAGGTAAGAAAACATCTGCCTCTGCAAAGGCCCAAGCCAAGTCGGATTCGGGCAAGAGGGCTGCGCAAACTCGGAGCGGCCATGGTCGAGACTCTAAGTCATCACTTGAAAGTCAGAGTAAAGCGAGTCTCATGACGGAGGCGCGATCTCGCAATGTGTCTGGGCGCTCGAAAATGACCAAGGCCGAGTTGATCCAAGCGCTGCGGACGAAATGACTCTCTGGTCGGCGCGAACGCTCCAAAAAGGCGGGCATAGGCGTTGGCAGAACTGGTCGAGTGGTCGAGTGGTCGAGGCATTGTGCTGCCTAAAGGAGGTGCGCCATGAGCAAGATTACCAATGCTGCGGATCTAAATATTGATCTGAGCAGCGACGATGAGCACGACCTATTCAAATGGTTTATCGCCAGCTTTCTGATGGGGAAGCGGATCCGCTCAGACATCGCCGCAGCTGCCTACCGGGTCATCATCAAAAAGAATCAACGTGATACCGCGCGCAAGCTAGGCTCGTGCACCCATGGCGAATTGGTGAGAATGCTGGGCGAAGGGGGCTACGCACGATACGACGAATCTACTGCGCAACGCTTACTCAAACTCAGCAAAAAACTGAGCGATGAATACGGCGGCAAAATTGAGAACATTCGGCAGGCAAGCCATGACCGAATAGAGTTTGAAAAGCGCCTCGCTGAATTTGAAGGGATCGGCCCTAAGACCATTGAGATCTTCATGCGTGACGCGCAACAGGTATTGTTTTGAAAACCGCAGAGGTTTACGTAGGGTGCGCTGGCTGGAAGCTGGCACGGGAGTTCGCACCTGAATTTGAAGGCGAAGGTACGCATCTGCAACGTTACGCACTACGGCTGGGCGCTGCTGAGATCAACAGCTCCTTCTATCGCCCGCACAGACCTGCAACCTACGCGAAGTGGGCATCATCGGTAAGCAGAGATTTTCGCTTCTCAGTGAAAATCCCCAAGTCGATCACTCATGAGAGCCGGCTCGCGGACTGCTCAGAGCTGCTTGATAAATTCTTATTGGAGATCACGGCACTGGGCAGCGCGCTTGGCTGCCTGCTGATCCAACTTCCACCTTGTCTTTCATTCGATGCCCGGGTCGCAAGTCACTTCTTCGACGCCCTGAGAGCTCGCTTTTTAGGGCATGTAGTCATCGAGCCGCGTCATGAGTCCTGGGTGAACGCCCATCAGCTCTTGGTCGAGCAACACATAGGACAAGTAGCGGCTGATCCTGTCAGGTTGAGTAATGGCGCGCAGCCAAGTGGCTGGCCGGGAGTTCGCTATTGGCGCTTGCACGGAGCCCGGAGGATCTACTACAGCGCTTACGAACCGCCCTGGTTGGAACAACTCTCGCGGCGCATTCAGGCCTTGCCGAAGGACGATGTGCCGACCTGGTGTATTTTTGACAACACTGCTCGCGATGCCGCGCTTGAAAACGCTCTGCTCATGCAAAAGCTGCTAAAGATGGGTTGCCTAACTGAGCAGGAACCGGCCAGATAGTCTGCGAGTATTCCCTACGGCCTCAGTTGCCAAGGCAGAGCGTCAACACTCCTGCCTTGGTCACCTGATCATGCGCAACAAGGATGAGCATGGAGTCGAGGAGCAAGGGAGCATGTCTATCCTTTTGTCTTGGCCGGGTCGGCGGATCTTGGGTAGGTGCGTTCTTCTTGGATCGTGCCATCCTCTTTATGGATCTTCAGTGAGGCCGTCTTGCCCTCAAGGAACTCGCTGGCGAGAGCGGTGATTTCTGCTTTGGTCGACGCCGTTTTCGATGCACGGTCAGCGCCCTGTTTCGTGAGCGCCCAGCCCTTATCGGTTTTGGTGATGTGGTAGTTGCCCATTGTCTTTCTCCTCGTGTGATTCGCTATTTGATGCCTACTCGCCGACGCATGTCGGCGGTGATGGTTTGCCGGGTCGTCGGCAGGTCTGCCCACGGATCGCTGTCAAGCTGTCCCAGGCGCTCATGAAGGTTGTGAATGTTCCAGACGTTGGCACCTTTGATCTCAAGCAGCTCCTCGCGAAAGATGGGTACCGATACCGGAAGCCCCTCCCGCGTGCGGACTGAGTAGGCGCTGATCATCGTGGCGCCCAGGCCATTTCGCAGGTAATCGATAAAGATGCGCCCCACACGGTTTTTCGGCCCCGAGACGGCTGAGAAACGATCTGGCAGCAGCTTGGCGATGTGTTTGACGATGGCATGGCTGAAGCTTTTTACAGCCTCCCAGTCCGCCTTGGGTGTGAGCGGCACGACCAAGTGAATGCCTTTGCCGCCGCTGGTCTTAAGGAATGACTTGAGTCCCAGTTCATCGAGCACCGTCAAGGTCAGCTGCGTGGCTTCCACCATGCTCTTCCACGGCAGAGCGGGATCAGGGTCGAGGTCGAGCACGAAGCGGTCGGGCCGCTCCAGATCTTTGGAAACAGCGTTCCAGGTATGCAGCTCCATCGCGCTCATCTGCACGGCCCCGATCAGGGCTTCAAGATTCTTGATAAGCATGACCGGATGGCCGGTGTATTCCTTGCCCATCGTCTCGATGCCCGGGATTGCCAGACGATCAGCGTTTTTCTGAAAGAACATCTCGCCAGTGATGCCTTCGGGCGCCCTGACTAGCGCAACAGGGCGTTGCGCTAACTGCGGTAGCAACCAATCGGAGACGCTGATGTAGTAGTCCGCCAAGTCACGCTTGGTCGATCCGCTCGTGGGGTCAATGATGCGCTCGGGGTGGGTTAAGCGGATCTTTCCTGATGTCGACCCCGCAGCGGAATCTGATTTTTGAGTTGGGGCGACCTTGGCGATTCTGCTTCGAGTGGCTTTCCCAACTGGGGTCTTCTCGACGTCTGAGGGCGGGGTAGGGCGTTCTTCAGTGATGGACTTGGCGGGCTTGTCTGTGCGCAAGCCGTGGAACACCGCGTGTCTGACGGAGCCGTCCTTCGTGATCTCAGCGAATGCCACCTCGGCCAGCAACTGAGGCTTGAGCCAGTGCACATCCTTGGCCTCGAAGCCGGTAGGTGGATTGACCACGGTCGCTTTCTTTACCTCCAGCGGGACGAGCTGATGGAAGATTGTGTTGAGTGTCGCTTCATCGAAGCCCGTCCCGACCTTGCCCGAAAACCGCAGTTCGCCGCTATCGGCATCGTGAAGGCCCAGCAGCAGCGCGCCGAATTTGCTCCGAGCGCCCTTTGGCTCGGTGTAGCCGACCACCACGAACTCTTGCCGGCGCCTGCACTTAAGTTTGATCCAGTCGCCGCTGCGCCTGGACACATAGGGGCTGCCTACGCGCTTCCCAATCAGGCCTTCCATCTTCATCTGACAGGCGCTGTTGAGCAGAGCGTTGGGGGCTTCACCAAAATCTTCGGAAAACCTGAGTATTTCGTCCTCGCTGGCTTCCAGCACTTTGGCCAAGGCGGCGCGCCTTTGCTCGACCGGCACCTCGCGCAAATCTATACCGTTGAGGAAGGGCATGTCGAACAGGTAGTAAACGATATTGCCGCTGCGCTCGGATTCGAATGCGTTCTGCAATGCCTGGAAGTCAGGGACACCGTCCTCGTTGGCGACCACCATCTCGCCGTCCAGCCACGCAGAGGCCAGCCCGAGACTGGCGATGGCTTCGGCTTGGCGCGGGAGCTTGTGCGTCCAGTCATGGCCATTGCGGGTGAACAGTTGCACTTTCCCGTCATCCACCCTGGCCATGACCCGATAGCCGTCGAACTTGATCTCGTAGCGCCAGTCGCCGTCGGGGGCTGACTCCACCAGCGTCGCCAGCTCCGGTTTAAGAGTATCGGGGAGGTCTGCCGCCTGTGCCCCTTCAAGCTTGGCTTTCGCCGGCCTTTTCTTGCGTGCTGGCACTTTCTCGACGGGTTTCGGTTCGGCAGCTTTGCCACCTCTTTTCCTGGCCACGATTGTCCGTTCGCTCAACACGCTGTTGGGCTGTTCCTTGACGATGTCGTGATCCGATTCAGCACGGGCAAAATCGTCCTGATGCTTGATCAGGAACCACTGCTCCTGCTTGCCAGGGATATGGGTCTTTACCAGGTTCCATACGCCGCCAAGCTTCTCGCCCTGCAACTCGAATTTCAGTCGTCCCTTGGCGTAGGCCTCGGCGGGGTCTGACAATGGTTTCCAGATGCCCCGATCCCACACGATGACATCGCCAGCCCCGTAATGGCCTTCGGGGATGCTGCCTTCAAACGTTGCGTAATCGATGGGGTGATCTTCGACATGCACGGCCAAGCGTTTGGCTTTGGGATCAAGGGAAGGGCCTTTGGGTACGGCCCAGCTCTTCAACGTGCCATTCAGTTCCAGCCGAAAATCATAATGAAGCCGGGTTGCATCGTGCTTCTGAATGCAGAACTGAAGCGCTTGATCGGAAGCCTTTCGCGTTGAGCCACGTTTGTGGTCGCCGCCACCGGCTGGCTCGGATGTCGCGTTGAAGTCACGTTTGCGATTGTACTCTTCAAGGCTCGAATGAGTTTCGCTGTGAGCTGACGGCGAGGCAGCGGGTTGGCTTCTCTTCCGGGTTTTCTTTTCCGGCTTCTGTGGCGCATCTCCAATGCGAATCCAGGTGGGTGCGTGATCGCTCGCGTGCTCTTCGCCGCGCACCCAGGCGTCCACACCCGCATCTTGCAGACGGGGCGCCAGTACTGGGTTCAGCAGGAGGTGGTCGATGCGCAGGCCAGAGTTTGTCTGCCAGTGCTGACGGAAGTAATCCCAGAACGTGTAGACGCGTTCGTCCGGATACAGGTGCCTAACCGAGTCGATCCAGCCTTGAGCCAGCAGCCGGCGATAGCATTCGCGACTCTCGGGCTGAAGCAAAGCGTCCTTGAGCCACGAGCGTGGGTTGTAGATGTCTTCGTCAGTCGGCACCACATTGAAATCCCCGGCCAGCACGACTGGATGTTCACTGGCCTGCAATGATTCCGCGTGCTCGATCAGGTGTTCGAACCAACGAAGCTTGTAGTCGAATTTAGGCCCGGGCTGAGGGTTGCCGTTGGGCAGGTAAAGACAGGCGACAATGACGCCATGGGCCGCTGCCTCGATGTACCGCGCCTGGGTATCGGCTTCCTCACCTGGCAAGCCCTTGTGGATCAGCAATGGCTCAGAATCCCGCGCCAGAATGGCAACGCCGTTCCAAGAGGTTTGTCCGAGATGCAGCGACCCGTAGCCTGCGGCTTCAATCTCTCGTGCCGGGAACGCTTTGTCCGGTGCCTTAAGCTCTTGTAGGCAGACGATGTCGGGCTGCTCGCGGTCAAGCCATTGCAACAAATTGGGCAGTCGGGCGCCGATGCCATTCACGTTGTACGTGGCGATCTTCAGGTCTTGCACCTTTGCGTACCTTCCAGCAGTCCTAGCCTACTCATGTGAGGGTTTGCAGGGGGAGGAGTTCGCGATTTATCGCCAGGGAATGACCGTTCGAGAACTTCATCGAACGGGAAGCACAAAGCGATTTCGAAACCTGTAGATCGCGACTCTTTCGTGGTCGAGCGAGGTGCTTATGAACAGTTCCGCAATACCCGGTGATGACAGAGATGCCAATGATGCGATCAAGCCATTGGAACCAGGTCGTCCTGACGTGATGCCCAATCCACCTCCTGGAAGCGATGAGGGTGATTCTGAGGACAACGAACCGGCGCCAATCCTCGACGGGGACATCCTGGTGGACGAGGACATGTCAGACGTAGAAGCCAATGACTCCATATCTCGGGAGCATCCACTGCAACGCTGAGACTGAAGGTGTTAGCGATAGTGAAGGGCCGCCTTTCAAAGGCGGCTTTTTTGACGGGTGACCGCCTCCTCAAGCGAGAAGTTGATCAGCCGCGTTTCTTCGCTTCTATGATTGTGGCCAGAGTTTCTTCCATTTCCGATAGGCAAGCTTCCAAACGCTCGAAGCTAAGCAGAAGGCTCTGTCTCGACTCCACTGCCGAGAGATTGAATTAATACATTCGCCTTGCAGTCCACCGCTCACATAACAAGGAAATCACCATGGCTATTTCACTGCTCGAATTACGTCACATCATCGAATCGGGTTTTCTGCCTCTTCAGTGTCGGTGTACCTCTCCCTCAGCCAACGAGCTCACCATAGAGATTATTGACCGAACCACAGGCGCCAATTTCGTCGTGGGTGGGATTGATGTGGCCACACTGGGCACAAGTCGTGCGATCTCGGAGCTGATTGCGAAGTTGCGAACTGAGTTCGTTGGCCGATCACTATCCGATGAGCAGCTGTCTGCCAAGATTGCATGAGGGGATGTGAGAAGCTTGAATAAGAGAGGACACTTTATTTGTCATCCATCGCCTGCAAACGTGCAGATCTGTACTTGCCTAAAGCCAGTCGGTCGGTTCAAGTGGCCGACATAGTTCACTACCCCCAGCCATTCGGGATATTCGGCTCTGAGCTTGATGAACGCAACGGTGAGAAGATGGCGGGGTGGAATTTTATCATCGCCTGCGGACACGCAAAGCGAAGCGAACCACCGTAGGGGATAACCATGAGCGAAATCCTTTTCTACATTGAGTAAAAGCGCCGCGCATTACATTAAATGGCGGCGCATCTGGTCTCAGTTCGCGGCATCACCACCATGAGCTTTTGCCAAGGCCTTAGCATGCTCCAGATGGGCTTTCAATTTTGGTAGGGTATCGGTGGCGAAGGCTTTGAGATCTGCATCCTTGCCATTGGATGCTTCCTCTTCAAACAGGGCAATTGTCGCTTCGTGCGCCTTGACCTGATTATTGGCATAGGCTTGGTCGAAAGACTTGGCGCTGCGCAGTTCCAGAATCATCGCCTTAGCTTTGTCGACCAGCTCGGCACTGTCCGAAACTTCAAGGTTTTTCTTGTCAGCAATGGACTTGAGCTTGGAGTTCGCGGCTGTATGGTCTTTGACCATCATGTCCGCGAAACTTTTAACATCCGCAGCGCTTCCTTTCTCTTGTGCAAGCTTGCCAGCCTCCACCTCAGCCACGCCTTTAGCGGAGGCGTCTTCCACAAAATCATCGTTGTCCTGCGCCGCGAAAGCGCTTTGCGTGCCCAGTCCGATTAGCAGAGTCAGTGCGCAAGTATTCAGTACGTTCGCCATTTTTATTTTCCTCATCATTCCATGATGGGCATTAGCGCCCATGCGGTTGAGAGCAGTAGCGGGCATTAACGTTCAGCGATTATTACTAAGCGGTAAGCTCAATGCCATTCTCGCCACTTGTCGGCCAGGTCACCTGCTGAACCCTCTCGATTACTTGTTGACCATCTCCTTGATGGTGCCCGTAGGTACGCTGATCAAGGCATATTTGCCTTTGATTTGTACCCACTGCTCGTGCTCGCCAGGTGCCTTCAAATGCCGACTTTTCCAGTCTTTGACTTCCATGCTTTCGCGTTGATATTCATCGGGCACGGGATCACCCACTTTGTATTCCCTGTCCCCGGTTCCGGGGCGATCCAGAGTAACGGCAGGATCATTAGCTGCATGAGAAACGCCTGATACTGCGCAAAGCAGGGTGAGGGCTAAAGCAGCGATTGGTTGTTTGGACGGCATAAGTCATTCCTTTGGTGTAAAAATTTTAGGTGTCGAGCTACCCGTTCTTCTCACCATCACAAAGGGGGTGAGGGCTGCGCTTGGGCAGTGATCAGCGGGAAATACCTGAAGCCGCTTCGACTGTTAGTAGGATTACGCCGACGCAGAAAATCACCACCCCCAGCATTAGGCTCGGGTGAGGGATGAAACTGGCGACAGCTCGGGAGTTTTTGAGGTCGTCCAAGGTTTGCATGGTGTGTACTCCGCCTCATCAGATCCGGAAGTTTCCGGAAGAGCCTGCAAGGGCAAGGGCCAAATGAAGAGTTTGTCTCATAAGATGATTTCTTTCGCCCGGTATCGTTCCGAGTGAAAGATCACTGGTTGGCCGTAGGTGTAGATTGATGCGGGCGGAAAAGGTGCTTGCAGGCAGCGTGCTGACAAAGATGGAACCTTGGTAGGGCGGACTTGCCCACTCCCTGTGTGATCAGTTGAGACTCGACAGGAGAATGTGATGCCCAACTCAGATGGAAAGATTCGGTATGCCGTGGTGGCAGGTGGTTCAATTTCTCAGGGCGCTTTCATGCCTGGTGTTGGCCAGACTGATAACTCAGTGATGACAGCCCTTGTTACAGGGGATCCGGTCAAGGCACAGGATCTGGCATCGATCTATGGCCTGAAGTCTTATTCGTATGCTGAGTATCCCGAGCTTCTGGCTTCCGGTGAAATCGACGCTGTCTACGTAGCGACACCGAATTTCCTGCATACCCAGTATGTGATCCCCGCGCTTAACGCCGGTATCCATGTTCTTTTGGAAAAGCCCATGGCAACTACCGAAGCCGAGTGCCGGGAGATGGCAGACGCTGCAGAACGGACGGGCGCAAAACTCATGGTCGGTTATCGGCTGCATTGTGAGCCCGGGACGCTTGAGATGATTGAACGCGTGCAAAAGGGCGAGTTCGGTGACCCTCGGGTGTTCACGTCGACCTTCGCGCAGGTCGTTAAAGCCAGCAACCACCGCAACAAAAATGGCTTCGCCGCTGGCCCCGTGGCGGACATGGGCCGTACCCGTTGAACATGGTGAGGAAGCTTTTCGACGCTGAGCCCATTGAGGTCATGGCATTAGGTTCAAAGACGTCAGGCTCCCCGCTGGACTCATGGGACACAGTGACCGTCTCGCTGCGTTTCCCGCAAGAGCGGCTGGCTCACTTTACCGTGAGCTATACACTGCCGGACACCGAGCGCTTTCAGCTCCTCGGTACCACGGGTGAGATCGAGGCATCGCCATGTTTCGGGTATGGGGAAGGCGTGGCGATCAGTTACCGGGCGACGATCAACGGCGAGACCAGTGAGCATGTGCACACGGTTGTTGATCAGTTCGCTGGCGAGACCGCGTATTTTTCCAGCTGCATTCTCAATGACCAAGCACCTGAGCCTGATGGCGAAGAAGGATGGCGGGACGTGCGGGTTGTGATGGCGATTGAGCGAGCGCTGGAAACCGGGCTGCCGCAAAAGTTGGAGCCATTAGCGGCCAGACGCTTGCCTCGGAGCACGCAGTGTCGAAAGTTGGCGCTGGCCGATGTGCCTCCCTTCATCAATACCGAATCGCCAACTGAGTGATCGGCGAAGCCGACGAGTGAGGCGCAGGTCATCACCCGTCGGCTTACCAATTGATAGTGTTGGACTCCTGGCCTTCGGTGCCCAGATCACGTCTCGGGGGGTGAAGCGATCAGTGATTGAGGCATGGTCTGCAGTTCGCCTACACCAGGTTTGGCAAAGAGGTAGCCCTGCATGAGATCGATCCCCAGCGCGAGCAGAGTGTCACGTTCCTCAAGCGTCTCGATGCCTTCCGCCACGACCGTGATTCCCAGCCGCTCAGATACTAGCACGATGCCCTCAACAATGGCGCGTCGTACTCCATCCCGGTCAATACCCCGTGTCAGCGCCATGTCGATCTTGAGAACATTCGGCTGAAACATCGCCAGGAAATTCAGGCCTGAATACCCTGACCCAAAGTCGTCGATTGCGGTAGTGAAACCTTGGCGCTCGTACTCCTGAAAAATAGATTTCAGATGATCAGGGTCATCGACTCGTTCACCTTCGGTTACCTCAAACATCAGACGCTCAACTGGGAAGTCAAACATTCGTGCAGCTTCCAAGGTGGCACGAATGCAGGTTTCGGCCCTGTACACGGCATTGGGAAGGAAGTTGATGCTGAGCTTGCACTCTGGGATGGCGGGTAAGCCCAAGTCCGCTGCAAGCTCAATGGCCCGCACGCGGCATGCCTGGTCAAAGCGGTATCGGTTCTGGTCATTCGCCAGTCCCAGAATGCTGGCAGCGGACTCACCATTGAGACCACGAACAAGGGCTTCGTAGGCATATGGCAAGCCTGTCCTGACGTTGAAGATTGGCTGGAAGGCCATGGTGAAGCTAAAACCCAGACTATCAAGGTTTCGACATTCGGCGCACCCAACGGACTTGAATAGGGTCACCGGTATTTGTTCTGCCATAGAGGTTCCTGATTTGACGGTTCGCCGCAGTGCACTTTCGTGTAATAGCCCAGACTCTTACTGTAGTTGACTGCAAGTCTGCCTGTCGCGATCAGGTTGAACGTACGCATTCGCGAGACTTCTAAACCTCAACACTAGGAGGACTCACCATGCAGCCAAAAACTGAAGGCTTTGAAGAGCAAGGCCCTAGCCGCGTCCCATTCATCAATGATCCGCAGAAACCGTCTTCCAAATCCTTTAACAGGAATGGTGAGTCTGTTGAGGAGGACGACGAGGAAATCGAGCCGGATCCCGACGGCAACGTAGACGCTGACCGGTAGAGCAACCGACCGGTTAGGAGGCACCGACCGTGTATGTTGGACGGTCATTCAGCTGCACTTGCTGCCAATGGTGTGCCGAAGATATGTGCATTGCCCGATGATATGCCAAGGAGTCTCAGCATGAGCGACTCTTTTAATCTCTCGCGATTTGTTGAAGCGCAGCGTCCAGTTATCAGCCGGGTCATGGATGAACTGCGGTCAGGCCGTAAGACGAGCCATTGGATGTGGTTCGTTTTCCCGCAGTTGAAGGGGTTGGGCAGAAGCGAAATCGCGATGCGTTTTGGCATTACCGGTATGGAAGAGGCACGAGCCTATCTCTCCCATCCGGTGCTCGGGCCGCGACTTAATGACTGCGTCCATGCGCTGTTAGAGCATCGCAATTTGAGCGCATTCCAGATTTTTGGCACGCCAGATGATCTCAAGCTGCACTCGTGCCTGACATTGTTCAACGAGGTTGCTTCGGAACCCGCCTTGTTTCAGCGAGCGCTCGATCAGTTCTTTGGCGCAGAGCCGGACGACAGAACAATCCATTTGCTCCATGCGTCCCGTGAGTGATCTTGTTGGACACAACGGTCTTATTGGTTTATCAGTTATCACTGCGATGCGTCGCTACATTTACCTCACATGAGTCCGGGTCTTCCTGCCGGATCGAGACAGAATCCGGCTGATTGACCCGTTCTACCGCCGCCACCCAAGCGCTTTTGATCTCAACCCGCATTGCTGCCTCTTCCACAGAGGTCACGAGCTTACTCTCCACCAAATGTGACAGCAGGGCGGAGCAGCGTCGAAAGCAGTCAGCAGCCAAATGAGCATCCCGGCTCAGCTGAAGCTTTAGAAGCGCCTGCCGCCATTGGATATTGCTCTGCGCGGGTTCAGCCTTTCGTAAATCTGGTGATGGTTCTGCCAAGTGCCGACTCTGCTGACCAGTCATTTTGGGCTTCTCATGGCTACTGCCTAGTCGCTTAACCTGCGCTTTTTCGCATGGATGCGAAAGAGAGGCATAAGGCCATACCAATATCCGGCATATCTTTTCTAAGCGGGCACCGCTAGCTAGGGAAGTTCATCCCAGGTTGGGTGAGGCGTCGGTTCTTGGCGGAGAAGGGAGAAGTGTTAGCGAATGTCTTACAAATTCTTCAGCACATTGGCCGTTTACGGCGAATGGCCTCAGGCATAAATTGGATCCATCAACTGGAGTGCAGGAGTGCTTCAGAGGTCAAGGATGATCTGCCATCGGCCAAGGCGGCCTCTGACAGGATGTTGGGATGGTGTTGATAGAAAAGAACCCGCCTCGGCGGGTTTTTTATTGTTCAAACACTCGGTATTGCATGCTTCTGACCTCGCTCATGTGCAGGTGATGCGAGCCGCCAAGCAGACGAGTTGCATGTAAGTTCAAGCGCTGCCGATTGAGATCCAGTGCAAATCAGGGGGAAACAAATGCCGTTCACGGATCATAGTGTCGCCAAAGCGCTCGAGATTTTTATCAGTCGCAACGAGAAGCTTCAAAAAGAGCTGGCGAACCTGAGCCGGCACCCTGGCGGGTTATATGTCGAAGAGCTTCGCGCGAGGCACGCGCAAGCTGCCTACCTAAATGCGGTCGAGGAGCAGGGCACCAATCCCTACGACTTCGCGTTGCGCTTCTTAGCCAGAACCCCGGCTGAACTCGAAGAGATGCGAGAGTCACGCCGCAAGGAGCTTCGTCAGAACGTTCAGTGCGGGCACGTATCCAAGGCTGAAATCCTGCAGGCAATGCCAACGACAGCTTCCAGCCCGCCACATCGCAGAGAGCTTTGGGTGCCCGTTGATCTCAATGGTCTGTAGTCGAGCCTTCGCGAATCCCCGACGAGTTGACGAGGCAGACAACGAGCCAGGTGATGAGGCTTGGCGCAGAATTATCGCGGCTGCCCTCTTCTAGAAATGACCGCAGGCGTGAACGTGTTGCTGGTCACATTTGGATACCCTAATTCGCCGGTTTGTCTCTGACTCTCTGCTAAAACAAGGTGAGGCGCGTGCGTCAATCAATGAGCCGCGTAGGCTCGCCTCACGCCCCAAAACAATAACAGGGAGTGTTCTTCATGGCTCTATCTGAGCTTGAGCTGCGCCATATCATCGAGCGTGGTTTCCTGCCCCTTCAGTGCAAGTGCATCATCGATTCGCGCGGCGATCTTTCAGTCGAGTTGCTCGATCAATCGACAGGCCAGGACCTGGTGGCAGGTGGGATTCCCCGGTCTCAGTTCGACTCATGCCGTGGGATCGCCAACTTCGTTGCCGAAATGAAAGCGCAGTTGGCGATGCAAGGTGGGGTAGAGGCGGTTTCGCGTAGGGGGTGACCTTTACTTGAGCGATCAGCCACGTTCTTGATCGAGAATCTGGTGCAGCTCTGCCCAAGGCATGGCTGCCACCTCGTCCTTGGCCTTGCAGTAAAAGACTCACCACTCTGGGTGATCGGCTGGCCACGCATGCACCCGGTGCATACGACGATTCCTCCGACCAAAGCCCAGGCCGCTGACCAATGAATCATGCGTTGATTGCTGTCCATGCTGTCGCATCCTTTGCGTCGATGATCAGCTTTAGGCTAAGTCTGTCAGCCGGCCCTGTATACGCTCAAACAGATGAACTCATGTGGGGGCATGGCGGGAGTCGAGGAAGCTAGGTGAAGTCGAAGGTCACCGATTGGACGGCACAAACCGCAGGACACCTACGATCCCACTGCCGCCGCGATTTACTCGGTCGGACGGATGATTCACTCCATCGTTAACGGGAATCTCCTCAAAATCGAACGGGCTGACACCCTCCAGGCATGAGACATTGATCCCGAGCTGGTCGGGATTGGATCTACGTTGGTGGTGGGTGTAGATACCGCATCTGGAGCAAAAATAGTGCTTCGCGATGTGGGTGTTGAATTGGTAGAGCCCCAGGGATTGCTCGCCAGAGAGAAGATCGAAGTCTTTTGATGATGCCGTCACGACGACCGCTCCTCGCATGCGGCAATAGGAGCAGTCACAGCGGCGAGCAGTCTTCAGGCCCTCGGAGAGTCTCACTTGGAAGCGCACTGTCCCGCAGTGGCATGAGCCTTGAAATTCAGTCGTTTCATTGTTCATTTGATCTCCTTCTCAAGTTACACAATGCAGGTCGTGGTAGTAGGGTCAGTCGCCGAAATGAGACCGGAGACCTGAAACATGTTCGAAGATATTGGAGCCATTCAGTTCCGTAATGGCCTTTGCGTTTTGGCCTCGCGGGACTAGGATCATGCTGCTGCCATGCGGAGAGGACACGATGCATCCAAAGCTACGGAAGGTTGCCGCCACATTTGGAGTGATCATAATCGGATCAGGGGCGGTGTATTCGGCCCAGTTTGTATCCAATGAGGTCAGGTACCTCTATTCCAGGTTTGAGCCTTCTGCCGAAGCGTTTTCTCATGATCAGTTTGCTTCGTGGGCGCCGTCGGACTCGGCATTGAATGTCTCAGCAGATCTTTCACCAGAGGCTATCCGAGAGGTCTTGAACACGCGGGCGCCGCCCACAGTTATCTCTCGTTCGATTGCTTCGCAGTGATCGGCTAGCGCTTGTCTGGTCTATGAACTATCAAGCCTCGTTGGTAGAGTCAAGGTGACCACTGGTCGGCATTTTGTTAATGAGAATGGTTTATAAAACGGATTTCACATTTTGTTCACTTCTCGTCGATTATCGTGACATCTACTCCTTTGAATCCCTTTAAGCCCGCCACCCCTGCGGGCTTTTTTCTTCCTGCGATTCCTTCAAATCTACGGGGCTATCGGATGACTCGCAGGATTCTTCGCCTGAGTCTGGCGCCAAACGATTTGAAGGTCGCCACTGGTGTCGAACCTCAAGGTTGCCAGGAGGCGGCGACCGATACATCACCGTGGACGTAGTTGAGACGCAGGGAGACGGTGGCTTAATGCATGCTCAGTTTTACGATCATCCCCGTTCCAGCTTCCTTGGCGTGCCGGCGCACCTTGTCTTCAGCCTCCTGAATCCCTTTCGCCAATTCAATCAACACCATGGCCTCCAGATCTTGCCCAGCTTCAGCTAATCGCACCGCCACTGATAACAGAGAAGTGGATGAGCCTTTCAGAGTGACGGCGACTTCACGCATGCTCCGAATGAGCTCTGCGGTTGGTGCATTCGTGTGGCTGAGTTTGTTCACAACTCTGGATTCCAAGGTGCGTGGAGGACGTATTATCTAACGATATCGCGCTCTGAAATGAGGAGCTACTGCAAGAGCCGGTCGAGCCTGTTCGCAATGGAGATCTGTGGGCTAAGGGGCGGAACTGTTCAGCCATTTGCTTTGGATTGAAGCAAAAGTGCCGTTTTGCTTGATGCGTTGCAGTTCAGCCCGAAAGCGATCAACCAATGCGTCGGGCGTGCTTGGGCTGAACGCCAAGTACAACCCGTCCTCATTCGATAGTTCAGGCAGGGGCAATGATCGCACCATCGTAGTCGCTGGATCATCCCCGTTTTTGCGCATCAGGTGCATGGCATTGAGCTCATTGGAGATCCACAGCTCAACGTGATCGACCTTGAGCTTGCGGTAGTTGTTCTCGTACATGCTGCTGGATTGAAGCTCTTTGCCGACCTGGAATCCGTGGGCTATCAGGTACTGCTCACCGACGTCCTTGTTAACGGTCGCGATGTGATACTGATGTGCGTCGTCGAGGGAATTCAGCCAAATAGGTCGCTCGGACAGGCTATACAAAAACCAGGTCGTCGGTGCGATTGCGCCGACCCATTTGAATTGATGTTCGCGCTCTGGTGTTCTCGCCATTGAATAGATCAGGACATTGTCGGAATGCTGTGCCAAGTCATAGGCGCGAGCCCAGGGCAGGATCTCGATCTTGGGGTTGAGCCCCACACCGGCCATAACTGCCTGCACGATCTCCGTGCTCAGGCCTGTGACCTTTCCGTTTTCCGCCATGTTGTAGGGCGGCAGCTCCTCAGTAACCACTCGTATCTGGGCTGCAGTTGGATCTAAGGCGGAGGAGAGGCCTGAGGCAGCGAGTAAAAGGACAGCGCACGACAGCCTCAAAAGCTGGGATATCATTTTGCACCTCTGTTCTCGTCGGATCCTACCGGCAGGTCGGAATGCATGAACCTTAGGAATTGTCTGTCTATGGGCTTTAGGTCATGTCATACCCTTAGGAGTTCATCCGCGTGAAACCTAAAGCTTGGCTTAGAAGAAACTCGACTGACTCTCTGGAGTGGCAACTGGTTTGATCCCAATTCCAGGCATCCGGGTAAGGTCTGAGCGCAGGTGGTACCCGAGATAAACTCAGGTGACCATCGCTTCACCTTGAGTATTTTTTACGTGCAAGTACCTAGCGGCCATTACCTCCCTTCAAATCTCTAATTCCTGGCCAAAGCAATTCACCGACATGTGTTCTAAAGTGTGAGAGTTACTGCACTGCGATCTTCAGGACATAGATGGTCGAGGGGCTTAGCTTGAGCTGGTGAAGCTGCCGGGACGATTTAGCGTTCGTGACGGTCATCCAGGCTGGCCCCCTATCGCTGGTCAATGGTTATCCACACGCTCATCACGCGCCATGCAGTTGCACCACTGCTAGCAGTGAGCGCCAAACTGGATTGCGGATCAGCTAGAGAAATTCGTTGAAGGGGTACGCGACAGTTCGCTCTGGTGAAGCTTTGCCGTTTTGTTTCATATTGGAGGTGAAACATGGCTGTTACGCGACGAATAGGGAAGCCTGACACGCTTGAGTGCGTGGAAATGGATCATCAGCTGGATGAAGATGAAACCATATCATCGTTCTTTTTAACTGCGTTAGGCAGGCATGACGGCCTGGCGATGTACGCTACAGTTGCGACATGGGTTGCCACTGCTGTGTATGGGGGGCTGCGCAATGGAGACGTCTTCCTGCTCACCATACCTTTCATTTTTTCCCACCTAGCGGTGCTTACCTACGCAGTCTCTTCCTCTGTGAGTCGCAGTGGATGGGGAGGAGCCCTGTGCATCGTCCTGATGAACAGCATGCTTTGGCGCCATTACCCTTTGTAGAGTTTGGGCCCTAAGTTCTTGTGATACGAAGTTGCAGCGGGCGTCGCCACTGGCTTGAGGGGCATTCCGATTCAGCTTCGACCGGGAGCTAAAGCTTGATCGATGAGCAGGCTGAAACATTAGGTGACAGTTTGTGAGCTGCCAGCCCTAGAAGCCATAGCCATGCCCATATCGGCTAATCCAGAACTTTGCTCATCGTTTCTATTTTTGGAATCTTAATGAGGAAGGTTGTGCCGTTATCAGCACTTGATGTGAGCGAAACGTCTCCGCCATGGGCAACTGCAATTTCTCGCACGATAAAGAGGCCAAGGCCTATGCTTCGGACGTCCTCGTCCTTCACGCTGCCGCGAGTCATTGGCTCGAACAGGTGTTCGATGATTGAGGGAGGTATCTGAGGCCCTTGGTTGTGCACCGATAGAGAGATAACCCCACCGTCGACTTCAGAGACGATGGTAATGGGGAACTGCGGGTCGCCGTACGCGACGCCGTTCGCAACCAGATTCCCAATCATTTGCTCGATACGATCCGCGTCAAGTTCGGCGATGCCGGCCCCTTTGCTACGATGCTCAAGCGTGGCTTGGGGAAAAGTGACTTGTAATTCGCTGATGCTTTGGCCGACGACTTTGTGCAAATCCAATGAGCTGCGCGTGATAGCGATGCCCCGACCAACCCTTGCAAGCGCGAGATCAAGCAGGTCAGCAATCATTCTTTGCGCTCGCTCTGAGGACTGGCTGATGTGCCGAAGCAACTGAGTATCCTTGGCGCTACGCTCGCTTCTCGCGAGGAATTCAGAAGCCATCTTGATTGCGGTCAGAGGGTTCTTCAGGTCATGGCTGGCAATCGCAACCATCTGTTCAGCGAACAGCGCTCGGCGTTGTGATTTTTCGTAAGCAATGCTCAATTCAGACTGCAACTGTTGCAGCGCCGATTCAGCAGCAATCTTCTCCCTGAGCAGATCCTCGGCGTGCCTGCGTGCATCGAGCAACTCGCGCTCATAGGCATCTCGGTCAGTCGTGCTGAACAAGGCCAGTTCGTTATAGGCACCACTGGCATGTTCGCGTCTGACGCCATTGAGCAGCATAGTGACGGTATGGCCGTCTCGGTGCAGCAGGTCTAGTTTCACCTCGGCAACAGAGCCCTGCATTTGCATCAAGGGAGCCCAGTGGGTTTGATGAAAGATTCGACCACCCATGGTCAGCAGGCTTTGAAACCGCAATCCCGCTAACTCGGCGGCGCTACGACCGATCCACGTGCAGAAGATCTGGTTGGCTCGCAGGATCGTGCCGTCTTCCCTGGATACGATCAGCCCGCAAGGTGCGTCTTCGAACAGGGCGTCAGCGTCTGGCAATGGCAGCTGTTCAAGGGACATGTTTGCCTACCCATGGCTCCAGAAACCTATCCATTGCTTCGGTACAGGCGCTGGGTGCGCTCATGTGGGGGCAATGACCGACATTAGGTACGAGGCATAAGGTGCTATCAGGAAGGATCGCGTGCAGGTATTCGCCCACAGCGACTGGCGCGATCAGATCTTCAGTCGATTGAAGAATCAGCGTCGGCGTGCGCAATCCTGCTACGTCTTTGCGGTTGTCGGACATAAAGGTCACGCGCGCAAACTGCTTCGCAATTTCCGGTTCGGTGCGGCAGAAACTATTCGTCAACTCAGCACTCAGGCTGGGCTGTCCGGGAGCCCCCATGATGACCGGCGCCATGGTGCTCGACCAACCCAGATAGTTGCTGTCCAGGGTGTCGAGCAAGGAATGGATATCCTCAAGCTTGAAACCACCAACGTAGTCACCTGAGTCGATGTAGCAGGGAGAAGGCCCAACCATGATGTGCGCTGTGATCTTTCCTGGCAGCAGACGATCAGCTAGCGCGCCGATCATGGCGCTCACAGAATGGCCCACCAAAATGACAGGGCCGAGCGCATATCGATTAATGATTTCCACCAGATCGTGCGCGTATCCGGACAATGAACCGTATTTCTCCCGGCTGTAAGCGGTGAGGTCAGACTGGCCCGCGCCTACCAAGTCGTACATGACCACTCGAAACCTGCTTGTGAAATGCTGGTACAGATAGCTCCACATGGTCTGGTCACAGCCGAAACCGTGGGAAAAGATGAGCGTCGCTGGGCCATCGCCGACGACGGTCACGTTGTTGCGCAGCTCAACACTCATACAATCTCTCCAGTTAGCCAAAGCCAGTCTGGCTACGGTTCGGCGATCATGCCCGGCGGTATCGTTTGGGGCAAGGATAGCGATGCGCAGTTGATTGCATTATTTTCGATAACGATCTGAACGTCCTGACTCTTCGACACTCAACCGTTGATGAGCTCACGAGGTAATGGCAATGACAATCAGCGACGGGTTGCTCGAATGGAGTTCGCGATGGCGGCTCAGCGCTGGATTGGTCATTTGTAGACAATGCCAGGCACAACAATCAGAGATGCATCAGGCTCAACCTTTTGAGCACGGGGTTGGATGTCTTAATCAGCGCTTTGGGCTCAAGCCTTGGGCCGAGCTCACGGGCCTGGTTCCTTTGAAAGGGTAGGGTGGACATCTCCATCGGAGGGTAACTTCGACCTGACTTCGCTAATCCTGGGCGCAGTCCGGCGTGGGTCTTCCAAGCAACGCTTCTCCCCGATTGAATCTCTTAGCTCTTACAGATCTTGCAAACGTCCCTGCCATGGGAACGCAGTGCTATCTATGCCTAGGATTGCGTTATGGACATGGGGGCGGGCTCAGCAGCCAGGCTGTGCGACGTGCTTTCTCAGAATACCAATGCCAGACCGCCGAGCACGTTAGATCAAACGATCTAACAAGTGTGATTTTGGCGGAGCTCCCCGTTTCAGAAATACAGTTTTCAAGATGAAACGTGTTTCGCATTCCTAGCACATCAAGCTGACACTCCCTATCGAAATATCGGATGTCGAACATTCATGAAAAAAATGTGAAAAATTCGTGAAATTTCGCTACAAGGGGCAGCTCTTCTAAAGCAGCCTTAGGAAATCCGAATGCCCCAAGCGACGCACAGCCAATTGATTAGCGCCTCATTAGGCATTTTGCTTCGAATAGGACTGGTGGGATTGGCCTTCGGGATGCTTTGGTTAGATCTCGCAGTATTTCAGACCGAGATCCTCGAAATCTCGTTTACCGAGATCGCGCAGGAAACCATGCTGTTCTTATGTGCAGTGCTGTTTTGGACGGCTCCAGGTGCGACATCGGAACGTGGCTTCAAGATTCTCGCCGGTGGCTTTTTCGCTTGCCTCCTCATGCGCGAGTTGGATGGTCTTTTCGATCCAATCAGTCATAGCGCTTGGTGTTGGCCATTTTGTGCGATTGCGATGGTCAGTATCTGGAAAGCCTTCAAACCTGGAAACGGAAAGAATTCTTTCGAGGCGCTGGCGGCGTTCACAAGCACGCCGATGTTTGGTTCTCTAGCGACTGGGCTCGGGGTTTTGATTTTTTCCCGAATCTTTGGCACCGGCGCCTTGTGGCATATCATTCTTGAGGATGGCTACGCCAGGCTGGCTAAGACAGCTGCAGAGGAAGGAATTGAGCTACTGACGTATTCGATGTGGTTGGCTGCGGGCATCGAATATTTTCTCGCTCAGCGATCTGCCTTCGCAAAGCCGTCAACCATAAATGACCTCAATGCTGAGGCTTCTTACTCGAATCAACATCGACAAGCATCGCAACATCGCTAGGCAGGTCGCTAACCGAGCTGCCTCAATATCGCCCGCCACTGCGCGGGCCTCAAACCAAAGGCTACGGCTACGCCAGCATAAAATCCTAATGCAGCGAATGGGTGGCGACCAATGACGTCTTCATTCACATACTCGATGTGCAGGGCTACTAGGCTCGTGCACGCTGCCATCCAATGAGCCGCGAATCTTGACAGAGGAGATGACGAGGGCAGCAGTACATCCACCAAACGGCCTACTGTTGTCAGTGTCACGACCAGTACTGAACCAAGCATCAGGCCCCAGCAGGTGCACATCAGTACGAATATCAGCTCTATCACTTCGCATCATCCTAAGCGGTCAGAGAGGGAGATATTATTTTAGTCCGACCTTTGTGACCGCTTATAGCTCCGTTGTGCATGGCACAGATATCTTCTCTGTGGGGCAAATTCAGTGGGCCTGAGAAAAGGGGCGCTGATCTAGACAATAGGGTTCACCTACCTTCATCGGTAGCCCTGAGCACGCCGCTGAAAGCCGTTGGTGCACGCCAATCATCATGATCTTAGGGCTTGATCATATTGGCCAATGAGACGAGCTGGTCTTTCTCATACTGCAACGTCAGCTTGACATCTGATCGTTTGACCAGATTAGCGGCGTGCACCGCGCAAACATCTCCAAAGAGCGCAGGGTTTATTTGGGTGAGGCTGCGCAGAGCTTTAAGCAGGCGAATATTCACTTCCATAAGGGCTGCGCCATCTCTGCTGATAGGCCCAAAGAAATCATCAAATAAATCGTAGATACGTAGGCTTTTCAGGAAGATTCGCTCGCAGCCAGGCATTACCTCTGAGGTAGAGCGGACGTGCATCTGACCCCAACAGGTCATGATTCGAATACCGCGTCCGATGACGTCAATCGCAGTTCCAGGATCGTTGACCGCCGGCGAAAGGGCGCGGGATGCAATTTCAGAAAGCACGGAAAGCCCGAAACGAGGATCGTGTTCGAATGTCCGCCTAATACCTATTGTCAGCGTTTGAAGGATCCTCCCTTTGATATCGGCGTGAGCATCTGCTTCGGGAGGAAGCCCGTCGATCTTTGCGAGATGCATCCCCATATGGACAAAGCTGCCAGGAAGCACTTCGACGTAGATTCGAAGCTGATGCGCGGTAGCAATGGCTCCCAGCGCTTGCACATCAATGTGCTGGATGTATCCAGTGTCTTCGCTCGGCACAAAGTCCAAGTCGGTCGGAATAGCCAAGGGAGCTGGATAGGCTGATCCACCGAGGTAAGGCCACTCGACTCGGTGGTTGAGCGCTTCCAGCGCTGCGCTTTCCACACGGTCTATGGTTTCACCGACCCTGCCCAGCCGGGACAAGTGGTCGATCCACCGCAGGAGCGTGTACACGATCAGGATAATCACCACTATCGTGACCGCGAAGAGAAAGGCGCGTCCCTCGGCGCCATAGACCCCAGTGCTTAGCGCGATGATGCCAACTAGGCTGAACAGAAACGAACCGATAAAGGTCGCCAGAGCATTCTGGGTTGTGGTGTCTTCCATTACCAATGTTGTTGCACGAGGCGTTACCCCGCTGCTAGCCGCGCTATAAGCGGACACCATGGTACTCAACGAGAACGTCGTGACTGCGAGCATGCTGGAAGCAATGATGCTCAGTATGTTGTCCACCGCATCCGCCCCGATTCGGGTGGACAAAGAGGGTGGGATGCTGCCGTCGAAAACAACGGCAAGCAACGCGGTAGCAACTCCTAGCACGGAAAAAAGCGAAGCCCTGAACCAGAGCCGCTTCGTCAGTCGAATCGCCAACCAGTGCCAACGAGCTGTCATGTGAAATACCCAAAGTTGTTGGACAGGCAGAATGGACAGCCCACGGCAGTGAAAGTTATTTCGTGATAGTTCGCCTTTTGAAATACCACATGCCCCATAGCAGCCCGATAGTTGCGGACGCTGTGGAGGCACAGAGCACGCTCAATTTAGCTGCTGCCAGCAAGTGTGCATCGTTAAACGCGAGGCCCGCGATGAAAATCGACATCGTGAAGCCTATACCCGCGAGCAGCCCAACCAGTGTGACACCCCCCCATGTAACACGGTCTGGCAGTCTGCAAAGTCCCGAGCGAACCAAAACGAAGGTGGCGAGCATGACTCCGATGGGTTTGCCCAGCACCAACGCCATGACCACACCGAGGACAACTGGGATTGCAGTAGTCTCACCCAGATGGGCACCGTGCAGATTCACCCCAGCATTCGCCAGGGCGAAGAGTGGCATGATGACGAACGCGACCCATGGGTGTAGGCGCTCCTGAATACGCTGCACAGGAGGGATAACTTCCCGCTCTGCGAAGCGGATCTGCTTGAGCGGGGCCGAGACTTTCTTCTCGCCTTCACCTACCCGGTGGGTGAGGTCGTGGAAGGCCTTCGACATGATCTCCAACGGTCGTTCACGAGATGGCGCTGATCGTACCGGTGTGATAAGTCCCAGTACCACGCCAGCCAGGGTGGGATGAACGCCCAAGTTAAGCAGGCCGCTCCACATGATCGCGCCAGGCACGAGATAGGGCCACGCCGAGCCTATCCCCATCCGTTGCATTGTGAATACAAGCGCAAGGCCAACACCCGCGATTCCCAGGCCTGTAAAGTTCAGGCTGGTGGTATAGAACACCGCGATGATAAGGATCGCCGCAATGTCGTCGATGATCGCTAAGGCCAGCAGGAAAACTCGCAGGTTGGCAGGAATCGATTTGCCCAGCAGGGCGAGTACGCCCACAGCGAATGCAATGTCTGTCGCGGTAGGCACTGCCCAACCATGAGCCGAGTCAGTCCCCACGTTGTACGCAAGGTAAATTCCAGCAGGAACCAGCACTCCCCCCAACGCCGCTCCAAGAGGCAGCGTTGCCAATTTTGCATTGGATAGGGCTCCGTCTTGAATTTCCTGTCGAATCTCCATCCCCACCACCAGGAAAAAAATGGTCATTAGGCCGTCGTTGACCAGAAAGTGTAAGGACTGGCCCAAGCTGAGAGATCCGAAGGTGATACTCACTTGAGTGTGCCAGAAGTCCCCATAAGAGAGGCTGATCGAACTGTTCGCCCAAAGCAGCGCAGCAATGGCCGCGATCACAAGAACGACACCGCTGACGGCTTCGATATGGCTGAAACGCTCTACGGCGGCCAGGGTTTGGCTTGTGAGGATTTGCGGACGAGGTATGACGTTTGATGCAGGCGTGTTGGGCGCGGGCACGGCTATTCCTCGCTAGCGGCCCGACCAGCGTAGAACTTTAACCTGCGGATCGGCACATCGCCTTACGCACCCGAAGTGATTGTACGCACACCAATTGTGGTGTCGCAAAGATCTACCAGCGAGCGAAGAAGCTGGTTTGTGCTTGGCGCAGCCAGAATGCATCTGTAAGGCGATCCTTGTTCCATGTGGAAAAGAGCCGCCATGAGCTCTTTCGGCTATCTGGATGTGGTGGTTTGGTCTTGCGCATACTCGGCGAAGATCTCCATCGTCCAGTCGATGAATGCTCTCACCTTTGGAGGTAGTTGGTTGCGGGCAGGGTAGAGCACACTGACAGGCATTGTGCTGGCGTCCACATGGGTGAGCACCGGCACGAGACGCCCTGCTGCCAACTCTTCCTGTATGCCCAGACTCCCGACCTGGGCCAACCCCAGCCCCTTCACCGCGCAATCCACATAGGCTTCGTGGTCATTGGTCATCAACGCCGGCTTCATCCGGATTGACTGTATTTTGCCCTTCACTATGAACTGCCACTCCTTGACCTTGCGATTGCGTCCGTGGAAATAGACGATTCCTGCATGTTTCTCCAGATCGCTCAGCGTCTGCGGTGCGCCGTGTTTTTCTAGATAAGCTGGTGAGGCACATGTCACGGTCGGCGTGTTGTGAACGAGACGACTTACCAAGCTGGTGGAGGCCAGCTCTCCCACCCTCAAGACGCAGTCAACACTCTCTGCTACTAGGTCAACCTGCTGATCGCTAATCCCCAGCGCTAACTCCACTTTAGGATAGAGGGCCAAGAAACGGTCAATGTTAGGGATGATCACTGACTTGGCAATGGAGTTGCTCATATCCACCCTCAACTTGCCGGATGGTTCAAGCACATTGGCGCTGAAGAAGCTTCGTGCCTCGTCTACCGCATTCAACGTTGCTCTCGCTTGATCCAGGTATGCGCGGCCATCCCCAGTGAGCGTTGTGCGTCGAGTAGTACGATGGAGCAGCCTGACGCCAACCTCTTTTTCCAACTCATTCAGCGCGATGGTTACGCTCGGCCGAGTGAGCCTCAGGGATTCGGCTGCCTTGGCGAAGCTTTCGTATTCCACAACGGCGCTGAAGACCTTCAGCTTTTGAATGAAGTCCACGCTGACCCCCTAGCCCCCTAGAACTTGCAGTAATAGTTTCGAATATTTATAACAAAGTAGTTCATTGTGTATGAATTCCGCAATCGTTCGTGGCCGCGTAACCTCGTAGATAAATCATGCCGGTAGGGATTAGTAATTCACTAGGCGCTGTTCACTGGTGTGCACCGCCTATCACGGGCAGGGTGACGACAGCGGTGAGGATGTCCTCCTCCTTCAGGTGCGAGCGAGCACCTATTGAGCCCCGTGAGAAGCGCTCCCGTTTATGGGAAAGAGTGATCCCGTCAGATCGATGGCCTTGGCCTGCTAGGCAAATCATTTTCCTAACATTTGAACGAGAATTTTTTTGATGGCTTACGAAGGTTCACGGGTCGCCAGAATGCTGGGCATCAAGTTCCCATTGATTCAGGCTCCCATGTCTTGGGTCACCGACGCGCGTCTTGTTGCAGCGGTGTCGGAAGCAGGTGGCCTGGGCGTTTTGGGCCCTAACGCTGGCTACAGCACGCTCGCGAAAGACCCGGACGAAACGATTGAGAGAATGCGCAGCGAGATTCGCAAAGTGCTCACGCTGACCGACAAGCCGTTTGGTCTGAATGTGCTCCTCATGAGTGATGAGTCGCTGGACGAGTTCACTCAAAAATGGGTGCGGATGGCGTCTGATGAAGGGGTGAGGCACTTCGTCTCGGTGGGTAATGCTTGCGAGCAGGCGTTTGGTTTCATGAAGGAACTGGACGGCATCATCATTCACCGCCCGCTGACACCGACCGTGGCCAACATGCGTCAAGCTGAGGCCCTGGGCGCTGATGTACTGGTCGCAACGGGTTACGACGAGGGCGGCCTGATTCCCGCCAGTGCGCTTGGCACCTTCACCGTTGTTCCAACGATGGTCGATGCCGTCAGGGTTCCAGTGATGGCTACTGGGGGGATCAACGATCGTCGTGGTGTCAAAGCTGCTTTCGCGCTTGGCGCTGAGGGCGTGTACATCGGTACTCGGTTTATTGTCACCCAAGAGTCGCCAGCCGCCGATAACGTTAAGAACATGATCATCACCTCGGGTTACGCCGATATGCAGTCCGTGTCTCCACTGCAGCGTTCAATTCGTACGCGCACTTCTGATCGCCTCGCTGCCCTGTATCTGGATAAGCAGAACACGCTCGATCTGGATCTTGAGATCCGAAAATTGGGTGGCCTGCGCCCTAGCATGCTCGCAGGTGATTTGGATGAAGGGATCGTATCCGTCAACACCGGTATCGACGTCATCAAGTCAAATCCGACAGTCAAAGAGTTGATCGCTGACCTCCTTGAGCTGAACTGACTCTTAAAAGGCTTCCAAGACACCATGGCATGCACGCGCTCGATCAGTCATGACTGATTGAGCGAACCGAAAGTAAAGGAGGAACAGCAAGCCATCATGGCTAGGGAAGATTCCCGCTTCTTGTATCGTTGCTTCTGGGTCAAATTGCGAGACAGTGCTTAGGCACCGGTCTCGCAATGAGTGAGGCGATTAGTGAGTGATCTTCGCAAAAATACGCGCCGGGAAACTCGCCATCTCCACCCGAGGAGGGATGGCAGTCAGCGTGGCTTTCTTGCCCGACGCGGCCATGATATTGGTCATGTCCTCAGCAACGGTAATGCCGTTGCCCAGAAGAATATCGTGGGCGGGTACTGCGCTTGAATCGTGAAAATTGTCGATCAGAGGAGCATCGATGCCAACGAGCTTAGCCTTATGCTGCACCAACCAGGTTGCCGCAGCTGTCGACAAGTAGGGGTAGTCCTGACCGTAGTTGACCTTCCCAAAATTGCTGTCTTCACCGGTGTGGAGGAGCACGGCCTTTCCTTTGACATCTGAACCTCGGAAGTCCTGAATTTCAAAGGTTTTCCCGTTTTTCGCCTTGGGAATAACAATGATCGGAAGATCAGCCAGATCTTCGAGTGACAGCTCGGATATTTTCTTGCCGTGTTCGCTCACATGATATGGGGCATCGATATATGTTGAAGTGATTCCATACATTCTGATGCTGTCGATGTAAGCACCATTGGCGTAACGCGGTTCCTTGGCATAGATATCAACCTCGCTGGTGCCAGGAAAAGTGATCATGTCCTTAGTGATAATGTGGTTCAGGTCAATGTATTGAGTATCATTGGAGTAAGCCTGCGGTGTGAATCCTAGAAGCGTTGCTAGTGCCGAAGGAATAGCGAGGCTTAGTTTGAATACTTGTTTCTTCATCACAGTTCCTAGATAGATATCGCTGGCTCTTGGCCAAATGCTTAGGCTGAGTGCGCAGATATTTAGTTATGGCAGTGTGGAGGGGGAAGTCGTTTTTATTCTACAGGCTGGGGGCCGTTCGCAATGTTGTCATGGCCTGATTGAAATATTTTTGCTGTGGGCGCCAACAGTTTTACTGGCGGCGCCACAGGCTTGATTCACCCTATTGGTACTCATACTGTGGTGCCAATTATCTTATGGAGAAAGAGAAATGGTAACTAAGGTCGTCCTCGTGACAGGCGCGCTGGCTGGTATAGGTCAAGCTGCTGCCCTGAAGTTTATTGATTCCGAGACTCTCATCGTCGTGTCTGGGCGCGATGAGGCTCGTGGCGAATCACTGGTTGCCGAGATCACAGCGCAGGGTGGGAACGCAGCTTTCATCAAGGCGGACGTGACTCGCGAACAGGACGTCGCTCACCTGCATGACACCATCGTTTCGAAGTTCGGTCGCCTGGACGTCGCAATAAATAATGCGGGTACGGAAGGTGTGCCAGGCCCGTTGAGTGAGCAAAACTCTCAGTCGTACCGGGCAACCTTCGATACTAACGTGATGGGCGTTGTCCTGAGCCTGCGCCATCAGGCGCAGATCATGCAAAAGCAAGGCTTCGGATCTATCGTTAACGTGTCATCTTCCTTTGGGCATAAGGGGGCGGCAGGCGCGTCGATCTATGCTGCCAGCAAGCATGCGGTTGAGGGGCTGACCAAGTCTGCAGCGCTGGAGCTTGCTGGCAATGGGGTCAGGGTCAACGCGGTGGCGCCTGGGCCGGTCGACACGGACATGCTGACTCGGTGGACAGGGACTGAGCAGGTCAAACAGGACATGGCGAAGGCCACAGTTCCGTTGGGTCGAGTTGGGAAACCGGATGAGGTCGCGCAAGCTGTCTATTTCTTGGCGTCGGAAGGGGCCAGCTTTATCACCGGCCAGATTCTCGGCGTTGATGGTGGACAGTCCGCATCCTGACCGACCTATCCCGGTTAGCGGTGCTGGGTGACCAGTCTACTCCCGGGTTCGCAAGAGGTTGCCTCATGGCTTATTACACCAAAACGCCAGAACGTGATGCTTTGGCGCTATGAGCGGACTGGTTGGCAGTGACAGTCATGCGGCTCCCATAGCAACTGATTATGCTTGAAGTGAGGATTCAAACTAGAAGCCATTTTGTGCTGGGAATCTGACAAAAATAATAGCGCGTTGAATCGGGCTGGTCTTTGGATCTATAGCCTGGTTTAAGGCAGCCGAAGATTACTGAAGAGTGCGGTGAGACATTTTATCTATGTCCGAGGCGCACTGGAGATCAAAATGGAAGCGTTTTTTGGTTCCGTTCCTGTCCTGTATCGACGCCCAGAAGTCCATGAAGAGATTTTCTATAAATATTGGCACGATATTCATGGGAATTTCGTGGCGAAGTTTGTCGGCCCCTATCGCTACCGGCAGTTACATTTTCTACCGTACGACCCCGTCATTTGGCAAAGCGATGTTGTAGACAAAGGCTTGCATGAGTCTCGTCAGCTCGGCGGGACGGCCGAGTTTATCTTTGACAGTGAACAGAAGCGCAGTTGGTGGTTGCAAAATGTTGGGATTTTCGCGGATTCCGACGATGCGACGGTTTTTCGGCGCTCAGCCTCCTACAACGTATCGATGGAAGGGTTTAGCTCTCCGCGCGCAAGGCTGACAAATCCTGCTGTAGATGAAAGCAGTTACCGCATATTCGCCATGCTTGTCGCCAACGAGCCGGGGTCTGCATTTAATCACTATGCGCATACCGAACTGGGCCCAGCAATCAGCGCCGCGCACGGAGTCAAGCATGTGCAAATCACCTCATATGAGCCCTATGAGACGCCGACCCGTGAGTACTTCGGTGGCGTAGATGTGGGGCGCCATTTGTTGCCCGACGAGCAGCATCAGGCCTCGATTGAGATCGTTTTTGAAAATCGGGTGGAGGTCGACAGCTTTTTCCTCAATGGTTTCAAGTCTCTGGAAGCAGCATTTGCTCGGCACGTCAAACGAGTGCACGCGTACCAAATTCGGGGTGCCTATACGCTCATCGAAAATGAGCTCCTGACCCTTGCAGGGTTCATCGGCGTCTCTGCATCGAAAATCGTCACGCAACTGGAACCGCAAAGCGTGCTGTCAGAGCTCGATAAGGCGAACGAGCTCAGAAGGCAGGAAATTTCCAAAATATTCGGAGGCCCTGATGCGCGGTGATTACCAAATCCAGCGCACTGAGCACACGTGTGCAATCAGCGTTGGTGACATTCGCATAACCGCCATTCGGGAAAGCTTCGTGGACGCCCCGTCCGGGATGCTTGTTCAGGGGGAGGGGCTCCCCGTCCCTGAGGTGCCTGCAAGCAAGATTTCGATCAACTGCTTCTTGGTAGAAACCCCTGACGCGCTGGTGTTGATCGATACCGGCCTGGGCGGTCAGGAGGCAGAGTTTAGTGGTCGCCTGATCAAGGAACTCAGCAAGCTGGGTATAAAGCCTGAGGACATCTCTCACGTGTTATTCACGCACCTTCATGCAGATCACTTCGGCGGGGCAATCGATGAAGACGGTGTCAGTTTATTCCCGCGCTCCGTGTTTGTCGCCCATCCGCTCGAACGCGATTTTCTGTTTGTAGGGAAGGTGCCATCCGGCAACGAGGCTGTCATGCAGCAGTTCAACGCCGCGCAACGCCTCAATGGTGTCCTGCCGCAATTTGAGTGGTTGACTCCTAGTCAGGTGTTGCCAGGAATCGAGATGGTGCATCTGCCTGGTCATACGCCGGGTCACAGTGGCTTTCGTATCGAATCACAAGGTGAAACTGTCCTGCTGTGGGGCGACATCGTTCACGCACCCGATTGGCAATTCTCTGATACCGGCATTGGTGTTTCTTTTGATGTGAACGCCCGTCTAGCCGAAGAAACCCGGCGAAACACCATGCGCCAGGTCGCGGAGGATGAACAAATTATCGCGGGCACCCATACCGATATGCCGGGTTTTGGAAGGTTGAAAGCGAGCGGAGCTGGGTATCGTTTTGTCCCGCTTGCGGATTGATTCGTAAGTCGTCTGATTAGCAAACATCTGCGAGGAATTCATGAAAGATCTAAGTGGCAAAGTGACCATTATCACAGGCGCCTCAGGTGGCATCGGACAAGTCATTGCTGAGAAATTTGCCCAGGCCGGCAGCACTGTCGCTATCTGCGATGTTGCCTTCGAGAAGGCCAGCGCACTCGCCAGCGCACTCAGCGGTGCAGGCCACAATGCATTTGCCATTGAGTTGGACGTCGCGTCCGAACAAAGCTGGCAGCTCGCCTGCGAAGAGGTTCTGCATCGGGCTGGCCGTGTCGATATTCTCGTGAACAATGCCGGCATCAATGATCGCGGAACGATGATGACCACTGATCTCGACAAGTGGGATCGTACATTCTCCGTCAATCTCAAAGGCGCATACATTGGAATGCGCACCGTGGCGCCTATCATGCGTGAGGGTGGGGGCGGATCGATCATCAACACCTGCTCGCTTGCATCTCATCATGGCGAGGCTTTTGTTGCCTATGGCGCGAGCAAGTGGGCTCTGCGGGGATTGACCAAAATCGCGGCGATGGATTTTGTGGACTGGAACATTCGCGTCAACTCCGTCAGTCCTGGCGTGATTGAGACTGAGTTGAACGCAGGCCAGCCTTACATCCAGCCGATGGCTTCGCTTACACCCATGGGGCGTAACGGCAGGGGCGAAGAGGTCGCTGCATGCATGCTATTTCTGGCGAGCGACGATGCAAGCTTCGTTACGGGCCATGACATGCCTGTTGATGGTGGTTTCACGGCAGGGGCTGCGGCGAAGTACGTTGGTAAACTAATCGCCCAGAACGCTTAGGTTTTGCTCAAAGCCCATAAGCCTAAAGCTGGATCTGTCATGCGGAGTTCTAACCAATGCCCCTTTTGAAAAGTTGGGTCGAAAGTGCCAATAGCCCAACGACCGATTTTCCACTCAATAATTTGCCTTATGGTGTGTTCTCGCTGCCTGGGATTGCACCTCACTGCGGTGTTGCCATCGGGGACTACGTGCTCGACGTTGTGAATATCGACCACGGCCTAGACCCGCAGTATTTCAACAGGCCGACCTGGAACGATTTCATGGCTGCCGGCCCGGTGGTGTGGTCAACGTTCAGGGCGCGACTCACCGAACTGCTGACAGACAAGCAGTACGAGGAATCGGTGCGTGCACATCTAGTGCCCCGCAAGGACGTACAGCTTTTGCTGCCTCTGGACGTCACCGAATACACCGATTTTTATTCCAGCAAGCAACATGCAACGAACGTTGGAACAATGTTTCGTGGTAAGGAAAACGCGCTGACGCCTAACTGGCTGTGGATGCCTATCGGATACAATGGTCGTGCTTCATCGGTCTGCGTCTCCGGGACACCCGTCCAGCGCCCTTGGGGTCAGTTGAAGCGTGAGGGGGTAGACCCTGTCTTTTCGCCGTGTGAACGTTTTGACATAGAGCTAGAAGTGGGCGCTATTGTCGGACAGCCCTCATCCGGAATGGTTTCTGTGGAACAAGCAGACGACATGATTTTCGGCTATGTGCTTTTGAATGATTGGTCTGCACGCGATATCCAGTCGTGGGAGTACCAACCGCTTGGGCCTTTCCAGTCCAAGGCGACCGCGACGACGATCTCACCATGGATCGTTTCCAAGGCAGCTTTGGAGCCATTCCGCACTCGCTCTAAAGAGCGTGATGTCCCGTTACTCAAGCATTTGCAGGAAACGCGGGACATGCTCTACGACATCGATCTGGAAGTAGTGCTTACTCCAGGCGCCGGAGAGCCAACTACACTCGCTCGCACTAACTACAAAGAACTCTATTTCTCCGCTCCTCAGCAACTATGTCATCACACTTCCTGTGGCTGCAGTATGCGAGTGGGCGACTTGCTTGGTTCGGGAACTATCTCTGGGCCACGGCCTGATAACTTCGGCTCCCTGCTTGAATTGTCCTGGGGTGGGAAACACCCTATTGAGCTCAACGGCGGCGGAACTCGTAGTTTTCTCAATGATGGCGACACAGTGACGCTCAAAGGAAGCGCCAAGGGAGACGGATTTAAGATCGGTTTTGGGGATTGCGTAGGCACGATCGTGCCGGCCAGAGCAGCTCCTGTCTGAAATGCGATACGGCTTTGAGGGGATTTCCTCATGGGAGCTCAGGCTCCCTTTTTTTGGCACCGTCAGCGCAACGCTTGGCATTCAGAGCCAAGCCGACATTAAGTCCATCACGTACGATTGAACAATGCAGTAACGAACTTCAATCACCCAGTGCCGTTGGTGTTGAACTAGCCTCGCGCAGAACTCTCTGGGTGGGTCTCAGGCTGTCCAAGATTTAATAGTTTAATGAGGAGAATAATATGTTTGAGGTTACAGATCCTTGGTCGGGCCTTAAGCTCGTGGAACTAAGCCACGAGTGGGGCTTTGGTGTTCCTTCTCTGCCAGGTCACAATGATGTTCTGATGCACCGTTCGGTCAAACACGCTGAGCACGGCGTAATGGCCACTCGCGTGCGTATGGTTATGCATACCGGCACGCACATGAACGCACCGATCCATCTCGTGCAGCGCGGTATCGGGATCGGTCAACTGCCGCTCAACTGCTTCTTCGGCAATGGTGTTGTTCTGGACATCCCCAAAGCGCGATGGGAAACCATTGATGCTGAAGATTTCGAAAAGGCCATTCCGAAGATCGAAGCTGGCGATTTTGTAGTAGTGGTGACCGGCTGGCACACGAAGTACAGCGATAGCCTGGAGTATTTCGGAGAGGCTCCTGGCCTGTCTGCAAGTGGTGCCCGTTGGCTGGTCGAGCGTCAGATTCGCACGTTCGCTATCGATACTCCGCATGTAGACCACCCTCTGGCTACTTCCATGGGGGCGCATCGTGGTGGCCCGCTGATGAAGCGTCTGCCAGGTCACTACAAAAGCGAAACCGGCCGTAACCCTAATGATGACCACCCAGTGTGGAACGTTGCGCACAAAACGTTGCTGGAGGCAGGTATCCCTACCATCGAGCAGGTAGGCGGAGATGTCTCGGAGCTGGTGGGCTCGCGCTGCACATTCCATGCAGCCCCATGGCGCGGAAACATGCTGGACGCCTGTCCGATTCGCTTCGTAGCTCTCATCGACCCTACTGGCTCTGCCCGCGTTGAACCCGGGAACAGCCACTGAGCGACGCCTACCTACCATCTTTGAAATGAGGCACCCAACATGTCTGCCAACCTGCAATATTTCGACCTGACTCACCCTTGGGGCCACGGTATGCCTGAATGGCCATCTAACCCAGGTATCAACGTCGTGACCAAGAAGTTTCATGCCCGTGACGGCGTCTATGAGACCGAGTTCGAAGGGATCATGCACCGTGGTACCCACGTCGACGCTCCGCTGCACGTGACTGAAGATACCCCTGATTTGATGGGCTATCCGATGTGGCGCTTCTTCGGTACCGGTGTGGTGGTCTCCATTCCAAAAGGCAAGTGGGAAGTCATCACGGCTGCCGACCTTGAAGCAGCAAGCCCAGCGATTCGTGAAGGCGATATCGTGATGATTAACACCGGCATGCACAAGAAGATGGCTGACACCGACGAGTACTACTCCTACTCGCCAGGCATCTACCGTGATGGCGCGCAATGGCTGGTCGACAAGAAGGTCAAGTTGGTGGGCTACGACGTCCAGTCCAACGACCACCCCATGGCGACCAAGCTTGTCGACCACGGTCTTGGCCCGACTCACCCGCACCTGATCGAAGAGTACAAGGAATACACCGGTCGAGATCCAAAAAAGGATTTTCCTGACTGGGAAGCAGGTCACAAGACCCTGATGGTTAAGGGTGGTATTCCTGGCATCGAAAACGTCGGTGGTAATCTCGATGCGGTCACCGGCCAGCGGTGCACGTTCATGTGCTTTCCATGGCGCTGGCCGGGCGGCGAAGGTTGCGGCGTGCGCATCATTGCCGTGATCGACCCCGACCAAACCTTCCGATTCGGTGAAGGCCCTAAGCGCTGATGTAAGGAGGCATGGGTATGAAACACATCACCGTGATTGGTGCCGGGCTGATGGGGCAAGGGATTGCCCAGCTCTTCGCTGCCAGCGGCCATAAGGTTGTCTTGCACGATGTATCGCATGAGAGCCTTCAGCGAGCGCAGTTGAACATCGACAAGATCTGCGAGCAGATGGGGAGTCCTGCAGAAACAGCTGCTCGCATCGCGGTCTCGACCAACCTCATCGAAGCGGTGGGGGAGGCTGACCTGGTTGTGGAGGCCGTTTCCGAAAAGCTTGAGATTAAGCAGGCGATTTTCGCGGCACTGGATGCGCATTCGCCTTCGCATGCTGTGTTGGCTTCCAACACTTCCGTGATCCCAATCACTCGTATCGCGGAGCCTGTGATCGACAAATCTCGCGTAATGGGGATGCACTTCTGGAATCCCCCCTACTTGGTGCCTTTGGTCGAGGTGGTGGAGATCGAACAAACCAGTCCGCAACGTAGGGATGAGATGGTGGATCTGCTCGCGTCGGTGGGCCAGGAGCCCGTGGTTGTTCACCGCGATATTCCGGGGTTTATCGGGAACAGGCTCCAGCACGCTCTCAAGCGTGAAGCCATCGCGTTGGTTGCCAATGGTGTCTGTGATGCCGAAACGGTCGACAAGGTCATCAAGCTTGGCTTTGGGTCTCGACTGGGCGTACTGGGTACCTTGGAGCAGTCCGATATGGTCGGCCTCAACCTGACCCTGGATATCCACAACGTGATCATCTCTGACCTGGACGTGTGCCCTGGCCCGCATCCCTACCTTGAACAGTTGGTCTCCGGGGGCAATCTCGGTATGAAAACTGGCAAGGGCTTTTACGAATGGACTGATGAAAAGGCCGCTGCGGTCAGGAACCGTCTGAGCGCGTATCTCAACGAGCAGCGAACCAAGAGGCTACAGCGCGCTGGCGACTAATCCACCTATCTTGCCCGGCAGCTGCGCCATTACGCGATGCCTAGTAGGCGCTCCCTGCTGAAATCTTCCTCCACTCCTCCAGTGACCGTCCGCGTCGCCGCTGACCGCAGCGGCGCTGACTCATCCAGCATTTTCAGCTCTCGCGCCAAGGCCAGGAGCGCTCATGGGGCTTCGAATCGGCATGTTTAACCCCTTGGCCAACCGTCATGATGCCTTGGATATCCCTGATTTACGTTCAGCTGCCGCTGTTGGATTCCCCCAATCGTATGGAGTACGAGTTCAGTCAATGCCAGCTTGAAAATGGCGTGCTGAGTGCGGATTTAAACGTTGCGAAGATCGTGGGCACGGTTGATTACTTACCTAAATCTGCAAGTTGGATCGAAGTGCAAATCGGTGTTCCAGCCCCTCAGAATGACGCCAAGGGAACCGAAGCTGAGGAAAAGACTGCCCCTTCGTTCAACGATTGTGCAGGCGATGGACAGAGAAAATCTTCCCTTGGTGACATATCCCACCTAGATGCAACCCCCTCCCTGCTCAATCAGCTATCCATGGATGGCGGAAACACAACGGCGCGTTTGCCGGCGCAGGATTGCGCGCTATTACCATAACTGTGGGGGACATCAGAGGCGGTCGCCAAGCGGTCTCCAATCCGGTGGTTGCCCATTCCGAGCAATTGCTTGTCAGCAAAGCCTTCGGCTATGAGCAGGCCACGCCCGACCCGCGAGCCCCTCGTGCTCTCCCAAGTGCCAACGTGATGCGTCGAGGGTTGCTCGACGCTCAAGTATGAGAGCCCAGCCCTACCAACCGCGCGGACGCCCGATTCACAGGCGGTATGGGCACGTCAGTTGAAGGTCATGGTTGAAGTCGAAGCTCCTCGGTTGAATGAACTCAGCTTCCGACAATTGGCTGGTTAAGAAACTTCATATTTTTCAATGTGATACGTTTATCGCTGACGCTGGCTGCTTGCCCGGTGATATTGACGTCCGGATTCATGAAGGGTAGTGTTCGTATATCGATCATTTTCGTTCGCATATCGAACGAATTTGGCGATGGGAAGGGTTCGGCGCTGCGGTGCAGCTAAGAGCACGTATCCCTCCCGGACGCTACAAGTCAGACCTTTGAACGGTGATCATCATGTCCGCCAGTACGCTTCTAGATAAGAATAAATCCCTAGAAACTCCCACTGACGCCGCCGGCATCTTGCGGGAGCATTACGGCGATACGCTTCGGGTATCAAAAACAGTTAGTAAGATCAGCGCCCAGCAGATCCAGAACATTGCCCAGGGTCGGATGATCAGCCTTCGATCGGGGCGATTGGGGGTAGGTGTAGGTCATCTGGCGGTCACGGACGGTGATCGTGGGGATAGCTATTACCTTTACGTGTGCCTGTCTGGCGTCCTGGAAATCGAAAGCGCACACAGAGCGGCCAGGGTGTCGGCAGGGGGCCTACTGATGGTCGACGGCGCCGAGAGATTCTCGGTCAAGGTCACAGCCTTGACTCATCTGGTCAGCATACGGCTTGAGAGATATCTGGTAGACGAGTCCTATCGCAGTCCGAAGGATTTGTTGTGGGAGGTCACTGAAGGCGCAGATGCTTTTGCCGCCATTACGGCAGCGTCCCTGCAAGGATTTGCTTCCTCTTCGCGGTTCAGTGAGTCGACCCGAGATCAGGAAATGCTCAGTCAGATCCTGGCGGAGGCTGCCCTGAAGTATTTATCCACTAATTGCTCAACCAAAGATCGCAGCGTGGAGCATGACAAGCTCGCGAAAGCCAAGCGGTACATCCTCAAATACATCTCCGATCCAGATCTCAGTGCCGAGAGGGTGGCGAAAGGGGTAGGGCTGTCGACGAGATCGCTGTACCGACTATTTTCCGACGACAGCACGACCTTCATGCGGTGGCTGATCTCTAAACGGATTGAGGCGAGCTACGAAGCGTTGGCTGCCGGGAATTGCCGGGACGTGACGGACGCCGCCTTCAGCAACGGATTCAAAAACCTTTCACATTTCAGCCGCTCCTTCAGAAAGCAATACAGGAGGTCTCCTGTCAGCGTTCTTCGAAGCCAGGCTGTTTGAACTTTCTGTCTGGGAGTCAAGCTGGTCTGGGGAATCCCCATTCATAACAATATGGAGCTGTAGGCGCCAATGAAGATCTACTACGCACTGCCTTCCCCTTTTGTGAGGAAAGTAATCGTCACTGCGCACGTGCTGGGCCTAAACGACAGCATCGAGAGGCTATCTGGGAAAGCTCACCCCATTAATCGCGATCTGGATATCGTGAAGGGCAATCCGCTAGGGAAAATTCCGACATTCTTCAAAGACGATGGTGAGCCCCTGTTCGACAGTCGCGTCATTTGTGAGTACCTCGACAGCCTCGGGCGGAAAAAGATATTCCCCACCGGTGAACTGCGTTGGCAAGCATTACGTGAACAGGCGCTTGCAGATGGGTTGCTGGACGCTGCGATGATCATTCGTTATGAGAAAGCGTTTCGCCCTGAGGCATTACACTGGGCCCCATGGTTAGATGGCCAGAAAGAGAAAATCATCTCGGCGCTTGATCACTTCGTATCCATTGTCGATCAGTTACGTGAGCGCATTGATATTGGCACTATCAGTATCGGATGCGCGCTGGGGTACTTGGATTTCAGGTTCCCTGATTACCAATGGCGCAATGGACGCGAGGATTTGGCCGCCTGGTTCAAAGAGTTTGATGAGCTTCCTTACATGAAGCAGACCCGTCCCGAATAGCGGACTTACTTTCTTAAATTTATCCCTGCAACATGGGTGGTTTACCAGTCAGTGGCCAAGCTGGCCCTTGGGGAGCCGACCGCCTATCATGGCGCAATTCAAATTTACGGCGCTGCTTAGGGGGCCATGTGTCAGAGATTTCGTCAACCGGCGACTTGATGCTAGAGGTGCTGGAGAAGGTGGCGCAAGAGGGGCCTATATCGGTCGCCGATGTGGCCAAATCCTGCAGCATCAACCGCACGGTGGCGCACAGGTTGCTCTCGACGCTGGCGGGTCGATCGTTCGTTAGAAAGACCGACCGTGGCTATGCGTTAGGTTTTGCTATTCCGAGGCTAAACCAATTGGCGGGCCCTAGCCTTCAGGTTATCGCAAGGCCGTTCATGGCTGAGCTCGTATCCCGTTGCGCAGAGTCTGTCTCGCTGCATGGCCTGGATGGCAAACAAGCGGTGGTGCTCGATCAGGTCGTCGCCACCGGCCACCTTGTCCAAGTCCAGCACACTCCAGGCTCTCATTATCCTGCCTATCTTGGCGCCAGTGGCCTCGCCCTGTTGGCATGTCAGCCTCAACCAACCATCGACCGGGTGCTTGAGGGCGTTCCTGGATCCGACGAAATTTTCAAGCGCTTGGAGGGAATTCGCTCGGCGGGTTTTGCTCATTCCCATGATGAGCTGCAGAACGGGGTGCATGCCATCGCTGCGCCGCTAATCGATAGCAGCGGCGCATGTCGTGGGAGTCTGGCGCTGTTCGTTCCCACGATCCGATCCGAAAATCTCCTGCGGTTTCGCGATGAGATCCTTCGCGCGGCGGAGCAGATTGTGGGAAGCTTGGACGCTGAGTAACGTCAGGGTCACTTACCTCGGCTCAAGGGCGTTTAGGGTGCTGCGCGCTTCGATTCCATTATCCTGCGCTGCCTGAGCGTTCTCAACTCGTCGGGCTTGGTCGCCCTTGCGGCGCTTTTGCGAATCGATGTACCAAGCCACTGCGAAGAAGGCGGTGACTGCAATCGGGAAGAGGGCGGCCAACTCAAACATGTGTGTGGTCGACTGACTCATGACCCAATCGAATTCAGGCGTTTTGTCCTTGAGTGCTTCGAAAGCTTGAGCTCCGCCGGCAACCTTCACCTTGGTCTGATCGAACAACACACCGAAACCTGCGATGAGGGTGTAGGACGACAGCATTCCACAGGACGCCATTACACCGATCGCGAGCGAGCCGCCTTTGGGAAACCTCTCCGAGGTACTTCCGAGCATCGTAGGCCACATGACGCTGGTTCCCATTCCGAAAAGCAGCGCCGCGAACATCCCGGCCCATGCGCTGGCGGCCTGGCTCATAACCAGCAGCCCCACGGCGGCGAATGCAGCACCAAAGAACATGATTCCACTTGAGCCAATGTAGCGATTGAACAAGCCCGTGCATAACCGCACAGCGATTTGAACCGTATACACAAAGGCGACCAGCCAGAACCCTTCGATGCCCACGATGCGCGTCAGGGTCAAATCCATCCAGTTACTGGGTACCATCTCGGTAGCAGCCGTAAGTAGCATCGCGAACAGGAACACGTAGAAAGCCGCGCGTCCAAAGGTGTACTTGAACATCTGAGGCAGCGAGACACCTTCAGTGACCCGCTCGCTTGGGGGGTAACGCAACCGAAGCGCCAGGCACAGCGCGATGACCGCCGGAATCAAGACCAAGCAGATCTGGATACGCCAGCTGATGTGGTAGGTGTCGATCAGCACTGACGTGGGCGCTGCGATCAGCATGCCGAGCGCGAATGCGCTGAAGAACAGATTCAGCTTGGGTACTTTCTGCTTGGGATAGATCGAGACGATCAACGGGTTCAAGGCGGCCTCTATCCAGCCCCAAGCGATGCCCTGAATTAACGACCCACCCCACAGGAGCATGTAGGCGTCGTCGTGATCGGGCTGGGCATTGGCGATCAGCATTGTGCCGCCGGTGAAGAGCGCAATACTGCCGATATGTACTTTTCGGATACCTAGCAGGTCGATGAACGGCGCCATCAGCAGGTTGGAGATGGCGAACCCCAAATAGATGACACCTAGGATCTCACCGATCATCGCTCCGGAAGTAAGTGGGTGAGAGACGTCAAAGAACTCACCTTTGATTTTTGTGGCCGCACTGATGCGCAGCAGCACTTCGTATCCCATACAAAACTGGGTGATGAAGGCTGCAATGAAGATGCTTTTGGCGGATGACACGTTCGCTATCAGACGGTTAATTGGCCGTGTGTCTTGCATCGCTACGTCCCTTGAATTGTTAGTTGTTCTGAAGGGCGAAACCCATGGGTTCGCAAGGTCGCCAGCGCTGTCGGCCGTCTACTTGCGAACTTCATCGTATGCAGGTCAAACAAGTGCGGCTTTGTCCTCAATGCCAATCTCTTGGTCTGCCGTGCCAACCGACGGGTGATTGGCTGATTACGCGATGGAAGCTGCTATGATCAGGCTCGTACCGTGCAGGCAGACTCAGTCTTGGCAGTGACGCGCGGTGGTGGCCACGGAGGCTCTTGAAAACCCTGTTTGGTCGTACGCACATAATTGTGATGTGCGACTTTTCCTAATGCCCGTGTCCAGAGATTGGCAGGAGGGAGTGATGACTCAAATCCATGCCCATAGCTTTGAGTGCACCGATTTTGCCAAATGGCATTCAGTCGTTTGTTCCACCTATGACAAGACCAATGGTCAGTTGTTGGTAACTGATGATTTCCACGGTTCGCTGGAGGTGAAATCCTTCGGGCCCTGCCAGATCAGCCATATCTCATCCAAACCAGTCGCTTATCACAGGCGTCCGGAAAGCGAGGCCGATCTGTATTACATCGTCCTCTCAATGTGCCCAGTCGCTCAGGTTGTTCAAAATGCCCGGGAGTCACTGCAAAAAGCTGGAGACATCGTCATTTACGATAGCTCCCGTCCTTACTCATGCAGCTTCCCCAATGGTGATGATCAGATCATCCTGAGCGTCCCGCATAGCGTAATGAACAAGCATGTGTTCAAGGCGCCCTCCCTGCTCAGTCTGACTCTGCATGGGAACGAAGGTGTGGGGAAAATCACTCGGTCAATGATGATGGAGATGTGGCGGTCACAACCTGCCGACGGCAATATCGAGGGCCGGCTGCTTGGCTCACTGCTGGATGTCTTGTCCGCCAGCTTTGACGCTGAATACGGTGATACCGACGTCAAAGAGGAAGCGCGACAGCTGCAGCAGCTCAACCGCATCAAGTCCTTCATCCTCGCCAACCTGGGCAATTCCGATCTGACGATCGAGTCAGTGGCGTTCGATACCCATGTCTCCGAGCGTACGTTGAACCGGCTGTTCGCTGGTGAAAATACGACGGCCTACAAATGGCTTTGGCAGCAGCGCCTCACCGCCAGTCACCGCCTGCTGGTCACCAATAAGAGCAAATCGATCAGTGATATCGCGACTGATTTTGGCTTCAAAAACCTCTCGCACTTCAGTAGATCCTTCAAAGATTACTACGGGATGACCCCCCGTGAGACTCGCCGCCTGTAGGCGGGCGGAGCGCAATTTTTGGCGGGCATAGCAAAAAGCCTCGGAGCCGGATCCGTATAGTGCAAAGGGCACCCTCCGCATAATAAAAAGAGTCAGTCGCCCTCGGTGTACTCGGGTGGCTGGCACGGCTTTTCTATACCTGCCGGTACCTATGAGGCATCTACAAATGAACCGAGGCTATATCTACGTCTTACTTTGCTACGCCCTGTTAGGAATAGGGTATCCAGTCGCCAAAAACGCAATCGAATCCTTCCCGCCTTGGATCTTCACTTGCGTCACCATGCTGATTGGCGGGATCGTATTGATCCCAATCTCCCTGAAGTTCGACAAAGGCGCCTTGTTCAGGCTTTCCAAGAAAGACTGGGGCATCATCGCTGCCCAATCCGTGATCGGTTCGGTGCTGTACACCGTGTTCCTGCTTTATGGAATGGAATCGTCGACGGCTGTGATGGCCTCGATTTTCACCAGCCTGACGCCTGCTTTTGTGCTTCTGCTTTCCGCAGCTGTGCTCAAAGAGTCGCTGAATCTCAGAAAGCTCATCGCGATTGCCCTGGCGATTGGAGGGGTCTTCCTGCTGACGGTTCCTGCTTCTGATACCGCTGGGCATAACACGATATTCGGTATGTCTATGCTCTTGCTGTCGACGCTGTCTTCCGCCGTGTACGTAATCGTTGCCAAGAAGTACAGCGTTGATATTCCGGCGGCTACGATAGCGCTCGGGATCTGCATGACGGGGGCGATTTTTACGCTGCCAATGGCACTCAACGAACTCTCGTCTTTCGACTACGGGCTCATGAGCAAAACGAACGTCAGCCTGCTGGTTTTCTATGGCATCACGTGTTGGGCAGTGCCTACGCTGCTGTTCTTTGCAGGCGTAACCAGAATTCCTGCCAGCGCTGCCGGGATGGCATTTGCCGCGACGCCTTTGACGGCCTCTGTATTCTCGATTTTGTTCCTGGGTGAGCACCTGACAATTTACAGTGCTGCCGCTCTGGCTCTGGTGATCATCTCTATTCTCATCGCGGAAGCTCAGGGAAAGACTGAGCGGTTAGAACAACCGCTTGCTTGATGAACTGCAACTAAAAAATCGGCTCATCCTTGAGCCGATTTTTTTATCCGCGAAACAGCGGAAGATCCGACATCATTTTCTTCAGGGCAATGGCGTCCCAAGGGAAATGCTCAGTGATGCCGATAGCTACAACTTCCACCTCAGCACCCACGTCCTTTATCAGCCGTACGACTTGAGGGATGGTCATCTTGCCACGCGCGATGCCATCGTAGGTGCTCTTAGGCACATGCGGGTTATTGAAGAGGATTGAGCCGAAGCTCGAAGGATCCAGAACGTCCAGGTCGAAGTGAACTGCAACGTATTTGGCCTTGATCGAGCGCAGCCAATCGAGGATGGGTTGGCTATTTTCCTTGAGGTCGTCTCCGCTGGCGCTGCGCAAGCCCAACCGGTCGATGAAACCTTTCTCGAACTCAGTGGGGTCTTCCAGGCCAGCGTACATTACATTCTGAGGTTTGACCGGCACTTCGACTCGGCTGCGAAACTCTTCGTCGCCTTCGCCCAGCAAGTTGCCCAGAACCATGGCGTGAGCGTTGTTGAATTCCTTGGGGGTCATGATGTCCGGGTGTGCATCGACCCACAGGATCGCGAAATCATCGCCATACTTTTCGCTCAGGTAGGCGAAAGGCGCCAGGTCTACCAGGCAGTCACCGCCCAGAACGATGAGGCTGTCTGGTGCGTGCTGCTTGATGATCGCCCGCGCATCGTCAGTTTGCTTGAGCAATTGAGCGCGCCCCATGATGCCCCGCTCTTCCTTCAGGGAGGCGGCGTCGGGTACGGGAACTTCAAGTCTCACGACGGGGCCAGTGGCCTCAGGAGCCAGCCAGTTCAGCAGTTCGGCTCCGATACCATATTGCTCGCGCGCACCGCCCTGCCATTGTGGGAAAACAAGTCTAAGTGGAGGTTTTCTGCTCGTCACGGGGTCTCTCCATTTCTCTGGTGTTGCCCATCAGGGGTTAGCCCAATTGTCTCAATTACGGCGCTTGCAAATTGTTGCCTGAACGCCAGAGCGTTTGACTCAGTCCGCCAAACCAGCCGATGGAAAAGCGGACGAAGGTATGGCTCCTGACAGTGAAGATTGTGCATGGATCCTGAGGTTACCCCTATCTCAGCTCCAAGCATCCCGCTTCTTAATCAAGTTCTGAACGCTGCAGCTTGACGCGGTGGTCAGGAGTCGCTGGCCACAAGTTCCAGCCAGGCAATCTCAGCACAGTGATTGGCAACCAGAGCCGAGCGTTGATGATTACGAGCCATCATCCTAGTCACAGGCGCGTCTAGGTAGGTGAGGTGATCTCCATGCAGGAGCGGTTATCTAGCGAGATGGAGCCTAGAAGAAATGCTCACGAGTTAATTTCTCCATGGCATGAATTAACAATGCTTGCCAGTTCATGCCATGGGTAGTTTGGGCATAACTTCGAATACTAATAATAATTCAAGTTGTCTTCCAAAAGGTACATTGTTGTGAGAACAATAAAAGTAGGTGCGGCGATTCCTTGTGTTGCAATTTTTTGGGCTGGCTTTGTAGGAGCTAGCGTTAATCAGAGTTCTAGTCCCTCCCCGAGCGCAAGTGATAGCTCAACATCTGAGTCAAGTTCTAATCCATCACCTACAGCGGCGTACACTGATGAAGGAGGGGATCAGTGGATGCTGGGCAACTGGGGAGGTTTGAGGAATGAGCTCGAGGAGCACGGATATGCATTGAGCATTACCTATCGAAATGATGCGGCGTCAAATATAAGAGGCGGATTTGATAAAAGTAAGGCGTTGATGTTTGCTGATCAATACACATTTACTTTGAGCGCGGATCTTCAGAAGATTGCAGGTATAGCTGACGCCAACTTTCTAACTGTTATCTCTGATCGGAACGGGAAAGACCTTTCGGCTGAGAGGTTGATTGATAAGCGACAGGGGCAGCTAGGGTCGTCGCAGGAAGTGTTTGGGCGCGGGAGTGTTGTCCGCCTGACACGATTCGTTTTTCAACAAAGATTGTTTGAGGGCAAGCTCGAATATAGCGTAGGGCGCTTTGGGCCTGATGCTTTCGGCCAATTTACTTGCGATTTCCAAAATCTCGACTTCTGTGGCAGTTCGCCCGGGAACTGGCATGGTGACGATTGGTACAATTTTCCAATCAGCCAGTGGGGGAGCAGCGCCAAGCTAAACTTCGCTCCGGAATGGGCGTTCCAGATCGGGGTGTTTGAGCAAAATCCCACGCTTATGGAAAACAGGAATCACCTAAAGCTTAGCACCAGTGGAGGTGACGGCGTCATCGTCCCGATTGAGTTGCTGTGGTTCCCTAAGCAAGCGCTTTTAGGCTATCCAGCTGAGTACCGGGTTGGCGCCTTTTTTAACACATCCGATGCCAATGACCTTTACTATGGCGAGGATGGTCAGCCACAGCCGTTGACTCCAAACGGTGAGTTTAAAAATCACTCTCACCGCACAGGCTGGTGGTACGTGGCTCGTCAAACAGTGGGACTGATCAATAATAACCCTAAGCGTAATGTCGAGATGTTTAGCCAAGGTTTTTGGAACGATCGTGCTACTGGCTACATTGCAAGGCACTTTACGCTCGGTGTAACAATCAACGGCCCATTCGATGAGCGTCAAGCCGATGCAATTGGCATAGCGGTTGGCGGCTTAAGCGTTGCAGACGACGTTAGCAAACGTCAGCGATTGATCAATCAACTTAGTGGAGTCTTTGATTACAATGACCCTAGGTATTTTCCTGTCCAAGGGGATGAATACAGTGCCGAGATTTACTACGGCGCGAAGCTAAACGGCTGGCTGACACTGCGCCCCAACCTTCAGTACATCGTTCATCCCGGGGGTGTCAATCAGGTTGATAGTGCGCTGGTTGGGGGGCTGATGGTGCGTGCGTCTTTCTAAATTTCCGGAAGGCTGGGGTATCAACTGACGGTTGAATTACCTGGTCTTCTTTCTTGCACATCGAAAGTCGCCGCGCAGATGCGAGTCACTATGGCCATTCTGGTGCTGCCCGGCGACTGGCGCAAGGGGGAGGCGACAAGGCGGTGTGTGCATCAGGGGAGGTCTAAGCAAAAATACACCTCTTTTGAACGCTCATCATCAACAGATAACGGGCAAGCGAAGTCTGGATTTCATTTATGAGCGTAAATAACTAAGGTCTCGTTGAGAAATGCTCCCGGGAATCGTGCCAAAATCCGCAATTCAGCTCTGAGCAATCGACGACAGCGGGCAGCGTCTGAGTTAACAATCCAGGAGTACAATGTGGTGACCTCCATCCTACCCATCACAGAGCTGACAGCTTTCGCTGAGGGTCTTGCGGCAATCGCAGCAGATATCACCCTTCCAGCTTTCCGAAACACGAAAGAGGTAGAAAATAAGCTACAGGCCGGGTTTGACCCTGTCACGCTCGCTGACAAGGAAGCAGAACGGGCGATGTCCCAGATGATCAGGGCTCGATACCCTGAACATGGCATCCTAGGTGAGGAGTATGGGCGAGTCTCAGGAACATCACCGCTGACTTGGGTGTTAGACCCCATCGATGGTACCCGCGCCTTCATTACCGGGATGCCCCTGTGGGGGACGCTGATCGCGCTCAATGACGGTCAAAGGCCGGTGCTGGGTGTCATGAGTCAGCCATTTACGAAAGAAATATTTGTCGGAACATCAAACGGCAGTTGGCTCAATGGAAGGCGATTAAAAACCCGTTCCTGCAGTGATATCGAAAGCGCGGTCTTAATGAGTACCTCCCCAGAACTCTTTGACATTCCGCAGCGTCGAGAGGCGTTCGATCAACTGATGAGGCGGGCTCGGCTTACGCGTTTCGGAGGGGATTGTTATTCCTACTGCATGGTGGCGATGGGGTTGGTCGACGTTGTGATTGAGGATAATCTCAAACCTTATGATGTTCAGGCGTTGATCCCTATCATTGAGGGGGCGGGAGGAGTGATGACCTCTTGGGAAGGAGGTAGCGCTCAGGGTGGAGGGGCGATCGTGGCGTGTGGAGATCCTAATCTACATGCTTGGCTCGTAAAGCATTTGTCTCAAGCACTATGAGGGATCCTCACGGCTGCTGCCGACGGAGCCTAACGCTAGCCAAATAACGAGCTTTGCTGAACAAATGCGCAGAAGCTGCGCGGCACGACATCGTTCTCTTTGCAGACTAATGCGCCGCGACGGAAAATTTCAAGATCAGGAGGGCTCAAAGGGCAGGTGAAATCTTACCCATTCGCGAGCGATTGCCTTCCCTAAGTTACGGCGAACGCCTACATCGCATGCGACTTTCCACGGATGCCAATCGTCTGCGCTGCATGCATGTGTAGACGAGACCGCTGTCAGTGCTGCTCAATCGCTCCCGTTGCGTCTCGGCCTGTTTGATCAAGACTTTGAGGCACCTACTTGCCGCGAGACAAGTCATCGGGCAAGGCGTGCGTGTTAGCATTACGCGTTGTCTTGTGGCGGCTGACCTCGGTCGCTTCTCATTGGTACGTTCCTGTCTGTAGGTGGTGAAATGGCGAAGCTTCAAAGGAAGGTGTGTTTCATCACAGGAGGAGCCAATGGCATAGGCAAAGCGACAGTGGAACTTTTTGCTGCTGAAGGGGGCCTGGTTTATTTCGTAGACACTGATGAGCTGGCGGGACAGAGGCTGGTTGAGAAAGTCCGCACTCAGGGCGGTCAGGCTACATTCATACCTGGCAATGTCAGTGTCTTAGAAGATTGCCAGCGCGCAGTCCATCACGTCATTTCCACCGAAGGCCGGATTGATGTCCTGTTTAACCATGCCGGGGTTATTACCGCGAAAGGGTTCTTGGAATACACCTTGGAGGATTGGGATTGGCTGTTCGAGAACAACGCAAAAAGCGTTTTCATGGTGACACGTGCAGTGCTCCCTCATATGCTCGTTCAGGGCAAAGGCGTGATCATCGCCACGTCTTCCTCCTCCGCGAAGGCCGTCACCAGCTTTGAAAGCGTTTACTGCGCCTCAAAGAGTGCCATGCACCAGTTATGCAGGGCTATTGCTGTCGAGTACCGAGATGCTGGAATTCGATGCAATTTGATCGTTCCGAGTTTTGTTCGCACTGGGCATGCGTCACGTGAGATTGAGCAACTTCGCTCCCATGGAATTCTTGCAACAGAAAGCGACATTGCGTTGATGCAGGGCAGAATTTGCGAGCCTGAAGAGGTTGCAACCATTGCATTGTTCCTGGCCAATGACGACTCGAGTTTCATCAATGGCGCCGAAATAATGGCCGACAATACCTTTACGGCGATCTGAAATGTTATACGGCATCTCACCAATCAAGTCTGTTGCGACCTATGGCGCGGCGGCTGAACGAATCAGGCAGGAAATCACGCTCGGTAATTTTCTCCCAGGCGCTAAGCTTCCGGCGGAACGCAAGTTTTCTGACGAGTTGGGCGTAGCGCGTATCACGCTACGGGAAGCGCTGAAGCTTCTGGATTCAGAAGGCTATTTTGAGATCCGCCGTGGAGTTAATGGTGGCACGTTCATCGTTGACGAATTGAAACTCGAGGAGATCGGCATCGCTCAGCTTAACAAGTCGCAGTCTGCTTGTTTGAGAGCGATGGAGTATTGGCGAATCAATCAGGTGGCTTGTGCCAGGTTTGCCGCTGTCCGTCGCTCTCCGGCTGATCTGAAACGCATGCGTGAAGCGCTTGAGGCTCTGAGGCAAGAACCTGAACGAGCGCTACGAAGGAGGGCAGAGAGCGAGTTGTGTTTATCGGTTGCTGCGGCCACAGGAAATATCTGGCTAGCGGACGCGGCTCACGATTCTCTAGCCGCTTCCTACCTTCCATTCGTGCCCCTGATGTCGCAAGACCAGCACTTCTCGCTGCTGATGGTGGAGGAGTTGATTTCCTCCATTCACGATCATCAGGAAGAGCAGGCTACCGAGCTTATGGCGTCGGTCTGCGAGACCTTCATCGCACGATTCAAGGCTCTGCTAATCCGAGGGGCGATTTGAGCTATTCGTTCGCCTCGAGTTTCTTGATGCTTCGCCGGCTGTGCCAGATGACCGCTAGAGTGATCGGGATAGAAATCAGAATGGCAGTGGCCGTTGGGAATATTACGCCAAGCTCGGTGGTTCCTTGATAAATGAGCTTCAGCAAGCTGATTAAGTAGTAGGCAGTCGCGATAACCGAAAGGCCCTCAACCGCTTTTTGAATTTTTATCTGTGTGCTGGCTCTTGCATTCAAGCTCTGCAAAATTTTCGCGTTCTGTTGCTCAACCTCGACTTGCGCTCGCGCCTGAACCAGATCACTAAGGCTACTGACGCTGTCGGCTAATAGGCTGAGCCGGCTTTGAATCGCCATGCAGTACCGCACTGAGGGTAAGAATCTACGTTCGATGAAAACTCCGATCCGTTGGCTTTCGCCTGTGTGGCTCTCTCGAAGCTCCCCTATTCGTTCAGAGACCAGGTCTGCGTAGGCAATGGTTGCCGCGAACCTCTTCTGCGATTGCGCCTTGAGCTGAGTAATTTTGGTCGAAAGGCTCGCGACGTCCTCAACCAGCAAATGCGATGGCTCGAATGTCATACGACTGGTTCGCTCAGTGAGATCAATCAGCACGAGCTCAAGTTTTTCAAGTTCTTTGGCGATCGATTGCGCGAGTGGCAGAGAAAGCAAGGCCATCATCCTGTAGGTCTCTATCTCAAGAACCCGTCGTGTCATACGCCCAAGGCGGTATGAGTTGAGGGATTTGTTGACGAGAATAAACCGGCAGAGCCCATCGTCATCAAGGATGAAATCAGACCACAGTGACGCGTCATGATTTCCGATAGCAGACCCTGCCGGATCGGTCAGGCCAATCTGCTCACCAGGCAGAAGCGTATCGTCACTGGTCAAAACCTGGACATAGGTCAAGCTAATCAGCAGATGACTGAATTCAGCCGTAATTCCTTTCAGAAGCTCAGGGGCGCTCGACCAGCCAGCACCTTGGCAATACTGAACGACGCATGTGATCGTCAGGAATTCCCCGTGTTTTTCCCACTTGTAGTTGACGGCGCCATTGGTAATAAATCCGTGCGGCTTTGATCGGTCGTGTCCGACAAGCTGTAGCAGTATTCGGGTTGCTTCCTCGCCCGAGGCTACGAATGCAGCATGGAAGACGCAGGCTGGCCCATCAAAGTAGATGGAAGGTCGCGCGTGTAGCTCATTGTGGAGGTCGAGGCGTAATTGGTGCATGGCTTAGTCCAGGGGCCTAGGGGCACACCATCGAAGCTTCGTTAGGTGTGGTATTTACTGTGTGTTCAGCCATCCATCCTTTGGCACATCGAGTCCTAGAGCTCAGCCACTCGATCGGCAAGCAACCCGAAGTCCGTCAATGTCTGCTTGGCATCGCCACCCGCAGTGCAGGCTTCAAAGCATTGCATGACTAGGAATTTGTAATGTAAGACATCTGATGCCTGATGTAAACGCAGTCATACCGACGCATTGCCAGGCGAGCGGGTTCAGGGGAGTGCGGCCAGGGGAGCAATAAGCCGAGCTGACGCGGCTCATTTAACGTTGAAGAAACTCAGTCGACAAATGGTATGTGTGTAGAACCTTTTTGGATTGAAATGCTTGGGAATCGAGGTTGTGCCTGCGAACTGCTGAGAATCTAGCGAGTTCTGACGTCTGGCTACATCGTGCCTAAGATTAGATTAACCTGCTGATTTATATGTATTTTATCCTGTTTTCTGAGTTTTTTTTGGCTGTAATGACCTTGTAGCGTGTGTGTGCACGCTCGTTGACAACGCCATGCCTGAGGCGTACGGTTTCTCAAAAGGTATTTAAATAGACCAAAAAAATCTTAGCTTCATTTTTTCTTTACTGCCCTCGAAATTCATTCTGGCGACGTCGTCGTACGTGGCTGAGATTCAACAATAAATAGGGGTGTTTTATGCATTTGACTTCTCAGATCGCTCAAGCTGCCATCAAGGCTGGAGAGCAGAAGGTTCAGGAGCTAAACGAACCGTCTTGCCTCTCTATCGTTGACGCTGGCGGCAACCTGATCGCTTTTCTGCGAACTGATGCTGCGGCTTTTGGATTGGGTGACTTGGCAACCAACAAGGCTTACACCGCCGCCGCTCTCAAGGTCTCTACCGCAGACCTATACTCCGATGCGCAGCCAGGAGGCGAGGTATTCGGAATTCAGGGGGCTGCGACTCGCCCGTTCGTGGTTTTTGGAGGTGGAATCCCCGTCCGCTGGCAGGGCGATGTAATCGCGGCTGTTGGTGTGTCGGGCGGGCCTGTCGAAGCGGACGTGGCGATAGCAACCGCGATGGTTGACTCGATTCTTGGTTCGCTGAGCCGCTAAGGCGCGGTTTTCAGGGGCAAATACACAATAGTTGCGGCTATCGGTTTTGGGTGATCAAAAAGTGACAAATGCTAAGTTTGTGCAAGAAGTAGATTACGTTGTGGTGGGCGGCGGTTCAGCTGGCTGTGTTCTGGCGTCTCGTCTGACAGAAAATGAACAGACCAGCGTATTGCTGCTCGAAGCGGGCGCAAAAGCACCGGGCATTTTTGATTACTGGAAAATCGATATGCCAGCCGCCTTCGACCGCGCGTGGCGTAATCCAACCTATAACTGGATGTTCGATGGTGAGCCGGAGCCGCATCTCAATAATCGGAAGATTTTCCAGCCTCGTGGCAAGGTGTTAGGCGGCTCATCGTCCATCAATGGCATGTGCTACATCCGAGGTCACGCCCTGGATTTCGAGCGTTGGGTGGGTGAGGGGGCAAGCGGGTGGTCGTGGAACGAAGTGCTTCCTTACTTCAAGCGAATTGAGACATGGGAAGGTGGCAGTTCTGAATATCGCGGCGGCACTGGCCCGATGAATATCCAGAAGGGTAAGTATCCATCGCCGCTTTACGACATCTTTCTCAGCGCTGGCGAGCAAGCTGGATACCCTTTGTCCGATGACATCAACGGCGAGAATCAGGAAGGTCTAGGGGCTTTTCAGATGAACGTTAAAAATGGTGTCCGTGCTTCGACCGCGCAGGCCTATATCTACCCCCATCTGAGTCGCCCGAATCTAACTGTGACGGATCGAGCTCTTGCGGAAGAAATTCTGATTGAGAATGGTGTTGCCAAGGGCGTGGTGTACCGGCGCCATGGTGTTCAGTACACCGTGATCGCGCGCAAAGAAGTTTTGGTTTCGAGTGGGGCCGTTGCAAGCCCGCAACTCCTGATGCTCTCGGGGATAGGCCCAGCTGAACACCTCAAGGAAATGGGGATTACTTGCAAAGTGGATCTCCCTGGCGTGGGACAGAACCTTCAAGATCACCCGATCGTGTACATGAAGTGGCAGATCGAGAAGCCTGTGTCGATGAGTCGATACATGCGAAAAGATCTGATGCTGTACACGGGGGCGCGCTGGATCGCAACTCACACTGGCCCAGGGGCTACAAACAATGTTGAGACTTGCGCGATGCTGCGCAGTGACCCATCGGTCAAGCATCCTGACATTGAGATTCAATACCTGCCTGTGATTACGGATCATGATAACGGCGTGAGCCCTGATCGCCATGGTTTTACATACTGTATTGGGCCGACCCGGGTCGAAGGGACTGGCTGGGTGAAACTTAGCTCTCGTGACCCTTCTGCTGCGCCTAGAATTTTTTCAAATTTCCTGTCTACCGACTACGACATGAACCAAATGCGTCACTCCATTCGTATCGGTCGAGAGCTGGTCGCCCAACGAGCCCATAACGGACTAGGGGTAAAAGAAGTAGAGCCAGGGCCGGCTCTTAATTCAGCCTCGGATATTGACTCCTACATCAGAAACTTCACATCTGGCGATTTCCATCTTTGTGGCACGTGCAAGATGGGCGTTGACAAGATGGCTGTCGTTGATAACGAGCTGAAAGTTTACGGGGTTGAACGCCTAAGGGTCATCGACGCTTCGGTCATGCCTAGTATCGTGAGTGCGAATACAAACGCAACAACGATCATGATTGCGGAGAAAGCTGCTGATCTGATTCAACGTATCCCACTGCTGCCTCCGACGAAAGTTGCGCTCCCTGTATAAGTTGGCGACCGATCAACTGGGTACTTTCTGATGGGTGGTTGATAGTTGAATACCACCCGGACGGGTGGATGAGTTCTTAAAATGGTGGCAAAGATTTACGCCGCCCAGCTGCCTACTGCCTAAAATTCAATAATTAAACGCGGGAGTAGTAAAATGAATACAAAAGTTTCTGTGCAATCAAGTGCGGACGGAGAACAGGATACACCCCGGCAGTTTCACCGAACTATGGGGCTGATTTCCAATTTCTCTCTGGGCTTTACCTACTTATCCCCGCTTTCAGGGGTTTATGCACTGTTTGCATTTGCGCTTGCATTAGCAGGGCCGCCGGCGATGTGGTGGATCCTGATTGTCGGTGCCGGGCAGATGTTGGTCGCTCTAATTTTTGGTGAAGTTGCGTCGCAATATCCGATCACTGGCGGCTTGTATCCTTGGTGTCGCAGATTGTGGGGGCGTCGATATGCCTGGTTGGCAGCATGGGTGTATTTGTGGGCTAACGTGGTGATGATCACGTCGGTCGCACAGTACAGCACGACATTTATCGGTACGCTCTTCGGGTTCAAGATCAATGCTGAGACGGGCTTGCTAACCGCTGGTGCGGTTCTGTTGGTCGCTATGGCGTTTAATATGAGTGGGACTAAAACTCTGGCGCGTGTAGCTAGGCTGGGTTTTTGGTGCGAGATTATTGGCGTTATCGCTTTAGGGATATACCTGCTGGTATTCCATCGAGTGAATGACTTCTCAGTATTGTTCGATACCTTTGGAATGCTTGCCTCGGACGGCTCCTATTACAGCGCTTTCTTGGCAGCATCGCTATTGGGTTTGTACATGTTTTTTGGCTTTGAGGCGTGTGGTAATGTCGCTGAAGAGGTTCAAAACCCAAGTCGTGGCATTCCCAAGGCGATGATTTTGAGCATCGTGTTTGGCGCTATCTCGGCAATCATCTCGTTCGCCGGATATTTGCTGGCTGCCCCAAGCCTGAAGGACATCGTCAACGGACAGATCACCGATCCAATTCCAGTCATTCTCAACGAGGCCCTAGGTGATTGGGGAGCAAAGGGGTTCTTGGTAATTGCGATCATTGCATTCCTATCTTGCGTGTTGTCTTTGCAGGCGGCAGTAAGTCGGTTGATTTTCTCCTTTGCTCGAGACCAAATGCTTCCTGCTAGTAAATGGCTTTCGACTCTGTCTAACAACGCCGTTCCTAATAACGCAATGCTTGTGTCTTGTGCCGCACCGCTGCTCATCTGTTTTTGGATCTACTTGCAGCCGGACAACCTGAACAGAATCACGGCGTTTGCGGTGGTGGGTGTTTACCTCAGTTTCATGATGGTTGTTTTCGCTGCCTTGCGTAAACGCCTCCAAGGCTGGAAACCCGGTGGTGAGTGGACACTTGGCTCGTGGGGGATATTGGTCAACATTGCTGCCCTAGTCTACCAAGTCGCCGCAGTGTTTCTATTGGTATCTCCAGTGCAGGGTGACTTACCTTGGTATGACCGTTGGGTGGTAATCACTGGACTGTCGGTAGTGCTTGGCGTCGGCTTTATATATATGTTCAGTGCGCGTCCATATGGTCGCTCTAATGCGTTGGAAAACGATGCGATAGAGCACGCTAATAAACTCAGGGCTTCGAGAAGCGCTTCGCTGTAATTGTTATTGACTTTGGGGCCTGTACTCAGGCACTGCTATCTGTTGTCTTGATTTCAAGTTTTCTGATGTATGGAGATAGTTATGATTGATATACCTGAGCCGCGTGCGTCCTATCCATGTTTCAAAGGAAGTCATGTCCTGATTTCTGGTGGGGGCAAAGGGATGGGCCGAGCAGCAGCCCTTTTGTATGCGAAGCAAGGCTCAAAGATCAGCATTCTCGATCTGGATGCGGCAGCAGCCCAAGAGACCGTGGAGGCGATCCATAGTCTTGGAGCAGCGGCAAAGTATTGGAAGGTCGATGTGAGTGATGGTGCTCAGGTTAACGATTCCATTGAATCCGCTGTCCGTCATTTCGGAAACATTGACCATCTGTTTAACCATGCGGGTATTGTCACCGTTGGTCACTTTCATGAGATGGAGGAGGCTGACTACAACAAGATCTTCAATGTCAATGTGAAGTCAGCTTTCTTGGTCTGTAAAAATGTCGTTTCAAGGATGGCGGAGTCTGGTGGAGGTACGGTTGTAATCACGTCCTCTATTTCGGGTGAGCAGGCGTTCCCATTGGAAGCGTTGTACAACATGACCAAAGCCGCGACGATCATGTTGTCCAAGTCCATCTGCTCCGAGTATCGAACCAAAAACATACGCTCCAACACTATCTGCCCGGCCTTTGTTCGCACGCAGCATGGCCTGAAGGAAATTGAAGACTTCGCTGCTATGGGTCAGCCTTGGGATGAGTCCTCGCTGAGCACAACTCAACTTCGCATTTGTGAGCCTGAGGAAGCGGCAGAGGCTGTGTTGTTCCTCGCCTCTGATGCGGCCAGCTTCATCAATGGGCAAGCCCTCACATTGGACAATGGCTGGTTTCCGTGAAGGGCAGCCCCGGGGAGAAAGGATTCTCACCTGGCGCATTGAGCTTGGATTGCCGATACATTACTAAACATTCCTGTAAGACAACATATAACTGACATTATAAGTTACGCGTTGCGTGATTTAACGAATTAATGTTTGGGAGATAAAGATGAACGCTTCCTCATGCCGTGTAGGCGTGGACATAGGCGGTACCTTCACGGATATCGCTTTGGAACATAACGGCGTGATGCATTCAACTAAGGTGCTCACTGACTATACCAAGCCTGAGCGTGCGATCCTCAAAGGTGTGAATGAAGTTGTTGCTGCGGCAGGCCTGACGCTGGGTGACATCGATCAATTGATCCACGGCACCACCCTGGCAACTAACGCGTTGATTGAGCGTCGTGGCGCCCGCACCGCGTTCATTACCACGGAAGGGTTCCGCGATACGCTCGAGATGCGTACTGAAAACCGCTTCGAGCAGTACGACATCAACATCTCATTGCCGCCACCACTCATTGAGCGGGAGCATCGCTACACGCTCCATGAACGACTGGATGTAAATGGGCAAGTCCTGATTGCTCCCTCCCGGACGGAAATTGATGAGCTTGTAGAGCGCATTGCTGCCGGCGATTACGAAAGCGTTGCCATTGGCTTCATCCACAGCTACGTCAACGGTGCTCATGAGGAGCAACTGCGGGACGTTCTGCAAGCTCGTTTGCCACAGGTTTCGATCTCGATTTCCAGCGAAGTCTCGCCGCAAATGCGTGAGTTCGAGCGGTTCAATACTGTCTGCGCGAACGCGTACGTCAAGCCGCTCATCAAGTCCTACCTTGATCGGTTGGTGGTGACGCTCGAGGAAGCGGGAGGGCGTTGTCCGGTATTTATGATCCACTCCGGCGGGGGAATTATTTCGGTGCAAAGCGCTGCCGAATTCCCAGTCCGCCTCGTAGAGTCAGGCCCTGCTGGCGGCGCTATTTTCGCTGCTGACGTGGCCCGTAAATATGGACTCAATAACGTCGTCTCGTTTGATATGGGCGGGACTACCGCCAAGATCTGCCTGATTGAAAACAAGGTTCCAAAAACCGCGAAAACGTTTGAGGTTGCGCGCACATATCGATTCAAAAAAGGCAGCGGAATGCCCATCTCCATTCCAGTCGTCGAGATGGTGGAAATCGGCGCTGGCGGAGGTTCCATTGCCAGTATCGACAGCATGCGCCAAATCCGGGTTGGGCCACACAGTGCTGGCTCCGAACCTGGGCCTGCCTGCTACAACCGTGGCGGCGAGCAGCCCACCATTACCGACGCGAACCTCCTGCTCGGTCGGTTAGATCCTGACAATTTTGCTGGTGGCAGTCTGCTCCTCTCTGTCGAGAACTCGAGCGCGGCAATGCTTCAGGTCGTCGGCTCCCCTCTGGGCCTTGATGCAAACACTGCGGCTTACGGCGTATGTGAAGTCGTCGACGAAAACATGGCCAACGCTGGCCGAGTCCATGCGGTTGAGAGCGGCAAGGACATCGGTGATTTCACGATGATCACGTTTGGTGGAGGTGGGCCGCTGCATGCCGCCAGGCTGTGCGAAAAGATGGGAGTATCGCGTTTCATCGTGCCGGCAGGCGCTGGTGTTGGATCTGCCATCGGCTTCTTGCGCGCCCCGTTTGGATATGAAGCTGTTCGCAGCTCGTTTACACGCCTCTCTGCCTTCGATGCCAATGCGGTCAATGATCTCATTGACGACATGACTTCAGAGGCGATGGGCTTCCTGCGCCAAGGCATGCCTGAGGGTGAGCCCGAGCTGGAATGCACCGCATTCATGCGCTACGTCGGCCAAGGGTGGGAGATCCCGGTCGACATGCCTTTCAAAGCATTTGTGGACACCGATGTCGCGGACTTCAAAACTCGTTTTGAGGCTGCCTATACCGTCTTCTTCGGTCGCCCTATCGAGGGGCCGGATATTGAAGTCGTCAGCTGGTCTGTAAAAGCGAGCTCCCCTTTGCCGCCTGTAGACGAGGTCGTTCAGATCAACGCTTCGTACCGCGCAGAACCAATTACGTATCGCCAGGTGTTCGATGTAGTCAGCGGTGGCTACGTCAAAGCCGGCATTTACGAGCGCGAAACCTTGCAAGTCGGCGCCCGAGTCGATGGCCCGGCAATTATTGCTGAGCGCGAAACCTCCACATTTGTCTCGTCTTCATTTGTCGCCACAGTCCAGCCAGATGGTTGCCTGCTGGTCATCAAACGTTAAGCGCTATCCGCACAGAAGGTTTTATCTCATGAGCGAAACAATGATCGATATCCAGATGCAGGTGATGTGGAATCGCTTGGTCTCTGTGGTGGAAGAGCAGGCTTTGACCCTCATCCGTACTGCGTTTTCTACAAGTGTACGCGAGGCGGGCGATCTCTCAGCAGGAGTCTTTGACCGCGAAGGCAACATGCTCGCACAGGCTGTGACGGGAACTCCTGGTCACGTCAACACGATGGCTGAGGCAGTTGTTCATTTCATCAATGACATCGGCCAAGACAACATCTTTGAAGGCGACGTCTACGTCACCAATGACCCTTGGAAGGGCACTGGACACCTACACGACATCACGATCGTTTCTCCATCGTTCCATCAGGGCAGGCTGATCGGCTACTTCGCCAGTACAGCTCACGTGGTAGATATCGGTGGTCGTGGGTTTGGCCCGGATGCTCGGGAAGTCTACGAAGAAGGTCTGTTCATCCCGATCATGAAACTGTTCGAGCGCGGCAAGGTTAATCGTGACCTGATCAATATCCTGCGTAACAACGTCCGTGAGAATGATCGGGTCGTAGGAGATTTCTACGCGCTGGCGGCATGTAACGAAACAGGCCACAAGCGTCTGTTGGACATGCTCAAAGAGTTCCGTCTTGAAGACCTGGACATGATCGGAGGCTTCATTCTGGAGCACAGTCGTCGCGCTACTCTCGAGTGCTTCAAGTCATTGCCGCACGGTACCTACACCAATAGCATGACCCTCGACGGATACGATGTGCCGGTCACCTTGGCCGTGACGCTGACCGTCGGGCCTGACGGTATCAAAAGCGATTTTGTCGGTACCTCAGGCATGAGTCAGTTCGGCATCAACGTGCCACTGGGGTATGCGAAGGCATATGCCTGCTACGGACTCAAGTGCATCGTGGCGCCTGAAATCCCCAACAACACTGCATCGCTTGCACCCTTTGAGGTTGTCGCGCCAGAGGGCTGCATTCTAAACGCTAAGCACCCTGCACCGGTTTCAGTGCGCCACGTGCTGGGCCATTTTGTGCCTGATTTGGTGCTTGGTGCGTTGCATAAATGTCTTCCGGGCCAGGTTCCTGCAGAGGGGGCGAGCGCGCTGTGGAACCTCCATCTCTCTGTCCGACCAGAAGAGGGTAATACCACCGGGCGTCACGCAGAAATGCTGATGTTCAACAGCGGTGGTATGGGGGCTCGTGCACGCCTGGATGGCCTATCGGCAACAGCATTCCCTAGCGGTGTGCACACCATGCCAGTTGAGGCTACTGAGCACGCTGGCCCAGTCATCGTGTGGCGTAAAGAACTGCGCGATGGTTCTGGCGGTGCAGGTGCGTTGCGTGGTGGCCTTGGCCAGGAAATCGAGGTCTCCGCAGCAGAAGGCTACAACTTCCGCTTCAGTGCCATGTTCGACCGAATCGGCTATCCCGCCCGAGGTTTGGAAGGCGGAGGCGAGGGGGCATGCGGTTATGTTGGCCTGGACGACGGCACAAAACTGCGCGGCAAAGGACAGCAGTTCGTACCAGCGGGCCGCAAGCTCGTCCTCAGCCTGCCAGGTGGCGGTGGCTACGGAGATCCGAAACAACGGCCTCGCTCTGAAGTTGAGCGTGACATTCGGTTTGGCTACATCACCAAGCTCCAAGCTCTCGAACTTTACGGCTATGAAGCCGCAGGGGAGAAATGATCATGGATTTCCAGAGCACTCGAGTGCGTACTGTCAAAAGCTCGCCTAGCATGGCAGTTTCTGAGCTCGCTAAGAAAATGCTGGCTGATGGTGAGTCGGTGATCAACCTTAGCCTCGGCGAACCAGACTTCAATACTCCACCTCATGTGATTGAGGCTGCCCACAAAGCGATGCTGGAGGGCAACAACGGCTACACCGCGCCGAATGGATTTCCAAGCTTGCGTAAGGCGATCGTCTCGAAGTTCAAGCGTGAAAACGACCTGGACTATCACGAGGACGAGGTCTGCGTGGCCAACGGCGCGAAGCAACTGCTGTTCAATGCTTTCTTGGCGACTTTGGAGCCGGGAGATGAGGTGATCACCCCGGCTCCTTACTGGGTGTCTTACACCGACATGGTACTTCTCAACGGGGGAGTGCCTAAGGTGTTGCCTTGTGAGGCAGAAGCCGGCTTCAAGCTTAACGCTGAGACGTTGGAAGCTGCGATCACCCCTCGTACCCGTTGGGTCATGCTCAATTCTCCGAATAACCCGACCGGTGCCATCTACACGCGTGAGGAGTTCGCTGCCCTCGGTGAGGTAATCGCTCGTCATCCGCGCGTATTGGTGATCTCAGATGAGATCTACGAACACATTCTGTTGGGCGATAAACCGTTCACCCCTTTTGTGATCGCGTGCCCGCAATTGCGTGATCGCACCCTGGTGATCAATGGCGTATCCAAGGCATACGCCATGACAGGCTATCGCTTGGGTTATGCCGCCGGCCCGCGCGACTTGATCGTCGCGATGAACAAAACCCAATCACAGACGACCACGTGTCCATCCTCTATCTCGCAACTGGCTGCTGTGGCCGCACTCAATGGCCCACAAGATTTCGTTGCGCAAGCCTTGATTGAGTACAAGGCGCGGGGTGCCATGGTCATTGAGGGACTCTCTGGTATTGAAGGTCTGGAGCTTCAAATGCCGGAAGGCGCGTTCTATGCGTTCCCCAAATGCGCAGGCTTTATTGGTAAGCGCACCCCGTCTGGCGCACTGATTTCCAATGACGCTGATTTGGCGAGTTACCTACTGCGCGAAGGCAAGGTAGCTACCGTCCCTGGCTCAGCTTTTGGCGTTGAGCCGTACATCCGGCTGTCGTTTGCGACCTCGCGTGAACAGTTGGCCCAAGCGCTTCAACAGTTGCGCGATGCCTTGGCCGCACTCGCCTGAGCTTGTAACTCATAAACGGGAGGACGTTATGAAAAAACCATTTAAAAGAATTCTGATCACTGGTGCGGCTGGTCGGTTGGGCAGCGTGTTGCGTAAATCGCTTCAGGCTCACGCTGACGTACTGCGTCTCACCGACATTGCCGATCTTGGCCCGCTCGCTGCTCATGAGGAAGGCAGCAAGGTAGATCTGGGGAATCTTGAGGCAGTACTGCCTCTGCTTGAGGGAGTTGATGCCGTGGTGCATGCCGGCGGGGTACCGCTGGAAAATACGTTTGCCAACATCCTCAACGGCAACATCGTTGGCACCTACAACATTTATGAAGCAGCGCGCCAGCACGGTGTTAAACGTGTGGTGTACACCAGCTCCAATCACGCCATCGGGTTCTATGATCGCACTGAGACGATTGATGCCAGTGTCGCCCACCGTCCTGACAGCTTGTACGGCCTGTCAAAGTGTTTTGCTGAAGACCTGGGGCGTTACTACTGGGACAAATTCGGGATTGAGTCTGTGAACCTGCGTATCGGCTCCTCCTTCGAGAAGCCCCTGGATCGGCGGATGCTCGCGACATGGTTGTCCTTTGGGGACTTCTCCCAACTGGTCGAGCGTTCACTGCTCGCTCCCCGCGTCGCTCACATGATCGTGTATGGCATGTCTGCCAATCGCGAATCGCTTTGGGATAACCGCTTGGCGAGTTCCATTGGCTATGTCCCGCAGGACAGTGCTGATGACTATCGCGAGCAGATCCTCGCTGAGCATCCGCCCCTGGATCGGAACGATCCTGCAGCACGGTACCACGGCGGCAACTTTGCAGGTGCCGGCCATTTTGAAGACTCCGCCCAAGAAACGAAACGGTGACATCCATGGCCACTACAGCAGCCAAAAAACATTACGACGTGATCATCGTGGGCGGCGCCGTGAACGGCAGTTCGGTAGCCTACTTCCTGTCAACCAATCCAGATTTCAATGGCTCAGTGCTAGTCATTGAACGCGACTGGACGTACAACAAATCTGCTACAGCGTTGTCTAGCAGCTCCATTCGCCAGCAGTTTTCCAATCCGATCAACATCGAAATCTCGAAGTTCGGTGCCGAGTTCGTACGCAACTTCCCTGACACGATGGAGCTGGATGGCGACCGCCCTGATCTGGCATTCCACGAGAACGGTTATCTGTTCCTGGGTGACCAGAAAGGCTTCGAAGTCCTCCGCCGACTGCACAGTACACAGGTGGCTCATGGGGCTGACGTGCAATTGCTTGACCCGGAGCAACTGATTCAGAAATTCCCCTGGGTTAATCCGGATAGCCTTGCAGGCGCAAGTTATGGTCAGTCCGGCGAGGGATGGTTCGACAGCCTGGGCATGCTTCAGGGCTTCCGTCGCAAGGCTCGCTCACTAGGTATCGAGTACATCGAAAATGAGGTTGTTGCCGTTCAGCGCGAAGGGGATCGAATTACTGGCGTAACGCTGTCCAGTGGTGAGGTCGTTAGTTGCGGCATTCTCGTCAACTGTGCTGGTACTCGTGGTACTAAAATCGCACGCCTTGCCGGTTTGGATATTCCGGTTGAGCCTCGCCGTCGTTCCCTATTCGTCTTTGACTGTCGTACGCCTTTGCAAGGCAAGGTACCGCTCACCATCGATCCGACAGGGGTCTTCTTCCGACCCGAAGGTCAGTTCTATCTCGGGGGGACGTACCCTAAAAACGATCCTGAAGTGGACTTTGAAGATTTCGAAGTGCTGCACGAAGAGTTCGATGAGGAGGTTTGGCCAATCCTCGCGGAGCGTGTACCTGCGTTTGAAGGCATCAAGGTAGTCAACTTTTGGGCTGGCCATTACGACTTCTGCGTACTCGATCATAACGCGATTGTGGGGCCGCACAACGAAGTCAAAAACTTCCTTTTCTGTAACGGCTTCAGCGGCCACGGCCTTCAGCAGGCGCCGGCAATTGGGCGTGGACTGTCCGAGCTGATCACTTACGGTGGTTACCGAGCGCTGGATCTCTCCCCTCTGTCGTACCAGCGGGTAATCGATAATGTTCCATTCCTGGAAGACTCGGTCATTTGACCGTTGCGGCTTGTGGAGAAACACAAATGAGTAATCCATCCAAAGACAAGCGCAGCGGCGGCCAAGTGTTGGTCGATGCACTGCGCGTAAATGGCGTTGAACGAGCTTTCTGCGTCCCAGGTGAGAGTTATCTCGCTGTTCTCGACGCCTTGCATGATGTACAGGACGAAATCGATCTGATCGTTTGCCGCCAAGAAGGCGGTGCAGCTTACATGGCGGAGGCCTACGGCAAGCTGACTGGGAAACCTGGTATCTGCCTCGTAACGCGCGGCCCAGGCGCCACGAACGCCTCTGTCGGCGTTCACGTGGCTTTCCAAGACTCTACACCGATGATTCTTTTCATCGGGCAGGTTGCGCGTGATCAGATCGAGCGTGAGGCGTTCCAAGAGGTCGATTATCGTCGGATGTTCGGGCAGATGGCCAAATGGGTTGTCCAAATCGACGATGCAAAGCGCATCCCTGAACTCGTAAACCAAGCTTTCCAACGTGCAATGAATGGCCGCCCAGGCCCCGTTGTCGTGGCTTTGCCCGAGGACATGCTCACCGATCTGGTAGAGGTTCCTGATGCTCGCGCTGCGGTTCGTGTTGAGGGTGCTCCCTCAACCGCAGCACTCGACCAGTTGCAGAAGCTACTGGCCAGGGCGCGCAAGCCATTGGTGATTGCTGGGGGCGGTGGATGGGACGCTGAGGCGGTCGCCGATCTCAAGCGTTTTGCTTACAAACAAAACCTGCCGGTCGCTGCTTCGTTCCGGTGCCAGGATCTATATGACAATGCTGACCGTCAGTACGCGGGCGATCTAGGGCTGGCTGCTGGCCCTGTGCTGGTTGAGGCCGTAAAAGAGGCGGACTTGCTGATTGTGGTGGGTGCGCGCCTCGGTGAGATGACCACGGGAGGCTATGCCCTTCTCGACATCCCAACTCCCAAGCAGACGCTGGTGCATGTACATGCCAGTGCCGAAGAGATCGGTCGAGTCTATCAACCGGACTTGGGTATCAACGCCGGGGCTGGCAGTTTTCTAAAACAGGCCGCCCAACTGCCTGCAATGCAGCCTGGCGCTTTCAATGACTGGGTCATTGAACTGAATGTTGGGTACCGTAGCAATTTTGAATGCCCGCCATCGCCGGGCAAGGTTCAGATGAGTCAGGTCATCGCCTGGCTCAATGAAAAGCTTCCCAAGGACAGCATTCTGACCTGTGGCGCTGGCAACTACACCGCTTGGGTACACAGAGGCTACCAGCATCGTGAGTTTCGCACTCTGCTCGGCCCAACCAATGGCTCAATGGGTTATGGCGTACCCGCCGCAGTAGCCGCCAAGCTGACTTACCCTGAACGCACAGTCGTCGCGTTTGCGGGTGACGGTTGCTTTTTGATGAATGGGCAAGAGCTCGCTACCGCCGCTCACTACGACGCGCGCGTCATTATCGTGGTCGTGAACAATGGCATGTACGGGACTATCCGTATGCACCAAGAGCGTCACTACCCTGGTCGTATCGCGGGCACGGAGCTGAGTAACCCAGATTTTGCTGCCTTTGCAAAGTCGTTCGGTCTGCACGGCGAGACAGTCACGGCCACTGACGAATTCTTTGATGCGTTCGCTCGGTGTCAGGCAAGCGGCAAGCCTTCACTGATTGAAGTGCAAATCGATCCTGAGGCACTCACTCCGAAAATGACACTTAGCCAAATCCGCGAGAAGGCCATGGCCGCCCGTTGATTTCCTTGTAGGGGTGGGCCCTCGTTGGCCCACCTTTTTTTTGGTCAAAAGTTGACGAGCTCAAGCAATGAATTTGAAAAAGCCAGAACTTATACGCAATCTTTGTTACATCGGAGGAGAGTGGTTGGGCGCTGATAGCAGGGACGTGATTGATGTCATCAACCCTGCCAACGGCACTGTGCTTGGCGTGGTTCCTCGTTTAGGTGCAATGCATACTCGCCAAGCTATCGCATGCGCAAATAGAGCTCTCCCAGCCTGGCGTGATCTGACTGCGCAAGCGCGTGGAATGCTACTGATGAAGTGGTATCACTTGATCCTGAACAACCTCGAGGATCTCGCTCAGATCATGACTGCTGAGCAAGGGAAGCCACTCAGCGAATCTCGCGGTGAGATCTCCTTTGCGGCTCAATACATCCAATGGTATGCGGAGGAGGGGAAGCGTCTGTACGGCGACATCATCCCATCTCCAACGCCAGGTCGAAGCCTGCTGGTCACGAAGGAGCCGATTGGTGTATGCGCTGCTATCACGCCGTGGAATTTCCCGGCGGCGATGATCACGCGCAAAGCTGCTCCGGCATTGGCTGCGGGCTGTACGCTCGTGTTGAAGCCAGCAGCTCAGACGCCGTTGTCTGCTCTTGCATTGTGTGTGCTCGCCGAGGAAGCAGGTATCCCCCCCGGCGTTTTGAATGTCGTTACAGGTGATGCTGGAGCCATTGGTGGCGAGCTAACGTCGAGCCCGATCGTTAGAAAGCTTTCCTTCACAGGATCCACTCCGATCGGCATAAAGCTGCTCGAACAATGCGCCGCGACCGTAAAAAAAGTCACGATGGAGTTGGGAGGCAACGCTCCCTTCATAGTCTTCGACGATGCGGATCTGGATGCTGCAGTGGAAGGGGCGCTGATTGCGAAGTTCCGAAATGCAGGGCAAACGTGTGTTTGCGCCAACCGTTTCTACGTGCAGGACGGGGTATACGATACCTTTCTGGAGAAATTCAAACAGCGTATAGAGCAGCTTCAAGTAGGGGACGGTAGTGACTCGGGGACAGTCGTTGGCCCCATGATTGATAGCAAGGCCGTGTCCGATGTCGATGCCATGGTTCGAGAAGCCGAGCAGCAGGGGGCGACAGTGCTCACGGGCGGCCAGCGCCATGCCCAGGGTGCTGCATTCTATCAACCGACGTTACTGTCGGATGTGACCCCTCGGATGCGCGTGGCATGTGAGGAAATCTTTGGCCCAGTGGCTCCGGTATTCCGCTTCAAGGAAGAGGAGGAAGTAATCGCGGCGGCCAATGACACTCCTTACGGGCTCGCGTGCTACATATTTGCACGGGATATTGGCCGAGTGTGGCGAGTTAGTAAGGCTCTCGAGTACGGAATGGTTGGCGTCAACGTTGGTGTCGTGGCTACAGAGGTTGCGCCATTTGGTGGTATCAAGGCATCCGGCTTGGGCCGCGAAGGTTCACGCTATGGCATAGAAGACTACGTTGAAATCAAATACGTCTGCCTGGGCGTAGCCTGACAGTGTGGTTGGCAGTGGTCACTGATCGCTGCCTACCAATCGCTGGTAGCGAAGCAGGCTTTCGTCGAGGTGTTTACGCAGAGCTGCACGGGCAGCATCAACATCTCCGATCATAATTGCGGTGAGGATCGCGGCATGTTCCTTTTCGATTTTTTCGATGTGTGACTTCCTATTTTTTTTGCTCGCTCGGCTGTGCTTGATTTGCAGATCAGAAATTATCTCTGGGCCTAGTGCTTCCATGAACTGAGTAAAGTGGGGGTTGTTCGTCGCACGAGCGATGGCCATGTGGAAGTCAAAGTCTGCTTTCACTTCTGCTTCCAAATCACTCCCATCCAGGGCATTGAACCGATCAAACGCTTCGGTCACTTCAGCAATACTCGTCGGGGAGCGCCTTTGCGCCGCGCGCGCCACTGACTCCAACTCAACCCCAAGCCTTAACTCAAGAACCTGAGCAGCCGCTCGGACATCGCCTGCAGGGGTGCTCAGCGCGTATCCGATGCGCTTGGTGTCTTGTTCGACCACAAACACGCCGATGCCTTGCCGGGCAACAAGGCGCCCGCCTAGGCGCAGCGACGCTACGGCTTCACGAATTACGGGGCGACTGACGTTGAATTCCTTGCCTAACGCTAGCTCCGATGGCAATTTCTCACCTGGTCGATAGGCGCCCGTGTCAATTCGGTTGGACAGTTCTCGAATTACCGTTTCTGCAAGGTTGCCTCGGCGGGCGTTAGCTGTGGCTTCCATAGGGTTGCCGCTCCTAAATGCGATATTTTCGCGTTAATTTGGTATTTACAATGAATTGTATGATAACAAACAACTGATATCAGCGGCGCATTACCCTGGGATATTCCTAAGCCTTAAAGTGGTCGGTCAGCGCCTGTTGTTCTTCCGCCAGCATTCTTAGTCGATTGCTGATGTCTGCAGACTCGGTGGCTCGCCCAGTCAGTGATTCTGTCACCTGGCGGATTGCAGCCACGTTGCGATTCACCTCTTCGGCCACAGCGCTTTGCTCTTCGGCTGCGCTGGCAATCTGAAGAGTCATGTCGCTTATGACTGAAACCGCGTCCGTTATTCGGCTCAACGCCATTGATGCTTGGCTAGTGTTCTTTGCATTCGCCAATGCTTTACTTTGGCTCCTCTGCATCGTCTCCACCACGGTCGCTGTGCTCTCCTGTAAGCGCTCGATAACAACTCGAATTTCTTCCACCGATTCTTGGGTGCGGCCAGCTAGCCTGCGCACTTCGTCCGCAACCACCGCAAACCCTCGTCCACTATCACCAGCGCGGGCTGCTTCGATGGCTGCATTTAGAGCCAGGAGGTTGGTCTGTTGGGCGATGGTTCGAATGACTTCAAGTACGCTTCCAATCTGTTCGCTGTTGTGTGCCAATGCCTCAACCTCTTGCATCGCCTTGGTCACTTCTTCTGCGAGCTCATGGATGTCCTTACCACTGCTGACGATAATTTCCATTCCTTCTTCAGTCGCATGGTCGGCGCCCTGTGCTGCAGATGCTGCATTGGATGCGCTATTTGCAACATCGAGAGCGGTGGCACTCATCTCGTTGGACGCTGTAGCGACTTGCTCGATTTCTCGGAATTGAATGTGCATGCCGTCACTGGTTTGACGAGCAATAGAGGAGGATTGATCAGCGGTGATCCTGGCCCTTCCAATGCTTTGCTTTATCTGTGCGACCGTAGGTTGTAATTTGTCGAGGAAGCTATTGAAACCTTTTGCCAAGTCGCCGAGCTCGTCATTTTTTAAATAGCTTAAGCGGCGTGTCAGGTCTCCCTCTCCACTGGCGATATCATTGAGCATTCGCGCTAGGGTATTGATGGGGCGGGTTATGCCTGATGCCGCGAGCCAAGTCAGCGCCAGTCCCAAAAGCGCAGCTCCTGAGGCCACCCCTACGGCACCTATAGTGGCGCGTGCTTGATGGTTTGCGAGTTTTTCCTGCATAACTATCACGTCGGCCAACAGCACTTCTTTTGGAACGGTAATTACTACCTTCCAAGGGGCGGCGCCCTCGAACGGGATGATTGGAAGCAGCGCTCGAATTTCTTTTTGATCTGTGGTCGTTGAGGCTATCAGCAAGGAGGTAGTGAGATCAGCCTCATTCACTTTCGATCCAACCGCTGCAGGCGCTCCACTGTCTGCAGCTACGACTCCACCAGGTGAGAAGATGGACAATCTCGCCTGACCTCCGAAGAGCTGGGACTGGGCTTTAATCGCCTCTGCTTGGAGCGTGCTGAGCGTTAGATCAACTGATACGACGCCTATAGGCTTTCCACTTGCCAGAATGGGCACTGATAGGGTGGTGAGTAAGGTTCGCTCACCGTTAATGCTGTCAGTATACGGCTCTTTTAGGCATGCATGGCTTGTGGCCAACGGGCATGTGTACCAACTGTTATATGGCTCTCCGGTGGGCCCGGTGGAAACGTCCGAAAAGCTCTCCTCCTCAATGGTGGAGTGCAAGTCACTTCCACCGAAACGGCTCCAATACGTTGAGAAACGACCAGTTTTATTGCTTCCGTGTTCAAGGTCACCAGTAAATTCGGTATCTTTTGAGTCCAAGGCATTCGGCTCAAACGCGACGCCAATACCCTGAATGCGTGGGGTGTCAAAGTAGGCACTCTTCACGGATTGATTGATGTCCTCCCTCAGTGCGGCAGGGGAAGTGTGCCTGGCTACCCAGGCGTTGCGTTGGTTCTCACTTTGGCGAGCGATCGTTTTGGCCAAGATCAGGATGTCGCTAAAGGTTTGCTGGAGTGCAAGGCTTCGCTCGCCTGCCTTCGCCTCAAGCGTCGAGCGAGCTCCGTTGCTGAGCATTTGTTCGCTGGTGGTATTCACGAGCACATTGCCCTGATGAGTTTCATACAGGTTGATCGCTACAACTGCACAGGCTGTGGCCGCGAGGCATAGGCTGGATAGAAGAATGATCTTTGACCGAATCGACAGCGACAATTTCATACGGTGCTCACTGGGTCTCTAAGCCTAGGGGGAGTTGTTATGGTAGTGCCCGCCAAAAGCGAAAGCGTAGGGCAAGGTAAGTCGTAAGACACCTTACATCTAAGTCGAGCAGTGCGCTATTCGATTGGAGTTGATGAGACGAGTGAGGGCGAGGGTATGAGCCTCATCCCAAGCACCATATGTGGGCATTTTTCTATATTTTGCTGGGCTTTGGTGCGCGTATCATGTCGTCTTTCCTGCCTTCCGTCAGGTGGTGGGCTTAGGCATCGTTATCAGAAACACAAAGCTTTACTATAAGACAGCAGTTGTCTTACATTTCGATGGCCCAATGACGGGTTTTCGCTGCCGAAGTATATTGCTTATGCCTCTTGATACGTGTGTGACAACAGCGGCCTCCACACCCAGAGATCGGGTGCTGGACGGTGCCATCGAGCTTTTTGCTCTGCATGGGTATCAAGCCATAGGACTGCGAGATTTGGCGGTACACGTCGGGCTGACCACTGGAGCTCTCTACAACCATTTTGAAAGTAAGCAAACCTTGTTGTATGAGCTGATTGAGGCCACTTGGTCGGATTTGCTTTTCCTGACCAGGCGCAGATTGAAATACACCCCTGCGGCCACGGAGCGGTTGCGCAAGTTCGTGAGAGCATTCTCTGATTTTCAGGGCGGAGCGGGGCACAGGGTCACACTGATGCTTAGAGAGCATTTGAACCTTACTGAGCTTCAAAGAGCGAAGGTTGACGCCCTGAAAGATGAGTATCTGAAGCTGTTGATCGACATCGTATCGCGAATTCATTCGGCTTCCGGCTGCCAAGCGTCGACGGTACGACCTGCTGCTGAAGCGATCATCGGAATGATGCTGAGTCAGTCCTACTACATTCGCTCCTCCCCCCAAAGTGAAGCTACGCCCGACCTGCTTGAACGATTTGCATTGGGCATCATCCTTTCAGACCGGTCTTTCCTGAGGCCTCAGCCACATTAAGCCGAATCCTTATAGGCAAACTTTGCTTGGGTTCGTTGTGCGTTTAGGCTTTCCGGAATAGCGGATGGCATCGTTAGTCGGTAAAGCGGAACTCAGTTTGCTGGGAAGCTTTCGCAGGAGGTCGACTCTTGGTCGCCATTATGGGGCGCGCCCAAGGCTCAGGTTCGGCAAGCTCGATTTGTAGTTCATTGAAAATACCTGCCTCCTTGAGTGCGACTAATTCACTCTCAGCGGTCTTAATCAACGACATGATTGACTGTCCAGCTTCTGCGGCCAGGGTGAGGGTGACCAAGGCGAGTGGACTCATACCAAGCGGAGAGCTCAACGTTGACATCATTTCGAGGGTTGGGCTGCTTTGCCCACGCTCAAGCTTTGAAATGTAGGTTCGGCTGCTGACCTGCGCCAGATTGTTCTGGGATAGCCCGCGAGCCTTTCGTGTTGCCTTAAGTACGGCAGCTATGGCGGTTTTGAGCGTCATAATGCGTTCCTATTTGATAGCTTCGATGGCCGGCGCCACTTCAGAATAGGGTGAAGCGCCATGCCTTTCGGGCCAGCGAAGCTACCACATACGTGAATTTTTGGTGCGTTGACCGAACACTATGACGCTCTAGGGTTGAAGTTCGGTCGCCCACTGACCACGATTTTCCGGGCTGTCAGGTAGCCCGCGACATCGTTATGCGCGTGTGGGGACGCATCTCGGGGGAGGTCGGAGTACGGCTCCAGCCCCGTGTAGCTCAGCTCTCACCGTATCACCCTATGCTTTGCCCAAACCACCCAATGGTCGTGGTGGCGGCGCGCATGGTTTTTTGTGCAAACGGAGGATTAAGGGGTTCAGCTGAGTAATCCAGTTTGACCAAATGTAAGACAACAGGCATCTTACGTAAAGACTAATAGCGGAGGTGTTTATGGAAGGGCAAACGGTCGTAATCGTCGGTGGCGCTTCGGGTCTAGGCTTGGAAACCGCCAAGCTGATGATCAAGCGCGGCGTCACTAAGATCGGCATCATTGATCGAAACGAGCAATTGATGGCGTCTGCGGCCGACATGCTCCGGGCTGAGGGTTGCGAGGTTGCGACCGCCGCTGGCGACATCTCCAGGCAAGCGTCCGCTCATAGGGCTTTCGAGCAGATTGTGGAAGTGGTGGGGCGGGTACATTGCTTGGTTAATAGTGCTGCCATCTACCCGCGTAAGGACATCTTCGACATCACTGACGAAGAGTGGGATTTGGAAAACGCTGTCAACATCAAAGGTACGTACCACATGATGGTCGCAGCGGTGAAGCACATGCAGCCTTTCGTCGCAGCCCCCGCAGTTACTGGTCGCATAGTCAATGTGACATCGGTCGATGCCTTCAAAGCTCATCCACAAAACGCCCATTACGCCGCCACAAAGGCTGCTGTGGTTAGTCTTACCAAATCTTTTGCCCATGCCTGCGCCAAAGACCAGATTCTGGTGAATTCCGTCGCGCCTGCAGGTTTTGCTACGGAGCGCGCGAAGCAACTGGGCTTCCTTGGCGAATTGGCTGCAGCGAACCCGTTAGGGCGCGCCGCTGAGCCTACGGAGATTGCCGAATGGATCGTCATGATGGGCAGCAGCCGTAATAGTTACGCCACGGGTGAAAATGTGATTGTTTCCGGGGGGTATATCTATGCTTGAGACTTTGGCGATATCGGCAAATTACCGTCGAGCGATGGTTACCGGCGCGACTAGCGGAATCGGTAGGGCCATTGTCTTGGCTTTGCGCGATGCTGGCCTGCAGGTCGTGGCGGTTGGTCGAAGCTTGCCGGCATTGGCGGAGCTTCGCGTTGAGCCGGGTGTAACGGTTGTTGAGGCGGATGTGCGGCAGACCGAGGTAGTTGCTCAGATTCTGAGCGAGCATCCGGTTGATGTGCTTGTGAATAACGCAGGTGTGCTGACATCACGCGCTCCCTTTCAGGAGATAGATCCAGCTGAAATAGGCAATATGCTGGATATCAATCTCAAGGCGCCGTTGCATCTGGCTCGTCACGTACTTCCAGGCATGATCAGGCGCGGTCATGGTCATCTGTTCTTTATAGGGTCAAGTGCTGGGCGTGCCCCTCATCCGGGGGCTTCGGTCTACGGCGCTTCCAAGGCCGGTATCAGCCTGTTCTGCGACGCATTGCGCTGCGACCTGTTAGGTAGCGGCGTCCGGGTTACTGAGATCGCCCCTGGCCGAGTGCAAACTCAGTTGTATAAGGAGGCAATGGGGATGCAGGCGGCGGGTGCAGAGTTGTACGAGGGATATGAGTCGATCATGCCTGCTGATATCGCAACCTTGGTTGTGGCGGCGCTCAGTCTGCCCGAGCAGGTCGACGTCTCTCGCCTTGAGGTTTTTCCCACTGCGCAGGCAGTGGGTGGCGCTCGGATGGTCAAAACCCAAGGCCGATGACTCAGGTGATGGTCACTCAGCGCTGACCTGTTAAGGCGCTGAGAGCGATCAAGATCAGGTAACGATGCTTGACTGCCTGTAAGACAACATATAACTTACATTCAAAGGGGTCTTAGCCCTTTGAAGATAATCCAAGAATTCAGGGGATACGATGATGACTGCGACTTCATGCCGGGTCGGTGTGGACATAGGTGGAACCTTCACCGATATCGCGTTGGATGTGGGCGGTGTATTGCATTCGACCAAAATTCTGACCGATTACGAATTGCCCGAGCGTGCCATTCTGACTGGGGTGAAAAGTGTTATCGAATCGGCTGGCCTGAAGCTGTCGGATATTAATCAACTCATCCACGGCACTACGTTGGCGACTAACGCGCTGATCGAAAGGCGGGGCGCCAGAACAGCATTCATTACCACCGAGGGCTTTCGCGATACGCTGGAAATGCGCACCGAAAATCGCTTTGAGCAATACGACATCAATATCGCCTTGCCCCCTCCACTGATCGAACGGGAGCATCGCTACACTCTGCGCGAGCGTCTGGACGTGCACGGCGAAGTGCTTATCGCTCCTGAACAAGCCGATATCGATGTGCTCGTCGAGCGCGTGGCAGAAGGCGGCTACGAGAGCATCGCGATCGGTCTGATCCACAGCTACGTAAACGGTGCCCACGAGCGCCTATTGCGTGATGCGCTGCAAGCCCGTCTGCCGAAGGTCTCAATCTCGATTTCCAGTGAAGTCTCGCCGCAGATGCGCGAGTTTGAGCGCTTCAATACGGTATGCGCCAACGCTTACGTCAAGCCGCTGATCAAGTCCTACCTCGATCGTTTAGTGGTGACACTCAAGCAGTCTGGCGCCGATTGCCCGGTGTTCATGATTCACTCTGGCGGTGGAATCATATCTGTTCAAAGTGCAGCGGAGTTTCCAGTGCGGTTGGTCGAATCTGGGCCTGCCGGCGGCGCGATTTTCGCAGCCGATATTGCACGCAAATATTCGCTGGATTCGGTCGTTTCGTTCGACATGGGCGGCACCACCGCCAAGATCTGCCTGATCGAGAATCAGGTGCCCAAAACGGCTAAGACATTCGAAGTCGCCCGCACCTACCGCTTCAAGAAGGGTAGCGGTATGCCGATCTCGATTCCTGTGGTTGAGATGGTTGAGATCGGTGCGGGCGGCGGTTCCATCGCTAGCATCGACAGCATGCGTCAGATTCGCGTCGGCCCTCATAGCGCTGGCTCAGAACCAGGCCCTGCCTGCTACAACCGTGGCGGCGAAGCGCCGACTATTACTGACGCAAACTTACTGCTAGGACGTTTGGATGCCGACAACTTCGCTGGTGGAGCCATGCGCTTGTCTATCGACAACGCGGCATCGGCCACCTCGAAAGTGATTGGCTCCCAGCTGAACATGGACGCTGCCACCGCCGCATATGGCGTGTGTGAAGTGGTCGACGAGAACATGGCGAACGCCGGGCGAGTGCACGCGGTGGAAAGCGGCAAGGACATCGCTGAATACACCATGATCACCTTCGGGGGCGGCGGCCCGCTGCACGCAGCGCGGCTATGCGAAAAAATGGGCGTTTCGCGGTTTCTGGTACCTGCGGGCGCCGGCGTCGGTTCAGCCATTGGTTTCCTTCGTGCACCTTTCGGTTATGAGGCCGTGCGTAGCTCGTTTGTGCGTTTGTCCGAGTTTGATGCGCCGCAGGTAAATGCGCTGGTTGATGACATGAAAGCCGAGTCTATCGGTTTCTTGCGTCAGGGGATGCCCGAGGGCGAGCCTGAACTGGAGTGCACTGCGTTTATGCGATACGTCGGTCAGGGATGGGAAATTCCAGTCGCGCTGCCGTTCAAGCCTTTTAGCAACGCAGACACAGCACAATTTAAGACGCTGTTTGAGGCGGCTTACACCATGTTCTTCGGTCGTCCAATCGAAGGGCCGGATATCGAAATCGTGAGTTGGTCGGTAAAGGCAAGCTCGCCGCTGTTACCCGTGCAGGCTGTCACTCAGATTAAAGCTTCATATCGTGCGGATGAGGTGTCCCGCCGTCAGGTGTTCGACGTTGTCAGCGGTGGTTTTGTCGATGCGGGGATCTTCCAGCGTGAGCTTCTGCAACCAGGGGCGCTAATCGACGGCCCTGCCATCATTGCAGAGCGCGAAACCTCGACCTTTGTGTCGTCCTCATTCACCGCCACCGTACAGCCAGATGGCTGTCTGCTGGTTGTTCGACGCTAAGCGTCACTTGCATAGAAGGCGATTTAACATGAGCGATACATTGATCGATATTCAAATGCAGGTGATGTGGAATCGCCTGGTTTCAGTGGTTGAAGAACAGGCACTAACGCTGATCCGCACCGCATTCTCCACCAGCGTGCGTGAGGCGGGCGACCTCTCCGCTGGCGTGTTTGACCGCGCTGGCAATATGCTCGCCCAAGCCGTAACTGGCACACCCGGCCACGTCAATACGATGGCCGAAGCGGTGGTGCACTTCATCAATGACATTGGCCTTGAAAACATTTACGAAGGCGATGTGTACGTCACCAACGACCCGTGGAAAGGCACCGGGCATTTGCATGACATCACCATCGTTTCGCCCTCGTTCTACAAGGGCAAACTGATCGGCTATTTTGCCAGCACCGCGCACGTCGTGGACATCGGTGGTCGCGGTTTTGGCCCTGACGCTCGTGAGGTCTATGAAGAAGGCCTGTTCATCCCGATCATGAAGCTGTTTGAGCGAGGCAAGGTCAATCGAGACCTCGTCAATATTTTGCGCAACAACGTGCGTGAAAACGATCGGGTTGTGGGCGATTTTTACGCTCTGTCGGCCTGCAACGAAACCGGCCACAAGCGCCTGCTGAGTATGCTCGAAGAGTTCAAGCTCGAAGACCTTGAACATATTGGCGGTTTTATTCTCGAGCACAGCCGCCGGGCGACTCTGGAGAGCTTTAAGTCGCTGCCACACGGCACTTACGAAAACAGCATGACTCTGGATGGTTATGACGTTCCGGTGACGCTAGCTGTGACCCTGACCGTTGGCCCGGATGGGATTTTGACCGACTTCAAAGGCACCTCCGGCATGAGCCAGTTCGGCATCAACGTACCGCTGGGCTACGCCAAGGCCTATGCCTGCTACGGCCTCAAGTGCATCGTCGCGCCGGAAATCCCGAACAACTCGGCATCCCTAGCGCCGTTTGAAGTGGTCGCGCCAGAAGGTTGCATCCTCAATGCCAAACACCCGGCACCCGTCTCCGTGCGCCACGTTCTGGGCCACTTTGTGCCGGATCTGGTGCTCGGTGCGCTACACAAATGCCTGCATGGCCAGGTGCCTGCTGAGGGTGCCAGCGCCCTGTGGAACCTGCACCTGAGCGTGCGTCCGCTGGACAGCAACCCGCAGGGCCGCAACGCCGAGATGCTGATGTTCAACAGCGGCGGCATGGGCGCGCGGTCGGCCAAGGACGGCCTGAGTGCCACGGCCTTCCCGAGCGGCGTGCACACCATGCCGGTGGAAGCGACCGAGCATGCCGGCCCGGTGATCGTCTGGCGCAAGGAGCTGCGCAATGGCTCCGGTGGTGCCGGGCAGTTGCGCGGCGGGTTGGGGCAGGAGATCGAGGTGTCTGCCGCCGAAGGTTACTCGTTCCGCTTCAGTGCGATGTTCGACCGCATCCTGTATCCGGCCCGTGGGCTGGAGGGCGGCAAGGAAGGTGCGCAAGGCTACGTGGGACTCGACGACGGCACCGTGCTGCGTGGCAAGGGGCAACAATTCGTGCCTGCCGGGCGCCGACTGGTGTTGAGCCTGCCGGGTGGCGGCGGGTACGGCGATCCGCATCAACGGCCTCGCGAAGAAGTCGAGCGCGATCTGCGTTTTGGCTACATCAGCGCTGAACAGGCACGAGACGATTACGGCTATGTAGCCGGGCAGGGGGCGAAGTGATGGACTTTCAAAGTACACGCGTCAGATCGGTGAAAAGCTCGCCCAGCATGGCGGTCTCGGTTCTGGCCAAGAAAATGCTCGCTCAGGGTGAGCCGGTGATCAACCTGAGCCTGGGCGAGCCGGATTTCAACACGCCGGCCCATGTCATCGAAGCGGCGCATCAGGCCATGCTCGACGGCAACAACCACTACACCGCGCCCAACGGTTATGAAGCGCTGCGCAAGGCAATCGTTGAAAAGTTTGCCAGCGAAAACGGGCTGACCTACGGCATGGACGAAATCTGCGTGGCCAACGGCGCCAAGCAGCTACTGTTCAATGCCTTTCTTTCCACGCTGGAGCCGGGTGACGAAGTCATCACCCCGGCACCGTACTGGGTGTCGTACACCGATATGGTGCTGCTCAACGGTGGCGTGCCGAAGGTGATCCCCTGCGGTTCCGAGCACGGTTTCAAGCTTGATGCTGAGCGTTTGGAGGCAGCGATTACTCCAAAGACTCGTTGGCTAATGCTCAACTCTCCGAACAACCCGTGCGGAGCGATCTATACCCGCGAAGAGTTCGCTGCATTGGGTGCTGTTCTCCAGAAACATCCGAAGATCTTGGTCATCTCGGATGAAATTTACGAGCACATTATCCTGGGGAATAAGCCGTTTGTTCCTTTCGTAATCGCCTGTCCGGAGCTTCGCGACCGCACCCTTCTTATCAATGGTGTATCTAAGGCCTATGCGATGACGGGATATCGCTTGGGCTATGCGGCTGGCCCTAAGGGTTTGATTGATGCGATGAACAAAACCCAGTCTCAGACCACTACTTGCCCCTCAGCAATTTCTCAACTGGCTGCGGCAGCGGCGCTGAGTGGGCCGCAGGATTTTGTTCGCGACGCCAATCGCGAATATCAGGCGCGGGGGGCGATGGTTGTCGAGGGCTTGGCTGCGATCGAGGGGCTGGAACTGCAAATGCCAGAAGGCGCGTTTTACGCTTTTCCCAAATGCGCAGCGTTCATTGGCAAGCGGACGCCCGATGGCGAGGTAATCAAGAACGACACCGATCTTTCCAGCTTCCTCCTACGGGTTGGCAAGGTTGCTACTGTCCCCGGTTCTGCATTTGGTCTTGAACCTTATATCCGTCTGTCGTTTGCGACGTCTCGCCAACAGCTCGAGCGGGCAATCGTGCAAATGCGCGAAGCCTTGGCACTGCTCAACTGAGCCAATCGTGGCCAACCTACCGACTGAGGAGAAATTGTGATGAGTAAGCCTTTCAAACGCCTGCTGATAACCGGCGCTGCAGGCCGCCTAGGCAAAGTTCTGCGCGAGCACCTGCGCGACTTCGCCGATGAGCTGCGCCTTACCGACATCGCCGACATGGGGGCAGCCGCCCCCCATGAAGAGCTCGTGCGTTGCGACTTAGGTAATCTGGCCGATGTACTGCCGCTGGCCGAGGGCGTCGACGCGATCGTTCACGCCGGAGGTATACCACTAGAGAACACATTTGCCGCAATCCTGAACGGCAATATCGTCGGTACCTACAACATCTATGAGGCGGCACGTCAGCACGGTGTGAAGCGGGTGATTTATACCAGCTCCAATCACGCAATCGGTTTCTACGATCGCACCCAGACCATCGATTCCACCGTTCCGCATCGTCCAGACAGTCTTTACGGTTTAAGCAAGTGCTTCTCCGAAGATCTGGGCCGCTACTACTGGGACAAATTCGGGGTGGAGTCAGTAAATCTGCGTATCGGCTCGTCGTTCGAGGAGCCTCTGGATCGCCGCATGCTGGCGACCTGGTTGTCTTTCCGTGACTTCGCCCAGCTGGTTGAGCGTTCACTGCTCGCACCGCGTGTTGCTCACATGATCGTCTACGGCATGTCGGCTAATCGTGAATCGCTTTGGGACAACCGGACGGCGTCTTCTATCGGTTATGAACCCAAGGACAGCGCGGACGACTATCGGGAAAAGATTGAAGCGAAATTCCCGCCAATGGACGCCAATGAGCCAGCAGCACGCTATCACGGAGGTAGCTTCGCCGGCGCGGGTCACTTCGAGGACGCCAAGTAAGGCCTTTTACACGTATTTTAGAGATCCGAACCATGGCTACGACAGCTACAAAGCAACACTACGATGTCGTCATTGTTGGTGGCGCAGTGAACGGCAGTGCTACCGCTTATTTTCTGGCGAACAATCCGGATTTCACCGGTTCGGTGCTTGTGGTCGAGCGCGACTGGACATACGCGCAGTCCGCCACTGCACTGTCTAGCAGCTCGATTCGAGTGCAGTTCTCTAATCCGATCAACATCCAGATTTCGCGTTTCGGGGCTCAGTTCATTCGCGATTTCCCTCAGCTGATGGAGGTCGGGGGAGATCAGCCAGATCTCAACTTCAAAGAAAACGGCTACTTGTTCCTAGCCGACCAGAAAGGTTTTGATGTGCTTAAGCGCCTTCATCAGACGCAACTGGATAATGGTGCTCATGTCACGCTGATGGAAACCGAAGCCTTGATCAAGCGCTTCCCGTGGGTTAATCCTGACAGCCTGGCTGGCGGCACCTACGGTGAGAAAGATGAGGGCTGGTTCGACAACTACGGGATCATGAACGGCTTCCGCAAGAAGGCCCGTTCTCTGGGTGTCGAGTACATCGAGAACGAGGTGGTCGAAGTACTGCGCAAGGGCGATCGTGTTAGTGCCGTGACCCTGAGTAATGGTGACCGCATCACTTGCGATTACTTGGTTAACACTGCAGGCACTCGTGGGCCAGCCGTGGCGCGTATGGCCGGTTTGCAGATTCCTGTTGAGCCGCGTCGTCGCTCGTTGTTCGTTTTCGACTGTCACACACCGCTAGAAGGCATCGTGCCACTGACCATCGATCCAACCGGTGTGTTCTTCCGTCCCGAGGGGCATTTGTACTTGGGCGGCACCTATCCCAAGGTCGATCCGGAAGTTGCCTACGACGACTTCGACGTGCTGCATGACGAGTTCGAAGAGGAAGTTTGGCCGATTCTTGCAGAGCGAGTTCCTGCGTTCGAAGCCATCAAGGTAGTGAACTCTTGGGCTGGGCATTATGACTTCTGCGTTCTTGATCACAATGCGATCGTCGGCCCGCATAACGAGGTAAGCAATTTCCTCTTCTGCAACGGTTTCAGTGGTCATGGTCTGCAGCAGGCACCAGCCATTGGTCGGGGCTTGAGCGAGCTGATCACCTATGGCGAGTACCGCAGCTTGAATCTCGAGGCGCTTTCGTATGAGCGCGTTGTTGAAAACCGCCCCTTTTTGGAAGACTCGGTCATCTGACCGTGCGGCCCAATGGAGAACACAATGATTAACAAAAATCCCACATTGGCTCGCACCGGTGGTCAGGTATTGGTCGACGCGCTTCGTATTAACGGCGTTGATCGTGCGTTCTGTGTGCCAGGGGAGAGCTATTTGGCCGTGCTGGATGCATTGCATGATGCCAAGGACGACATCGATCTGGTGGTATGCCGCCAGGAGGGCGGTGCTGCTTATATGGCCGAAGCTTACGGCAAGTTGACTGGCAAGCCGGGCATCTGTTTCGTCACACGCGGGCCTGGTGCTACCAACGCATCTGTAGGGGTGCATACAGCGTTCCAGGATTCCACACCGATGATTCTGTTCATCGGTCAGGTAGCTCGTGACCAGGTTGAGCGGGAAGCATTCCAAGAAATCGACTATCGCCGCATGTTCGGCCAAATGGCCAAGTGGGTTGTCGAAGTCGACGATGCGGCTCGCCTGCCCGAGTTACTGAGTCAGGCGTTTCACCGTGCCACCAATGGTCGTCCTGGGCCTGTAGTCGTCGCATTGCCTGAGGATATGCTGACCGACGTAGTCAATGTACCCAACGCCGGGCCAGCCCAATCCATCGAAGCAGCTGCTGCCCCTGCTGCGCTGGAGCATCTGCAAGCCTTGATCGCTCAGGCGAAGCGGCCGTTGGTAGTTGTGGGTGGGGGTGGCTGGAGTACGCAAGCCGTCGCTGATCTCCGCACGTTCATCGAGAGGCAGAATCTACCTGTCGCCGCCTCGTTCCGTTGTCAGGATCTGTTTGATAACACCTTGCCGAACTACGCCGGTGATCTGGGCCTTGCAGCAGGGCCTGAACTGGTTGAGGCGGTCAAAAACTCTGACCTTCTGATTGTCATAGGTGCTCGTCTGGGCGAGATGACCACGGGTGGTTACGCACTTGTGGACATTCCTGTTCCCAAACAGAAGTTAGTGCACGTGCACCCCGGCATTGAGGAGTTGGGTCGGGTATACCAGCCCACACTGGCCATCAACGCGGGTATGAAAATCTTTGCGGCTCAGATCGCGCTGTTGCCTGCGATCAACCCGCAGGGACTAGCTGACTGGACGGCGCAGCTCAACCGTGGCTACCGAGCAAACTTTGAGTGCCCAGCTTCCCCTGGTGCGGTTCAGATGAGCGAGGTCATCGCGTGGCTGAACCAGAATTTGCCCTCCGACAGCATCCTCACATGTGGTGCCGGTAACTATACGGGTTGGGTGCATCGCGGATATCAGCACCGTACCTTCCGTACATTGCTGGGCCCCACCAATGGCTCGATGGGCTACGGTGTGCCAGCAGCAGTGGCGGCCAAGATCACGGAGCCGCAACGTACCGTAGTGGCCTTTGCCGGGGACGGATGTTTCCTCATGAACGGTCAGGAGCTGGCAACTGCTGCCAATTACGACGCCCGCCTCGTGGTCATTGTAGTCAACAACGGTATGTACGGAACCATACGTATGCACCAGGAGCGCAGCTACCCGGGACGCGTATCAGGGACTGAATTACACAATCCGGATTTCGCGATGTTCGCGCGTTCATTCGGCTTTCATGCCGAAACTGTAACGGCCACCGAACAGTTTTCCGAGGCCTTCAAGCGCTGCGTCGATTCGCAAAAGCCTGCTTTGATAGAAATTCAAGTCGATCCTGAAGCGCTAACGCCGAAGATGACTTTGAGTCAAATCCGCGAAAAGGCCCTCGCTTCGCGCTGATTTACCTCAGGCGGGACGGATTGATCGTCCCGCTTTTTTTCGCCTTCATTTTTTTAGAGCGCTTTCTCATGAGACTTGCCGATCCTGAACTGCTGCGTGAATTGTGTTACGTCGACGGAAGCTGGGTCGCCGCTGACAATCAGCAAACCATTGATGTCACCAACCCTGCCACAGGCGAAATAATCGGCCGTGTGCCGCGTATGGGCGGTGCAGAAACTCGCCGCGCGATTGATTCTGCTCAAGCTGCGTTGCCCGCATGGCGCGCCTTGACCGCAAAGGAGCGTGCCGCGCGGCTGCAGGCATGGTTTCGCGAGATCATGGCGCATCAGGAAGATCTTGCGCAGATCATGACTGCCGAACAGGGCAAGCCTTTGGGGGAGGCGCGGGGCGAAATCGCTTTCGCTGCAGCCTACGTCGAATGGTATGCCGAGGAGGGCAAGCGTCTGTATGGCGATGTGATTCCTTCGCCCCATTCCGATCGCCGTCTGATTGTGACTAAAGAGCCAATCGGCGTCTGCGCAGCGATCACGCCGTGGAATTTTCCGGCAGCTATGATCACTCGCAAGGCGGCCCCGGCACTAGCAGCGGGCTGCACCCTGATTCTTAAACCTGCTTCTCAGACGCCTTTAAGTGCTTTGGCTCTGTGCGTGCTTGCTGAGCGTGCAGGGATTCCGCGCGGCGTCCTGAGTGTAGTTACCGGCGACTCAGGTGCCATTGGGGGTGAGCTGACCTCCAGCCCCGTGGTGCGTAAACTGTCCTTCACCGGCTCCACGCCGATCGGCATTAAGCTGCTTGAGCAGTGCGCCGCAACGGTTAAAAAAGTCACCATGGAACTGGGTGGCAACGCTCCGTTCATTGTCTTTGATGATGCGGATCTCGACGCGGCGGTTGACGGTGCGGTAATCGCCAAATTCCGGAACTCGGGGCAGACATGCGTGTGTGCAAATCGCTTCTATATCCAGGATGGCATCTATGAGCGGTTCGTCGAAAAATTCGCTGCAAAGGTGCGAAGCCTGGTGATTGGCAATGGTGCAGAGGCTGCGACTCAAGTCGGGCCAATGATCGATAGCAAGGCAGTTTCCGGAGTCGAAGCCTTGGTGCGAGAAGCTCAAGAGGCCGGTGCTCGTGTCATTACTGGAGGAAGGCGGCATGCGTTAGGTGAGGCCTTTTACGAGCCTACACTGCTCGGTGATGTCACCGGCAGCATGCGTGTCGCCCAAGAGGAAATTTTCGGCCCAGTGGCCCCATTGTTCCGCTTCCATACGGAAAATGAGGTGATTGAGCAGGCCAATGCCACCGAATTCGGGCTCGCGTGTTATGTCTACGCTCGGGACGTGGGACGCGTATGGCGGGTGTCCGAAGCACTTGAATACGGGATGGTCGGTGTCAACGTCGGGGTACTGGCCACGGAGGTGGCGCCGTTTGGCGGCGTCAAATCTTCCGGGCTGGGTCGTGAGGGATCGCGCTACGGCATTGAAGACTACGTGGAAATAAAATACGTATGCCTCGGTATAGGCTGATCAGGGGAGGGGGCAGGGCGGAGATCATTCTCCGCTCTGTACAAGGCGCTGGTAGCGCGACAGGCTTTCTTCCAAATGCTTGCGTAATGCTGCACGCGCGGCGCTGACATCCCCCATGGTAATCGCCGTCAATATTGCACCGTGTTCCCGGCCAATCTTCTTAATATGCGCTAGGCGGCTCTTGCCGGTGGACTGACCATGCTTGAGATGTAGATCGAAAATTATGTCCGGGCCAAGGGCTTCGAGCAGCTGGGTGAAATGTGGATTGTTGGTCGCGCGTGCAATGGCCAGATGAAATTCAAAGTCGGCCTTAGCTTCGGCTTCCAGATCTGTACCATCCAGTGCGTTGAAGCGGTCGAAAGCATCGGTGATGTCGGCCATGCTGGTCGGGCTGCGACGTTCTGCAGCTCGGGCTACGGACTCAGTCTCGATCCCCAGGCGAAGTTCCAGCACCTGAGCGGCTGCGCGCACGTCATCGGCTGCCGTGCTTAGGGCGTAACCGATACGCTTAATGTCCTGCTCGACGACGAACACCCCTACGCCTTGCCTGGCGATCAGGCGTCCGCCAAGGCGCAACGATGCGACTGCTTCTCGGATCACCGGGCGGCTGACGTTGAACTCTTTGCACAGCTCTTGCTCGGAGGGGAGTTTCTCACCTGGGCGATAGGTGCCCACATCAATGCGATTCGACAATTCGCGAATCACTGTCTCGGCAAGATTGCCTCTACGCGTACCAGTCGTCGCGTCCATCGTCGTTGCTCCTAAAAATGCTCATCAAGGAATGAATGGTTGAACTGCTGAGTGGGCTTCGTCAAATAGTTGCGAACCTCGAATTATTTAGCAAAAACCGCCCGTAAATTCAGGCGGTTGCCTATCCCGTATGTTATCAAACAACTGACCTCACATGGTGCGGCACGCATCTTTTCCCTCGAATCATGCATCGCATTTGTGCAGATTTCTCTACCCCGAAATTCTTCATGTGCAATTTCGCTGGTGCGAAGCGCACGCCCATTGACAGTTGCCTGCTGACTGTTATCTTACAAGTGAAGGCGACAGTCATGGTGCCTGAATGCAGTGAGATGTCCGGAATAAGATCTGGCGGCCGTAGCTGGAGCCAGATGTGGAAAAAAAGAAGATTTGCACGCCAACGTGCTCAATTCGTTTGTCCGTCGGTTTCTGGGAGGGGTATATGCACAAGAACAACCTGATTCACACAGCACTGGCGTCCGCTTTTTTGGTCGCGCTGAGCACCGGCGCAGCGTATGCGGCTGACACCGAGCTCGTTAAGATTGGTTTTGCTGGCCCTCTAACCGGGCCGTCGGCGCACCAAGGTCTTGACGTAGAACATGGCGTCAGCATCGCTATCGAAGAGGCAAATGAACAGAAACTGAAAATCGGTGACAAAGTCGCTGAATTCAAATTAGTGTCGGAAGACGACGTAGCTGACCCCCGTACTGGGACTGCCGTGGCGCAACGTCTGGTCGATGCAAAAGTAGCTGTTGTCATCGGACACTACAATTCGGGAACCAGTATTCCGGCCTCGAAGATCTATGGCGACGCCGGGATCCCGCAGATTTCTCCATCGGCCACCAACCCGGCACTGACCCGTCAGGGCATCAAGTCGGTGTTTCGCGTGGTGAACGACGACGCCACGCTGGGCCGTTACGCCGGTAACTATCTGGTCAATAAGCTTGGCGCCAAGCGCATTGCGATTTTCGACGATCGCACCGCCTACGGTCAGGGCCTTGCTGATGAAGTGAACAAGGCCGTCAAAGCCGCGGGCGGCAACGTTGTTGTGCGTGAGTACACCAACGACAAAGCCACCGATTTCAACGCCATTCTCACCACTGCGAAAGCCCAGCAGGTCGACGCCGTCTTCTTTGCGGCCCTTGATTACCAGGCCGCGCCGATGGCCAAGCAGATGAAGAACCTGGGCATTAAGGCCAAGTTCATGAACATCGGCAATTTGCCCAATGACGAGTTCAAGAAAATGGCTGGCAGCGCCGCCGAAGGCGCGTATGCCTGGAACTACGGCACGCCGCTACAGGACATGCCTAAAGGCGCGGCGTTCGAGCAGAAGCTCAAGGCCAAGTATGGAGTAGGGGTGGTGCAGTCATCTCCTGCGGCATATGACGCCACCTGGGCGGCCATCAACGCGATGGTCAAGGCGCAGTCGGACGATCCGGCCGTTTACCTGCCTGTGCTGAAAAACTCCAGCTACGACGGCGTAACCGGAACCATCGCGTTCGATGACGCTGGCAACCTGAAAAACGCTGCAGCGACCATCTTTCAGTTCGAAAGCGGCAAGTGGAACACCCTGTCGGTAGAGCGCGACTGAGCCTTTATTTGCCCACAGAACCACAAGCGGGCCGCGAAGGCCCGCGACTACAACAAAAAGACTTTTTCTGACCTGCCCTGAATGTCACCGCGTTGCTTTCATCCGCTCCGGCAGGTGGACACGTCGCAGCTCTGAGGATTCACCAAGTGGAAGCCACTCTCAATATCTTGTTGCAGCAAGTTCTTAATGGCTTGGTGCTCGGTAGCATCTATGCTCTGGTCGCACTGGGTTACACCATGGTGTATGGGATCATTGGACTGATCAATTTTGCACATGGCGAAATCGTCATGGTGGGCGCCATGGTAACGATCTCTGTTCTTACCATGCTCGCCGGATTTGGATTCGCACCGGGGGTTCTTACTCTGCTGCTTGCCATCATGATCGCAGCGATCGTCTGCATGCTCATGGCACAAGGGATGGAGAAGTTTGCCTATCGGCCATTGCGAAAGGCCCCAAGGCTTACCCCTCTGATTCTGGCGATTGGGATCTCAATCTTCCTGCAGAATCTCGCGATGATGATCTGGGGGAGGGGGTATAAGACTTTTCCCGAAGTTGTTGAGACTCAGCCCATCGACATTTTTGGTGCCACGATCACGAATGTCCAACTGAGCATCATGATCATTTCAGTGTGCATCATGGTCGGCCTATGGCTGCTTGTCGATAAGACCAAGCTGGGCAAGGCCATGCGAGCCACTGCACAGAATCAGGAAGTGGCGGGGTTGATGGGTATCAACATCAACCGAGTGATTTCGGCGACCTTTGTGATCGGCGCGTCGCTGGGCGCAATCGCGGGAGTAATGCGAGCTGTCAACTATGGCCAAGCGGATGCGTACATGGGTTTGTTGCTGGGACTTAAGGCATTCTCGGCTGCCGTATTAGGCGGTATCGGTAACCTGTTCGGCGCCATGCTTGGCGGGCTGCTGCTAGGTCTGATCGAATCATTGGCCGCAGGCTACACCGGCCAGGTAACTGGCGGGTTCCTGGGCGCGAACTACCAGGACATCTTCGCGTTCATGGTGTTGATCATGGTCTTGCTCTTCCGGCCAAACGGCCTGATGGGTGAGCGCATGGCCGATCGCGCATAGGAGCCCGGTATGAAAAATCAACATGCTCAATATGCCCTGCTTATTCTCGCGTTCATTGCGCTACCTTTCGTAGTAGATGCCATCCCATTTTTAGGGGCCACGTGGGTACGTATTCTCGGCTTTGCGATGCTTTATGTATTGCTCGCACTAGGTCTGAATATCGTGATTGGTTACGCCGGTCTGCTCGATATGGGCTACATCGGGTTTTACGCATTAGGGGCCTACCTGTACGCATTGCTCTCTTCGCCACATTTGAATATGGCGGGCTTGGTCGACGGCGTGCTCAATTGGCCCCTCTGGGTCATCATCCCGCTCTCGGCATTTGTCGCGGCAATCTGCGGAGTGCTGATCGGCGCGCCGGTGCTCAAATTGCGCGGCGATTATCTGGCCATCGTGACCCTAGGTTTCGGCGAGATCATCCGGATCTTCATGAACAACCTGGATCAGCCGGTGAATATCACAAATGGCCCTCAGGGGATCTCCGGGATTGCCCCCCTGCACATCGACGGCGGCGCCTGGAGCTACGCCCCCGGCAGCGCACCTGAGGCGATAGTGTCGCTACAGACCAAGTGGAGCCTGTTCGGCCTCAACGTCTCGCCGGTCATCAGCTACTACCTATTTTTCCTGGCAGTAGTGATCCTTTCAATCATTCTCTCCAAGCGCTTAGAGGTTTCGCGTATTGGTCGCGCTTGGATGGCATTGCGGGAGGATGAAGTGGCGGCTGAGGCGATGGGACTGAACAAGCGCAATCTTAAGCTGCTGGCATTCGCCATGGGCGCCACCTTTGGCGGTGTCTCGGGGGCGTTATTCTCGGCCTATCAAGGGTTCGTCAGCCCGGAGTCGTTCACCCTTATGGAATCGATCATGGTGCTGGCAATGGTCGTACTCGGCGGCATGGGGTCAATTCGGGGTGTGGTACTAGGTGCGCTTATCCTGTCGATCATGCCGGAGATGTTTCGCGATCTGGTGAACTGGATTCAGCCATTCGTAATGGACAACGTCACGTTCATTAGCCGCGAGGTATTGCGGAACATCCTTGATGCGTCGACGTTACGGATGTTGGTTTTTGGTCTGGCTCTGATCCTGGTCATGCGTTTCCGACCGGAAGGTCTATGGCCGTCCAACCGCAGACGTGCGGAGCTGCATGAGGAGAAAGCAGATTCAGTAACTGCTGAGCCGGTGCTAGATACTGCTATCGAGCACGCAGAGCCAGCGCAAGCCGAATACCGACTGAACGAGGCAAATAAAGTATGAGTGACGTACTGCTAGAACTGCGCTCAGTCAGCAAATTCTTCGGAGGCCTGCAAGCCCTACATGGGATCGACCTGAGTATTGGACGTGGCGAAATCCGTGGCTTGCTTGGGCCCAACGGTGCTGGTAAGACCACGCTTTTCAACGTGCTCACGGGCCTATATCAGGCGGAAGAGGGCAAGGTCACTTTTAACGGTAAGCCGCTTCGTATCAGCAAGCCTCACAAGGTTGTGGAGGCGGGCATCTCTCGTACCTTCCAGAACATCCGCTTGTTTCACAACATGACCGCGTTGGAAAACGTGATGATTGGCCGACATGTACGAACCAAGAGCGGCGTGTTTGGGGCCATTTTTCGCACTCCAGGTTGCGTTAGGGAGGAGCGGGAGATTTACGAGTCGGCACGCTATTGGCTCAACTACGTCGGTATCGGGCGCTTCGCTGATGAGCTGGCGAAGAACCTTTCATACGGCGATCAGCGCCGCCTGGAAATCGCACGAGCCCTTGCCACCGAGCCGCTTCTTGTCGCTCTCGACGAACCTGCAGCCGGGATGAATGCCTCTGAGACCGAAGGTCTTCGCCAACTGATGTGCAAGATGCAGGCTGACGGCAAGACAGTGCTCCTGATTGAACATGATGTGAAGCTAGTTATGGGCTTGTGCGACCGGGTCACTGTACTGGAGTTCGGAAAAAAGATTGCCGATGGGCTGCCAGCGCAGGTGCAGAAGGATCCTCGGGTCATCGAAGCATATCTAGGCACGGAGACCGCTTGAACATGAAAAATATTCTTCAGGTAAGCGACCTCAAGGTGTCTTACGGCGCTATTCAAGCCATCAAGGGCATGGATTTCCATGTAGGAGAAGGTGAGATGGTCGCTCTGATCGGTGCAAACGGCGCCGGCAAGACTACTACCCTCAAAACCTTGGCCGGGTTGCTGACGCCCAGTTCAGGACAGATCATCTTCGACGGGAAAGCCCATTCAGGGATTAAGAGTTACGACTTGATCCGCGAAGGTTTAGCTCTGGTGCCGGAGGGAAGGGGCATCTTTCCACGGCTCACTGTGTACGAAAACATGGAAATGGGTGCCTTCTCTAGAACGGATAGTAAAGCCTCGATAGAAGCCGATATCGAGCGCATGTTCACTATCTTTCCTCGACTCAAAGAGCGTGCATTCCAGCTCGCAGGGACTATGTCTGGCGGCGAGCAGCAGATGCTTGCGATCTCTCGGGCGCTAATGGGCAAGCCTAAGCTCTTGCTTCTTGACGAACCATCAATGGGGTTAGCGCCCATTATCGTTCAAAAGATTTTTGAGACTATTCGGGAAGTGTGCAAAACCGGTGTCACGCTGCTGTTGGTGGAGCAGAACGCCAAGCTGGCTCTGCAGACTTGCCAGCGGGCCTATGTAATTGATGGAGGACGCATTGCCCTCGAGGGGCAGGCGGCTGAGCTTTTACACGACGAACAGGTTCAGAAAGCATATCTGGGTGAATGACGTACTTCTCCAGTTTTGCCCACATCATCTGGGTTGACGGATGTTGACTCGGTGATGGGAGCCAGGAGCCTTGGAGTATGAGGTATGAATATCTATCAAAGAAGTAACCGTCCGGCCAAGTCACCTACCGAACTCCAGCATTAAGGGCGATGGTGTCCGCGTATTTTTAAGCGGACGCGATCGCCCTTATCGCCAGGATTTCCATGCGCCAACGAAGCTCTTACCCCAAACCATTCAAAGCCCAGGTCGTCCAGGAATGCCTGCAACCCGGAGCGACAATTTCCAGTGTAGCTATCCATCACGGCATCAATGCCAACGTGATCCGCAAGTGGCTACCGGCTTACCGAGATCAATCGCCTGCAACCTTGCCGGCTTTCGTTCCGGTAACAACGGCACCAAGGCGAGCATCAGAAGAGATGGTGATCATCTCGCTGCCTCTGGGCGATAAATCCATCACCGTAAAATGGCCAGCCTCAGATCCGGACGGCTGTGCGTGTTTTATTCGTGGCCTGGCCCGATGATTCGTGTCGATGTCATCTGGCTCGCCACCGAGCCCATGGATATGCGCGCCGGCACTGAGGCCGCGTTGGCCAGAGTGGTCGCGGTGTTCGGTGCGGCGAAGCCGCACTGCGCTTACCTCTTTGCCAACCGCCGGGCGAACCGGATGAAAGTCCTGGTGCACGACGGCGTCGGTATCTGGCTGGCGGCACGGCGCTTGAACCAAGGTAAGTTTCATTGGCCAGGCCTCCATCGTGGAACGGAGGTCGAACTCGACCCCGAACAACTCCAGGCGCTGGTACTTGGATTACCCTGGCAACGAGTCGGTGCGGGCGGCGCAATCACATTGCTTTAAATGCTGCCTTTTAGCTGAAGCGGTCGGGCTGCTTTGGTAAAATCCCCGCCCATGACTTCCTTGCCCGTTCTCGACCAAATGACTCCCGAACAACTGCGCGCACTGGCTGCGCAGTTGATGTCCAAGGTCGACACCATGGGCCGAAAGATCCATCGTGATGAAACGATCATTGAGCAGCTCACTCACGAGATCGCCGTCCTCAAACGGCACAAGTTCGCCAAACGCAGCGAGCAGATCAGCCCGGCGCAAGGCAGCTTGCTTGATGACCTGCTCAATACCGACCTCGAAGCCATCGAGGCCGAGTTAAAAGCCCTTCATCCAGCGCCCGCAGAGACAGAACCGCGCCAGCGACCCAAGCGGGCGGCGCTGCCGCCGCAGTTCCCTCGCACTGTGATCCATCACGAACCGGACAGCACTCAGTGCGCGTGCGGCTGCCAGCTTCAGCGCATCGGTGAATACGTCAGCGAGAAGCTGGACTACACGCCGGGCGTGTTCACGGTGGAGCAGCACGTTCGTGGGAAATGGGCCTGCCGACAGTGCGAAACGCTGATCCAGGCGCCGGTGCCGCCGCAAGTAATCGACAAGGGCATCCCCACTGCGGGCCTGCTGGCCCACGTGATGGTCGCCAAATTCGCCGACCACCTGCCGCTCTATCGACAGGAAAAGATCTTTGGCCGTGCCGGCCTTGCCATCCCGCGCTCGACACTGGCGCAGTGGGTGGGCCAAACCGGCGCGCAGCTTCAGCCGCTGGTTGATGTGCTGCGAGAAGCAGTACTGGCCCAGCGCGTCGTGCACGCCGATGAAACGCCGGTACAAATGCTGGCACCCGGCGAGAAGAAAACCCACCGCGCCTATGTCTGGGCTTACAGCAGTACGCCGTTTTCGGCCCTCAAGGCCGTAGTCTACGATTTCAGCCCCAGCCGTGCAGGCGAACATGCGCGTAACTTTCTGGGCGCATGGAACGGCAAACTGGTCTGCGATGACTTCGCCGGCTACAAGGCCAGCTTCGAGCTGGGCATCACGGAAATCGGCTGCATGGCCCATGCGCGCCGCAAGTTCTTCGACCTGCATGTAACTAATAAGAGCCAGTTGGCTGAGCAGGCGCTTCACTCGATTGGCGGGCTATACGAAGTCGAGCGACACGCCAAGGAAATGAGCGACGAAGACCGTTGGCGATTACGCCGGGAAACAGCAGTGCCCATCGCTGAAAAGCTGCATGAGTGGATGCTGGCCCAGCGTGAACTTGTGCCCGAGGGTTCGGCCACAGCGAAGGCTCTGGATTACAGCCTCAAACGCTGGGTAGCGCTGACGCGCTACCTGGCAGATGGTGCTGTGCCCATCGACAACAACCAGATCGAGAACTTGATCCGGCCGTGGGCGCTCGGGCGTTCAAACTGGTTGTTTGCCGGGTCGCTGCGCAGCGGCAAGCGGGCGGCGGCAATCATGAGTTTGATCCAGTCAGCGCGCATCAACGGGCATGATCCGTATGCTTATCTCAAGGACGTGCTGACACGGTTGCCGACGCAGCGGGCCAGTGAGATCGAGAAACTGCTTCCGCATAAGTGGCAGTTGGTTTAATCACGCAAGACATTATGCCCGGCGCACACTCCAAAAGCGCACAGTTCGACAAAGGACAGCTATGAAAAATCTCATCTTCGACCTAGACGGCACTCTTGTTGATTCCGCACCAGGTATCGTCGTCAGCCTGACACACGCAGTTCGGGCTCTAGGTCATGACTTCACGCCCTATGCCGGAATCACGCACCTTTTGGGGCCGCCGATGACTCAGGTAATGGCGCAATTGCTAGAGCCTTACGGAGATGACCGGGTCGACGAGGGCGTCGAGTTGTACCGGACACATTATGGGCAGGACGGTATCTCTGGATCAGTGGCTTACACGGGAATTAGACAAGTTATTGATTCGCTGGCTACACAAGGATATGCGTTGTACGTTGCTACCTCTAAACGTCAGGGGTTTGCCGAGCGCATTCTGAGTGATACAGGGCTGCGAAGGTATTTCCAAAACGTTTTCGGTACTTCGCCGGACGGTAAACTGGACGATAAATCTCGCTTGCTGGATACAATGCTGGCGATAGAAGCGATCCGTCCTAAATCCGCCTGCATGATCGGTGACAAACGCGATGATATTATAGCCGCCCATCAAAACGGATTACTTGCCATTGGCGTCCTTTGGGGCTACGGCGACCGTAAGGAGCTGACCGAGTGCGGTGCCGACAAGCTAGTCGAGCAGCCGACCCATTTGTTGGATGCAATCCTAAAAGACTAAGGTGCAAGACCTATGAGCCAGCCGCTTCCCAGTTCTTAATTTGCCAGCACCAGCGAATTATTTGACCAGTCCGGAAAACTGAGGCGGGCACCATTATCTTGATGTTTGGACAGTAAAGGCGACTTCGCCGGACGCTTACTCAAAGAACGCTTCCTCCTCTGGACATGCTTGTCACATTAGCGTCAGTAGGTCGGACTCTTAACTTCACGCGCTCAGCTCGGGAGCTCGGGTTGACGCAAAGCGCTGTCAGTAAGCAGATCAGACAATTAGAGGGTCACCTGGGTGTGGGGCTTTTCGAGAGAAAACCGCGTGGTGTGGTGCTTACTTCGGCTGGCTCGGAGCTGTTCGTGTGCGCTGTTCACACCTTGGAGCTAATCCACCAAGGGATGATTCGGGCTAGGCACGGTGGCTTCGAGGACGCATCGGTGCTGAGGAGCGATGAGGCTCAACTTTAAGTCTGATGTTCAGAGACGGGAAATGCCAAGATAGTTTGAGCGGGCCAAGCAGCCGCAGGCGCTTTGTCGAGGTATCGAAAATTTCTTCGCATTGAAGCGGCATTGGTTATCGCGGGCATGCTGGGTGCTTTCACCATGAGTGGCTATGTACACCTGGAGAAGTATTACCAGACCCTAAACGTTTCGTTCGACCGGCTGAACTTTGGAGCTCAAAAGTACGCAATCTATGGTGGTGGTGTAGGTATCGTCTCGTGGATCGGGGCATTCATGGTCGGTATAGCTGCGGCGCTCTTGATCGCGGTCATGCTGGCTTTGCTCGAGCGGCCTGGGAAGGCACCAGCGCCTCAAAGTATGCCGTCATGGATGGCCCGGATTGCTGATCGGGCTCGCGAGCTACGCACCTCACTGAAGATCACGGCGGGTTTTTTTTCACTTGCCATTTTGCTGGTTGGCTCTTGGTACCTGACCATGCAATTCCCCTCAGGAGTGGCTAGAAACGCAGCGCTCAACACTGCTGCAAAATGCAGTGAGCGGACACTGATCTATAAAAACTTGGATCGTACACAGGCCTGCCAAATCGCCGAGTCAGACGACGTGCTTTTTCTGCTCAAACGATCTCACGCTGATAAGGGCGGTGTCTCTTACCACACCCTTGAAGTCCCCAAAGAAGGGCTGCTCAGGATTGAAACTCAGGAAGAGGAGCTACGCTTCGATTCATGAGTGAGATCATCGGAAATGTCGAGGGGATTGTTTCTCGACGTGAATTGATCGCTACATAGACTTCACAGAAACCACTTCCACGTACCGGTATTTTTTCCGGGCCATCTTAACCGCTTCCTGCTCAGCGAGGAGGGTGCTCAAAGTGTCGGCTACGTGGATCAGATCGTAGGTTTTGCCCTCAAACTGGTTGCCCACTTGCATGGTTACTCGGAGGCGCGGAGTGAACGCCTTTGCGGCTTTCTTTTTTGTCCGTGGCTTGGGGGGAGGCGAAGGTACGAGTGCTGATGTCGGCGTAAGTGCTACAGCAGCAGTCACTTGTCGGGCCGGGGCGGCGCTGCCGAAGAGCGCGCGGCCTTCAGTCTAATCTGTGGTCATGGGGCATCCCGTGGGGATGTGTTGCTGGCCGGATTCCACCATTTCGAGATGGAGCCCGGATGATGAGCCACCCTGATCTAGGAGATCACGAGATCCGTTATCTGGAAATCGATTAGGGCAGATGATCCCGTCGATTTAATCTCTAGGGTTGAGGAGCTCACACACTGCGAATCTGACATCAAAGGTATGATTCCGCACACCGGTGCGAACAAGCGGAGCGCGCAGGTGCAGCCGAAAGCGTGACGGATGGATCCCCGAAGGGCCAAGACGCCAGCGGGCGCCTTGGTTCACGACAGCCTCGCTCGAAGAGTCACGCCATTGAACTCAAGTTTCCTCCTGGGCACCAGCGTACGGTTCAGTTCACGGTTCATCAGCAGAGGTCTAGACTCATCACGTTCAGATCTGTGATGGAGGGCCACCAAAATGGCTACCGAAACTGACGACATGGTCTACTGCGACATTCACATGCCGCTTGCTACTGGTAGAGCGTTTCTCAGGCTCGTAACTGCTCTTCGTGAAAGTGAAGTTCACCCCAATCTCGATACGGTCTTCAGAAATATTGAAGACGAGCTGAAGCTGTCTATCGATCTTCTGGTGAACCCCTTGGACTGGAGCAAGTTGGACGCAACACGACACTAATGGGCAAGCGGAGCGCGCAGGCGCGAGGATGAAAGCCCGAAGGGCCAAGACGCCGTACGTAGTAGGGCGGCTTGGTTCACGACAGCCGACCCGAAGGGCGCGCCCTCAAAAGGTTATTCGGGCTTAGCAGCTTGGCCGTTCCACGACTCAACCAGCTCATCAATTTTGTCAGGGAGAGTCGGTGTCTTAGAGAGAACCAAGCACGGCTTGTTGCCCACGTACTCTACGGTGACATATAGGGAGTCCCCAACGTCGACCCCCAGGTCTTGGAGAACCTCGTCAGGAATCCGGATGGCACCATCACCGTCTCAGTCTTCAATCATCACTTCGATCGACATGCTCATAGCCAACTCCATACCCTATTGTCTGGGGAACCCCACCAGCTACACATCAAGGTTATCCGCGATCAACCAAACCATTCGCAGAGGCTGTTTGCTGTCGATCACCTTGTAAACGCCATCACGCTTGCTACGAGGCAGCTTCTTCACAACATTTTTCGCTACCGCACGAACACCTTCGTCAGTCCCGTGTATCCGAGCCGCGAGTAGCAACACGATCATCGCGTCAGTAAGGTTCATGCCAGAGCTCAGTAGTAATGATCGCCCAGTGTAATGAAGCACTAGGTGTGTCGCCCAGGCGCTCTACGAGGCGCCAGATCAATGGAGGGAAAAAGTGCAGAGGTTTTTCAACGTGAGATTGTTCGGATGGCTTGCTGTGGCATCAACCCTCCCGGTGGTGAGCGGTTGCGGTGATGACAGCTACAAATTGAATTGCCCTGAAGCCGATTCAGCATTCATCGAGAAGTCGGTAGCTGATTATTTCGCGAAGCACCAAAACCCGTCAGGCACCAGGACATACCGCCTGGTCGGCGGAAACCACTACGACACCGCAACCCATTGGTGGATTGTTCCTCTGGATGCTGATGGGCAAAAGCTTCAAGCGCTTCTAAGCTGCGACGGACACCTGGAACTCACTGATCGCTAGCCGGCAGTTGTCGAGAAAAATGACTGGGCATTGGCAATCAACTAACATTTATAAAACCATTAGGTACTAGGAGCTTCACATGTCTCGTCTCGCCGAATTCCGCAAACTCGAACAACAGCTCGCAGCACAGCTCGCAGAGCTGGAAACGCTGAAAAACGACACCGGCCTGAAGAAAGAAATTGAGTTTGAAACCAAACTGCGCGACCTGTTGGACGAATATGGCTGCAGCCTGAAGGATGTGATCAACATCCTTGATCCGCAAGCGGCTAGCCGGAAAGGAGCGCCCGCTGCCCCAGAAAAAGCTACTCGTCGTGCTCGCACTGTTAAGGTCTACAAGAATCCCCACAGCGGCGAAGTGGTCGAGACCAAAGGCGGAAATCACAAGACCTTGAAGGCTTGGAAAGCCGAGCACGGTAGCGATGAGGTTGAGTCCTGGCTCGCCCACTGACCGGTCGAGCTGACAATTGAAGCCGCCCTACGGGCGGCTTTTTGTATCATCCCTGATGGCTTGGAAAATCAACCCGATAACGCCGCTCGACACTGCCTCCATGCTTTAGTCTCATGCGCACCTTAACAGCTTAGGCCGGCGCCATCGACAATTTGGGCATTGCTTGTCCAGGCTATTTGATGGGCTTTTTGAACACATAGGCAAATTTGTCGGTGTGCCGTTTGATCGCCGGATCGAACACTCTCAGCTCGTGTTTATCACCAGGGTTCGCCAATACCTCGCTCTGGCCTACGAAGACAAAGCCAGCGGCAACCACCGCCTTCTTCGCTACCGCAGGTTCGATCCGGTGCAAAGTGTCTACCTGAGTGGTTACGGTGCCGGCCGCACCCGCATGATCAAGTCTGTAGGAATCAATCTGCGCATTTCGTTGTTCCGTTGCTTGGAATGGGCGCGATCTCAGCGATGCAGAAAGATGCTTCTATGTGTCGCTTGGCATTGCGCTGGTGGTCAGAACGGATGCCCTAGCCAGGCTGCGCCAGTATGCATCCTAGCCTTGGTCGTTGTGCTTCTGCCGGTATCCGGCCATAGATGCATGGATCATTTGCCTCGGTAAAGGTTGCTGCACGTCTCGGCAGAGAAGCCAGTCGTCTGCAATCACTGCACGGTATTCTTTTGCCGTCGGCTATCTGCCTTTAACGCCTGTGCAATATTCGAGAGTGCGCCTGCCTGGCGACCGTCCTGTTTGAGATCGCTCGCACGGGGCTCGAAGAATTGGCAGTGCCTGCGGAGTGCGTTGGGATCGTTATGGTTTAAATCATGCTCGACAAGCATTTCGAGTGCCTATACAGGCCGTGTTCCAATGACGACCAATCCTGCCCTCGAATTGGTAGCTGGACAACTGGCGTTGGGATGCACGAGCGGTTTACACAATTATTGAAATGAACGACGGAGCGGTGCTGGTGTGCCAGAGTGCAATTTAGAGCTAGTGATTTGGCAGCTCGCCGCCAAAGTGTATGGCGAATCGCTGCGCAAGGTCATCCCCGAGATCTTGTCCAGTTACCGGCGTGAGCCGGGTTTGGATGACTTAACGCGCCTGTTCGAGTCTTCGATCGGTCAGGACGCATTTCAGATCTTGAAGGTCTCCCTGGCTGACCTGGGTGATCATGAGAGCCATCAGCCTGAGGTTATCGAGCTTCGGTATCGTAAACGCTGGCATCTACATATCGGGTTACGACGCCGGTTGGTGGTTGAAGGCCATGCGACGGATGTGATCCGTGACGCGCATTTTGCGGGTGAGGTGGGCCTCTAACCTGAAGCCGACTTCACCCAGAGGTTGCTATCGCAGATGTGCAACATCAGTTTGGTTGAAAGGTGGCGGAGAGCTAGCCCAATGTCCCGCAATGTATGGAGTGGAGCGATCCCAGCCACCAGGCTGACGTCGTAGGGAAGCGAAGCGTATCACCCTTCATCTGGGTACTGTTGATCCATACAGCTGTTACGAATATTCTCTATGGAGAACATTTGTACTCCTGGGGGCTGCGGTGGAAAACGATCTGATTGATTGCGAGGGGTTCGAGGAGCTAGGCGTGCCGTCAGCCCTAGATTGCTGGAAGCAACAGGCGCATATGCTTGCTTGCGAGATCAGTGATCTTCAGAGAGATCTTTCGAATGCTCGTCGGAACATTCGCACGCTAGTTAAGATGCATACAGAGGCGAGCAAGAGCAGGGATCATCTGACGTTGGAAGTCAGCCGTTTACGTTGGGCACTTGGTGACGCGCTCAGAGTTAATAGCAGGTAGGCGTAGATCTAGCAGTCGCGTGATCAGGTTGGTGGCGTTCAATCGGCGAAGCTGAATTCAATTTGTTCAAGAGACTTTGTGCCCAAGCCGTTGGTTAGTCGAGGGGTAATGCGGCTTCGCGGCCCGCTCTCTAAAATATGAAGCTCCTTGAGTACTCCTGCTCTGGCTAGCTCAGCCATCTCTAGTTCTGTTTGCTGGAGCAAAGAACGGGTTGATTGACCAGTCTCTGCCGCGATAGTGACGGCAACCAATGCCAGGGGGCTCAGCCCCAGTGGTGCGCTGAGCGTCGAAATCATTTCCAGGGTAGGGCTGCTCTGTCCGCGTTCTAGCTTGCTAACGTAAGTACGGCTGCTGACTTGTGCCAAGTCTTTCTGTGAAAGGCCACGAGCCTTTCGCATCGCCTTGAGCACGACAGCTATTGCGGATTTCAGTGACATACAGCTTCCTAGGCTAATGAATATCTGGCTCGGCCCAATGTCCAGGATGGGCAGACGAAAAAGCGTTTCAGGCCAAAGGCTACCACAGCCTGATGAATGCGCACCGCCAGCTTCGGGACTGTGCCGTAATGATCCGTCAACCTGATTAGGTTGTCTTAGTTGGGAGACTAACCCTGCACTTGTGACATGCATCCCATACGCGTCTGCCCAGCTAATTGCCGGCAGCGCTCCCCTTTGTAGGCCCGAACGACGCTATCGCCCCCCCACAGTGGCAACTGAAGCAATTGGCATCCGGACGAACACGCCTTCATCGAGGTGGGCCGGCAACCTGGCACTCCGCCAAGCTCTCAACGCTGAGTTACCTGTCTCTGCGGACAAATGGTAGCTGTGCCGCAGCCACATACGTCTAGTGACCCCTCTAGCAAGAGGGCTTAACACAGACGTGGCTGCCTCGATCATCGAAACAATGAATGTCGAACATTCGTGAAAAAAATGTGATGAAAATGTGAAAAGTGTATAGAAAGGTCAGCTCATTTTCTGACGCACCACAGGAAGCTCATGTCCTATACGACGCATGGCCAGCTACTCAACGCCTCTGCAGGAATTTTGCTGCGAATGGGGTTGGTGGGTATTGCCTTTGGGATGCTCTGGCTGGATCTCGCAGTTTTTCAGACGCAGATTCTCGAAATCTCGTTCACCGAGATCACCCAAGAGGCCATGCTTTTTGTCTGTGCTGCGCTCTTCTGGACTGCTCCTGGCTCGGCGTCGGAACGAGGCTTCAAGGTTCTTGCAGGCGGGTTCTTCGCCTGTTTGCTGATGCGCGAGCTAGATGGTCTTTTCGATCCAATCAGTCATAGCGCGTGGTGCTGGCCATTTTGCGCGATTGCATTGTTTTGCATTTGGAAAGCGTTCAAGCCTGGCATTGCGCAGAACTCTCTGGATGCTTTAGCGGCTTTCACGCGCACGCCGATGTTTGGCTCCATCTCGACATGCTTGGGGATTTTGATCTTCTCTCGAATCTTTGGCACGGGCGCTTTGTGGCACATAATTCTTGACGAGGGGTATGCAAGGCTTGCTAAAACAGCGGCAGAGGAGGGGGTTGAGCTCCTGACTTATTCCATGTGGTTGGCTGCAGTGATCGAATATTTTGTCGCTCAGCGATCCGCGGTGGCACGGCCACAGATAATGGGTGAGCTTACTGGAGAGTCCGAGTTCTCAGCTCATCATCGAGAGGTATCGCATTAGCGCTAAGCGCTCCGCTAGCCCAGTTTTTTCAAGATGGCACGCCACTGTCTGGGGTTTAACGCCAGCGCTGTCGCCACGCCCACGTAGAACCCTATTGACGCAAGTGAATGACGACCGATGACGTCTTCACTTACGTACCCAAAATGCAAGCACACCAGGCTGATACAAACGGCGAGCCTGTATCCCAGAGGTCGTCGCTGTTGCTCTGACGCAGGCGACAATAAGTTGATTAGGCGACCAGCCGATGCCAGCACGATGACCAACATTGAACCCAGCAGCAGTCCCCATCCCGCGCTTACGAGCACGAACAGCAGTGCAATCATTTCGTTGATCCCTCAATCGCCCGATGGGGCAAGCAGCTTAATACGACTGCTGTGACGGTTGATCGATCCAAGGCGCGTGTCAGTGGATAGCCGAAGGGGAGATCGAACGTAGGTGTGTATGGGCGTTTAACACCGCGCTGCCGTTGACGTTCAGGGGGCTGGAGATGATCAGCGCGGGCTAAGCCAGCTAGGGGAGACGTATCTACATCAGGCTTGGTTTTTCAAGACAACATCAGCGAAGTCATTCAGGCTACTGAAATCTTTTCCCCCTTGCCGGTTCAGCAGAAACCCGCGTATGCCCACGCGACGTGGGCCATCGCGATCGCATTGTTCTGAATCGCCAATCATGGCAACGCTGCTATCACTGAAGTACTCGATGTCTACTCCCAAGAGCTCACAAGTCGCGCGATACATGAAGGCGTGAGGCTTCATGGCTCCAAGTGCGAAGCTGAATCCATGAGCATCTACTGACGGGTAAAGGCGCCGAACAGGCTCTGCGTACGGGGCGGCCAGGTTGGACGCGATGCCTACCTTGATGCCCTCCGCCTGGAGCCTTTTCACAGCCAATAGTCCGTCATCGAACGCTTCGATGCTACTCAGATCAGCATCCAGATCTCGCTGAATATCCGCCATGCGCTCGGTCGAAATTTTGATTCCAAACAGATTGGCGGCGCCTGCTAAGTCGAGTTCACGAGTCAGGATTTGATGGAGATCGTCAGGATGTGGCCGGCGGCCTTGGCGAATGCCTTCCTTGAGAATCTGGCGATAAGGATGCCGACCACACGGGATTTGGAGGAGGGTGCCGAATGCGTCGAGGAGAACGAATTTTATGGGCATCTAGTGGCTATGACTCACTATGGGGCGCTAGCCGCGCGTTGGGTCAGACAGGATATCTGGAATAGGGCACGTAGGTCTAACAGCGGCTCCAGCGTGAGATCATCGTTTTGCAGTGAGCGCGCGCTCACGCCACTGCATGGTGGTAACCGTCTGACCTCCAAATACGCGGCTCTATGGGTACGCGTGGGGGCTAGGGCTATTGGTCGACCATGGGTCACCGATGGCTGGTGACGGCTCAGTTCTGGCTGGCGATCTGGTCGGGCTTATGGGCGTTAGATCAGGATGACCGTTTGAGCTGGCGTTGGAAGAAGGTTGTGAATGATCCAGGCGTTTGAGAGGCCTAGTCATTTCTATTGCCGGGATCGTGGGTAATGTGTAAATGGCATCCACGGCTACACAAGTGCTAGATGTCCCAACCCTTGTCGCGAAGCCGTAAGCAGTTGGTATCGAAAGCTTTTCCTTGGCCGAGGGCGCGTCTGCTGATCCTCACGCAGAGCAAGTGAGTCGGGTGCATGATCGCTACATTCGTGAGCGCTCTAGGCGCTGGGTGATATCTCCACGGGGCGAGCACCGCCGCGGTTATTTTTCCCAGCAGCCCATGGCAACAAAGCCGCGATGAAATGGTTATCGTTGAGCGTTTCAATGACAGACTACGTTGAGAGCCGGTATTGCAGAAAATTGCCACTATCTATAGCTCCTTAACCCGTTTAAGTTAGATAGGCGGCGCACGGAAATATCAGGCTGTTTCTGGGTTTTTTACAAATATTTCTGCTTCTATGCTTTTGGTGTTGCGGCAACCAGTCCTCCAGCGCTACCTTAAAAATAGACCAACAATAAAAAAGGTATTGCGCAATGTCTGAACCTAAATTCTATGTTTTTTTAATCGATACTCCTTATGGAGAAGCTATAGGATTCAGACCGGGAACACATAGGCAAGAAAGCCATCAGCTTTCAGCTTTTCAAGCTCTGGGCCTAGAGTTATTGCGCATGGACACTATCATCGAAAAATTCCCTGTCTATACGAGACTGGCAATAGGAAACTTTGTCAGACATCTGATTAATGATGGATGGCCAGATGAACTTGCCCTTGGGTTACTAGGATCGCAGGATTGGAAGATTCGTATGTACCATGTCTGGTGCGCGATGGGTGAAGATGAGCGTAAGAAGTCAATTGCGTTGAATTACCACGTTTACGAAAACTACTGGCCCACCTTGGATTTCTCTAGGCAGGATTTCACTATCGAGATCGAGAAGTGGATTGCTGAAAAAATGGCGGTCGCTAAGGGAAAGAAAGAAACTTTATGTACTGTCCACTGATCATTTTCTTCTCCTCGCCCAGACGCTGCGTCAACCTCGTATTTTGATTGATGCCGTTTTGCTCGTGCAGGTATTCGGGAGAGGCGCCGGTAGGATCCCGGCAAGGTAGCGGGAGAGCGCTACCGACATAAACTTGCCCTATGGCGCACCGTGCGAGATTGGTACATCGCAGCTCTGTTGAGCGTTAAGGTGTGGGCATAGCCATATAGCCGCTGGAGTGCAAAGAGCAAAGTGTCCCTATCACTGAGCGCGGTTTCCAATCGCACCCGCTGGTAGCCCGGAACGATTGGATAAGCGTCAGTGACTCGGGCTATTCTTCCTCAGGGCATAGTACGGGATGGTCGAGTACCGCCAAGTAGGGCGCCGCCGCCCAAGGAGTTTCCGACGCTGTAACACCGTCAGGGGGGGGCGAGTGACGATACACGCGCTTCGATCCCATTGTTCTGCAACTTCCGCATAAAGTAACGGGCCTGAAGAGCATCGTGCGTCGCAATCACCATCTGGAGGCAGTGATCGACGATGTAGTCGTAAAGCTGATCGGATACCGCCGCATCGTGTAATAGGTAATGTTGCTGGATGGGGTCGTCCAGAAGCAACCCACGCAAGAAAGACCCTTGATGATCCATAGCCATCGATTGTAGGAAAGTCAGCTGCAGCTCGATTAACTAAGCTTCGCTCGCTATCGCCGGTATGGTACCTAGTGGCCACTAACCTGCACCGACACTTCCGCGCGCTCTTCTGTACAGGCTGGGGAATCAAGGTTTTCCGGTGAACCTCTGCTCCCTAACCGCTCCCCTCAACAGCGCCTTCCACCTTGTTACGACGGCAAGCACGTGCTTTTGAACATTGGTGATTTCGCTCGAAAGTTGCTGGCTGAGCGTGTCCATCGCATCGCATCGCATCGCTACGCTCGCTTCAGTAGCTCAGCCCAGAACACCATAGATTGTCACCTGATACCCTGATCCAGATGAGTCTGCTGGAATGGATCCCATCAGTATCCCTAGTGGGTGGCTAAATGATATTGTTCGCGATCAGGGCTCTTAGATTGAACCTTGGTGAGCACGCGCTGACGCACTGTGCCACTGGGAAAATGGAGGACGAGAAGGAACGATGAGCGATCCAGAAGCAAGTGCCAGCGCAGCGGGCTACGGTTATCAGTACGAACGTGCTTTGTACCGAATCTTCACCGCGCCAGCCGCGCAGACTCGATTTGGTGTCGAAACCGCTGATGATGTCGAGGAGATTAGCCATACGTCCTCAGGCACAACCCGTGTTTCAGAGCAAGCTAAGCTTTCTGTCCAACCGCGCAAGAATCCACTGCAAGACAGCAGTAAGAACCTCTGGAACACCTTGCGGATTTGGTTGAGAGGGATGGCAGAGTCTCGGCAACGATTTGACCATCTTGAGTATCTGCTGGTTACCAACCGATTACTGAAGAAAGGCACTCTGGCGATGCAATTGTCAGATGCCGCTTCAAACGAGGACGTAGCAGAAGCCTTGAAGGCTTTGCGTGCCCATGCCAACGGCATGAAAGGCAAAACGGGTGATATTGCAAAAGAGGTAGCTGCTTTCCCCGACTCGGATCTCTCATTCCTGATTCAGAGAATGAGGGTGGAAGATGGCCAGCTCAACGCGAACATGAAAGACCGCATCATTGCGGCGTTGCATCTTCCGGAGGACGCTCTGCCGTGCAGCGAATCAATCTACGATAGCTTGGTGGGCTTCCTATTCAAGCAGTGCCAAGCCGCCTGGGTCGATCAGAAACAGTTCTGGACGGACACGCAGCCTTTTTACAACCTGCTCCACTCTTTGGTGGACAGGTTCATGAATGGGCCTTGGGAACCCCTTCCATTTGAAAAGACCATGTTCTCAGATTGGGCGCAGAGGATTGATCCAGACGACATGCTCTTCATGGGTCAACTCAACAAACTGAGCGTCCCGAGTGACCTGATGATGGAGCAGTTCAGCTTCTTTTGCGGCGCATATTCTGAGCGAGTTCGTCTATTGGATTCGGGACGCGTGCTGCTCGATGATTTTGACAAGGCGGAGAGCGTGCTTTTTGACAGGTGGCGATCAATAGGAGGCGCCCATCGGATCGCTTCCAGCAAGAGGCTCGATCAGTTTGGGGTCTCAGATTATAACGCCGTCCTCGCCAAGACTCTTTTTCCTGAAACCTTCCCGATGACCGTAGGCCGAGTCAAGTCCTCAGCGCAATACCTTTATTGCGGAACCTATCATCGGATGGCGAATGGCGTCGAAACTCGATCGCCTATCCACTGGCACCGTGACGAAGCAGATGGTGATGCATGAGTGAGCCTTTCCTCGATCGTCAATTGATCCATAACTCGTCGCTAGCCTGCTTTCTTCTAGCCCACTTTGTTGGCCAATATCAGAACGCGGCATCGGGTGGAGTACCTGACCTGCCAAAACTGATGCTGGTTCTACCCCTGACGTGGAACGATAAATCCCGTGACGCCCTAGCCAAGCGCAACTCCCGATCGGCCATCGGAACTGTGATGAGAGAAACGCCTCTGCTGAGAATTGATCTTCAGCCTCGTGTCCAGGCGCACATTGGCACCACGCTCCAAGGCCTCAATCTCGCTGTGTCCACGCGCTTGATTGGAAGGCTTGGTGACAGCGCCGACACCGTCCGCTTTCAAGTGCTCACTACTCGTTGGCCAAACGGCATTCGGAACACGGTTCCGACTGCAATGTTGCAGACGGTAGAAAGGTTGGCGAAGTGGTTCGCTGCCGAGTCTACGGAAAATCTGTACAAGTTTATGTTTGGGATTCCCAATGAAATTCACGATTGACGCAGTTATTCTCTGGCCTCTCTCCGACGGCTTGGAGCCAAGGGTCATCCCTTTCGTTGAAGGGAAAATCAACATCATTCACGGCCTGAGTGGCACTGGAAAGTCTTCAATTGTCCACATAATCGACTATGTATTAGGCGCGAAGAAATGCCAGATTCCGATCGGAATAATCCGCGATACCGTTGAGTGGTTCGGTTTGAAAATCCGGATTCTCGACACTCCCCATATCGTTGCGCGACGTACGCCAGGTGCATCCCAGGGTTCTAGTGACTTCTACATGGTCGTAGCGCAGGACGATACTATCCCCGCCAGCGTGGCAAGGACGCACACCCATAGCCAGTACCAGGCTGCATTCGATGCCATGGTTCGGATAAGTGATCTGCCGCATTCGGATGCTGAGGTGCCGTCCAAATTCGATAGTCGAAGTTCATACCGAGACATGGCGGCATTCAATTTCCTACCCCAGCACATTGTCGCCAACCCCAACACCCTGTTCTTCAAGACCGATTCCTTTGCACACAAAGAAAGGCTTACCCGGGCGATGCCGTATGCGTTGGGAATGGTCGATGCGAACTACGTGATAAATTCACGCCGGCGTGACGAAGCGCAGCGAGAGCAAGACAAGGTGCGCAAGCAGATGGACGTGCACGCTGCTGCCAAGGCTAGTCACCACGCTGACGTTGATCAGGTGTTTGATCGATGTGTCCAGCTTGGGTTGCTTTCTGCGGCCAACTCGTCCATGAACGCTGAGAAGGTCGTGCAACTGAAGCGCATTCTGGCTGCGACCCATGAGGGACGGCTTGAGCAAACCCTTTTAGAGCCGCAGCGCCTTCATATCTCCAAGAAGTTGCAGGAGGCAATTGAGGCGGTGGCCAAGCAGCAAGGCGTGGTCGATGAACTAGACACGCAGATAAACGGCTTCTCGCATCTTGCGCGCACCAGCCAGCGGTTTGTAAAAGCCATCGATACCGAAAAGTCTCACGTGATTGGGCTCGATTGGTTGAAGCAAAGCGTGACGGACGGTGGACACTGTATCGCCTGCGGGTCATTTACCAACGCGCTGCCCATGGTGATTTCAAACCTTGAGACTAAGGTTAACAAGGTCACCCGCATATCTGATGCGCTGAAAGACAACCCGGTGGTTGACCAGCAGTTAGCCCTCCTTAAGCGTAAGCGAGCCAAAGAGGAGCGCGAGCTCTCGCAACTGCTCAGGGAGCGCAATCGTCTTATTCAGGATGATCAGCGAACCCGCGACGCGATCGGCCAAATCTACTTCGTCGCAGGAGAGATCAGCCGGCTGGTCAAACAACTGGATGGATCGACAGCGGATGAAAATCTGCTGAAGCGTCTCGGCGAGCTTGAGCAGCTTATCAAGGGCTACACCAATGCTATGTCGGGAACCCACCTGGCAGAGCAGGAGCGCAAGGTCGATCAGCAGCTCACACCGATGATCGAAGAGTATGCAGACCAGTTCGGATTGAACGGCACGCCCGGCTCCCGGATCGTCTTGGACAGGCGAGAGCTCACTCTGCGTTTTGAGTCAGAGGAGAGGAAGGACTTTCTCTGGGAGATTGGAAGCGGGGCGAACTGGATGGGATACCACATCGCGACCTTCCTGGGCATCCACGAATACCTCTCTCAGAACGCTAACAAAAACCTGCCTCCTTTCAGCTTCATCGTGATCGATCAGCCGAGCCAAGTGTATTTTCCTAGCAACTCTGGCGGGTTCAACGCTTTGGATGAAGGCTTCGATGCCATCAGTCAGGCAAGACCGGCGGACGTAATGGCGACCCGAAGGATCTTTGAAGTGTTGTCGGAAGGGCTGAAGCGGGCTGGTCACTTTGTCCAGATCATCGTGTTGGAGCATGCGGGGCCTGACATCTGGGGTGGGGTAGAGCACACAGTTGAGGTCGAGGCCTGGGGACGCAAAGGAGACGGTCTAATTCCGGCGCACTGGATCAATGCCGCTTGAAAATACGGGTCATTTGAAGACCCGAGGTTGTCCTGCCAACGAGTTGCAGACAGCCATGTGGTCTCACCTCTGGTTGCGATCGGGGTATGGAGTCCGGCCTTGGACGAAGGCCGGACACCCATGTATCGCCTAACTGGTTAGTGTTTCACTAAAGGCGTTGTACTGCACGGGCTCGGAGAGTACATCGAATCTAACGTAGAACTCGACTGGCTTTTCATTGACCCTGAAGCAGTTCATGAGCCCGTCAGGTACGGGGATCATGATTCGGTTATCAGAAACAATGGTGGTAGTCGTCAACGCCTGCCCACCTGCATCTCCTGCACTTCTACCTCCTTTAAGCTCTATGTCGTAGTAAAGGCTAATGCCAGAATTGGCCACTGTGAACAGGTACACAATGCGCCAGCCAGCCCACGCCACCTGCGTTGAATGCGGCCATTTGAAGATTTCCAATTCTTTATCGAATACTCGATCTGATAAAGATAGGAACATTTTGTAGTTATTTAGCTGAGGTATACTTTGATCGGTTGTTAAAAGCCTTTCGTGAATGTGTGTGTCGAGTTGCAGGATCGGTGAGCCTGGCTGGGGCGCATGTGAATGGTTGCTAGACCGTGGGACAACAGGGGTGTTTATGATAGATGCCAGAGTTTTCTCGACAGTCCCGGCTTGTTGTGCCGTCACATGTTGGTTTTGCGCGCTACTAGCTTGGATGGCAGCGCTTAGAACCTTGCCAATCTCAAGCTTTCCGGTGAGATAGTCAGCAATTAATGGCTCAAGGTCACCGTTGTCCTCTTGATCTAGCCTATAGAGTTCTCGTTTTTTTTCATGAAGTTTTTTCAGCGCATCGAGTCCCATGCGCTGGGACGTGGGCACGTAATGCTGGATATGTTGGTAAATATGAGATCTAACTAAATCTTTCGTAAAGGTCTCTAGCATGTGGAATGAGGTATCCATGTGCTTAAGGATGGCTACTACGGCTGGCCAGGTTCTGGAAATCTTGATTATTAATGTTTCTCCAGCCATTTCGCATTTAATATTCACGCCATGGCTGAATTTTGTCCAGCGTATGTCAGTGTCATTTAATAAATAATCATTGTGTAGAACTTTTCCCAACATGATGGTCAGGCTGACTTCATCGCGACTTAGCTCATTCAGCTCGTATTCCGCCAAAATCGTAACCGTATCTGGGATCGATGGGATCTGCAGGATCTTGCGCAGGTACCGGGTTTGAACCTCTCGCCTAGGATGCGACTGACTGACTCGTAGCAGTGGGATGTCAGAGGATCCATACTGCTTGATGAGCTCGGGATCATTTCCCTCATACCACTGGAGTGGGATATCTGGATAAGCGGACTTGAGTTCTCCTAGCTCAACTTGATCCTCCCTGTCCTGAATCTGTATTTTCACTCTGCCAGCGAGTGCGGTTTGATTTGAGTTTAATATGTATTGCTGAAATGCTGAAAGAGTGTCCGCTTGAGGATGTTTCGATATAATATAAGACATACCTCGTTCGATTGATGGGAATAGCTGTGATGCTTGTTGAATGGAATCACGAGTCAATGCTTCTCGGCCTGCTGTGGGAATCAAGAACGGAAGATCAGCAAATCCCCCCAGCTGATAGACGGTGGCTACCGGTAAAGGAGCTAAGCCAAATGAAGATCGAAGGCCCATTAGTGAGCCATAACCGGAGCGTAAGCAAAGCCTGCCTTGGATTGGGTGATCGCGGTTGCTAAACTCTGAACATATGGCACCCACTTGGTTTCCAGAGGTGAAGACCTCCATCTTGAACTTCCAGTCGCCAGCGTTGATATTGTCTTCTCCAAGGAGCGACCAGGCATCAATTCCTGTGATGGTGGTTAGGGAGTGTTGACTGATTAGCTCGTTATTTATGTAAACCGGGACAGGCAGGAATTGTACGAACTGTAACACGTACTTTTTAAGCTCCGTGGTATTGATTTCTATGCCGTCCTCAATGTCTGCTGTCAGATTTGTTCCAACAGGAATATCCTCATCTAAAATATCAAATGTGATGCAGTCCTCACCTATCCTGAGCTCGCTCTTGTTGGCTACTGTTCTGAACCCATGAGGCTCATCAGCGCCACGCGTGATCACGCTCAGCTTGGAGCAAACACCAAAGTTTGCCATCGCCCCAATACCAAATGTCCCGATAACACCCGCAGCTCGGGCTGCATCGCTATTCTTTCCGGATGAGCCAGCCTTCCAAAAGTTTTCCTTCAATACGGCTTCGGACATACCAATTCCGTCGTCGATGATCCGGATGATTCGACCGTCTTGAATAACTTCAATCTTATAATCTGAAAGCGGTTTGCCTTCTAGTTTTCCGCGCATTAAAATCGCGTCGTAGCTATTTTGAATGTTTTCCCTGACCATCGCGTAAGGAGAGTCATAGATCTGATCCGAAATGATCTCCAGAACGCGGTTGGTCTCGACCTGAAAAGCAATGCTGGATGTCTTCACGAGTTTTTTCTCCTCAAGGTCGACTCACAATCTTGAATCTTCTGCCTGACACCGACGTCTACACTGGATTTAGCGTAGCTGGACTCGATCAGTCCTCGCAGTTCTAGCCATTTCTCCGTTTCCTTATAGGCTTCGCACAGCAGGATGAATTCGGCCGACGTGCTTGGTGGCGCCAGATGCTGGATGATCAGCGGCCAATCCTCCAGATCCTGCAGCACTTCGGTAGCCAGTCTGCGCAGCAATGGGGTGCGGAGGTGATTTTGAAGAATGTCCCACGCGGCTTGAGTGCGGCCTTCGTGCCGAAGGGTGTCGATTTTCTGGGCCAGGACGTACTCGTTAGCGTCAGGAGTGCCAGGCATTGTGAAATCGAATTGCTTGGAGCTGCCCTGGAACTCAGGAATGAAGCATTCACCCCACGTAGGCGCTTCCAGTCGCTCGTTAGTCATGTGGCGAACGTGGACGGTGCCCTTTTTTGTCGCCAGATCAAGAACTACAAGGTTGTAGCCCCTCATGCGACCCATCGGGAGTGATGACGCACCTCCACACAAGGTGCCGGCACTGATCACAGACAATGTCGTGGGAGCGCCACCTGAATATTTTTGCTGGAGGTACTCGGGCCTGTGTTGGTGGCCATGGAACCCAAGTGAGCATTGCGCAGCCATGATGGACTGCAGCACATCTTGATCCATGTAATCATTCAGTGCGGGGCCTCCGTGAGTGTTGTGATGCCAAACCGCACCGATCAATCGACCCTGCTTCGCGAGATCCCTTACCGCTCCCGAAGCTTTCGACAGTGCGTCCGGATGAATCGCGCCTGCGCGGTTGTAGATATCGTTTCCGTAGCAGCTTGAAAATCCTATCAAGCATATTCCAAGCTCTGGAAAGTCATGCACGTTGAACTGGTCTGCAGGGTTGAGGTTAAAGGTGTGTGCTCCCTGATAAAAATCGTTGAAAAAATTTGCGAAATGCTCAAGACGCCTTTCATACAGCCCAGGATCGGCGATTCGGTATAGGGTCAGGGTTTTCACATCAAGGCGGAAGAGGGAATTGCGTGCCATCAGCTGGCTGGCCAGCATCTCACGTTTCTGACGGTTTTTAGGCCAGGGTACCTCCGTCAATGCCTGTCGGACGTAGGCCATATTGATGTCATGATTACCCGGCACGATTACGAGCTTGGTGCGATCCCCATCGAACAGGTAATCGGCGATGGCGATGAGCGTTTCCGAGGCTTCTTGGTATTGGCGCTTCAACGACGCGTCCGGGTCTGACTCCTTGCCTGATACGCCGTATACGATGTCTCCACAAACCAAGACGAGTGACGGGCGCGGAATTGCTGGATTTCTCTGGTACTGATCGTGATCCGTCCATAACGACTGAAGAAGCGTTTCTGTTGAGATGAAACTGCCGCCGTCCCTATGTAAATCGGCGAGCTGAATCAGCAGTATTGGTTCGAGCGGTGGTGTATTTCCAGTAAGTGCCATGAGTAGTCACCACTCCAATGAAATTCATGTCATCGCCCTCGATGGCTTGAGGGCGTCACGTTGTGACAGCAACTCGATAGCGTCAAAATTCAGTCCACCTTTTCAGCATGATGGTCGGCTGCAGTGGGTGATCAACGCGTGAGCGACTCGTTTGTTTGCAGATACACACCGTTCGACTCCCCGGTGGGCTGGGGTATGGGGCAGGCCACATCCATGACCTGCTAAAGCCGCTCTGGCCGTTCATTAGCGCAAGCTTTCGCGCCTGATGAATCTGCTGCACTCCAGCTTAGCTTGCTATCGAACTCGGGCATGACTACAGGCCAGCCAGCCGTCGCAAACCGCCAGCAAGAGGCAGGGAGGTGAGGTCGGGTCAGTTTTACAAGGCATATTCGCCTGCGCTTTTCTGGGTAGCTCTGACCACGCTTCCTTTTTACGATCAATTGCGATCTAAGCAATCGGGTGGCGCAACCGTTTGATTTCTCGGGGCCAACCCCGGTGGTGGGTGTCTCCAGCCTTCCGTACGAGGGTCATACCAACGAACTGGAGCAGTTCCGGCCAATACATAGCTAACTGAACATTCTTTGGCTGCGGCCTCGAACACGGTGCGATCGGCGGGCCCTGTTGGGCGCGCCTTAGAGCACGCCGAATCGAGCATGGGCCGAGGATCTCAGGCCCTCGACAGTAGTCGTTCTACTCAGCTAACGTTCACGGACGCGCAGTTCATACAGGATGTGATAGATGGCTTTGCACTACATGGGATTTGTCGTGGCTGGTGAAGATGTGGTTGTCCTAGAGGCTGAGATCCCGGACGACGCTGATGATCCGATAACAATCATTATGGATAAGACTTGGAACCTGGCTAACGGTGACCGGTGTGCTGCCTATGCAACGATGTTTCAGCGATGCAGTGATTACCTGCGTGAGCGCAAAATCGACAAGGCCTTGATCAAGGCCAGTGCTTTGCCTCAGAGCGCGGCCAAGCTGGGGCTATTGGAAAGCGCGGAGCTGCGGGGCGTCGTCATTGCTGCTTGCGCCTCAGTGTGCGAAACAAAAGTCATGAAGAAAGCCAACATCAGCCGCACTTTTGGCGATAGAAAGGTTGATGAGTATTTGAAAGATGACGATTTTTGGGATGAGCACGTCGATGGCGGGAAGCTTCGAAAGGGTAGTCGAGAGGCCGCTATGCTCATCGTCGCCGCGAGGAAGCGCAAGTGATAGCAGTACTGCCGGGACTGGTGATTGGCAATAAATTGGGTAACGGACATTTTGGCGAGGTCTTCCAGGCTCAGGATGACGTCCACGGCCAAGTGGCTGTAAAAATTCTCTCTCGGCAGCCACACCACACAGATGCGCAGTGGTTGAAACACAAGGATGGTTTTCTTAGCGAAGCCCAATACCTCTCGCGGGCGAAACATCGCAATGTCGTAGAGGTTTATCACTTCCACGAGGTGGGCGACTCAATTCGTTTTGCCATGGCTTACTGTGCTGGGGGTTCACTGCAAAGCGCCTATGAGTCCGGCCCCATGAGCTTACCGGCCGTTCGTAAGGTTGCCACTGAAGTGCTGATGGGGTTAGCGGCTCTTCACGCCCGTAACATGCTCCACCGGGATATCAAGCCTGGCAATATTCTGCTCGATGGTGACGGAGTCGCGCTGTTAGGTGACTTTGGCTTGGTAACAGACGATTTGCTGCTAGGTTATGCCGACCAGGCGGGTTATCTGGATCACGTGGCATACGAGGTTTGGCATGGATCGGGTACCAGCGTGAAGACTGATATCTGGGCGATGGGTATGACCCTATACCGCTTGCTCCATGGCAAAGCTTGGTACGACGAGCAGATCGGTCAACCTAAACACATCATCAAGGATGGATCTTTCTCGGATCGCCTCAAATGGCTAGCTCATGTGCCCAAGCCGTGGCGCAAGATGATCCGCAAAATGCTTAACGATGACTCAGCTGCCCGGTTTCAAACGTCGGAAGAGGCTCTGGACGCCGTGGGTCGTTTGCCTATCAGCCCAGTGTGGACGGTTGCCGAAATGACGCCTGGGCGCGTGCTGTGGGAGCGAACGGCGGAGAAGCGCAAGGTTTTTGTCGAGTGGGTGCGAACCTCTCCCCGCAATCATACTTGGAAGGCCTGGAGCGAACCTGTTGGCGCTGGGCGAAACATGACACTGGGCGGATCCGCCGGCGCCGTAACGGCCAAGCAAGCGATCACTGGATTGGAGGCTTTCTTTCTCGGCTAGCGCTGCCTGAATATCCTCGCGGCGAGCTGATGCTGAGCTGCTTGCTGCAGAGGATGCGCAGAAAAGCCTGTTATCGCCTGTTTTCATGCTTGCGCTCGGGCAGCATGTAACCGTCCTCGCTATCAGCTGCAGTAACCGGTCGCCATCCGAAATGAGCGCCCGCCAGCTCCCGTCGGCTCTGGGCGCACTGCGGGCAGAAGGCTTCACGTGCGCTGACACCTTCTGGAGGTACCCAGAATGAACCGCAGTACCTGCACCGAGGCATCGCTAGCGTCAAGTTTCCTCGTTTATGGCTCATGTATCGCTCCGCGCTCGTTTCCCTTACAAGTACTGCTCCGATGACGGAATGAAGCTCACGCCGCGTTACCTTGTCAGGCACTTTCTGATGATCTGAGGCTGCGCATCAGTCTTGAAATCTGGCTCCCATAACGGGGTCGCCCCTATCTTCATTGAGGCAGCGCTGGAACCATTGCTCGACCTCTCAGCGCTGCTCGAAATCGGATCTTCTTACTACTGTACGCATAACCAGTTCGTTGGGCTAGTGCCATGTGTCAGATGTTGCATGGCTCGATGGTCTCCCTTCGCGCGGGCGCAAGCTGTCAACGATCATTAGCAAGTCACCTCCTGATCGACCTCACAACCGCAGGGGCATGGATGACGCCGGATGATGCCTCCATCAAGACGACGCCTCATCTTACTCAGGATTTTGAGTATCCTCGCAGTGGCAGATCTGAGAGCGGTGGTGCCTTGGCGGCATATGTGGAACTCATTACCCCTGCATGCCAGGTTTGCGATCTGGGTGCGCTTTCAGCGGCTAGTGTTTTACAGGTACAACGGGTTTAGAATTGCGGCGTATCCAGGTTGCTGTGGAGACGTATCGACTAGCGGATCCTCTACGCTAACAACGCTCGCCTGGCACGATCTACTGCTGAAGTTAAGGAATAACCGCTGAATGGACTTTATCACCACTGGTATCATCGCAAGCTCTGCCTACGACGTCTTCAAACACGGCTTGACCCTCACCGCCCAAACGCTCAAAGAGCGGCTCGCTCAGTGGATCAAGGATGATGTCCTTGCCGATGCGCTTGCCGCCGAGCTGTCCAAGCTCGGGATTAACAATCAGATGAGCGAGTTGGCGATGACCCAACGCATGGACGAGTCACCGGCGATTCCCGCCCTCATACGCGACATCAACGCTGAGGCTGCCTTGTTCGCGCCTTCACAGATCAATACTGTTACCCAGACTCACAGTGGTAGCGGAGATAACGTCGCCGGCCACAAGATCACCAAATGATTGATGTGAGGTAGTGCGGGTTGACTGCGATCGAGCAACACCACAGCGGAACTGGCGACAACGTCCGGGATAAGTACTTCGTAACCATCACGACACTCGCGCCTGAAACGCTGCTTCGCCCCTTGGAAATGGTGTTCGAGAGCTTGCGAAGGCAAGATCGAGAGACAGCAAAAAACTTGCTGAACCTTTTGAAATCCATCCCTCACCAAGATCCAGCGTCACAGGCGTTACTGGATGGTGTTGCTATCTACGGTGAATTGATAGAACCGCAAGACCAGGATGCCGCGTGGGGGACGTTGTTTCGGATCGTATCCAAGACCAAGGATCCGGTTGTCAAGGACGTGTGCCTCGCGGCAATTCTGAGACTTGCGGCTAAGACCAACCGGGCGCCTGAGGCGTGCAAGTACTACAGCGCAGAGACTGAGCCAGGCATTTATGCCAAGGAGGCTTTCTTAACGTTCTTTGCAGATGCCGAGCAGCTTCATGATGCCAGCGAGTCGTTCGTTGTCTCTGAGGAGGAGCTTACTGGCATCGTGGAGGGCGCGATTCGTTTGGATCTCACGGGCCTAGCCGTTCGAGTTGCTGATCAACTCGTTGAGCTTTACCCAGGTTACAACGCCAAGGTACTGAGGACTACGGTTACGGCACTTGAGCTTAATCCTGAATTGAAAGAGCGGCATCTTTGGCTATGCACTCCATCGGTTAAGCAGAAGCTCGACAATTTAGCTTCCGATGTCGTCGGCCTTTTGGAGCAGTCCAAAGGTACAGATCAGCGCCTTTACAACATGGCATGTCCCATCTTGGACAGCTACCAAGGTGCGCCGCCCCAGTCTTTGCTCGATACGCTTCAAAAATACAAAGTTTTTCTCGGCCCAGCTCATGTGAGCACTGCTGCTCAACTAAGGGCATTGGCCGGTGATGAGTCCGCGCTGCTTCAATGGCAGGCAGAGCTTTATAGCGCTCGCGAGAACCCCGTCACGCGACAGGCTTGGTGTGCGAAGTTTCTCGCCTCCAACAACCCCGCCATCGAACAGGTGATGCCGTTCATTCACCTCGCCGATCCGCAAGCGATCACTAGCTGGCTGTCAGGCAACCCGGTCATCAGCGACTTGTCGCAGATGGAGATTGAGTTCATCCGCCTGTATGCGAGCGCATTTCGAGCGGCGATGCAAACCGAAGACCGAGCGCGGCGGAGCGAGTTGGCCGCCCAGGTACACGACTTCTCCAATGTGTGGGGATATCTGATAGATGAAATCTCTCCGGCGCGCATTTTTGAGCTCGCTGAAAAACTCTTTGAGGCCAAGCTGCCTGACAAAGCACTCCTGTTGACCTCAGCGGTCATCGGCTGCGAGGCGCTATGGGTATCGAATTTTGTAGTCACCCACCTCAAATGTCTGGTTGAAGCTCAGCAGCTCGTCACTTTTGATGAAGTGCTTCGCCGCGTTGCAGACTCGGAATTGTCTATTTCGGTACTCAATTTCTGTTCCTTCCGAGATGAGCGTCTGGGAGACACAGTCAGCGCGCTAGCTATGAGCGAACAGATGATCACGCTAGCGCCCGATCTTGCTTACTGCTGGTATCGGGGTTGCTATCTGCGTCATCGAAATTCGAGTCCTGAGGAGCAGCGTCTTTTTCATGCCCGGATCCCGGACACCTTGCTCCAGAATCACTCCAGAGAATCAGCGGCAATTCTATTTTTCGTTACGCTCATAGGGGATTTCAGGCGCGCAGAGACACGGTGGGTAGATTGGTTCATCCAAGATCCCCTTGGGAAATCGATTGACTTCGTTGACTTTTACCTGGGGGCTATCAAGAGTGGTCGAGCTGAAATCGAATTTTCAGCCTCATTGCCGCAATGTTTGGGAGCGGTTCAGTTCACTCAAGACGGCGTCAGACAGACTAGGTTGATCGTCGAGGACTACCTAGATGTCAGTGAGTGCACGCTGAAGGCCTCTAGCCAACTCGGCCAACGTCTGTTGGGGTCTGCTGATGGCGATGCGTTTGATCTTGGGATGATCACCTACGTTGTGGAAGAGCATTTACCTCCCTACTTAGCATGCCTTCGCATGGCTACACAGATCAGGCACAAGCACAACGATGGCAGCGACAGCTTCGTGATCATGAGGATGCCTTCAGACCTTACGGAACTTGTGCCATTTCTTGAACAAAAGCTGAGTAAAGGTCATGAGGGTAGGTCTCGCCTTCGGACAATTGACGATATCCCTCTGTTCATGCGCGGACATGGCCTTTCTCCAGACAACCCGTTAAAGGCAGCTTTCAATTGCTGGGCAGACGCCGGAATTCCCAAGTCTCTACTCCATGCAAGGGGAGAAGAAGCGCCCGGTGAAGTGATACTGGACGCCTACAGCATCAGTTATCTCGCTGTGACGGATCTGGTTCAGAAAATGCTGGATATCGGGGTGTCTTTTATCCTCCCATCGGTCACCTGGGAGGCCCTGCAAGACTGGATCGAGCAGATAAGCGACAGCAATTACATGACGATGGGCGTTGATGGTGCCGGGAAGTTCTACCGCACAACCGCCTCGGACATTCACGCTCGGGATGGTCACATCCTCGCGGCACTCAATCTGGTTTTGGCGAATGCTAGCGTGATTCATCCAGGGCCCTCCGACGCAGCCCTGGAGGTTTTTTCAATCAGGGGAGGTGTCGATCAAACAGTATATGAAGCGATGCAACTGTCGTCAGAGCGCAAGATTCCTTGGCTGTGCATGGACGCTGTCTTTGCGGGGCTCCATGAGTCCAAAGGGAGACCTGTCGTGGATGCTTATGGAGTCATCGCGCGTGCGATGGCAAGCGCGCCGTTTGCCTTTGATCACAAACGCCACGCGTTTTTATTATTCGCGGTCGGTGCGTTGCCGCTGCCGATCACCTACTCGGAGCTTCGGCACCTTGCGCGGACGCCTGACAATCTTGCTGGATTCATCCTGTTCAAGATCATCCAGAATCATGGCCGCGTGATCTTTTTGGCCAACGAACAGCCAGGATTTCTGCTGGAGCTGATCCTGACTCACATAGGTGGTCGATTTGTTTGGAAGGGCACAAACGAACCCATCCGCCAGCGCTACAGCCCCCCAATATCGTACACATCGCATGTTTTTAATCACGGGATCGAGATGTTCCTCAAGGCCGGCGGCGTTGAGCCGGTGGAGTATCGACTCGCTGTTGCCATAAGCTTCCTCTGTACCCCGTTCTCCGATGCCGAGTCTTTATTGAAAGATATCGTTAGCCACTTCATGGAGTTCGCCAAGGGTCGTTTCCTGGATGTGGATCAAGTTCGGAATCACTTGATGCAGATCACGGCTGCGCCGCCTCTACAGTCTGAGGTGAACCCACCATCGGAAGCAGGCCTAGACATCGATGCGGTCAACACTGCGGCCTCTGGATCCGCCGACGGTGATTCGTAAGCATCGGTGAGTCCAGCCGTCCGAGCGGGCAAAGCCCACCTGATGAAGACTGACGCTGAATCGCCATCCTAGCTTGCAACCTGTCCACATTGCGCCAATCACAAAGCGGCGCCTCATCGCAATGAATGGGAATAGCGCCAAGCTCACAGACGGAGCTGAACTCACCTTCTGGCCTCCCGCCTGACATGCGTGGAAAAGAGACGCGAGATCCATCGGGCCAGCTACGCTTTATGTATGTATTGGTTTCGTAAGACAGGGATTGTCACCAAGTGAAACGACTCCTCCTTTTGAGTGGCCCGATGGCCAGCGGCAAGACGTCTGTTTCTGCCGCCCTCCAAGAGCTCTATGGGTTTGTTCCGATCAGCAGCGGCTCTTTTCTGCGGGCGCAACTGACTGCTCGGGATAGCCCTGTTGACCGCCATAACCTTCAGGAGCTCGGTGATTCCCTCGACAAAGCAACCGACTTCTCTTGGCTCATCGAGTCGGTTGCAATCCCCGCCCTAGAGGCCCAACCAGACGTCGATTACTGGTTGCTGGATGCTGTCCGTAAGCCTAGGCAGGTCGAGCTATTCAGGCTCCGTTTTGGCAATGCAGTGAGGCATGTACATATCACCGCGCCAGAGTCTGTTCTGGAGCAGCGATACGCTGCCCGTGGCCTAGATCATTTAAGGGAGTATCAGGCGAGCGTTCTGCACCCGAACGAGCAATGCGCCCGTTCGCTTGCTGGTTTTGCGGACAAAGTTCTGGACACTGAATTGTTAAGCCCGTTGGAAATTGCACATCAGATCATGGATATCTGGGAGAAGTAGCGCATGGAAACTCGGCAGATTGTGGTGATTAGCGGCAAGACCTGCAGTGGCAAAAGTGGATTGGCAAGCTTGTTGGAGAAGGAATTTGGCTTCGCCGTGGTTTCCGATCGTCGAGCCATTGATGATCCGGATTGGCGGCGTCGCATCGCGCAACCAGACATGCCTGAGCGTCGTCACGAACCGGATGGTGGTGACCCTTGGATGCTTCAGGAAACCCGAGCAATGTGCGAGCAGGAAAAAGGCGAGTGTCCGTTAGTGGTGGACAACCTGAATACCCCAGCGCAGGTACTGCAGTTCCGAAAGGCCTTTGGTGCGAACCTTGTGCATGTGCACCTCTATGCAAGCGATGCTACGCTCCAGGCGCGTTACCTAAAATGCATCGAGGGACAAGTCAACCCGTTGCCCTACGACGAGGTTAATCAGTTAAAGGAGCAGTCAGATATCCAGGCGCTCAAAGATGATGCCGACGTGCGCGTCTACACCGAGCGTTCAGACTCCAACGACACGCTCGTTCGGGTGGCCGCACGGCTGCATTTGTACACGCCGCCCGAAATCAGGTGCGTGGATGTGCTGATCGGCGGGCAGTATGGGAGCGAAGGGAAGGGCAATATCGTCTCTTATCTTGCGCGCGAGTACGACGTGATGATCCGCGTCGGTGGGCCCAACGCTGGACACACGGTCGCCAGTTCTGCTGGCCCGTACACCTACCACCACCTGCCTTCAGGGGCGCGGGATGTGACCGCTCAATTGCTTCTTGGCCCTGGCATGACGATTCATCTGCCTGGGCTTTTGAAGGAAATTCAGGAGTGCGGTATCGGTGAGGATCGACTCTTCATCGACCCACAGGCGACGATTATCGAGGAGGACGATAGAGGGGTAGAGCGGGAAGGGCATCTGGTCTCAACCATTGCATCTACAGGGAGCGGAAGTGGAGCAGCCGCTGCCCGGCGAATTCTGAGCAGAGGTAAAGAGATCCGGCTTGCGCGTGATGTTGAGGAGCTTCGTCCGTACGTCGGGAGTCCTGGAAATTACCACGGTTGCACGTCAGACCGCTTGGAGGAAGCCTATCGCAAAGGACAGTCCATCTTGCTTGAAGGAACACAGGGCAGCGGGCTTAGTATTTTCCATGGTGAATATCCTCACGTGACGTCCAGAGACACAAACGTTGCGGGGTGCCTGGCTGAGGCAGGGATATCTCCCAGCAGGATTCGCAAAATCCTGATGGTTGTTCGCCCCATGCCCATCCGTGTTGGAGACCCCGATGGCAAGGAAGGCCACACCTCTGGCACGCTCAAACACGAAACCACTTTTGATGCCATCGCGGCTATTGCCGGTCTTGAAGCCGATGCACTGAACGCCGCCGAGAAAACCTCCACCACCAAGCGCAGCCGACGGGTTGGATGGTTTGAGTGGGATCAATTTCGCAAGGCATGTGCGCTCAACGCCCCCACGGATATCGTTCTGACATTTGCCGATTATCTGAAGTCCTCCAATAGCAAGGCTCGCAGGTTTGAGCAGCTTGATCCGGAGACGATCAAATTCGTCGAAGAGCTGGAGCGTGTTTCCCAAGCACCTGTGTCGCTGATCAACACCCGATTTTCTAAAGACTCGGGTGCTAGCGATTTACGGTCGCTGATTGACCGGCGGAACTGGACTGCACGTTCTGATAGGAGATAACAGATGGATCTGGACAGGTTGATCGAGCTCTACCCTAGGCTTTACCACATGGCGGAATGCGGCGCCTGGGAAAGCATCAGAACGCGCGGATTGATGAGTGCCACCGCCGTCCTGGATCACCTCGCAGTAGAGGGTGGCGACCGTGCTCGATACGAGAGCGAACATCGTGGGGTGAAGATGGATGTGAGGGCTGGAGACCCTTCCCACATCGTGCTCCGTGACCAGAAGCCTATGCCTGAGGGCCGCTTGATCAGGGCTCTCACGGATGGGACAACACCACGCCAGTGGTATGAGTTAATCAACGGCAAAGTGTTTTTCTGGGCTGAGGAGAAGCGCCTTCATGGGCTGCTTGGCGCTCGCGATTATCGCCATCTCGAACACGATGTACTGACGCTCGACTCGTCGACCTTCATTCCGGCGTATGCCGACGCCATCTCGCTGTGCCACATGAACTCAGGGAATACCTGGCCCATGCCGCACCGTCGCGGCACCGAAATCTTTCGCAGAATCCGGGACTACCCTGCCAAGCGCTCGGGCAAGCCGGAAAAAGCGGTGGTCGAGTTGGTTGTCGATTACGCCGTCCCTGATATCGCGAACTTTGTCTTAGAGGTTCGGCGGATGCGGGGGAGTGAGGTCTTAGGTGTCATAGCTTGACGATCATGTGGGGGGAAGTTATGCCGAGACGTCGCTCAGCCTCGCGCATCCTGTTAATCAGTCCCAGTGACCGACTGCTGTTGTTCAAGATTGAGTACAGGGCCGGTGTCTTGGCGGGGATGAGTTATTGGGCCACACCCGGTGGGCAGCTCGGGGTGGGTGAGTCGTTCGAAGCGGCTGCAATGCGAGAGCTTAAGGAAGAGACTGGGGTGGATGTTCAGTCCGTTGGGCCATGCATTGCGCACCGGGAATTCCTGTGGAAAATGCCTGACGGTGGGGATGTGCTCGCGATCGAAAACTACTACGTGGCGCGGGCAGGTATTGAACAATGTTCCTCTGACTCTTGGAGTGGGCAAGAGCGCGGCGCTATCGGCGAAGTGAGGTGGTGGTCGCAGGCCGACCTCGCTGAGTGTGACGAGGATGTCTACCCACTTGATCTTTTGAGCCTGTTCGCCGGAGCGTTAAAAAAGGACGCCCAGTGAGGGAGGATTTGTAGGCAGGTCTCCAGTCGCTTTTGTGAAAATGAGAACCCTCCTAGACTGTTGAGTTGGGCTGGAACAGTCAATTTTTCAAGGTCGAGGGCGCGGTCGCCATTCGACCTACTGCGCAGAGAATTTTTTATTTGGACATCTCTGCGGCGTAAAGTCGCTCCTCTAAGGATCTTATATAGTCTCGCAAAGCCTTCAGTTCGCCCGCAATTTCAACTTGGGATTTGAAGTTTTGGCGGAATAAGAGATCTTCAAGTGTGTTCTTGGTTTGGTCTAAGTCATCTTTTATTGACTGTAATGATTCGTGTGCGTCAGGTGTTGCTAAGAGCTTGTACTGTTGATCTACATAGGGCCAGATAGAGCTGGGATTGCGATGCCCAGTTTTCGAAATCACGGTTCGCGAAACACTTTCTTTAAGGGAGGGTGTGAGCTCGCTTATGAGCTCAGGGTTTTTTCGGAATCGCAGCAGAAGCTCTGCTTTTACTTCTCTACTAATGAAGCGATGGCGAAACATGGACAAGCAAACCTTTCTGTCCTCAAGTCCAGCGTCATCGCAAAGCCTATCGAATTCTTTTGTTAGAGATGCCTTGTTTAAAGGTAGTCCACTTTTGCCTAGGAGTAATACGTCATCTAGATTTGGTGAATGTTGTCCGTCCAGCCTGTTCTGTAAAAACTCCGCGCGATCGTCGAAATAAGCTTGCAACACCAGCGCGAGGCCCATGTTGATCTTTAGCCTGCGTGCATTCTGCGTCGTTCGCGTTTTTTTTGTTGGCAATACAACAATAAGTGTTGAAGTCAGGTTGCTGTTTTCTGCTACTGGCATTTCCTCTAGCTCTTCAGGTCGCAGCCCGAAATTTGTCATCATATTGATAGTAAACATTCTTCGACTGTATAAATACTTAAGTGTCAAGAGATGGCTTTGACCAGACGTATGATCGGCTGGCACTGTCCGAGATAGAAGTTTCTGATATCGCTCGAAAACAGCGTTCCTGAGCTTGGCAATATACTTCTCAGGCATCGGGAATTTGTCATTTACCGCAGTGGTTTTGCTAACCAGTTCTGGGTGCCAGATGAAAGGTCGACTACTATGGGGTGTGAATCGATATTGAATAACAATCCCAGGTTGGTCAGTACTCAATCCGATGATAGGTGGCCGATCAGGTGAGGGATGTTTTTTTTGAAGCCAAATTAGAAAGTTTAAGCTAGCATGTTGAATGGATAACGTTTGAGAACCTGACCGGGCGGGGCGTGCAATTTCAAATCTGTTTATTTTTACTTCATTTTTAAGCTGGTTTGTGAAAGTTGTGAAATATGAATCGTTAAACTCATAAAAGGATATGTTGCGAGCGAAGCAGAATCTAACAAGGTGTGTGATTAGCACGGCGCTAGTTTTGGCGGACTCATTGCCTGTACTTGTTTGGGCAATCTCCATAAGCCATAAATTGACTAGATGGCACGGGATCGCGTTGGGCCAGTACATAAGCGGGAAGTTAGAATAGGACGCATAGCTAACATTGTATTGCCTGGTTCGCATCAATGGTGAGGCACCCGTCGGCAACTGTACAAATGGTAGTAATCTGTAAAGTTGCGTCATTACCGTTTTCCTCCTTGAATGACCTGCAGTGTAGAGCCCTCGCGTGGGTTGTGAGATGTGATATGAGAATATTTGGTATGGCTGATCGACAAGAAGTTTTTAATTTTGGCTTGAAGTAAATTAGAGAGTGATGGCTCATTTATTAGTGATCTTAAAAAATCGTTTATTTCGAGATATGCCATGGCGCATAAATGAGCTTCAAGAAGGGCATGGTTTTCTAGATTTTTTATGTGTTTCTCACCATTTATTAGTCTTTCATTCACCAGTGTTTCGTTATGGGCCTGAGCTCGAAGTTCTTTGATATATTCCCATGTGTTTGGATGATGGTGAGGAGTTCCGATGATTCGATTTTTAAGCGAGTAAGTTTTCACTGTGTTGTAGGCTTTGCGCGCGAATTTATTTTTGATTTCCGAGGTGATGAATGTGCGTAGATCAGCTAGGAGCTCAATCTCGTCATCGGTGGGCGTATACTCCCGCATTATAATTTTACGTAGCCAGTCAATACGTGCGGTGATATTGGTCTCAGTCGTATTTATCATCACGATGCTCCTCGAATTTAATAGCAAAATCCAGTGTTGTGAGTACCCCGTCGGGCCCCGAGATTTCGACCGTGTACACGGTACTATGGTAAGCGCCCGAGCGCTGTAGCATGCTTAGAAACTTGATAAAACTTTCGTGCCCCAAGCTTCGAATAGTCTGAACGTTAAAATATTCACGCACATGGTTATAAAGGGCATGGAGCCCATCGTGGCCTTGAGTGGGGCGGTTTCCGCACTCAAGAGAGATCAGCATGTCGCTAATGCATTGACTTTCGTACTTCACGCTTTCGGGATCATCATGAGAAAAAGAAGTATAAGCATCGATATGCTCTTCATCGAGATGCCCGGCAGCGTATCCGAGTGTGCGACGCAGCTCACCGTCATGATGTTTATACATGACCAGTAGGAAGAATTTACGCATCTCGTGAACTCTGATCTTCCAGCGCTGACCATCCAAGTCGCGTGGAAGGTTTAGCAAAAGACAAAAAGTGTCGATTGCAGAGTTTAAGGTCTCTCCTAACACCTTGCCAGTAGGTGAAGAAATCCCGCGATGTGGTATGTAGAATAAGTGATCGCTGATAACGCCATTCTCGTCGTCATAAATTTTTCGGAGTTTTGCTGAGAGCACCTGAAGCAATTGAATCGCTCGCGCAACCAAAGACGGGATTGGGCGTCTGATAATATAACGCTGATCAAGTACACCACTTTTTCCTTGGCGATGAATTAGCTCAGCGCCGCCACCTTCGAATTCCCAACCCAGACAGTCGAGTTTTAACCGATGCAACTCTCCCTCTCGAACAGGTTTGCACATGCCGATCAAAAGTGCGCAAGCACCATAAAAAGCTAAATGTAGAGTTTTAAAAGTGATACCTTGATTGATGTCTAACGTTCGGGAGTCTGAAGTGAAAGAAATCACATTGTATCTTTCCATAAGTGTAGTATTGCCATATTCTGGATTAGGAGCCCAGTCGCTCTTCCGTTCATTAAAAAAGAGTTTCATTTGGTGATTGCACTTAGCTTGGGTATTCTCGGCGCGTGAATCGGTATAGCGTTCCGCAAAAGCAGCAGCCGCATCTACTATTTGTTCACCATAGCATATGATCATTTCTGCTGCGTTGTTGATGGCTCCTAGGCCTACTTCCATAGGAAGTAATTTCGTGTGTCCGTCCAGTCCGAGTTTGTCTAGGTGCTGGTCATTGAAAGCTGCTTCAGACAACTTTGGGATTTCGTTCACCAGGTTGTGTGCCGATGCAAAAATTCGGAGTTCTTTTTTGTGGGTATACATCGTTCTTCTGACTAGCGGAGTCACAGGCATGATTCGACGCTCGTCGCGCGGTACCAGGATTACCTCATCTGGTGCCGAGTAAGAATGTTTCAAATCAAGCTGATTTAAGACATTGGCGACGGCTGGATATCTGTCGAATAGCTGTGACGAACAACCTAGAACTGCCTCAAGCCACTTGCGCGAAACTACTCGCATTTTCAGTCTTTTTGCAAGTAAGTAAGCATCCTGGGTGTTCAACCAGCGCACAGCGTCTTCGAGGAATTTTTCGTCTAAACAGTTTTTGTTCTTTAGAATATCTGATAGCTCAAGATCAGATTCCGTGTAGTAGTGTAGAATGGTTAGCAGTCTGTCTTCGAGCTTTAATGTATTAGCTATTCCTCCACTTGCAAATTCCTGAAAATAACCTCTAAGATGATCGTCGCTGACTAGCTGAAAACCATATTCTTGAGGCTGAAAAACCTCTTCGTTTAAAATTACCCAACGCGCTAAATTCACAGAGGTGTCGATGACTCTCAACCATTGCTTATGCCAGCCAGACGGATGTTGGAGATTGCCCATTTTCAAATGGAAGGCGGCTTTTTGAATTGGGTGCAGTAACAGGCTGTTTTCTCGGTCGGTCAGCATACTTCCGTTTGGTAGGTAATCATCGAACCTGACTGTGATAGTGGTGCCGTCGTCATAATTATCAATCACCACCCATTCGGGACTACCAATCCCTCCAGAAACCAACCAGTCTGCTTCAAAGACATCTGGATTCACGTTGATGAGCTTGCGAGCACGGTTAATGAGCGCTTCTACATGCTCATCTTCTGTTAAATGTGTTGGTATCTTTCTCGGCATTTCAGTTCTCCTGGCTTGCAGAGTGACCTGACGACGTGCGAATATTGATGAATAATGAATCATATTTCTTAACTTGATCGAGGGCCATCTTATGAGCCATTCTCAACTCTTCTAATGATTCCCCGCAAAAATTGCTAGCGATTTGGATGTCCGCTTCGTTCGCACCATCAATGTCAAGTTCTGCAGACAGCCTAGATACTTGTGCAATATTGCAGATAGCGCGGTGACTGAGATTGGTAGAAGGATTAATCGCGAGTTGTTCATCTTCTGGCAAGGTCAAAACTTTCGCTTCAAATGCGTACAGTGCGGCTAAAAGTTCGTCGCTGATGTGTAAATGAAGACTCCCGCTTTTGGTATTTTGTGTGACAATAGTTTCGTTGCCACCCGATAAGCGTCTGCGAGCCACGATCGCAAAAGGGTCATTTCCAGTCGCTTCGTTGAGAATGCGAACAATAAAAAGATGGAGATGTTCCATTGTTGTGAAGTCGCTCGCCGCAAGCGCCCATGGACGACCGTGCGTAGATACTACAATCATTTTTTGCGCTAAGATTCTGAGCGTCCGGTTTCCGAACCTTCTCACTAACCATTTGGGAATGTAATTAGATTCGGTAACGGCAATAGTGTTCCCCAACACGATAGACGCAACTGCTAGGCTTCCAGTTCTTAAAAAGGTTATTATTCCTTGAGTCGCTCGTAAGACTCTAGGGGATAAGTCAATTTTGCCTTTAAAGGAAGTTAAATCCACCGCGATCCGAGTTTTTAATGAGTTTTTGTCTTCTTTGTTGTTACTGATTTTTCCTGGTTGGGTGGCCGGGCCTCTGGATGCAGCATACAAAAACAACCGCTTCCAGCTAGGACGCTTTTGTTGTTTTAGTAGGATTCTAATGTTTTTGGTGCATTCCACTATTTTTGAAATTATTTCCCGACTGATTCTGTTTAGGTGCGCGACTTTTCTGCTCATGGCCCTTGGTTTGGAGACCGAAAATCTGACTAGGCCATTCTCTGTGTCTACTTGAATATAACAGTCGCCGTTGTCCATATATAAAGCTGCGGCACTGATTGATTCGGCGGTAAAAACAGGATTGTTGATCACCAATATTGCAATTGCGGCGTTACAGTCCACGATACTCAGCATGCCCAGCAGTCGACTGACATATTCGTTAGAAGGTGTAGCATTTATGTACTTATTTGGACAGGCGCTTTTTGCCTTCCTGAATAGTGCATTGGTTCTGCCGAGGCTTAGTCCAAGTGGAGAACGATGCACTTCCTCTGCACTTATTGCGCTAATTTTCCCTGTATCAAAGTAGTTTTTTACCAAAAGTAAAAACCACGCCAGAGCGTCAGGGTTTGTATGAGAGCATACGTGAACTCCATCATCTCCAATACCATCGGAATGGATAACATTTTTACGTTCTTCTATTGGGATCGTAGCAATGAGCGCACTACCTATTTCATGCGTTGCTATCATCTCTTCCCAATAGCCATGAAGAGCTTTGCTGACCAGTTCGACGCTGCTCTCAAGTTCTAGTTTGAATTTGCTTAGATAAAGATCGTCAGGGAGTTCTAAGTTTTGCTCAATCATGAAGTTTTTAGGTAACACACCTTCCATTGCTGTAGCGATGGGGGTCTTTTTACTTTTGTGTCCAAGAGGAGGAGTGCTCTTCTCATCGCTACGATCCCCGCCTTTGGCATGTGGAAGTACAACCGAAGTTGGTATTACACCCATCCGAGACAGTGCTTTTAAGATCTGCGCGCCTGCATTCCAGTACGATATTCTTGAATCTAGCGACACGCGTTTGTTCTGAATGGTTTTCTGAAACATAGTTACAACTGTATTCTGCCAGCTTCCTACGTCGTCATGTTCAGGCCAATTGTAGTTTCTCAGACTTTCAATAATAACTCGCAGCCCTTTGAATACGGTGTTGTAGCTATTTTCAGAAATGCGCGCACAGACCTTTTTTGTTGCCTCTGCGAGTACATGCAGTTGGTTATTAGAGAAACCGCCGAAGTGTGCGCAGGTGCAGGTTATCGTGCCCTTGACCGCCGCGTCAGATGACCACTCGAAGAACAGGGCTTTCTCTGTGATCTGGCACGTGAGCATTGTGGGTAACCTTTATGGGTAGCCTTTGGATGACGTGCATAGCAGGTTAGTCTGATCTCGGTTGGTGTCAAATCCAGGTGTCAAGGAAATTTCTATGTTTTTGAAACTGAACGGATAATTCAGTCAATGAGATTCTGTGTCTAGAAAATGTCCATGATGAGGTCCGGCATGCATTCACGCACCATCTGCATGGCGTCGACGCCATTGTCGGTCTCGCCGACGATCTCGTAGTTTTCGTTTTCCAGCAGCATTCTGATGGCCAGGCGAACGACGGGATGATCGTCGATGATAAAAACTGAGTTCATGATTCAATCCATAACAGGCAGCGAAGAAAGCGCGAACCTTATCGCAGATGTTCGAGGGCGCGCATGAACAGAACAGGTCTGCGGCCATATATAGGAAAGTTCCTACATGATTTAGCGGCTTTCCGTACGTAAATGCTCGTGATGTGCATAAATGTTTAAAAAATGCAAAGCCTGCAGCCAGGCGAAAGCAGTTATCAGAATGCGCGTGTTTATTTCGATTAGGAATGTTCCTACATGAACATAAGTATCTAGCTACATATTTAAACAGTGTCAGATTTTGAAACAGTCATGCGCCGTTTCACCTTTTCGGGTGTGCGCGCTATCTTCATTTGCATCAATCTGTGATTGGATGTCGAAGTGGGGTCAGAGGTCACTTGACTCGGGTGATATAAGTTGCAAAAGTTCAAGGGTGTTCATGGGTTTTGTCAGGCAACCCAGTAATGGAAGCCCTCTGCTGCGGGCTTCGCTTTCGATCTCGGCAAGCTGCCTGGGCTCAAGGCCGCTGAGCAACACCGCGTGGCGAATCAGCCCGCGCGTGCTGGCAGCCTCGATCAGGTCCGCGCCGTCCATGCCCGGCAGGCGCTGGTCGCAGAGCAGAAGGTCATAGGGCTCGGGGCTGCGCTCCAGCGCTGCGAGGGCTTCGGTGGCGTTCAACGCAGGCGTCACGCGATACAACCCGTGGTTGTTCAGCAGGACCTGCAAGGCGATGAGCTGGAATGGATGATCCTCTACCAGCAGGATTCGTAGGGTATGTCTGGGCATCGGGTCGTCCGGAAAGAGGCATGGGTGGCTGATTGGACAGGGCGCTCGTCCGGGAGCAGGCGCGGTGAGGCGTTCAGGGCTGGTGAGTATCGGGACCGGCCTGTGGGACGGCCGGATTATTCGGCAGGTGCTGCGAAGCGACGATAGGGCGTTTCCGAGCGCCTTGTAGGAAGTTTCCGAGAATTCGGTTTTCTTTTCCTGAAATGGTGAAAAGAAAAGCCCGAAGTCACGCCTGACTTCGGGCTGTTTTCGATGGAAAACTCAGACCGGGCTGGAGCGGCCAGTCATTTCACGGGCCATTTCGCTGGCGTAGCTGTCGGTCATGCCGGCAATGAAGTCGATGACCCTGAGGAACGAGGTGTGCAGCGGCCACTTCGGATCCGGGGCGTTGTTGCCCAGCAAGTCCAGGATGCGTCGGCTCTTGAACGACGGCGTGTGACCATCGAATTGTTCCAGGGCCGCGCCACAGAATGCGTTGAGCAGGATCTCGAGCGTGGTGTAGGCGCCGATCTCGTGCAGGGTCTTGCGTTTGTCCTGGAAGATTTTCTTGCGGGCCATGTCCTTGGCGTTGAGCACGCAACGCTTGGCGGGGCCGTGCATGTGCTCCACCAGATCACCCTGCAAGGTGCCCGCCAGCAGCGCGTCCTGTTGTTCGACGAAGGCGCGGGCGGCGGCGTTGGTCAGGTGTTCGATGGCCTTGCCGCGCAGGATCGCCAGTTTGCGCCGGCGCGAGTCGCCAGGGCCCAGTTGACGGTAGGTTTCCGGCAGATCATCGCCCACCAGGCCCAACAGCAGCGACTCGACCTCGGGGTAGGTCAGCAGCTCCATTTCCAGGCCGTCTTCAAGGTCGATCAGCGCGTAGCAGATGTCATCCGCCGCTTCCATCAGGTACACCAGCGGGTGGCGCGCCCAGCGCTGGTCTTCCAGTTGCGGCAGGCCGAGCTTGCCGGCGATCTGTTCAAGGATCGGCAGCTCGCTCTGGTAGCAGCCGAACTTGTGTTTCTTGTAGCCCAGGGCGTCGGCGTGGCGGGCGGTCCAGGGGTATTTCAGGTAAGTGCCCAAGGTCGCGTAGGTCAGCCGGGTGCCACCTTCGAACTGGTGATATTCCAGTTGCGTCAGGACGCGAAAGCCTTGGGCGTTGCCTTCGAAATTGAGAAAGTCGCTGCGCTCGGCGTCGCTCATTGCGTCGAGCCAGCCGCGGCCTGCGGCCTGCTTGAACCAGTTGCGGATGGCGTCTTCGCCCGAGTGGCCGAACGGCGGGTTGCCGATGTCGTGGGCCAGGCACGCCGACTGCACGACCATGCCCAGGTCGCTCGGCTCGCACCAGTCGGGCAGGGCGCTGCGCAGGGTTTCGCCCACGCGCATGCCCAGCGAGCGGCCCACGCAACTGACTTCCAGCGAGTGGGTCAGGCGGGTATGGATGTGGTCGTTGCTGGTGACGGGGTGGACCTGGGTCTTGCGGCCGAGACGGCGGAAGGCGCCGGAGAAGATGATGCGGTCATGATCCTTGTGGAACGGGCTGCGGCCCAGTTCTTCGGGGCTGTGCAGGGTCTTGCCGAGGCGCTCGCGGGTAAGCAGTGTTTGCCAATCCAAGGCCGGTACTCCATCGGGTGATTACCGGCCTAGCTTCACGCCTCCCCCGCAAAGCTGCAAGGGGCAGATCGTGACGGGGCGTGAATCAGAAACCGGCCGCGTCGACATCGATCAGCAGCAGCCGCTGGCCGTTGTCGAAAAACTGCCCGGCGGTCAGGCAATACTGGTTGCTGGTGGCGTCGCGGTAGGTGTTGGACAGGGTCAGTCGGCGCTCGTGCCAGCCCTCGGCGAGCAGGTGGTAGAAGTAAGGCCGCCAGGACCAGTTGTGGCCCAGGTAGCGGGTGTCGGCCAGCCAGGCGCCGTTCTGCCACTCAAGGTTGGGGGTCAACTGGGTGCCGTGGCGGTCGCATTGATAGAAGCGCAGCAGCCAGGGGAAATCCGCCACGTTCGGCAGCTCGGCCAGTGGCGCGTTGCCCTCGGCCCAGCCCTGAAGCCGTTGCATGAGCTGGCACAGTTGCTTGCGCAGGGTCATCAGGCGCTCGCGCTCGACCACTTTGCGCTGCACGTAGCCGTCACGCAGTTGCGCGAAGCGCTCGACGAAGGCTTCGGCGGCGAAGAAGTCGGTCTCGGCCTGGGCAAAGAGAAAACCCTGCACGTAGCGCGAGCCGCACTCCAGAGCGAAATGCAGTTCGGCCTCGGTCTCCACGCCCTCGGCGATGATCCAGCAACCGGTCTTTTCCGCCATTTGCGCCAGGGCCTTGACCACGTCGCTGCTTGGCCCGCCTCGCGCCGCCGCCTGGAACAGGCGCATGTCGAGCTTGAGGATGTCCGGCTGCAAGGCCAGCACCCGGTCCAGTTGGGAGTAGCCTGCACCGAAATCGTCGATGGCGATGCGCGCCCCGGCTTGTCGATAACGCGCCACCACGTCGGAGAGCCGCTGGCTGTCGCCGCCCAGCTCGGTGATTTCGAAGACGATCCGCTGCGCCGCGATCCCGTGGCGTTGCAGCTGCTTGAGGCTGGGCAGCGGCTGGTCGGGACGCAGGCGGCTGATCCAGCGCGGCGAAATGTTCAGGCTCAGGAACCAGTCGGCGGGGGCCTCGTGCAGGCGTTGCAGGGCGTTGTCGCGGATCAGCCGGTCCAGGCGGCGCAGCTCGGCGGCAGGCCTTCTGGAGTCGGCGAACAGCGGCCCCACCGAGGCAAGGCGACCGTCGTCCTGACGCAGGCGCCCCAGCGCTTCCACGCCTGCGATCCGGCCTGTCGCGGTATCGATGAACGGCTGAAAACAGGCTAGCGGTTGCCCATCGATCACATGGCCTCCTTATGGGTCATTGGCATTATTGTCGACACAAACGGCTACGCCCTGGCCCGACATGCATCGTCGAGCGAGGGCGTAGGCCTGGGTGTGTTGCAAGAATGCAGCCAAAAGGCCATCTCAAGGACGGCGCGAGGTGCCTTGCAGGATGAGTTTGATGATCGGCATCAGGCTGGCGCTCAGCTTGATCAGCCGGGTCACGCTGCCTGTGCGCTGGCTGCGCGTACCCTTGCCGGTGAGAAAGCCGAGCAGGGACACGATGCCGACTCCCCACAGCGGCGCGTGCTTGATGCCCAGCGAGCCGGGCAGGTCGTGGGCCATGCCGCGCATGCGATGCAGGGGCCGCATCAGTTGCGCCGACTCGTGCCGAATCTCCTGACGGTGCATCTCCATGCGCAGGCGGATCAACGCCTTGCGCAACTCGCGGCGGTTATGGGTCTGGGGCAGTTGGGGCAGGCTCATGGCATCAGTCGCTCGCGGTCGTTGGCCAGTTCTTCCAGAGTGGAATGGAAAGGGGAAGACTCATCGAACACTGCTGCCTTGAGGCGCATCGCGCAAAACAGCGCCGCCAGGGAATAGAACACGCAGAGCCCGATGATGCCGGTGAGGCGATAACTGTCCCAGACCAGAATCAGCAGCAGCGCCGACAAGCCGATCAGCAGCAGCAAGGCAAACACCAGCGCCAGCCCTGCGAACAGCAACAGGCTGACGGTGCGGGCTTTCTGTTCCTGCAGCTCGATGCCGAACAACTCGACATGGCTATGCAGCAGACCCAGAAATGCAGCGCCTAACCGGCGTGGCGAGGAGGTGTGGTCGGTCCCGGATGGACCCGTTTCAGACGTCATGCCGATCAGCGCCGAGTGGCCAGAAGGCCCAGCAGGAAGCCGACGCCGGCGGCGATGCCCACTGATTGCCATGGGTTGGTCTGCACGTAATCTTCGGTCGCTGCCAGTGCATCCTTGCCGCGTTCGCGCAGGGTCTGCTCGGCCAGGGCCAGGGTTTCACGGGCGCGCAGCAGGCTGTCGTTGATCTGGTCGCGCAGCTCGTCAGCCTGATCGCCGGCCAGGGAGGCCGTGTGCGCCAGCAGCTTTTCCGTGTCGGCAACCAGTGTCTGGAAATCTGCCATCAATATGTCCTGGGCTTTCTCTGCTGTTGGGCGAGCCATGATGTTCTCCGTTGGGGTGGCAATATTGGGTTTCGAGTATGGCTCATTACTGAAGGTTCATTCCAATTCCCCGCAGATGAGTGCCGGTTGGCTGGTACAGGTTTTGCTTTGCGATGGTGCGCCAGGGAGGCGGCGCGCTCCAATGCAGAGCGCGCATGTCGGTCAAGCCGGCAAAACCTAGAACCTGAATCATAAAACCTGGAAAAACGCCCCAGCGTTCAACATTTCTGTCTTTCTGCGTGCGCCAAAGCGGGTCGCAGAGGTCTCAGGGTGCGCCTATTTGGTGCTTTTCCTGGCGCGGGATAGAAGGGTTGTGCTGCTTTGGTGCTTTTCGTTAATTGCAGGCCTGCCTCTCGATGGAAAACATGCAAAGCGCAGTGGACACCCTGGTCCACAGCTCCAATACCCTGTTCATTCTGATCGGCGCGGTCATGGTTCTGGCCATGCACGCCGGGTTCGCCTTTCTGGAAGTCGGCACTGTGCGCCAGAAGAATCAGGTCAATGCGCTGTCGAAAATCCTCAGTGACTTCGCCGTATCGACCCTGGCCTACTTCTTTATTGGCTACTGGATTTCCTATGGGGTGAGTTTTCTCCAGCCCGCCGCTGTGCTGGCGACGGATCACGGCTACGGCCTGGTGAAATTCTTCTTCCTGCTGACCTTTGCCGCCGCGATCCCGGCGATCATCTCCGGCGGCATCGCCGAGCGGGCGAAATTCGAGCCGCAGCTGTGCGCCACGGTGCTGATCGTCGCGTTTGTGTATCCGTTCTTCGAAGGCATGGTGTGGAACGGCAACTTCGGATTGCAGGCCTGGTTGCTCAAGACCTTCGGCGCAAGCTTCCATGACTTCGCAGGTTCCGTGGTGGTGCACGCCATGGGTGGCTGGCTGGCGCTGGCGGCCGTGACCTTGCTCGGTGCGCGCAACGGCCGCTATCGCGACGGCAAGCTGGTGGCGTATCCGCCTTCGAGCATTCCATTCCTGGCGCTGGGATCGTGGATTCTCATCGTCGGCTGGTTCGGCTTCAACGTCATGAGTGCGCAGACGCTCGACGGCGTCAGTGGGCTGGTGGCGGTCAATTCGCTGATGGCGATGGTCGGCGGCACGGTCGCAGCGCTGATCGTCGGTCGCAACGACCCAGGCTTCCTGCACAACGGTCCGCTTGCCGGGCTGGTGGCAGTCTGTGCCGGTTCCGATCTGATGCACCCGGTGGGCGCACTGCTCACGGGGATGATCGCAGGTGCCGTGTTCGTCTGGTGTTTCACGGCCGCGCAAGTGCGCTGGAAGATCGACGACGTGCTGGGCGTCTGGCCGCTGCACGGTGTGTGCGGCGTCTGGGGCGGGATTGCCTGCGGCATCTTTGGCCAGGTCAGCCTGGGCGGGATGGGCGGCGTCAGCCTGCTGAGCCAGTTGATCGGCACCGCGCTGGGTGTGGTCGTTGCACTGGCCGGGGGCTTTGCGGTGTACGGGCTGATCAGGCGCTGCCTGGGTCTGCGCCTGAATCAGGAGCAGGAGTATTACGGCGCGGATCTGTCGATCCACAAGATCGGGGCGGTCAGCCACGACTGATCGCCTGGGCTGCGGTGCGGCGCCGGTTGAGGCTCGACGTCATTTCGGGGCGGGCCTAAACTGGCGCTCTATGCTGCCGCTCGTGACCAGAGGATCACTCCATGCCGCCGGAATGCCAACTGTTCGGAACCCTGGGCTGTCATTTGTGCGAAGTCGCCGAGGCCGAGCTGATGCCGTTGGTGGAGCATGGCTTGCTGGTGGAGTTGGTGGATATAGCCGAGAGTCAGGCAATGAATGAAGCCTACGGCTTGCGGATTCCGGTGCTGCGGCGCACCGACACCGGTGCCGAACTGGACTGGCCGTTCGACACCGATCAGGTGGTGGTGTTTCTGCGCTAGCTTTGTTGCCAGCGGCACCCACGCTTGCGGGATTACAGGTACTGAGTGTCTACGACCATTGCCTTGGCAACGGCTTCTTTCTGCGCTTCGGTCATGCCGTCCCAGACGTGCACCTTGGCGAAATAGCCAAGACCGGCCACCACGTACAGGCTCAAGGTGAAGATGATGGCGACCGACATGAAGGTCCAGCGGCCCATGTCATGCTCGTCATCCGAGAAGGACTGCGAGTAGTTCTCTTCGTTTTCCACCGAAGTACCGGTGGAAAGGCGTTTGATCCATTGAAACAGTTGGCCGAGCATGGTGTTTCCTCAAAGTTTTAAAATGAAATCTGTAGGGCAGTTGCGCCTGACGGGCGTTTGCAAAAGCTGAAAACGAAAAAAGCCCGTCGAGGACGGGCTTTCTTTTTATGAGGTCAGGTCTGGCAGGCGTTTTCGGTGTCGAGCATCCATGAAGGGATGTGCGTTCGGGTTCGCGCCTGCTTGCCGATTTCGAAACATTTTAGAACAAATCAAATTGAGAGGCTACCGGCGTCATCTAGTTGTCAGACAACTGGTCGTGTTTCGGCGTGCGACATAAGGTCGCGCTCGCCGGCTGGCTCGCACAAGCGCCGAGGGTAGGGGATAATCCAGGCTTTCCCGATCCAGAGTCATTCATGTCGCAGTCCGTTTTCGCCCCCGCCGACACTCAGGCCAGCACCCTCTATCTGCCGCCAGGCCCGTGGCTGACGGTGCTCGACTGTCTTTGCGATCACTTCCGCGCCATCGGCCGCGAGCAATGGCTCGACCGCATCGCCCGTGGTCGGGTGCTTGACGGGGAAGGGCAGCCCATCGCCCTGGATTTGCCCTATCGCGAAGGGCTGCGCATTCACTATTTCCGCGAAGTGCCCAATGAAGTGCCGATTCCGGTGCAGGAAACCATCCTGTATGCGGATGAGCATCTGGTGGTGGCGGACAAGCCGCATTTCCTGCCGGTGACGCCTGCTGGCGAGTATGTCGAGCAGACGTTGCTGCGGCGCCTGATTCGCACGCTGGATAACCCCAATCTGGTGCCGCTGCACCGCATCGACCGGCACACGGCGGGGCTGGTGCTGTTTTCGGCGAACAAGCAGAGCCGCTCGGCGTACCAGGCGTTGTTTCCGACACGGCAGATCGACAAATCCTACGAAGCCATTGCCAAGGCGCTGCCGGAGGTGGAGTTTCCACGGGTGCACAAAAGCCGGCTGGTCGATGGCGAGCCGTTTTTCCGGATGCAGGAAGGCCCGGGGCAGAGCAACACCGAAACCCGCATCGAGGTGCGCGAGCGTCAGGGTGAATTGTGGCGTTACGGCCTGTACCCGGTGACCGGCAAGAAGCACCAGTTGCGGGTGCACATGGCGGCGCTAGGGGCGGCTATCTGCAATGACCCGTTTTACCCGGATGTGCTCAAGGATGTGCTGGACGATTATGACAGACCGTTGAAGTTGCTGGCGCAAGGGCTGCGCTTTGTCGATCCGGTGACAGGGCAGGAGCGAGTCTTCGAGAGCCGCATCAAACTGGCGTGGTGACGCCCGGCGCCCGTTATCCCCATCCTGCCGCCTTCGCGGGCAAGCCCGCTCCCACAAGGGGTAGGGTCGTTTGCAAGTCATTTCACAACGCATGACCTAGGGGAGTGTGCTTGCGCCCGTTATCCCCATCCTGCCGCCTTCGCGGGCAAGCCCGCTCCCACAGGGGGTAGGGTGGTTTGCAAGTCATTTCACAACGCATGACCTGTGGGAGTGGGCTTGCCCACGAAGGCGTCTTTGAGATCGCCGACGCCGGCAAGCCGGACTGCAACAGGTCTTCTGTGGCGAAGCGCAATGTCAACGGGCGAATCGGCGGGCGCCGGCGACGCACAGGATCACGGCAAGCGTCACCCCGAGCATGCCAAGGCTCACCTGTTCGTGCAGCAGCGTCGCCGCCAGCGCCAGGCCGAAGAAGGGTTGCAGCAACTGCAACTGGCCAACCGCAGCGATTCCCCCTTGAGCCAGCCCTCGATACCAGAACACAAAGCCGATCAGCATGCTGAACAGCGACACATACCCCAGGCTCAGCCAGGCGGGCAGGGTGATGTGAACGAAGGATGCAGGTGCGGTGATCCAGGTCAGCGCCAGCATTACCGGCAGCGACAGCACCAGCGCCCAACTGATGACCTGCCAGCCACCCAGTGTTTTCGACAGCTTCGCCCCTTCGGCATACCCCAGCCCGCACACCAGCATCGCCAGCAGCATCAGCAAATCGCCCTTGGGTGAAGCAGTCAGCCCTTGAGCCAGCGCGTAGCCCACCACCAGCCCGCTGCCCAGCAGCGAAAACACCCAGAACACCGGGCGCGGGCGCTCGCCACCGCGCAGCACGGCAAACGCGGCAGTGGCCAGCGGCAACAGGCCAACGAAAACGATCGAGTGCGCAGAGGTCACATATTGCAAGGCCAGTGCGGTGAGCAACGGAAAACCGACCACCACCCCGAGCGCAACGATCAACAGCGGCAACCACTGATCCCGAGCAGGGCGCTTTTCCCTGAGCAGCCACAGCATGCCCAGCGCCAGGGCACCGGCAATCGACGCTCGGGCGACCGTGAGGAAGACCGGCGCGAACTCCTGGACGGCAATCCGCGTGGCCGGCAACGACCCGCTGAAAATGGTCACGCCGATCAGACCGTTGAGCCATCCGCTCGAGGCTTTTTGCGTGGGCAGGGGTTCGAGCTGCGATACATGTTCCATGGTGTCGGGCCTCGGTGACGGCGGGGGAGGTGCAGTCGGCAGGCAGTGCCTGTTGCATGCCGGGAATGCTAAGGCGCAGAATCAATACAATCAAAAAATTGTCATGGATACATCACCCATGCCTCGCGCCCGCTACAAGACCGTGGTTGACACTTTCGCCAACGACATTGCCTCCGGAGCCCTGCCGCCCGGCACCCGTTTGCCGACCCACCGTCAGTTGGCCGAGCAACAGGGGCTGGCGTTGGTGACGGCATCGCGGGTCTATGCCGAGCTTGAGGCGATGGGGCTGGTCAGCGGCGAAACCGGGCGCGGTACTTTCGTGCGCGAGATCGCGCTGCCCCTGACACATGGCGTCGATCAGCAGGCCACTGCGGCGGGGATGCTCGACCTCAATTTCAACTACCCGGCGCTGCCGGGCCAGGCGCAGATGCTGCGCACCGGGCTGCGGCAGTTGGCGCTGTCGGGGGATCTGGAAGCCTTGCTGCGCTATCAGCCCCATGCCGGGCGCCTGCATGAGCGCGCCTGCATGGCACGGCACCTGATCGACCGCGGGCTTGCGGTGAGCGCCGAACAGATCCTCATCGTCAGCGGCGCCCAGCATGGCCTGGCGGCAACGGTCATGGCCTTGCTCAAGCCCGGCGATGTGGTGGCGGTGGATGCGCTGACCTACTCGGGCTTCAAGGTGATCGCCCAGGCCCATCGGCTGGAGCTGGTGCCGATCCCGTTGAGCGAAACCGGGCCCGACCTGCAGGCCCTCGAAACCCTCTGCGCGAAGCGCCGGATCAAGGCGGTGTATGCGATGCCGACGCTGCACAATCCCATGGGCTGGGTCTTGGACGCGGCCTGGCGCAGGCGGCTGGCGGACATCGCCCAGGCCCACGATCTGCTGCTGATCGAGGACGCGGCCTATGCATTTCTCGCGCAGAACCCGCCCGCGCCCTTGCAGACGCTGGCGCCCGACCGCACGGTCTATATTTCAGGTTTCTCCAAGAACGTCGCCACCGGCTTGCGGGTTGGTTATATCGCCGCGCCCCTCAAATGGGTGGCGTCGATCGAGCGGGCGATCCGCGCGACCACCTGGAACACCCCGGGTGTGATGACGGCGTTGGTCTGCGGATGGGTCATGGATGGTACCGTCGAGCGTCTAGAAGCCGAGAAACGCAAGGACGCGATGAGTCGCAACCGGCTCGCCAGAAAGGCCCTGGCCGGGCTTGCGGTGATCGGCCATCCGGCGTCGTACTTTCTATGGCTGCCGCTGCCCGAAGAGGTCCGCGCCGATCAGGTGGCGGTGGCACTGCTGGCGCAGGACATTGCCGTGGCCACCGCCGAGCCGTTTGCCGTCGGCAGCCCCGTTCCCCATGCATTGCGCCTGGCGCTGGGCTCGCTCGAACCTGGGGCATTGACTGCTGCGCTGCATAAAGTCCGCCAGGTGATCCTCAACTTCGCAGTGTGAGTTAGTTCGTTTACGCCTATTGGAAAGTTGTTTTATTCGCGAAACCGTAAAGGACTTTCTCAATCCCTCTACCATTCGTGAAATCGATAGTGAACATCAAGAAACGGGAGTTCTTTTTTTCCAGCAAAGGAGCAGGATAGAGCCATACCGAACTGGCTTTAGAAGGACATGCGCGATGAGAATTTCAACCCTGCTGACGCTCGTCGCCGTACTGACTGGCGGGTTCGCCGCCGCGCCTTCCTACGCCGCCGACAACGCTCAAGCCTATACTGCGGCCGAGCAGTCCTGCCATTTCCTGCCGGTTGCCGACAGCGCGCTGAGCCTGAAGAAGTCCCAGTCGGTGGGCGTGCTCTACAGCGAAAACACCGTTGGCACCCTTGAATATCTGGAGCGTTACCACGCCGTCGCGCTCAAAGGCATCCAGAGCGGCAAACTGGACTCACGCATCAGCAACGCCTTCATCAACAGCTCCGATCCGAAACTGGCCATCGACTGGCTCAAGGGTTCGTTGCAGAAGGAATTCGCCTCGGTGACGGTCTACGAAAATCTCGATGCACTGATGAAGGCGCGCCCTGATGTGGTAGTCATGCTCGACACTTACAGCCAGTTGGTGACCCAGCGCAACAGCAAGTTCGAGGCGCGGTTCGTGGCCAAGTTCTACGACGCCAACCTGCAATACATCGGCCAGGCACAAGGCCTGGGCGAGAAGGAACTGAGTTCTATCTGGGTCCGCGACAAGGCCGCTCCGGAAATCGCCGCGCAGATCGATCAGCAGCGTGAGTTGCAGATCAACGCCCTGAAACAGTTCAACTTGTCGCTCAAGGCGCTGGTGACGTCCGGCGAGGTGGCACAGGTGGCGGGCAACTGATCGCCAACACCTGGCGAACTAGCGAACGGCTCTGCCCTCTGGCAGGGCCGTTTGCGTTTTCCGGGAGGGAAACTAGCGGGCGAGGACCTTGGCAACGGTGCCGTCGTTTTTCAGTTGGGCGAAGGCGTTGGTGATGCGCTTGACGGTTTCTTCCGGCGTCTTGAGGCTGATGGCGACGTACAGGCCCTTGGACAGGTCGTCCAGGGTGTAGACCGCTTCCAGGTCTTCGTAGGCAATGTGCAGGTCATCGCACTGTTCCCGCGCCTCGCGTTCGGGCATCGGCACCAGCAGTACCTGGCCGCTCAGCAGTTTGCGCAGGTTGTCCAGGTTGTTGGCCGACACCACCATCTTGCTGAATCCCTTGCCCTCCAGGTATTCCTGGCGCGAGTCGTCGCGCACCACGCCGACGCTGTAGTTCCTGGCGTCCTGCAGGCTCTTGACCACCACGTCGCGGCGTTCGCGCAGCTTGTAGAACGAGGGGGTGACCTGATCCAGCTCGCCGACCCATTTGAACAGCGGGTCGCGTTCGGCGCTGCGGATGATCGGGTAGATCAGCACATTGGGTTCCAGACGCGCCATGTCATAGGCGCGCGCCCAGGGGTAGAGCGTCATGTGGTAATCGGTGATGCCGGCCCGGGCGAGGGTCTGTTCGACGATCTCGCTGGCGACGCCCACCACCTTGCCGTTCTCGAAGGCGCTGTAGGAGGAATCCTCGGTGACCACTTGCAGCGTGTCGGCCCTTGCATTCAGGCACGCGAGAGCCAGCAAGGTGGCACAGAACGCCAGTGAACGCCGTTTGACCGAACGGGGGGTGGTACTCATGAAAGATGCTCCCTTTTCAGATCACGCAGCGATTGCGGCCCTGGCTCTTGGCCCGGTACAAGGCTTTGTCGGCGCTTTGCAACAACTGGTCGAAACGCTCCATGGTCGCCGGATCCAGCTCGGCGACGCCAATGCTCAGCGTGACATAAGGCGATACGTGCGACGCGCCGTGGGGCAGCTGCTGGTTGGCAAGCAGCTCACGCAGGCGCTCGGCCGACGCTGCGGCCTGTTCGCGGACCTGGCCGGGCAGCAGCACGGCGAATTCCTCCCCGCCCAGCCGCGCGACCAGTTCCCCGGAGCGCGAGAACAGTGCGCTCATGGTCAGGGCCACGTCGCGCAGGCATTGGTCGCCCATGGCATGGCCGTAGGTGTCGTTGTAGAGCTTGAAGAAATCGATGTCGCACATCAGCACCGAGAGTGGCTGGTGGTGGCGCAGGGCACGGTTGAATTCCAGCTCCTTGAGCTCGTCGAAGTGGCGACGGTTGGCCAGGCCCGTCAGCGGGTCGAAACGGGTCAGGGCTTCCAGGCGAATGTTCGCCGCCTGCAATTGTGCGGTGCGCTGCTCGACCACTTCGGCCAGGTGGTCGCGGCTGGCGGCCAGGGCGATTTCGTCACGGGCCTGGCGCTCCAGGTGGGTGGCGAGCTTGTCCTGCAGGTCGTTGACCCCGGCTTCGAGCATGTCCAGTTCATCACCGGCCTTGCCACTGCGTTCGAGCATCAGGTGATGTTTCAGGTTCTGTGGCGTGAGCTGTTCCAGGTGCCGGGCGATGCGCCGCACGTGAAGGGTTACCGAGCGGTTGAACATGCCCATGATGAGCCCGGCCAGCGCCAGGGACTGGATGACCTGGGTCAGCATGATGATCCAGACTTCCTTCCACAGCCGCTTCCAGAGCAGGCTCTCGTCGCCTTCGATGGTCAGCTCGCCCACCACTTCGTTGGCGCCGGGGTAGGGGGTGACCGTCAACTGGCGGTGCAGGGCGGGGGCGAGGATCGAGCCGCTGTGGCCGGGATGCTGACGTTGCAGCAGTTCAGCCGCACGGCCCGGGCGCAGGATTTTCAATTCGACCTTGCCCACCGGCGCGGCCAGCGCGACGCTGTCGATCTGCGCCTGCAACGCGTCGTTGTCCATTTCCCAGACCGCCTTGGACAGCGTGCCCTGGAACACCTGGTCGATCAGGCTCAGCTCGGCATTCATGGTCGCCAGGTTGTTGTTCCAGGCAAACCAGGTGCGAACCGTGACCGTGGCCACGGTAAACAACAGGCAGAACGCCAGGGTGGCCAATACCAGCCTGCGCGCCAGCGAACCGCTGCGTGGGGGCACGGCTTCCTCGGGAAGATTCGAATCGGACTCTGCGAGCATGCTCAATTCCATTTCCGCGCAATGGCATCGTAGGTTCCGTTCTCACGGATGGTCTTCAGCCCTTTCTTGAACAGCGCAACAGTAGCATCCGCAGTCCCGGCACTGAAAGCCATGTTGAAGCCCCCCGAATCCTCAAGTTCGGGCACACGCAAGGAGCGCACCAGCGTGCGCTCGGGATCGTCGCCGGCCTGGCGGGCCAGCCAGGTGGCGTTCAGCTCGTCGGAAATCCACAGGTCGACATGGCCGGTGCGCAATTTCTGGTAATTGAGTTCGTAGCGGTTGCTCGGCTGCAACTGCTGGCCGACTGCAAAGCGCTTGCCGATCAGGTATTGCTCCCCGACGTCTTCGTTGACGGTCGCGGTCTGCCAGTCCCGTGCGTCGTCGAGGTCCATGAGGCTGACGGGGTGGGAGGCAGAGGAATAGATGTACCAGCGGGACGTGGCGATGGTGCCCACCCACTTGAACAGGTGTTCGCGCTCGGGGGTGCGGGTAATGGAGTAGATCAGCACGTTGGGATCATGCAGCGCCAGGTCATAGGCCCGGGCCCAGGGCATGGACTGGATGGTGGCATCGACGTTCACTTCCTTGAGCACCGCCTGCACGACTTCGGTGCTCATGCCGGTCAACTGGCCATTGAGGGTCATGTTGTAGGGCGCCAGCTCCTCGGTGACCACCCGGATCGGCTCAGCCTGGCTCGCACAAACGTTCAGGCACGCGAGCACGACGGCGTAAAGCACGTTGCGGGCCTTGAGTTTGTGGTTGGGGGGCGTCATGGATGGCTACCTCATCGATGGCAGTGGTGGCGCTCATCCGGCTGACGGCCCGGGGCGCCTACGTGACAACTGCCTTCACGTTACTGATATCGGCTGCAGTGGCGGGCTCTTGAGGGGATTGGGTGCCGTTTATCATCTAATTGAAGGTTGGCTTGGGATCTTTACTTTGATGCCCTTCGGGCCTGATCGCGAGCAAGCTCACTCCTACATTTTTTGCAACGTGCCGCATTCTGATGGACCGAGTAGGTAGCCTTCTTGACCTGCCAATGATCCCGCGCCATGCACCAAGGCTATCAACGCGGTCCATCAGGCCATGGCACGTTGCAACAAATGTAGGAGTGAGCTTGCTCGCGATGCGCCCGCAGGGCATCCATGTAGCAATCCCCCGCCAAGCCCCTCAAAAACCCACAATCCAATACCAACCACTACAGTCCCCCTGTGGCACTACGCCACACCCCCCATCCCCCCGCCCTTGATCCAGATCAAAAACCTCAGAAAGGTCTGTAGGAAAAATACCTCGTACCCCGACGAGTCCTCAACATGCCTGGCCCTTTCGATTTCCTCAAACACCCGCTGGCGAAAGAAATCGGGCTGATCCTGTTGCTCAAACTCATCCTGCTGATGGGCATCCGGAGCGTCTGGTTCGACGCGCCGGTCGACGTCAGCGATGACGGGGTGCAAGTCGGCCTGCATGTAATGGGTGCCCCTCCCGAACCTGATGAGAAGAACCCACAATGATTTCGGAATCAGTCGTCGACCTGTCTCGACTGCAATTCGCAATGACCGCGCTGTACCACTTTATCTTCGTCCCTCTGACCCTGGGCATGACCTTCCTGCTGGCCATCATGGAGTCGGTGTACGTCATGACCGGCAAGCAGGTCTACAAGGACATGACCCGGTTCTGGGGCAAGCTGTTCGGCATCAACTTCGCCCTGGGCGTGACCACCGGGCTGACCATGGAATTTCAGTTCGGCACCAACTGGGCCTACTACAGCCATTACGTGGGCGACATCTTCGGCGCGCCGCTGGCCATAGAAGGGATGATGGCGTTCTTCCTCGAATCGACCTTCATCGGGCTGTTCTTCTTCGGCTGGGATCGCTTGAGCCGCGTGCAGCATCTGGCCGTGACCTGGCTGGTAGCGATTGGCTCGAACATGTCGGCGCTGTGGATTCTCATCGCCAATGGCTGGATGCAGAACCCGGTTGGCGCCGAGTTCAACTTCACCACCATGCGCATGGAACTCACCAGTTTCAGCGAGTTGGTGTTCAACCCGGTGGCGCAGGTCAAGTTCGTGCACACCGTGGCCGGCGGTTATGTCACCGGCGCCATTTTCGTCCTCGCGATTTCCAGCTGGTACCTGCTCAAGGGCCGGGATACCGGCTTTGCCCGTCGTTCGTTCGCCATCGCTTCGGCGTTCGGCATGGCGTCGATCCTGTCGGTGATCGTGCTGGGCGATGAGTCCGGCTACGAGATCGGCGATGTGCAGAAAACCAAGCTGGCGGCCATCGAGGCTGAATGGGAAACCGAACCGGCCCCAGCGGCCTTCACCTTGTTCGGTCTGCCGAACCAGGCTGAGCAGCGCACCGACTACGCGGTGAAGATCCCCTACGTGATGGGCATCATCGCCACCCGCTCGGTAGACAAGCAGGTCACCGGGATCAAGGACCTGGTCAGCGAGCATCAGGGCCGCATCCGCAACGGCATGATCGCCTACGAGTTGCTGGGCAAGCTGCGCGCCGGCGACAGGAGCGAGCAGACCCTGAACGCCTTCAACGACGTCAAGAAAGACCTGGGCTACGGCCTGCTGCTCAAGAAATACACCGACAAGGTGGTGGACGCCAATGAACAGCAGATCAAACAGGCGGCGCTGGATTCGATTCCCCACGTGGCGTCGATCTTCTGGACCTTCCGCATCATGGTTCTCAGCGGTGTGCTGATGCTGCTGTTGTTCGCCTGCGCCTTCTGGGCCTCGGCGCGCAAGAACGAGACCGGCAAGCGCTGGTTGCTCAAATGGGCGCTGTTCAGCCTGCCGCTGCCGTGGGTTGCCACCCAGACCGGCTGGTGGGTCGCCGAGCATGGTCGCCAGCCCTGATCGATCGGTGAAGTGCTGCCGGTGCACCTGTCGGCTTCGACGCTCTCGGCTGGGGATGTCCTGGGCTCGATCCTGGCGCTGGTGGCGTTCTACACCGTGCTGCTGATTATCGAGATGTACCTCATGATCAAGTTCGCCCGCTTGGGGCCAAGCAGCCTGCACACCGGGCGTTATCACTTCGAACGCGGTGAAAGCGACGTGACCGCAGCCAAACAACCGGCGCTGGCCTGAGGAACAGACGATGTTCGATTACGAGACACTCAAACTGATCTGGTGGGTGCTGGTCGGCGTGCTGCTGATCGGTTTCGCTCTGACTGACGGCTTTGACCTGGGCGCAGCGATGCTGATGCCTATCGTGGGCCGCACCGACACTGAACGGCGGGTGGTCATCAACACCATCGCTCCGCACTGGGACGGCAACCAGGTGTGGCTGATCACCGCCGGTGGCGCGTTGTTCGCCGCCTGGCCGCTGGTCTACTCGGCGGCGTTTTCCGGGTTGTACTGGGCGCTGCTGCTGGTGCTGTTCGCGCTGTTCGTGCGCCCGGTGGGCTTCGACTATCGCAGCAAGCTGGAGAATACCCGCTGGCGCCAGAGCTGGGACTGGGGCCTGTTCGTCGGTGGCCTTGTACCGTCGCTGGTGTTCGGCGTGGCGTTCGGCAACCTGCTGCTGGGCGTGCCGTTCCAGTTCGATGACACCTTGCGTTCCAGCTACCACGGCAACTTCTGGCAACTGCTCAGCCCCTTCGGCCTGCTGGCTGGGGTGGTGAGCCTGTCCATGCTCGGGCTGCACGGCGGCACCTGGCTGATGATGCGCACCGAAGGCGCGATTGCCCGTCGCTCGCGGCGTGCCGCGCAGTGGCTGTCGCTGGTGTTTCTGCTGGCGTTCGTCGGTGCGGGGGTGTGGCTGTTGCTGGGGGGAATTCAGGGCCTGGCGATCACCTCGGCCTTCGATGCCGGCAGCGCGCTGAACCCGCTGTCCAAGACCGTGGCAGCCACCAACCCTGGCTGGATGGCCAATTACCACGCGCATCCTTTGACTGTCATCGCGCCGCTGCTCGGGGTCTTTGGCGCACTGCTGGCCTTGCTCGGTGCCAGCGCGGGGCAGGGCCGGACGGCGTTCGCGGGCAGCAGCCTGGCCATCGTCGGAGCCTTGTGCACGGCGGGTTTCGCGCTGTTCCCGTTCGTCATGCCATCGAGCCTGGACCCGGCCTCGAGCCTGACGGTGTGGGACGCGGTGTCCAGCCACAGAACCCTGGTCATCATGCTGGTCGCCGCCGCCATCTTCGTGCCGCTGATCCTCTGCTACACGCTGTGGTGCTATGCCCGCATGTGGGGCAAGGTCACCGATGCGCACATCGAACAAAACCCTCACGGCCTGTATTAAGGAGCGCTAGACATGTGGTATTTCGCCTGGATTCTCGGTGTGCTGCTGGCCTGCAGCTTCGGCATCATCAACGCCTTGTGGCTTGAGGCTTCGGATACTGACGCGGTGGAGAACGGCCGTGACCGCTAGGGTTGCCCGTTCACCGTTCGGCCATGCCATCAGCCGGGTGCTGTCCCTGCTGATGGCGGTGCCCATGAGCCTGGTCCTGCTGATTCACCCCGCCTCGATGCTCGATGCCAACGGCCACTATTCCCACAGCCTGCTGATGCTGGTGATGTGGGGCGTGGCCGGCGGGTTCGTGCATGGCGTCGGTTTCGAGCCCAGGGCACGGGCCTGGCGGGTGGTGTTTCACCCGCTATTGGCGTGGGGCCTGATGGGCGCAGGCTACGGGATGTGGCTGACGGCCCGTCAGTTGCTCTGAGGTTGAGCCTGCGCCGCCTTGACCACCGGCACGATGGACAACGCAATCAGCGCCGCGATCACGCACAAAAGGCCCGAGATGAAGAACGCGGGCAGGTAGCTGGCGAAGTGAGTGCGTGTCCATCCGGCGCCGAACGCGGCAAAAGCGGCGCCCAACTGGTGACCGGCGAACACCCAGCCAAACACGATGTTGGCTCGCGCCGGGCCGAACTTCTGCACGGTGAGCTTGACCGTCGGCGGTACGGTGGCGATCCAGTCCAGGCCATAGATCAGCGCGAAGAACGACAGGCCGTACACCGTGAAATCCGAGAACGGCAGGATAATCAGCGACAGCCCGCGAAAGCCGTAGTAGCAGAACAGCAGCCAGCGGTTGTCGTAGCGGTCCGACAGCCAGCCTGAACCGATGGTCCCGAAGAAGTCGAAAATCCCCATCACCGCCAGCATGCTCGCGGCGGTGGTGGCGATCAGGCCGTAATCGCCGCACATGCTGATGAAGTGCGTCTGGATCAGGCCGTTGGTGCTGGCGCCGCAGATGAAAAACGTCATGAACAGCACCCAGAACGTCCAGGTCCCGGAGACTTCACGCAGCACCTTGATCGGCGTGACCAGCAATTGGCCCAGGCTCTGTTTGCTGGCAGCGGTGGGCTGGATTTCGGTGTCGCCGTAGGAGGGCAGTTGCAGGTCGGCGGGGTGATTGCGCATCAGCGCCAGCACTGCGACGCCGGCAATGACGATGGCCACGCAGATGCAGGTCAGGGCGGTGCGCCAGCCAAAATGTTCAGTGAGGTTGGCCAGCATTGGCATGAACACCAGTTGCCCGGTGGCGGAACTGGCCGAGAGCAAGCCCATGGCCATGCCGCGACGCTGGGAGAACCAGCGGGTGGCGACGGTGGCGCCCAGCACCATGGCGGTCAGCCCGGTGCCAAAACCCACCACCAGCCCCCAGAGGATGACCAGTTGCCAGAACTGGGTCATGAACAGTGAAAGAATCATGCCGGTGGCGACCAGGGTCAGCGCGGACAGCACGACCTTGCGCACGCCGAAGTGGTTCATGAACGCCGCAGCGAAGGGGCCGGTCAGGCCGAACAGGGCGAAACGCACGGCCAGCGCCGAGGAGATTTCGGCGGTGTCCCAGCCGAATTCCGCCTCCAGCGGTTTGATGAACACCCCAGGCGCGCCAACGGCACCGGCCATCACCAGCATGGTCAGGAAGGTCACGGCCAGGATGACCCAGCTGTAATGGATGCGACGGCGGGAGAGGGAAGCCGCGAGGACGGACGAAACCATGAGTGTTTCCTGAGGGTGTGTTGAGTAAAGTGGAGTACGGTCGTGCGCTAATATGAACGCTCAGTCGGGTGGTCTTCGTCAAGCGGATATTTCAGGATGTTTCGCCTCGCGCCTCATGTCCCCGTAGGAGCGCGCTTGCCCGCGATGGCGTCCTTGAGACCGCCGACGCCGGCAAGCCGGACTGCTACGGGTATGCTCACCTCAACCCTGTAGGAGTGAGCTCGCTCGCGATGGCGTCCTTGAGATCGCCGACGCCGGCAAGCCGTGCTGCTACGAAGGGATTTCGCCTCGCAACGCCCAGGCAAAGCCCCCGAAACGCTATTACCCTTGCCTCACCGCCCGCTGCACGTGTAAACCATGTCCCCGCCCACCCTCAGATACCGAGCCCCGCCTTGGACAGATTTCAGGAAATGCAGGTTTTCATCGCCGTCTGCGAAGAGCGCAGTTTCGCCACTGCTGCCCGGCGCCTGGAGATGTCGGCGCCCAGTGTCACTCGTGCGGTGGCGGCGCTTGAGAAGCGCATCGGCACGCTGTTGCTGTCACGCACGACCCGCAGCGTACACCTGAGCGAAGCCGGCCAGCGTTACCTGAGCGACTGCCGGCGTATCCTCAGCGAACTCGAAGAAGCCGAAGACTCGGCAGGGGGCAGCATCGCCGAGCCTGTCGGCCAGCTCACCGTCACCGCGTCCATGCTGTTTGGCGAGTTGTTCGTCATGCCGCTGGTGGTCGGCTACCTGCAGCAATACCCGGGCGTGAGCGTCAACGCGCTGTTGCTTGATCGCGTGACGCAGATGGTCGAGGAGGGCATCGATGTTGCCGTGCGCATCGGCCATCTGATGGACAGCAGCCAGCACGGCATAAAGGTCGGCGAAGTGCGCCGCGTGCTCTGTGCATCGCCCGCGTACCTGGATGCCCACGGCCGCCCGCAGCACCCCAATGACCTCAAGCAACACCGGCTGGTGATCTCCGCATCCAGTGTGCTGGTTCGCCGCTGGGACTTCATGGAAGACGGCAAGCCGCTGCAGGTGGATCTGCACTCGCGGCTCACAGTGTCGGCCAACCAGGGGGCGATCTCGGCCGCCGCGATGGGCTGGGGCGTGACGCGGGTGTTGTCCTATCAGGTCGCAAGCCAGGTGGCCAGTGGCGAGCTGGAGCTGATACTGGAGGACTTCGAAGAGCCGCCGGTGCCGGTGCACGTGTGTTATCAGGCCGAGCGCAAGGTGTCGGCCAAGGTGCGGACTTTTGTCGACTATTGCGTCGAACGCATGAACAACGACCCCGCGATCAAGGCCGCCGGGCGCAGCCGCTGATGGATCGTCATCAGCAAATGACCGTGTTCGCCGCCGTGGCCCGCGAGCAGGGGCTGGCGGCGGCCTCGCGCAGGCTCGGGGTTTCCCAGGCGACCATCAGTCGCTCGCTGGCCGCCCTGGAAACCCGCCTCGGCGCGCAGTTGCTGAACCGCAGCACCCGCGGCGTGACCCTGACCGAGGTCGGCCGTGCCTTCGCCAGCGAATGCGAGCGGTTGTTGCGCATGGCCGATGAAGCCGACGCATCGGCCAACGGTCTGCACGTCGAACCCAAGGGCCTGCTGAGCCTGGTAATGCCCTTGCTGTTCGGTGATCGTCTGTTGATGCCGATTGTCCTCGACTACCTCAAGGCCTGGCCGGGCATCGAGATGTCGGTCACCTATCAGGACCGCTTTCCCAACCTGCACGAAGAAGGCATCGATGTGGCGGTGCTCATCGGTCCGTTGCCGGATGCGTTCATGGTCGCCCGTGAAGTAGGCGCCGTGCGTCAGATCGTCTGCGCCAGCCCCGCATACCTCGCGCGCCACACCGAACCTCGAACCCCAGCCGATCTGGCCGCCCACTCGGTCGTGGTGTGCAGCGCCGACAACCGCATGCAGGAGTGGCGCCTGCGCCAGAACGGTGTGATGCGCACGGTGCCCTTGAAGCCGGTGCTGCGCTGCACCACGCCCAGGTCGGCCATCGAGGCATCGGTCAGGGGCGCAGGGCTGGTCTGCTGCCTGCACTATCAGGCTGACGAGCACCTGCGCGCCGGGCAACTTGTCCCCGTGCTCGAAGCCTTCGAGCCCGATCCCGTTCCGGTGCATCTGGTCTATCGTGAAGGGCGGCGGGCATCGGCGCGGGTGCGCAGCTTTGTGGATTTTGCCGTTGAACGCATGCGCCAGCACCCCGTGCTGTCCACCGGAGGATGACCGCGAAACGCCAATAATTTCATGAGATGAAATGCTGGATTGCCTTTCGTGGTGATTCTGTCTTCTGCTGTTGTGGATCAGTATCGCTCCATCAGTACGGATCAGCCCGCACTGACAACCACTCACACAGAACCAGGAGCCAAACCCATGAGCGCAATCAAGCTGTATCACTTCCCGCTGTCCGGCCACGCCCATCGTGCACAGTTGATGCTGTCGCTGCTGGGGCTGGAGCCTGAAATCAGTTTCGTCGACCTCGCCAAGGGCGCGCAGAAAAACGCCGAGTTCCAGGCACTGAACACCTTCGGCCAAGTGCCTGTAATCGACGATAACGGCACGATCATCGCCGACTCCACTGCGATCCTGGTGTATCTGGCGAAGAAATACGACACCACCGGCCAATGGCTGCCCACCGATGCCGAAGGCGCCGCTCAGGTTCAGCGCTGGCTGTCGGTGGCCTCGGGCCAGATCAACAACGGTCCGGCCCGCGCCCGCCTGATTACCGTATTCGGCGCAGGTTTCGACCCGCAAGACACCATCGAACGTGCACACGCGGTGCTGCAGATCATCGAGAAGCACCTCACCGGCCGCCAGTTCCTCGCCGCCGATCACGCCACCATCGCTGACGTCGCCGCCTACACCTACATCGCCCACGCGCCTGAAGGGAACGTGTCGCTGGAACCCTACCCGAACGTGCGCGCCTGGCTGGCCCGTGTCGAAGGGCTCAAGGGCTTCGTGCCGATGCCGAGCACCAAGGCCGGCCTGGTGGTTTGACGTGTTGAGCCAGCCGCACGGTTCGGCTCGGCCACCCATCCTGTAGGAGTGAGCTTGCTCGCGATTGTTTTTCGGTAGCGACATATCCGTGTCTGACATACCGCGATCGCGAGCAAGCTCACTCCTACAACAATCGCTCGGAGGTTTGCGTCATGAACGACATGTCTTCTGAAAAAAACTCACCGTGGCATCCGGGTGAACTGCAGATGCAGGAACACGCCGGTGTCGCCGAGCGGATGAAAGCCCTGGGCAAGCGGGTCGTGCGCGACTTCATGCCCGATCAACATCGAGAATTCTACGAGCATCTGCCGTACCTGTTCATCGGTGCGGTGGATGCACAAGGCAGGCCCTGGGCGAGCCTGATGGACGCCGATGTCGGCTTCATCGCATCGCCCACCGAGCACCGGCTGGACATCGCCCGCTTGCCCGACAGCGATGATCCGATGGGCGAAGCCTTTGCCCCGGGCACCGCAGTGGGCCTGCTGGGGATCGACCTGCACACACGGCGGCGCAACCGCATGAACGGCCATATCCAGGCCATCGACGATCAGGGATTCTCGATCGGCGTCGAGTATTCGTTCGGCAACTGCCCGGCCTATATCCAGTTGCGTGAACTCAAACAGATCCCTCTGGATGTCGCTGATAAAGAGCAGCGTCCGCCGGTGCAGCATATGGACGCGCTGGACGACGCAGCGGTGGCGATGATCAGTGCGGCCGACACGCTGTTCGTCGCCAGCTACGTGGACCTGGACGGTGATGCGCCCCGTCGTTCGGTGGACATGTCCCACCGCGGCGGGCAGGCTGGTTTCGTTCGGGTCGAAGGCAACGTGCTGACGGTGCCGGATTTTGCCGGCAACCTGTTCTTCAACACGCTGGGCAATCTGCTGGTCAACCCGAAAGCCGGCCTGCTGTTCATCGACTTTCCCACCGGTGACGTGCTGCAACTGACCGGGCGCGCCACGGTGATTCTCGAAGGCCCGGAAATCGCGGCATTCCAGGGGGCAGAGCGGCTCTGGCAAGTGGAGGTCGAGGCGGTGGTTCGCCGTCCGCAGGCGCTGCGTTCGCGCTGGGAGTTCGAAGAGTTTTCCCCCATGAGCCTGCTGACCGGCGACTGGGAACAGGCCGCGACCCGGTTGCAGGCCGACGCCCTGCGCGATCAGTGGCGGCCATTGCACGTGACGCGGATCGAAGACGAAAGCGCGGGCATTCGCTCCTTCTACTTCGAGCCCGCCGATGGTGCAGGCATGCCGGCGTTCAAGGCCGGGCAGCACTTGCCGTTGCGCCTGACCCTGCCGGGCCAGGACCGGCCGGTGATCCGCACCTACAGCCTGTCCAGTGCGCCATCGGATGAGTTTTTCCGCATCAGCGTCAAGCGCGACGGGCTGGTCTCGGGGCACCTGCATGACGTGTTCAAGGTCGGTGATGTGATCGAGGCGCGGGCGCCGCAGGGCAGTTTCGTCCTCGACCCGCTTCAGACCCGGCCATTGGTGCTGCTGGGTGCCGGTATCGGCGTTACCCCCATGCTGTCGATGCTGCGGGAGGTGGTTTATCAGGGCAAACGCATGCGCAAGATGCGTCCTACCTGGTACGTCCAGAGTGCACGTCGTCTGGTGGATCTGGCTTTTCGCGAGGAATTGGACACACTGGTTGCCAGCGCCGGAGACAAACTCACGGCCGTCCGCTTGCTGAGCCAGCCCGAAGCCGAGGCTCGCCTGGGCCAGGACTTCCACCTTGCAGGTCGCATTGACCTGAATCTGCTCAAGGCACTGTTGCCGTTCAACGACTTCGATTTCTATGTCTGCGGACCGGCAAGCTTCACACAAGGGCTGTATGACGAGTTGAGGGCGATGCATATCCGTGACGAGCGGATCCACGCCGAAACCTTCGGACCCTCGACCCTCAAGCGTACCGGCGATCAACAGACCGCCGGGATCGAACAGCCGCCTGCGGCCACGACATCGGTGCCGGTGATCTTCGAAAAATCCGCCAAGGAGGCGCGCTGGCAGCCCGATGGCGGAAGCCTGCTGGACCTGGCCGAAAGCCGTGGCCTTACCCCTGAATACAGTTGCCGCGGCGGTTCGTGCGGCACCTGCAAGACCCGGCTCGTCAGCGGCCAGGTGCATTACCCGGTCCCACCCGCCGAAATGCCGGCGGCCGACCACGTGCTGATCTGCTGCGCAGTCCCGGCCCAAGGGCCGTTGGTGCTCGATCTGTAACCATCCATGCGTGTGCAGGAGTGTTGTGATGAGTAACTGGCCCGCTTTCGAGAAAGAAGACGATACCAACCAGTGCCAGACGTCCGAGCAGGAAGTGTCGTGGCTGTTGCCGCAGTCTCTGGCGTCGCTTGCCGGTGAACTGGCCGCCGACCATGAGGAGCAGGACAACCCGGCAACCCTGCGGCTGATTACCTGGGTGCGCTCGGTTTCCACCTTCAGTCGGCATCGGTGATTGCCCGTTGCATCGCTATGTAGTAAATGTCATAGCGATATCACAACGGCAACACTCGAGAGGACGCAATGAACGCAGCAGCGAAGGAAGCGGTTGGGGCGATTTACGACATCCAGGCCATGCGCCATGCCCAGGCCATGACCTGGAAGGCCATCGAGCTGGTGTCCCGACGCATCAAGCCGGGCATGCTGGAGTCCGAGGCGGTGGCCCTGGGCAAGGCGGCGCTGGCCGAGCTCGACACCCAGCGCATCTGGCACCCGATGCTGATCCGTTTCGGCGCCAATACCCTGAAAACCTTCAAGCAGCGCTCCGACGGCGACCCGGTACTGGGCGAGGACGACATCTATTTCATCGACATGGGTGCCGTCTGGCAGGGCCATGAAGGCGACGCCGGGGCAACGTTCACCACCGGCAATGACCCTGAGATGCAGGCCTGCGCCGCTGCCGCCAAAACCCTGTTCGATGTGGTCGAGCAGCGCTGGAAGACTGGCGCCGTGCAAGGCGTCGAGTTGTACCGCTTTGCCGAGGAGCAGGCCACGGCCATGGGCTGGAAGCTGAATCTTGAGATCAAGGGCCATCGCGTCTGCGATTTTCCCCATGCGATCTATCGCGGCGGTAACCTGGGGGATTTTGACGCAGTGCCCAATCCCGGCCTGTGGATTCTGGAAATCCAGATCGCCCACCCGAGCAAGCCGTATGGCGCGTTCTATGAGGATCTGCTTTCCTGACCCTTAAGTCAGAAAAATTGAGCGTTGTAGTTGTAATGACATAACGCTCCCTTCGAAGATGGGCGGCGATTCATTCCCCTCATGACAAGGACACACGACATGAAAGTCAGCGCCCGCAACGTATTCAAAGGCACCGTCAAACAGATTCAGGAAGGCTCGGTGAACGCCGAGGTCGCCCTGACCCTGGCCGGCGGCGAAGAGCTGGTGGCGGTTGTCACCCTGCAAAGCGTCAAGAGCCTGGGGCTGGCGGTGGGCAAGGAAGCGGTCGCGCTGGTCAAGGCGCCGTGGGTCATGGTCATGACCGACGCGAGCGGCTTTCGCCTGTCGGCGCGCAACAGCCTGCAAGGCAAGGTCAGCCGGGTCAGCGATGGTGCGGTAAACGCCGAAGTGATCATTACCCTGGCCGGCGGTACAGAGGTCTACGCTATCGTGACCCGTGAAGCCGTGACCGAGTTGGGCCTCAAGCCTGGCGTCGACGCCACTGCGGTCATCAAGGCATCGCACATCATTCTGGGCGTGCCTGCCTGAGTCGAGCATCAACCTGTAATGGCAGCCTGCGCAGACGGCTGCCTTTGCTGATGGTCGGAGATACTTATCTGCACCAACAAGGACGTGAATCTTGATTTCCCGCAGAAGCCTGATCGGCGGTTCGCTACTGGCGATCCCCGCGTTGTACAGCCTCTCAACGCTTGCGGCCGATGTCGCGAGCCCTGCCAATACTTCCATCGAACAGCAATTGGCCGAGCTTGAGCGTCGCCATGGCGGGCGGCTGGGCGTTGCCATTCTCGACACCGGCAGCCAGCGGCTGATCGCCCAGCGCGGCGATGAGCGGTTCGCCCTGTGCAGCACCTTCAAGGCGTTGCTGGCGGCATTCGTGCTGGTGCGCGTGGACAGAAAGCAGGAAGACCTTTCGCGAATGATCGTCTACGGCAAGGAGCAGTTGGTGCCGTATTCGCCGATCACCGAGAAACATACGGGCGAGGGGGGCTTGAGCGTTGGGTCGATCTGCGAAGCGGCGGTCACGCTGAGCGACAACACCGCTGCGAACCTGCTGCTGGACAGCGTCGGCGGCCCGCAGGCACTGACCGACTGGCTGCGCTCGACGGGGGATGACACCACCCGTCTGGACCGCCACGAACCCGAACTCAACGAAAACCGCCCCGGCGACCTGCAAGACACCACCACGCCGGTGGCGATGCTGAATACCTTGCGCACGCTGGTGTTTGGCAACGTGCTCTCGCCGGCCTCGCGGGATCAGTTGATCGCCTGGCTGGTGAGTAACAAGACCGGCGACCAGAAACTGCGCGCCGGCCTGCCCAAGGGCTGGCGCATCGGCGACAAGACCGGCTCGGGCGCCAACAACGCCAGCAACGACGTCGCCGTGATCTGGCCCGCCAACCGCGCGCCGATGATCGTGACGGTGTACTACACCCACTCCAGGGCCGACGCCGCGCAGGTCAATGCGGTGATGGCCGAGGTAGGGCGGTTGGTTGCGTCGGTTTGATCTGCCGAGTCATCAAATTCCCGTAGCCGCACGGCTTGCCGGCGTCGGCGATCTTGCGGCCGCCATCGCGGGCAAGCGCGCTCCTACAAAATTGGTGTGGATTCGATATCTTTGCCACACCCGAAACCGTAGGAGCGCGCTTGCCCGCGAATGGGCGGAACATTCAACCGAGATGTGTGGGGGCACCACGCCCGTCGCGGGCAACTCTGACCGTAGCAGTCCGGCTTGCCGGCGTCGGCGATCTTGCGGCCGCCATCGCGAGCGAGCTCACTCCTACAGGATTGGGGGGGATTCGATATTCTTTGCCACACCCGAAACCGTAGGAGCGCGCTTGCCCGCGAATGGGCGGAACATTCAATCGAGATGTGTGTGGCACCACGTCCGTCGCGGGCAACTCTGACCGTAGCAGTCCGGCTTGCCGGCGTCGGCGATCTTGAGGACGCCATCGCGGGCAAGCGCGCTCCTACAAGATTGGGGTGGATTCGATATCTTTGCCATACCCACAACCGTAGGAGCGCGCTTGCCCGCGAATGGGCGGAGCATTCAATCGAGATGTGTAAGGGGCACCGCTCCCGCCGGCAAGCCGTGCTGCTAGGCGTATCAACGATCACCCCAGCAGCAACGCCGCCCCATACATCCCGATGGCAAACACCACATGTCCCACCACATTCTGCAACCGCGCCACCGCAGGGTTGGGGGCCTTGTTGCAGGCGATTCCCACGCCCATTCCCGGTTGCAGAATGAACCAGCCTGCGCCCACCGTCACCAGGCCCACCAGCAATGCCGGAAAGAACGTCGGGCTGTGGGCCCATTGCACGCCCCAGATCATCAACAGCACCGCGGCAAAAATCACCCCCACCGTGTAATGCCCGATCCAGCCAATGCGCAATTCATCCGCCACTTCAGGAGAATTCGCGATACCCCGGCGGTGCACGAACTGCCCGTGGCGCATGCCGGCAAACCAGCGGCCCACCAGATGCCAGGGCGGCGTCGGCAAGCCCAGGGTGGCCTTGAGCAACACCGCCCATAGATCAAGCAATGCTGTGCCGCCTATGCCGATCAGCAAGGCCAGAAAAATGAATTCGAACATGGTGCTCCCAGGAGGTAAGACGGAAGGTAGACGGAAGGCAATCGCAAATCCGGCCGCCTCACTCTAGCAGTTTTGCCGATGTTGGCAGCCATTCGCAGAATTAAAAAGAAATTCACTAAACGCACAACGAAAGAGTTGGATCCAATAATCTCAGTGCATCGATAGCAGACAAGCGGTAGCGTGAGGCTATTGATAGGATGATGGCTCAATGACATATTTGCGCCCTCATCAACCAACCTCGTGTGCCAAACATGCGTGCCATCTCGTCATTGGTAGCGGCCTCAGTGCTGCTTGGCGGATGCAATGGAATGCCCACCGCTTTCAATCAGGATCCCGTGTACAACCAGGCTTTCGTCGTCCATTCGGGCGCGCCGCTACCCTACATGCTCATGGGTACGGCCGTGCAATGGAACGAGGACTATGCTGTCACCGTCAAGCACATTCCCTACATCCCGGGGTCGGTCTATCAAGGCCGCAGCGATGTGCAGTTTTTCAAGCACAAGGCCGATGGCGTTCCGCTTTGGCGGGCGTACAAGCCCGGTGAAGCGCTGACGGCGGTGGGGTTCAATTCGCTGTATGTGCCGGTCAAGGGCAGTGGCCATGCGCTTCCCGCGCTGGTGCGCCTGGACACCAACGAAGGCAGCGTCATGTATGGCACCCACGACGGCCCGGTCGCCAAGGGCATGTCTGGCGGCCCGGTGTTCTCGGCCGACGGCAAGGTGGTCGGCATCACCGTGGCGTTCCTGACGTCCAGCGACCTTCAGGCCATCAAGCGGCCGGACCTGGCCAGTCAGCCACGGGTGAGTATCTTCCTGCCGTACGTGGAGATCAGCCGCGAGTGGAGCCGCTATCTGGCCCAGTCGAACCCGGCCGGTCAGACGACCCACGTCGCCAGCCGCTGATCAACGTTCGCGCAAGGCTTCGCGGGCGCGGTTGAGCGGTTTTATCAGGTAATCCAGCACCGTCTTCTCGCCGGTGCGGATATCCACCGTTGCAATCATGCCGGGAACGATGGCAAAGGTCTTCCCGGCCTTGTTGCGCAGCACATCCGAGTCGGTACGGATGAAGACCCGATAGTAGAAGACCTCTGGCTTGACCTCGTCCTGGATGGTGTCCGGGGAGATGGTCACCACCTTGCCGTCCAGACTGCCGTAGATCGAGTAGTCGTAGGCGGTGATCTTCACCTTGGCCTGTTGATCCGGATGGATGAATGCGATGTCCCGAGGCGAGATTCGCGTCTCGATCAGCAGTTGCTCATCCAGTGGCACGATCTGCATCAACTGGCCGTTGGGGGGAACCACGCCGCCAATGGTCGTCACTTCGATGTCCTTGACGATCCCGCGCACCGGCGAGCGCAGGGTCAGGCGCGACAGCGAGTCGTTGCGCCCGCGGATCACCGCCACCAGCATCTGCGCTTCGGCGTTGGCCTTGGCCAGGTCCTCGCGGGCACGCACCATGTAATCGGACTTGGCCTCGGTGGCCTTGAGTTCCAGTTCCGAGCGCTGGCGGTTCAGGCGCAGCACCTCGACCTTGCTGGATGCGCCGATCTTGGCCAGGTTCTCGGTGATTTCCAGCTCGCTGCGCACCAGTTTCAGCGAACTTTGAATGCCGGTCAGGGTGTCTTCCAGACCTTTGCGGCGGGCCTTGTAGAGTTCGCTTTCGGCGCGGATCAGGTTGGGCGAGTCGTTGAGCGAGGCGTCGAATTTCAACGGCTGGTCGCTCACCTCCGCCTGCAGGCGATTGACGCTGGCCAGTGCCGCCTTGTACTTGGCTTCACTCTCGCCGACGTTGGACTCGGTCTTCACCGCATCCAGTTGCGCCAGCACCTGGCCGCGTTCCACCAAGGCGCCTTCGGTGACGTTCATCTGCTTGACGATCCCGCCCTCCATGGACTGGATCACTTGCTCCCGGGAGCTGGGTACCACCTTGCCGGTGCCGGTGGACACCTCGACCACCTCGAACAGTGCCGCCCAGATGAAGAAGCACGCCAGCATCAGCGCGCAGCCCCAGATCACCCTGACGCCGCCGCTGACCTTGCGCTCGTCGCTGCCATCCAGATACGAAACCTGATCGGGCAGGCGTGGGGTGTTGTCAGCCGTCAATGCCTTCATGCCGGTGCTCCTTGCGGTGTACGCAGCCTTGCGAGGGCGGCGTCGCGATGGTCATCGATGACGATGCGTCCGTTGTCCAGCACGATGATGCGTTCCACCAGTTGCAGCACGCTGACCCGGTGGGTGGCGACGATCAGGGTCCGGCCCTGGCACCAGGTGGCGAGTTTTTCCAGCAGGAAACGTTCGGTGATGTCATCCAGCGAGGCGGTGGGTTCGTCCAGCAGCAACACCTGGGGCTGGCGGATCAACAGGCGTGACAGCAACAGGCTCTGCCGCTGCCCGCCGGACAGCCCGAGGCCGCCTTCCAGGACCAGGTGGTCCATGCCCTTGGGCAACTGGCGCACGAAATCCAGCGCGCCGGTCACGGCCAGCGCGGCGATGATTTCCTGATCGCTGGCCTGGCCCGCGCCCAGGGTGATGTTGTCCCGCAGGGTGCCGTGGAACAGCCGGGCCTGCTGCGACATCAGGCCGACGTCGCGGCGCAGGTCGGCGGGGTCCAGGTGGCCGAGTGCGATGCCGTCGAGGGTGGTCTCGCCGCTGCTCAGGTCCATGCCGCCGGCCAGGGCGTGGAGCAGGGTGGATTTGCCCGCGCCGTTGCGCCCGAGAATGGCGATGCGCTCGCCGGGACGGATCTTCAGGTCGATGCCGCTCAGGGCCATGGGCGATTCTTCGCTGTAGCGAAAACCGGCCTGACGCAACTGGTAATCGCCACGAATGGCCGGCAGGTGCACGCGCTGGCTGCCTTCGGGGTGATCCACCGGCATCTGCATGATGCGGTTCAGCCCTTCGAGGGCGACCTTGGCCTGCTGCCAGCGGGTGAGCACGTGGGTGACCTGGGCCATGGGGCCCATCATCCGCGATGACAGGATCGAGGCCGCCACCAGGCTGCCGGTGGTCAGGTCGCCGGAGATCACCATCGGCGCGCCGCAGACGATGACCACGGCGAACACCCCGCCTTGTACGCTCTGGGTCCAGGCCACCAGGCTGTTGGTCAGGTTGCGCAGACGCAGGCTGCTCTCGGCGGAGGCTGCGTTGTAGTGGTTCCATTGTTGCTGGAAGCGCTGCTCGGCCTGCAATGCCTTGATGTCGTCCATGCCTTGCACGCTTTCCACCAGCATCGCGTTGCGCAGCGCGGCTTCACGCATCGATTCGTTGGCAAGCCTGGCGAGCTTTCGCTGGGCCAGAATGCCGGGCAGGATCATCGCCACCAGTGCGATCAAGGGGATCAGCACCAGCGGCCCGCCGATCAGGTAGAACACCAGCAGAAACAGCAGGAAGAACGGCATGTCGGCCAGCGCCGTGGCGGTGCTGGAGGTGATCAGGTCGCGGATCTGTTCAAGCTCGCGCAACTGCGAGATGAAGGAGCCGGTGGACTTGGGCCGCGCCGAATTGCGCAGGCGCAGGGCGTGGCCGAACACCAGGTCCGAGACGCGCAGGTCGGCGCGCTTGCCCAGCACGTCGGTGATGCGCAGGCGCATCAGACGCATCACCAGGTCGAACACCAGCGCCAGCATGACACCGCCGAACAGCACGTACAGGGTCGGCATCGATTCGGCCGGAATCACCCGGTCATAGACCTGCATGGAAAACAGCACCCCGGCCATGCCCAGCAGGTTGGCCACCAGCGAGGCGAGCATGACCTGGGAATAGGGGCGCAGGTCACTGAGCACGATGCGGCGAAACCAGTGTTCGTCGTAGGGCTTGATGTAGTCGTTGGTGCGCACGTCGCTGAGTGGCTGGGTGGGGCGCAGGATCACCGTGCGCAGCGCCTGTTCGGCCAGGGTCGCGGGGTCCATGCGGCTCTGCAGGCCCTGGTCGCCGCTGAAGGCGATACCCAGTTCGCCTTGCTCGCTGACGCTTTCGATCACCCCGACCTGCCCATCGCGCAGTTGCACCACCAGCGGCGTGCGCCAGCGGCTTAAGCTCTTGCGGTCGTAGCTTGCGAATTTGACGCTCAGGCCGGCCTGGCGCGCCATGTGCCGAACCACTTCCTCGACCCGCCCTTCGTTTTGCAGGGAGGCCAGGCGAATGCTTTCCGGGGAGACGTCCAGCCGGTAGTGCCGCGCGACCTTGAGCACGGCGTCCAGCCAGGGCCCGAAGTTCTGCCGGCTGCCGTCTGCGCTGCTGTCGCTTGGAATGACGATGGCATCGGTCATGGCAGGATCTCCACGTGCTGAATGCTGCTGTGATCAATGGCGAATGCCCGGCGCAGGCCGCCGCTGTTGTACAGGCAATCGATTTGCAGGCGGCGCAGGTCGGCCTGGGTGTTGGCCAGGTCGAAGCGCGACTGGTGGATTTCCTGCTCGGCGTTGAGCAGGTCGAGCAGGGGCCGGGTGCCCAGATCCAGGTACTGCTTGCCGTACAGCTCGCGGGCCTCGGTGATGCTGCTCTGGCGCGATTCCAGGGAGTTGAGCCGGCGGGTGAGGCCGGAGGTCTGCGCCTGGGATTCGCTCAAGCCCTGGCGGGCCTGAAGCTTGGCCGCGTCTTCGGCCGAGTCGGCAGCGGTCAGTGCGTAGCCTGCCGCGCGGCTGCGGGCGCTGATGGCGCCGCCTTGGTAGATCGGCACTTCCAGGTTGAGAAAGATTGCCGCCTGGGTGCGGTCCACGGCCGGGTTCTGGTTGTCGTAATTGTTGTCCAGGTACTGATTGAGCGAAGGCTCAAGAGACAGTGTCGGATAGGCCTCGGCCTTGGACTGCGCCAGTTCGGCCTGGGCCTGGGTACGCTGTGCAACTGCCTGCAGCACCGCAGGCAGTGCATCGGTGATGATCGGGGCATTGCAGGACTGGTTCAGCGAAGGGTCGAAGCCGTCGTTGACCTGTGGGGTGGTCTGGCGGCCCAGCAGGTTGGCCAGGGTCATCTCCCAGCGCGCGTATTGCGATTTGTATTCCTGCAGCGTGGCAATCGCGCCATCGACCCGGGATTGCGCCTGCACCACGTCCGAGCGGGTACTGGCGCCCATGTCACTGCGCTGCTTGGCCAGCTCGACGATTTCGCCCACGCCGTGGATCTGCTCGCGGGCGATCTCCAGCAGGTGCTGGTAGCGCTGCACCTCGATGTAGGCGAACGCGGTGTCGCGTCCCACCTGGTCGATGGCCAGCAGGATGCTCGCCTGGCTGCGCGCTGCCTTGGCCCGCGCTGCCTGCACGGCGTTGTCGACCTTGCCGAAGTCGTACAGCATCTGCTTGAGGGAAATGCTCACCGACTGGCTGCCGGCGTCGCTGCCGTAACCACTGCTGTAACCTCCCTTGATCCCGCCGGAAATCTGCGGGTAGTAACCGGCCTCGGCGACGTTGATGCCCTCGGCTTGCTGGTACAGCGTGCCGACGGCTTCGGCGATGCTGGGGTGCCAGTCCACGGCCAGTCGCACGGCCTGCTGCAGGCCCAGGGTTTCCCCTGTTCCGGACCCGGGCACACTGGCGTCGCTGCCCGGAATCTGTGGATAGGCGGGCGTCTTGCCGGGGTTGCCCGGCTGTTTCCTGCGGTCCTTCTCCGGCTGGCTCTGCAGCCGGGAAGGGCTGATGCTGCGCAGAGCCGGATCGATGTAGTCCTCGCCCCACGCCCCGATGATGTTTCCCTGACACAGGCCGATGGTCAGCACGACCATCGACCATTTCCTGCGGCGAACAGACTTCACATGATTCCCTTACTGTCGGTTTGCTGGCTGCCTTGCGTCACACCACGTGTATGCCGTTCTGTACCCACAAATGGTGGTTCGGATCCTCCGTTGGGGTGTATTGGGTATAGCCGATTCCATCGATTTGGTGGGTTCCGGTATCGGCAGTCCAGGTGTCGGTCATGTGCACGCTGTCCTTGCTGTCCCCCTTGATGACCAGCGTGTTGTTGTCCGATGAAGTGATCGCCAGCACGTCGGACAGGTTCAGGGTCAGCGACACCGCGCTTGTGGTGTTCAGGTCCAGGATCTCGATGTTGTGGATGCGGCTTTGCAGATCCCCCAGGTTGATCGCCGCATCGCCGCCGGCCCACAACAGGGTGTCGGTGCCTGTGCCGCCATCGACCGAGGCGAAGTGCTGGTCGGCGATGATCAGCGTGTCGTTGCCCGCGCCACCGTTGAGGGTGACGGCGCCGCCGTGGGAGCCGTCCAGCGTGTCGTTGCCGGCGGTGCCCTGGATCAGCTCGGCGCTGGAGGCAGGTCCGACGGCCACGAGCGCGCTGTGATCTTCCACCGCGCTCAGGCTCGAGAACGTGGTGGCGGTCACGGCACTGGCCTGGTCCAGGGTGACGACCAGGGTGGCGGTGTCGGTGGTGCCGTTGGGGTGCGTCAGTTGATAGGTGAATGTGTCCTGATGCCCGACCACCGCACTGGTCGACCCGGCGTTCAAGGTGTAGATGTAGCTGCCGTCGGCATGCACCAGCAGCGAGCCGTAGGTCCCGGTGAGGGTGGTGCCGTTGTAGCCCGGGGTGACGTAAGTGCCGGCCAGCAACACACTGAGCACGGTGTAGGGCGAGCCCAGTACATCGACGCCGCCGCCTGCGGTGTCGGTCAGCAGGTTGCCCGCAACCGGCGTGTAGCTGCCGACCACGAACTGGTTGCTGTAGGTGGCGGTGTTGGTGACGGTCGTGGTGACGGTGGTCAGGAGGCTGACGCCGCTGACGGCGACTCTGACCTGGTAACTCCCGGCGGCCTGCCCGGTGAAATTGATGCCATAGTCGCCGCCGCCAATGCTGAGCAACGCATTGCCTGCGTAGGATTTGACCAGTTCATACTGGCCGCTGGTGGTGTTGAGCTTGTACAGCCCGACCGTCAGGCCGCCCAGCAGATTGAGCAGGTTGCTCGCATGCAGCACGACGTTCAGGTTGCCGGTGGCGTTGGCGGCGACGGTGGTGTTGTAGGAGCCACTGCCAGCACCCAGAACGATGCCGAAGCTGCCGCCGGTGGTCGAAGTATCCACCTTGTTCGCCAGGGTGATGCTCGAATGGGCGATGTCATCGGTGGCGTCCACCAGCAGTGCCGGGCTTGCCAGGCTGCTGTCGTTCCAGATCTCCGTGGCCTGCGGGCTGTCGATGCGCACGTAGAGGTTGGCGGTGCTGCTCAGGCCGTTAGGGTGCACCAGCTGGTAGCTGAACACATCGACCTTGCCGACACTGCCTACGCTGCCGTTGCTGGTGTAGCTGTAGTGACCGCTGGAGTCGATGGTCAGCGTGCCGTACAGGCCTTGCACCGTGGTGCCTGCGCCTGCCGCGACGTAGCTGCCGCCTTTCATGATCTGCAGCACGGCACCGTTGTCCGGCCCGGTCTGGTCCACCTGGCCATTGGTGCCGACGTCGGTGATGACGTTGCCGGTAGTCGGAGTGCCTGCGGTGCCGTTGAACTGGGTCAGGCTGTGAATATCCAGTTCCAGCTGGGTGTTGACCGTGGTCACCAGGCCCACGCCGGAGCTGGACACCACCAGGCGGTAATCGCCACTGAGCAGGTTGGCCATCTTCACTTGCAGCCCGGTGGTGCCCAGGCCCAGGAGGTCGAGCAGGCCGCCATTGCCGTTGACGTCCAGGGTTACCCAGGTGCCGCTGGCATTCTTCACTTGCAGCGTGTAGTTGATGCCGTTGAGCAGGTTGAGCAGGCTGGACGTGGTCAGTGTCAGCGTCGGGTCGATGGTGGTGCCGCTGGCCACGGTGAAGCTGTAGGTCTTGGTGAAGCCTGCGAGCAGGGTGGAGAACGAGTCGGTGTAGTTCTGCACCACGGTCGCAGGGGTGATGTTGACCGTCGCGACGGCCAGGTTGTCGCTGGCGGTCACCGGCGCATTGGCGTCGATGTCCGGTGCAGTGACGTTGGCGCCCACCGAGACGTTGCCCCGCGGGTCGGTCAGGCTGACCACCAGTTTTTCGCCGTTGATCTGCGCCGCGTTCAAGGTGACGCTGAACACGCCGGTGCCGCCGACAGTGCCGGTGCCCAGCACCACGCCGCTGGCGGATTTGACCGTGACGGTCGCACCGGCTTCACCGTTCCCGCTCAGGCTCAGGCCATCGCCGCTGACCACCAGGGTGGTGGCGGCAACCGGAGGCGTGAGGTCGGGGGCCGTTGCGCTGGCCACCGTCGACACGTTTCCGGCCGCGTCGGCCTGGGTCACGTTCAGCACTTCGTTGTTGATCTGCGGCGTGTTCAATGCCACGGAGAAGGTGCCGTTGGCGGCCACCGTTGCCGTGCCAAGTACCAGCCCTGCGGCGGTGCGCACGCTGACGGTGGAGCCCGCAACGCCGGTACCGGTCAGCAGTGTGCCGGTGGCATTCACTGCCACGCCGGTCGGGGCGCCCGGTGCCGTGGTGTCCGGCGCGGTCAGGGTGCCTGCCGCCGAGACGTTGTTGGCCGCATCCACCAGTCGCACGGTCAGGGCCTGGCCGTCGAGCTGCGCGGTATTGAGTGTCACGTTGAAGGTGCCGGTCACGCCGACCTGGCCAGTCCCCAGCAGCACTCCGGTTGCGCTGTATACGTTCACCGTGGCACCGGCTTCGCCGGCACCGGTGAGGGTCAGGCCGTTGGCAGCGAGCGCCAGAGACGTCGGCACCAGCGGCGCCTGGATATCCGCAGCGGTGAGATGGCCGACAGGGGACAGGTTGCCCGCAGGATCGCTCTGCTGGATGTTCAGCACCTGGCCGTTGAGCTGGGCGCTGTTCAGGGTAATCGCGAAGGTGCCTGATGCGTTGACTACCCCTGTGCCGAGCACCGTGCCTGCCGCGTTGGTGACCCTGACCGTGGCACCGGCCTCGCCCGTACCTGCCACCAGAAGCCCGGCGGCGTTGAGCGAAAGGTTGCTCAGCGCTGCCGGCGGGGTGGTGTCGGGGGCGGTGAAGGCCGTACCGGTGGAGACGTTTCCGGCGACGTCCGCCTGGGTCACGGTCAGGGCCTGGCCATTGAGTTGCGCGGCACTGAGGGTGACCGAGAACGTACCGTTGGCGGCCACCAGGGCAGTGCCGAGCACGCCGCTGGCGCCGCGGACGGTCACGGTGGCACCGGCTTCGCCCAGGCCGCTGAGCACCAGCCCTGCGGCATTGATGCCAAGCGAAGTCGGCGCAACCGGAGCGGTGATGTCCGGAGCCGTGATGTTGAGAGACGTCGATGCGTTGCCCGCGACGTCCGACTGATGGGCGCTGAGAATCTGCCCGTTGGCCTGCGGCGTTGTCAGCAGTGCGCTGAACGTGCCGTTGGCGCCCACCACGGCGGTGCCCAGTACGGCCCCGCCCGGTGCATTGATGGTCACGGTCGCGCCGACTTCACCACGGCCGGTCACCAGGGTGCCGGTGGCGTTGATGGCAAGCTCGGTGAGCGGTGCCGGTGGCGTGGTGTCCGGTGCGATCAACCCGGCCGGCAGGGAGATTTCACCCGTGGTCGCGGTGGCGGTCACCTGCAGGCTCTGGCCGTTGGCCTGCGCCGAAGAGAGCGTCACTGTGAAAGTGCCGCCGGCTCCGGTGGTGCCAGTGCCAAGCACGGCGCCCCCCGCGCCATAGACCGTGATGGTGGTCCCGGCTGCGGCTGCGCCGGTGAGTGTCAGGCCACCGCCCGAGAGCGCCAGTTGCGCCGGCGCATCCGGTGGCAGCAGTGAAGGCACGGTGAAGTTCACGCCCAGCGAGTGGTTGTCGCTGGCGTCCGTCTGCACCACGTTAAGCACTTGGGTGGATGGGATGGTGCTGGTCAGGTTGATGGTAAAGGTGCCGTCGGCTGCGACAACGCCGGTACCGACCGTCAGACCCGCCTGGGTCACGACCACGGTGGCGCCTGCTTCACCCCGGCCGACCAGTTGGGTATGGGCGGCGTTGATGGTCAGGTTCGTCACCAGCGCCGGAGCGGTGGTGTCGGGCGCCGTGACCACCAGGACCGGCGAGTGGTTGTTCGCACCGTCGGTGGCGACCACAGAGAGCAACTGGCCGTTGGTCTGCGCAGAGCTCAGGGTGATCTGGAACTGGCCGCTGGCGTTGGCCTGCCCGGTACCCAACACCACGCCGGCGGCGGAAGTGACGGTAACGGTGCTGTTGGCTTCGGCGGTCCCGGAAAGGATGGTGCCTCCGGCGCTCAGCACGGCACCGGCTGGAATGAGCGGCGGCGTGGTGTCCGGTGCAGTGACCGGGACGGGCGTCGAGTCGTTGTTCGCCGCGTCCACCTGCACCACCGTCAGCACCTGCCCGTTGAGCTGGGCGCTGCTGAGCGAGACGCTGAAGGTGCCGTTGGCGTTAACTGTGCCGGAACCCAGCAGCGTGCCGGTGCTGCTGGTCACGGTGATGTGTGCACCGGCCTCGCCGTTACCGGTGAGCACCAGACCGTTCTGGCTGACAGCCAGGCCGGTCACGGGCAGTGGATCGGTGACATCGGCCACCGTGTAGGTGGCGACGTCCGAGCGGTTGGTCGCGACGTCGGTCTGGGTCAGGCTGAGCACCTGGCCATTGAGTTGCGCGCTCGACAGCGACACGCTGAAGGTGCCGTCCGCGCCCACCGTGGCGGTGCCCAGTACGGCGCCGCTGGCGCTGGTTACCCGCACCAGCGCACCGATTTCGCCGGTGCCGGTCAGGGTCAGGCCGTCCGAGGTCAAGGCAGTGACCGCAGGTGGCGCCGGTGGCGTGTGGTCGATGGCGGTGACCGTCGCGGGCACGGAAGGGTTGCCCGCCCCATCGCGCTGCACCACGCTGAGCACTTCGCCGTTCAGTTGTGCCTGGGTCAGGGTGACGGTAAAGCGCCCGTCGGCGCCGACAGTGCCGGTGCCCAGGGTGGTGCCGGCGGCATTGGTCACCAGCAGTTGCGCACCGGCTTCACCGGTACCGGTGAGGATCAGCCCGGTGTTGTCCACGGCCAGTTGCGCGACTGCGGCAGGCGGCGTGGTATCAGGCGCGATCAGGCTCCCTGCGACCGACGCATTGCCTGCGGCATCGGTCAGCACCACGAACACTTGCTCGCCGTTGTGCTGGGCCTGGGTCAGGTTGATCAGGAAGCTGCCGTTGGCGCCGACGCTGCCGGTGCCGATCACGGTGCCGTTGGCCAGGGTCACGCGGATAATCGCGTCGGGCTCGCCGTTACCGGTCAGGGTGCTGCCGGTGGCGTTGAGCAGCAGGTTGGTGGCCGTTTGTGGCGGGGTCAGGTCAGGCGCGGTGACAGTCACCGGCGCGCTGATGTTGCCCGGTGGGTCGGCCTGCTGAACGCTCAGGACCTGATGATTGAGCTGAGGCGCGTTGAGGGTGACGCTGAACGAGCCGTTGGCCAGAACCACGCTGGTGCCCAGCACATTGCCCGCCGCATCCTTGACGGTGACCGTCGCGCCGGCCTCACCGGTCCCGGTGACCAGCAGCCCCGAAGCGTTGATGGCGACGTTGTTCAGTTGATCGGGTGCGGTGGTGTCAGGTGCCACCAGGCTCGCAACAGGCGACACGTTGCCCGCCGCATCGGTCTGGACCAGGGTCAGGACCTGAGCGTTGGTCAGCGGGTTGGTCAACACCAGCGTGAAGGTGCCGGTGCTGCCCACCAGGACGTTGCCCAGCGCGTTGCCGCTGCTGTCGGTCACGGTCACCCGCGCACCAGCCTCACCGTGGCCGGTCAGGGTCTGGCCGTCGCTGGAGATTGCCAGTTGGGTCAGGGCCAGTGGTGCGGTGGTGTCCACCGTGGTCAGACTGCCGGGCAGAGAGGTGTTGCCCGAGGGGTCGGTCAGGGTGACCGACAGCAGTTGGCCGTTGTTCTGCGGCGTGGTCAGGGTGATCGAGAAGCTGCCGTCGATGCGCACGCTGCCGGTGCCCACCAGGGCACCGGACGGGTTGTAGACATTGACTGTGGCACCCGCTTCGCCGGTCCCGGACAGCACCGTGCCGTCGCTGGTGATCGCAAGGGCCGCGGGTGCGAGAGGCGCCACGAGGTCCGGTGCGATGAGGTTGACGCTGGGTGATTCATTGCCGCTGGGGTCAGTCTGGCTCAGGTGCAGTTGTTGTCCTGCCGTCTGGGCGGCGGTGAGGCTGAGGCTGAAGGTGCCGTTGGCGGCAACCACCGCCGTGCCCAGGGTCACGCCTCCGACGCCGGTCACCGTCACGGTGGCTCCGGCCTCGCCACGCCCGGTCAGTGCCAGGCCATCGGCGGCCAGCACCAGGTTGCTCAGGGCCGAAGGTGCGGTGACGTCCGCCGCGGTGTAGGCGGTGGACAGCGAGTTGATGCCGTCGCTGGAGGTGGCGCTGGCCGAGAGGTGTTCACCATTGAGCTGCGCGGCGCCGAGGGTGACGCTAAAGGTGCCGTCGCTGCCCACCAGTGCCGTGCCCAGGACCGTCCCTGAAGCGCTGCGCACGGTGACCGTGCTGCCGACGTGGGCGGTGCCGGTGAGGGTCAGGCCGTCGGCACTGAGTGACAGTTGCGTCGGTGCCGGTTCGGCCAGCGAGCCTGGCGCGGTGACCGTGGCGCTGGGCGAAGCGTTGCCGGCGGCGTCGGTCTGAATGACGGTGACACTGGTGCCCGCACCGGCTGCCGGGGTCAGGGTCAGGCTGAAGTTGCCGTTGCTGCCGACCGTGCCCGTACCCAGCTGATTGCCGCTGGCATCGCGCACCACGACCGTGGCGCCGACTTCGCCGCTGCCTGCCAGGGTCACGCCGTCGGCGCTGATCGCAAGGTTGGCCACGGCGGCAGGCGGGGTGCTGTCACCGGCCTGGAACGCGGCGGCAGGCGAGACGTTGCCCGCGGCATCGGTGGCAGTGACGCTGAGGTTTTGTCCGTTGAGCTGAGGACTGTTCAGCACCAGCTGGAATGTGCCGTCCGCTGCCGTCGTACCGGTGCCCAGCACATTGCCCGCCGCATCGCGCACGGTCACTGTACTGCCCGCTTCGGCGGTACCGCTCAGTTGCAGGCCGGCCGGGTTCAGGGTCAGCCCCAATGGGCTGTCGGGGGCGGTGTGGTCAACCGAGATCACAGTCACGGCGGTGGAGACGTTGCCGGGTGGATCTTCCTGGGTAACGGTCAGCACCTGGGCGTTGAGCTGCGGTGGGTTGAGCGTCAGGCTGAACGAGCCGTTGCTCGCCACCAGGCCCGTGCCGAGCAGGGTGCCATCGGCGCTGCGCACGGTGACGGTCGCACCGGGTTCACCATGGCCGATCACCGTGGCGCCGTCGGCATTGACCGACACCTGGGTGAGCGCGGCAGGCGGGGTGATGTCCGGGGCATCGACGGTGACCGATGGCGAGACGTTGCCGCTCGGGTCGGTCTGGCTGATGTCCAGGGTCTGGCCATTGTTGGGGGCCGGGTTGAGGGTGACGATGAAGTTGCCGTCACTGCCGACCACCGCGCTGCCCAGCAGAGTGCCGTTGGCGTCGGTCACCTTGACCGTGGCGCCTGCCTCGCCGGTGCCGCTGACGGTGCTGCCGTCGGGGCTGATCACACCCACCTGCACAGCGGCGGGCGGGGTCTTGTCGACGGTATTGAGCGGGGTGTCCGCAGAGGTGTTGCCCGCTGCGTCGGTGAGGGTGACGTGCAGCGGCGCGCCGGTGTTCTGGGCGCTGGGCAGGGTCACCTGGAAATTGCCGCTCTGATCGACTGTGCCGGTCGCCAGCACGTTGCCGGCCGCATCACGCACGGTCACGGTCGCGCCCGCTTCGCCCTGGCCGCTGACCACGGTGCCGACGTTGTTGATGGTCACCCCGGTGGCGGCGGCCGGTGCGGTGAGGTCCGGCGCGTTCACGGTGGCCGGTTGCGAAGGGTTGCCTGCCGGATCGCGCTGGGTGGCGGTCAGCGCCTGGGCATCGATCTGCGCTGCGTTCAAGGTCACGTTGAAGCTGCCGTCGCTGGCCACCACGCCGGTGCCGAGGACGGTGCCCGCGGCATTGGTAATGCTCACCGTTGCGCCAGCCTCACCCCTGCCGGAGACCACGGTGCCGTTGCCATTGATGGTCAGTTGGGTCAGGGCATCGGGCGGCGTGTTGTCGGCGGCGACGATGGTGCCTGGCACCGAGGTGTGGCCATCGGCATCGCTGGCAGTGACGTGCAGGGTCTGCGCGTTGATCTGCGCGAAGGCCATGCGGATGTTGAAGCGGCCCGCGCTGTTGACCACACCGGTCCCCAGCGGGCTGCCGTCGTTGCCGGTGATAGTGATGGTGCTGCCCGGCGTGCCGGCGCCGGTCAGGGTGAAGCCATCGGAGCTCAGGACCAGGCTGCTCGGGGTCGCCACTTGGGTGCCATCGGGGCCTGTGAGTGGCGAAGGTGTCGAGTCATTGCCGGCGGCGTCGGTGCTGATGACTTGCAGGCTGCTGCCATTGGCGGCAGGCGTGGTCAGGGTCACCACAAACACGCCGTTGCTGCCCACGGTGCCGGTGCCCAGGATGGTGCCGGTGCTGGTCTGGACCGTGATGGTGGTGCCAGCCTCGCCGGTGCCGGACACGCTGGTGCCGGTCGGGTTGATCGCCAGGTTGCCGACGGGTGGTGGAGGTGTGGTGTCCGGTGCGTTGACCGGCGCAGGCACCGATGTGTTGGTGCCGTCGGTGGCGACCACCTGCAGCGCTTCACCGTTGGTCAGCGGTGTAGGCAGCGTCAGGGTGAATGTGCCGCTTTGACCTACGACAACGGTGCCCAGTGACTGACCGTTGGCGTCGAACACCTGCACGGTGCTGCCGATTTGAGCCGTACCCGACACGATGGTCCCGGTGTCATCGACGCTCAGGCCGCTCGGCACTGCCGGGGCGGTGACATCGGGAGCTGTGACGTTGGTCACCGGCGAGGGCAGGGTGCTGGCGTCGGTCTGGGTCACGCTCAGGACCTGGCCGTCGAGTTGGGCTGGGGTCAGGGTCACGCTGAAGGTGCCGTTGGCAGCCACCACGGCGGTGCCCAGAACGGTGCCGCTGGCGTCCTTGACGGTCACGGTATCGCCCGCCTGGCCGTTGCCGGTGACGGTCGCGCCGTTGCTGCTGATGCCCACGCCAGTCAGGCCTGGCGGCGGGGTGGTGTCGGGAGCGGTGAGGGAGGCATTGGGCGAGACATGCTGCGCGGCGTCGGTCTGGTTGACCACCAGCACCTGGCCGTCATTGAACACGCCCGAAAGTGAAACCGTGAAGGCGCCTGTGCCATCGACCACGGCAGTGCCAAGCAGTGCACCGTTCGGCCCATACACATGGACCGTGGCGCCCGGTTCGCCAACGCCGGAAAGCTCGTTGCCGGCTGCGTTGAGGGTCAACTGGGTCGGCGCGACCGGCGCCTGCAGATCTGGCGCAATCACCGGCACCGGTGTCGAGGTGCCTGGCGAGCCGTCGGCCTGGGTGACGCTGAGGTTCTGGCCATTGATCTGGGCCGAGGACAGGTTGACCTCGAAACGCCCGTTGGCGCCGACCACCGCCGTGCCCAGGCTGTTGCCCGATGCATCGTTCACCGTGACGGTCGCACCGATCTGGCCATTACCGGTCACCACCTGGCCATTGGCGGAGATCGTCACATTGGTGACGCTGTCAGGCACTGTCAGATCGGGTGCGGTCACAGGCGAAGGCTGCGAAACGTTGCCCGCAGGGTCGGCCTGGGTCACTTGCAGGACTTGCGAATCCACCTGTGCGGTGGTCAGCGTCAGGGTGAAGTGGCCATCGCTGCCCACCGTGCCTGTGCCGATGATCGCCCCGGACGGGCTGCGAACAGTGATGCTCGCGCCTGCTTCACCGTTACCGGTCAATACCCGGCCCTGGCTGTCCAGCGCGAGCCCGGTCAGCGGCGCTGGCGCCTGGGTGTCGGGGGTGATGTAGGGCAGGACTGGCGCTGCGTTGCCTGCGCCGTCGACAGCGCTGATGGACAGGGTCTGGCCGTTGTTCTGCGGGCTGCTCAAGGTCACGTTGAAGTGCCCGTCGGCGGCGACGATCGCAGTGCCGAGCACATTGCCGTTGCTGTCGCGCACCGTGATGCGCGAGCCTGCTTCACCCAGGCCGCTGAGCACGGTGCCGTTACTGCCGATGCTGAGATTGGTCGGTTGCAGCGGACCGTCCAGATCGGCGGCATTGACCGTCGTGGTGGGTGACGCGTTGCCAGCGGCGTCGGTCTGCAGCACGCTCAAGGTCTGGCCGTTGGTCTGGGCGCTCGACAGGGTGGCGCTGAAACTGCCCGTCTGGCCAACCACTGCGGTGCCGAGCACGTTGCCCTGGGCATCTTTGACGGTGACGGTGGCGCCTGGCTCTCCGCGTCCTGTCAGGGTCAGGCCGTTGTTGCTGACCGCAAGGTCGCTGACGATGGCGGGCGGGGTGGCGTCCGGCGTGACCACGGGAACGCTCACGGAGTCCTCGCCGCCGCTGACGGCCACCACGTCCAGCGTGGCGCCGGTGATCTGTGGCGGATTGAAGGTCACGTCGAAGGTGCCGTTGGCCGCCACGGTCGCGCTGGCGATGACCGTACCGTTGGCGTCGCGCACTTCGATCAGGCTGCCAGGGGTGCCGGTACCGGTCAGGTGCGTGCCATCGGGGCTGAGCACCAGATCGCCGGGAGTAGCGGGGCCGACCGCGTCAGGGGCGATGACCGAAACAGGCGGCAGGTGGTTGCCCTGGGCGTCGCTCTGGGTGATCTGCACCACATCGCCCGGATGCACGGCTGGCGAGAGGGTGGTCTGGAACGTGCCGTTGGCCGCCACCACGGTGGTCACCGTGACGCCGCCGCTGGTAATGGTGATCGTCGCCAGCGGTTCGCCTTTGCCGGAGATCTGCGTGCCGTCGGCACTGATCACCACATCGGTGACCTGTCCTGGTGGCACGGTATCGGGTGCGGTGACCTCGACCGGCGCAGAGCTGTTGCCAGCAGCGTCGGTGGTCACGACGTCCAGATGCTCGCCGTTGATCTGCGGCGAACTGAGGGTCACGCTGAAGTGGCCGTTGACGTCGGCCCGGCCGACGCCGATGACGGTACCCGAAGCATTGCGAATCAGGATCCGCACGCCGGGGTGGGCGAGGCCGGTCAGGGTCAGGCCGTCTGCGGAAATAGACAGGTCGCTGGGCGCCACGGGTGGCGTGGTGTCATGGGCCTGGACCGCGACATTGGGCGAGGTGTTGTTGGCGGCGTCAGTGAGGCTGACCTGCAGCACCTCACCGTTGACCTGGGCAGGGGACAGGGTCACCTGGAACGAGCCGTCGGCGCCGACGACAGCGGTGCCCAGCACGTTGCCATTGGCATCGATCACCGTCACCCGGGCGCCCACTTCGCCGTGGCCGGTGAGCAGCGTGCCGCTGTTGCTGATGGCCAGGTCAGTCGGGGCATCGGGTGGCGTCTGGTCAGGGGTGCCGGGATTGTCGAGGTCCGGTGCAAGGGCCTGTGCCGCGCCCGAGACATTGCCTGTCGCATCGGTGGCCGTCACGCTCAGGGTCTGCCCGTCGACTTGCGCGGGGTCGAGCGTGAGGTTGAACGTACCATCGGCCGCAACCACGCCGCTGCCGAGCAGGGTGCCGTCAGCAGCGCGCACCTGGATGGTCGCGCCGGGTTCGCCGGTGCCGGTCAGGTGTGTGCCGGTCGCGTCCACCAGCAAGTTGGCCGGTGCATCCGGTGCGGTGGTATCGCCTGCGGTGGCCGTGCCGGGCGTCGAGGTATTGCCCGCTGCGTCGGTGGCCGTCACGGTCAGGGTCTGGCCGTTGGCTTGCGCGGGGCTCAGGGTGAGGTTGAACGTGCCATCGGCTGCTACTACGCCGCTGCCGAGCAGAGTGCCGTCTGCACTGCGCACCTGGATGGTCGCGCCGGGTTCGCCGGTACCGGTCAGGTGTGTGCCGGTCCCGTCCACCAGCAGGTTGGCCGGTGCATCCGGTGCGGTGGTGTCGCCTGCGGTGGTGGTGCCGGACGCCGAGGTATTGCCAGCAGGGTCGGTGGCGGTGACGCTCAGGGTCTGGCCGTTGGCTTGCGGCGGGTTGAGGGTGAGGTTGAACGTGCCATCTCCTGCCACCACGCCGCTGGCGATCAGGGTGCCGTCTGGTGCGCGCACCTGGATGGTCGCGCCCGGTTCACCGGTACCGGAGAGATGCGTGCCGGTCCCGTCCACCTGCAGGTTGGACGGTGCATCCGGTGCGGTGGTGTCGCCTGCAGTGGCCGTACCCGGCGCCGAAGTATTGCCAGCGGCGTCGGTGAGGGTGACGTTGAGGTTCTGGCCGTTGGTTTGTGGCGCATTCAGGGGGATTTCGAAACGCCCGTCGCTGCCCACGGTGCCGCTGCCCAGAATGTTGCCGGAGGCATCACGTACCGTGACCCGCGCACCGGCCTCGCCGAGCCCGCTCAACATCAGGCCGTTGGCGGAAACCAGCAGGCTGGTCGGGGCATCGGGCGCCGTGGTGTCGCCTGGTGTGCCGCTTCCGCCACCGCCACCACCGCCGCCGCCACCCGACACGGCCGCCGCGCCGCCGGCGCCCAGCAGACCCAGGCCGGCAATGGCCCAGGCCGAGGTGGCACCACTGACCACGCCGGTGCCGGCGATCAGTTCGTCAATCGAGGAAATCTCTTCGAAGGTGAATCCTTCGAACGCTTGCGCGTTGTACTGCGCTTGCCAGAGGGCGCCGTCCTCGCCCTGGAAAACCATGTCGCTGGCGACCCCGTCAGGGCCGGGGGTGAAAAAGTTGGCAACCTTGATGTGCTCGCCATTCTTCAGATTGACGACCAGATCCTGACCGCTGCGGCTCACGGAAGCCACCTTGTCGGGGGATACGGGCATTTGGACTACAGCGGGGTTTTTGAGCTGCAGATCGCCCCAGGCATGGGCATCAATCTGAGAGGTTGCTTTGTCAGCGACAACGACGTTTTCCATTTCCAAAATCCTTTTGCTTCGCTTTCACAAAAAACAACTACGCGACAATTCCTTGGGCGTGGGTGTGCCGTTCATGCCGTCCAGGATCCATACGGAGCGCGAGTCAGACCTGTTCTACTTGTTGGCTGGTTGGCGAGGCGGGACGCATCCGTGACCTCGATATGTGCATGGATCACCAAACGTTAGATTGGATCCACGTGAGTTCAATGCACAGGTTTTGACGTACGGGTGTATCCATTCGGATTGGGGCCGCTAACCCCCTGAATGGAAAAGAAAGCGCGCCGATGTTCGCGTAATCACCAGCGGTCTGATATTTCAGAAATAATTTCGTACCCCTTCAAACGAGGGTGCGTGTGAAGCGGCGTGATGGTCGGACAGCGGCTGGAAAAAACAGAGGCGGGCGGGAATTCGATCAGTTTCGAGTCTGGCAAAAGTCGACCGCCTCCAGGTGGAGGCGATCATGGGGTCAGGATCAGTGCGTTGCAGTGGGTTGAAGCGGCGGGGTAGATACAGGCTTGCGCCGCGCCGGGTCACCCAGCCACAGCATCAGGCAGGTGCCGATCATCAGGATCGACGCCACGGCATAGAAGGGGCCTGAATAGGACTGGGTGGCGTCCTTGATCAGCCCGATCATGAACGGCCCGACAAAGCCGCCCAGATTGCCGATGGACACGATCAGCGCCAGCCCGCCCGCTGCCGCGCGGCCCGTGAGGAAGGTCGAGGGGATGGCCCAGAACGTTGCCTGGAAACACAGGATGCCGGCCACCGCGCAGGCCAGGCTTGCGATCTTCAGCACCGGCGCGTCGATCAGCGCCGCACTCACCAGCGCCAGCGCGGCGAAAGCCAGGGCGCTGACCACGTACGGCAGGCGCTGCTTGCTGCGGTTGGCCAGGCGTGCCCAGAGCGTCATGCTGATGGCGCCCAACACATAGGGCAGCGCGGCGACCAGGCCAACGGTGCTGTTCTGCATTCCCAGGCTCTTGATGATCTGCGGCATCCACAGTCCGATGCCGATGGAGCCGACGATGCAGCAGAAGTTGATCGCCGCCAGCACGAAGACCTTCGGGTTGGTCAGCGCGCCGCGCAAGGTGTTGCCATGGGAGGCACCGATGGCGGCCTGCTCGCTGCTCAGCCGCTCGGACAGCCAGGTTTTTTCCCGCTCACTCATCCAGCGCGCCTTGGCCGGGGAGTCCACCAGCACGAACAGGCAGGCAATCCCCAACAGCACTGCGGGCAGGGCTTCGGCCACCAGCAGGAACTGCCAGTTCTTCAGGCCCAGGATGCCATGCATGTCCAGCAGCCAGCCGGACAGGGGCGATCCGAAGATATTGGCCACGGGAATGCCCAAGAGGAATGTGGCGGTGGCTTTTGCCCGCCACTTGCCGGGAAACCAGTAGGTGAAATACAGGTACACGCCGGGCGTGAAACCGGCCTCGGCCAGACCCAGCAGGAAGCGCATGATGCTGAAGCTCACGGGGCCTGTGGCGAAGGCGGTGCCGATGGAAATCAGGCCCCAGGTGATCATGATCCGGGCAATCCAGATACGTGCGCCGAAACGCTGCATCAACAGGTTGCTGGGGATTTCGAAGATGAAATAGCCGAAGAAGAACAGGCCGGCCGCCCAGCCGAACCTCGTGGCGGTCAGGCCCAGGTCCTTGTTCATGCTGATGGCGGCGAAGCCGACGTTGGTGCGGTCCAGGTAGCTGATGACATAGCAGGCAAAGATGAAAGGCAGGATGCGCAGCATCACGCGGCGCAGCAGCTTTTCACCCTCGGCATCGGACAGACCGGGGAGGGCCGGGTTTTCTCGGGTCATGGCGTCACTTCTTCTTGTCGTTGTTATGGGGGACTGCGGTGCCGGTGGTCAGCTATGGGAATACATGGCCAGGCCCGGCACGGGCGTACGGACTTGCAGGATGGAGCCGGTGTGCGATTCGGTAATGAACAGCGTTTTGCCGTCTGCACCGCCGAAGGCCAGGTTGGTATTGCTGATGCCTTCGCACGACACGATGCGCTGCAGTGGCTCGCCAACCCTGGACAGCCGCCAGACCGAGCCGAAGCCGGTGTGGGCGATGTACAGGTTGCTGTCGGCGTCCAGCGCCAGGCCGTCCGGACCGCCCAGGCCGCCATGCAGTTGGGCGAACACCCCGACTTTGCTGATGATCGAGCCGTTGCCCAGCGGAATGCGCCAGATCTGCTGGGCGCGGGTCACGGCGATCAGCAGGTGATTGAGCTTGGGGTCGTAGACGATGCCGTTGGGGCTGGGCACGGTATTGAGCAGGCACGTCAGGTTGCCCGCAGCGTCGAGTTTGTAGACGCGCCCGGTGGGATCCTGCAGCCCGGTCTGGCCCTGGTCGGTGAAATACATGTCGCCGTTTGGCGCGAACACCAGGTCGTTGACGCCCTTGAAACCTTCGGAGCCGGCCGATTCGAGAAACGGCTGAATGTGGCCGGTGGCGGCGTCCAGCACCATGATTCCGCGTTTGTAATCGGTGATGAAAATGCGGCCGTCGCGGTGGATCTTCAGGCCGTTGGGCCAGCCATCGTACTCACAGACCAGCGTCCACTCGCCTGCGGGAGAAATGCGGAAAATCCGCCCGTAGGGAATGTCGGTGACGTACAGGTTGCCGTCGCGGTCGAACGACGGCCCTTCCAGGAACGAATCGATCAACTGGCCCTGGCGGTTGCCGTCTGCCCAGGCCGTGCGGCGCGGATTGCGAAAGTGCTCGGGCAAGCGGGTGAATACGGTGGTTTCGACGATCTGTGGAGCGGGAAAGAAGCTCATGGCGGCTCCTGCTGCAATCAAGGGGCGTGGCGGGAAGGTGGCGATGCATCACGGGGTGCCAGGCAGGCACCCCGTGGCGGCCGTCATTGCGGCAGGGCGCAACCTTTCTGCTGGAGGGATTTGAGGACCCAGCGGCGGTCGTTTTCGCCGCGGGCGATCTGCTCCAGCTGCTTGACCTCGGCCGCGTGCTTGGCGTGGGCGCGGTCGTACACAGCCGCCACCTCGTCATAGGGCACGCAGAGCAGGCCGTCGTCGTCACCGATCACCAGATCCCCTGGCTCGATGACCATTCCGGCGATCGCAATCGGTACGTTGACCTCGCCCGGACCGTCCTTGTACGGGCCGCGATGGGACACGCCAGCGGCGAACAGCGGGAAGTCGCCAGCGCCAATGTTGGCGGCATCGCGGATCGCGCCGTTGATGACGATGCCGGCCACGCCGCGCTTGACCGCGTAGGCCACCATCATCTCGCCGATCAGGGCGTTGCTCAGGTCGCCGCCGGCATCGACGACGATCACGTCGCCCGGCTCTGCGATGTCGATTGCGTAATGCAGCATCAGGTTGTCGCCCGGGCGCGCCTTGACCGTCAAGGCAGGGCCTGCCAGCACGCCGGCGCGGTGCATCGGACGCAGGTTGGCGCCACCTGCGGTCATGCGGTTCATCGAGTCGCTGACATTGGCCACGGGCACTTCACGAAACCGTGCGACCCACTCCGGGCTCACTTTGCGCTGGGCTTGCAACACTCGAAATCCGATTGTCATGGGCATTCTCTCTTGAAATTGTGCTATGCCGCCGGCTGTGATCGCCGGGTCTGAAAATAGAATTACATTTCATAAATCGAATATCAACGGTCTTTGTTAGGGGATTTGATAGGTGGTAAGCAGCCTTAATTTTTAATATTGCAACGGCGTTTCATTGTGATAGGGTGTTTTTAGGCTCGCTGAGGGCCAGCCATAAAAACAAGGTGACACCATGACTCGCAAAATCCTCCTGACCGGCCTCGTGCTGGCTCCCGATGCAATGGCGCTGGCTGCCTCCAGAGGCGTCACCGTGATTCCCACCACGCCCTACATGCCCGCCGAGCAGATGGTCGAAACCCTCAAGGCCGAGCAGCCAGACGCCATCGTGGTGCGCACCGGCAAGCTGACGCGGGAGATGATCGACGCCAGCGCGAACCTCAAGATCATTGCCAAGCACGGCGTGGGCTACGACACCATCGACATCAAGGCTGCGGCCGAGCGCAAGGTGCCGGTCACCATTGCAGTGGGCGCCAATGCACAATCGGTGGCCGAGCACGCTTTCGCCCTGATGTTCAGCGTCGCCCGGCGCACCGCCTGGCTCGACGCACGGGTGCGAGCCGGGCACTGGGACAAGGCCACTGCCAATGGCACCGAACTGTTCGGCAAGACCCTGGGTCTGGTGGGGCTAGGCGCCATCGGCAGTGTGCTGATGGACCTGGTCGCGCCGCTGCGCATGCAGGTCAAGGTGTATGACCCCTATCTCAAGCAACTGCCGGCGCGCGATCATGTGAGCCGTGAGGAGAACTTCGAGCGTCTGCTGCAAGAGTGCGATGTGATCAGCCTGCATTGCCCGCTGACCGACGCCAACCGCAACCTGTTCAGCAGCGAACAATTCGCGCTGATGCGTCCCGGCAGCCTGCTCATCAATACCGCCCGTGGCGAGCTGATCGACACCGCAGCGCTGGTTCAGGCCCTGTCCAGCGGGCAGATCGGCGGCGCCGGGCTCGACACCTTCAACCCCGAGCCGCCACCGGCCGACAGCCCGCTGTGGGGCCTGGTGAACCTGGTGGCCACTCCCCACGTGGGCGCCAACACCCTGGAGGCCCGTGAACGTGTGGGCCTGGTGGCCGTGCAGCAGATTCTCGATGCCCTGGATGGCCACGCGCTGGATCCGCGCTGTGTGGTCAATCGCCAGTTGATCGACGAATGAACGCAGCTCGCCGTCCCGGGACGGCGAGCTGGCAAGCCGGCGTCATCTCCACAACAATAAGCACAGGAGAACCCCATGAATGTGAAAGCAGAGGTCAGTGAACTGGAGCAGGCAACGATGCGCCGCGTGGCGTGGCGCCTGCTGCCGTTCCTGATCGTGTGTTACCTGATCGCGATCATCGATCGCGGCAACATCGGCATGGCTTCGCTGCAGATGAACCATGACCTGGGCCTGACCCCGGCGGTGTTCGGTCTGGCCAGCAGCCTGTTTTTCGTGTCGTACTTCCTGGTCGAGGTGCCGAGCAACCTGGCGCTGCAGCGTTTCGGCGCGCGGGTCTGGATTGCGCGGATCATGATTACCTGGGGGCTGGTGTCGGCCGGCACCGCGTTTGTCGAAGGCGCGAACTCGCTGTACATCATGCGGTTTCTGCTGGGTGCGGCCGAGGCGGGGTTCTTCCCGGGCGTGCTGCTGTACCTGACCTACTGGTTGCCATCGGCCTACCGTGCGCGGATGGTCGCGATCTTCATGGTGGCGATTCCGGGGGCGAACTTCCTCGGCTCGCCACTCTCGGGTTATCTGCTGACGCTGGACGGCATGTTAGGCATGCGCGGCTGGCACTGGCTGTTCATTCTGGAAGGCATTCCGGCGGTGCTCCTGGGGATCGCCTGCCTGTTCGTGCTGACCGATCGCCCCGACCAGGCCAAATGGCTGGCGGACGATCAGCGCGAGTGGCTGGTGAACCGGCTGGCCCAGGAGCGCGCGCAGAAAACCCAGATCGGCCATATCTCGCTGTGGCAACTGCTCAAGCACAAGGACATCTGGGCGATGGTGCTCATCTATACCGGCGCGTCGGCGGCCGGCAGCACCATGAGCGTGTGGGCGCCGCAACTGCTCAAGACCTTCCATCTGGACAGCCTGCAGATCGGCCTGATCAACGCGATTCCTTATGGTCTGGCGTCGTTGTTCATGATCCTGTGGGGGCGCAGTTCCGACCGTCGCAACGAGCGGCGCTGGCACACTGCAGCCACGCTGTTCCTGATCGCGGCAGGTCTGCTGCTGGCGCTGGTGACCTCATCGCTGGTCGCCACCGTGGTGCTGCTGTCGATGGTGTTGATCGGTGCGTATTCGATGAAGGGGCCGTTCTGGGCGCTGGCGTCGAGCTGGATGTCCAGCAGCACGGCGGCGGCGGGGCTGGCGGTGATCGGCGCCTGGGCCAACCTGTTTGGCGGCGGCCTGATGGTCAACGTCTACGGCGCGATTCATGGCGCCACCGGCAGCTACGCCCTGGCGCTGATTCCGCTGGCCTTGCTGAACCTGGCCGCCGGCACCATGGTGCTGGTGCTGGGCCGCAAGCATCAGCGCAATCAGGCTCAGGGCGCCAACCCGGCCAGCGTCGGCTGACCGTTTCTTCTCGCCACTGGCCAGGCTGGGCGGGGGATCCTTACTGGATCCGCCCACCCAGGCTGCGCGTCAGATCTTCTGCCACTTCCATGAACACCGCCCGCAGCGAGTCGGCTCGCTCGGCGTTCAGACGGCCGGCAGGTCCGGACACCACGATCGCACCCATCAACTCCTGCTGCGCACCGAAGATCGGCATGGCCATGGACGCCGAGTGAGGGTCTGTGATGCCTGCCGAATAGAAGGGTTCGGGATGCTCGGCGGCCCGTGCGAAGCTGCAACGCAGCGCCTCGGCACTGGCGGCGCCGTCCATGGGGCGGATGTCGCCGGGCTGCAGGTGCAGGCGCAGACGGTGCGGGGAGTTCACCCGGTACTGGCACATGCGGTAGGCGCCGTGGCGCACGTAGAACGAGGCGGTTTCTCCGGTTTCGTCGCACAGCCGGTGCAGGCGTGGCAGGACGTGTTTTTCGAGGTCCAGCGACTCCTGATACACCGCGTTCAGGCGCATCACTTCACTGGCCAGGGTGTAGCGACCGTCCGCCAGGCGATTGACGAATCCGAACGTCTCCAGCGAAACCATCAGCCGCATGATCGTGCTCTTGATCAGGTCGGTGCGCTCGGCCAGTTCCACCAGGGTCAGTGCGGTATCGCCGGTGCGGAAAGCCGTCAGCACGGTCAGCACTCTGTCGGCGGATGCCACCCCGTTCACGGCGGGACGCGGTTTGGTCTTGACCATCAATTGCTCCTCGGTAACGCCGCGCGTCGACTGGCGGCGTTCAATTTCAAGCGGGTTTTTCGTAGGTGATGCTCAGCACGTACCAGAGTGCCTCTCCGGTCGGCGTCTGCACCGAGAATTCCTCGTCCACCTGCTTTTTCAGCAGGGCGCGGGCCATGGGCGAGTCGATGGAGATGTAGTCCATGCGGCCATAGATTTCGTCGTAGCCGACGATGCGAAAGCGCTTGGTTTGGCCGTCTTCATTTTCGATCTCGACCCACGCACCGAAGAACACCCGGCCTTCCTGTTCCGGGGCGTAATCGACCACGCGCATGTCTTCCAGACGCTTGCGCAGGTAGCGCACGCGGCGGTCGATTTCGCGCAAGAGCTTCTTGTTGTACTGGTAGTCCGCGTTCTCGCTGCGATCGCCCAGGGAAGCCGCCCATGCGACCTTCTGGGTGATTTCCGGACGGTAGACGCGCCACAGGTGATCGAGTTCTTGCTTGAGGGCGGTGTGGCCTTCACGGGTACAGATGTTGGTGCTCAAAGGACTTCTCGGTGGTGAAGGGAGTGCTCCATGCACGATGCCGACATCTTTGCTGTCGGCATCGTCAGGGTCAAGCCTCCTCAGCCTTCGCGCAGCACCGTCAAGGGGCTGGCGTTGAGCGCGCGGCGAGTGCCGAACACGCCTGCGGCGCCCACCAGCAACGCGCCGATCAGCGGCAACAGTAACAGCCAGGGGTGCGGATGCCACTGCAGGGAAAAGGCGTAGCGGTACAGCACGAAACTCACCAGCTCGCAGCCCAGTGCCGCCAGCACGCCGCTGACTGCACCCAGCAGGCCGAACTCGATGCGCCGGGCTCGGGTCAGCAGGGCGCGGTTGGCACCCAGGGCCCGCAGCAATGCACCCTGGCGGATGCGTTCGTCCAGCGTGGCCTGCAAGCCGGAGAACAACACCGCAAGGCCCGCGGCGAGCACGAACAACAGCACGTACTGCACCGCCAGGGTCACCTGATCGAGGATGCTGCGCAGTTGCTCCAGCAGCGCCTCCACTTGCAGGATGGTCACGGCAGGGAAGGCGCGGGACAGCTCGACGATCTGCTGGTCGTTGCCGGGAGCCAGATAGAAGCTGGTGAGGTAGGTGGTCGGCACGTCCTTGAGGGTGCCGGGCTGGAAGATCATGAAGAAGTTGGGCTGGAAGGTGTCCCAGTTGATGTCTCGCAGGCTCGTGACCTTGACCTCGTGGGTCGCGCCGCCGATCACGAAACTCAGGGTGTCCCCCAGCTTGATCTCCAGGCTTTTCGCCAGCTTGGTTTCCACCGAGACGCCCGGTATGCCTTCAGCCGGCGCCTGTTGGTCGTTCCACCATTGGCCCTCGGTGATGGTGTTGCCTTCCGGCAGGTTGGCCGCCCAGGTCAGGTTGAGGTCGCGCTGGGTGGCGTTTTCACCACGGGAGTCCTTGGTGACGAACTTGGTCACCGGCTCGCCATTGATGCTCATCAGCCTTCCCGGAATCATCGGGTACAGCGGCGCGGCGTGGGTCGAAAGACGGCTCATGCGCTCGCCGAAGTTGTCGCGCTCGGCGGGCAGGATATTCAGCGCGAAGTAGTTGGGGGCGTCCTTCGGCAACTGGTTTTGCCAGGTATCGAGCAACTCGCCGCGCAGCAGGGCGATCAGCCCCATCGACAGCAGGATCAGGCCAAAGGCCAGGGATTGCCCGGCAGCTGCCATGGGGTGACGCAGCAACTGGCCCAGACCCAGCCGCCACGGCAGTGACGCGCCTGCCAGCAGGCGGCGCAGGCTTTGCAACGCCAGCAGCAGAATGCCCCCCAGGATCAGCGCTGCGACCAGGCCACCGCCGAGCAGGGCGAAGGTCAGGATCAGGTCCAAGCTCAGGCGCCACATGATCAGGCCCAGCGCCAGCAGCGCCGCGCCGTACACCAGCCAGCTGCTGGCCGGGATCGGCAGCATGTCGCGGCGCAATACCCGCAGTGGCGGCACACGCCCAAGCGCTGCCAGTGGCGGCAGGGCAAACCCGGCCAGCGCCACAAGGCCCGTACCGATGCCTGCCACTGCCGGCAGCCAGCCTCCAGGTGGTACGGCGGCGGGAAGCAGGTTTTCCAGCAAGTAGAACAGCCCCAGTTGCGCAAACCAGCCGAGCAGGGCGCCGGTGACGCTTGCGGCGATGCCGAGCATGGCCAGTTGCAGGCTGAATAGCACCAGTGCCTCGTTGCGTGACAGCCCCAGGCAGCGCAGCAGCGCACTGGCGTCGAAACGGCGGACCGCAAAGCGCGCCGCCGACAGGGCCACGGCCACACCGGCCAGCAACACTGCCACCAGGCTCGCCATGTTCAGGTACCGCTCGGCCTTGCCCAGCGCGCCGCCGATCTGCTGGTTGCCGTCACGGGCGTCGTCGATCTTCTGGTTGGCGGCAAGTGCAGGCTCGATGGCCTTGCGATACGCCGCCAGGTCCTGCGGCGTGCCGCGCCACAGGTCGCGGAAACTGACGCGGCTGCCCGGCTGCACGACCTTGGTGGCTTCAAGGTCGGCCATGTTGATCATCACCCGGGGCGTCAGGCTGTAGAAGTTGCCGGCGCGGTCGGGCTCGTAGGTGAGCACGCGGGTGAGTTTCAGGCTGGTGGAGCCGACGTCGATGCTGTCGCCGACCTTGAGGTTCAAGGCGACCAGCACTCGCGCTTCGGCCCAGGCCTCTCCGGGGCCGGGCTCGCCGCCGCTGGTTTCGGGCTGGTAAGGCGCATCGGCGCTTTTCAATTCGCCTCTGAGCGGGTAGGCGGCATCCACCGCCTTGACGCTGGCCAGCTGGATGCCGTTGTCGGTGGCGACCACGCTGGAAAAGATCACGATCTGCGAGTGGTCCAGCCTGAGCGCCTTGCCGGCCTCGATCTGCTCGGGCTTGGCCGGCGTGGAGCCACTGAGGATCAGGTCCGCCCCCAGAAATTCCGTGGCCCGCAGCAGCATGGCGCTGTTCAGGCGCGAGCCGAAATAACCAATGGCGGTACTGGCGGCCACGGCGACCACGAGTGCGAAAAACAGCACGCGCAGCTCGCCGGCGCGGGCATCACGCATCAGTTGGCGGGCGGCGAGGCTGAGCAGGCGGGCGAACGGCAGGCGTGCCATCAAGGCTCCATGGGGGTGACCAGACGGCCACCTTCAAGACGGATCAAGCGCCGGCAGCGATGCGCCAGGCGTTCATCATGGGTGACCAGCACCAGCGTGGTGTTGCGCTCCTGGTTCAGTTCGAACAGCAGGTCACTGATGCGCTCGCCGGTGTGGCTGTCGAGGTTGCCGGTGGGTTCGTCGGCGAACAGTACGTCGGGGTCGGCGGCGAAGGCGCGGGCAATCGCCACTCGTTGCTGCTCGCCGCCAGAGAGCTGGCGTGGGGTGTGGGTCAGGCGCTGGCCCAGTCCGACCCGCTCCAGCAGGTGCCGGGCCTGTTCGCGGGCGTCTTTGCGGCCTTCCAGCTCCATGGGCAGCATGACGTTTTCCAGGGCATTGAGGCTGTCGAGCAACTGGAACGACTGGAACACGAAGCCTACGTGTTCGGCGCGCACGCGGGCGCGCTGGTCTTCGTCGAGCTCGCTGAGGTTGCGCCCTGAAAGGGTGACCGAACCTGTGCTCGGCAGATCCAGCCCTGCCAGCAGCCCCAGCAGGGTCGACTTGCCCGAGCCCGAGGCGCCGACGATGGCCAGGGTGTCGCCCTTGTTCAGTTCCAGCGAGAGTTCGTGCAGGATGGTCAGGTCACCTTCGGTGCTGGGGACCACTTTGTTCAGGTTCCGGGCACTGAGAATACTTTCGCTCATGGAGAATCCGATGCGTGCGTGGTTATTGAGTGCTGGCCTGGGTTTGCTGCTTGTGTGTCAGGCAGCGACAGCAGGTACGGTGCTGATCGTTGGGGATAGTATCAGCGCGGCTTTCGGCCTGGATACCCGCGTCGGTTGGGTCAGCCTGCTGGAAAAGCGCCTGGCAGAGCAGGGCTACAAGGATAAAGTGGTCAATGCGTCGGTCAGCGGCGATACCAGTGGTGGCGGCCAGGCGCGGCTGCCGGCGCTGCTTTCCGAGCACAAGCCGGACCTGGTGATCCTCGAACTGGGTGGTAATGACGGCCTGCGTGGGCAGCCACCTGAACAATTGAAACAAAATCTTGCGTCGATGATCGACAGCGCTCGCGCCGCCGGTGCCAAGGTGCTCTTGCTAGGCATGCAGATCCCGCCCAACTACGGCGCGCGGTACACCCAGGCGTTCAAGCAGGTGTATGTGGACCTGGCCGAGCAGAAGAAGGTGGCGCTGGTGCCGTTCATGCTCGAAGGGGTGGGCGGGGTGCCTGAGTTGACCCAGGCGGATGGGTTACACCCGGCGGCGAATGCGCAGCCCAGGTTGCTGGATAACGTCTGGCCGCAGTTGAAGGCGTTGCTTTAGGGTTGGCTCTGGATTCTTACGTTGTTGCCCGCGACCAGGCCCGAAGGGCACCACAGTCGCAATCCCAAGCCAACCCAGAAAACACCCCAACCCCGAAAAATAAAGGCCTCCAGCCCTTTTCTGGACCGGGGCTTTCGGCTAAGGTTGCGCCCCCGATCTGGAGCCCCCGATGCGCCGTCCTGCCTGGTCCCTGTTTGCCTACCAATTGATCGAGCCCGATGAGCAGCTCGACCTGTTCGCGTGCCAGGAAGTTCGTGTGCATCTGGCCGCCCGGCAACTGGAACTGGCCGGTTCGGCCGACCGCACCCTGTGCGGCTCGCTCCTGCCTGCCCAGCCGCGCTGGTCGGCGGTCGAGCAGGCGATCTACAGCGACGAGCGACTGTGCCCGCTGTGCCGCGCGATCATCGACGCCCAGCGCCGGGGCTGGCAGCCCATCTGGCCGGAACTGGACCAGACGGTCTGAAATATTCCTCCTGGCCGAGCCCCTGATTCGACGTCACCTGAACCGCAGGTGAACGTGCAGCCTTGCAAGCCGTCGTGCCTACTCCCGAAGGGGCGGGCGGGCGTGTACAATCTCGGCCATTCAAGCCTTCCGTTACCCAAGGATTCCCCGGATGTTGTCGCGCATTCCAGCTTTCGCCCGCTGTCTGTCGCTTGCTGCACTGTGTGCGGCCGGCCCTATCTCCGCCCTGGAGTTCCCGTTGCCTCCTCCCGGCGAGGACATCATCGGCCAGGTGCAGACCGTCACCGCCAAATACGAAGACACCTTCGCGGACCTGGGCACCAAGTACGACCTGGGCTATCTGGAAATGATCGCCGCCAACCCGGGCGTCGACGCCTGGCTGCCGGGTGCGGGCACCCAGGTGATCCTGCCAACCCGTTTCATCCTGCCGCCAGGCCCGCGTGAAGGCATCGTCATCAACCTGGCCGAGTACCGTCTGTACTACTACCCGAAGGGCAAGAACGTGGTGTACACCTTCCCGCTGGGTATCGGCCGCGAGGGCTGGGGGTCGCCGATCTCCACCACCAAGGTGACCGCCAAGACCCCTAACCCGACCTGGACGCCACCGGCATCGGTCAAGGCCGAGCACGCGGCCGACGGCGATATCCTGCCTAACGTGGTGCCGGCCGGCCCGGATAACCCGCTGGGGCCGTTCAAGTTCGGCCTGGGTATCCCGGGTTACCTGATCCACGGTTCGAACAAGAAGTTCGGTATTGGCATGCGTACCAGCCACGGGTGCTTCCGCATGTACAACAACAACGTGCTTGAGATGGCGGGGATGGTGCCGGTCGGCACGCCTGTGCGGATCATTTCCGAGCCGTACAAGTTTGGTGTGAGCGGTGGCAAGGTCTATCTCGAGGCGCATACGCCGCTGGACGAGAGTGGCAATCCTTCGGTGGTGGACAAGCATACGGCGGTGATCAATGCGCTGCTCAAGCGTGAGGATCTGGCCAATAGTCTGCGGATCAATTGGGATGAGGTGCGGGATGTGGTGGCTGCCGAGGACGGCATGCCGGTCGAGATCGCGGTGCCGGGGAATGCGGCTCCTGTTGTCGGCGGGGCGCCTGTTACCCTGCAGTAGTCTCGCTCTCTGGAGTTTCTCTGATCTGATCGTTCCCACGCTCTGCGTGGGAATGCCTTGGGTGACGCTCTGCGTCTTTTGTGTGACTTGGGGATCGGGTGTATATCCGGTATCTCGGGTGGTGCGGGATGCTCCTTCCGCCCTTACGGCGGGTCACTTTTTCCAAGAGCTGAAAAAGTAACCAAAAAAGCCCTGCGACAGGCTGGGGTCCTTCGGACTTCCCTCGACACCGGCGTCGTTCCGGGGGCACGCCATGATGGGCCATCCATGGCCCGCACGGCTTTCGCGGCATCCCTGCCGCTCATCCCCCTCCACGACGCCTGCGCTCGGCCTGGCGCCTTGACGTCGCATTCTGCGGCGCCTGTGTCATCGCGCATGAAGATCAAAAGCCAGATCAAAATCTAAAGCACGCCACCGTCCCGTA